>NZ_JABXKL010000074.1 GCF_017114995.1 Nostoc sp. NMS9 | reverse complement strand
CAATCGAGTTTGTCTTGAACCTAGTGTCCTAATTACCTTGGCGATTGCTATATCTTTAAAAATCTTCTAAACTTCACGATTCTTAACCATGCCAGCTTGCTCGCATAGCTGACAGAAGTCTCACAATCCAATAGGCTTTAAAGTGGTGATTTTTCACCAAACACATCTGCACAAAAAGATAGACTTAGTTGCCTAGCCTTTTTGGATGATCTGATCATCCATGTGTAAATGTTGCCTATTCTCTATCATCAGTTAGTCGTTAATAACTAGCTATTAATACATAAGATGTCCCTTAAAATCGTTCAGAACTTTGATGGCAGTTTCACTCTTGAAGCACAGGCTCAACAAACTCTATTCAATTTATTGACAAGCGTTGCTTTCTTGAACCAAATTTGTCAACAGTTGGGATGTGAGCAACTTAAATTTACAGAATTACTTTTCCAGCCAGTTCCTTATAGCTTAACTACTACTAAAGGAATGCCAGCAGAATTTGAAAAGTATCATGAATCTGATGAGTATCTCATCATCAATGTACCTCCAAATTTCATGTTCAGTGCTAAGATTTTTAAACCCAGTCGCCTTTGTGCAATTTACCAAAAATTGATTGAGTAATGGATTAATTTTTCCCTAATTCGTAATTTTCAATTTTGAAGGCAAATAGTAAGTTTGATATTTGATGTATGGCTTCTGAAACAAATCTTTCTTCTTTGGCAACTCTGGAATATATACCTTATATAGACGATCGCGGCCAATTACCCGAACAATTTCAGGGTAAAATCGGGGTATATGCTATCTTTGACCAAGAAAAAGTGCTGCAATTTGTAGGATACTCTCGTGATGTTTACCTCAGCCTTAAGCAGCATTTAGTCCGTCAGCCACAGCAATGCTATTGGGTCAAGGTTCAAACTATTGAACGCCCTAGTCGCACAATTTTAGAGAATACTGAAAATGCTTGGATTGCTGAAAATGGCAGTGTGCCTTGGGGTAATGGGGATAACAAGGAAAAATGGACTCATCCCATTGATGTCAAAGTCGTAATGACAGATGAAGAACAGGCAAATTATCAAAATCCAGCTAATGATGAATTAGCACAAATAAAAGTTCTTAAAAATGTGGCACGGAGAGTAGAAGCAGAAATTTCAACGCAATTGTTAGAAGTGCGCGGTTTGCAAATGCAGATTCGCTTCAATCCTAAATTGAAAGAAGAAGGTTTACTAGATTTGAAATGAAGGTAGTTTTGGGGAAAACTATCTTATGAATATCGCTTGCAATCTCCCATGACAATACAGCTACTGAATGATCGCTATCAAGTTATCTGCACACTGGGTGCTGGTGGGTTTGGTGAAACCTATCTAGCTGAAGACACCTATATGCCTTCAAAGCGCCGTTGTGTGGTTAAACAACTAAGACCGATTCACAACAATCCCCAAATTTACCAGTTAGTGCAAGATAGGTTTCAACGCGAAGCAGCTATTTTAGAAGAACTTGGTGGCGCAAATGACCAAATTCCGGCATTATATGCCTACTTCTCTTCAGGTGGACAATTTTACTTAGTTCAAGAATGGGTTGAAGGCGATACCTTAACTGGAAAAGTCCAGAAGCAGGGGCTATTTAGTGAAGGCGCTGTCCAGGAATTATTCATGAATTTATTACCTGTCCTGGATTACATTCACTCTAAGCATATCGTTCACCGCGATATTAAGCCGGATAACATTATTGTGCGTCATCGGGATGCTAAACCAGTGCTGATTGATTTTGGTGCTGTGCGGGAGTCAATGGGAACAGTAGTAAATTCTCAAGGCAATCCTACCAGTTCGATTGTGATTGGTACACCTGGCTATATGCCGAGCGAACAAGCCGCAGGTAGACCTGTTTATTCTAGTGATTTATACAGTTTAGGAATGACGGTAATTTATTTGCTGACTGGTAAACAGGCGCAACAACTAGAAACCGATTCTCAAACGGGTGAAATTGTCTGGCGGCAATATGCCAGTCATGTTAGCCCAATTATGGCAAAAGTAATCGATCGGGCGATCGCATATCATCCGCGCGATCGCTATCCCACAGCCAGAGCAATGCTGGATTCTTTGCAGAGCATAGCAAATCCAATTCCACCGACGCAACCCCTGTTGACTCAACCAACTGTAGTCTCTGCACCGCCACCTCAGACAGTGCCTGTCAAAGCACAGCCTAGCCCTCAAAGTAGTCATAGTCAGAATAATATTCTTATGGGTAGTTTGATTGCAGGTGGGTTAATTGGTGCATCTGTGATTATTAGTCAAGTGTTACCAAAATCTTCTCAATCTACAGCAGACAAAACAGTATTACCTTCAGAAACACCGTCAAATGTTACAAGCCCCGTGATAGAAACTCCCACATTTACACCAACTACGCCATCTGTTCCAACTCAATCAGCTTCCTCAACTACATCAATACCACCAGTTGATACCACGACTCTCAACAATTATTTCTGGCTTTCTCAAAGACTTGTAACTGATGCAGATTTGGATGGTAAAAGCGGTTTTGAACTCGATATTATGCGAAATTCGATTTTTGCCAGTCATGGCCGCCGTTTTGATAATACTGAATTGCAAAGTTACTTTAATAACCAACCTTGGTATCGTGCTACATATTTACCAAAGACATTTCCACCTAAATTACTGTCAAAATTAGAGCAACAGAATGTAGAATACATTAGCAAATATCAGGTTAGTACTGGGTTAAGATATTTTAAATAACTCAGTTTTTCATAATCGGGGAGTGAAAATTGGGGAAAATAACCTATACTTTTTTTCTACAAGAGGCTGTGCTAACGGCAAAATCTCACAGTGAGTAGTTGGACAAAGCTGATTATAAAAACTGTAGAATTACTCAGTACAAGTGCCCCTTGCTTTTGTGTAAGTCCTTGTATTAGTTTTGACTTATCAATCGATTTATTGCTATTTATTAGATAATATCTAGGTTAGCTTGTGTAGTATATCAGACAAATTTATGGATATTCAATACCCTAAAATCTAAAGATATTAGGGGCTAATGCTAGCGAAATGTATGTATGGTCAGAACAAAACTGTGTTTATCTGCCATAAACTACATCTCTAGATACTAGTCAGTTTCCGAACCAGGCATTTATATTTAATATATAAGATTGCTATCTGCAATATTAGAAATCTATAAGTTAAAGAAATGCCATTTTTATATTTTCTTTGTTATTTTGTATTTAACGGGACAGTTCTTCATGATTTGGTGGGCTTAAATAACAATTAGTTAAACCATTTCTCTTCCCAAAGATGCATGTAAATTGTTTGCATTATGCTTACTTTGCTTCTTAATCTACAAGCACAATGCAAATTGACTAAACATATTACATTGTGATATTTTCAATCGGCAAATAGTTCATCTACACAAGGAAAACCTTGCCCAAAACTATGCTTAAAACACAGAATCGGCGTATTTTTCTGCCTGCTTTTATTAAACCTTTAGAAGAAAAGAATCAAACAGGTAGTAAAAAGCAATTTACTCAACCCAAATTAGATTTACTGCAACCATTACGTCAATGGCTCGACAAAATTGAGATTCAAAATCGGAAATTAGCCAAATTTATTGCTAAACTAATTCCCGCCCAGTGTCCATTCGAGCGTGATATCATGCTTTTTGGTCGCAAAATAGGCCATATTCCGCCAATGTGCAAGCTGAATCCGCTTTATAACGAACTTGTCTACTTGCGTTTTCGCGCTTTGTGTTATTTAGTAGACAAGTGTGGAGAGGATATTCAATCTTACTGCTGAATATAACTAGATAAAACACAATATGAAAATTAACATTGAGCATCAACCTAGACAAGAATATCTCAATGAATTAGGCGTATTTAAATGGGAAATTTGGAAAAGGGAAGTTTCAAAATTCCCTTGGACTTATGATTCTCAAGAAACTTGCTATTTTTTGGAAGGTAACGTACTTGTTACTCCTGATGGCGGAGAACCAGTGCAAATGGGTAAGGGCGATTTAGTAATTTTTCCGGCTGGTATGTCCTGTACATGGGAAATTACAAGGGACGTAAAGAAGCATTATTACTTTGAATAGTCAAAAATCAAAATTGATCAACTTCTTTTCTTGATTATCCAGAAAAGCAACATTTCATAAATCAATTTTGATTTCTATTATGGGAAGGTTCCCAGCGAGTATCGTAGGATAAAATGGCAGAATCGGTAAATTGCTTATATCCATCTCTGTCGATGTTGCAACTCCATCCCCTAAACAATATTCTTAGAAATAGCTCGTCTCATTCTCTCCAAATTTGGCAGTAAACAAAGATCCCCGACAACTTTTGCGAAGTCGGGGATCTTGTGCGATCGCCAGCACAGAAAATTCAGAGAGTTCATAATCGTGTTAGTGGGAGTTTAATTACAGAAGATGCTATTTAGCAGCAAAAGGTTTCATCCCACCGCAATTTTATTGAGGAAAATCATTAAATGTTACTGCATTTAAGTACTTGGCAAGAAGTCGAAGCTTATTTACAGCAGTCAAAGGGGATTATTTTCCCTATTGGTTCCACAGAACAACACGGGCCAACAGGGTTAATTGGTACTGATGCTATTTGTGCAGAAGCGATCGCAGCTGGTGTAGGTGATGCAACTCAAGCGCTCGTCGGTCCTACAATCAATGTGGGGATGGCACTGCACCATACTGCTTTTCCTGGGTCAATCAGTCTGCGTCCCAGCACTTTAATTCAAGTAGTGCGAGATTATGTAACTTGTTTAGCCAAAGCTGGTTTTAGCAAATTCTACTTTATCAACGGACATGGCGGTAATATCGCCACCCTCAAAGCTGCTTTCTCAGAAACTTACGCGCATTTAGAAGATTTGCAGATTGCCAATGCTCAACAGGTGCAATGTCAAGTGGCAAACTGGTTTATGTGCGGTTCTGTATATAAGCTAGCTAAAGAATTATATGGGGATCAAGAAGGTTCTCATGCAACGCCAAGTGAAGTTGCTCTCACCCAATACGTTTATCCAGAGGCAATTAAGCAAGCACCCCTTTCACCAGAAGTTGCAAGCGGACATAGGATTTATAGCGCTGCTGACTTTCGAGTGCGTTATCCAGATGGACGTATGGGATCAAATCCGGCTTTAGCAACGCCAGAACATGGTAAGCAATTTTATGATTTGGCAGTTAAAGAACTTAGCAATGGATATTTGGAATTTGTGAACGCAGAATAAAACTCATGAAAATACATTGTAGAGATGGGAGTAAAATCTTGTCTCTGCATCAAATATCTTGAGAATGGTTATTAAACATCTGGTGAAATTAAATATACGTTATCCAGAATCCTTGTAGAGATGCGTTGACGTAGCGGGGCATTCGCGATAGCGTCTCGTAGAGAAGCTCAGTCCAATTTCGTGTCTTTATATATTCTTGTGAGGAAATTATCTTAGCTGTTAATAATTTGTTCCACTGCAACAGAAACATCTGGGAATGCAAGCGGTTGAATTATTCCCCCAGTCAATATCAGTTTTGACGCGTATTCTCCATCTAAGACTTCTCGAAACACCACCAGGTGTAACTTTTTTAGATTGACAACCCAATATTCTAAAATACCAGCTTCTGCATAGATTTTGCTTTTTGTCTCTAAATCTTTTTCTAAACTAGAGTTAGCATATTCAATCAACCAGAAAATATTTTCTGGATAGGGATGATGCTCTCGATACTCGCGTCCTAAAGGTTGGACAATGGCAATGTCTGGCTCTGGTTCCGAGTTGTTGGGTAGAGTAATTGGTTTAGCATCACGAATTTTGACGCGTCCAGCTAATAACTTGGCTAGATAGTCACCCGCTTCACCACTACTATAAGCGTGAGGTTCTCCTTCCGGTGAGATTTCGACAATTTCTGCTTTGAGTAGTTCTACTTTGCGATCGCTCAAAATGCCAGCGTCAATCATGCGGTGATATTCGTCAATCGTCCACTTCGCAACTATCATAGTCATGACGATTGATTCCTCCTGATAATTTTTTATATTCTCCCATTTTAAATACACTTCAGGTCTGATTCAGAATCAGTCAATTGATTGAAGATACAGACCGTTTGTCCTGAAGAATACTAATAAATTACTTATAGCCAAGATCCCTTAGCCAGAATAACTGTGTAGTATGTTGACAAAGTGGTACAAGGGTATCATCCTAGAGTGTTTAGAAGGTAAACCAGATGAATAACCAAATTAAGAGTCTATGCTAACAGCACAACCTATCACTAGCCACTTCATACTTACCTACTGTCATGGTTCATACCCTCCAGTTGGTTTAATCTCAAAGTCCAGATTTTCGCCAGCAAGTACGTATAAGTTTCCAGTACGTTCAACTACCCTAACAAGTTCGATGTTTGTGTATAGCCATCCAGGGTAAATGACATTAGTAAGTCGATAACAAAGCCTGTAGAGTCCCTGAGTTTGTTCGCTTGTGGGCTTCATATCCACTTTACTTGATTTACCTACGATTATATCGGTGAATAATACCTGAAATCAGCTGCGAAAGGCGATCGCCGACTTCTTAGTCCATCTTAAGTCTTTGGGTAGGGTAATTGGTTTAGCTTGACGTATTATGACATGTAGTTACCGCCGTAGGCATCACCTAACAAATTTGTTAGATACTTTGCCGCTTGATGACTACAATAAGCATGGGGTTCTCCTGATGACGACATTTCGACAATTTATCCCTGAAGTAGTTCAACTTTGCGATCGCTCAAAATGCCAGCGTCAATCATGCAGTGATATTCGTCAATCGTCCACTTAGTACAGCCCACCATAAATGAGGTACGGAATTCACTTCTGCAATGAGTAGCGTCTAGTGCGATCGCAATTTTTATTTCCGACCCCTTTTTCCGGTGACGTGTACTTAGCAACTATCACAGTCATGACGATTGATTCCTCCCAATGATTTTTTATATTCTCCCATTTTAAAGACACTTCAGGTCTGATTCAAAAGAAGTCGATTGATTGACTATAGATATAGGACTACTATTTGATTTTTGAACAACTAAGCTGCCTAGAAGCTTGACATACAAAGCTTTACTTCTCTGTATACTGAGGAAGATTCAATTAGGACTCCTATAGTCTATTCATTAACTTTGCTCAGTGGATATTAATATCCCCAACCAACTTCAGCAACGAAATCATAAAGTATGTCTTTAACTTCCGGTCTCTCTTTAACTTTTTGCCAGATATCTCTTTGCACGCTGTAACCAAAGAGACCATTACTGTGATCTTTCCAAAGTTTATCAATTTTACGTATATCTTTACATGGAATTTGCTTAAAATTATTTTCATTCAAGTAATTTTCCTGAACATTTACTACTTTCAACAATAGATTTTTAGTAGTTTCATCTGCTTCTCTCCACTCTCCTTTTTGAAGCGAATACTCTAATTCAGCATAGAGTAATATTTCTTCAGCGTCCTTATCGCTTAGTCCCAAATTATTTTTAAGTTCTTTCAAACCAGAAAGGATGTCATCACTAAAAAACTCTTCTTTTTCTAAACTTTCCATCGCAAGCTTATGATATTCTTGCAGGTTTTGTTTGTATTCTTCGTGCCGTTGACAACGTAATTGAAGAACATCATTTTCAATCAATTTAGCCTTATCGGGATCTAGCCCTATTCTCTCCCTTATTGTTTTTAAGTTAGTCTGATTAATTTTATAAATCTCATTATAGGGTTCAGAGAGTCGATCATTGTAAACATAGCCTTCAACCTTTTTACGGTATTCAATCTCCTTAGGAGTCTGCTCTAAACGAGATTTTACTGGCGGTTTCTGAGGAGAAAGTAACATTGGTTCAGAAGGGAGTGCTAGAGGCTCCCCTTCAATTTCTGGTTTTATAATGGTACGTTCTTTTCTAAGACGATAGCAAAGCTCTTGAAAGCTGTTATCATCATTAAGGACATATTTATCTCTGGTATATAGTATAGAAGGAACATAGCCCAAGTCAGATTCAGAAAATACAACTGGGATAAATTTAGTGTCTCTTAACTGAGCGTTGTAAATATCGTTTCTGATAATTGTTCCTTCCCACGAAACCCCTAAACCTTTTCCAGTTTCCTCCTTACCCTCAAATCGTCGCTTGTATGTCTCAGTAAAGATGATAAGCACAAACTCAGCCGACTCAATTCGGTTTGACATCCAAAGATCCCATCCTTGAATAGGAGTATAAGGAGGCTCTGCTCGAACATAACGATCTATTTCTGCGTCAATCCTCCATACTATGCGTAAGGTATTTGCTAGTTTCAACACATTTTCTTTGTGGTCTTCTGAGTCCCAGCTATAGCTAATGAAAACTTTTGTTGGTGTTTGTCCTTCTTCTATCATCTTTGTCTCTCAAGCATAGATAAGCTGTTGCGATCGCTCTGCTTCAAACCCTATTATTTCAAATTTAGGTCAAAATTAACGAGTCTGTTAGTAGCGCAGGGAAGGGGTTGCATGACGATTGATTCCTCCTAATGATTCTTTATCTTCTCTCATTTTAAAGGCACTTCACGTCTGATTTAAAATCAGTCGATTGATTGAAGATAAAGACACGCTGGAAAAGATGTGATAAAACTGATACACGAGTTGAGGTGACAGCTTAGAATCTACAAAATAGTCGAGTATGCAATTATGTTAAGTAGCCTCTGTTTAAATGAAGAACTGAAACTTACTTTTAACATTACTCTTCTATCAGTTGTCTCAGTTCATCCATATTCGAGGAAAACTTTAGTTCACTATTTTGCTGTTCTACTTGCGCCGCCTGAAAATTTTGATAAATCTCTTCACGCCTTTCTTCCCATAGATATTGCTGCAATAACAGTTGAATTTCTAGTTTTTCTTCGCTGGAAAGACTTTTAATTGCTTCAACTACATCACTGAAGATCATAACTGGGAATACCTTTTAGTGCTTATCCGATCAATCTAACATGGTAACGATAAAGCTAAAATTTTAAATCCTATTCAACCCCTTGGGGTAATAATTCTCATTGCTATTGATAGAAAGTCGATATATCCAGAAAGCAACTACAATTCATCAATTGTTACTAAACCACCCTCGATAAACTGTATGACAAGTTCATGCTCATCAAGTAAAGCAGTTCCTAATAGAGGTAGCCGTCCTGTCGCAAGTACATTCACTTTCCGTTCTTCTCCATTCCAAATAATGGTAGCTTGATGTACTGGCAAGATTACATTACTATTGTCAGCTAAATTTGCATACATATCATACACAAAAGGAAAACCCAACAGAGTAACTGCTGCTGGAGGTAGGGAAAGAAACTCTGTAAAACCTGTATCGATAACAAATTCAATAGTCAGTCTGGTTTATTTTGGAGTCGAAATATTATGTTAACGGTTGCGCGTCCGTTTTTGACAATACCAGAAATCAACGATAATCACGCTCCATTTCACCACTGAAGGAAACAGCAACTTTGTAACCGATACGAATACCGAAAAGTCGAGCAAATGGATTATTTTTGCGTAATAGATGTGCCGATTCTAAGCCTGTTTTGTCAACTGCGTATTCACCTGTTTCTATATCAATAATCATCATTTTACTGATGTTTTATTGTCGCTCTACTTGTTGACGAATGCTATTTTCATATAATTCTTTTGCACGTCGTGCAACTTCTTCACGGCTTAGAAGTATGCTTTGCACGTTCTTGCTCCTTGGTTCATGGTGTGTACTTATTCTACTACCAAGCTATACTGCAATGTAGTTGAGCTAAAGATAAAAACAAAGAACATTTTCATAATGTCGCTAGACTCAGCACCAGAAGTTTCGGCTATCTGTTAGAAGTAATTATTAGTTTAACTGCTACCCCAACATTTCTTCAACAGTCAAACCAATGTCACTTGCAATTTGCCGTAGCAATTTAGGTGAAATATCACGTCCCTTATGAAAAGGTACGGTTGTTCCTCGACCATCTTCGTGGCGAAACTGCTTATGTGAACCTTTCTGACGCACCTCTACAAACCCAAGGCTTTCTAGTATCCGAATAACCTCTTGTGGTTTCAAAATCGGTATCTTGCTCATAATCTATTGGATTACAATTTGTTGTGTACCAACAAATTCTGTATCAAATACTAAATTTTCATCCTCCAGAAGCATCTCAATTACTTCACGCAGATTCTCTTGTAATTCATCCAATGTTTCTGCTTGGGAGTGTGCTCCAGGAAATCCGGGAACATAGCCAACATAAAGCTTTGTATCAGAATCTCGCTCAACAATTGCAGTGAAAGTTTTCATAGTTTTAGCATTAAAGCAATGTCAAATATTCACAGCATAGCACTTGCTATTTGGGTAGAGTCACAGCCCCGTCAGAATACATTTTTATATTTAATTTTTCACATTCCTTTAATGGAAAAATCAAGAATGTTAACTCCAGGTATTTTTACACAAAAAAACGGTAGAGAAATAAACACTCTACCGTTTTCTAATTTTCTATTTGAGAATTAAATCCCAAACCCTAAATCTTACTCAACACCTTGGGGTAACAATTCCCGACGCTGTTGAGAACTAACTTGCACAACGCCATTCTCATCCACATCAACTAAGGCTGTATCGCCATCCTTAATGCGACCAGACAGAATTTCTTCTGCTAGGCTATCTTCTAACAGGCGCATAATTGCCCGACGTAATGGCCTTGCGCCGTAGCTGGGACTGTAACCTTCAGTGATTAACCGATCCTTGAAGCGGTCTGTGACTTCTAAGGTGATACCCTTTTCGGTCAGACGACCAAATACTTCCTTGAGCATAATTTCGGCGATTTGGGTCACTTCAGGCTTGCTCAACTGACGGAAGACGATAATTTCATCGAGTCGGTTGAGGAACTCTGGACGGAAGTACTGCTTGAGTTCTTCGTTCACCAAAGAGCGAATCCGGTTGTAAGTTGACTCGCTGGCATCTTCGGAGAATTCAAAGCCGATACCGCTACCGCCTTTTTCAATTACCTTAGAACCAATATTGGAAGTTAAAATCAGCAAGGTGTTCTTGAAGTCTACCGTGCGACCTTTGGCATCAGTTAACCGTCCGTCTTCCAAAATTTGCAGCAGCATGTTGAATACATCGGGGTGGGCTTTTTCGATTTCGTCGAATAACACCACGGTGTAAGGACGCCGCCGCACGGCTTCGGTCAGCTGACCACCTTCGTTATAGCCAACATAACCTGGAGGGGAACCAATCAGCTTGCTGACGGTGTGACGCTCCATGTATTCGGACATATCTAAGCGGATCATCGCTTCTTCGGAACCGAAGAAGTAAGCAGCTAAGGACTTTGCCAACTCGGTTTTACCTACACCAGTAGGCCCAGAGAAGACAAAGCTAGCTATGGGTCGGTTGGGATTTTTCAAACCGACACGAGCGCGACGAATTGCCCGTGAAACTGCTCTCACAGCTTCATCCTGACCAATTAAACGCTGGTGCAAGGTGTCTTCCATGTGCAGCAGCTTTTCAGATTCAGATTCGGTGAGTTTGTTCACCGGTACCCCAGTCCAGGAAGCGACAATGTGGGCAATGTCTTCTTCTGTAACTACAGGTTCTTCACCTTCTGTGCCAGTTGCATTGGTCTTGCTTTGAGCGATCGCCCGAATTTCGGCTTTGATTTCCATCTCGCGATCGCGCAATTCTCCAGCTTTATCAAAATCCTGAGAGCGCACCGCGTCATCTTTTTCTTTTAATATCTGACGCAGTTCTTTGTCTAACTCCTTGGCTGCGGGTGGCAGTTGGGAGTTAATCAGGCGCACCCTAGAACCAGCTTCATCAACCAAGTCGATAGCTTTATCTGGGAGGTAGCGATCGCTAATGTAACGGTCTGATAACTTCGCCGCCGCTACCAATGCTTCGTCGGAGATTTTCAGTTTATGGTGTTGCTCGTAGCGTTCGCGCAGACCATACAAAATTTCAATTGTTTCATCTACTGTCGGTTCGCCAACCATCACTGGTTGGAAACGCCGCTCTAGCGCTGCATCTCGCTCGATGTGCTTCCGGTATTCATCTAGGGTTGTAGCGCCGATGCACTGCAACTCACCCCTAGCCAAAGCTGGCTTGAGGATATTTGCTGCGTCAATAGCACCTTCTGCTGCACCCGCACCAATTAAGGTGTGTACCTCATCAATCACGAGAATGACATTACCCGCCGAGCGAATTTCATCCATGATTTTTTTCAAGCGTTCTTCAAATTCACCCCGATACTTGGTTCCTGCTACGAGCAAACCAATATCCAGCGTGACGACGCGTTTATCTTCTAGGATGTCAGGGACATCTTTGGTGGCAATGCGGGAGGCTAAACCTTCAGCGATCGCTGTTTTACCAACCCCTGGTTCCCCAATCAGCACTGGGTTATTTTTTGTTCGGCGACCCAATATCTGAATCACCCGCTCAATTTCCTTGGCCCGTCCCACCACTGGATCGAGCTTATTGTCAATCGCCATCTGGGTGAGGTTTGAGCCAAATTCATCCAGAGTCGGGGTTTTTGTGCGCCCGGATGAACCGCCTGGTGAAACTTCGGCAGTTTCTCCCAACATCCGAATGACTTGGGTTCTTACCTTAGATAGATCCACACCGAGGTTTTCTAGCACCCTGGCTGCTACGCCTTCCCCTTCGCGGATTAGGCCCAACAGCAGATGCTCGGTGCCAATGTAGTTATGCCCCAGTTGGCGTGCTTCTTCCAATGAGAGTTCTAAAACTCGCTTTGCCCGTGGCGTAAACGGAATTTCCACTGCAACAAAGCCTGATCCCCGTCCTATAATTTTTTCAACTTCAATTCGGGCATCTTTGAGATTGACGCCCATTGATTTCAGCACCTTAGCAGCCACTCCAGTGCCTTCGCCAATCAGACCCAGGAGGATCTGCTCGGTTCCGACAAAGTTGTGACCTAAACGGCGGGCCTCTTCTTGGGCCAGCATGATTACCTTAATGGCTTTTTCTGTGAAGCGCTCAAACATGGCTTTATCCCATCATCTGCGGTCGTGCCGGTATGCTGATTTTAGCACAGGCAAAGCTTTTGGATGCCTGTATAACAGATTATAGACATCCTGAAGCTATGACTTGGGTTGATGGGCTAATTGTTACTATTGACTACTTTTATCTGGCTAGTGTACTGAGGAGCTTTAGTTCACCAGCATTTTTGGGATTTATTACAAATAGCTAACTGCTTAGATTAAGGGTTTCTTGACTCAATCCCAAACATTTATATTTAACATATATATCTTTTAATATCAAGCAAAAATAGTTTATATATATTTTATTTATTTATATACTTTTTTAGATAAAATATTTAAATACAACTAGGTGCGACAAAGTTGCATTTTTTTGCTGAAGCCGCTCACAAGCCCAAATAATTCAAAATTAATTACGAATTAGTTAAAAAGCAAATGCCAAGAGGATTTGTCCAGACGATCGCTGACAATGGAATACCACTGGTCTAAAGTTGCTTGAAATTTGGGGTGTTGTAAATCTGGGAGCCAAAGGATTAAAGCGTCCTCATCGTTATCTTGGTAGTAACGCCGCCGCCGCCCTGCTGTTTTGAAGCCAAATTTTTGATATAAAGATATAGCCCCCAGGTTGGAAGCTCGGACTTCGAGGGTAGCTCGTTCCATTTTGCGATCGCAAGCTGTCTTAATGAGTGAATATAATAAAGCCTGTCCTAAACCTTGACGGTGATATTCGGGATGAACCGCCAAAATTGTAATGTGGGCTTCCTCTAAAATTGACCAAAAGCAACCCATCCCCAGCAGTCTCCAATTAGAGACAGGAGAGAATAAACCCAGTAAATCGCTGTTAGGACTGTCCAACTCTCGTTGGTAGCCCTCCATTGTCCATAGACCACCAAAACAGGCTTGATCCAGTTCCAACAATGCACTTAGATGTTCTGGAGTCAGTAATTTAATTTCTAAGTCTAATGAGATCACATTTATTGAATAACGTTACAAACCCTTTGTAAACTGGGAATCGGGAGACGAACTCAAAGCCCGTAATTTGAACAAGGAAAACTTTTATAGTTATGGTATCGACTCACCCCACTGGGGTTCAACATTCTGGAAGTCAATATTTACCTCAAAGACACGACACCAGCGCAAATCCATCGCCTAATCAAGAACTTTTACCCTTGACTGCCAGAGTTCATCATCATGACCTCTTGGAAATTGGTGGGTGTGATGTCACGACCCTAGTTGAGCAGTTTGGTTCACCTTTATATATTTTAGATGAAGAAACCTTGCGTTCAGCTTGTCAGCAATACCGAGATGCTTTCAAGCAATACTACAAGGGTGAATCTCAAGTATTGTACGCCTCAAAAGCTTGGAATTGTTTAGCAGTTTGTGCGATCGCCGCTTCTGAAGATTTAGGAATCGATGTAGTCTCCGGGGGCGAACTTTACACCGCCTTGCAAGCGGGTGTTAGTCCCCAGAAAATCTACCTTCATGGAAATAATAAATCTCGTGAAGAATTAATTTTAGCGATCGCGTCTGGTGTCACCATTGTGGCGGATAACTGGTATGAATTGCATACCCTTGTCGAAATCGCCCAACCTGCTCAACCAATTCGCATCATGCTACGGCTAACTCCCGGTATCGAGTGTCATACCCACGAATATATTCGCACGGGACACTTAGATAGTAAATTTGGCTTTGATCCCAACGATTTAGATGAAGTTTTTACCTTTGTCAGTCAACAATCTGCCCTGAATTGCGTAGGAGTACACGCTCATATTGGTTCCCAAATTTTTGAGCGCCAACCGCATCAAGATTTGGCCGTTGTCATGGTGCAGTGGCTACGAGATGCTACGAAGTATGGGTTAAAGATTACAGAGTTAAATGTTGGTGGCGGTTTAGGGATTAAGTATATAGAATCAGACGATCCCCCTAGCATTGAAGAGTGGGTAAAGGCGATTTGTGAAGTAATTCAAGAAGCTTGTGCAGCTGAAAATCTGCCTTTGCCGAAATTACTGAGTGAACCGGGGCGATCGCTAATTGCCACAGCTTGCGTTACTGCCTATACTATTGGTTCATCCAAAGTTATCGCAGAAATTCGTACCTACGTGGCAATTGATGGCGGAATGTCTGACAATCCCCGCCCCATTACTTACCAATCAGTTTATCGGGCAGTCATTGCCAATAAAATGTCTTCTCCCCTAACCCAAACAGTCACAATTGCTGGTAAACATTGTGAATCAGGAGATATTCTGATTAAAAATGCTCTACTCCCAAAGACTGAAGCAGGGGATATTCTCGTAGTTATGGGAACTGGTGCGTACAATTACAGTATGGCATCTAACTACAACCGCTTGCCCCGACCGGCAGCAGTCGTAGTGGCGAATGGCGAAGCAAATTTAATTTTGCAACGTGAAACTTATGAAGATTTAATTCGACAAGATCGCCTACCAGAAAGACTGAAAAATCAAGAGTGAGGAGTTAATAGTTAGAAGTTAGGAGTTGTGAATTTTAAGTTATGAGTTGTCAATTAAAGTTTTTTTCATAACTCATAACTCATAACTCCTAACTCATAACTCATAACTCCTAATTGTAATTAGAGGCAAAAGTTTAATCCAGATGTCATGAGAGATTGGTGGAAGCAATGGCTGACAAACCTGGGGTGGTCACAGTCCTTGCTACTTGGGACTCTGGATATTGTGTTAGTGCTGGCGCTGACGTACATGATACTAGTTATTATTAGTGAGCGCCGGACACTATGGATGGTGCGGGGATTCATTATCTTAATGCTAGCCTCAGCACTAAGTGGCAGATTCGGACTACCTCTGCTAAGTTTTGTACTAGAAAAGTTGGTGATTGGTTGTGCTGTGGCGATGGCAGTTGCTTTACAGTCAGAATTTCGGCGGTTTTTGGAGCAATTGGGGCGTGGCGAATTCCGCCAGCTGTTTCAACCCGACCGTCTGGCAATCCCCAAATCTGATAGTGTAATTGATGAAATTGTTGAGGCTGTTAAAGAATTGTCAAAAAACCGCATTGGAGCTTTACTAATTGTGGAAACCACAGGGCCAATTGATGAGCGAGATTTTTCTGTGCCAGGAGTAAAGCTAAATGCGGAAGTTTCTAAAGAACTAATCCAGACAATTTTTCAGCCGAAAACTTTGTTACACGATGGAGCGACATTGATTCGTGGCTCACGGATCGTATCATCCGGTATAATTTTACCACTTTCGGGACGCACAGCCTCGCGCCAGTTGGGAACACGCCACCGGGCAGCAATGGGAATTACTGAGCGGGTCGAAAATTGCATTTGTGTCGTTGTCTCTGAAGAAACGGGTTCTATTTCCTTAGCGGAACGGGGAACCCTAAATAGACCGCTGACGATTCGGAAACTGAAAGAGTCATTAGAAGCTCTTTTGTCCCCAACCGTGGATAGGGAAGCTGTTGCTCCTGGTCTGTTGAGTTTTGTTCGTCGGATAGGTGGGAAGACACTAGCACTGGTTTCACGTTTACTCAGATTACCATCGACCGCTTCTCGAGATAAAAAATGACAGCACAACAAACTAAACTGCAAGATTTACCTACTGATTTAAAACGAGAATTATTGCCGCAGCATGTTGCGGTGATTATGGATGGTAATGGTCGATGGGCTAAACGTCAGGGTCTACCCCGAATTATGGGTCATAAACGAGGAGTAGATGCTCTTAAGGATTTACTTCGCTGTTGTCAGGATTGGGGAATTCAGGCATTGACAGCTTATGCTTTTTCAACGGAGAACTGGAAAAGACCGCAGGAAGAAGTAGATTTTTTGATGACTCTATTTCAAAGAGTTTTGCGCCAAGAACTGCGGGAAATGGTCGAAGAAAATGTTCAAATTAAGTTTGTAGGGAATTTGCAAGACCTGCCGCGATCGCTCCAACAAGAAATTTCCCGTTCAATGGAAGAAACTAAGGATAATCGTGGTATCCGGTTTTCGGTAGCAACTAATTATGGCGGACGGCAGGAAATTTTACAAGCTTGTCAGGCGATCGCAAAACAAGTCCAGCAAGGTATGCTACAACCCGATGAAATTGATGAACAGGTATTTGAAAGCCACTTGTACACAACCGGAATTACTGACCCAGATTTGTTAATCCGCACAAGTGGAGAAATGCGCCTCTCAAATTTTCTTCTCTGGCAAATGGCTTATGGAGAAATTTATATTACCGATGCTCTCTGGCCCGATTTTGACCGTGCTGAGTTTCACCGCGCCCTGTGTGCCTACCAGCAACGGGAGCGGCGATTTGGGAAAGTTTAGGGAATGGGGCATAGGGCATTGGCCAAACACGGAGTGTTGACTGTTGACTGTTGACTGTTAACTCTTAAGTGCTGAGGCCAGGAATTTTCCCCCCGTCCCGCATTAGGATTTCCTGCCATAGACCTCTGCACCTCAGCTCCCCATCTCCCTCATCTCCCTCATGGGTCATGCTTCGTCTGTTGTTGCTGTTTGGATTAGATTATTCGTTGGTAAACCAAAGCTTCGTACTGGGTTCGCCAGTGTCGGAGTAGTTGGTGATATTAGCGACGAATTTGAAAAAGTTGATGTACCTGCTTTCTTGTGCCCAAAGGTGTAACTATCACTCATCTCACCCTTCCTTCATTGATGGGTAAAGCCTGATTCTTGCTGCCAAGCATTTTTAACTAGCAAATTTTACAATTTGTGAAAATGCGATCGCTATCGACTTTCGTCTAAATTTACAGTCAGAACCAGCCGCCAATTTCTGCGTTTTTGTCAGCTATACCGACTTTACAAGATTTGCAATCATATTTAAGCACTACAAGATCGGCGATTGCATTTGCGGAGGCAAATCCTCCACCGACAACGCCACAATTAGGTCGATCTGTTCTTGGGACAAGGCAAGTAACTCTCGGCACGAGGCAAGGTAGGAACAGAACTCCACCAAGGTCTGTCGGCACTCCGCAGGCAGGTAAGGGCGGATAACTGTCTGCCAGAAGTCCGGCTCACTGAGACAGTGGATAGTATGAGCGCGTGTGAGTATATCGTAAAAGATGCCGCAATCTTCCTGAAACTTCAGTCCATCCAGCAGCGACAAAAGATACGTCCCCAGATACGCAGCAGCAGTAGCAGGTGGCAAATCAAGCAACGGCGTACACGCCAAGAAGCCTGGCGATGAGATATCCACTTCCACGGGTGCGATACCGACGAAAGCCCGCCAAGCTTCCTCACCCCATCCCCATGCCATGTACTGCAAGTCCTCTACAGGCGGTGGTGGGATGAGGGACCACGCGGTGCGGACAGAGGCGATCATGGTGTCTGTGTTCATCATCAGCATGAGATTTTTCCGCGCAACTCCTTGAGTTTGTCCAATTGCCTGTTAACATTTTCTAATTCGCCAATGTGACGCATTCGGCGATATGACTCAGTAGTACCTCTCTTAAACCAATCTATTTTGTCACATCCATCATCTATGTAACTCCGCCGCATGTTGAGCAGACGTTCGACCTCAGGAATTAGCTTAAGAAGGAGTGCACACAGCTCTAGTTTTTTCTCGGGTGTGAGTCGATTGTTATTGTAGTCATCTTGAAGGGATTTAATTTGACTGGAGAGTACTGCGTTACTATCCTGTAGGTCTTTATACTTCTCGTGCAGTTCGTAACATTTCTTCCACATTTCTTGGTCGCTTGAGGAAAGACCCTCCTCCATCACAGGTATAGTACGTGGTTTTCCTGATGCAGAGTCGGTTACTGGTTCAGTCTCATCTCTTTTCCAATCCTCATCTCTTTTCCGATCCTCTTCAAGCATCTTATTCTCGTCTTTATCTTTGACGATTGTGGTTGAACTCCATGTTAAAACTGCAAGAATAATTAGTCCTAAAATAGCCAAAAAACCAATACCAACAGCACCAGCACCAGTAGCAGCACCAGTACCAGTACCAGCACCAGCACCAGCACCAGCACCAGCACCAGCACCAGCACCAGCACCAGTTCCAACTGGGTATACACCGCTGATTGGACCAGGTGTACCGCCAGGTCCTGGTAGTGGTGTTAAAGCCGGTTGCATGTTCACTTGTGTAACATCCGGTGCTATATCCATTGGTGTTACACTCTGTGCCGTGTTCGTTCTTGCTTGTTTTGCTAATTCTTCAGCTGCTTGCTGGACTTGTTGAGGAACATCTACCAAGTTGTACAGATCTGCGGGATTTTTGCCACGAATATCCTGTGCAATCTCTGGATCGAGATGACTAGCCCAAGCTTTCAATATCATCCCAGGTCCGCTATTCCAATCCACTTGAATATTAGACGGATTGGAAATCAAATCTAGAGCTTGTCCGCCAACGTCGGTAGCTAAATCTACAGCTGCGCTACCTTTCTCTTTCGCCCAATCATAGGCATCGCTTCCAGCTTGAGTGACAGAATCTACGGCTCCACTGGCTTTTTCTTTCGCCCAGTCATAGGCATCGCTTCCGGCTTGAGTGACGGTATCTACGGCTGCACTGCCTTTCTCTTTCGCCCAGTCATAGGCATCGCTTCCGGCTTGAGTGACAGTATCTACGGCTGCACTGCCTTTCTCTTTCGCCCAATCATAGGCATCACCTCCAGCTTGGCTAACAGTATCAACCGCTCCACTGGCTTTCTCTTTAGCCCAATCTAAGACACCTCCACCGGAACTATTTTCTGGTTCTTTTTTTTCTTCTTCATCATCATCATCAAACCACGATCGCTGTACTCCCATTTCCGAAACAGACGATATTTTGACCGATCGCTGTACTGTTTCCTCTTCATCACAAGCTGAACACTTTAGCTGAACATTTGGCTTTTTAGGAGCTTGATTTGTTTGAACCACACCTGTTTGCTGCACCACATGGGTTAACTCATGAGCAGTCAAAGCATCCTTCGCAGGAGCCTTTCCTGTACCAAAGTAAATATCCTGCTTGTGCGTGAAGGCTTGGGCGTTCAAATCTTGATTCATCTGAACAGATTCGTTGCCTGTATGGACTCGCACGTGGCTGAAGTCGGCACCAAAGCGGGGTTCCATGAATGATCGCACCTCATCCGCTAAGGCACTCCCCCCACCTTTACTACTATTGAGCCGACTCTCAATATTATCCTCTGCTTGTAAGCCCCCATCAGTAGCCGATTCGATAGATGGCTTAGTTTGTACTTTGTCTTCTTCCTGTTCACAGGCTGCACATTTGCGCTGCAAGAAATCTTGTACAGGCTGTACACTAGGAGCGTTAAGTTTCTCTGGCACAACCATCCGCATCACCTGATTTGCCATCCAATCTGCTTCCTGCTCATACTTGTCCCCTGGTTCTCCCACCGTCAGTTTTGCCTGGGGACGATGCAACGATATGCGACTAATGTCGTGACTAAAAGACCGTTGCTGAATGGCTTCTGATAACAAGGATTGCTCGTCAGCAGACTGCGCTTGTTGCTGGTTGATTGATTCCTCAGCTGCTGTTTGAATGACATTATTCGTTGGTAAACCAAAGCCGCGTGTTGGGTTTGCCAGCGTTGGAGTATGTGGTGAGACAAGGGACGGATTTAAAAAAGTTGATGTACCTGCTTTTTTCCACCCAAATGTGCGATCGCTCATCTCACCCTTCCTTCATTGATGGATAAAGCCCTAATTTATACTTTCAGGCATTTTTTATTAGCACATTTTATAATTTGTGGAAATGCGATCGCTATCGACTTTCGTCTAAATTTACAATCAAACCCAGCCACCAATTTCTGCTTCAGTGAGTTATCTGGGCATTACCACAAAACTTGTTAACTAAGGGGAAGAATTAGTTTTAACACTGCGATCGCACATTGGCGCGAATTTGAGCCATTGCAGTCGAGCCATCAACGACTTTGCCCCGCTCGGAGGCTTCCCACCCAACACATGCTTCTTGTTGAAGGTCTTGCAGTTGTCCTTGATAAATGTCTTCTTGTTGTTCTAGGAGTTTTATACCCGTAAGAATAACTTTGATCGCGTTCTGATACTTACCGAAGCGTCAGTTGACGTTGAACTAGGGCTTCTACTTCAGGTGGCAGAAAGAAAGATTTGCATAGATTTTTGGGCGAGTAGGAGTCACATTAATTGTAAGCGATGTCTATCGACAAGCCGTTGCGCGTCTACGCTTTTGATGGGGGCTTTTGTCAGAGGCGATTCCTAAAGTAAGTTTTATTGCATGATATTATACTATTTATTTGTGTAATTACACTATGAAATTTTGGTATAAAAAAGTAATGAGGAAAAATAAAATCAGTTATTTTTCGGTCGCCGCAGTTGCTTGGAACCAATTGGGCCAAGAATTTGATTCAGGCTACGCAACTGCTCTTCTGTACCCATACCAATTAGCCGATCTCCCGGCATTAAAATCGTGTCGCCAGTGGGGCCACCGATTAAAGTCCCATCAACACGGCGAATTGCCAGAACTAATGCCCCAGATTGCGACCGCAATCTCGCCTTTTGCAAACTTTGACCCACAAAAGGACAGAAAGCCGGGTCGAGTAAAAATTCTTCCATATACAACTGACGGTCTGCACCTGTCAAAATCCCGTCTACAAAGTCCAATACTTGGGGTCTGAGAGCCGCAGCAGCCATGCGCTTCCCACCAGTAATATAGGGGGATATCACTTCATCTGCACCACCACGTCGTAACTTCTGCAAAGCTTCTTCTGTACTTGCCCGTGCGATCACCCGAATTGCCGAATTCAATGTTTTGGCTGATAAAACAATATATAAATTTTCGGCATCTGAAGGGAGGGCTGCAACAATACACATCGCCCGTTCAATGCCAACTTTTAGCAGTGTGTCATCTAAGGTTGCGTCACCTTGGTATGCTGTGTAACCTTCTGTCTGCGCCCTTTGCACAGATTCCATATCTGAATCAATCACTACAAAAGATACACCTTCTGCCCGAAATTCCTTGGCAATTTGGCGACCAGTCCGACTAAATCCACAGATGATGTAATGTTCTGATAGGGATTCCATTAACCGCCTCTGTTGCTGTAGCCGAATTCCTTGTTGAAAGTAGCCTTGAATGATCGCTTCTGTAAATCTGTTGACAATGTAACCGATATTGACTACACCCAACAAAATCAGGGCAATTGTAAATAATCGTCCTCGGCTACCGAGTGGGTGCGTCTCTCCATATCCCACAGTCGCTAAAGTTATGACTGTCATGTAAGCCGCATCTTCCCATGACCAGCCCTCCACTAACGAGTACCACAAAGTGCCAATGAAGAAAACACCGCCAAGAGCGATCGCCCCAGCCATCAACTCCTTTTGGATACGTTGATATTTTTGCTCAAGTGTTGAGAATGAGGTAAAAATAGTACTTTTAACCTACTTTTTCTAGTTTTCTGTTAACTTTTTAATATTCGTCCTTTTTAGTATATTTAAAGTAAGTAAGTGGGCAAGAATAAATCTAACTAAGTTATGCCATGTAAAATTAATTAAATTGCCTCTTAGCAAGGGCTGGAGCCGCTTACTACAAACCTTTAATTATTCATACCCACTTGCTTTAATTAAACATGAAGAAAACACTGCCAAGAGCGATCGCCCCAGCCATTAACTGCTCAATCACCATACTGTACTGTGTAGATAGTAGCTGCAAGGTAGATAACTAGAGATGATTGCTGCTGTTGTTCGACCTCTGAATTTAGTAGTTGCTTTGCTGCGATCTTGTTGTTTCTTGCTCACAAGCTGTCATCCGACACAGATGAAAAGCAAAGCATCTCTGGCTAGTCAAGGCTCATTTCATCGGTTTAACCAAGGTACTCCAGTAGGAAAACCCCCACTCTAAGGATGGGTAGTTTCTGAATGGGAGAGAGAAATAGGTAAGAAAAGTGGGTTAAGTAGGAAAAGTAGGTAGTTTTGTATAAATACTTTACTAGCTTGTTGATATGCAGTAATATGATGTACTAAATACAAAATTATATATTTTTAGAGAAACTCATGGCTGATATCAAAATCGCTGATTTACAAAAAATTGATGCAAAAGCCGCAGTGATGGAAGAACTGTCCGAAGAGGAAATGAGGGCAGTGATGGGAGGAGCAGAGGATGGAATACAGAACGATTTTGCAGGAACAGGGTTTATGTTCAGTCTAGGCAACATTGTCGTAAGCGGTGGGAGCAGACTGAAGTTGTTTAACCAGAATTCTGATAACATAGCAGATCCAAATAGTACACAATAGTACACAACTTCTTTCATAAAAGTAATCAATAGTTTTGAAAATAAATAATAATTTAAAAACTAATACCTTTTGGGAGCTTTCCTAGAGGGTATTAACTGTGATGAAGTGATTTCAGTTGAACAATGTTACAGTTTTCCCAGACACAGCAAAGGTAATTTCGTCATTTGCCCTAGCACTGTCAAAATCGCAGGCTAGTATTTGACGAGTTAGGCTTGGACATCAGTGAGAAAACCCCTGGAGCTACCCAAGACTTGCAATACCAACGACGGGCTGCGCCTATGCAAATTGCCTGTCGCTCATCCTCTTGATCAAATGTTGCATACAAAATTTTTTCACCACCGCCATGCGTTTGAAGTGATATAAGCGTTAATTTAAGAAGAAGTACGAGTTGTCTAAATAAAAAGTATTTTTTAGGGATTTCTAGGAAACTAGTAAATAACTATATAATGAAAAACTTTCAGGAGGAGCGGTAGTGAGCCTAGAAACTCTCGTTGAACAAACCACCATCCCCCCAGATTCAGGGTCTGTAGCATCTAGTCCCTTTGATACAGATAGCTTTAATGAAGCTGTCATGTCTACCTACGCCCGGTTTCCCTTAGCCCTGGAACGGGGTGCTGGATGCCGGGTTTGGGATACGCAGGGGCGGGAATATTTGGACTTTGTAGCGGGAATTGCTACTTGTACTTTAGGACATGCCCACCCAGCAATGGTAGAAGCGGTAACACGCCAAATCCAGAAGTTGCACCATGTCTCTAATTTGTATTACATTCCTGAGCAAGGTGAATTGGCAAAATGGCTTGTCGATCATTCCTGTGCCGATCGCGTATTTTTCTGCAACTCTGGAGCTGAGGCTAACGAAGCCGCAATTAAACTGGCGCGGAAATATGCCCACACAGTATTGGACATTGAAAAACCGATTATTTTAACCGCCAATGCCAGTTTCCACGGACGGACTTTGGCAACGATTACCGCTACAGCACAACCGAAGTATCAAAAATATTTTGATCCTTTAGTTCCTGGGTTCCACTACGTAAATTACAACGATATTAACGCTGTAGAAGTGGCGATTAGCGAGTTGGATGAAGGCGATTATCGGGTAGCGGCGATTCTGATCGAGCCATTGCAGGGAGAAGGCGGTGTGCGTCCGGGAGATGTTGCCTATTTCAAAAAGTTACGGCAAATTTGCGATGAAACTGGTATTTTGTTGATTTTTGACGAAGTGCAAGTTGGTATGGGGCGCAGCGGCAAATTATGGGCTTACGAACATCTTGGCGTTGAACCGGATATTTTCACCAGTGCTAAAGGCTTAGGTGGCGGTATCCCCATCGGTGCAATGATCAGCAAGAAATTCTGCGACGTTTTTCAACCAGGAGAACACGCCAGCACCTTTGGCGGTAATCCTTTTGTGTGTGGTGTAGCACTCAGTGTTTGCCAGACATTGGAACGGGAAAATATTTTGCAGAATGTGCAAGACAGGGGTGAACAGTTGCGATCTGGATTGAGAGCGATCGCAGCAAAATATCCTCAGCAAATTGGTGAAGTTCGGGGTTGGGGTTTAATCAACGGTTTGGAATTGCGAGCCGATATTCAAATAACCGCAGCAGATATCGTCAATGCTGCCATCAAAGAGGGCGTATTGCTAGTACCAGCCGGGCCAAAAGTAGTCCGATTTGTGCCACCACTTATTGTCACAGAGGCAGAAGTCAATACTGCTTTGGAAGCTGTGGATCGAGCGATCGCGATTCTTACCAAATAGAATATTGTTTGTTTTATGTAGAGACGTTGCAATGCAACGTCTCTTTTTCATTCCGGGGAAATTTCTCGATAAGCTTGCCGACACTGCTGATAATTGTCTGGCAAAATTTCGGCATTACCAAAACATAATTGCTCGTGAGTAGTAATTAAAGTTTCATAAGGCTGTATGGGAGTCACAGAAGCTCGCAGCAATTGCAGATATTCTCCATCAGTACGGCTGAGTTTGTGGGGTGCGATTGCATTTTTATCCAACTGCTGCAACATCGCTAAATAAACACAACGGCAAGCCTCACGGTAGTTACCTTGACGATAAAATTCTTGCGATCGCTCCAACAAAAGAGCAATGGATGACTCATTGGAGCGAGTTTTTACACGAAAATCAGTGAAATTGCCACTTCTATTTAGCCAAGAATATATATAGGGACTGAATTCTCGCCATAATCGCCAACCCACCCACGCTATAAATAATCCCAGTACCAGCCAAAACAGGAATTTCAGCAATTCACCTAGCCTTGGGCTAATTGACCATCCAGTAGGCAATTGTGGTAAGGCCTTTTCAAAGCGGTAAAACTGGTATTCCCACCATTCACCCGCTTGTTGTTGGAATTGAGACAAATGCCAACTCCAGCTAGTTTTTTCAAAAGTGTCTGTCATAGAGGTGCAGGGGAGCAGAGGGGCAGGGGGGCAGAGGGGCAGGGGAGACAAGGGGCAGGGGAGACAAGGGGGAATTATTGAACAAGTCTCTCACTTATCTCCCGCTTCTTCCTTGTCTACCTTGTCTCTTCCCCATGCCCAATGCCCAATGCCCAATGACTAATGACTAATGACTCTTGACTCTTTTTTTATCATTAGCCAGCCGATGAGAACAAGTAGGGCACCGAATGCCAGAAATCCTAGATCCCAAGCTAACTCATTTGGACCTGGTTTAACATGATGGACACCAAGAATTTGGTGGTCAATTAAACCTTCAACCAAGTCGAACAATCCACCACCAATCAGTATCGATCCAATAAAGGTCTGTGATGACCAAGGAACATCATTACGTCTTCCAGCACGCCATAGTAACACAAGTCCAGTCGCGGTGAATACCCAATCCAAGGTATGAAAGAACCCATCCCACACCATATTCAAATCTATATTCGCCCTGTTTGTCAGAGGTCGAATGTTACTGAGCATGTGATGCCACTGGAGGATTTGATGCAGTAAAATTCCATCAATAAACCCTCCAAGACCCACACCAAGAAAAATTCCAGCAGTGATTAGTGGTGCGTGTCGGTTGAGGGTTTCACTTTTTGCCTCCATTGTCAACCTCATAGATAGGCTTTTTTACCAAGATACAACTCTTTTGAGAGAAATATCTTCTATCTTGAGGCAAGTACGCTCGTTTAACTTAAATTAATCAATCTTCAAATTTAATCTGTATATCCGCTTTCGCTGGGTCGAAATCTTGGGGAAAATGGGTGTTGCGATCACAGTCTGCTTTTTCCAGGTTCGCTCCTTTGAGAGCGGCTTGACGAAGATTCGCTGACATCAATAATGCTCCCCTAAGATCGGCATCCTTCAGATTAGCTTGACTAAGAAAGGCATTGCTCAAATCAGTTCCCCTCAAATTAGCGCTACTCAGGTTAGCTTCACTCAGGTCAGCATAACTCAGGTCAGAACCTTTCAAGTTAATACCTTGCAAATCAGCATTACCCAGTTCTGCTTTACTAAAGTTCCGTTTCCCTGCTGCATAACTTTCCACGAGAGTAGGGGCACTATTTATAGGCTGTTGAAAATTGACTTCAGGCATATAACAGCGTCACAGGTTGTCTCGTTATTACTTTCACGTATCCTTTTTAATTACGAATTACGAATTAGTAATTATTTGGCCATCCTTGTTAAATGTAATACATTAATTCCTTCTGTTGTCGGATCGATCTTCGTTCACAAAGGTCTTGGAGTGTATATTTTTCTAAAACGGAGTTAGCAGCCTGACGTGCTTCCTGCCAAACTTCCTGAATTAGCTCACCTTCTACCGTGTTGGGAGTCGGCTCACAAGGAGAGACAACAATATCTGTCCCTTCCATGCAGCTAAAAGCATCCAACACTGTGATTTTTCCGGGATCTCGTGCCAGAACATAGCCACCTTTGGCTCCGCGTATACTCTTAATTAAACCTCCACGTCTTAATGTTGCCAGGAGTTGTTCTAAATAGCGGTTCGGGATGTCTTGCAATGCCGCTATTTCTCGAATTTGTAGGGCTTCACCGTTAGGGTAGCAGGTTGCCAACTCTAACAGGGCTAGAAGTGCGTATTCTGATTTGTTAGAGATTACCACAGGCGTAATATTTTAAGCTCATATTTTTTTAAAGATACAAAGTGTTTGAGTTCGTTTCCCTAAGCTACTGCGAAGAAAAACTTTACAATCAACCTATTGTTGACCGACTTACTCCACTTTAAAGACCTTCTAGCATACAAGCAACTACTTTTTTTTTTAAATTCGATAAATAAAAGTGATTGATTAGAGTACAGTCTTCCTAAAGGAAAACTGACTTAAAAGTTTAAACTGTCTAGTTTTCAATCAAATTACAGTGATTATTGCATCAACCAAAAGCCCTTACCCTAAATCCTTCTTCCAAGCTTGGGGGAGGAACTTTGAAATTTGAATATCAAATGGGAGCGCAGCAAAATTCTGAGTGCAAGCCGCTATGCATGGAAATTTATTGAAAATGGCAGAATGACTTTAAAGGTAGTTCCCGCACCGATCGCACTTTCGACTGTAATCTCGCCGCCGTGTAAATCTACAGCTTGCTTGACGATGGACATCCCTAATCCCATTCCTGGGATATTGGCTGTATTATTGGCGCGATGGAAGGGTTCAAAGATGTGTTCAATGTCAGAAGCGGGAATGCCAATACCAGAGTCTTGAGTCTGGAATATAGCTTGCTCGTTGGCAGTGGTTACAGAAAACCTAACTGTACTACCAATGGGAGAGTATTTTAGACAATTCGAGAATAAATTACTTAAGATTTGCCGTAATAGTTTGGCGTCTAAATTAGCTGGTGTACATTGGCACTCACTGCTAAAAACGATCGCATGTTGTGAGCGATCGCTCTGTTGTAATTCTTCTAATAAATCGCGGCAAAATTCCACTAAATTTATGGGTGTTGGGTTAAACTCTAACTTGCCTGTTTCATCCTGACTTACCACCAATACATCATTCAACAACTGGGTTATGTGCATCACTGATGTTTGAATGCGACGTAGATGGGTCTGTTGTCGCTCTTCGCTCCAGAGGTGGCGATAATATTCTAGTAGTTCCGCAGAAGAGTGGATGGTAGCCAAAGGAGTACGAAACTCATGGGAGGTGATGGTAAGCAAGCGGGATTTAAGTTCGCTAAACTGCCTTTCTTTAGCAAGCGCTTGTCGCATCGCCTCTTCTGCCCATTGCAGCTTGGCTTGGGTTCGCTTGCTTTCGCTAATATCCCGCAATAGCCAGCGCAGACCAACTAACTCACTATATTGATTACGGATAGCAACCACCTTAACCGCAGCCATAATAGGTGTTTTATCACGCGGTCGCAGGTTTACTTCCCACTCTTGCATTTTCCAGTCTGGGAATTGGGCGCGATCGCGCAGATGAGTTAGTTTCAAATGAAAAGCAATTCTTTCTTTCTCAAGTACAAAAATCCCTATGGATTTGCCCAACAACAAACTTTTAGAAATGTTAAGCAGAGTGGTGGCGGCTGAGTTAGCTTCCTGAATTATTCCTTTTGTATCAGTCACAAAATAAGCGTCTGGTACTTCCTCAAATAGTTCTTGGTAGCGCTGACCTTCTGCTACCAAAGCCTGTTGAGTATTGGATAATTCTTCATTCTGCTGCTTTAAATCTTCATTTACTAGTTGCAGTTCTTCCAAAGCTAGGTAAACTTCTTTGAATACTGCGTTGACGAGTTCAATATCTGCTTGTGCTTTTTGCTGTTCACTCTGGCGTTGCAAGAGGGCGACGCGCTTACGCATATTCTCTATCTGCAAAGCTAAATCGTCCAAATTCACGCTCTTGCTCCTAATTTTTAAAGTTGGGTTTTATTTTAGATTCCCTACTTGGACGATTTTAGCTTTTGGAGTTTAGCAGTTATCAGTAATTTCAGTGTAGTTTTAGGTAATTTTAGTTCTTTGGGGTGATTAGGACTGAATACAGCAGAATTCAGAAGTAAAACACTCTTTCTACCTGGCTTTAAGACGAATCGTTGTGTACTTCACCTTCCTTCAAATCTGCTGTAAGTAATCAAGCGCTTCTCATTTGTTCACTGTTTTTGTCTGGAAATGTTACTCAATTGCTCTCGTAGGTCTGCCCATTTAATACCTGCTAGGCTGGGTAAAACAATATGAGCGGCTCCAACTCGTTCAACAGGGCCGAGTCCTACTGCCCACATACCAGCGGCTAGAGCGGCTTCAACACCTGCTGCGGCATCTTCTACAACCACAGATTGCCCTGGTTCGATTCCTAGCTGCTTGGCTGCGTACAGAAATAGGTCGGGTGCTGGCTTGGGTTCTTGGACACTGTAACCGTCTGCGATCGCATCTACTTTGTCGGCAATCCCCAATCGCTCTAGCACTGTGCGAGCATTTTTACTCGCTGAACCAATACCGATCTTAATATCAGCTTGCCGCAGTTCATCCAACAAGGCGATCGCACCTGGCAATAAATCCTGGGGTGTCATATTTTGGATAAATTCCACATAGTAGCGATTTTTACGCTCCATCATCTCCTCGATTTGTGCTTCCGAATACGGCCTATCCGCAATAATTAGCATCAGGGAAGCACGACGAGATACACCCCGCAACGCTTCGTTAGCCTCCCGATTAAACGGTATACCCTCTTCATCTGCTAGCTTTTTCCAAGCTAGATAATGAAGTTCTGCTGTATCTGTTAACACACCATCTAAATCGAAGATGAATCCTTGGATGTTGGGTATTGGGGATTGGGCATCGGGCATAAGAGGCAGAGGAGCAAAGGAGCGGAGGGGCGGAGGGGAAAAACTTACTGCAACTTCTCCCCTGCTCCCCTGCTCCCCTGCTCCCCTGCTCCCCTGCTCCCCTGTCCCCACTCCCTCATGCAGATCGAAGTCGTGCCATTTCCCGCGCCAGTGCAGTTTAAACTTTAGGCGCGTCCAGCCAGGGGGAAGATGGGGATTGGCTACGGGGCCATTTTCGGTTAGCTGGATGCCACCGAATCCAAAAATTACAGCTTGCCAAATGCCACCTGCACTAGCACCGTGAATTCCATCGTTGGTATTACCTCGGTTATCTTCAAGATCAACCATTAAGGCTCGCATAAACTGTTCGTAAGCTTCGGTTGATTTGCCCAAGTCTGAAGCTAAGATGGCCTGAACTGATGGGCCAAGGGACGAACCATAAGTAATATCAGTCCGGGGTGCGTAGTAGTCCCAGTTTGTCTGCAATGCTTTTTCGTTATAGGGAAAATCTGCTGATTCCCGCATTAAATATAGGAGCATTAATACGTCTGGCTGCTTGAGTACTTGACATTTGTTGGTTTTATCAATACCCAAGATCGCTTGCATGGAGCGATCGCGTGGTTCATAATCTGCTAAGTTGATATCTTCCGATTGGAAAAATCCCTCGAACTGCTCGATTAGTTCTGTTGATGGGTCATAGAGAAACAAGATTTTAGCGACGATCTCTTGCCAGTGCGATCGCTCCTCTGGGGTCAGCTTTAAATTCTGTTCTAGTTCGGTGGCTCGTTCGGGAAACTTGTGAGCCAACCAATCATAAATTGTGATCGCTTTTTCTAGATGCCATTGCGCCATCCGGTTTGTAAAGGCGTTGTTGTGGACGAATTCATGGTATTCATCTGCTCCGATTACTCCCCGAATTTCATACCGTTCGCGCTCAGGATTGAATTCGACTCGACTACCCCAAAAGATCGCGGCATCTAAGATAATCTCTGCGCCGCATTTTTGCATCCAGTCATCATCACCGGTGGCTTGCCAGTAGTTCCAGACTGCGTAGGGGATATCTGCATTGATATGAATTTCACGATCGCGGCACCAAATCCGCACGTCTTCACCATAAAAATCACTGCCGATGGCCCAACGTGGTGTCACTTCATCTCCGGTATCAGCACTTTCCCACGCAAACATTGCCCCTTTATACCCGTAATGGGCTGCCTTGCGTCTAGCTCCTGGTAAGGTGTGCCAACGGTAACTGAGTAAATTGCGGGCGATCGCTGGTTGGGTAAACAGAAACAAGGGCTGCATAAAAATTTCTGTATCCCAAAAGATATGACCGCGATAGCCAAACCCAGAAAGGGTTTTAGCAGGAATGCTCACCTTGTCATCATGCCGTGGTGCAGCAATCAGCAGTTGAAACAGATTGTAGCGAACAGCAAAAGTAGCTGTGCTATCCCCTTCAATGAGGATGTCACTTCGCTGCCAAACCTCATCCCACGCCTGCTGATTGGCTTTTAGTAATGTTGCGTAGTCTGGCAGGTGGACGAGTTTTTCTTGAGCAGCTGGCACTGGTGTGTCAATTTCCCGTGAGGTAAAAACTGTCACGATTTTTTCTACCGTCACGGTCTGTTGCACTTTAGCTAAAAAGCTCGTACTTAAGGTCGGATAACCAGGTGCAGTATTGACTTGCAAAGATGCTTCACTGCCTAATATTGTCACCTTAGCTGCCATACCGAGTTCAATTCGGGAACTGCGGGTGCGGCGTTGCAACCAGATTCCTTGGTCGATTTTGCCCTGATCTAGTCCTTCCCAGTGATTAAAACCCTGATTTTCTGGATAGCCGTTGATACTAGCTTGAATTTCGATTAACCCTTCAAAATCTACTGGGGTTATATGGCAGCGTAACGCTAGCACATGCGGATCTGCAAGACTAGCAAAGCGTTCAAAGCTGATGTCTATGGTATTCCCACTGGGAGAGCGCCAACGCACGGCCCGGATCAGTAGTCCTTGGCGTAAATCAAGTTGGCGATCGTAGCGCAATATCTCACCTTGATCGAGACGGAAGCGATCGCCATTTACAATCACTATCAAGGGTAGCCAGTCAGGGCAATTTACCAGTTCAGTGTATACCACAGGTACATCATCGTAGACACCGTGGATAAAAGTAGCTGGCAATGCATGAGGATAACCTTCTTCAAAACTGCCTCTTGTTCCCAGGTATCCATTGCCGATTGTAAAGACGGTTTCTTTGGAGTGCAATTGCTCAGGATCAAACTGGGTTTCGATTAATATCCAGTCTGTGTAGATAAAATGGCGAGAATGACCTTTTGTTTGCATAAGTTGGCGAGTAGAGATTTTGAGTCTTTGAGCTAGATGAACGAGTATCTGAGGTGGATGAATCCAGTTCCGAGGTGGATGAACGGAGTTCCGAGGTGGATGAACGGAGTTTCAAGGTGGATGAATCCAGTTCCAAGGTGGATGAACGGAGTTCCAAGGTTATGAACTGAGTTCCAAGGTGTATGAACTGAGTTCCGAGGTGGATGAACCGAGTTCCAAGGTGGATGAACCGAGTTCCAAGGTGTATGAACTGAGTTCCAAGGTGGATGAACGGAGTTCCGAGGTGGATGAACGGAGTTCTGAGGTGAATGAATCCAGTTCCGAGGTGGATGAACGGAGTTCTGAGGTCGGATGAATCCAGTTTTAACTCTCCCCTGCTCCCCTGCTCCCCACTCCCCACTCCCCACTTCCTCATCCCCCCTTATGCTTTTCCAAAATCTTTTCGACTCTGGGTTTATAAATGAGATGAAATAAGGTTTCCATGTAGCGATCTCTGGCTTCGTTATTTTCGGGAGCAACAAAGTTCCAAAAACTAAACATTTTAGCAAGCAATAGTAATTGAGTGCTATGTAAATGCCAATTATATTTGTGATGAATTCGCTGACTCATCCATTCTGAAATTTCTTGCCAGTATTCAGCATGAGTATCACATTTATCAAGAAAGTCTAAAATTTTCGTTGCTGTTCCTTCTAAATCTGTAGGATTAACATGAAATCGGTTTTCTTGGCTCTGGATAATTTCTAAAGAACCGCCAAATTGAGTAGCAAAAGTTGGCAAACCAGAAATCATAGCTTCCAAAATACTGCGACCGAAGGATTCAAAACGGGCAAAATGGACATAAATTCCCTGAGAATCGGCAATAACTCGGTAGGCTTCGCCGATGTCGCTGCTAGAGATACGCATTCCCACCCAACGAATCTTGCCATCGAGATGATATTGATCGATAATGTCATGGAGTTTTTGAATTTCTTCTGCCTCTTCTGGATTTGTAGCTTCATGTAAATGCAGTTTAGTGGTTAAGAGAATCAAGTTGCAACGCTCTTGCAACGCCTGACTTTTACCAAAACATTCAGCTAAACCAGTGAAATTTTTGATTGAATTTATGGTATCAAGGGCAAATATTGGTCGCTTATAGGGGCGGTCTAAATGACCAAGGATTTGTGGATCTTCGCGGTTAAATAGTAAGTCGTGAACTTGTGTGCAAAGGTTAGAATCTCGGTTTTCTTGTTGGCTGTAGGGAAAGAAAATATTTTCATTTACTCCCGGCGGTACTAAGTTAAATTTAGGACTAAACAAATCAATTCCATCAACCACGTGATACAACTGCGGCATCGTAAACCACTTGTACGACTCATATTGACCTATAGTGTCGGGCGTGCCGACAATTTCTTGATAGGACGAGGTGATGATAAAGTCGGCTGCATTCATGCTAATCAAATCAGCGGTGAATTGTGCTGAGAAATGATATTTATCTTCTAAATCTTGCCAATATAAATTGCTAAATAGATATTTAGGTTTTTCCAAAGAATGGGCAATGTTACACTGGGTGACTTTCATTCGGCGGGATAGCAGAAAGGCCACTAAGTTACCATCGCTGTAATTGCCAATGATGAGACTAGGTTTGCCTTTGAATTGAGCTAGTAATTCTCTTTCTGCATCTATCGCAAATTGTTCTAAATAAGGCCAAATGTCAAATTTAGAAATCCAATTATTCGTAATTTCTGGATTGAATTCACCAAAAGGAACGCGCAATATCCAAGCATTTTCAGTATCTTGGACTTTTTCTAAGGGCAGGTTACAAAATGTGCCTTCACAGTTAGGAATTAATCGAGTCAGAATAATCACATGGGGTTTAATACCTAGCTGGTCGAGTCCAGCGAGTTTGATTTGTTCGCGCAGTTCGTTTTCTAAGCTGCGAGCTTGTTCGAGGACGTAGATAACTTGACCGAGTGTTTCATCTCTTCCCAAAACATCCTCCTGTCCCACCCAGCCGTGGATGGAGATGAGGACGACGCGAAAGACGGCGGGGACGCGGGCTACAAATGTTTCTAAGATGCCAGGTTCTGGGGAGTAAATAAGTCGATCGAGAAGTTCTAAAGTTTCAGAGACTCGCGCCGCAGTGTTACCCCAACCCGGCTCAAAGCCGAGTTCTTGGAGGTCAAAGCTAAATTTTTCATAAGGTTCATCAGGCGATCGCTCGCTCAGAAATTTGAGCGCTAGCTTAATTTGTTTGGCTAACTGAATACCGGAAGGAATGCGATCGCTCAACAATAGGCGAATACCATTGCATTGCAGCCCATGTAACGCTTGAAATAACATTTCTACCCAATATTGGGGGTCAGTCAACAATTGATTGCACAGATAACGGTTGAGGAAGGCTAAACCTTGACCTATATTTCTAGCATCGTCGATTCTTGGAGAACTCTCATAGAAGGGGTGGAGGTCGATTTCGAGGATATGGGGTTGGTAGCGGTTGACTAGACGATCTCTCACATCTAACAGTGCTTGAGGCGTCATCTGCTCGAACCTGCTAAAATCGGCTGTCAGTTGCCAAACTTCTTGATTCGCAATCCTCGGTCGAATCACAAACCATGTACTTTCCTCTTCGAGAATTATTTCGTGGGTGTATTGTATTAGTTTGCCAACAGAAGAAGAGTAGTAAAAATAGGCTGGCTTTTGGGATTGATGACAGTAGTCGGCAAAAGCTTGCAAAATCTCATTTCTTAGGAAGTAATGCTTACCTGAAGTACTCAACGCATAAATCAACTGATGTAGAGCAGTTTTTTCATCACCGTTGGAGAGAGCTTGAACTAGTTCATACATGATGACGAATTCCAGAAATTTAGCTAGGTAACAACCTCATTTTTCTTTCCAGTTTTCGGTTTGATGAGGTATATTCCCCAAATGATCATAAATTACTATAATAATCTTTGCGTCTAGCTCTGGGATGAAAGGCTGTGAGAACTTCAAATCTATGGGATGAGGAACTAGAGCAAGGTAGACATGGGAGAATTATTGAACAAGTTTCTTTCTCAATCAGGTATAAAACACTATTCTCGATTAAGTACTAAAGCAAAATTGGAGCGATCGCTACTAGAACATCACGCCATAATTAACAATTAAAAATTAAAAATTAATTTACAATAAATTAAATCCAGCAATTTTTAGCAGAATCCAATCTAAATGTGAGCAGATTAAAATCTGTTTACTACTTTATCATCTAAAACTGTGAGTTGATATAGCGCTTATCGTTTGCGTGAGGTACATCCGTAGGGGCACGGCAGTGCCCCTACACCCCGCGATATAATGTTGTACCGCATCTAAATGGGAACCGCTATAACTATATAAAAATACCATTTTATTTCTGAAAAAATCCGTTAATTCCCTATTCCCTATCTCTACGAGTAATTGAAAAACTCAAATACTAGTCTGATATCAAGCCTAAATTAATAATTTTTTGTAGTGCTTTTTCAAAGCCTATACCCTGTTGAAGAGCGATATGCAAAAATACTATTGCAGCTGAACGAATTAAATTATCACAATATATCAGAGTCGGTTTGGGTAATTCAGTGATAGTCTGATATATCTGGAGCGTACTTTGATGATTAATGTCTTCACATTTAGTTGGGAAATTAAGATAATACAATCCCAAAAGCTCAGTCTTTTCCTGTTCATTCGCGAGTATGCCTGTTTCGTCAGCCAAACGTAGATTCACTACAGACTTATAACCCTCATCAGCTATTTGTTGCAGCTATTCCGTTATCAGCAACGGTAATCACAATATAATGCCCAACCTTGGCATCAAGATTCATTCTGGTATAAGCTTCATCAATAAACTTATTTTCCACAGAAATATTGATATTGCCACCATCTGGTAAAGCATCGCGGGCATTTACTAACAGATTCATTAACACTTGATGTAGTTGTGTAGTATCCCCAGCGATCGCGCAAATGTCTTCTGGGATGACGGTGAAAAATTCAATAGATTTGGGAAATGTCTGTTTAGCAATTTGGATAATTTCTGAAATCAGATACTGGACTTGGATAATTGTCGGCTCTCCTTTATATCCTCGCGCAAAGGATAAGACCTGCTTCACTAAAGCTGCTCCGCGTTTGGCGTTGCTTTCTATAAGTGTCAGCAATTGCCCAGAACGCTCCTCGTCTTGGAAAAATTTTCCCTGTAATAATTGAGCCGCTGCCAAAATTGGTGTCAATATATTGTTCAAGTCGTGAGCAATACCACCTGCAAGAGTACCAAGGCTTTCCAATCGCTGGGTGCGAAAAAACTGCTCTTCGAGTTGTTTCTTTTGGGTGATGTCAGTGTCAACAGTCAGGATGGATCTGGGTTCTCCCGCAGAATCACGCATCAATGTCCAACGGCTTTCCACAATAATTTTCTGACCGGATTTTGTAACTTTATGTAACTCACCTTGCCACGAGCCACTCTCAATTACGCTTTTTAGTGGTTCTTTCAATTGCTGCTGAGTTCCATCTGGGTATAAAATCTCGTGGAGGTCTTTTCCCATAACCTCTGTAGAAAGCCAACCCTACATCCGCTCTGCACCTTGATTCCAGAATAAGATTTGAGACTGGAAATCTCGAACTAATATGGCGTCGGTAGCGATATCAAGTAGAGCGGCTTGTTCGGAGATTTTTTGTTCCGCTAGCTTGCGCTCAGTGATATCCCTATTTGTACCGATGAGCCGGATCGGCTGACCGATTTCGTTATAGTAGACCTGACCTTTGCAGTTTAACCAGTGTAGGCTGCCGTCGGGCCAGACAATTCGATATTCTGTAGATCCCTTTCCTTCCTCAATCATACGAGCTATACTCGCAGCTACAGATTCGCGGTCTGCTGGATGGATTAAATTGAAATAGTCTTCAAAGGTTGGACACAAGGTATTGCTTGGCAGACCATAAAGTAGCTCCATATTGGCAGACCAAATACAAGTATTGGCAATCAGGTTCCGATCCCATATACCTATTTGGACAGCTTCGGTAGCTAAACTCAATCGCGCTTCACTTTCTTGGAGTGACTCTTCAGCCAGCTTGCGTTCAGTGATATCTTCAGAAATGCCACCATAGTAGTTAACTTTTCCTTGGTCGTCATAGACAGCAAAGCCCCGATTCCAAATCCAGCGGATCGATCCATCAGGTCGCAAAATCCGATATTCTGCTGAAATGGATTGACTACCACTAAGCAGTTGCTTGATTGATTAGGTGGCGCGATCGCGATCGTCTGGATGAACTGCGTCTACCCAAGATTTTGGCTGCTCAAATAGACGTTGGGAAGATCGACCCCAAATCTTCTCATAAGCAGGACTAATATACAAAGGGTAGAATGAATCTGCGCTAGCAATCCAGATCATTGCGTGGGTATTTTCGGAAAAAGTGCGAAATTTCTCTTCACTTTGGCGTAGTGCTGCTTCGGCAAGTTGGCGGTCGTGTAGCGCGGCTTGCTGTTCGGTAATATCTCTGCCTACCTGTTGTATTTCAACAACCTCTCCTTTGTCATTAGGAATTGCGATCGCATTCCATTGAAAGTAGCGGATACCCTTGACTGTCAATGCACATCTTTCACAATTAGTCAAGGGATAGTATGAAGTTGCTAAAGCTGTGATACTTTCCATCACTTGAGGCAAGTCATCTGGATGAAGAAGCTGGAAAAATGACTGACCACGAAACTCATCTTGTTTCCAGCCAAAGGTTTGACAAGCTGCCACATTAGCAAAGGTAATCTGCCCCTGCAAATCAATGCGGATAATTATGTCAGTTTGGCTTTCCACGAGTTGGCGATAGAGGTTTTCGCTCTGCCGTAATGCAGCTTCTGCGCTTTGGCATTCAATAATTTCTTGTTGCAACAAGACGTTAGACATCACAAGTTCTGCTGTCCGTTCCGTCACTCGTTGTTCTAACTCCTCGTAAGCTTGGTGCAGTTTTTCTTTCACAACCTGGAGTTCTTCGAGGGCTTTCTGAAGTTCCTGATTAACTTGCATCATTTGCATTTGAGCCGATTGTGCCTCAACCGATAATTTTAAGTTATTTTGACTTTGGCTGCGGACTTGCTCTATCTCAATTGGCTGAATATTTTCTGACTTACAAAACTATCAGGGCTAATCGATCGTAGAGAATGATTAATAACATAATTTAAGCTTGCTAATTTAAGCAGTTGCTCGTTGAACCTTATGGTTAATTTGTAAATTATAGTGATCTTCCTGAAATTTCTCTGAAGATAATTTGAGGATTTTCTGAAAAACCACTAAATCAGCCTGAAAGTATTACTTAAAAAATATGTATAAGTTTTGCCAAAATATTAAGTATTTTAACTATCCTCACAAGTTCCTCATATTTAAAGACTATAGTCAAAATATAGACAGTTTCTTTTAAATATCTACGGGCTTATCAAGTAGCTGCCCTGAATTGCAACAACACTTTTATAAACAGGATTTGAGAAAAATATGAATTACTGCCCTTGCTGCTCAAGTTTACTTTTAGAACATATACGCGGTGCAGAGACTTACTGGTTTTGTCGCCACTGCTGGCAGGAAATGCCTATTTATAATTGCAACGAATCGAGTTCATTCGCTGATGTTGTCATGGGAAAACTACCTAGAAAGCCTCAAAAAGAAAAACGTAGGAATACTATTGTTCACGCAAGCCAATGGCAATCGATTACCGAATGGATTGGGCTAGAGGAGTTATCTACCTAATCCAATTTACTGGAATCGATTAGTCTAATTATTTTTCTTGATTTCAGTAATTAATTGCTCAAGAATGTGAGACTGTAGCCTAAGCATCAGGTATTAACTGACACATTTATAAAAAGAAGACAGAAAAATTTCTCAAACCCACAGCCAAAGAGGTGAGGTTGCTTCTGAGGTTAGGCTATGTCTGACTGGAGGTAGCAACCCCTAACTAACCATTCCCATGCATAGTAGGCGAACGAGAGGACAATGATAATACCATTTCTTTGTGAGGCTGCGCCAAACCCTCTTAACTTCTTCTTTCTTTCTTTGTGTCCAACTCTTACGAGACGCTGCGCGAATGCGGTTCGTTTTTCTTTCTTGTACTTAAATATGGTTTAGCCCATCTTCATACAGAATTGGTATAAGTTTGTAGGACAACTCTAAAAAACTTGTGTGTACACCGTAGCTCGGTGTCAATAATTCTTGTTGGGATAAAGAAGGGAGAAAAAGGGTTTGAGTCTTGTTTACTTTTTTTCACACAGCTTGTTTTTATTGTGTAAACTTGCTTAACAGAGAATTATTACTACGCTAGCGATGGTTCTCTTACAGGGTTTTGCAAATATATGAGGTACACGCCTCTTCAACCCTCCCCTTACCAAGCAGGGCTGTTTCATTCCATTTAAAACAGGATTTGTCAAGATGGTTAGCAAGAAAATTGTAAGTAAGGGTGACGATGAGATGAACATTTAAGCACTTAAATACCAGTAAAATAGTTCATTATCTCAGCACGCTGGTAACAAAATAACCAATTTTTAATTGCTAGAACCCTTGATTTTTAAAGCTCTTTGGGGAATGAAACAGTCCTGCTTTCCAAGGGGAGGGTGCGCGATAGGCGGGTGGGGTATTTCTTATACCTCACCAAGTTGAAATCTGCTGTATCTTTTCAAACCTAAGCCATCGATCAAGATTTATTGCTTACTTTAATAATCTTTTGCTTATAGCCCCCGATTAATTCGAGAGCTTTTAATTTTGAAAAATGAATTTGTAATTTTGATTTTATTGGGATGCAGCTAATAGTGGTTTAGCTTCATGCAGCCTCAATCATCTTCCCAAGATTCGTGATTCAGTAAATCGATAATTCTATCTCTGAGTAGAAATTCATTTTTTTCTAACTCAAGTTCAAAATTAACCCAGTCACGATGAGGAATATATTTACAGAGGGTATAAATTGGCTGCTGACGGTTAACAAGTCTCTTTTTAACAAGTTGAAGTGCTTCTTGCTTGATAACCTTGATGTCATATTTAACCGTAGTGTTCATAAGTCGTTCCTTTATTTTCAATCAAGGAATTAAGACTCAAAACAATAGTTGCTTTGACTCTACCTTAAACTTATCAAAGAAAATTGGCGAGAATTGTGAAGAATCAAGACATTAATAGTTGCTGAAAGTTAAATACAGGAGATTTCAACTTCTTTACGAACGCGAACAGCGTGTTGGAGACAGAGGCTACGCCAACATGAGATACAGAAATACCCGACCACTTTCCCCTTGTAAGGGTTGCCACTACGTTGGTCAGCCCGACTGACTTGTTCGCTCTTAGCCTTCTTGCTATAAAAGCAAAGCAAGTGGAGTGAGGTTTGGGGAGGGGTGTAACTTGTATAGTTACAAATAATAAAATAGTCTTTATGGGTTTAAGTATACCCTCTTTAGATAGGTTCTTGTAGAAGACATCTCCAGAAATTAAATAATATACATTATCTAGAACCCTTGTAGAGACATCGCACTGCTACATCTTTTTCACCAGATATCTAGAGCAAGAAGGCTGGCACAGCAAGCTGCAAACATCAAAAGAGAATATAGATGTTCTCTAGGCGACTTATCAGAAGGTAGGCTAGGGTAAAGAACATTCGACTTCTTGCATAAATCAAAAAAAGAACCCCACTCCGCCTTTGACTTACGTCAAATTCTCCCCTCCCCGCCTGTGGTGAAGGGTTGGGGATGGGGTATTAGGGGACTTTTGCAAAAGGTCTATTCTCTAGAAAACTTACTTATACTATGATCCTGAATCTTGATAAAGTTCGTGAATATTTTCCTGCTCTAGCTGGTGAATGGACTTTTTTTGATAATGCTGGTGGGTCACAAACCTTGAAAAAAGTAGTAGATAGAATTAGCCAATTTCTTCTAAGTTCTGATGTCCAGTTAGGAGCCTCTTATACGATTTCTCAACTTGCTGGAGAACGATTGGCTTTAGCAACTAAGGGAATGGCTACTTTCATTAATGCTAATTCTTCTAAAGAAGTGGTTATGGGCCCATCTACTACAATGATGTTGAAAGTTCTCTCAATGTCTCTGGGTCAAACCTTTACACCTGGTGATGAGGTTATTGTTACTAATTGTGACCATGAGGCTAATATTGGTGCTTGGGTCGCTCTTGAAAAACAAGGAATGAAGGTTAAAGTGTGGCAAGTTCGCCCAGATACTTTGGAACTTCATTTAGCAGATTTAGAACCATTGATGAGTCAGCGCACAAAACTGGTAGCCTTGACTCATGCTTCTAATGTTCTGGGAACCATCAACCCAATCAAAGAAATTGCTGCATTTGTACATGATCGCAATGCAATGATTTGTATAGATGGTGTAGCTTATGCACCTCACAGATTAGTTGATGTCCAAGATTTAGATGTTGATTTCTATACTTTGAGTTTTTATAAAGTCTATGGGCCGCATCATGCCTTACTTTATGGTAAAGAAGAACATTTATTAAGATTGCCTGGTCTTAATCATTATTTTATTACACAGACAGATATACCTTATAAATTTCAGTTAGGGAATGTCAATTTTGAATTAAGTTATGGAATGTTAGGTTTATGTGATTATTTAAGTGAATTAGCACAATTGCACTACGGGGATGAAACTGCACCTGATTTGAGAAATCAAATGGTACAAGCATTTGATTTAATTAGCATACATGAAGAAAAGATTAGCGATCGCCTCCTAAATTACCTTAACAATAAGCCTAATGTGCGAGTCATTGGTCAATCAAAAGCTGACCGTCAAACCCGTGTGCCAACTATATCTTTTGTCGTCGATGGAATAAATAGCTCAACTATTCCGGCAAAAATTGACCAAAATTATATTGGGATTCGCTATGGGGACTTTTATGCTAGACGGCTCATTGAATACTTGGGGTTAGCATCCCAAGGTGGAATAGTTCGGGTGAGTATGGTGCATTACAACACCCTTGAGGAGGTTAACAGCCTAATTGAGGCTTTTGAGCAGATATTTTAAGATTGGGCATTGGGCATTGGGCATTGGGCATTGGGCATTGGGCATGGAGAAGAGACAAGGGAGAGACTTGTTCAATAATTCCTCCTTGTCCCCTTGTCTCCTTGTCTCCTTGTCTCCTTGTCTCCTTGTCTCCTTGTCTCCTTGTCTCCTCACTCCCTACTCCCCATTACCCGTTACTAAGCTGCAAAACTTGCACTTCTTCTTGTGGAGAAATAAATGTTTCACCCACTGGGAGAACACCTAAGGCATTGGTTTGAGCTAAATTAATTAAATTGCCAGAACTGTGACTACCTCCAGCTTTGTGAAATTCATAAACACCATTAATTAAATGCAATTTACCCCAAAGGTAAGTTTCACGTTTGCCATCTGATCGCAATTCATCATGCGATCGCACTTTCAAAAATACTGGTTCCCAACCTTCAGTAATTCCCGAAAGTTTCTTGATTGCTGGTAGCACAAACCGCCAAAATGTCACCAACACAGAAGCAGGGTTTCCTGGTAAACCAAAGTATAGTGCTGAGTAGGGAGAGACGCGATTAATCGCATTTGTACTGGGGAAGGTGGCGACAGTGAGGGGTTTTCCTGGCCTTATCTGTACAGCCCGAATGTGGATTTTTGCTCTTAGTGACTCTAAAATTTTGTCAACATAGTCATAATCTCCCACTGAGACACCACCAGAAGAGAGAACTATATCAGCGATCGCAATGGCGTGGTTAATAACTTTCTCCAGAGCAACTGGATCGTCTTTCACAATGCCTAAAATTAACGGTTCTGCGCCACTTTGTCTCACCAAAGCTGCCAGTGCATACTGATTAGAATCCACAATTTGCCCTGGTTGTAACGGTTGCTCAACTGTCACCAACTCATCACCAGTGGAAAAAATTGCCACACGCGGACGACGATAAACACTTAATTGCGGACACTGTGCTGCTGCTAATACGGCAATTTCTGAGGCATTTAACTTAATTCCTGCTGGTAGTAGTTGTGTTCTAGCTTGATAAAAAGATGCTTTATGTCTGACAAATTCTTGCGGTTTTGGCGCATCTAGGATAAATACGCGGTTTTCCTCGCGGCGTGTCTTCTCTTGCATGACTATAGTATCTGCACCTGCTGGGATCACCGCACCTGTAAAAATTCGTGCAGCTTGCCTTGGTTGAATCGTAGACTTGGGCTGATACCCAGCCGGAATCTCTTCAACAATTTCTAAAATAGCTGGTTGTTCGGTGCTAGAGTGCTGTACATCTTCGTAACGAACTGCGTAGCCATCCATTGCCGAATTATCCCAATGGGGAAAATCTAGCGGACTGGTGACAGGTGTTGCCAAAATGCGACTATCTGCTGTCAATAAATCTACAACTTCTGTATCCCGTTGACAATCCAACGGCTGCACCAAATTTAAAATAATTGCTTGTGCATCGCTGACTGATAACATAGCGATCGCCTCCAACTTTTCTTTTATTCTTGGGTAGCTTTGTCTAGATTTCTATAAGCGGTAAATCCCAAACTACACACTGCTAGTAAACCGATAATTATGCTTCCTTCAGGGACTTTGGATACCTGAACCGAATTGTTGCTTAAATCTAGTATTTGCTTTGTGCCTGCTGCATTTCTGTTATACAAACCAAATTCTTTAGCTACAACTTCATCACTCGAATCTTCATCTATGAGTGCGAGATTATTATTAAGCCATGTGTCACCAGCAAGATCATTATCCTTGCCAACATCAAAGGGGCCAAAGATTTGCTCTTTAGTGCTATCAAAGTTGAATCTCAAATAGCTGTAGTTAGATATACCACTAAGTACGGGAGTGAAACTATTTATGAGATTACTCAAGGGATCAAAGAAGGAAATTGAGAGAGATTGCAAGTTCTTCGTAGCTCTCAAGCCTGTTTCAGAAATGACGCTGGGAGCAGTTGATGTATCGTAGTTAAATGAACCTTTAGCTGAATAACCTGTGTCTCCTTTCCAGTTAAAGTTGAACTCAGCAGCATGAGCTAGGTCGTTAGTGGTTATGGCGATCGCTAAGGCTAAAGCAGTAGTCGTCACCAGACTAATAGCTGTTCTAGTAAATAGATGTGTCATCAATGCAACCCCGAAATTAATTAAAATTAAGTTTCTACAACAATACAATACAGATGTACAACCCTGCTGTGTGTTGCATCCATGACGTGTAACGGCTACTCTGTGAGATGCTTACTAAGTATCAGCAGAGTATCAAAACTGCCATAAAAGCTTAATCCTATTTTTGAGTTATGCAGTTGTTAGTTGCACAAATTTTTGTTAACTGGTTTTTGTTCTTTTCTAGCGCAGCAACTAGCCGAGTCATCATCTTAATATTAAAAACAGGAGCGATCACTATTTCCTAACCCCTAAATAAAAATACTTGTTTTGTATGACAATCGAACGAGTTCCCCAAAAACACTATCCCAAGGCTGAGATTGGGCGACGAGGTATGGCATTGGGACTTGATTTCCTTGGTGTCTGGTTAATCAGTTCTCTACTGGGAGGCAGCGATATCGGGATTCAATTTGTTGAAATCTTAGTTTTTGTAATACTTTGGCTGGTTTTGCGGGTGCTAGTGGTATACAACAATCAAGGGCAAAGTTTAGGGCGTTGGGCGTTCGATTTAAAGGTGTTGTCAGTCGAAGATGGAGAAGTAGTGGGCAGAATTCCAGATTTGCTCTCACTAATGAAGCGAGAAGCGATTATCGGCTTGGGTGCTTTATTAGTGTCAATTGCCCTGAGCAATATTAGAGCCAATCCCACTGCTATACTGCTAGTAATTCCCCTAGCAATTGATTGCGGGACTGCCTTCTCTGATACCCAGATGCGGCAGGCTTTACACGATCGCTATTGTGGAACTTTCATCGTTTCGTCGCGTCGTGGCTACTCGCTCGATATAAAAATTAAAAGATTAGTTGAAAATATGCGGCGGAATGTGAGAAGATAGTCATTTGTGTTAATTCTCTTCAGGCTTCACTGTTTGTAAGATTATGGCTAAGAGTAAAGGTGCCCGCATTATTATCACACTAGAGTGTACTGAGTGCCGGACAAATCCAGATAAGCGTTCTGCTGGTGTTACACGTTATACCAGTACCAAGAATCGCCGCAACACCACTAACAGGCTAGAACTGAAAAAGTTCTGCACCCACTGCAACAAACATACCGTTCACAAGGAAATTAAGTAAAAAAGATGAGTTATTTCCGTCGTCGCCTTTCTCCGATCAAGCCAGGAGAACCAATCGATTATAAAGATGTTGATTTATTGCGTAAGTTTGTCACCGAGCGGGGAAAGATACTGCCACGTCGGATTACTGGACTTACATCTCAGCAACAGCGAGAGTTGACATTAGCAATTAAACGTTCGCGGATTGTGGCTTTGTTGCCATTTATCAATGCGGAAGGCTAAAAAGAGTTATGAGTGATGAGTCATGAGTTAAGAATTAAAACTCCTAACTCCTAACTCCTAACTTAAAACTATTTAAACTGTTCACCAAATTAGAGTGCGAGAGTTGTGGAGAAGGGGACGCTAGTTGAATTTAGGGTTCAAGGCGATCGCCGTCTGGGCATCGTAGAACGTCCAGACGGAAAAACCCGCTGGTTTGTGGTAGACGAACGTGGTCAATCCCACAGCCTCGCGCCTAGACAAATAACCTATACAGTTACCGGACAGACTTACAAAGCTTCTGAGATTGCCAGCTTTTTGGAGCAGATCAAGCCTTATTTAGACCCATCTAGTTTAGAAGTGGCTTGGGAATTACTGGTTGAAGATGGCGAAACAGTTACCCCAGACCAAATGGCGAATCTGCTATTTTCAGAATCAGCCGCACCTCCTTGTTATGCCGCCTATTGCTTGTTATCAGACGACAAACTTTATTTCAAGCAGAAAGGAGACGCTTACGAGCCGAGAACTGCTGCTCAAGTGGCAGAACGCAAGCACCAACTGGAAGTAGAGGCACTAAAAGCTAAAGGACAGCAGGAATTTTTAACTCGTGTAGAGCAAGCACTCAAAGGTGAAGCAGTAGAGTGGCAGCGCCACGATCGCCAGCGCTTAGAAGGACTAGAAAAATATGCAGCGCTAATAGCTGACACCGTGCGGACGGGAGTTAATTATGACTCCTTGGCTCGTGCTTATCCGCCTAGTGCTGCGGTATTAGAAACTATGACCATGCTGGGACGACCCACAACACCCCAAGGAGCCTTTCAACTATTGGTGGATTTGGGTTGCTGGAGTCCTTATGAAAACTTGTTCCTGCGTCGTTCTTCAATTCCAATTCAATTTCCTCATAAGGTATTAGAAGTGGCGCAACAGCGTTTGGATTTCCCGCCGATTGACTCAGATACAAACCGCCTTGATCTGACTCACCTGAAGGTTTACACCATTGATGATGAAACTACCACGGAGATCGACGATGGTCTAAGTTGGGAAGTACTCCCCGATGGACGGGAACGCTTGTGGGTGCATATCGCCGATCCTACTAGATGGTTAGTACCGGAAGATGAATTAGATTTGGAAGCCAGAAAGCGCGGTAGTACAGTCTATTTACCGACGGGAATGATTCCCATGTTTCCAGAAGTGTTGGCAACTGGGCCAATGAGTCTGATCCAGGGAAAGGTTTGTTGCGCCCTCAGTTTCGGGATTATTTTAGGTACAACTGGGGCAGTAGAAGATTACAGCATTCATACCAGCTTCATTAAGCCGACTTATCGCCTCACCTACGAAGATGTAGATGAAATGCTGCAATTACGGGTACAGGCAGAACCGGAAATTGCAGCGATCGCAACTTGGGCACAGCGGCGTAAAGCTTGGCGTTACGCCCAAGGGGCAATTAGCATCACCATGCCCGAAGCGACAATCAAAGTCAAAGGTGAGGAGATCTACATTGATATTTTGGACGATTCCCCATCACGGCAACTGGTAGCAGAAATGATGATTGTTGCCGGTGAAGTTGCGGCTCGTTATGGTAAAACTCATAACATACCTTTGCCCTTTCGCGGTCAACCGCAACCAGAATTACCTCCAGATGAGGAATTGCTTCTACTTCCAGCCGGATTCGTTCGCGCTTGCGCTATGCGTCGTTGTATGCCCAAGAGTGAAATGAGCATTACGCCGCTGCGCCATGCAGGTTTGGGTTTAGATACCTACACCCAAGCAACCTCTCCCATCCGCCGCTACAGTGACTTACTCACCCACTTCCAACTGAAAGCCCATTTGCGGGGTGAAGTTCTACCATTTTCCGCAGATCAACTTAAAGAAGTGATGATGACTGTCACCAGCATCACCCAAGAGGTGACGATGGTGGAACGACAAACTAATAGATATTATGCTCTAGAGTATTTACGCCGTCATCCAGAGGAAACTTGGGATGTGACAGTGTTGATGTGGTTGCGAGAAGACAGCAACTTAGCCCTAATTTTGTTAGAAGATTTGGGCTTGCAGTTGCCAATGGTTTTCAAACGTTCTGTGAACTTGGGCGAACAGATAGTGGTGAAAGTTAGCCACGCCGATCCACAAAAAGATATGATCCAGTTTCAAGAAATAATTTATCAAGAAGCCCAAACAGCGGCGAATTAACTTTGCTCCAACTCCTTTCGGTTAGGATATAGAGTAAATGGAATGAGGTAATAATTGTGAATGTATCTTTGACCCCAGAACTGGAGCAGTTGGTTAAGGATAAGGTTAATAGTGGTCGATACCACTCAGTGAGTGAGGTGATGGGTGAAGCATTGAGATTGCTAGATGAACGTGATCGCCTTCAAGAAAAACGTTTAGCAGAATTGAAAGCTAAAATCCAAGTTGGTATTGACGAACTCGAACGTGGTGAAGGAATTGATGGTGAAGAGGTATTTGCGGAAATAGAGGAAGATATTCGACGCGCCCAAGCCCAAATGCAACAAGCTGAGGCTGCTAAATAATGAGTAGGTGTATTTTAGCGCCTTCAGCTAGATTAGATTTGAAAGAAATTAGCAGCTATATTGCCCGCTTTAATCCTGATGCGGCTGGAAGACTCAACGAGAAAATTAAACAGCAGTGTAAATTGTTGGCTGATTTTCCTAATATGGGGCAAAGTTGCGATAATTTTGGCAGTGGTTTACGGAGTTTCCCGATAGAAGATTACTTGATATTTTATCGTCCCATTGATGGCGGTGTAGAAGTTGCACGTATTGTCAGTGGTTATCGGGATTTAGAGACAGTTTTCTTAAGTGAGGATATTCCTTAATATTGCATTTAACAAAAGCGATCGCTATCTCTAGCCAATATGTCAGGAAATAATCACAAAGTAATTATTTTTGATACCACCATGCGTGATGGAGAATTGACGCCTGGTGTAAAGATGAATTTACAACAAAAAATCACTATCTCTCAATTACTCGAAGAAATGGGAGTAGATATTATTGAAGTTGGTTATCCAGCAAGTTCTCAAAAAGATTTTGATGAAGTCTTTAATATTTCTAAAATAATTAAAAATTCTACTATTTGTGGGCTAGCTAGTTCCAATTCAAATGAAATAATCACTCTTGCTGAAGCAATTAAACCAGCAATCAGAGGTAGAATTCACACTTATACTCCGGTAAATCTTAAAAATCAGTCTAAATTAACCAAAGAAGAAGTATTAGAAACAATCAAAGAGAGTGTTTCTCTAGCACGCAATTACTGTGATGATGTAGAATGGAGCGCTTTTGATGCTCCCAGAAGTGAGCCAGATTTTTTGTGTAAATCTATTGAAACTGCAATCAAAAGTGGTGCTACTACTGTTAGCATTCCTGATAGCTTAGGTTTGGCATCGCTAGAAGAGTTTTCGCAACTTCTACAAATGATTTTTAATCGAGTACCAAATATTGATCGAGTTGTCGTTTCAGTACACTGTCATGATGATTTGGGTATGGCGGTAGATAATTCACTCATTGCTTTAAGTTGTGGCGTGAGACAAATTGAATGTGCAATTAATGGTTTGGGTGCGAGGAAAGGTAACGCAGATTTCAGTAAAGTTGTGATGGAGATTTTAAAACAGGGGAATTATCAACTTGAGATTAACACTTCGCTAATGAGTAAAGCCGCAGAGTTAATTTTTCAAATCACTGGGATGGGAAAGGCAAAATAGCTAATACAAGTAAATACAAGTAGACATAAATCAAGATAAGTATAATTTTAAACAAAAATTAGAAAAAGAGGATAGCATATTAGTTTTAAGAAACAGTATGCAAAAGCAAGACTTTTATCGCGCTGATCCTGTTGCCCGTTGGTTAATTGACAAATGCCAATTGACACCTGTCAGTTTAGGAATGCTCTCAATCGTCATTACATCTGGTCTTTATTTAATTGCTGCTACGCTAAGTAAGACGTTGATATTACATGAAAAACATTTAGGATTGCTACAGGATTGGTTCGCCTGGGTATGGATCTGCCTGCTCAATCCAGTTATCTTTGGCTATTACCTGTGGTCATTTAAGGCAATCTATCAGCTAATTGAATACCTTGAGCAATCGGATATTGTTGACACTACCGAAGCAGAAATTAATTTGGTATTATTGCCTTACCAAAAGTCGTGGCGTCAATTTTTTGGATTAGTAACAGCGATCGCTTTTGGAATCTGGTATTTCTCCGTACAGCAAGATGTTTCTAACTGGACAGGATCTGATGGAGGAATTCCTGCCTTGACGGGTGCAATTAACGCTGTTGCAATATTTTACGCAGGAAGTGTATTAGTCTTGAACCTAACAACTAATGTTTGGTTACTGCATGAACTTTTGGGTAAGAATAATAAGCAACTTAAAATTAATCCACTCCACCCCGATCGCTGTGGCGGTTTAAGTCCGTTGAGCCGATATTCATTGAATACAGCTTATCTAGCAGCTATATTTGGTACGATGATCACATTGAGTAAGTATCAATTTATTAGTCAAGGAATCGCGCAGGAGTATTGGTATTTTAATTTCACAATCCTACTCTATATTCCCATCTCCTTAGTATGTTTTTTTGGCCCTCTCCTTGCCGCCAGCAGAGGTATGAAAAAAGCTAAACAAGAATTACTAGGCGAGATTGCCAAGCAGTTTCAAATAGATTATAAACGCATTCACACAAGCTTGAGTAGCGATGGAGAAACTTTGAAGAAAGAAGCTGTGAAACTTCAAGAATTGCGTTCTATCTACACATTGACTAATGATTTTCCTGTGTGGCCTTTTGATGTTACAACCTTCCGTCAATACTTGCTTTCTGTAGTGACACCACTTCTACCCCTGCTAATCAAGTTAGGAGAGTACTATTTTAAGCGCATGGTTGTAAAGTAATTTAAACTCAAATATTGGATTTGCATAATTTTAATTGAGAACGGGTAATAAGTAATTTATTTACTATTACCCATTACCAACCTTAACTAACTACCGCTTCCGCTTTTTCCTCAGCTTTTTCTTTCACTAGTACATAAGGCGTTTCTGCACCTTGTGCCAAATACTCAGCTAGCTGACTTTCAATCTGATCGCGCACAATTTGGCGATACTCCAGAAAATGCTCGTTGTGGGCGCAAGCAGAAATGTAATGTTCAATCACTCCAGGGTTACGCTTGAGAATGCTGAACAAATGATGCCAGAATTTCCAGCGGGTTTCCCGTTTGATTCCTTGTCGCCAAATTACAATCAGCAACGCTTTCACAACTACCCACTCTGGCATTTTTGCTGGGGCTTTCCAACTGGGCAAGCCCATCATCAAGAAGCAGCGATAGGTGCGATCTAAATACTGTACTGGGTCATATAAAGTACAGAATGCTTCAATATATTCTCTGGCAAGTTCTTCCAGGGGACGAGTAGGCAGGAAGTTCATCAATGTTGTTTGGTTGATGTTACCATCTTGATTTTCCCGCAGTCGTCCTTCCTTTTTCAGGCGATGCCAAAGCGCAGTGTTAGGTAACGCTTGTAACATCGCAAAGGTCGTTGAGGGAATTGCTGCTTGTTCAGCAAAGCGGACAATGCGATCGCCTGCACCTGCTTTTTCGCCATCAAACCCAATAATAAACCCAGCCATTGGGCGCAATCCCGCCCTGGTGATGGTTTCCACTGCCTCAGTTAGAGAACTGCGAGTATTTTGAAACTTCTTGGTCATTTGCAAACTATCCTCATCCGGCGTTTCGATTCCCAAAAACACCGCCGAGAAACCAGACTCAACCATCAACTCCAACATTTCTGAGTCTTGTGCTAAGTCAATTGAAGCTTCAGTGTCAAATCGGAAGGGATACTTATGTTCTGCCATCCAGACTTTTAACTCTTTCAGCAACAACTTCACATTTCGCTTGTTGCCAATAAAGTTGTCATCAACCATGAACACACCCCGCCGCCAACCCAATTCATAGAGGCAATCTAACTCTGCTAAAAGTTGGGCTGGGGTTTTGGTGCGCGGTTTGCGCCCGTAGAGAACAATAATGTCGCAAAATTCGCACTGGAAGGGACACCCACGCGAAAACTGCACCGACATCATGTCATAAGCATTCAATTCTAATAAATCAAAGCGGGGTATTGGTGTACTTGTGACATCAGGTTTTTCTGTGGCGCGGAAAGTCCCAGAAGTTTCACCCCGTTCAATTGCCTCAATAAACATGGGCAGCGTGATTTCCCCTTCATCCAGAATTAGAAAATCTGCGCCAACATTTTCAACTTCGTGAGGTACAGATGTGGGGTAGGGGCCGCCAACTGCGACTAACTTGCCACGTTTTTTTGCTTCCTGGATTTGCTCAAGTAAATCTTGTTTCTGGACAATCATCGCAGAGAGAATTACTACATCTGCCCATGCCCATTCTGCTTCTGTTGCGGGGCGGATGTTGCGATCGACCAGTTTGAATTCCCATTCTTGGGGCAAAATCGCCGCTACTGTTACTAAACCCAGAGGTGGTAATAAAACCTTGCGATCGACTAACTCCAAGATTTTTTCGTATGACCAAAAGGTTTTAGGAAATATCGGATACACTAACAAGATTCGCATGTAGTATCAATCCTCACACTTTGATTGTTATCCCACTCTAACGAAAATAAAGAGTTATTGACTTTTTATTAAAGTTGTTTTATTTTACCATTGATATTTTTAACTCAAATGAAGGCACTGGGGAGCAGAGAGGAAAGAGGTAATTTTCCATTCTTCACCCATACTCAATGACGCCAGTCGCTAATGGAGAAAACCCCAGAGGCTCTCTACGAGATGAGGATAATTTTCTGCTAATATTTTACAAACGTTGTCAAAAGCCACAGATTATAATCAATTTTTAGCCTTTTCAACACCGCTAATTTTCAAAACATCACTCATGGTTGCACAATAATTTGGCAAGCCGAAACTATCGGGATTGATGAATTTTTCATAGGTAAAATGCCGATAGTTCATGCAGAACCGATCCCAAGCGGCCATCCGAATGCGGAACAGAACAATAATCAAATTAGCCAATGCTATAGATATGGGAATGCGAAAGTAAATCTTTTTGCCCAGATAAGCACAAACTTGTTTCACTGCTTGATTAGCAGTTAATGGTGCTTGACCTAAAACAAGCCGACGTGGTTGATCATTTTTGGCAGGATGATCAATTAAATATCGTACGACAGTGGCAATATCTCGTCCGTGGATAAAGTGAAAACTGCCATCTGCTTCCAAAAAGCGAATCAAATTAATATATTTCGTAACTTCTGGAATGCCAGATGTGACAGGAGAATAGGGTTTATTAGCATCCCCACCCAATACTAAAGTCGGAAATACTGTGGTAATTTTGGGTGCGATCGCTAATTTTTCTTTTTTCTCTAAGCACTCATATTTAGAACGGATGTAATCTGTCCCAATTTCCCCGGCTTCTTTCAATGGTTGATTGTAGCGATCCAAAACGCTAGCTGTCGAAAAATAAATCACCTGTTGGCAACGTTCTGGATCTAGCAGTTCCAACAACTCTATAGTCTTGACGACATTAATATCAAATGTCTCATCACCACCCCAAGCTGTGGCTGTGAGTACCGCCGTATCAATTGTGGATAGCAAATCGGCAAACTGGCGAATATTTTGCATATCACCTTGTAAAACGTTGATACCTGAACGTGCCTTAGTATCAACTTGTAATTTGCTTGGGTTCCTAACTAGTAGATACAGTTCGTGATCTGTTTCCTTAATTAAGGCTTCTGTTAAATAATGACCTACACAACCACTTGCACCAGTCACTAAAATCCGTTTCTGGCTCATAGATAATTTATCAAACGTTAGGAGTTAAAACTAAAGAGTTAAAAATAAAGTTAAAAGTTCCGAATCAGGAGTTAAAAATAAAGTTAGGAGTGAGAAGTGAGGAGTTAAAAATAACTTTGCACTTCGCAACTGATAACTCCTAACTCATAACTCCTAACTCATAACTCATAACTCATAACTCTTAACTCTTAACTCCTACAAGATTCAATTCCTTTGCGGTTTCAAAGAAGAAAGCGACATTTTCTTCGGGAGTTTCTGGTAAGACACCGTGACCGAGATTGAGAATATGACCCCAATTACCAGCTTTGCGAACCGTATCGAGAATGCGATCGCGGATAAACTGTTTAGAGCCAAATAGCACGCCTGGGTCAAGATTTCCTTGAACTTTCACTTGCTTACCCAATCTGGCTCGTGCGTCTGCCATATCCACTGCCCAGTCTACACTGACTATATCGGCGCCAGATTGTCCCATTCTTTCCAACACACCCGCACTACCACTAACTAGCAAAATCAAAGGTGTATCAGGATGGGTTTGCTTGACTTGCTGGAAAACTCTTTGCTGATAGGGGAGAGCAAAAGTATCATAATCTTGAGGACTCAATTGACCCGCCCAAGAATCGAACATTTGCACAACTTGAGCGCCAGAGTCAATTTGGTAGCGGGCATAGATGGCGATCGCATCTGCTAATTTAGCTAACAGTTGATGCAATATCGTCGGATCTGAAAATGCCATGTTTTTGATGATGGAGTAGGTTTTAGAACCTTTTCCCTCAACCGCATAAGCTGCTAACGTCCACGGCGCACCCACAAAGCCCAACACCGTTGATTTATCGCCTACTTCCGAACGCAGCGCTTGCAAAATTGTTTTGATAAATGGTAGAGCTGCTTCTGGTTCTAAAGGATGCAAACTATCAATTTGTTCTTGAGTGCGGAGGGGTGAGTGAATAATTGGCCCTTTACCTTCCGCAATGTCCATGTCAATGCCCAAACCAGGTAATGGCGTGACAATATCAGAAAATAAAATTACTCCGTCTGGTTGGAAGGCTTTCCACGGTTGCAAGGAAACTTCAATTGCTACATCTGGAATTTCCGAGCGATCGCGAAACGAAGGATACTTATCTCTTAAGTCTCGATATGCTTTCATATATCGTCCCGCTTGTCGCATCATCCATACAGGGGGACGATCTACTACTTCACCACGAGCAGCCCGTAAGAGATGAGGAGTTGTTAAAGAAACACCCATTTATTACTTCATCCTATTTATGCCACTGTTTAGCTTATCATTCTGGGATTACGCTTTTCCAGCACGTTGTTAGGAAAAGGTGAGTAGCAGGGCATAAAGTAATATTATTTTATAATATTTTGATTATTGGATATGAGCGCTCGGTTGGCTTGACTACAGTAATTAATGCCACCAAGTGCCACAAATTATTCTTTTTTTGGTTTATCTGATGAAATCATCGCTTTGAGTTCCACGTAGAAATGCACCTCTGGCTTATACATCAAGGGAACGCATGAGGAAAACTGCATGACAAATAACAAATGTGTCTCTACGCTTGACGTAGAGACACATCCTTAAGGGTTTTCAATCGGTATCGCGATCAATTTATCCTTTCACTGTCGCTTTATGTTGTGAGCGTTTGAAAAGTGAAGTCATACCACAAGCACCTATTGCTAACACACCTAACATCGCACTAGGTTCGGGAACGCTCTCGGCTAGTCTATAGGCGTGGTTATCTGTTTCAAAGGCAATACCATTTGAGCGCATCACAACTCGGTCAAATGTTTCTCCTGTATCAGCTACAAGATTGACAAACATATTAGCTTGAGAGCTAGTCCAACTACCATCAGCTATAGCAGTTGGCACATCTGCACCACTAAAACTCTTTAACAACTGATTGCCTTTGTAAATGTCAACAAAGTTGTAACTATCCAATGAGCCTGCATAAAAACCGAAGTAATTAACAGCTTCTTTGAAGTTAATATTAACAAAACCACTGTCACCTGCAACATTACTACCTGATGGAGAAATTGTTAGATATTTGGTGTTATCCCCATAAGGTGAGGCGTATTGACCAGATACGCTACCTTGAACAATGTTAGAAGTAATATTAGAATAAGTAACAAATCCATTAGGATCGTTTGCTGTGCCATCGTCAAAGGTGACAGTTTTGGCATCAGCGTAGCTAGAAAACGGGCCACTGTTGACTTGCATAGTCACAGCACTAGCTGGATTTGCACTCACGATCGCAATAGTTGTTCCGATTAAAGCCAATGATAATTTTTGCAGCATTCTAGTAATAGAGCTTGAAGAACACAAAGAGAATTAAGACTGAACTTTTCTTGAAACCTAGCTATGAAAAGCTGGTTTCATTACTCCAACAAATTAGAAGAAAATCACAAAGATTGTTAGGTCTTTATATCTGACTGTTGTTGGGTAAAACAAGCTCGAAGATGTAAGTTTATCTTGATGCTTTGTAATCCTATTTTGATTTTTATAACTCGCAAAAGATACGGTGTATATACTAAAATTTCTTTAAAGATTAAGTGAAGGTTATTGTGCAATTGTAGTGGGCAGAACAAACGCATCTAAATTACTCTTGATCGCAACCAAGGTTAAGAACCAACCAAAAATCACCATTTATAGTTTGATTTAGTTTCCCAGACTCAAAGCGATGTCTAGGATGGGCTACTCCTAAATCTTTAGCAAGAAGAATAGGTTAATGAAATTCTATTGAGAATAGACTGTTATTATTGACATAATATTCTCGCCTTGGGGAAGTGACGAGTGGTGAGTGGGGAATAGAAAATAGGGACTGGTGATTGAGAAATAGGGTAAAACAAGAATCAATATTTAATTGAGGATTGGGCATTGGGCATTAGTTATTCTCCCTCTGCTCCCCTATCTCCGTGATCTCACTATTCCCTCACTCCCCTAACTTGTTATGCAAACTGACTCTAATAATCCCGATCATCTTGCATCTACTAATAACAAGCCTAATCTAGGAAAGTTTTTGATTCCGCGATCGCAGCGACAGAGGTTCTTTATTCAGTTTACCTTAATGACCCTCATCGGATGGGTTGTGGGTGGCGTTGCCAGTATCGCTTTAGAGAAAATTATTCTCCAAATTCTCTCACCTAGCGTTGTTATCCAACCACAAACATGGAGCATTTTGGTTAGAAGTCTTAGTAACGTTGTATTTGCCGTGATTTTCGCTGCTGACCAAGCTTTTGTGCTTTACCGATATTTACCGGGTTGGCAGTGGCTATTTGCTACTAGTGTAGGTTGGCTGATTGCCAATGGTGTTTCTACAGCCTGGATTAACTACATTTCAACCATTGCCTCATCATCTTCTGAAGATACTTTGATTTTTGGATTTTTGTCTGCGATCGCATATATAATTTCTGGAATTTGGCTAGGGATTTGCCAATGGCTGGTATTGAGGCGATATACAGCAGGCATTTGGTGGTGGAATTTTTTACCCTCAATCTCTTTCTTCTGGATCACTATTTTGGTTTGGTTACTTTTTATTATGCAAAATTTTATTCCAGAAACCTACCGTACTCCCATACTATATTGGAGTGGACAAGGACTTACAGCAGCTATTTTAGGAGCCATACCAGCAATTGGTTTGTGTAGATTAAAAAGAAATTTACATCCCAAAACTGGAGTCTCTTCCTAACTTTTATCGATATATTCCACAACCTTAATATTTATGACTCGCCCGCGCATTCTCCAACTTGGTCAAAGTTATACATTTAGTAAGTATTTTGAATTACCTTATGCCCCAGCAGATATCTTGGCGGAACTGGGATGTAGTTACGAACGCGCATCGCTACAACTACCACAATATTCAGGTATAATTGACTATTTAGAGTTTTTACAGCGTTACTTACGGCGCAATATCATGCACGTAAATCCTATCAGTGAAGCTGCAAAACGTGAAGTTTTAATTGCTCCTATTTTGTTGGAAATTTGCGACCAAACGCAAACTCAACTAAACATTGAGTACCCCATTAATGTTAGCGAACAACTCAAAGGAAGTTTTGATTACTATATTTCATCTTCCAATTCACTGTTAGTAGTTGAAGCCAAGCAATCCGATTTAAGCCGGGGGTTTACTCAACTTGCAATTGAATTGATAGCACTCGACCAATGGACAGATTCGCAAACACCAACTTTGTATGGTGCTGTAACAAATGGAGAAGATTGGCGATTTGGAATATTTTATCGGCAAGATAAACGGGTCATGCAAGATATCAAACTTTATCGCGTTCCAGAAGGTTTGGAAGAATTAGTGCGAGTACTTGTAGGAATTCTTACCAATGCTAGTAGTTAATTACAGTAATTTATTTTACATGAACTACTAGTTCTAATTTATTTGTCATCCCAAATCAAATCTAAACGCTCTTGTGCTTTCTTGAGGGCTTTTTCAGCAGACTCTCCTAGTACTGTCGCTTCTATAGCTCGACCAAGACTGTCAGAAAGACGACTATATCCAGCAATAGTTGGTTGAGAATGTGCCACAGGTAATTGGTCAAAAAACACTTTTAACACTGGTTTTTCATTGATGAATTGCTGATAAGCTTTGCTTTGAGCTGATGTGAGGGTAACTGGCAAAAAACCCGTCCCCATACTCCATGCTGTTTGGAATTCCTCGCTCAAAACATACTCTAAAAATTTGAATGCTGCTTGCTCTCTTGCTGGTGTAGTCTTCATCACAAAAAAATTTCCAGTACCTGTGACTGTAGCAGCTTTGACACCTGCTGGTATGGGTAATACCTGATGATCGACCTCAGATTTCATGATTAACGTCCAAGGGCCTGTAATTTGCATTGCAACACGACCTGTAAGAAAAGCTTCCTCTTCATAACCTCGTTCTGGGGCAGAAAGCATTACTGAACCATCTTCGATCAAGTCTTGCCAAAATTTTAAGGCCGCGATCGCACCTGCATTCGTTAAATTCGGGCGATTATTGGTTACTATCTCGCCATCAGCACTATATAAAAACGGCAACCAACTAACCACAGTCCATCCACCTTTTCCTAAAGGCAGTAACATACCATACTGTTCGGGGCGGCCATCCCGATTGCGGTCTATAGTTAATTTTTTGGCAACTTGTCTCAACTCCTCCCAGGTTTTGGGTATTTCTGTAATTCCCGCAGCTTTAAAAAGTTTAGGTCGGTAAAAAATTCCAATATTACTGGTGTGCATTGGCACTGACCAAATATGACCATCTAACTGCATTTCTTCTAATAAGTTAGGTCTAATGTCTGACTTGATGGGCAATTTGTCCAACCAATCTTCTAAAGGTCGAAGTGCCCCTAATTCCACAAATTGACCTGTATATTCAGGGTGGAATGACAGGATATCTGGGGGCACATTAGCAACAACTGATGTTAATATTTTTGGTAAATTGGGTTCCGGTTCAAACATAGACTCAACCTGAATATCAGGATGAGTTTGATTAAATTTATCTACTAATTTTTCAAAAATCTCTCGATGTGAAGGTGGATTAATAGCTTGCCAAAGTGTCAGATGAATTACCCCGTCGTCCTTTTGTCTAATTCCCTGACAACTAGATAAAAATATCAGAGACAAACTCAGAATAATTCCTAAAATTGAAAGCTGACCAGCAGAATTTGTCAATAAACACCAAAAATATCTAATTTTAGAAGTTAGAAAATTAATATTCATACAAACTTTTTAGATATAAAGATAGTCCATTTAGCACATTATTCCTAATTAATTACACCGATTGAGAAACAACTTGCTCAATTAAACTTTCTAACTGGTTGGCACAGCTAGTTTCACTAAAGAATTGTGTAATTTGCTCAGAGCGATCAATCTTCTGCTGAGGAGTTTTTACATGGTCAATGATAGCTTCTGCTAATGCATCAACATCGCTTGGTGGCAGTATCGTTCCACATTTCAGTACTTCAAAAATATCACGAGGGCCAACTGGACAATCACTAGCAATAAATGTTACTCCACTGGCTACAGCTTCAACAAGAACCAGTGGTAAGCCTTCAAAATGAGAAGCAAGTATAACCACTCTAGATTGTGAGAAGTAAGCTCTAGGATTACTTACAAAACCAGCAAAGAGGACAATATTATTAATAGCTAAAGAAGTTGCCAGAGCTTTTAATTCTGTCTCTAATTCCCCGTCTCCTAGCAAAATCAGCCGAATATTTAAGTGATTTTCACTAACTTTAGCAAATGCCTTGAGTAAGGTTTTATGGTCTTTTTGATGGTGAAATCTAGAAGCACATACAAAGGCAATCAACTGCGAATTGTCAAACCAAGATTTGGCTATAGGATGAAGAGGTTGGTTATTTATATCATCTATAGCTGGATTGTAAGATATCACTATTCGACGGTGCTTAAAGCCAATATTTGCAAATCTTTGATAAAGAGCTTTGCATACAAAAACTAGTCCGTTAGATTGCTGAAGAGCCTGCAAATCAATCCGGCTAGTAATACTTATAGATATGTTATTAATCAATTCACTGATAGGGTTTGTTGTGCGTTCAGTCTGTGATTCAGAAATATAATCGCTATGGATATAACTAATATATGGAATAGATAAACTTCCAGGGATAAACTGAGATAAATAAAATAGTTTAGTGATAAATGCACTATGACAAATAATAATATCTGGTTTCTGTTCAGCAATAATCCTATTTAATTGGATTGCTACCCATATTTGATGTATCGCTCTGCCAATATAAAATAAAGTACCTGCAATTTTCATCACAATGACTATTTGGGCTGCCTTAAAAGATACCTTCCATCGTGGATCTAAAATAGTAAGTACCACGGTAGAGACTTTATAGCCAGCTTTGACCTGAGAAGAAATTAGCGAATCCGCTACTTTTGGCGCTCCACCAAGGTTATTCAAAACTATATGACAAATATGCATACTACAGTTAGATTTCACTCACTTTAGCAAAATAGACAAACTCAAATTTAGTAGTACAGAATGATAGAAATAATTATACAGTCAGCAGGGGAGTGAAGCAGCAACTTCTGACTTATCTTCTCTATTTGCCTGATTTTATGAATACTCTTCTAAAACACTTTTGGTAACACTGGTTTCCGCTCTTGTGTAAAGATATGTTTCTGGGACAGTGACTTTTTGCGTTTTAAAAGTTTTTGCTGCCCGATGCCAAAAATCTGTATCCTCTCCATAGTGGATGTTTTCAAAGCCCCCTAACTCAAAAAATACTTTTCTCTTGCCGAAAAATGTCGGGCCTAAAACACATTCTCGCAAATTAATTGTTTTACCTGGCTGAAAATAATCCGCTACAAAAATCTCTTCATCACTGGCAAATCCACCTTCAATTAAATCAATTTCTGGATGATTTTTCATATATTCAAGCCGTGATTCTAGATGATTGGCTTTGTAAGCATCATCACTATCGAGAAGTGTAATATATTTGCCAAAGGATGCCTGAATACCAGCATTTTTAGCGTAGGATTGTTTTTTATTTTGATGTTTGAGATATCGAATATTGGAGAATTTCTGGACATAAGGATTGACAATTTCAAAGGTCTTGTCTTGGCTACCATCATCGACTATAATAAGTTCCCAATCTTTAAAGGTTTGATTGATAACACTATTAATGCCATTATCTAAATATTTGGCGCGATCATAAGTACAGATGACAACTGATATTTCTGGCATTGGGTCAAATTTTATTGGACTCATAATGGATTGTAATTAAAATTAGGTATTAGTACTGAAAAAAAGGGTTCTTAGCATAACCATGCAATCGCTAAATTTACACCCCGTGCGTATAGTACTCTAAATTATCACAAGGCTCCGCTAGAAGGAATTACCCTAAAGGAGGTGAGATCATTCTCCTTTGAGGATTGTATCAATTCTGAAAACTATGATTTTTTCTCAGTATTAACTATTCAACCATAATATGGTACTGTATTCGGTTGGTAAAGCTGACAAAATTCGTAGATAACAAATTCTTTAGAGAAGAACAAATATGACTGAAACTAATGAAATTATTAAAAATGTCTCATTGTCAACTTGGGACTATATTTCACCCGGATTTGAGATAATTTATCCTGATTCCGCCTTTCCCAATATGATCGTTGAAGATCCCAAGAGTTCCTATTGGCCTTATTTACGTCCAATGTGGATAGATAAGAGCCATTCATAGGGTTCCTGAATCGAGATGAAGCACATATTTTATATAATACAGCACTCAAATTTGCTGGAAAAAAAGCTTTAGAAATTGGTTGTTGGCGGGGTTGGTCTGCCTGCCATCTGGCATTAGCAGGAGTGGAATTAGATGTAATTGATCCTGTTTTAGCCAAAGAAGATGTTAATGAAAGTGTAACTACTTCCTTGCGACTGGCTAATGTTCTTGACTCCGTTAATTTAGTGGACGGTTATAGCCCACAAAAGGTAGAGGAATTAGCTAAACAATTACAATGTAAGTGGTCATTGATTTTTATTGATGGCGATCATGAAGCACCAGCGCCTCTCAATGATACGATTATCTGCGAACAATTGGCTGAGGCGGATGCTTTAATTTTATTCCATGATTTAAATTCTCCTGATGTCACACAAGGCTTAGATTACTTAAAGCAAAAGGGTTGGAATACAATCATTTACCAAACTATGCAAATTATGGGGGCTGCTTGGCGTGGGAATGTTGAGCCAGTAAGACATCAGCCAGATCCGAAAATTAATTGGAATTTACCACAGCATTTAGCACATTATTCTGTGAGTGGATTATGACTGTTTAACCTTAAGCGGATCTGATTTTAACTTAATGTGGATGCGCGATCGCTAATATTCCTGCATCCCCATCTAAAGTTACCTCTATACCCACTGGTAAGGCTGCATTGGGACTATCATGGCCAAAAGGCAAATCGGAGACAATCGGAATCCCCAAATCGCCCAAGCGATCGCGCAATACTTCTTCTACACTAAAACTAGATATAGTTGGTGGCGCTTCACAACGAGTAAAACCGCCCAACGCAATACCGCAGACTTGAGATAAAGCACCGCTCAAACGCCACTGTGTCAACATCCTGTCAATACGATAAGGTGCTTCGGTAACATCCTCGAAGGCCAGAATTACACCATCCAGATGTGGCAAGATTGGTGTACCCAAAAGGTGAGTAGCCACTGTCAGATTACCTGGTAGCAAAGTACCATTAATCACACCACCACCCCAACCGCAACCTTTGAGAGGGGTGAAAGAACTACCTTCTAGCCAATCAAATAATCGCTTAATTGACCAATCTGGCTCATCTGCCAAAGTTGTCATTACAGGACCGTGAACGCCGGAAATTCCTGCTATATAAAGGCTCCATAATAAAGCTGTGATATCAGAAAAACCTATAAGCCACTTGGGAAGCGCTGAAGTTGGCCAATTCCAATTTTCTAAGATGCGGGTGCTGCCAAAACCACCTCTGGCACAGAGAATACCACGACAATCAGGATCTTGCCATGCTGCTGCTAGCTGTTGACGGCGGTTTTCGTCTGTTCCGGCTAGATAACCCCATTTGTCATCTATCTGGGGACTGATTTCTAATTGATAACCACGCGATCGCCAAATTTCTAGACTCTGTTTAAATTCCTCGAATTCTCGCAAAGCACCACTAGGGGCAATTACTCGTAGTAAGTCTCCAGGTTTTAGGGGCGGTGGTAAGATTTTGGCTGGCATGAAACAAGTTAGGAGTGAAAAGTATAATATTAACAATGCTGCAACTGTGTTAACAACACAACAACTTCATCAATTGCCTGCCGTATTACTGTTGCAGATTGATCCGACTGATTCACGATAATACTAAAAACTAGCGGCTCATATTTCGGCGCATTCATATATCCAGATAGAGAAACTACACCCGTTAACGTACCTGTTTTTGCTTGCACAATGCCCTCAGCAGGTGTATCTTGAAAGCGGCCTTTCAGAGTTCCACTTTTACCAGCCACGGGTAAAGATGCACGATATATATATGCAGTTGGGGTTTTTGCCATTCCCCGCAGAGTTTGTACAAAAGCTTCTGGTGTCACTAAGTCACGACGTGATAAACCTGAACCATCGACCAAAATGTAATTAGCTGGATCGACCCCCAATTTAGTTAAACTTGCTTTGACAACTTCTAAACCGACATCAGCACTAGTCTGATTTTTCAGTCTGGTTTTTTTCACAGCTAATGCTCTCAGTAATGCTTCAGCATAAAGATTATTACTATTTAAATTAGTTTCTGCTAATAATTCAGCTAAAGGTGGCGACTCTACAAATGCTATTTCCCCTTGATTCACACCACCATTTACTACTAATGTTTGTCCCAAAGTAATTTTTTCTGTTGCTAAGGCAGTACGGAAACGTCGTAAGAAGTAATAATTAGGGTCAACTACAGGCAAATCTATTAAAGATTCTTCAGAATTCGTTGTCAGTTGTCCTTGAATTCGTAATACTGTTCCTGATAATTCGCGGGTGACATTGACGTAGCTCGGTTGATTTTGAGGGACGGTTACTGACTGATTAATTATCCGCCACTGTTTTGCTTCGCCAGCATCAATCCACACCACTTGCAAAGATTTACCTACAGCCTGTGGTACAAGTTTGAAGCTAAAAATATTTTGATTTAGAATAAAGCTGCTGACTGGTACGCCATCACTTGACTGCACATCTTCCCATTGCCAGGTGGGATTAACAATATCACCTTGAATATAACTATCATCAGCAATCAACCGCTGAATTTGGGTAATACCTTTCTGTTTTAACTGCTGTGCCAATTTTTGCAGTTCAGTATCACTTAAGCTAGGATCTCCTCTTCCGACAACACGTAAAACACCATTGTCATTCTGATAAATAGAGGTGCGAATCCGAAAATTAGCACCCAATTCTTGCAACGCAGCTGCTGTTGTCAGCAATTTGAGGTTAGACGCCGGAGTAAAATATTTTTGAGCATCTCGACTGTAAAGAGTTTGTCCAGTTGACAGGGGTTGTATCAAAATTCCCCAGCGCCCCCGACTAAATAAAGGACGATTGATTACAGCATCTATAGCTGTTCCCAGTTGGCTAGAGCAAATTGATTTTGTGGTAGTTGTTGGTGCAACTGGGGTTTGTGCTTTTGCAATAGAACTAAATCCTATCTGGCTAGTCAAAAATATTAATAAAACACATAGTGGTTGATTTAAAGTCTTAAGTCTCACCAATTTTTCTTATCCTAAAGACAGATATTTTTACCTTGCGAACAATTTCTTTCCGGAGAAAGAAGAATTGGCTCAGTAAAGTTACTTAATTAGTATAAGGAAGATGTTCACATGTTTCATATATAGGCGATCGCACAAACATAATTTATGGGATTACAAAATAGAAACGTAAGTCAACCTGCATATACAGAAACACGAAATCGAGGCAACGGTGTGAGTACATTTTTATCTGGTGTAGCTGTATTACTCTCTACTTTGGCTTTGGGATGTAGCGGCTATGTAGCTTATGAAGTTTTCACGTTACGGGAGACACTAAATGCTACTAATACAGTCGTCAGTAGCAGCATTCCTACTCAAGTGCCAAGTCCTACAGCTACAACTTCTCCACAAGCAACGGCCTCACCATCTCCAGCTAGTGCGACAATTTCAGCAATTAGCCCTGGTCAATTTGTGCAGCCTGCTTTTGGCAAAAAGGCAGAAGTTGAGTTACTTTCAGCAAAACGAATTAAAGATCCAGAAACTGGAAACCGTGATGTGGTAAATCTGCAAATGCGTATTCGTCGCCTTGCCACAGACGGAGTTGTTGGTAGCGATATTATATCGGTTGCTAGTACAACAGCCCGCAATCCTGACACTAGCGTAACCTACAAAGGAGTTGCTCTTAATCGCTCAACAGGAAGTGTTTCTTTGTTCCAAGTACGTCCACAAGCCTCCGCAGATGCTTATATCTGGCTAAGAGTTCCCGATGGTATCAATAATTTAGACATTTTTGTGCCAGATACAGCCGCATTTAAAAATGTACCAATTTCATTTTAGCTAGCTAACTGATATTAAATAACTCCCCATCCAGGGGAGTCACTAGTGATTAGTCGATAATGGTACTGGAATTCCCAAGGATATACAAAAGCGATTATTTGACCCCTTCTTCACTACTAAACCCGTCGGTAAAGGCACTGGATTAGGGCTATTTATCAGCTATCAAATTGTTGTGGAAAAACATTGTGGTCAACTGCAATGTATATCTACTGTAAAAGAAGGAACTGAATTTATTATTACAATTCCGATGCAACTTAATTCCTGACAAGTTAGTTAAAAAACCTCTATTTTGGGTAAATAGTAATCGCTCAAGGATATTTTATGCTTTTGTTCGGCTGCTTCGGCGTGTAGGTGGCTGTGGTGGAGGTGGTTCTTGAGATTTTAGCTTGTCATCATCAGTCAAAAATTCTACATGGAAACCTTTTTGGTAATAGTGCCAACCCAAGATGACAATACTAGCATCACCCATAGAAGTCTTTTCTACAGCTTGATTGGGGAATTTAGCGGCTAAGTCAGAACTAGCCCTTTCAAGGTGAACGTTTGTACTATAAAATAAATGATGTTTTTAACCCAATTTTGGGATTTTGGCGATTGCGATCGCTTAATTTACAGTCGAAAAATTTGGAGTTTAATGCATAGATTCTTTGCTCAATTCCAACCGATGCCTGAAATGCCGTAAAAACTTGGATAGTACAGATGCTCACCTTGAAAGGGCTGGTTCTGTAAGTTTTTCAATTCTTCCTCCTCCCAAAGAACAATTTGCTCACGGAACTTAGCCCAAGGTGTGGTTTCATCAGCTGCATAAGTCATAATTTCGGCAAATTTTTCAGATGCTATACGTTTACTTTCTGAATTTGCTGTTTTAGCCTGTGCAATGTGATTACCTGTTTCTATAACAGCAGCTAAAGGTAGTACCAGCGTTGTTGATTTGGCGATTTCTACCTGGATTTTTTGATTTACACGCTCAAAATCCCATTCATTATTACCAGCAGTTTCTCTACCTGGAACTTTTAACCAAACGCATAAAAGCGATGTATCGATGAGTAGCACCTTTCTCATATTAGTAACTATTCATTACGAGAAAGGCTTCTTTCAATTGCACCCTTAGTTGTCATATCGCCCAAAGAATATGATGCAAATAGTTTAGAGAAATTATCAATATCTTCTAAAAGTGTAAGTTTGCTTTCTCCAGTTTCTTTATCGCGGTGTGCGACAACCACAAAAGGAACTATCTCTGGCCCTAAAGCATCAAGTAAAGCTGGATTATGAGTAGTTATTAAAATATCAATTTTTCTTTTGCTACCAATTTCTCGCAGTATTCTTACCAGCAATTCTGCACGTGAGGGATGAAGACCATTATCTATTTCTTCAATTACTAGTTGACTACCTTCTGGTCTAGTTAGTAGTGCTGTGAGAATTGCTAGAAAGCGGAGAGTTCCATCTGACATACTTCTAGCATCTATTAGTGTCATCTCTCCAGGCTTCCATTCTTCTTCACAGTAAAGCATCGCATCAGTTTTAAGTCTACCAATTGGTTCTGCAAATACTGTTTTAATATCGCCTTCAGGGAAATCTCTGATGTAGGCTGATAGAGTTGATTCGACTTCGGCTTTTTGTTCACCATCCAATGCTGCTAGTACACCAGCAATATTAGAACCATCGCTTTCTAAGATGTCAGATAAGCGTGAATAATCGCGCATCGTAGAAGGAACGGGATTTAATATAAAAATACTACTAATTTTATTAATTATAATATTTATTATGTCGAGATAATTACTAAGTAAATTAAAGTTATCATCATCTTCATAGTTTCTTTCAATTAAATCATTTGTTTGTTTCTTGACATCTTCTATTTTTTCAATAATTACTTCAAATTTTACCTCATTATTAGTTATTTTTTCTTTTAGTATATTAACTTTTTGTAATAACTCTTGGTTGGCATTATGTAACTTACTAAGTTTTAGCTTCAAGTTATCATGTTCCTTTTTCCCTTGTGCAAATAAGTAGTTAACTTCTGACAAATATGATTTATGAGTTAATAGATTATTATTGATTAACTTTTCATAATTACTCTGAGAATTTGATGAAATTTTTTGTATCTCAAGAGATTCTTGGACAATATGAACATCTGGTTTAGTCTGTACTGTAATACTATAAAAATAATCTGTATTGTCATCTTCACCTTGAACTAGTAGTTTTAATATAAATTGAGTTTCTGGTTTAAGAGCAGCCCATTCAACACCGCCTCGAATGGAGGAAAGAGTTTTATTTCCTTCTAAAGCTACTTCAATATCCTCACCTCTAACGATTCTTTTGAGCAACTCTAACGTTTCAACCACATTAGACTTACCACTTGCATTTGTACCAATCAGAACAGTCAAAGGGTCAAGTGGAAGCTCTGCATAACGGAAACTTTTCCAGTTTTCTAAGATGAGTTGCTTAAGCATGATCAACTCCAAAACTCTACCTACTTAAATTTAGCTCCTACCAATAGCGATCGCACAAATTTTTCATCCTTCAAAATCTCACCAAAAACAACAAAGCCAGCAGACAAAGTAAAAAATTGCGTAATTACTCTATCTAACTGGCTACATCTCACTATGATTTTGGCGATTTATTTTTCTGGCGGTAAATCTACACTGTAAACAGTCTTCCCAGCCAAGTTACGCAATGTTACCGTCATCACCTTTGTATTTCCATCAATTTTAACTCCTCCAAAGAATTGCAAACCTTCACTTGGCGGTCGATTTGCTTTTGTACCTGGAGGAATGCTTTGAAATATCAATTGTGGCCCAAAAGTATTTTCTAATTCGTTTGGCCCAAATGTGCCAGAGTTAAGCGGCCCAGCAACAAACTCCCAAAAAGGCTTGAAGTCGGTAAACTGAGCTTTGGCGGGGTTGTAATAGTGGGCTGCTGCGTAATGTACATCAGCAGTTAACCAAACAACATTCTGGATATTCTTGTTTTTGATAAATCGTAGTAAATCGGCAAGTTCTAGTTCTCTTCCTAATGCTGGACCATCTCCATTAGCCCAAGCTTCAAAATCTGTGCTACCGTCTGGAACTATCAGCCCCAAAGGCATATCACTAGCAATAACTTTCCATGTCGCTTTTGATGATAGCAATTGCCTTTTCAACCATTGCACTTGTTTTCTGCTCAAAAAATCTGTTTTTTTACTTGGTACTGGCTGATTATTAGGGGAGTTTGGTCCCCGGTAGGTGCGCTCATCCAACATGAAAATGTCTAATAATGGGCCATAGTTGAAAGAGCGATAAATTTTCGCTTTATCTGGATTATTGCTTTCATATCCAATAGGCAAATATTCTAAAAATGCTTGTCTTGCTCTTTCGGCTAGCAAGTTAACATCCTTAACTGTATAACGGTCATCGTTGACGATAATTTGCCCAGGATACCAATTGTTTCTTGTTTCGTGGTCGTCCCACTGTGCCAATATGGGAACTTCAGCATTGAAACGCTTGATGTTTTTATCCAGCAAATTGTAAATATAGTTGCCACGAAATTCTGTGAGAGTTTCTGCTACTTTGGATTTTTCTAGTGTAGTGATGTTTTTCCAAATAGTGCCGTCGTCTAAAGTCACTTCTGATTGAATGGGGCCATCAGCATAAATATTGTCGCCAGAATGAATAAAAAAGTCGGGATGAAGTTGGCGCATGGTTTCGTAAATTTTCATCCCACCAAAATCAGGATTAATCCCCCATCCTTGACCGGCGGTGTCGCCACCCCAAACAAAGAATACATCTCGTCCAGATTTGGGGGGAGTTCGGAAAGTACCATAAAAAGGAGCGCTGCAAGTACGCTGATAATCTAAATCTTGGAAAATCACCCGATAAAATAATTTTTGGTCTGGTGGCAGGTTCCTCAGATAAAGTCGTGCTGTAAAGTCGCTATTTTTTAAAGCATTAGGCCCGACAACTCGTTGCACATTTCTAAAAGATTCGCTGGTAGAATATTCTACGATCATTTTGGTGGGGCGATCGCTCCGACTCCAGATGACAATGCTATCGTTAGATATATCTCCGCTAGCTACACCATAAGGTATGTCAGGACGCATTTTATCAGAGGTGATAATTGCAGGTGCTTCGCCAAAAACTGGTGATTTGGCTACAAGGTTTGTGGAAATAATTCCACCGGCTGTGATAGCTGAACGTAGCAAAAACTGACGCCGATTTAGCTTCAATGGGTGATGCAATTTCATACTAAATAATAGCAACCTTAAACTAAAGTATTACAGGATAAGTGTTTACCACACGTTCTTATATCAACAAGTAAAGATTGAGTTATCTAACGGTTAATAAAATATATTTAGTTTGATGTAATTAGAATGGTAGTCTTTATTAAGAGCAAATTTATCCATGACCGAAGCAGAAAAGGATACAGAGCAACTAAATTTATTTATGAGCTTGTTAATTTTTAATTTTTAATTTTTAATTCGGAGCGAAGCGACGTGACTGCTGCTGTCTTTCTAGAAAATGTCTACAAGTTTTACAACAATGTACCTGTAGTTAATGACCTGTCATTCCAAATTGAAGCGGGGGAGATATTTGCTCTACTTGGCCCAAACGGTGCGGGTAAATCAACTACAATTCGGATGCTGACTACACTCACGAAACCGTCCCAAGGACGCATAGAAGTAGGTGGATATGATGTGATAAGCCAAGCAACGTTGGCAAAACAGAGTATTGGCGTAGTCTTGCAACAGGTCAGTGTGGATAACGATTTAACCGTCTGGGAAAATATGGAACTGCATGGGAGACTACATCACATTAGTAACCCGCAGCGACAAAAATTGATTAATCAATGGCTAGAGTATGTTGAGCTAGCACAAAAACGTGATGATTTGGTAAAAACCCTGTCTGGGGGTATGAAACGACGGTTGCAGATTGCGAGAGCTTTATTGCATCAACCGCAAATTTTGTTTTTGGATGAACCAACAGTAGGACTAGACCCCCAGACCAGGCGACGCCTCTGGGAAATTATTCGGGATTTAAATAAACAAGGGATGACGATGCTACTGACGACCCATTATATGGATGAGGTCGAATTTTTGTGCGATGCCTTTGGTTCTACCAAGCCAGGACGCATCGGTATTATGGATAGCGGTAAGCTGATTTCTTTGGGAACTTTACAACAGCTGCGTTCTGCTCACGGTGAAGGTTTGGTGATGAAACAATTAGGTATATCTAATGTGGGAAGTGATGGCGCTCGTAATTGGGAATATCTGTTTTTCCCATCCTTGGAAGCAGCAAATATCTACTTGAATAAACAGCCCGATAAAACCGGAATGATGGTGCGTCCCTCTAATCTGGAAGATATTTTTGTAGAATTAACGGGACGCCAGTTAGATTAACCTCATCCTCCTAACTGCCTTAGCATGGCTTCTACCCTTTCTACGCCATCTGAGTCATTGCGCCGCTTGTACAAGTCACGGGCTTTCTGAAGCAGGCTGTTTGCTTGTTTGGCTTGTCGTCGTTGTTTATACATCGAACCCATCAACTCATAAGTCTGGGCGTTGTTTTTATCCAAATCGATTGCTTGTTGGTATGCCCAGGTAGCAGCAGAATAGTCTCCCATACGCGATTGGGTCACAGCCAATCCTAAATAGGCGTTGACGTTGTTACGGTTCAGCTGTATGGCACGACGATAACCTTCCTTTGCCCCACGTGTGTCGCCCAAATTGGCTTTGATGTAACCCACAGCGTAGTAAAAATCACTATTGTTAGGGTTGATACCGATCGCCCGACGATAAGCTGTTAATGCTGCCTGGTAATTTCCCTGTTGAGCGTATAAATACCCAATACCTGAATGGATTTTAGCATTCTTCGGATCTATACTAGCTGCTTGCTGATAAACAGCGATCGCACCACCATAATCCCCGGCATTCACTAACCTCCGTCCTTCCTCCAGTAATTGCTTTAACTCTGGGTTTTTGGCTTGCGCCACTAATACCTGAGCCTGAGCTACTGAAGGTATGGTCAGAGTAAAACATCCTAGTAACACCACACTAAACACGAATGATGTTGGCTTGTACACAGTAAATTTCCTGAAATTTTAGAGGACTTTTTTCTTGTACATTAAAACAAAAATATGGACTTTTGAAAACTGTATTTCTTCGTATTGATTAAGATGTTAATAGTTCATTTTCCTTTCCTTTACATTTAGCAGTACATAACAGAGTTTTTACTGAAGGATGAAGTGTAAGCGATCGAGGAGCAGGTAAAAGTACTCTACATATAAACCAGTACTATAGCAAAATAACACCTTTTTTCATCAGTAGTTATACGTGTTACCCGGAAACACTCAACAGGCATCTGACTTAAACCTAGATTCTGATGCAGCAAGCTTATAGGCTTTGACATTTATTCCTATTTTTATTTCATTTCAGAATTTACTGACTCTGTATCCAATTTTTTTTGACATTTTTAATCCTTGATACTACCCTTTTAGAAGTTATCATCCAGGCATTTACATCCTTTTATGGTCATTCAAAGGTAAGATAAATTTAAATTGTAAAATATTCCATTAATCTGTTTAGGACAACACTAAAGCCCAAAGTGCAATCTAAAATTGTGTGAGAGGATGTTTATCAAACCTGTATTCTGTAATAAGAGTTACAATTATTAAAGCATTTATCAAAATACTTTAATAATAAATATCAAGATGTATCCCATATCCGAGGTTAATTTATGATTATAACTACCACTGATGTAATTCAAGGAGCCGTGATTGAGTCATATTTAGGCATTGTGACAGCAGAAGTAGTCTACGGCAGCAATTTCTTGCGGGATTTTTTGGCTGGTATTCGAGATATTATCGGTGGACGCACTGCTAGCTATGAGCGTCTATTTGAACAGGGTCAACGCAAGGCATTAGAAGAATTAGAACAACGCGCACAACGTTTAGGAGCAAATGCTGTGATTGGGATTGAAATTGATACTGGCACAATAAATCTTGACCAGTCAGGAGTTCTTTTGCTGATTACTGCCACAGGCACTGCTGTGAGGATGCGTTAGTTTTTGATAATTTTTACTTTTGACAATCATTAAAAAGTTTTAATTAGATTAAGTCTAATTGCATACATAGTTAAAGCTACTTTCTGATAGTTGTATTTTAAGTTAAGAATTTTTATATGAAAATAAGACATAAATAAGTACTAAAATATATTAAAAATTATTAAATCAAGTTTGTTTTTTTCTAGCTAAAGATAGACCTATTAAATCTTTCTATTGATAGAGACTAAAACAGAACATTTAGTTATTTAATTTGAAGCATAAAGATGAATATACCCGAGCAGGAACTTTGCTGAAACAGCACTGGAGAACATAAGCGATGTCATACGTAAATCGGACAGGCAATGACGTTATATCTACTGATACTGGGGTAGCAGGTAGAGTAGCTGAATATCATGATCGTGTTCGCTGGGGGCCAATTATTGCTGGTTTGTTGGTTTCTTTGGCTACACAATTAATTTTGAGTTCTATCATTGCTGCGGTTGCGGCAGGCACAGTTGCGGGTTCAGGTGCACCTAGAACAATTGCCCCTAACGCTGCCGGTAATGCGGGGCTTTGGTCAACTATCGCTTTACTAATTTCCCTATTTACTGGTGGTTGGGTTACAGCCCGTGCTTGTGGCCCGATGAACCGCAATACAGCTCTTCTTAACGGCGCAATTCTTTGGGCAACGACTTTGGCAGTTAGCTCATGGCTTTTAGCAAGTGGAGTATCTGGTGCTTTTGGTGTTGCTGCTTCTAACGCAGGAGAAGTCATAAACCAGGTACAACAGCAAGGTGGTGTTAATGTACCACAAGCAAACATAAGTGCCCAACAAGCTCGTGAAACGGCAGCTAATATACGTTCGGGATTGTGGTGGTTTGTGTTTGGTTCTTTGTTGGGTTTAATAGCCTCAATGATTGGAGCTGTAACTGGTGCTCGTACTCCTCGTACTAACAATTACAATGCCTAAATCCTAAATAATTATTTGAAAAATCAAATGTTATTTATTTTTAAATAAAGGCACCTTTATTAAGGTGTTTTTTGTTTATTATTTCAGGTTGGCATTTGTAGCGTCTAATTAATTCTGCTGTTGCTAAAACTTGATAGGTAAGTAAACTCGTAGTAATGACTTTAGTCCTTATTTTTTAAGCACTAAAGTCATTACTACAAAACCCTCTTAAAAGCTTGATAAAGTATTAATTTAGTATAAAATAAAAAATATTTAAACATTTTTAGTCAAGACTGTGGGCTTGATATTCATATATTTTTTCTACATTCTACATAAAGCATAAATTTTACTGTTTTTTATATAGTAAATTTACCAGTAAATAGCAACAAAGGTTCTCGTTCCAATACGGTTGAGTTAAGAAATTTTGGTATTGATTTTAAACCTGTAGAGATGCAAAATTTTGCGTCTCTAGTAATAATCTTGGGCTGAACTGAACGGTATCGCAGCATAGCAGCATACTTTATCTCTTAAGATCGCGCTTCTAAAAAACAGAAATGTTTCTTAGAAGCGTGATATTTTGTATGGTTATTTTTTCTAAGTAAATGCAACGAAAATTTTACTACCGCAGATCACCATTTCAGATATGAACCTTCAATTCCCTGCTCACGTCGAATTTTGCCATCTTTTTCAAACCAGGCAATTACTTGCTGCGCTGTCAAATCTTCAATAGTAACACCGTATTCTTGGGCAATATGCTTCAAAAGCTTCAGTGATGAAATTGTCAATCTTGTTAAAAACTTTTCTGGGGAAGACAACAAGGCTGCATCTACTTTTGCTGACTCTTCCAGAGTTAAAAATTGGGCTGATGGTTGCTGTGGTGGTACATCCATAAATGCTATCTCAAACTTAGTTGATTATTGATAATAGGTAGTTACTATTCAGCTATTATCCATTACCACGGCTAGATGTAAACCGAGTTTATCTATGATGATTTTACTGGCGAATTTGTACCAAATAGCCACAACGGTGTTCGCCATCAATAATCCAGTGGGTGCGTTCTACGGTACAATCAGGTAAGACGGCTGCAAACATTTCTAATTCGTGACCACAAATGCTGGGGAAAGACTCGGCAACGTTAGAAATGGCGCAGTTATGCTCCATTAAGATAAAGCGATCGCTCTCAAAGCAGTCATTCACATCAACCGGGTGATACTCCGCCATGAAGCCTTCAGCTTTTCTCAACTCTACTAAGTTGGCTACACGTTCTCGCAGTGAACCGTTACCGACGCGATCGCGGTATTCTTTGGCTTTGCGCTGCCACTGTTTCTCTAAAATCGATTTAAATTGATCGTGTCCTACCGTTTCGGCTAAGGTGTCTAGCAGCGAAACCGCAAAATTTCCGTGGCCATCACCAAAGCGATCGCTCATTGTTCGATGCAAGCGATCGCGTCCTTGACGACTCAATTCATAAAGGTGTTGCGGACGCCCCATACCCGCAGCCTGCACTGATGTAGAATACAAAACTAGCCCTTCCGTCTCCAAATCTTTGAGATGGCGACGAATCGCTTGGGGGGTAACGTCTAAAACTTCAGCTAGCTCCAAAGCCGTTGCTTTTTCGTGTTTGTGCAGATACTCAAGGATATCTTGCTTGGTTGAGGACTGGTGGGTAGTCGCCATCTTCATTTGGTGCGAGACGTTCAGCGAACATCACAAAAAATTTTTGGAAAATTTGACTTTGACAACATTGTTGTTGTTAATCTAGCGTAAAATGAAGATAGGTTAAACAACAATGAAGTTGTTTTAGTCTCCACCACTATTCTAACAGCCGTGTAACCATTCCGTAACGCGAGATGGGAATCGGCTAAAGAAAAGTCCGACTCCCATCCTTATAGAGATTCAAGTTCCGAACACGAGAGATTATTACTGATGAGTGCCACTGTCAAAACCTTAGTCAACCAACCCTACAAGTACGGCTTTATCACCGATATTGAAGCCGACACTATTCCGCGTGGACTAGACGAGGACGTTATCCGCTTGATCTCTTCTAAGAAGAACGAGCCGCAGTTCATGCTGGACTTTCGCCTCAGAGCTTATCGCCAGTGGCAAAAAATGACGGAACCAACTTGGCCGAATGTCAAGTATCCGCCAATCAATTATCAGGATATCATTTACTACTCAGCGCCGAAACGTAAGAAAGAAAAACTAAACAGTTTGGATGAAGTTGATCCAACCCTTTTAGAAACCTTCGAGAAGTTAGGCATTTCCCTATCTGAACAGAAGCGACTGGCAAATGTCGCCGTCGATGCGATTTTCGATAGCGTCTCTGTCGCTACTACATTTAAAGAAAAGCTAGCGGAAGATGGCGTTATTTTCTGTTCGTTTTCCGAAGCGTTGCAAGAACACCCAGAACTAATCAAAAAATATTTGGGTAGCGTTGTTCCCATTGCTGATAACTATTTTGCCGCCTTGAACGCCGCCGTATTTAGCGATGGTTCCTTTGTCTACATTCCTAAAGGCGTGAAATGCCCAATGGAACTGTCTACCTACTTCCGCATCAACTCTGGTGACACGGGACAATTTGAGCGGACTTTGATTGTCGCCGAAGAAGGTAGTTATGTTTCTTACCTCGAAGGTTGCACCGCACCGATGTATGACAGCAACCAGCTACACGCCGCCGTTGTGGAACTTGTCGCCCTCGACAACGCCGAAATTAAATACTCCACCGTCCAAAACTGGTACGCTGGAGATGCCAACGGTAAAGGCGGTATTTACAACTTTGTTACCAAGCGCGGTTTGTGTCAGGGCGTAAATTCCAAGATTTCCTGGACTCAAGTAGAAACAGGTTCGGCAATTACTTGGAAATATCCTAGCTGTGTTTTGGTGGGTGATAACTCTGTGGGTGAATTTTACTCGGTGGCGCTGACAAATCATCAGCAGCAAGCTGATACCGGCAGTAAGATGATTCACGTAGGTAAGAACACCCGTAGCACAATTATTTCTAAAGGAATCTCCGCAGGTAAATCCAGTAATAGCTATCGGGGTTTGGTGAAAGTTAACCCGACGGCGAAAGGGGCGAGAAATTATTCTCAGTGTGACTCAATGCTGATTGGGGATAATGCCCATGCGAATACTTTCCCTTATATTCAGGTGCAAAATAACGGTGCGAAGGTGGAGCATGAAGCTTCTACTTCTAAGATTGGGGAAGATCAGTTATTTTACTTCGCTCAACGGGGTATTTCTTCTGAAGATGCTATTTCGATGATGATTAGCGGCTTCTGTAAGGATGTTTTTAATCAGCTACCGATGGAGTTTGCTGTGGAAGCTGATAAGTTGTTGAGTTTGAAGTTGGAAGGCAGTGTTGGATAAATGGAACTAAAGATAAACACAGATACATCAGCGTTCTGTGTTTATCTTTAGGAAGAATAACAAACCGCCAAAACTCCAAGAGCGCAAAGAGAGAAGAGAGAAGATGATTATTGAAAATAGTGAAGTTGTGCTGTCAGTAAGGAATCTGACGGCTAATGTTGATGGGACACCGATTCTTAAAGGTGTGAATCTTGATGTGCGATCGGGTGAAATTCATGCGATTATGGGGCCGAATGGTTCTGGTAAAAGTACCTTTTCTAAGGTGTTGGCTGGGCATCCGGCGTATGAGGTGACTGGCGGTGAGGTGATTTTTCAAGGGCAAAATCTGTTGGAGTTGGAACCGGAAGAACGCGCAAGAAGTGGTGTATTTTTGGCGTTTCAGTATCCGTTAGAAATTCCTGGTGTGAGCAATTTGGATTTCTTGCGGGTGGCGTACAATTCCCGGCGCAAGGCGCAAGGTTTAGAGGAAATAGACGCTTTTGATTTTGACGATTTGATTGAGGAAAAGCTGGATGTGGTGAAGATGAATCCCAGTTTTCTCAGTCGGAGTTTGAATGAAGGGTTTTCTGGTGGTGAGAAGAAGCGGAATGAAATTCTGCAAATGGCGCTGCTGGAACCAAAGTTGGGAATTTTGGATGAAACAGATTCGGGTTTGGATATTGACGCGCTCCGAATTGTGGCGAATGGGGTAAATCAACTGGCAAATCCAGAAAATTCTACAATTTTGATTACCCACTACCAACGGTTACTCGATTATATTGTGCCTGATTTTGTGCATGTTATGGCACAGGGGCGAATTATTACCAGTGGCGGTAAGGAACTGGCACTAGAATTAGAGTCTCGTGGTTATGACTGGGTGCTGGAAGAGTTTGCAGCTGAGGTGGGTGTGTAATGAGTATTCAAGTATCTCCTAGTCCAATACCTAACTCGAATTTAGTCAGTTTGACATCGACTCTGTTAGATAAAGATACCTATCTAACGGAATTGTTAAATCAGGTAACTGCACCCAAAACAGAGGGGTGGTTACAGGAATTACGTGAAGGTGCTGCTAGTTGGGTACGCCACTCGACTATTCCCACCACCCGCGAGGAAGAATGGCGATTTACTGATTTGTCGTCTCTGCGAAAGCTGCAATTTAATGTAGAGACGGTAAATTACGCGTCTTTAGAATTTGATATTTTGCCAGAAGCGGCTAATAGTCGTTTGGTATTTGTTAATGGCGTTTATGCGCCGGAGTTATCAGCAGTTTCAGATTTGCCATCTGGAATTGTGGTGAGTAATTTGGCTGGCTTACCTGCGGTTGAGCAGCAAGCTGTACAGCAGTATTTAGCTCAAGCTGAGGGAGCGCAGGAGGTTTTTACTGCTCTCAATACGGCTGGGATAACTGATGCAGCTGTGGTGTGGGTGAAGAAGAATGTGGTAGTTGAAACGCCAATTCATTTGGTGTTTATTTCGGTTGGGGGGGAGACGGCGACGATTTCGCAGCCGCGTTGTTTGGTGGTGGCGGAAGCTGGTTCGCAGGTGACGTTGGTTGAGGAGTATACGAACCGCAGAGGCGCAGAGAAAGGAGTCTATCTTACCAACGCGGTTACAGAAGTTTGGGTGGGTGACAATGCCGAGGTGAGCCACACTAGGGTTGAGCAAGAAGGTGCAGAGGCTTTTCATATTGGGAAAACTGCGATCGCACAAGCTCGTGATAGTCGATATACTTGTCATGCCATAACTTTAGGTGCGAAGTTATCGCGGCACAATTTGGAGATTTTGCAAACTGGTGAGCAGACACAAACTTCTCTCAATGGTTTGACGATAATTTCTGGTAAACAGTTGGCGGATACTCACAGTGCGATCGCACTCAACTATCCCCACGGTACAAGTGACCAATTGCATAAATGTATTGTAGGCGATCGCGCTCATGCGGTGTTCAATGGTAAAGTTTTTGTACCCAAACCAGCGCAGTTGACAAATGCAGCCCAGTTGAATCGCAATTTACTGCTATCATCTAAAGCCAGAGTTGATACCAAACCCCAATTGGAAATTACGGCGGATAATGTAAAGTGCGCCCACGGTGCTACCGTTAGCCAATTGGAAGATGATGAAATATTTTATCTGCAAAGTCGGGGAATTGATGAAAACGATGCTCGGAAGTTATTAATTAACGCCTTCGCTGCTGAAGTTATCAACCAAATACCAGTTCCTTCTCTGCGAGAAATCCTGTTAAACACAGTCAATAATCTTAAGTCTCTGACTAATGACTAATGACTAATGACTAATGACTAATAACTAATCTACCAATGACTTTCACCTCTACCAAAACCCTTGCTGATCAAGTTCGCGCTGACTTCCCGATATTGCATCAGGAAGTCAACGGCAAACCCCTGGTTTATCTCGATAATGCTGCAACATCGCAAAAGCCTTTGTTGGTGTTAAATACCCTACGGGATTATTACGAACACTATAATGCTAACGTGCATCGAGGTGCCCATTCCCTGAGCGCTAAAGCTACTGATGCTTATGAAGGTGCGCGAGATAAAGTTGCCAAATTCATTAATGCTGCATCCCGTCAAGAAATCGTCTACACCCGAAACGCAAGCGAAGCGATTAACTTAGTAGCCTATAGCTGGGGAATGAATAATTTGCAGCTTGGGGATGAAATTATTCTGTCGGTGATGGAACACCACAGTAATATTGTGCCTTGGCAATTGGTAGCACAAAAAACGGGTGCAGTACTGAAGTTCGTGGAACTGACACCAGAAGAAACTTTTGATTTGTCACAGTTTAAAAAGCTGATTTCCGATAAAACAAAGTTGGTGTCGGTGGTGCATATTTCTAATGCTTTGGGTTGCATTAACCCAGTGGAAGAAATTGGTGCGATCGCTCACCAATACGGAGCTAAATTCTTAGTTGATGCTTGCCAAAGTGTTCCCCACTTCCCGATTGATGTACAGAAAATAGATTGTGATTGGTTGGTAGCTTCTGGTCACAAAATGTGCGCTCCAACTGGGATAGGATTTTTGTATGGCAAGTTGGAATTGTTGGAATCAATGCCACCATTTTTTGGTGGTGGTGAGATGATTGCAGAGGTATATTTAGACCATTCCACCTATGCAGAATTACCGCATAAATTTGAAGCTGGTACACCTGCAATTGGAGAAGCGATCGCACTTGGTGCTGCGATCGATTATCTTAGCAGTATTGGCATGGATAAAATCCACGCCTACGAAGCAGAATTAACAGCTTATTTGTTCCAACAATTAGAGCAAATTCCCCAAATACGGATTTACGGCCCCAAACCAAATGCTAAAGGGGAAGGTAGAGCCGCTCTTGCGTCATTTACAGCCGGGGAAGTGCACGCCAACGACTTATCTACATTATTAGATCAAGAAGGCGTTGCTATCCGTTCTGGACACCACTGTACTCAACCATTACACCGCTACTTAGGTCTTGCTGCAACCGCACGAGCAAGTCTATCTTTCTACAACACCCGCGAAGAAATTGATATTTTCATCAAAGCACTGAAAGAAACCCTGGAATTTTTTGCGGGTTTCCTTGCTTAAAGTTACAAAATATTCAGATCCTAATTGTGCCGATTATCAGCAACATAACTTGCTAATAATTGGCACAATTTAATTATTTGGCTTTTTTAGAGGAGCAACTAAAGTGTCATATAGTGACTTTAATTTATATATAGTTAGAAAAACCTTTAGCTTAACAGAGTAAAAGAATTGGGTAAATTGCTTTGTTGAAAGTTTTTCGTGCTTGGGTGTAGGAGAAATTAGGATAGTTTGGTGAAGTTTTGTACTGTGAAAACTGTACGTAACAATTAAATTACTAATAAAATTTTAATATTCCTTAGAAACACTAGTAATGCAAATCTGAGTGGTATCGATTTGAGGTTAACTGAACAACTTGGTGTTACATTAGAGGGTTAGATAAAATAGCAAACTTATGAGTAAACTGATAGCATTCGGTTGGTATGGAGGGAAATACAGTCATCTTGACTGGCTTCTACCACTCTTGTCAACAACGACTCATTACTGTGAGCCTTTTGGAGGTTCAGCAGCAGTTTTGATCAACAAAGAGCCATCACCTGTAGAAACTTATAATGATATTGATGGCGAACTAGTTAACTTTTTTCGTGTACTAAGGGACGAGAAAAATGAACTCATCAGAGCTATTACTTTCACTCCTTTCTCAAGACGTGAGTTTGAACTTGCCATTTCTCTACCCACTCAAGAGTTATCTAATTTAGAGAGAGCTAGACGATTTTTTGTTCGAGCTAGACAAGTCAGAACAGGATTAGCTCAGACAGCAAGTTACGGTAGATGGGCACATTGTTTGTTAACAAGTCGTGCAGGTATGGCTGGGGCTGTCTCAAGATGGTTAGGAAGTATAGATGACCTTTCTAAAATAGTTCAAAGATTTCAGCGAGTTCAACTAGAAAACTGTCCAGCAATTGAAGTTATTCAAAGATATGACAGCGAAGAAACACTCTTTTACTGTGACCCTCCTTATCCACATGATTCCCGTGGAGACAGCAATGCTTATGGGTATGAGATGACAGATGAAGAACATTATAAACTAGCTTATGTCCTTCACAATGTTAGTGCTAAAGTTGCTATCTCAGGATACGACTGTACCCTGATGGAAGAACTATATGGTGACTGGCGACGTATTCCAGCACCGTCAAAGTCGTGTCACTCTGTTAAAAAGTTACGCACAGAAGTTCTCTGGACAAACTATGACCTAGAATATCAAACTGTACAAATATCTCAAAGTAAGTCCAAAAAGTTTAAAAAAGCTATTATGTCAATGCCTCCAGAGATTCTTAATTCAGCTTTTCATAGAGCATCTGAATCCATTAGAACGGGCGATTCAATAATAATTGCTCCAGAAATTGTTGATAGAGTCGAATTTGTATGTAGACACCCTCAAAATAAGGCTGGCATAAGGCTTTTATTAGCTTGCTTATTAGCGAAAATTTATCAACCTCATCTAGATATTCGTAAACCGTTCACTGAAATTGGCACAAAAGATTCTTACTCAGGTCGTTTTTATGATGAATCATATATAGCATTTTTTATTAATGAACGTAACTTACAAGATGTATGTAATCCAACAACTGCTTTTCTGACACCCGCACTTCGTACTAAAGCAATACCTTTAACTTTAGATGCTAAGTTGATAGGAAAACCTATAATATTATACGAGACTGTTATTCAACTATTTGACGATGTTTTTACAGAGCGTGTAGCAACAGAAGACCTGCTTGTAGAAACTATAAAATGGCTTTTGATTCTTAAAAAAGAGAAGGCTCAACGAATTCAAAGTCTTATTGCTAATTTAAATACTTTAGATGATCAGGCAATTCCTCTTTCTGCTGAAGCAATTGTAAAACTTATTAGACAGCATTTGGATTGTCCGAGAGCAAGTCGTTTACCAGTGCTTATTGTAGCTGCTGCTTATCAATCAGCCTCAGAACATTTAGGAGAACGAGGTTTACCGCTTGAAAGTCACAATGCCGCTGATAAACAAACTGGTTCTTTAGGTGATATTGAAATCAGGCTCATAAATAGTAACAATTTAGTAACTAGCTATGAGATGAAAATGAAACGTATTACTATAAATGACATCAATAATGCCCTTCAAAAAATTACACTAAGAGTAGAACAAACTGGATATAAAATTGATAATTACATATTTATAACTACTGAAAGTATAGATAAAGATGTAGAAGACTATGCTGCTAGTATGTATGAAAGGACAGGAGGTATAGAAATTGTAGTACTTGATTGTCTTGGTTTTTTACGGCATTTTTTGCACTTGTTTCATCGCTTACGGATGCAATTTGTGGAAGAATATCAAAAGCTTGTGCTTGCAGAACCCGACAGTGCAGTTAGTCAACCCTTAAAGGAGGCTTTTTTAGCATTGCGCCAAGCTGTTGAGAGTGTTGAAGTAGAAATAAACTCAGATGTTGAGACTGAATTGGATACTCTACTTTGAAAGCTTACTTCTTGTAATAGCCTACCCCTTTATTCATAAATTGCTTTTTGATCTTCGCTAAAACCATACTTTGCTTTGAGTAATGGTCAATAGATAATCTTAGCAGAAGCAGAGACATAAATTGGTTTGCCTTTAAGATCGGCAAGAATTTTAATTGCTGAGTTGGGATGTGCAATAAGACACCAGGGGTCTTTCTTGAAAATTGCTGTAACTGTGGCTATGACATTCACGGCATCTATGCCATAAATCATAAAGAAATCTACCGTACCCCCATCAACAATTGAGTACCACTGAGAACCTAGAGACCACTCATTTTGATAGTTACATCTAAACTATAGTCTTTGTAAATACCAGTGGCGTAGGCGCAGCCCGCACTTCTCTACGAGACGCTGCGCGAATGGCACAGTGACCATCGTAGACATTGCTTAGTAAAATCCACCATGTTCCGCTTGTGCTATCTAGTTTGTACTAAGGTTAGCTTTATTCAACCGAGAATTGCTAGTTGACGGTTGGTTACTGTTAGTACAAGCAGCAATGACGCTGCTATTAATTCAGATAGAAGCGTATTGAATAAAATTATGGCGACTAAGGCGATGAATTGTTGTTGATGAGGATGATAACGGATTCATAAAACAGTATGATGCTCTCTCCTATCTGCCGTTGTAGCTGAATCTAAATGTACATTCTAGAATCAACTTTTGATTCACTAGCGAATAGGGCTGAATTTCTAAAGCACGTTGAAAAGCTCGGATAGCTTGACCATACTCTCCTATTGCTGCATAACATAAGCCCATACCATGAAGCGCCCCAAAATGTATTGGATTTATCTGTACAACCATTTGACAATCTGCCAGAGATTTTTGATAATCGCCAATACTGTAATAGAGGAAAGCTCGACGATTCCAAGCTTCGGCAAAATCTGGCTGGTCTTTAATTAATGTTGTCAGCGCTGTTTCAGCTTCAGCAATTTCACCTGCATCCAGTAACTTTTGACTGCGGTCAATTATTTCCAGCCCATAGATTCCCTTTTGCTGAAACCAGATCCGCCATATTTTTCTGGTTGCCTTGTCGCGCACTGTGGCATCCGGGTTTTTCAACTCTTCAAGTAAGGAATTGATAAATAAAGAATCCATGAATTTGAGATCAGTGAATATACCTTTGTATTAACTTTCTCACAAAATATATCGATTAAATCATTTTTAAAGTCATCTTTAAATTAGCCGTGATTAATCGCTGATTATGAAATTCCTGTGTGATTTATTGTATTCAACAATACGACTAATACCACACTAGATATTTAGAGTCATAAAAATAAAAACTGACTAGAAGTAGGTAACAGATCCTTTTGGCGACATCAATATGCCAGAACTGCATCTTGCAGTAGACAAAGGTTGTTTGCAGGTAGATGGCAAGATTATGAAACCAGGCGGTAATTTGGTTATCACCAAAGCCGCAGTTGAGCCAGTTTGGTATTTACCAGGAATTACTAAGTGCTTTGACATTGCAGAATCACAGTTGCTTTGCCCGTAAAGAATGTGTCACCAGAGTGGAAGATATGGGCTTCTAAGAATTAATGCCGAATATGTTGTATTGGTTTTTCACAAATTGTCTTAGTGGCTAACATACTCTTTATTAGAACCTAAATTTATCTGCTTACTCGCTGCACCGGAAGCTATAGAGAGTCTTGTAATGTACATTACATTCTGATGTGGCACTGTATGCTTCTGTCATTGATGACCATTTGAATGAACATGGATTAAGTGCTGGGTTGTGAGATACAGGCACGGCGGGCTACACCTAAGCTTATGTATGTAGCACAAAATAAGCTGATTACCCATGACAAAATGACGATCAAATCCAGTTATTAACCTAATACTGCACAAATCATTAGTTAATAAATTTTACTTCATCCAATTTGGAAATATTCTTAAATAAATGCATACTAAATACATCACATTGATACACTAACTTCATATAAAATAGTCATTAATTTTCTCAGCTATTCCATAATAATCTACTATAATATTGGATACTTCAATTCCCCGCTTAGAACGATAAATTTACATAGTAGGTACTAATGCTACAACCGACTATCGGACAATTAGAAACAGAAATATCACAGCGAATCATAAATTTATATAATGATAAACTAGGGAAATCTCCTAGCAAAATCATTTGTCATTTTTTTGATACTGAAATCGTAATTTCTATAGAAAACTCTGTTACCCAAGCTGAACAAACTTTACTGAAAGGAGGTTATGATCCTTTAGCTGAACAAGTACGATTATATTTAGACAAAATAATTAAACCAGATTTAAAAAATTTAATTGAGGAAATTATTGGTCAACCTGTTCTCTACCTGATGACAAACACAAATTTAATAACAGATCGTACTGGGATTGTTGTAATTCTCAAGGAATTACCTGAATTTCGTAATCCCGAATCTATTCCCAAGATAAATGTTAGGAATTTAGCTGACTGATGTGGCGACTGATTACCACTTCTAATTGATTAAAATCATAGGGTTTAGTAATGCAATCATCAAATGCCGTGAGTATCGTGGAGCGATCATCTTGTACCGTTGTTAGAGGTGTGACTGCAATGATTGGAATGGTAGCAGTTTTTGAGTCATGTTTGAGATCGTCAATGACTTGGTTCGCACTCAAATTAGATAGCTTCATATCTAGCAGGATTAAATCTGGTTGATGAGTTTGTGCTAACATCACAGCCCTCACCCCTTGTTTGGTACAAATACATGAAAAATTTAATATTCCTAGATGAGAATTAAGTAACTCTAAATCATGTAAACTCTGTTCTACAACCAAAATTAAAGGCTGTCCATTCATAAGCAGTTAGTCCTGTCCAAGAAAAGCTAGGCATAAAAATTCTACCCAGCAGGAAAACCTGAAAGTCTTTGTTTCTAGTAAATGTTTAATTCAATATACGACAGTATCTTCAGACGACCAACTAAGGCATAAAAATCAATAGGTTAGTGTATACTTCATTCTGTTATCCATCGGCGCTAAATTTTAGGAAATAACATAGCAAAGCAGTCATAATATCAAGCAAATAGTAGCATAAATGATGTATGTAATTGCAAGGATTGACTATAAAGATCGGTATTTTCTAGTAAGTAGGGGATACTTAAAGTACTTGAAGTTGCAGATTTACCAGCCTTAGCCAGGAGTGCTAAAATTGCGTAGGCATCGCCTTTGTTACATTACCATAAATTAATTAAGTATATTTAACCATCAATTAACTGACGTGCATAAGCGATCGCCTCTGTTGGTGTTGAAAGTTTCCCCTCAGCTTGTGCTACGCCAATTTCTGTTAACAGTTGACCGATGACTGGCGAAGCTGGAATATCTAATGCTATAATCAACTCCTTCCCGCTTACTAGTGGAGTGGGATGAGCGATCGCATCATCAGGGTTGAGGTAGCGGTTGATCAAAGGTGCTAAGACTTGGTAGCTCATTGCCTTAGTTTCCACTGCTGTGTGTAGTGGCTTGTCACCAGATATTGCCTCTACCAAATTATTAATTGCTACAGCTAGCACTGCCGTAGCGGGGAACACAATATCTGCGTCATGAAACAAAAAGTATTGTTCCCGCAAGGACATATCAACTACTTGAAATTGCGGTAACAGTTTCAGAGCAGTAGTTACACCTCGGATTTCGGCACGACTATAAGTTAGTTCCTGTAGCTCTATTTCTGCTAATACTGGATTTGGGTTGACAAGACAAGCAAGTTTGGCAATACCTAGCCAAGTAGTTTTAATACTATCGCGGACATATTCTTGCAGTTGTATCCCTAGTTGTTGCCACTTTTGTGTGAGTAAGGCGGCGGCTGTGTCAACTGCTGCTAGTTTGAGCAAGCTTTCACGGGTGGCATTTTTGAAGAAAAGGGCAAGTAAACCATCTTCCCAAGCCTTTGTAATCCAAGGAGTACCCTGAGAATTGCTGAGTAGATAGCCAATTTCTACCCTAACTCTTTCGGCTGCAACTTTGCCAAGATGTGATGCCAAAGAACGAATTGCGGCTTGGGTAACTGGCTCAATAGTAAAACCTAGTTGGGCGGCTTGGCGATAACCTCGCATTAACCGCAAAGGATCATCTTCTAGGTTCGCGGATGATACCATTCGCAAAATGCCCTGTTGTAAGTCTACATAACCTTGCAGAGGATCGATAATTTCTTGCGTATGGGGATTATAAGCGATCGCATTTACTGTAAAGTCTCGTCTGTGCAAATCAACTTCTAAACTATCTCCTTCCTGTTGGGCAAAGTCAGCTGTAGCGTGGGGAAAAACCACACGCGCAATTTGTCGTTTTGCATCGAGTAACACAAAACCAGCTTTGTAATGATGAGCGATCGCTCTCGCTACCTTTACCGCCTTGGATGGTATAACAAAATCTAGATCCAGATATTCGCGAGTTCTGCCAAGGATTGCATCTCGGACAGCGCCACCTACCATGTAAGCGGGTTGTGGCAGAAATTCCAAACTAAAAGGCCAATTTTCGGGAGCTAGGGTAGAAGGAATTGATTCATGCATTGTAATAAAAATCAACCCAGCAACTCATGAATAACAGTTGGGCTTAAGTTAGATTAACAATAAAGGCCCCTGGAGTTGGTTCTATTATGTGTATTTGCGTGAATTGCCACTATGTAGACAGCTGTGTTACCTATCATGCCGTAGAAGGGCAGCACCAACAGCCTCACTTGACTGAAACACCAAATTTTGATCCAAATGAACCTTCTATCAATGTCAACATTCGGACTAAAGATGATGTAATTGAAATGGAATGGGATGTTGTTGGTTGTCTGAGCTTTAAGCGGGAAACAGGTAAGTGGTCGAAGTTGCGTCCTGGTGAATTAGTGCCGACTTGATAGAAAATGAACAAGAGTGGCAGTACTTAGAACGATGGGCGGCAAGAGAATTTTTAAGCGTCCCATAACTAACAAAAGTTATTGTCACTCAAGTAATCGCAGAAGATAAAAAAGCCAGCCAAGACAAAACAGCATGATCAACGCACAGCGACTAGAGCATGTAGAAGATGAACTCGAAACTGTTAAGCGATTGCTAGTGTCTACTGCTAGCTACGGAGAATCAGCAAGCAGGCGGCTTAATGAGTTGACCATAAAACAAGACCTTACCCAATCTCACCTTGATGAGTTGACTATAAAACAAGACCTTACCCAATCTCACCTTGACCAGATAGGGGGCAAGGTTGACCAGTTGACCATAAAACAAGACCGTAGCCAATCTCACCTTGATGAGTTGACTATAAAACAAGACCGTACCCAATTTCACCTTGACCAGTTGACCATAAAACAAGACCGTACCCAATCTTACCTTGATCAACTAGGGGCACGTCTTGACCAGGTAGGGGGAAAAGTTAACCAACTTTCTGATAAGATTGATAGTTTTATCACTCACACGCAACGCCTATTTACAAAGACAGGCAGTGAGATAGAGGAAACAAAGGCACGAACTGAGCGATTAGAAGCACTCATGCTAAAGCTTGACCGAAACTTTGAGGAACAAAAATCTCAGTTTCAGGAGTTTCAACTCACCACGGGTGCTGCCTTGGACCGAATTGACCGAGTTTTGGACTATCTATTGAGACAGCAAGGCGGTAATCCAAATCCCCCATCCTAGTTGCGATCGCACAGAGGAAGTAAACAGTATTGGCTCTCACAAACCTTGGAACAAGACCGTTTGACTGATTTCAATTAAGGAGCACTATGTTATATGCTGGAATAAGTCACATTAACTCTATAAAAATAGATATTTTAAGTAACTTTGACAACGGAACAAGAACACCTTGTAATAAATAAATATGCCTTAGCACTACACACTACAACTCCCGAATTGGGTTTGGTAATTAGTAATTTTACAGGCGAAACTCGCTCTCAAGTTTGGAATTTGGGGCGTGATTTATCTAGCTTAGTGCATCAATATTTAATTGAATTTCTCAAACCGCAAACTTGGGCAGATTTGTCCTTTATCGCAGTTGCAAGAGGTCCTGGCGGCTTTACGGGAACTCGGATTGGTGTTGTTACTGCTCGTACTTTAGGGCAACAGTTAGATATTCCTGTATTTGCGATTTCAACTTTGGCTGCGGTAGCTTGGTCAGAAGTAGGCAAAAGTCAAAATTTAAAAACTTGTGCTGTGGAAATGCCAGCACAACGAGGTCAAATTTTCGCTGCTATTTATCAGTTTGAGCCAGATACTTCTAAACTAAAAGTGTGTTTGTCAGATAGAGTGTTGACACCAGAAGTATGGCAGCAAACTTTAGCGAATTGGAACACTAATTATCAGCTGATTCAAGCTCAATCTGATCTAGCAGTGACAGTGACAAGTATTTTGGAACTAGCTAATCTCGATTGGCAAGAGGGCAAATTTCCTAATTGGTCAGAGGCTTTACCATATTATGGGCAGCATCCAGTACAGGATGCATAGCCATCATGAACGTGGAAAAGCCACGAAAAACCTAACCCCCTAGAACACCGATTCATTAATAAAACACAAGACTGATAAACCCTGTTTTAACCTCTTTTACAACCAAATTTTCCTTGTTGCAACCCAGCGAAACCTAGTGTTTTCGTCATGATTCTGAATACGGAATCGGTGTTCTAGTAAATACATAAAAATTACTGCTTTCCCAAGTATTAATATTTTTCTTGACTTCTAGTAACTAAAGCAGGAAGAAGCATCTTTATCTTTTGAAGCGCACGAGTTTTACGCAAAACCTGTCATTTGTTTACAAAAATACATGAACAAGGTTCTGTCGGCTGGTATTTTGGTTTCAAATTACACCTAATTATTAACGTTCTGGGTGAAAGAATCGCCTTCAAATTGACAGCAGCCTATGTCGATGACCATACTCCTGTTCCAGATATATTTTACCAATGATGGCATTGTTCTAAAATAGCCACAGCCAAATAGGGAGAGTAACCAGCAATACTATAGCTCCAGCAGCTAAGGCAGTTACTGCCAGATCGCGATCGAGATTGAATGTCTCAGCAATTACCAGTGTGGCGAAAGCTGGAGGCATGGCCATTTGTAGCACGATTATCTTTGCTATCGGCCCAGTTAATCCAAACAGTGGTAAGATGCTGCCCAATATCAAGGGAACTAGCAGCATTTTGATTCCCAAGCTCATCCCTGCTTGTGGTAGGCTACCCCAAGATTTGAGCAGCGCCAGTCGCATTCCAATTAACACCAAAGATAAAGCTACACTACTCCAAGCAAATTTCTCCAGGTAAAATTCTGCGATTGTGGGAATTGTCACCTGCCGAAACAGCAAGCCAAATCCGAAACCCCACAGGGCAGGATTAATTAAAATCGCCCTAGTAATCTGCCAATGATTCTGGACACCGCCACCAAAACTAGCTGCTAGCAACACACCCAGGGCATAAGTTCCTGGGAATGAACCTAGCAAATCGTAAAATAACGCCCAAGCAAAGTATTCCTTGCCTAGCATTGCTAAGGTGATGGGAAAGCCAAAATAACCTGTATTACCCAACATTGCGGCTAATATCAAGCTAGCCTGAGTTGGTGCTTGGGGGACAGTATTTCTAAAATAGGCTTGTGCTTTAATCCCTAACCAAGCTAAAAATGCTCCTAGTAAAATAGCTAGGTAAGCAATCGCAGGTGCAATCCAAATTTGTCCTGATAAACTAGATTGACGCAAAAACGATACTATGCTTATGGGTACTCCCACCCAAAAAAGAAACAGTCCCAAACGTGTAGGAACTGTCACAGGTAGTTTGCGTCCCAGAATAAAACCTACCAGGACTAATCCTCCCAGCTTGACGTATAGTTCTAAAAGGTTTGTCAAGATTGCGCCTAAGAACCACAGATGTAAAATGCTACCTGTTACGTTTACTTTTGTCCAGTGCAAAATCTGTTATGGCTATTCCACAAAAACAGGAGTTTACCCTTGAATAAGGCAGGGTTTTCTGGAAAACCGCAAAACTCATCGAATGATCTTGGTGATGATATTCCAGTGGCTGTACGCGATACCCCTGATGCAACACCTAAAATTTGGTTGCAAACCCGAATTGTGCTGATTGGGGGAGTAATGGGATTTGTTCTGCTGGCTTTAGTTAGCGGTTTTTTGTTTTTCGTCACTGCACCCAAAAAAACCGCCGATTCTCAACTTTTACCAGCTACTTCTACTCCTACAACTCCAAATCCGACAGCATCTAATAATTCCAGCGATACTGTGTTAGGGCATTTTCCATACCCAGAAGCCCCTGAATCAGAACTAGTAACCATCTCCGCAAATAGGGGCATTAGAATGCGAAAAGCTGCTGCCCAAAAGTTTGAGGAGATGGTAGCAGCAGCCCGGAGTGCAGGTGTAATTTTAGTACCAATTTCTGGCTTTCGCTCAGTCAAAGACCAAGAGCAGTTGTTTTTTGCTGTCGGTGCCCAGCGAAATCAAACGCCAGCAGAACGAGCCGCCCTCAGCGCTCCTCCTGGTCATAGCGAACATCACACAGGTTATGCTGTGGATGTTGGAGACGGAGCAGTACCAGCAACTAATCTCCAAACTAACTTTGATAATACCAAAGCTTATCGGTGGCTGCAAGCAAATGCAGCGCGTTTTGGCTTTGAAATGTCTTTTCCCAAAGATAATGCTCAAGGTGTGAGTTATGAGCCGTGGCACTGGCGTTTTGTAGGCGATCGCAATAGCTTGGAAATGTTTTACAAAGCCAGAAACTTGAAACCCGCTAAGATATCACGATAAAAGACAACAGACAGGAGTCAGGAGTAATTGGTTTTACCCCTCTCTCCCTACTTTTTCTCCCCTAGTGGTGGCTGAAGCACTAGTTCTGTAAGGGCTGGACAGTAGTATTCAGCAATTTTCTTAGCGATCGCATCTGGTCGAGAAATTTTATCTAGATTGCAAAGTAAAATCACGGTAATTTTGTCATCAATAAAGCGGGTAATGTTACTTGCAAATCCTAATATCGAACCATTATGACCAACTACTTGGCGATCGCCATAATTCAATACCCACCAACCTAATCCTGCAACGTATCTTAACTTTTCCCAATCATCGCCCTGATTTGGAAAATGAGGAGTCCACATCAAATCAAGGGTTGATTGTTTTAACAGATTTGCACCACAAAGCGCCTGTTCCCACTTCACCATATCTTCCACACTGGAAAGTTGACCTCCAGCAGAATAGGTAACAGAAGGACTGTAGTAAGGTTTGTTAACGAGTTTGCTGTTTGTCAACCGATAGCCAGCAGACCGGCGTGGCACTATGTCACTGGGATTATTCATCACGGTTGCATTCATTCCCAAAGGAGCAAAAATGCGCTCTTGCAACAAATCTCCATAAGATTGTCCAGTTACCTTTTCTAGGATCAAACCCAGTAGATAGTAGCCTGTGTTGTCATAGGCGCTAAACTCACCCGATTGGAACTTGAGGGGTAGGTGAGTAACTAGAGCCAAAATTTCAGATTTCGATAAATTAAGATGGGTAATTTCCCAGTAGTTTGGGGCATCGGTATAGCTGGGAATTCCAGACTGATGAGACAAAATATGCCCAATTGTGACATTTTGCCATGTTATGGGTAGATGATCGAGATAGTCTGCGATCGCATCTTCTAACGAAATTATCCCTTGTTCCACCAGCATCATTATGGCTGTAGCTGTGAAAGTTTTACCAACAGATGCAATTTCATAAACTGTATGTTCAGTAGCTGGAACAGAGTGTTCAATATTCGCCAGTCCATAGCCTTTAACTAAAACGGGTTCACCTTCCTGCACCACTGCAACAGAAAGTCCAGGAATCTGGTTTTGAGTCATTGCGGCTCGAATATAGTCGTCAATCATAATTGACCTGTCTCATTAAATACGATCAGTTTGTAGTAAGCACAAAGCGTGCTTAAAAATCCAGGACTAAAGTCCTTACTACGAACTTATTCACCCCTTGTAACTCATGGGACAGACCACTAGTCTCCAGTACCATGTCCTGAACTCTGAGTTTTAGCTTCTGATGGGTCAGGCTGAGGTTTTTTATACTTACCTGGATACTTATGCTGAAAATAAGCTTCTAGTACTTGTAAAACCATCGGCCCGCAAATAGTACCGCCATGTTCGCCAGTATTTTCACCAAAGGCCACAACCACAATTTCTGGCTTATTACTGGGCGCATAAGCACCAAACCAAGTATGATTTGGGCGACCAACACCAGCTTCAGCTGTGCCACTCTTCCCAGACGCTGGGGCAATTGTCGGCACGTCCAAGCGCTTACCAGTGCCTTCACTTACCACCTTCCGCAGTCCGTCGCGGAGAACTTTGATAGTTGTCGGCTTCATATTTAAGGATTCTCGCCAACTTTTTGCTTCTTCGTTATCTTTAAGCAAATGCGGCTGAACTCGATACCCACCATTAGCAGGGACAGAAAACATAATCGCCGATTGCAGAGGTGTCACTTGCAAAGCGCCTTGACCAATTGACATATTAATGGTGTCGCCAACAGTCCAAGGTATTTTCCAAGTTTTTTGCTTCCATGTTTCATCTGGAACCAAGCCTACTGATTCTTCATCACGAAATTCAATACCAGTTCTTTGACCAAACCCGTATTTGCGACTCCATTTAATTAAAGTTGGGCCGCCGACTTTTCTACCAACTTGATAGAAGAAAGTATCACTACTCATAGCGATCGCTCTGGGAAATCCCAATGGCCCGAATCCAGCGTGGTTCCACTCACCAAATGTCACGCCACCTACGGTAAGAGAACCAAAGGTCTGTAATATTGTATCAGGAGAAAATTCACCTGATTCCAGTCCGGCTGTCGTGGTGACAATTTTAAAAGTACTGGCGGGTGGAAAGGCACTCAGGGCACGATTAACCAAGGGATGATCTTTACCTTGGACACTTTCCCAATCTTTCTGGGAGAGTTTTTGTTTAGAGAAGATATTCGGGTCAAAGGTGGGGTAAGATACCAACGCGAAAACAGCACCATTATTTGGATCGAGTGCTGCGATCGCACCTCGGTGATTTCCCAAAGCTTTTTCGGCTGCCTTTTGCACATCCAAATCTATGGTTAGGTGCAAATCATTACCAGCTTTTGCCTGTTTCTCTCCTATAACCCGGATTGGTCTACCTGCACCATCCACTTCCACTTGCTGACCGCCCCATTCGCCCCGTAGAGCTTTCTCATAAGCTTTTTCCACGCCCATCTGACCGATTACATCTCCCAGTCGGTAGCCTTGCTCCTTCTTGCCCTTCAACTGGTCGGCGGTCAACTCTCGTGTATAACCTAGTACGTGCGCTAATTCCTTGCCGTGGGGATAATAACGTACAGAATCTGTATTGATTTCCACTTCTGGAAGTTCATTTTTATACTCCTTTAATGCCGTGATTTCTGCTTCATTTAAATCGCGAGCAACCCGGATGAGTGAAGAAGAATTAGCACCTGCTTGTTCTAATTTCTTTTCCATCTCATCTTGGGGAATGTTGAGAATTTGCGCTAGACGCGGGCCGACTACAGACCAGGAAGGCTTAGTATGTGCCATTGGCCACAAATATACTGAGCTAGGATAGCGAGTGCTGGCTAAAAGTTTGCCATTCCGGTCAAAAATATTGCCCCGTTCTGGTTGTTTGGGAATCATCCGAATTCGGTTTGCTTCAGCTCGTTCCCGGAGTTTTGGCCCTTCAACTATTTGCAAGTAAGCCAAACGAGCCTCAATCCCAGTGGTCATTAATAGGGTAAATACGATTAAAAATATTGATTGGAAACCACGTCCAACTGTACGTGTATCTTTTTTGCTGCCAAGTGATGGGAATAAAGACATAAGTATCAATTCAAAATTCAAAATGAATAAACGCAATTCCAGCCAGGCTTTTAGCAATTGCTAATATGCAATTTTAAGGTTTGTTAACTTAATCGCAGAATCTCTAAGTAGTAAGATGGGTATATAAATTTACCATAATGTTATTCTCGTTACTGGGTATGAAAGAATCGGGCGAGTATATTCTTGAACAATTGTTTTTGGCGGATACAATAAACCAAAGTGTCAAATATAGTCTGCCCAAAAGACTAGAGCAATTGACAAAATAACGTAATATCACGGCATTCTACTGAGGATTATGGCTCAAATTGTCATGCAAAATCAGAGGGGGATAACAAGTTTTCAGCCACTTGATGTTGAACTGCGTAACGTCTTCAAGTTTTTTAACCAAGAACCAGCAGTAAATGGAATTGACTTGGATGTCAGACAAGGAGAATTTTTTAGTATTTTAGGCCCCTCCGGTTGTGGTAAAACAACAACATTGCGCTTAATTGCTGGGTTTGAAATTGCTGACGCTGGCAAGGTGTTTATTCAGGGTCAGTCCATGACTAATGTGCCCCCTTACCGCCGACCCGTCAATACTGTATTTCAAAGTTACGCTCTATTTAACCACCTGAATGTCTGGAATAACATCGCTTTTGGACTGCGGTTAAAAAAAATACCCAAATCGAAAATTGAAGCTAGAGTCCAAGAGGCTTTAAAACTCGTGAAAATGGAAAGTTTGCGATCGCGCTTTCCCAATCAACTTTCTGGTGGTCAACAGCAGCGAGTCGCTTTAGCAAGGGCTTTAGTCAACCATCCCACTGTCGTCCTACTGGATGAACCTTTAGGGGCGTTAGATTTAAAACTACGTAAGGAAATGCAGGTTGAGTTATCAAATTTACACAAAGACTTGGGGTTAACCTTTGTGATGGTGACACATGACCAAGAAGAAGCATTGTCTTTGAGCGATCGCATTGCCGTGATGAATCAAGGCAAAATTGAACAAGTTGGCACTCCCAGCCAAATTTACGAACGTCCCTGTACATCCTTTGTTGCTGATTTTATTGGTGATACTAATTTATTCAGTGGTGAAATCGTCGCGGTAGACTCCTCTAATATTAAAATTTCAACAAAAATAGGACTCTCAATTGTTATTAGCCGCGCTGAAGATACACCAACTGAATTATCACAAGCTGTAGTAGTGAGTGTGCGTCCAGAAAAAATACAGCTTTCGCTTTATCCACCTAATTTGCCAGCTAACTGCTTTGAAGGACGGCTTGTCAACGTTATGTATTTGGGCACACATATTAATTATGTTGTGGAATTAACAAATGGCGTTAGCATTAATGTGTTGCAACCTAATACTTTTGGCATTTTACCAGACCGCGACACACCTATTTACGCCTGGTGGGCAGAAACTGATTGTTTAGCTATTAGTCAATAGTCAATGATCGTACAAAGCAGTGGCAAACCAGTACCGCAAGGCGGAAGTCAAAAGTCAAAATAATTGTATTCCGAGCTTCTTGCACCATTTGAAATGGTATGTTTATTTGCGCCGTGCTGTACTAGTACAACTTCGTGGTTAAAAAGTAAAAAGATAATTCTGATAAATAAGTTTAGAGGCTGACAACCATTCTTTATTTTCTGTTTTTGCCTTGTTCGGTCAATGCTGAATTGGAATTGTAATTACAAACTCTGTTCCTGCTGCTGGTGTTGAATGACATTCCAGTTTGCCACCATGTGTTTCTGTGATGATTTGATAACTGATAAACATTCCCATACCTGTTCCCTTACCTACAGGTTTGTTGGTGAAAAACGGATTAAAAACTTGTTTTTGAATCTGTTCTGACATACCTATTCCATTATCAGCGATCGCAATTTTTACCCAACCGGAATCGATCACTGAGGTACGAATGGCGATTGTGGGAGTTAACAAACCAGATGTTAAATTATCTATTCTTAATTGTGCATTCTCGATTGTCCATTCTTCTAAAGCATCAATGGCATTTGCTAATATATTCATAAACACCTGATTGAGTTGTCCGCCATAGCATTCCACTAAAGGTAATGTGCCGTAGTCTTTGATGACTTGAATGGCTGGAAGCTTTGTTGTTTCTTGGAAGCGATGTTGCAATACCATTAAGGTACTATCGATGCTTTCGTGAATATCCACTGCTTTAAACTCGGCTTCATCTATGCGTGAGAAGGTTCGTAACGACAGCACAATCTGACGGATGCGCTGAGTGCCAACTTTCATCGAACTCAATATTCTTGGTACATCTTTCTGGATGTACTCTAGGTCAATTTCCTCACACAAAGCCTGAAATTCCAACTTATTACCAGACTCTTGCTGCTGATGGTAAATTATTCGCAACAGGTCTTGAGTATATTCTTCAAGATGGCTGAGATTACCGTGAATAAAATTAACGGGGTTATTGATTTCGTGAGCAACTCCAGCCACAAGTTGACCCAGGCTGGACATTTTTTCTGCTTGAATCATTTGTGCTTGAGTTTGTCTGAGTTCTTGAAGAGTTTGTGCTAAATTTTCTGTTTGTTGTCGCAGTTGGTCTTCCATCTGTTTGCGCTCATTAATATCCCTGGCGACACAAACAACAGTGTTTTCGCTCATGCTGGCAATATTCGCCTCAAACCAAACCTCTCGGTCGCCTATAGGCAAGCTATATTCTACCTTCACAGTTTTTTTAGTTAAGAATGCTTGTTGAATAGAGTTAAGAAAATAGTCGGCACAAGCAGAGGGTAAAACCTCATGTATTTTTCTGCCCAGCAATTCCGCAGGAGGTTGGTAGAGTAAGGGCGCACCACTAGGAGCGATTTTGAGGTATCTTCCTTCGGCATCCAAGACAAGAATCACATCCTGCATAGCATTGAACAAGGCGAGTAATTCTGCTTGCGAGGCTTTAATTAATTCTTCAGCTTGTTTGCGACTGCTGATATCGCTAATAGCGCCATGAAGACCAATAATTTCACCGTCTGAGTCGAAAATTGGCGAAGCTACTGACCTCATCCAGCACCAATTTCCATCCTTTTGTCGGTGGCGAAATTCTATTGCGATCCGCTGCCCCTTGGTTTCCACCATTTCTTGGATTTTTCTCTGAGCTAGAGGGAAATCATCAGGATGAAGCAGGGGAGCAAAGGGTTGACCAAGTAGGTCTGAAGGTTCCCATCCTAAAACATTTTTATACTGTGGTGAGACATAAGTAAAAAGACCTTGCACTGACATGGAAAAAATCAGATCGCTGATATTTTCCACGAGTTGGCGATACTTAGCTTCACTCTCAGCCAAAGCAGTTGCTGCCGCTTGGTAATGCTGTCCGCGAATTTTCTTTGCTGATTCCACAAAGGCAGAATTATCTTGCAATTTCGACTGTAATTCTATCAGTCGTAAATCCTGTGGAACTTCATCAGTAACTAATTCCTGTTCGGCTAACAGCGTAGTTGAATAAAGGTCTTGCAAAGCTCCTAGCTGTTGCAGCAATTGGGCATTTTGCTGACGTAAAAGCGATATCTCTTCATTAATTTTGTTAGTACACATGTTCAACTCCGATTTACTTTACTTAGTGCTGTTTGCGAATAGCTAGGGTTGAGACAGTCCTGAGTCAGGCAGGACTTATACCATTTCACTTTTAGATTGATCCAAATGGCAGCAGGGGGAAAGAGTTAGAGACAAATCATTTGTATCAAACATTTTGTGAAATGGTATTACGCAAAAATTGCTCAAAAGCTTAATTTGTTGAACCGCCTTCTCTGCGGCTTCCGCCAACAGTATCCGTCTCGTAGAAAAGACACCTTTCCTGCGTGAAGGCTACGTGCCCATGAGCAAGTGGGGTGACAGAATCTTCTTAGCTAAAGTTGGTCTACTCAGCACTGTTTATTGCCGCACTGGAATTGCAATCACAAACTCTGTACCTTTTCCTGGGGAGGAGTTGCAGTGTATTGAACCTCCGTGTTTTTCCACAACAATTTGACGGGCGATCGCTAATCCTAAACCCGTTCCTTTTCCCACAGATTTCGTCGTAAACAAGTGGTCAAATATCTTTTGCTTGACTGCTTCATTCATGCCATTAGCATTATCAGCAATCGTTATTTTCACCTGATTATCTTTCAATGAGGTTTGAATTGTAATCTTGTGAGGATTTTCTTGGATTTCTGCAAAATCCCGCCCAGTATTCGACTCATCCAAGGCATCAATGGCATTAGCTAGGATATTCATAAATACCTGGTTTAATTGTCCAGGAAAACATTCAACTTGAGGCAAAGTGCCATAATCGGTTATTACTTCAATTGCTGGACGTTGCTCATTGGCTTTGAGGCGATGTTTGAGAATTAAAATTGTACTTTCAATCCCTTCATGAATTTTAAATGGCACTTTGTAATCTTTATCAGCACGGGAGAAAGTTCTTAAACTAGTGCTGATATTTTTGAGGCGATCGCACGCCATCACCATTGAATCTATTGCCTTGGGTAAATCTTCTAAGCTATAATCTAAGTCAATTTCTTCTGCATGGTCAATAATTTCAGCACCCGGATTAGGTAAACTTTCTTGATAAAGTTTCAAGTGTTGCACGACATCAGCAATAGTGGGTTTAGCTTGTTTAAGACTCGCAGCAATAAAGCCCAAAGGATTATTCATTTCATGGGCAACTCCAGCAACTAAATTACCCAGTGCAGACATTTTCTCACTTTGAACAATTTGTAATTGAGCTTGTTGTAAATCTTCTAAAGCTGTTCCGAGTGCTTGAGATTTTTCTGTCACTGCTGATTCAGCTTGTTTGCGATCGCTAATATTAATAGTTGTTGCAACTATGCGATAAACTTTGCCCGTCTGATCTTTTAATGGACTGAGTGTGGTTAACCACCAAGTTTTCTGGTCATTAAATGTTAGACATTCTTCATAGGTGATGGGTATTCCACTTTGGAAACAACGCAGATAATTTTGAGATACCACTGCACCTTCATCACCATGTAATTCTTGGGGAGTTTTACCCAGCACTTGGGAAGCAGATATACCAACTGCTAATTCGCACGATTTACTCCATCCTGTGTACTCAAACTTACCATTATCCCGGACATCAATCACACAGATCAGACAACCAACACCTTCGTAAATACTACTGAGGAACTTTTCTCGCTCCTGGAGATGATTATATAACTGGGCATTTTCCAAAGAAATTGCGGCTTGAGTGCAGAGGAAATTTACAAGAGAAAGGCGATCGCTAGTAAATACCCCTTGAGTCAGTTGATTTTCTAGGTAAAGAATCCCTACTAAACGCCCTTGATTAAGAATCGGGGTACATAATACACTCTGGGGTTGTATTCGGTGCATATATTCCCCAATCAACCCAATAATATCTGTTTTGCAATTGTCTATAACAACTGTTTGTTGAGTATTTTTGACGTAATTGATAATTTTTGCGGGAATCTCTTGACAATTAGCGAGTGATTGTGGCTCAAGAATGGTTTGTATTTGGTCATGATTGATAAAGGTAATTGCCCTAACTTGCCAATTATCACCAGACACTTTCTTCAATAAGGGTTCCCCCCGCACGGCAGTGTCCTCATCTTGGGGAAGAATTAGTACAGCTTTCTTGGCGCCAGAGTTTTCTAGGATAATGTGGGTCAAGCTGGCAATCAGTTGATCTAATTCCAGAGAACTGGAGATAGCTTGAGCGGCTTTGAGGACAGAGGTAAAATCTAGTGTCTGGGAAATACTAGTGCTGCCAGTGGTAGAAGTGCGAGTAGATGAGGAGGTGCCACGAAAGCTAATAGTTTCTAGAGTATTGAAATTGATTCGTTGCTGTTGCAGAATGGATTGGAGTAGTTGGGGATAGCGTTTTTCTAGGTCTTCTATTTTGGCTTTTGCACCCCAACGAGCGTAACAGTAGTATGCTTCTTGCATATATGCTTGGGCAACTCTTTCTTTACCCCAATCGAGATAAAATTTGGCTACTAGTTCATTGCTAAGTGCTTCTTCTTGGATGTAGCCGTTGGCTTTAGCTAGAGTTATGGCGCGATCGTAATTTTCAAGTGCTTCTGCTTTATTACCCAACACTCGTTGTTTTTCAGCCTCAACTAAATGCCATTTATGCAGATGATTTGTGGGAGCATTTTGCGCCCATTGGTGCAGAGTGGTTTGATGGATTTCTACCTGGGCGAGAATTACGGAAAGTTCAATTTCTGGCTGGGTGGAAAATCGGGCTAGGTATGTCAGAGCTGCATAGAAATGGGAAATCGGAATAAAAATCAATCCTGATACCGCAAGTAAATACTTTTCCCCTTCCTCAATGTAAGCGATCGCAGCTTTGTAATCACCAAAAGAATAGGCAAGCAATAGTTTGTAGATATACAACTCAGCCATCACCGTGAGTTCATTAGCCTGACGATGTTTGGGAATCATCACCGTTTCATCGTAGATACTGCCGCTCAAACAATCGGGCTGAATTTGGGTTTCCCTGAAATTCTGTGCCGCCTGCCGCATAATACTTACATAAGTTTGGGCAGAATGTTGCTTCGCCTGAGTTAAAGCGGCGTTGTAACTTGCTATATCTAATTCCAAATTGCTAAGTTCAGAGCCACTCCAAAAGACTGCATAGCTGTAACAACATACGTTATAGCCAGCGTGTAAAAAATCGCCAGTTTCCATACCAGAGGTAAAACCAGCTTTCAGCAACGGTATCGTTGCCGAGAGAGCTTCTTGGTGATGTTGAATAAAGCCACCAAACAACATGGAAATTGTGGATTTGAATTCCCGCGCATTAAACCGATCTAGCAAATTCAATGCCAATTGCCCAAAGCCGTAGCCCCCTTCAACCTCTCCTAAAAATGCACACAGCACCATTCCATGCAGCCCATATCCCACCGTGGAGGCAGGCGTATTCCCAAACTTAAGCGATAGGCTGACCATTGTGCAGCTAATTAGGGGCAATAAACCCGGTATTCCCTGAAAAACGGGTGCAAACAACATTCCTAACAGTTGCATGGCTGCCTGTGCTTGGAGATCGGTCATCACTGGGAGGTCAGCTAGTTCCTCAATTCGTTTGCCTGTGAGTTGACTAGCAAGGACTTGTAAAGCTTTACCAATCTCAGCATTGTTTGGCTCAATGGGTAGCTCAACTTCCAATTGCTTTAAGGCATCTCTGCCAACTGCGATCGCTTCTAATAGTCTGCTTTGGGCTGTCTGGGCAGCAATTTGAATTTCGTAAATTTTAACTTTGTCTAAAATCGTCTGGGCTGATTGCAACACCTGTACCGCGATCTGTTCCATGCCATCAAAGTCAGCATTTAAGTAGGCGGCTTCAGTGGCGGCAACATAGAGACTCAGGGTCAATTCATATTGATCTTGCCAGCAATTCACTGTGAGTAGCTCAATCCCCGTCTGTAAATAGACTCTGGCCGCAGTGTATGCGGTGGAATTTTTGGCTTTATCTCCTGCTGCTAAGTTAAGTCGAGCCAAGGCTTCTCGCTCGTTTGATTGGGCAATCAACTCTTGCCCTAAATTCAAATGTCCAACAATATCAAACAGTTTTTCTTCTTTTTCTATTTGAGAAGAGTTTTGTAGAAGTAATTGACCAATTTTGAGATGAGTTGCTTGTTTTTGGTTATCAGGAATTAGAGAAGAAGCCGCTTGTTGTACTCTGTCATGTAAAAATCTGTATTTGGCTAATTGTTTATTAGTATTCCCAGTTGACAGCGCCAATCGATCGTGATTTTCTCCCTGATAAAATTTATAAACATCACTAATTGGTAAAATCAACCCTTCTTGTAAAGCTTTCCATAAACTAGCAGCTGTTTCAATTTCTGATGACTCCCAAACAATCGCCAAAGTTGCTAAATCAAATTGATTGCCAATGCAAGCGGCTAACTGCAATATATTTTGAGTTGATTGAGGCAGTCTTCGTAATTGAAATACCATGAACTTAACAACATCATCTGTAACCGCTTGCTGATTTATTTGGGTGATATCACATTGCCACCCCCCCGTAGCCCCCCCCTGGTAAGGGGGGGTGAATTCAATTAATCCATCTTGGTGTAATGCTTTGAGAAACTGTATGGCAAAAAACGGATTACCTTGAGTTTTCTGAAATACCAATTGAGAAACAGGTAATGCCGAATCTTTTGTACATTTAAGTGTCTCAGCGACTAATTGATTCACTTGCAATTGACTCAGAGGCGCTAAAGTAATCGTATTAATTGTGGCTGCTGTTTTTTGGATATCATTCAAAGTCAACATTAATGGATGTGCTGAATTGACTTCGTTATCACGATAAGCACCAATTAAGAAAAGATGTTTGGTATCAGCCATTAATAACTGGATTAACATCAACGATGCTGAATCTGCCCATTGCAAATCATCTAAAAACATCACTAATGGATGTTTTTCACTGGTAAAAACTTGGGTAAATTTCTGAAATAATAAATTAAACCGATTTTGGGCGGCAGTTCCTGATAATTCTGTAGCAGGTGGTTGTTGACCAATAATTCTTTCTAATTCGGGGATGACTTCAATAATCACCTGGCCATTATCACCTACAGCCGCTAAAATATTGGTTTTAAATTGCTGGATTTGAGCATCACTTTCGGTTAATAATTGCCCCATTAAATCGCGGAAGGCTTGCACAAAAGCACTAAAGGGAATATTTCGTTGAAATTGGTCATATTTCCCTTTGATAAAATAACCGCGTTTTTTGACGATTGGTTTATGAACTTCGTTAACTACAACGGTTTTACCAATACCCGAAAAACCAGCCACCAGCATCATTTCTGTCGCACCTGTACTAACGCGCTCAAATGCTTGCAGGAGAGTTTCTACTTCTGTTTCTCGTCCATAAAGTTTATCAGGGATAATAAAGCGATCGCACAGATCCCGTTGAGCAATTGGGAAATGCTTAATTTCACCAGTTTCTTGGAGTTGAGATAAACAAGCTTCTAAATCAAATTTCAGTCCTAATGCACTCTGATAGCGGTCTTCAGCATTTTTTGCCATCAATTTCATTACGATATCTGACAACACTTGCGGAATCTCTTCACTTTTGAGAGCCAGTTGCTTCTCCTGTTGGAGACGCTGCGCGAACAAGTCGGCAGAGCCGGACGCCAGTCGCTCATGGGGGAAACCCCCATCGCCCTTGGCGTCTCCCCTTGGGAGAAGACCGCGCTGGCTCCCCAACACACTGGCTCCTTTTGACTTTTGACTTTTAACTTCCCGCAGGGATGGTGGAAGTTTTGCTAGATGACAATGTACCAACTCCATCGGGTCGTTTGAATCGAACGGTAGCTCACTCGTAAGTAGTTCGTAAAAAGTGACACCTAAAGAATAGAAATCAGTCCGGTAGTCAATCCCCCGATTCATTCTTCCTGTTTGTTCAGGAGAAATATAACCAAGTGTCCCTTCCAAGACATTGGGATTCATCAGTGTTTGAGTTTCGCGTGGTAGTAGGGATGCAATACTAAAGTCAATTAATTTAACTTGTTTAGTTTTTGGATTAATTAAAATGTTGGCAGGTTTGATATCTTTATGAATAATTCGATCACGATACAATATATCTAAGGTATTGCACAGTGCGATCGCTATTTCTAAAAACTCCATTAAAGATTCTACGCTTTTGCCCACTTCCCACTCCCCACTTCCTACTCTCCAATCCTTGAGAGAAATCCCGCCAAAATCTTCCATTACCAACGCATAGCCATTTTGGTAGGGTTCCAGGCTGTAGGTTTGAACGATCAGAGGTGAGTTAAGATTTTTGGCAATGGTGTACTGATTACGAAACGACAAGAGTTCGCTGAAACTCGGATAAGGATTTTTCAGCAACTTAATCACCACAGGTAATGAGTCAGTCTCTCGATACCCTCGATAAACGATGGTTCTAGAACCATTGTAAAGTTCTTCGCTAACCTTGTATCCAGGAATATTGACTCTTGTACTAACCATACTGCTAAATCTTTAAGACTTCAAGATATAGTGTTCCCAGATATAAAGCGAACCCGTCGCTCCACGACTTGAAATTTTGAAGATTTAGAGTCAAAGAAAATCGGCGCTAATCCCATCCCTTCTCTACGAGACGCGGCGCAAACAAGGAGTGTCCCGTATTCATACCGGAATTTCAATCGTAAATTCTGTACCTTGACCCAGAATCGAGTTAAAACTCAATTTTCCACCGTGGGTTGATTCGACAATTTGACGAGCGATCGCCAACCCCAACCCCGTCCCTTTCCCAACAGCTTTGGTAGTAAATAAATGGTCAAATATTTTCTCTTTGACTGATTCACTCATCCCCTTACCATTATCAGCAATACCAATTTTAACCAGATTATTTCCGACTGAGTTTGTAATTGTAATGCAATTAGGATTAGCTTGAATTTCCTCAAAAGTCCGTCCCTGATTAGATTCTTCTAACGCATCAATGGCATTCGCTAAAAGATTCATAAATACCTGATTTAATTGACCAGGGAAGCATTCAATTTGAGGTAAATTACCGTAGTTGGTGACAACTTTGATTGCTGGACGTTGTTCGTTTGCTTTGAGACGATGTTTCAAAATTAAAATCGTGCTATCAATGCCTTCATGGATGTTAAATGGCACTTTGTAATCTTTGTCAGCGCGTGAGAAAGTGCGGAGACTAGTACTGATATTTTTTAGGCGATCGCACGCCATAGACATAGAATCAATCATCTTGGGCAAATCTTCTAAGCTATAATCTAAGTCGATTTCTTCGGCATGGTCAATGATTTCTTCACTTTTGTTGGGGAAACTTTCTTGATATAGTCCGAGATGTTCAACAATATCAGTAAACGTAGGTTTAGCTTGTTTGAGACTGGCAGCAATAAAACCGAGGGGATTATTCATTTCGTGAGCGACACCAGCAACTAAATTGCCTAGTGCAGACATTTTCTCACTTTGCACCATTTGTAATTGGGCGCGCTGGAGTTCTTGTAAAGCGGCTTCTAGCTGTTGGGCATATTCGAGCGATCGCTCATAAAGTTGGGCATTTTCTAGGGAAATGGCAGCTTGAGCGCAGAGTAAATTCAGTAGTTCGACGCGTTCGCCCTTGGCGTTGGCGGAGCCATCGCTCGTGAACGCCCCCGTCGCTAAATTATTCTCCAGATATAAAATGCCCAGCAACTTACCTTGATGCAAAATCGGGCTGCACAAGATACTATGAGGCTGCTGACGAATGATATAGGGATCGCTGGCTAAAGTCCGATCGGTCGTCACATCCAGCAGCACAACAGTCTGCCTTTCGTGCTTCACTTTGTAAATCAGTCTTAAGGGAATGTCCAGGCTGTCCTCAATGGGAAGACGCTGCAACACAACTGGCTCCGAACCCTCAGTAATTGACCCTTTAATCAGCAGGCGTTCGTCTCGCACGAGCATTAACACGCATTTATTAGCCCCCGCATTTTCGATAACGAGAGAAAGCAATGATGAAACCAGTTTTTCCAGTTCAATTTCCCCTGAGATAATTTGGGAAGCTTTGAGAATGGTAGCTAAATCTAAAGCCACAGAAACAGTGCTGCTGGAAGTGGCGGAACTGGTCGAGGTGACACTCTCCCATGTGAAGATAGTTTCGTTAGTTGAGAGGGGAGAACGGGTTTGTTGGAGGATGGGGGCGAGGAGTTGAGGATAACGAATTTCCAGATCGACGACTTTGGCTTTGGCACCCCATTGGGCATAACAATAGTAGGCTTCTTGCATATAACCAGCAGCAACTTTTTCTTTACCCCAGTTGAGATAAAACTTGGCAGCAAGTTCATTGGCAAGGGCTTCATCTTGAATGAAGTTGTTAGCTTTGGCGCTGCTAATAGCGCGATCGTATGCGTCAATGGCATCGGTTTTGTTTCCTAGCACGCGATATTGCTCGGCTGCTACCAGTTCCCAGCGATGCTGATGATTACTAGGAGCGAAGGTTGCCCAATTGTGCAATTTGTCCTGATGCTGTTGCACTTGGAAAAGAATTGCCTGACGCTTTTCTGGGGATGCTGCTGGGTACTGGGTTAATTGAATCAGCGCATCATAAAAGGAGTAGAGGGGAATCATAAACAGCCCCACGCCACCATCTAGGTATTGGGCAGTTTCAGCAGAGGTTTGAGCCGCCTCCCGCTCTTGTCCAAAAAGATAATAAAGAACGGCTTGGTTAATGTGCCACATGAACAATGCGGATCGTTGATTGCCTGCTTGCAGTTCACAGAGAGATTTTTCCTGGTTAAAGATTTCTCCAGTCAGGAGATAAGGAACCTCAGCCTGCCCCAATAAATTAAGTACAGTTTGTTGATAAATCTCTTGATAATGGCGGGAAGCTGCGTGTTTGTATTGATAAATAGCTTGACGATAGGTATCTATTGTCCGAGCCAGTTCTGCTAATTCCTGCCCCGCATAATAAGCATAATAACTGTATGATGTCGCACTTAGGCAAGCCGTCTCAATATCTCCGGTTTCTAGTCCGCTGCGGTAGGCTTCTTGTAACCCAGGAATCACTTTAGAGAGGAGAATTTTCCAATGTTTAATGAAGACGTGAACCACATACCAGTTTCGGCATTTTAATGATGCCAGTTGGAGGCTTTCTCGAAGGCTTAATGCCAATTCTCCAAACTCGTAACCGTTTTCGAGATCGCCAATGATGCCACACAGGATTAAGCCATATTCACTATAAGCAAAGACGGAAATGGGACAATTGCCCGATTGAATGGATAATTCAACTTGCTTGAAAATCAGCAATGGCATTAAGTTAGGATCTACGGCATAGGCAGCAGGCACCAAAGTTGTCAAGATTTCCATCGCCGCCAAAAGCTGGGGATCGCGCATGGTGGGTAAATCTAGCAAACTGCTGGGTGCTTTATCTGCCCACAGCGATCGCGTTACACCAAATGCTTGCCCAATATCTTCTTGGGTGGGTTGTTCTGGAAATTCAATCCCCAAGGAGTTTAACACCGACAACCCAATCTGAATCGCCTCTCGGAGTTGCCCTTGGGCTTTCGCCCCCAAAATCCGAGTTTGCTGAACTTCGATCGTGTCTAGGAGGGTTTTGGCCTGTTGCAACACCACGCTCACCCACCGTTCCATCTGCTCAAAATCGGTGTTGAGATAGCTCGTCTCGGCAATGCCTTCATGGAGTGCCAGAGTCAAGGAATAATGGCTCTCCCAAGCATCTTTGGGTAAAAGCTCGATTCCCGTTGCAAGATAGGCACTTGCCACACTATAGGCGGTGGCGGTTTTCGCTTTGCGCCCTGCGGCTAGATTTAACTGTGCCAGATTTTCTCGCTCCTGGGGTGGTGTAATTAGGGCAATGCCAATATTTAAATGATTGACAATTTCAAATAATCGCTCTTCGCGATCGCTGATGGAAGCATCGCGTAACAATAGTTGCCCCATTGACAGATGGGTTGCTTGCTTGCGATCTTCAGCAATCAGAGAATAAGCCGCTTGTTGAACGCGATCGTGCAAAAACCGATAAATTGGATTCGCTGCGGCATCAGAAACCGAGGCACTGTCAGATTGAATAAAAAACTTATAGACTTCCGTATTCGGAATAATCAAACCTTCTTGCAAGGCTTTCCACAAATCAGTTGCGGCTGCTTCTAGGGACTTTTCTGAAACAATTGCCAATGTATTCAAATCAAACTGCGCCCCAATGCAGGCTGCTAATTTGAGAACCTCCTGAGTTGGGAGCGGCAATTTCTTCAATTGCAGAGCCATAAACTCCACCACATCATCGGTGAGTGCTAACGCTTTGACTTCAGCAATATCGCACTGCCAATGTCGGATCTCCCAATCAAAGGTAATCTGTCCATCTTCATACAATGCTTTGAGAAACTGCGTGGCAAAAAATGGATTTCCTTGGGTTTTTTGGGACACCAATTCAGTTAATGGTTGAGCTAGGGATAATTCGCAATTTAGCGTATCCGCAACCAACTGATTCAGATCGACTAGACTCAACGGTTGCAGTGTAATCGTATTGACTACACCCCCTGCTTTGACTATCTCATCGACTGTTAAGATCAAGGGATGAGCGAGTGACACTTCGTTATCCCGATACGCACCCAATATTAATAAATACTTGCTGTCTTGCATCAATAATTGCAGTAAGTTCAGAGAAGCCGAATCTGACCACTGCAAGTCATCTAGAAACATCACTAATGGATGTGATTGACTCGTGAATATTTTCACAAATTTCTGCATCAGCAGATTGAAACGATTTTGGGCAGCACTTCCCGATAGTTCCGTAGCTCTTTGTTGAGTGCCAATAATCCGTTCGAGTTCTGGAATCACATCAATTAAAACTTGTCCGCTGTCTCCAACAGCCTCTAAAATTTTAGTCTTCCATGTTTGCAATTGGGCATCACTTTCTGATAATAATTGCCCCATCAAATCTCGAAAGGCTTGGACAAAAGCAGAAAAGGGAATGTTGCGCTGAAATTGATCGTATTTGCCTTTGATGAAATAACCCCGCTGACGGGCGATCGGCTTGTGTACTTCGTTGACAACGGCGGTTTTTCCAATGCCTGAGAAACCCGCCACTAGCATTATTTCTGTATTACCAAGACTGACGCGATCGAAAGCATCCAGTAAAGTCTGTACTTCAGTTTCTCTGCCGTAGAGTTTTTCGGGGATGGTAAAGCGATCGCACACATCCCTTCGGGCAATTTCAAAACTCTTAATTTCACCAGAAACTTGTAGTTGATGTAAACAATTTTCTAAATCAAACTTCAGTCCCAATGCACTTTGATAGCGGTCTTCGGCATTTTTTGCCATCAATTTCATCACAATATCTGAAATCACCTGCGGAATTTCTTCCCTTTTCCCTAAAAGTGGTGGTTGTTTTGCAATATGAGAATGTACCAACTCCATTGGCTCGTTTGAGGCAAAAGGTAACTCACCGGTGAGTAACTCGTAGAATGTCACACCGACTGAATAAAAATCAGTTCGGTAGTCAATCCCCCGATTCATTCTTCCTGTTTGTTCTGGAGAAATATAAGCGAGTGTGCCTTCTAATACATTGGGGTTGATTAGTATCTGCGTTTCCCGTAGTAGTAAAGATGCAATACTAAAATCAATTAATTTAATTTGTTTGGTTTCGGGATTAATTAAAATATTGGCAGGTTTAATATCTTTATGAATAATGCGATCGCGGTAGAGTATATCTAAGGTATTGCAGAGTGCGATCGCTATTTCTAAAAACTCTTGTAGAGATTGTCGCCTGAGCCTCACTGCCCAATCCTTGAGAGAAATTCCCCCAAAGTCTTCCATCACTAACGCATAACCATTTTGGTAGGGTTCTAAGCTGTAGGTTTGGACAATCAGAAGTGAGTTAAGGTTTTTGGTAATGGTGTACTGATTGCGAAACGACAAGAGTTCGCCCAAACTCGGATAAGGATTTTTCAGCAGTTTAATCACTACTGGTAATTCGTCAGTCTCTCGATACCCTCGATAAACTAGGGTTCTGGAACCATTGTAGAGTTCTTCACTAATGCGATATCCGGGAATACTAACAAGAGTGCTAACCATATTGCTAAACCCTAACGATTTCTGGATTTAGTATTCCCAGATACTGAAGTTGTTTACCAAAAGAAGCCAACAGTTATACCGGAACTTCAATGATAAATTCTGTACCCTTACCCAGAATAGAGTTAAAACTCAACTTTCCTCCGTGGGTTTCTTCGACAATTTGACGAGCGATCGCTAACCCCAACCCCGTCCCTTTACCAACGGCTTTCGTAGTAAATAAATGGTCAAATAGTTTTGATTTTACTTCTTCAGTCATCCCCTTACCATTATCAGCAATGGCAATTTTAACCAGATTATTTCCGACTGAGGTTGTAATTGTAATGCAGTTAGTATTAGCTTTAACTTCTTCAAAACTGCGTCCGGTGTTAGATTCTTCTAATGCATCAATAGCATTAGCTAGCAAGTTCATAAATACCTGATTTAATTGACCTGGGAAGCATTCTACTTGAGGTAAATTACCGTAGTTGGTGATAACTTCAATCGCTGGACGTTGGTCATTAGCCTTCAGACGATGTTTGAGAATGAGAATGGTGCTATCAATGCCTTGGTGGATATTAAACGGCACTTTATAATCTTTATCAGCGCGGGAGAAAGTTCTTAAACTAGTACTGATATTTTCCAGGCGATCGCACGCCATCACCATTGAATCAATTATCTTGGGCAAGTCTTCTAAGGTATAATCCAAGTCAATTTCTTTGGCATGGTCGATAATTTCATCACCTGGATTGGGGAAACTTTCTTCATAGAGTTTGAAGTGTTTAACAATATCCGCAAGGCTGGGTTTAACTTGTTGAAGGCTGGCAGAAATAAAGCCTAAAGGATTATTCATTTCATGGGCTACCCCAGCAACTAAGTTACCCAGTGCCGACATTTTCTCACTTTGGACAATTTGTAATTGGGCTTGTTGTAAGTCTTGTAGTGCAATTCCTGCTTGTTGATACAGTCGAGCATTTTCTAGGGATACTGCTGCTTGGGAAGAAAGTAAGTTAATTATACTGAGGCGATCGCTGTTAAATACCCCTTGAATCATTTGATTCTCTAAATAGAGAATCCCCACCAAATGCCCTTGATTAATAATCGGAGTACAAAATACACTTTGGGGTTGATGTGACAACATATATTCCTCAATTAAACCAGGAATATCTGTTTTGCAATTGTCTATAACCACTGTTTGTTGGGTATTTTTGACGTAATGGATAATTTTTACAGGAATATCTTGACAATTGTCTAGTAATTCTGGGCTGAGGCTGGTTTGTATTTTCTCATGATCAATAAAAGTAATTGCTCGTACTTGCCAAATATTTTCTTGGGGAAGCAGCAGTACAGCTTTTCTCGCGCCAGAGTTTTCTAAGATAATCCGGGTGAGACTGGCGATAAGTGTATCTAATTCCAGAGAACTGGAAATAGCTTGAGCGGCTTTCAGGGCAGAGGTAAAATCTAAAACGTCGGAAATATTGGTGCTGCCAATGGTATTCGTGTAAGTAGATGAGAAAGTCCCACCAAAGCCAATAGTTTCTAAGGGATTGAGATTGAGATGAAGTTTTTGTTGTTTCAGGAGAAATTCGAGTAGTTGGGGATAGCGTTTTTCTAAGTCGGTAACTTTGGCTTTTGCTCCCCAACGGGCATAACAGTAGTATGCTTCTTGCATATAGACTTGAGCGATTTTTTCTTTACCGCATTCGAGGTAAAATTTAGCCGCGAGTTCGTTTGCTAAAGCTTCTTCTTGAATATAGCTGTTTTGTTTTGCCCCCGATATTGCCAGGTCGTAATATTCTTGTGCTTGAAGTTTATTGCCGAGAATGCGATCACGTTCTGCTCTAATTAAATCGCATTTGTGTTTAATGTCGGTAGGAACTAATTTTGCCCGTCGTTCTAGGTTGTGCTGAATTTTGGTAACTCGTTTGAGTAGCTGCTTTTTTCGTTGAGGTGAGGAGTTAGGATAAGCAGCCAATCGTGTTAAGGCATCATAAAACCAAGTAGATATAATACCATTGACGCCAATTAATTCTTGTTCGTAGGGAAGGGAAGCATCTGCGGCATCAAGTGCTACTGAGATATTACTAAACAAGTATGCAATAAGTACTTTGAAGCAATAAATAATAGAAAGAAAGACAGCATCATTACTGGCTTGAAAGTGGGGAATTAGCTGTGTTTCATCGCACTCTGTGCCAACTAATATATGGGGTTGGGGAGATGCCTCCGTCAGATTTAGCATTACCTGCCGCAGTATAATAATTTGTTGTAGACTCACTTCATCGGGTATTTCCGTTGTCAATGCTTGATGGTAGAGTTCAGAGATTGGTAACAACTCAGTGAGTGGCTTTCCTAAGAAGAAACCTACATTAATTTCACTGAAGTATCCCGTACCTACGAAAGCAAAATCTCCACAATTCAAGGCTGCCTGTTTGCCTTCTTGAATCAAGTGTAAGCTGTTGCTGAGTGGTTGTTGCCACATTTGGCTGAAGATTGCTATGCTTACTTTTATTTTTCCTTCAATGTAGAGGTTTGGTAATTTATTTAGTAACTTGAGGGAAAATTGCCCCATTTGATAACTTGCTTCTAATTCCTGCAAATTTGATAAAATAATGCTATAGATTGTATAAAAACTAGATGACCAGATAGAATTACCCTGTTGAAGGGATTTTTGGACACCCAGAAAGGCCAATAGTGCCAGTAATGGCTGCGAACAGAAATATGCTGGATAGGAAATTAAATTGCTCATTCGCAGTACGACAATAGTTTCTGGATTTGTCATCACAGGTAATTGCAACAGCTTTTCTAAGGAATTACGATGCAATAAAACCTTAGTTTTGATTAATTCTGCCAACACTTGTAATTTACTTGGCTGCGATGGTAATTTAATCCCTAACAATTGGAGAAATTCTAAACCCGTATCAATCGACTTTTGATAATTCTTCTGGGCACTATAAGCTTGAATTTGAGCCTCATAAACAGCAAGATTATCTACTACTGTTTGAGAATTAAGTTTTACTAAGTGCATCAATTGAGTAATTTCTGCAAACCTACCCGTCAGAAATGCTGTATCTGCGGCAATATTATGCAAACCAAGAGTAATATTATATTGCCGTTGCCAACTATTATCATCTAACAAACTCATCCCTTTTTCTGCATAACTAAAAGCCGCTGAATATGCCGTTGACCTTCTCGCTTTCTGAGCAGCATTGAGATTGATTTCGGCAACTTGAATTTTCTCAACATCATCGGCGATCAGGGAAATTCCCATATTCAATTGATTGGCAATATCAAATAATTTATCTGTTTGTTTGCCATCGGAAGTATTGGATAATAATAAACGTCCAATCTGTAAATGAGTTGCTTGTTTATCTTCATCAAGAATCAATGAATAAGCAGCTTGCTGAATGCGGTCATGGGAGAATTTGTAATTAACAACATGGGACATTTCTTGTTGATAAATTGCTTCTTCCTCGGCAATATAAAGCTTATAAATTTCACTTTCCGGTAAAACCAAAGCTTCCTGCAAAGCTTTCCAAAGTGCGGCAGCAGTTTCATTTTCTGACTGTTGAGAAACAGCTGCTAAGGTCATCAAATTAAATTGATTGCCAATACATGCCGCTAACTTTAAAATCCCTTGGGTTGAAAAAGGCAGCTTTTGTAACTGTTGCGCCATAAATTCTACCACATCATCAGTCAATGCAGCTTGTTTAACTAGGGTAATATCGCACTGCCAGCATCCTAGATAAGAGTTGAATACAATCAAATTATCTTCATACAAAGCCTTGAGGAACTGTGTACTAAAAAATGGGTTCCCTTGAGTTTTTTGATAAATTAACTGCGTCAAAGGTGTCGCTAGGTCGTGTATGCAATTTAAAGTATCTGCAACCAGTCGATTTAAAGTATTTTCACTAAGAACTTGCAATGTAATACTATTAATAACTGCACCCACTTTATGCATCTCCTCCAAAGTCATCATCAAAGGATGTATTGGAGACACTTCATTATCCCGGTAAGCACCAATTAATAATAAATATCCGCTATCCTCACCCATCAATAATTCAACCAGTTTGAAAGAAGCCGAATCAGCCCACTGTAAATCATCCAAAAACATCACTAAGGGATGTTTTTTAGTTGTAAAAACGCTAATAAATTTCTGAAATATTGAATTAAATCTATTTTGGGCAGCAGTTCCTGATAATTCTGGTACTGCTGGTTGGATACCAATAATTCTAGATAATTCGGGGATGACTTCAATAATTACTTGTCCGTTTTCCCCCACAGCCTCTAATATATTGCTTTTCCATTGCTGGATTTGAATATCACTTTCTGTGAGCAATTGCCCCATTAAATCCCGGAAAGCTTGCACAAATGCACTGAAGGGAATATTGCGCCCAAATTGGTCGTATTTCCCTTTGATAAAATAACCGCGTTGCCGCACAATCGGTTTATAAACTTCGTTGACAACCGCAGTTTTACCAATTCCCGAAAAACCAGCTACCAGCATCATTTCAGTTGCACCCAGGCTCACTCTTTCAAATGCTTGGAGTAGGGTTGATACTTCTGTTTCTCTTCCATAGAGTTTATCAGGGATAATAAAGCGATCGCACACATCCCTTTGGGCAATTTCAAAGTTCTCAATGGAACCCGTTTCTTGAAGTTGAGTTAAACAATTTTCTAAATCAAATTTCAGTCCCAAGGTACTTTGATAGCGGTCTTCACCATTTTTTGCCATCAATTTACTGACAATCTCGGAGACTACAGACGGGATTTGTGGGTTAATTTCATGTACTAGGGGTGGAAGTTTTGCAATATGACAATGCACCAACTCCATCGGATCGTTTGATTGAAATGGTAAAACTCCGGTAAGTAACTCGTAGAATGTCACACCCAGAGAATAAAAATCAGTCCGATAGTCAATTCCCCGATTCATTCTCCCGGTTTGTTCTGGAGAAATATAAGCTAGTGTCCCTTCTAAGACATTGGGATTAATTAGTGTTTGGGTTTCTCGTGGTAGTAAAGATGCAATACTAAAGTCAATTAATTTAACTTGTTTTGTTTCGGGATTAATTAAAACATTGGCGGGTTTTATATCTTTATGAATAATCCGTTCTCGATACAATATATCTAAGGTATTGCACAGTGCGATCGCTATTTCTAAAAACTGTTGTAGAGACGCGATATATAGTGTCTCTACAGAGGTGAAGTAATTTTTGAGAGAAATCCCCCCAAAGTCTTCCATCACCAGTGCATAACTATTTTGGTAGGGTTCCAGGCTGTAGGTTTGGATGATTAGAGGTGAGTTGAGATTTTTGGCGATGGTGTACTGATTACGAAACTGTACCAGTTCGCTGAAACTGGGATAGGGATTTTTTAGCAGTTTAATCACTACAGGTAAGGAGTCAGTTTCTCGATACCCTCGATAAACCAGGGTTCTTGAACCGTTGTAGAGTTCTTCACTAATGCGATATCCGGGAATACTGACTAAAGTGCTAACCATATTGCCAAATCCTCACAATTTATGGATTTAGTATTCCCAGATATCTGAAATTGTTTACCAAAAAAAACAAAAATTATACTGGAATTTCAATAATAAATTCTGTACCCTTACCCAGAACCGAGTTAAAACTCAATTTTCCGCCGTGGGTTTCTTCGACGATTTGACGAGCGATCGCTAATCCTAATCCTGTGCCTTTACCAACAGCTTTTGTCGTAAATAAATGGTCAAATATTTTTGATTTTATTTGTTCATTCATTCCCTTGGCATTATCTTTAATCTTAATAATTATTTGTTGTTTATTGTCACTAATTTGAGTAATAATTGTGATGCAATTTGGATTGATTTTTATCTCTTCAAAACTGCGTCCAATATTTGACTCTTCCAAAGCATCAATAGCATTAGCCAGAATGTTCATAAACACCTGATTCAACTGCCCAGCAAAGCATTCTACTAATGGTAGTTGACCATATTCTTTGATAACTTTAATTTCTGGGCGGGTTTCCGAAGGTTTGAGACGATGTTTGAGAATCAAAATGGTGCTGTCGATGCCATCATGAATATTGCAGGCAACAGCGCGATCGCTATCAGCACGAGAGAAGGTTCGTAAAGAAGTACTAATATCCCGAATTCGCTTCACACCTTCTCGCATAGAACCCACTAACTTAGGTAAGTCTTCGCGGATGTAATCGAGGTCAATTGCTTCGATTTCATCTTGAATTATTCCACTGGGAGTGGAATATTCCTGTTGATACAAATCCATTAAGCCAAATATATCCTTGATATAATCTAAAGCAGGTTGAATATTGCCGCCCAGGAAGCCAACAGGGTTATTGATTTCATGTGCCACCCCCGCTACGAGGTTTCCCAGCGCCGACATTTTTTCACTTTGTACCAATTGCACTTGAGTGCCTTGAAGTTCTGCTAGTGCTTGTTCTAGATTTTGTTTTTGTTGTTTGAGTTGGTCTTCAGCTTGGCGACGTTCGGTAATGTCTTCTGTCACGAATAAAATGCCGAATACATTCCCCTTGGCATCGCGTAGAGGCATCTTGCTCGTATCCAACCAAACTTGCTGACCATCTGGACGTTGCAGTTGATCAATGATATGAAATTCTGCTCGGCCAGACTCCATGACGCGGCTATCCCACATCCTAAACCAATCGGATTCTTCTTTGCTTATCAGTAAGTCATAGTCGCTTTTACCCACAATCTCATCAGGTGAATTTAAGTTTAGTACATCAGCAAAACTTTGATTACAGCCGAAATAAACTGAATTGATATCTTTCCAGCCTACCCAGTGTGGAATAGTATCAAACACTAAGCGCATCAATTGTTGAGTTTGCTTGAGGGTTTCAATCGATGCAAATAGTTCCTGAGTTCGTTCAGTAACTCGTTGCTCTAGTTGCTGGGTGAGTTGTTGCAGTTCTGTATTTCTGGCTTCAAGAGACTGGCTCAATTGGTTGAGTTTAAGATGAGTTCGCACCCGTGCTAAAACTTCACCTTGTTGAAACGGTTTGGTGATGTAGTCAACGGCTCCTAATTCAAAGCCTGTAACTTTATTCACCGATTCAGACAGGGCAGTGATAAAGATAATCGGAATATTTTGGGTTTTTGGATTGGCTTTAATGTGCTGACAGGTTTCAAAACCATTCATCCCCGGCATCATCACATCCAGTAAAATCAAAGACACGGTCGTATGTTCTAATTGTTGTAGCGCACTTTCACCACTGGTGGCGATCGCAACTTCAAAACCAGCATCGGCTAAGGTCTCTGAAAGCACCTTCAAGTTATTTGGCACATCATCGACAATGAGGATAATGCCATTGTCAAAGACGTTAGTAATGGGATTGTTAAATGTAATGGAATTTCCAGGGAATGCCGTCATAGCAAAAATGGGGATTGGGATTACAAGAATTCTTTTCTAGTGTCTAGTCGCCAGTACCTTCGATTAGGGAAGATACTGTTCAATGAATGCTCGGATTTTTTCAGTCTGGAAATTATCTGCATACTCACGTATCGCTTTAACAAATGGTTGGTATCGCTCATCTGTTTTTTCCAAAGTTTTTAGCTGTTGCTCGATCGCCATCAAGCGTCCCTGCAACGCCAATGTGTGCAACTGAAACAAAACCTCCTCGGTTGGGGGAACAATCTCATCTGGGGTGGATGAAGATATTGCCTCTGAGTTGGCTGCCATTGGCTCCACAGCAATGGAGTTTTGCTCATAAATCCATTTCAGATTCAGGTATTTTTCCAGCAACTTCAGCAGCGCTGAGGCTTCTACAGGCTTGGGTAAAAACGCATCGGCCCCGGCTGTGATACTCTCATTTTGGTTACTTTCAAATACACTAGCTGAAGAGGCGATCGCTGCAACATTCTGCAACTCAGGAATCTGTCGCAACTGTCGCAGCATTTGGTAACCATCCATTTCTGGCATCATCAAGTCTGTAATAATCAGGTCAGGATGAATCTCTTTCGCCTTGGCTAATCCTTCTCGACCATTGCTGACATCAATCACTGCAAAACCCAAGGGTTCCAGTAAACTAACCAAAACCGAGCGATTCTCCCAACGATCATCGACTACCAAGACCTGCCGCTTGCTGCCTTCAAATCCGATAATCTTGCCTTGCTTAGTTGTTCGCAGACTTGCTGCCCATTCTTGAGCTTCGGGAAGTTCAACCTCAAACCAGAAGGTGCTACCTTCTCCAAGTTGGCTGTCCACATTTAGGGTGCTACCCATCAAAGAAACGATTTGCAGACTGATTGCTAGTCCTAGTCCAGTACCTTCTCCTTGTTTTTTCACATCACCCACTTGTTCAAAGGGTTGGAAGATTTTGGTGAGTCCAATTGGCGATATCCCAACACCTGTATCTTCCACCTCAAAGCGAATTTGATAAGTTGCAGTTTCCAGTTTGTGAGTTTTAACGCGAAATGTAACTCCGCCTTCGTCAGTAAACTTAATCGCATTGCCCAATAAGTTAATCAACACTTGGCGTAGGCGTTTTTCATCGACTCTAATGCCAACAGGTAAATTAGAATCAGGTTGATAGGTAAAAGAAATTCCTTTTTGACCAGCACGCACGCGCATCATCTCTGCAATGCCTTCGAGAAGTGCTGGGAAATTCGCATCGCTAGGATACAATTCCAACTTGCGGGCTTCGATTTTGGCGAGGTCAAGGATATCATTAATCAGATTGAGCAAATGATTGCCGCACTGATAGATGATATCTACACCTTTTTTAGCTCGTTCTGTTAAGGTTTCACCATTTTGGAGAATTTGGGCATAGCCCAGGATACCATTGAGCGGAGTTCGCAATTCATGGCTCATGTTAGCGAGGAACTCACTCTTGGCAAGGTTGGCAGTATCGGCTTTCTCTTTTGCTTCTGCTAGTTGTAGTGTCCGTTCTTCTACCTTTTGTTCTAAGGTGGCAAAGGAGGTTTGCAACTGTTTGGCCATGCTGTTAAAAGATGCGGAAAGTTCTCCCAGTTCATCGGTGCGATTGCTCGGTAGAGTTGCATTCCAATTCCCTGTTTCTAATTGTTTGGCAGCGCTGTTAAGTTGTAAAATCGGTAGCACAACCAGCGATCGCGATAGCCAACGCACTAAAAATACAGTTACTAACAACACAGCGAAAAAATTTATCAGAGCAAATCCGGCTACCGAATATTCTTGGCGCACTACAGAACTGGCATCCAGTTCAACCACCAAGAATCCATTCACCCGACCCTGGAGATTGGTAATTGGAGCATAGCCATAAAGAATGGTTTTGCCATTTGCAGTTTGCTGAAATTCCTGCTCAACAAACGGTGCATTGTGGGCAACGGCTGCATACAAAGCATCTAATGACTTTGTGTAATCCATGCCAATCAATACGTTTTTACCTTGATCGGCAGGATCGTAGTTTAAGACATAGACAAATTTTTTATTTGGTTGTTCTCGTATAGTATAAATACGTAAAATATCTTTACTAGTCGATTGAATAGATACAAGTCTATCTTGATTGATTTTGTAAAAGGCGGAAGTGCGATCGCTACGTTGTAGAACCAATCCGTGATAATCGCTATCGATTTGTGGAACTGCCAGACTGACAATCGCCAAAAGACGATTACGGATTGCCTGCCGTTGACTAGAGTATAACTGCCAGTATATCCCCGAAGCTATTGTCCCAGCCATTACTGCAATTAGCACTGAATAGGAAGCAATAATTTTTGTGCTGAGATTCCAATTTCGCACTTGCGTGGCTCCTTTTACAGTCTCAAGCTACTGATATTGGCAGTGCATTGTTAGTCACTCTCAATGTTATTTTTGCCTAATTATTTCTAAGATGCCCACTTCATCTGTCAAATGAACAGTTGGATTAAGGATTGGAGATTTCTCTGGCTGTCGTATTTATGGGGTTTAGCCCAAGGCTGGCACGGTAAGCGGCGTGTTGAGACTCCCGCCCTACTTTGTTAGTAATCTGTTCCCATCTTTGTTCAATCTGCTGCATTGCCTGCTCGGTTGTAATTTTGTTCCCTAAGAACTTAGATACAACGGCATCAAGAACTTCAAATTGATATTGTTGATTATGGGGAACGATCAAACTCAAAACCATATTGGGACTATTCAAGCTAACGCCGAGCGCTGCGAGATAGTTGTTGGCTGCTTCAGACGACATCCCAGATTTAATCCAGGGATCTGAGTTTTGAAATTGCGAAATTCGGTAGGGGTTGAAGCCCGTTGCCCCAATCGTCACATCCACGTTAGACTGAGAGGGTTGACTCATGTAAGAGAAAAACGCATAAGCGGCATCCTTCACTTTTGGTGCTGCCTTGGCATAAATTACACTTGTCCAACCGATATTGGCAGCATAAGGTGCGTGATTGACACCATCAATGGCGTAAGGACAGGTAAACTTATCGCAGGCAACCAGTTTGTTAGTCTTGCGATCGAGCACTTGAGTAGTGCCTGGAGTGATCACAGCCCCTACTTTATCCATCACTTTAGACACAGATAGATCGATGGCTAGGGGTCCAACATCGCCCCAATCGATGGTCAGGGCGCACCTGCCAGTAATAAATAATTCTCTAGCTTTGGAATTACCTAGATTTTCATCCTGGGGAATTCCATAGTCCATCGCTTGTTTATAAATATCCAGTGCTTTGGCAAAAGCGGGATTGTTCACCAGAGGCTTCATTGTGTCTGGGTCAAACAATGCCCCTTGTGCGGTTCCCTGAGATTGCAAAAAAGGAGTGGCAATGGATATCAACAGGCTTGTGTTATTATCAGCAGCACCCTTGGACATACAAGAGCCATAGTCCATTTTACCGTCACCATTCAAGTCTTTGCCGTGAAATTGCTTGGCGATCGCCAGATACTCATCCCAGTTTGTCGGAGGCGTTAACCCCGCTTGCTTTAACAAATCAGTGCGGTAATAAACCATGTGAAAGTCCCCATCCAACGGAATACTGTAGATGCGTCCTTTATAAGTCGCACTAAAATTCCGAAAGATCGGTGCAATATCTTCCCACTGTATGGCTGCATCAGACTTGACTCGCGCCGTTAAATCTTCCACAAAGCCAGCATCGATAAAGTCAATCTGCCATGAAGGTAAAATAACTGCCATATCGTACTTTGAAGCACTGCTAGACCAATCCTTTTGCAGTATGTTGTATAACTTTTGAAAAGGAACGCCCGTCAGATTGACCTTCGCTCCAGTCAAGGCTTCAAACCCAGCAATCCGTCTCTTAGTACCTGTACGAACGGTTTCATCTTGAGTGATAACGTTAATTGTTACACCGTCAAAGCGTTGTGCAGTTTGCTTGATTTGGGTGGGCTGGGGCGATACAGAGATTTGAGAATTGGGTGGGGAGAAACTGCAACCTGGAATTCCTAAGCTCAACCAGAGAGCGACCAGAAAAATTAGATAATATCGAACTCGCTGCCATTGAGAACGAAAGTTTTGCCAATTAGACATTTTATAATTCTGCCAAATCTTGAGAATTTACAGATTTATTGTTCCCAGATATCTGAATTTTGTTATTACGCTTGGATTAAGCTTTTCTCTCTCCCCTGCTTGTCTTAACAGATAAATTTCCACAAAATCAAGCGATTGGCTTATGGGGTTAGCACAAGGCTGGCGCGGTAAGCAGCGCGTTGAGACTCACGGCTTACTTGCACTTTGTTAATTTTTATAACTCAAGCTTGATTAAAAACCGTGCCTAACACTAGCTGACACCAGTAACTTATTAACAGTTGCAAAGGTAGATACACTTAAGTTAATCTTTAAACTACCTATGGGCACTCCAATTAAAGGCATATTTAGAATCAATCGGCAACAATACAAAAGATGATTAACTATTAACTTAATGACTAACAGACGCCAATTTTTAAAAGGGGTAGCAGCACTTTCTAGCTTATCTTTAGGTGGTTGTGGCTGGAGGCTGGCTGAAGTACGTGCTAATTCTAATACCAATAGTCAGCGTCACCAACTTTATATCTTTACCTGGACGCAATATACTGACAACCAATTATTGAAAACTTTTAGCGCCCAAACTGGCATGAAAGTGCTGGCGGATGTGTATGATTCCAATGATGTCATGCTGGCTAAATTGCAAGCTGGAGGCGGTGGCACTTACAGCATCATCAACCCATCTGATTATATGGTGCAGAAGATGGTAGACAAAGGCTTGTTAACAGAAATAAATCACGATCGCTTAATTGGTCTAGAGAATTTATTTCCCCGGTTTCAGAATCCTAGTTATGACCGCAATAACCGCTACAGTATCCCTTTTAACTGGGGGACAACAGGTTTACTTTACAATTCTGCAAAAATTAAAGATGCACCACAAGATTGGGATTTTCTTTGGCAAAATCAAGAGCAACTTAATCAGCGAATGACCTTGCTCAATGATGTTCGAGAAGTTATGGGTGCAACCTTACGAATGCTCGGTTATTCTTACAACTCAAAAAATGAACAAGAAATTAAACAAGCTTATGAAAAATTGAAGCTGCTAAAACCTGCGATCGCCCGTTTTGACACCGACGCTTGGCAAAATCAAATTCTCGCAGGAGATTTACTACTAGCAATGTGTTATTCAGCAGATGCAGTAAAAATCTCTCAAGAAAACCCTAAACTCAAATATGTGATTCCTCGCAGTGGTTCTTCATTATGGACAGACACTATTGTAATTCCCAAAACAGCCCCCAATCAAGCTGGAGCCTATGCTTGGATTAACATGATTTTGCAACCAGAAATAGCAGCCCAACTCACTCAACGCCTGAATATTTCTACGCCGAATAGTGCCGGATTTGAGCAATTGCCAAAAACAATCCAAAACAATGCTAATTTGTTTCCGCCAGAGTCCCTGTTAAAAAATTGTGAACGTGTTACACCTGTAGGAGAATTTGAAGAGGTTTACGATCGTTATTGGACTCAATTAACTAGCAGTTAATTGAGTTAGGAGTTAGGAGTTAGGAGTGATTAATTTGGAAAAAAATGAGATTTCTAAAATAGAACAATTGCAGCACCCCATCAGAAATTGGCTCCAACCTTTGGTATTGCTTGCACCATCTGGGATTTGGTTATTACTTTTGTTGGTGCTGCCGACTTTGATAATTTTTGAGTTAAGTTTAGTTGCAGACATCAGGCCGGGAGATTTAGTCAATCCCAACGGATTCAAAAACTACATCCGAATATTTGACTCCCTCTACGTGCAAGTAATTGGGCGATCGCTATTTTTTGCATTTGGCACTACGATAATTTGTTTAATTTTGGGCTTCCCTGTCGCCTATTGGATTGCTCAGATAGCGCCGCAGCGTTGGCGAAATTTGCTGCTATTAGGCTTTGTTCTACCTTTGTGGACTTCTTCGTTATTGCGCTCTTATGCTTGGATTACAATTCTTCGTCCTACTGGTTTATTGAACAGTTTACTCAGCAATTTAGGCTTGCCTACTTGGGAATTACTTAACAATAGTCAAGCTGTATTGATTGGGATGAGTTACAGCTTATTACCTTATATGGTTTTGATTTTATATGCTTCTCTCGAAAAGCTAGACAAGCGGTTGCTAGAAGCTGCGGCTGATTTAGGTGCAAATCCGGTGGAAACTTTTTGTCAAGTAACTGTACCGCAAATTTTTCCGGGAATTGCGGCTGCTTCTATGCTTGTATTCATCACAGGCTTGGGGGATTTTGTCGATCCAGAATTACTCGGTGGTGCTTCTAGTATGACGGCGGCGCGGTTAGTTTATAACCAGTTTCTTGGAGCAACGCAAAATTGGGGATTTGGTTCAGCCTTGAGTATGACGTTAATTTTGCTTGTTAGTATTGCGATCGCACTTTTGATTAAGTTTGGGGAAGCTACACCCAAGCGCTAAACTTTTGGTTACTCACTTATAATAAAGGCATCAAACGCCAGCGAGACAACGGTTATGCTCTCACCCGATCTCAAAAATGCGTTACCAACTACCGACGAACTCCCCTGTTCAGACGATACACCAGTGGATAACGAAGACCAAAACTTTTTGCCCAACATTTTACTCTTCTTACTTAACTCCATTTGGGCAAATCGTATGGATTGGTACTTCGGAGTAGATATGGGAGTGTATCAGACCACAGGAGTAAATGCCAGAGTACCTGTAGTGCCAAATGCTTTTTTAAGCCTGGGAGTAGAACGGAAAAAGGGTGGAAAATCACGCAAAAGTTACGCGGTTTGGGAAGAAAATGAGATAGTTCCAATATTCACACTAGAAATGGTATCCCATACTCCAGGAGGTGAATACGACGAAAAGCTAGATATATACAGAAAACTCGGTGTATTGTACTACGTAATTTATAATCCTGAGTTTTGGCGACGCGACCAACATCAACCCTTGGAAGTGTATAAGTTGCTCGATGGAAACTACCAACTACAAATAGGTGAACCCTATTTGATGCCAGAGATAGGGTTAGGTATTGGGCGACACCAAGCTGTAATTGGCGGCATACAACAGGAGTTTTTATGTTGGTATGACGAGCAAGGAAAGCGCTATTTGACAGATGCAGAACAGGCACAACAAGAACGATCGCGGGCCGAACAATTAGCCGAGTATTTACGTTCTCTAGGTGTAGATTCAAATAATCTACCTGGTAATTAAGTAGGGCTATTTTATTTCCACTAAATAGCCCTACTTAATTAAGGCGATCTGCCAAAATTATCAATTATTTTTCACTATGAGTAAACGATCTAAATCATCTGTATTACTATTCATTAACTCTTTAATTTTAGAGATAAACTCATGTTCTAAAAAAGGCTTGGTTAAGTAAGCTTTTGCACCCAATTCTTGGGCAAGTTGGCGATGTTTTTCAGCGCTGCGAGAAGTAAGAATAACCACAGGTATTTTTGCTAAATTGGTGTATTGGCGGAAATTGCTCAATAACTCAAAACCATTCATTCGTGGCATCTCTAAATCGGATACAACAACTTTAATTTCAGGATGTAACTGCAATTTTTCTAGAGCTTCTACACCATTTTGAGCTTGTATTACTTGATAGCCAGATTTTTGTAAAGTCAGAGAGAGAGTTTGCCGGAGACTAATTGCATCATCTACTACTAAAACAACTTTTGGTAATTTATGATCTGGCTCTTGAGAATAACTGGGTTGGGTTTCTATAGTTGTTGTAGAAGTCGATGCCGCAAGTAATGGTGTAGATGAAAAAGTATGCCCTGATATCGGCAAGGCTTTTTTATTTGACGAAGAAGCTACTGGTAGCGCCCTGATATCAAGTGTTGTTTGTTGGATTTCGCTAGATTTTACTAGCAACAAAGCATCAATTACTAAGATGAGATTACCATTGGCTAAACTACTACAACCATAAATGTATTTTGGCGGTGCGATCGCATTTCCTAAAGGTCTGATTACCAGTTCTTGTTCACCAATTATTTGGTCAACTTCTAAAGCAACCTTTCCCTGATTTCGCTGTAGCAAAAGCACCGGATTTTTCGCTACACTTGGGTCGTGAGTATTTGATGTGTTGTATGGAGTCTCATTATTAATCAATGAACCATTATAATTAATCAACTTTGAAAGTTGACGAAGGCTAACCATAGTCTCATCATTGTCTATATTCCAATACAAGACTTTTTTTCCTTCAATTTCTTTAATCTGTTGTTCAGAGGGAATTAATATTTTTTCGATACTGTCTAACATCAGACCATAAACAACACCTTTGGCTTGAACTAGCATTAACTTTTCTGTAGTCATAGAAAAAGGAATTTTGAGTATGAATATTGTTCCTTGGTTGGGTAAGGATTGAACTGAAATCGAGCCGTTGAGTGCGTGCATCTGAGTACGCACAATATCTAAACCCATGCCACGCCCAGAAATTTCACTTACTTTATTTGCAGTAGTAAATCCAGGCGAAAATATCAAATCTAAAAGTTCAGGTTCAGCCAGACTAGAAGCATAGTTTCTAGTTTTTTCTTCAGTTTGTATGGGATAAAGTTCAACAGCTTTTCTGCGAATTCTATCTAAATTCAATCCCTGACCATCATCTCGAACTTCGATAACAGTTTGGCTACCCTGATGATAAGCGCAGATTTCGATTAAACCTTGTTCTGGTTTACCAAGCTCTCGGCGAACTTGCGGAGCTTCAATACCGTGGTCAAAAGCATTACGCACTAAGTGTAACAAGGGATCGTAGAGCTTTTCTGCGATCGCTTTATCTACCAGTACTTCACTACCAGTAAGTTTCAATTCTACAAGTTTGGCATGAACATTCCCCAACTTATTTACCATCTGGGGGAAACGATTCAGAATATTACCCAAAGGCGACATTCGTGCTTCGACTAAGCTATCTATAATATTAAGAGTTAAATTCTCTTGTTTATCACTAATTTGAGTAGCTTGTGTCAGAAGCAAATCAAGAGACTCTGTGGTTTCTTGTAGTTGCAGTGTCTCTTCTATTGCTTCATGCAATGTAGTATGAAATTCTGTATATACATCCATTTCTAGAGAGTCAAAATCCACTGCAAAACTTTGCGTTTGTTGTGAGGTAATATTTTGTATTTGTAAAGGTAGATCGCGTAACTCATTTAAAGTTGTTTGGTGTCTAGTAATTTGCTGTACTAGTTGGTCAATTATTTCTTTGACTTGTTCATCTTGTAAACTACACCGTTTTTGGTAAATAAGCAATTCTCCAGCTAGATAATTGAGGTGTTGCAGTCTCTCTGTATCTACCCGAATAAATGAAGGTTGGCGAGAGTTTTTAGTTTGAACATACTGTGATTTATCTTCTATTTCTTTGTTGATTTGTGTAGCTATATCAGGCATAACTTCAATAGCTGTTTCAGGAACATCTAGAACTTCCTGCTCACTGACAGTTAATGAATCAAGCTTTCCTGAAGAATCATCAGTCTGGGTTGTCACAATTTCAACAGCAAGGTTTTGACTAGCTTCTTCTCCCCATATTGCTTCTAGTAAGTTCTCATTTGATTGAGAAGATACAATCTCTTTAATCACTAACAGTTTTTGTAACTTGGGACTATCAAGCCAATTTTTCTCTTCGCTAGTAACAGGAGGATAAATTTTATATTCTTTTGCTAATTTGTGAATTTGGTTTTGTAATATTTTAATTTCTGAGAGGTGGCTATCAGATGCTTTCAGAGAATATTGAAACTTTGCAACTGCAAATAGGATGATTAAGATGATCCCACGTCGATAAATACAAAGACTTTGACTATCTTCTTCATCTTGAACAAAATCAAGAAAGTCTTTCAGCCAGTTTTCGATATAATTAAACAGATGTTTTCTTTCTAACCTGGGAACTAGTAAAGTCAAACTCAGTTCCGACTCTGGTATTTCCATCTGGTGATTAAACCAGCCATAAATGTAGCGAATTACTTTTAAATAAAACTTGGCAGTTGTTGGTTTTACCGATTCGCTTTTATTATCAGATGTAGCGAGAAACTGATAAAACTCTTCTTCATGGATAAAAACTTTACTAGCAGATGAATCATTTTGTAATTCTTCAGATAACTCATTATTTGCCACTACTGCAAGTTTTCGCAAACCTGAAGAAGGTTCTCCACCAGATGTGCGATCGCCTGCTAATACCATTTTTTTTGCTTGTTGTAAATCTGCAAGGGCAATTTCTGCAATTTGCTGTACTTGACTGGGATTTGCTTGCAACGCTGAGAGAATCGTTTGGGAAATTTCTCCCAATCCAGGTAAATTTAGAGATTCTGCCAAGCCAAGAAATACTTCAGCTTGAGAGTGTAAAAAGTCAATAAATTCGTCACTATTTGGTGGATTGTTAACAATGCCAGCAATACTATTTAGACGTTGTTCTACTCCTACTTCAAAAACAGATTGTACAATATCAAATCCCAATTCTTCAGAAGTGGGAATATGAGATTCAGCACCAAATACATTACCCAGTTTTTCTTGCAACTGTGTGAACACTGAAGTCGCTCGATGAAGTAGTTCTTCATCATTAACAGTACTGCCTATTAACTCAGTATTTAATGCTATACTCAAACACTCATAAGCTTGTAATAAAAGTGTTTGAAATTCTGCATCAACTACCACTTTTGGATTGTATAAAGCCTTAAATACATCTTCTAAAAAATGGGCGATCATCTTAATTAATTCTAGCCCAACGTTAGCAGCACCACCTTTAAGTGTATGGGTCGCACGCATTAAGTTGTGAATTTTTGCAATGCTATTATTTTCTGATAAGCTAAATAATTCTTGTTCAATAATTTGGACTAATTCTGGGGCTTCAGCTAGAAAGTAGATGTATCCTTGTTCGCGAATTTCGCTATCTGTGATCATAATTGGGGAGTGGGGTGTGGGGAGTTAGGAATTAGGAGTTGGGAGTTAGGAGTTGATCGACCAATTGATTTTTCAGTTGTCTTGACTATTGAACTCAAAATCCGAATGATTTCGTCTGCATAAATTAGTTCATTAGTTAAATCAATATTTACTAGTTTGGACTGTTGTAGTAGACGTAGCCAGTATTTGGTTTCCCTAGCTTCTTTGTATGCAATATACATTTTTGCCAATAAATCTTTTCTACTCTGACCACCGCTAGCCTCTTCAACATTCGCGCCGATACTTGTCCCACTTCGTAGTAATTGCTTAGAAAGCACATATTCCCATTGCTCTTGCAGTTTAATATATAGGTGAATAATTTCTAAAACAAATTTAAAACTTTTCTGTTGAATAATACTCTCTGCCAATTACTCTTCTCCTCTCTTTAACTAAAAAGTTATAAGTAATTAAGGTCAAAGCATTTTACATTTGCCAATAAAATAGTGCTTTATATAATTAATCCTTTGACCTAATAACTCCTAACTCCTAACTCCTAACTGTTTTTCATTTCACTTTAAACTTACTAGCAGTTGTTAATAACTCTTGCGCCATTCCTGATAAATTTTGGAACACAGTCGCAATTTCTTGAGATTCAGCAAAAGTTTTATCGGCAATTTCTGCGACATCTTGCATTGATTTAGTTACTGTTACAGATTGCGCCATTTGTTTTTGAGTTGCTGCGGTAATTCGCTCGATTAGCTGACTAATTTCGGCAGTTGCAGAAACGATCGCATTTAAGTTTTGGCGAGTGTCACTGACAAGATTTGTACCTTCTACTACCTGCTGAATACCAGTTTCCATTGCTACTGCGACTTCTCCGGTTTCTGCTTGAATCTCCTGGACTAATTTTTCAATTTCGATGGTTGCTGCTGCTGATTGGCGAGATAAAGAACGGACTTCATCAGCTACAACTGCAAAGCCTTTGCCATATTCACCGGCACGAGTAGCTTCAATGGCTGCATTCAGAGCGAGTACGTTTGTCTGTGTGGCAAAATTACCAATCAAATTCACCACTTTGGAGATTTTTTGTGAGGATTCGCTGAGACGTTTAATCTTTTTGCTGGTTTGAGCGACGGTTTCACGAATTCCTTGGATTGCTTTTACAGTCAGGTTCATGGCAGTATCGCCAGACTCTACAGTTTGATTGGCTTTTTGCACTGCTAGTTGTACTAACTCAGCATTGGCTACTACAGCTTGAGTAGAGTCCACCATCTGTTGAATGTCATCTAAAGCTGCGGTAATTTCCTCAGACTGTTGTTGTGCCAGATTGGTTAGTCCCGCTAGGGAAGCCTCACTATTGCTAGAAGTTTGGGCAACTTGTTGAGCAGCTCCTTGTACCTGAACAACAATTTCCCGCAGTGCTTGCAGAGTATTATTGTAAGCATCTGCGATTGTGCCTAGCTCGTCTTCTGTAATCGGTGCGCGTACTGTTAAGTCGCCGTTAAGGGCGGGTCTAAGGGCTTTTAAGAGTTGAATAGATCGTTGTTGTAGTAACTCCTTAGCTGCCTTTTCCCGTGTTGCTGCTTCTGCTAATTTTGCTGACTGCGCTTGTACTTGTTGCAAGTATTCGGTGTGTTGTAATGCCAGTCCTAACTGGCTGCCAATACGTCCTAACAAAGTAACTTCTAATTCTTCCCAATCACGAGTTCCCGAATTTTGATAAGCTGCCAGCAATCCCCACAATTCTTCCCCAGCAAATACAGGAACAATTACATAGGCTTTGGCTTCAAATTGCTCTAAAACTTCAATGTGACAAGGAGAATGACCTACCTGATAGATATCATGTACAACAAAGTTTTCCCCTTGGGCATATCGACCTCCTTGAGTTTCTTGTAAGTGGGTATCTTCCCAGACAGTTTTGATATCGGGGCCTACCAGTTTTACCCAAAGATGACCTGCTGACTCTGCGACAAATTCCCCACTCCAGTTAGGATTGAAGCGATACACGGCAACGCGATCGCATCGCAGTAATTGTCTTACTTCTTGAGTAGTTGTTTTGAAGATTTCTTCTACATCTAAAGATTGCCGAATGCGGTTACTGATCTTGGTGACAGCTTTCTCTTGTTCTGCTATTTGAGCTAGTTTCTCAGATTTCACCCGCACTAATTCCAAATAGTCTATCTGTGATTTAGCTAGGCTAAATTGCAAGCTAGTCTGAACCAAAAAGTTCACTTCCCAGCTTTGCCATTCACGGGAGCTAGAATTTTGATAAGCTGCCAGCAATCCCCACAGTTTATCCCCGAAAAATATCGGAGCAATCATGTAAGCTTTGGCTTCAAACTGTTCTAAAATCTCAATATGACAGGGAGCAAGCCCTACTTCATAGATATTATTGACGATAAAGTTTTCACCTCTGACATACCGACCTCCCTTAGTTTCTTGCAAGTAGGTATCGTCCAAAACAGTTTTAATATCAGGGCCTACCAGTTTTGTCCAACCAGTACCCACAGACTCAGCCACAAATTCGCCACCCCAGTCAGGGTTAAAACGATAGACAGCGACGCGATCGCATTGTAGTGATTGACGCACTTCTTGAGTGGTTGTTTTAAAGACGCTTTCTACATCTAAAGATTGTCTGATGCGGTTGACTATCTTAGTGAAAACTTTTTCTTGTTCAACTATTTGAGCTAGTTGGTCAGATTTCGTCTGCACTTGTTCGAGATATTCCCCTTGTGAGATAGCTACACCAAATTGCAACCCAATTTGAGTTACAAAGCTTTCTTCCCAAGGTTGCCAATCACGAGGCCCAGAATTTTGATAAGCTGCCAACAAACCCCATAATTTTTCTCCAGCAAATATGGGTGCAATGATGTAAGCCTTCATTTCATACTGCTCTAAAATGTCAATGTGACATTGAGCATGACCCATTTGATAAATGTCATTGACTACAAAGCTTTCACCCTTGGCATAACGTCCTCCTTGAGTGTCTTGTAAGTGGCTATCTTCCCAGACCATGTAAAAATCAGGGCCGACCATTTTTATCCAGCCATTACCCACTGACTCAGCGACAAACTCGCCACTCCAGTCAGGTTTGAAGCGATAAACACCGACGCGATCGCATTTTAGTAATTGACGTACTTCTTGAGTGGTTGTTTGAAAAAGCTTATCAACATTTGATACCCGCAGAATTTTGTCGATGACTTTAGCTACCGATTTTTTTGCTAGTATCCGCTGTTGCTGTTCTTTTTGGAATTCAAAGCTCTGTAATTTGTAAATTAGTTCTGTTGTAAGTTGAGATAGTAGGCTAATTTCTCCTTCTTGCCACTGCCGCGTTGAGTAGCAATTATTGACTGCTAGTAAGCCCCACACTTTACCTTCTACCACAATCGGTAAACTCAAACTAGCTTTAATTTGAAATTTATCTAGCAGTTGTTTTTGATAAGGGGTAAGTTGAATCTGATTGATATCGTCAATAACTACAGCTTCTACATAGTCTTGATTGGTATATAAGCCAAAAATAATTCCGGGAATCTTTTCGCCTAAAGTTGGAGTCCAACCTAATGTTCTTGACTCTGCTAAAACATTACCTGATTCTCGCGAAGTAAACTGATAAATTAAGGCGCGATCGCAGCCAATCTTTTCTCTAACTTGTGCTACAGTGATCTTAAGTAATGTATCAATGTCTGGGGCTTGGCGCATGTGAGTTGCGATATCTTTCAACTGTCGCCGCCATGTTTTAAATTCTTGAGCGATCGCACTTAATAAAGATATTTCACTACTAGCAATATTTGCTATGTGAGCGTTACCATTCTGATTTTCTAATTCAGAGATTAGATGCTCGTTATCATGATTATTGTTATACAAAAATGTCATTTGATTAACCTCAAAAACTGCGATGGGTAATAGCTTGATATGTTGCAAGCAAAAGTTATCTGATATTTACTCATTAAGGATTAGGAATTTTCAAAACAATAACCTAATCACACCTTACTAAATATTCAATTATGAATTTCCCATGCTGGAGCTTGAATAATAGTTGTTGCATCCAGATTAAAAATTATCTCTTCTGAATCATTAATAAAGTATCCCTGTAAAAAAGGTGATATTTTCGGATAAAATAATTCAGCAGTTGCGAGTTTCATTTCTTTAGTATTTAGCCATTCAATATCTATAAGTTGTCGCACCAAAAGTCCCAAATACTTACCTTTATTTTCCAGAACAATTGCCATCATTCTTGAAAGTAAATTTGATCCTTGCGAAATAGGAGGATAACCTAACATTGCCTCTAAATCAACTAACCAAAGCATCTCACCGCGCCAGTTATAAATACCTAAAACGCTACTTGGCATCTGAGGAACACCACATATTTCTGGTAATGATACTTGCAAAACTTCTGTGATGTGTTGTAAAGAAATGACGGCTGTATCACTTACTCCCAAATTAAAACTTAAAAACTTTTCCTGGGTTTCCAAAACTATTGATCCTTTGTCTTTGATTATTTATCTTTAGCCACTGGTTGCAGTTATTTCCTCTTCTTGGAGAGATTCTATCTAAGAAATAGTGACTTCTAAGATTTGTTGATTGATAATATTTTACTAATTAAGTAATCGTTTTATAATTACCACTAATTCGTCTCGATCAATCGGTTTTGATAAATAACCATCAGCGCCTAACATATTACCCCAAATTTTATCTACATCGCTATTTTTTGTAGAGCAAAAAACTACAGGTATATTACTAGTGTCGGGATTATTTTTCAGTTCTCGGCAAATTTCAAAGCCACTTTTACCTGGTAAAATTACGTCGAGAAATATTAAGTCTGGCTTATTTTTATCTATTTTGTCTTGAGCCTCTTCACTACTAGTGGCACTAATCACAGAATAACCTGCCTGTTGTAAGTAACGGCTGATTATTTCCATATCTGTTAAGCCATCTTCAACAACTAAAACAGTATTCATGGCAATTACTCGTTAACTTTTTCTCAAAATGTAAACAAAATATACAAATCCTAAATGATTCCTCAAAAAGACATAGAAGGGACTAGAGACTAGCCCTAACCCCTTTGCCCTAACCAATATTTCACAAATCAAATAGGACTGCTATAAATACAAAAAATTGTATTTGTCTAATTTTGATTCAATCTTTATTTATCAACCTCAGAAAAAGTACGTAATAAATATAACTTAATATAAGATAGTTGAATACAAAATAGTTTGATAACCTAATTTTAGATTTTAAGTTTTGGATTGAAGATTAAAAATTTAAAACTGACTGATAGCAAAAGAATTTAAGGTGAGAATATATCTAAAATCGCAAATCGATCGACAAATAAATGAATTTATAAATAGAGTTAATTTAAAATTGTTTCAACCTCAATAATTTGATTTTTACTGAGGTGGAAAAGTCTATAAATTTTGAGGAAGAATTCAGAATCAAAAATCGCCTTTTATTCTCCCTAATTACAAACCTCTAAATTAGATTTCCTCTTATCGGTGGATACGCTCTGTGTAGGTAAATATTTACGTATTATACTCATTACCTTATCAGCCACTACAGGTTTAGTGAGAAAATCTGTAGAACCAACTACTTTGGCACGAACTCTATCTAAAAGACCATCACTGCCTGTTAATATAATTATTGGTGTGTTGGAAAAAGTAGATATTCGTCGTAACTGAGTACAAATTTCGTAACCACTAGCAACTGGCATAATCAAATCCAAGAAAATCAGGTCTGGTTTATCCTGAATAAGGGTTGGTAGAGCTTGTACAGCATCTTGAATTTTGACAAACCTCAATCCATTGGAAGTGACAATATCCTCTACCATTTTACATACTTGAGGGCTATCATCAACGCAAGCCACTAGTGGAGCAATCCGCTTCTTGGCTTGTGTGGTGGTAGAGTTATTGTTGACTTCAGTAATTCCTAAAGGTAAGTCAGGTACTTCTATCAATTCAATGATTCCTTTAAGGATATAGGGAAGCAAGGAACGGGTTAGTGGTAGTACACTCTGCTTCATTTTCATGGCTAAATCTCGCAGAGTGAATTTGCCATTGATTAAATTCACAAAGTTTTTGTAAACAGATGGATTTACCATCTGCTCAAGTTGTTCTGGTCGCCGTAGAACTGGTGCCAAGTCAGGAGAAAAATTTGCTAAACCAGCTTCTGACCAAATTTTCCATGAGTCTTGCATGTGCTTTACAGACATTTCTGCACTCGTGAAGCTCATTGGGGTTTCTAAGATAACTTCTTGGTTGCGATTGCAACTTAGAGTAGCAAAATTTCCTTGCAAAGCTAGGTCAAATAATAGTTCTGCTATCGTATTTTCCGCAATAGATTGAATCTGTTCCCTCTGAATTTTCTGTTTTTTATAAAATATTTCTATCAATTTATAGTCCCAGTAATCAATTGATAGGTCTTGCCCACGTAACTGCAACTTGTCAACATCAATCTGGGGACAATTTTGAGCTATATTTCTACGCCAACGTCGGAAGGGATGAGTTCCTCCTGTTGCCCAAACTATCCGTCCCAATCGATAGTAAAAAGTCCATTGGCTGCCCTTTGAACTCTTAATATTTAATTTGCCATTGTATTGCAACTGAGTACAAGTTTTAAATTCATTTACTAGGTTATTTGAAATAAGTTCTTGATGAGGCATAGTTTGTTCCTTTTATTAAAAAGCTAGCCATTAAAAACCGATACTATTAGAGCACGGCGTAAATCCAGCTACCATCTCAATTAACCAGACAAATTTCTTAAGTCACTTGTTAAAGGTAGGCAACACTTCTGTTACAGTGTTCAAGCTATATAGCGATCGGCAGATATGTAAATAAGTGCAAATACATTTGATATATAGCAGTCTAAATCAAAATTATTAAAAGCAAGGTAGATGTTAAGATGGCAAAACTATTGTTAGTAAATAAATCTAGCATAGAGTATTTTCTTTATTGGCAGAGTTTACTTTTCTGCTAATATTTATGACTAAAGTTGGTTGCCATAGTCGACATCATGGTGTGTCAATATATCATTTTATGAATTTTCATATTGAATCATATCCGTATAAGTTCTGAATTTTTGTTTAAAAAAGATTAGCAGTCTCCAAAGAGTTATACTTTATTCACATTGAAAATATATGTTAAAAATATTTATTTAAGTTTACTATTTTTAATTATGCTAATTAATGTCAACTTTTCTAGGAAATATTATTCTTAAAAAAAGGCGTGCTACTAAAACAAGTAGCAGCCAGATTATAAAGTATTTATTTAGAAAATTTCTTCAAGATTGCTTGTGGTTTTGATAGCTGACAACAGCTGCCCTGAGATTACTTTGGTGTTCTGAAAGCAGCTGATCGCCTTCGTCTTTTTCCAAACCAGTCCAGTGCATCAAGAGCGCCAGCTTAACCCATTTCCCACTACGTTCTAGTAAAAAACCAGCAGTTTCCCGACTTAAACCTGTGAGGTCTTGCAAAATTCGCAAAGCCCGATCGCGTAATTTTTGATTTGTTACTGCTACATCCACCATGCGATTGCCATAAACTTTGCCTAGCTTAACCATCACGCCGCTAGAAAGGATATTTAAAGCTAATTTAGTGGCTGTAGCAGCTTTCAGGCGAGTTGAACCGGCGATTATTTCTGGCCCTGTCAATAGGCGAATATCAATATCAGCATCAAAGCTAACTTGTTCAGCAGGAACGCAGGCGATAAAAATAGTTGTGGCTCCTCGCTGACGAGCAGCATGAAGCGCACCGTGGACATAAGGCGTTGTTCCACCAGCGGTAATGCCAACTACTATATCTAATTGGGTAATCTGTCGTTGAGCGATCGCAGCCTCACCATCTTCAATGCTGTCTTCTAAATCTTCAGAACTGCGTACTAGTGCGCCAGCACCACCAGCAATAATCCCCTGTACCAACTCTGGGGGTGTACAAAAAGTAGGTGGACACTCAGCAGCATCTAACACCCCTAACCGACCACTTGTCCCTGCACCGATATAAAATAGGCGTCCTCCGTGGCGCAAACGCTCTGCGGTGCGCTCAATTGCCTCTGCTAACTGGATTTTCGCCGCTGCAACTGCTGCGACAGCCTTTTGGTCTTCGTCATTAAACAACTCCACCAATTCCAGAGAACTGAGCTGGTCTAAGTTCAGACTGTTAGGATTTACCAGCTCAGTTAAAAGATGCCCGCGTTCTTGCAAATTTGTCATTTGTCATTTGTCCTTTGTCCTTTGTTCTACCCTAGGCCGCCCTTTGGGCATCTATCGATGTCCGTTGTCATTAGTCAGTTAGCGACCAATGGCTAATGACCAATGACCAATGACTAATGACTAATGACTACTTACAACAATCCTTCCAATTTGCGACGAATCTTCTCTAGTTCAGAATCAGACAATTCTGGTTCTTCTAGCGGCTGTTGATTGAGAGGGAAGGTGTCTTCAACAGTATCCTCCTTCTGGGCATCTTCTTGCCAGTCGGTTTTTTCGACGTTAAGTTCTGGGGGAGTTACAACTAAATTGCTGTTTTCTGGGATGATTTCCCATTCATATCCAGCACTTTCGCAAAATTCCTTGATTTCTTCAGCATCGATCGGCTCTGGTGTGGGTGCGGGGAAATCCTGAGCTTCTAACATCAGGGCAAAGCGCGTCGCATCGTCTTCTGACTCGAACATCAGAATTTTATTGCGATCGCCTTCCCGGATCGTGTGAATCCCCTCATTTTCCGTTCGAGCATTAAAAATTAACACAAAAACACGCATTGGTGTAATCATCTGTCCTTTTTAAGGTTTATTCATATTAAAGTTCGAGATTGTGCCTCAAGGAAAGTCATAGGAATAATTTTCACTCTATTCAGATTTTCCTGAAAACGCCAATATTATTAAGCATAAGTATTGGATCGAGCAAATACCGTAACTCAACCAATGGGGTCTTGGGTTTAGTTGGCGTATCCTGGAAATGGCATACTGAACCAATGTGCCAGTTAATGCTTGTGTGTGCCAGCGACATCCGGCAATTAATACAGTGAAAGCAAATGACTAAATATCCCGATCGAGATCCTTACTACCTTTCCCCTAACCGCAAGCGTTTGTGGTTGTTGGTGTTGAGTCGGGGTAGCATTGCTTTGAGCGGACTTTTACTGTTAGGAGTGATTGTCGGTATTTGGCGGTTGTGGACTTTTGTTCAAACAGAGTTAACACCATTAGCACAACAAAGTCTCACGACTACACTCAACCGTCCGGTAGACCTGGGAAGAGTTAAACAATTTTCGTTGACGGGAGTGCAGTTTGGGGCTTCAACTATCCCAGCCACGCCTACAGATCCAGATCGGGCCACAGTCGAATCTGTAGAGGTGGGTTTTGATCTGTTGCAATTAATCTTTAACCACCATCTAAAGCTAGATGTCACCTTAGTCAACCCAGATATTTACATTGAACAGGATGACCAAGGACGCTGGGTTTCCACTACCATAGTGTCGTCAGGTGAAGGCGGCGCCATTAAAACTGATTTGGACAACCTGCGGTTTCGCAATGCCAAGCTGGCATTGATGCCGCAGGAGAGAGTAGAGGGGCAGGGGGGCAGAGGAGCAGAGGAGCAGAGGAGCAGGGGAGCAGGGGAGCAGGGGAGCAGGGGAGCAGGGGAGCAGGGGAGCAGGGGGAGATAAGGGAGCAAGATCCTCCTCATCCCCCGTAACATTTTCTCAACTCAATGGATCTGCTCAACTTCTAGCAAATAACCAGTTGATACGGTTTGAAGTCGGGGGTCAAGCAGACAGTGGTGGCAATATTTCCATTCAGGGAGAGACACGTTCTAAGGTGCTAGCAGGGAACTTCCAGGTGCAAGCACAAGATTTTCCGGCTGAGAATATTACTCGGTTGATTAAGTTACCAGTGAATTTACAGGCGGGTCGAGCCAATGGCGACTTGTTAATTCGATTGACACCAGGACAGCAAACTTTATTGTTTGGCAACGCTACTGTGCAAGGGGTAACGCTTCAAATACCCAAAGTCCCGCAATTGTTGAACAATAGCCAAGGAAACCTCCACTTCCAAGGAACGGAGTTGCAGTTAAATAATGTTACTAGCAACTACGGCAAAATTCCTTTAGTAGCTACGGGAATCATTGACTCTAAAGCAGGCTTTAAGTTGGCAGCGCGTGTAAATGCGGTAAGTTTGGTAAATGCCCAAGAAACTCTCAAGGTAAAATTACCTGTACCGATCGCTGGACAAGTGCAAGCTTCTTTGCAAATTACCGGATCGACAAAAGAGCCAATTCTTTCCGGCTCAGTTGCCACGATCCAAACTGCCCGAATTGATAAAGTTGATTTTAATAGTATCAGTAGTAAGTTTGAGCTTGTTACTAGTTCCTCTTTAATTACCCTAAAAGATATTCAAGGTAAAGCCAAAATTGGGGGTGAGATTACGGGTGCTGGTACAATTCAACTTGGTAAAAGCCCGCAACTGGATTTAAATTTTGCTGCCAAGAATGTTCCAGGGGATGCGATCGCCAAAGTCTACGAAACAACACCTACCTTTCAAATAGGCAATGTCTCAGGTACAGCCCAATTAACTGGCGTTCCCACCAATGTCCAAACTGTGGTACAGTTCCAAGCTCCCAATGGAACTTATCCCGGAACAGGCGAAGTTGCCATCGCTCCAAATCGCAACGTATCTTTCCGCAATGTGGCTCTGAATGTAGGTGGTGGGACAGTTCGGGCAACTGGTAGTTATGCTAATGAGCGTTGGCAAGCTGTGGCTGTTGCTTCTGGGGTGAAGTTGGAACCCTTTGTAGACAAAAGTCAACTGCAAAATGTCTCTTTGACTGGGGCACAATTCAATGGTGGTCTCATCCTCTCAGGCAGCACAGCACCATTTGAAATTGCCACAATTCGCAGTGATGGTGCAGGAGTTCAAATTGGTGGCGGCACAGTTGCAGTTTCTAATATCCAACTGCAAGACCAAAGCTTCTCGGCTCAACTTGTAGCTAATAATGTGCGGTTGGGACAAATATTGAAACAGTCTCCTCCAGCTTTAAATAATCCTTTGGCGGGAACGTTCCAAATTGTAGGCAACAGAGATAATTTTAGCCTGAAAACCTTCCGTGGCAGTGGTGAAGGTCGCCTTACTATTGGCGGTGGTACGGTTACAACCTCTAATATTCAAGTGGCTAATGGTGTGTATCAGGCGCAAGTTCAGGCTAAGAATGTTCCTGTGCAGCAGTTGGCAACAGTACCAAAGCAGTTTCAAGGGGCATTAAATGGTCAGTTCGACGTAGCGGGTTCTGTTGAATCCTTCCAACCGCAAACTATTCAAGCCAACGGTCAGGCGCAGGTAAATGTTGCGGGTGGGACTATTACAGCCTCTAATATCCAAGTGGCGAATGGTTTATATCAGGCGCAAGTTCAGGCTAAGAATGTTCCTGTGCGGCAGTTGGCAGCAGTACCATCGCAGTTTCGAGGGAAGTTAACTGGTCAAATAAATGTGGCAGGTTCTGTTGAGTCCTTTCAACTGCAAACTATTCAAGCTAGCGGTCAGGCGCAGGTAAATGTTGCGGGTGGAACTATTACAGCCTCTAATATCCAAGTGGGTAATGGTGTATACCAGGCACAAGTTCAAGCAACTAATGTACCGTTACAGCAGTTAGCAGCAGTACCACCACAGTTCCGAGGGACGTTAACTGGTCAAGCAAATGTGGCAGGTTCTGTTGAATCCTTCCAACCACAAACTATCCAAGCTAACGGTCAGGGACGGCTGGATGTTGCAGGTGGAAATATTACAGCCTCTAATATCCAAGTAGCTAATGGTCGCTATCAAGCTATAGTTGATGCTGCTGGTGTGGAATTAAATCGCTTAAATCAGCAATTGCGGGGTCAGTTTGGCGGTCAGTTACAATTAGCTGGCACGCTCGGATCGTCCAAATTAGCTGATGTGCGTGCTGCTGGTCAGGTGCAATTATCCCAAGGTATCCCTGGTCTAGAGCAACCTTTGACGGCTGCGATCGCTTGGAGTGGTGAAAGGCTGACCATTGAGCGAGCAACTGCTCCCGGATTAAGTGTGACTGGTAATATATTAGCCAATGCAACAAAGGCAGGGATACCGGAAATTACTGCCCTCAATCTCAATGTCCAAGCGCAGAATTACAACTTAAAACAGTTACCGATCAATTTTCCGAATCAAGTTGCTGTGGCGGGTAAAGTAGATTTTAATGGTCAAATTACTGGTAAGCTGCCCTTACCAAATGTAGTAGGGCAAATCAACTTACGAGACTTGGTTGTTCAAGATATTGCTTTTGAGCCGTTGTTAACTGGAAACATCGATTCAGTACAGGGACGCGGATTGAGTTTGAACTTGGCGGGTAATAGCGATCGCTTATCCTTTAATTTAGATGCCAATAATCGCCCGAAATCTTTCTTAGTTAAATGGCAGCAAGCATCAGCCACAGGTAATGTTCAAGGGAATGATTGGGCGCTGAAAGTTGCCAATTTCCCCTTACAAATATTGAATTTGACTCCGCCACCAATTACTCGATTGGGTGCTGGTAAGATAGCTGGGTTGTTAACTGGGGATTTGCTGTTTAATCAACAGACATTGGCAACAACGGGAAATTTAGCGATCGCTAATCCCCAAATTGGCCGGGTTAAAGGCGATCGTTTAGCCGCTCAATTCCGCTACGGTGACGGTAAAACTACACTCACTAATAGCGAATTTGTCAAAGGAAAAAGTAGCTACGCTCTTGTCGGTACTGTGGCTCAAAGCGCTAAAGGGCCTAAATTACAAGGTAAACTGAACGTCAAGCAGGGTGAGATCCAAGATGTTCTAGCTGTAGCAAAGATATTTGATTTACAAAATTTGCCAGGTGGTTCAGCAGAAATCTACGGCACTGCAGCGGATCTGACTACCAACCCCCAAGGAACGCCAAACGAACCCTTATTCACCCAAATCCAACGGTTTTCTGAAATTGAAGCTTTGGTGGCAGAACAGGAAGAACAGCGACTTAATTCCACTCCAATACCGGATTTAGCAGACTTAAAGGGGACTTTCAATGGAGAAGTGGCTGTAAATACAGCAACAGCCAATGGATTAGCAGTGGATTTTAATTTGAATGGACAAAACTTTGCCTGGGGTAAAAAGGAAGAACGAAATCGTTTTTATACTGCCGAAAAAGTAATTGCTGAAGGCAACTTTGAGAACGGTGTTTTAAGTTTGCGACCATTACGAATCGAATCTCAAAACAGACTGATTGCATTTACGGGTAACGTTGGTGGTGATGAACAATCTGGTCAGCTGCGGGTGAATAATTTTCCAGTACAACTATTGAATAATGTTGTCAAACTACCAATTGGAATCACAGGTAATCTTAACGGTACAGCAGCTTTAGCCGGCAGTATTGCTAATCCCCAAGCTAAAGGGGAATTGCAAATCACAGAAGGAATACTAAATCAGAGCAAAATAGAGTCAGCAACAGCAAGTTTCAGCTATGCCAATGGGCGCTTAAATTTTGGTAGTACTGTAGCAGTTGCTGGGCCAAAACCTGTTGATATTACTGGCAGCATTCCTTATAAATTGCCTTTTGCTTCCGTCGCACCAGACAGCGATCAAATCAGTTTGGATATGAAGTTGGAAAACGAGGGATTGGGGCTGTTAAACGCATTGACTAATCAAGTGGTATTTGAGAAAGGTGAAGGAGAAGTAGACCTCAAGGTGCGGGGAACACTGCAAAAACCCGAAGTAAATGGAATTGCTACTGTCAAGGATGCTACTTTTTCAGCCCAGGCTTTGCCACGTAAGCTGAGAGGTGTCACAGGTAGAGTACTGTTTAATTTTGACAGCATCTTAGTAGAAAATCTTCAAGGTAGATTTAGCCGTGGGACGGTAGAAGCTGCTGGTGAAATTCCCATCTTCAACAATGAGAACGTAACTATCAAAAATCCCCTGACTGTTAATCTCGATCAGCTTGCGTTGAATCTCAAGGGACTTTATCAGGGAGGCGCTAGTGGCAATTTGCAGATTACTGGTTCTGCCCTTAATCCCATAATTGGCGGTAGAGTAAATTTATTTGATGGTAAAGTATTGCTGGCAGAATCTACCAACGCCACGACATCTGAAAATGGTAGTATTGGCGTATCACCCACAAAAGCCAATAAGCAGAGCAAATCTGAAATTGGAAATGGGACAGGAAATACTAACGCCAGATTTAATAATTTAGATTTGGAACTAGGTAAAAACGTCCAAATTACCCGTGACCCTATTCTCAACTTTCGCGCCACTGGTAATCTCATAGTTAACGGCTTAATCAATCAGCCTATACCTGATGGCACCATCCAGTTAGAAAAAGGAGGGGTAAATTTATTTACTACCCAATTTAACCTTGCTCGTGGCTATAAACACACTGCAACTTTTAGTCCTTCTCAACCCCGCGACCCCAACTTAGATATTCGGCTATTTGCCAAAGTACTGGATGTAACTCAAAGTAATGACTTCAGTCGGGTAAATTCTACAGGTTTATCAGCGTTAGAGAGTGTTCGAGTCGAAGCTACTATCAACGGTTTAGCTAGCAAACTAAATGAAAATCTAGAATTAACAAGTAGTCCGTCACGTAGTCAAACTGAAATTGTTGCTCTTTTAGGAGGTGGATTTGTAGACACCCAAGGACGTGCAGACAGTACTTTAGGTCTGATTAACATTGCAGGTTCGGCTGTGTTTAACAATTTTCAGTCAGCTTTTAACCAGATTGGGAGTACTTTTGGCTTAAGTGAACTGCGGATATTTCCTACCGTTATTTCTGAGAATCCTGAAGCTGGAAGAAGCAATTCAACTTTAGAATTAGCAGCGGAGGCTGGGGTTGACATTTCTTCCAAAATATCCGTTTCCAGTATTAAAATTTTGACAACAAATGACCCCTTCCAATGGGGTATTAATTACCGGATAAACAATGAATTTCGTGTGCGTGCTTCCACTAACTTAACTGATGACAGTCGTGCAGTAGTGGAATATCAAAAGCGGTTTTAAAGAAATCTCTTCAATTACGAATTACTTTCTGTTCCCTCTTCTCCTTGCTTCTCAATAGCTTGTTGTACTTGTTTAACATCCAATTCTAATGCTTCAGCAATTTGCTCTAGACTTAAACCCAAGTTAAGTAAACGGGGTATAGTCTTCAGCTTTGTTTCTTCGCGAACCTCTTCTTTTACTTCCTGCTTTGTTTCTTCCTTTACTTCCTGGTAAAATTTAGTTTGTCTCCAATCGGTTAATCCAAACATTGCTTCTAACTCCTGCTGACTTTTGTTTACAAATTTGTAAATAAGCATTCTCTCTACTAATTCTAAAAGATCGCTACGGTTAGCTTCATCCGTTTCTTGTACTTGTTTTATCAAGTTTTTCGCTTGCTGTACGGCTTGATCTTCGGCTGCAACTACTAACTTAATTATGCCTAGCCCAATCGAAGATGATGGTACATTATCTAATTCGTCTAAATAAATTATACGAATTTGCTGTGGGGCTAATGATGTTTGATAAATGAATGGTATACCTGGGTCGAGACTACGTTGAGCAAAAAGTAATACTGCTTGCCAGCGACGTTGAGGTTTATATTGATTGATATAGAGGAAAGCTTCGTGATTATTCGCCAGTAAATATCATCATCACGCTGAAACTGTACCTCAACAAAATAGATTGTGTCTTCTGTGAATTCAGGTTTGGGTAAGAATAAACCATCGATACGACGTGCTAGTTCTTTGATTTCTACTGAGGTAAATTGGTAGTATGACGCTAAGGCCTGCGATTGTTCCAAAAGTTCAAATAACACACCTGGAAGAGTTTGAAATAAGGTGTAAAAAATCGTGTCTGTTTTCATGCACTCTCGATATTTGAATATTTTCAGATTATCGGGACTAGTAGAAAATAATTTTTTTAAATTTAATATATTTAAATTCAAACAACATTAAATTGTGATATTATCATCACCTTGCTGATTAATAGCTAATCGCAAAATTGACAATCCTAAAATTATCAAAAACAGCACTAGTCCAATCGTGCAAGCATAGCTAATTTCCAAGTTGTTGAAGGCTTGCTCATATAAATAATAAACAATCGTTTTCGAGCTACTGAGTGGGCCTCCTTGAGTCATAATGTAGACTTCTTCAAACACTTTGGTCGCAGAAATAGCCGAAATTACTGCCACTAGTGCTAGATATGGCTTCATTAAAGGTATAGTAATATCCCAATGTTTGCTGATACCATCAGAGCCATCGATGGCTGCGGCTTCGTACACATCAGCGGGAATTGATTGCAACCCCGCTAAATAAATCACCATGTAGTAGCCTAATCCTTTCCACACGGTGACAGCCATGACGCTGGCAAGAGAAATTGGTACAATGCCAAAGATTTTTGCCGGGCTAGTTAGCCAAGGAATACCTTCTGGAAAAAGACCTAAAGCTTTAAATAACTGATTCAGTAATCCGTTTTCTGCATACAGCCATTTCCAAGCTATTCCCGCAACCACCATTGAAATTACTACTGGAGTGTAGTACGCTGCTCTAAACCAATTCATTCCCCGCAGTTTCTGATTTACCAAAATTGCCAGTACTAAGGGAGCAATTACTAAAATTGGTACTACACCCACAAGATATAAAAAAGTGTTTTCTAAGGTTTTCCAAAAAACTGCATCCTTCCAAAGCTTGAGAAAGTTGGCAAAACCTATCCATTGTGGCGGCTGGGCAATGTCTTCATAACTGGTAAAGCTGAGGTAAAAGGCTTGCAGTGCAGGCCAAAAGACAGTTAAACCTAAAAGAACTAAGGCGGGTAGTAAAAATAAATAAGGAGTAAGCCGCTGTTTGATGAACATCCAATTTTTAGGTATCAATTGATTCATAAGAAGTTTAATAGTTGTTTTTGCTTTGTCAGAACAAGGATTTGGAGATGTGAGTAGATTTAAGCTTCAATATTTTAAGGGCATTATTTGCTTGTGTAAGCATTGGCGTAGCCTCTCGTAGAGAAGCTCGTCGTAGACATCGCTAATTAATAACTCGGAGAAACTGCAATGGAAACTCAGCACAATCCGCCAATTGAACATCAAAATGTCCCTATAAACCACCGTGGACTGCATGATTTTTTGTATAGTTCTGACAACGAACACACCGCCATTGAGGTGAGTATAACTCCTGAACTGGCAAACAATGGTACTGAAATCATTGACTTTGAGGCTTGGAGTGTAGCTGCTCAGAACGCTAAAATTGCCGGAGTTTACGCAGTATTAGATGCAGAACGCCGTACGCAGTACATTGGCTATTCTCGGAATGTGTTGCTTTCCCTAAACAGCCATCTTCGCCAAAATGGCGAGCAAAAGTGTGCTTTTGTACGTGTGCAAGCATTCAAGTTTCCCAAACGTCAAGAAATGGAAGATTTGCGAGATGCGTGGATAGCAGAACTTGAAAGTACGCCACCTGGTAATGCAATTGATTGCGGAATGTGGGCTAGTACGGTAGGTGAAGCGACTAAGGCGGTAATGTCAGAAGCCCAACTTCAAGCCTACGAGGAGAAAAAGCTAAAACTGCGGAAAGCAATGGCTGATACAACCCTTTCTAAAGAGTTAGAAACAATAGATGCGAGTGAAGCCGAACGTCAGCGTCAACTTGAAGCTGCTGTGAAAAACGATGACTGGAGTGTAATTATTGACGCACAGACACAGGAAACTAAGTATTGATTTTTGTCTGCTTGATTGCGCTATCTGACTTATTGAGTAAGTGGCATGAAAGTTCTGTGAAAGATGAGAGTTAAGATTTTAAAACGCAGTGGGGCGCTGAGGGAAGCGCAAAGGTTCGCAGAGGAGTTAATTCTCTGCGTTCCTTTGCGTAAACCTTTGTGTTTTTCTGAGTTAAAAAAAAGGATATATATGACGACAAAATTAGATGCTCTGATTAATTCTCTAGAAGGTATAGAAACTATTACTGACTCTACCCAAGTTGCAAAATTATCCCAGGATTATCACACTTTTAGCCCTGTGTTAGTGTCGAAACTAGAGGGAAAAGTTGGGGATATCGTAGTGCGTCCCGCTAATGAAGCAGAGGTTTTAAAAGTTGCGGCTGCCTGTGCAAAACATCGTATACCTGTAACTGTGCGAGGCGCGGGAACTGGGAATTATGGGCAATGCGTACCGTTGCACGGTGGCGTAATTTTAGATATGACGCGGTTGCAAGAGATTCTTTGGGTAAAACCGGGAGTGGCACGGGTAGAAGCTGGGGTGAAGTTGGCAGCTTTGGATAAAAAAACACGAGAAATCGGCTGGGAAATTCGTATGGCACCCTCTACGTACCGCACAGCTACAATTGGCGGATTTATTGCTGGGGGGAGCGGGGGTATTGGCTCGATCCAATATGGGTTATTAGCCGATCGCGGTAATATCTTAGCATTGCGGGTGGTAACTGTAGAAGATGAACCCCGTGCGATCGCATTACGCGGCGATGATGTCCAAAAGGTAAATCATGCTTGGGGAATTAATGGCATCATCACTGAAGTCGAAATTCCTTTAGGCCCAGCTTATCCTTGGGCAGAAGTCATTGTCACGTTTGACGACTTTATGACAGCAGCAAAGTTTGGTCAGGCAATTGGCAATGCTGATGGCATGATTAAGAAGTTGATTTCTGTCTTTGCATCCCCAATTTCGCAATATTTTCACGCAGTACAAGAGTATATTCCTGAAGGAACTCACTCAGTATTTTTGATAATTTCTGAACCGAGTTTAGAATTCTTACCGACTTTGGTGCAGCAATACGGCGGACAAATTACATATAAAAAACTAGCCGAGGAAGCAGCCAAAGGTACACATTTAGCAGAATTTAGCTGGAACCACACTACCTTACTTGCCCGGAGTGTAGATACTGGTATTACATACTTACAAAGTCTCTTTCCTAATGATTGCAGTTTGCAACTAGTAGAGCAGATGTATAATTATTTCGGCGATGAGGTAATGATGCATTTAGAATTTTTTCGGGTGAATGGTGTCGTAGTTCCTGGTGCATTGCAACTTGTGCGCTACACCACAGAAGAACGCCTCAATGAAATTATCCGCTATCACGAAGAACGGGGTGTGAGTATTGCCAATCCTCATACGTATATTATTGAAGATGGCGGTAGAAAAGTTATCGATCCTGAGCAGTTAAAATTTAAAGAAATAGTTGATCCTTATGGGTTGATGAACCCCGGTAAAAGCAAGGTTATTCAATTCCAAATTCAAAATTAGCAAACTACAGAAACACATATCAGAATTTTCTCTGTATATTTGTGTAACCTACCTCCAAAAACCTAGTTGTTGGGCGTTTATAATTTGTGGTTTGATTTTAACAGCCGTGGGGATAACCCAAAATCCAACATTCCAATAATCGCCCATGATTGAAATTGACGGTTCCTACGGAGAGGGAGGCGGACAAGTTCTTCGCACTTCCTTAAGTCTAGCCGCCATCACCGGTGAACCCATACGAATTACAGGCATTCGCGCTGGACGTAAAAAACCAGGATTAGCAGCACAACATTTAACAGCAGTTCGGGCGGCGGCAAGAATTTGTAATGCCCAATTACGGGGTGATGCTTTGGGTTCAATGCTGCTGGAATTCATCCCAGGTAGTGCTGTGCAAGCGGGAATTTATACCTTTGATGTTAGTAAAGCACAACAAGGTGGTTCTGCGGGTGCGATCGCTCTAGTTTTACAGACAATTCTCTTACCTTTGGCATTAGCATCTGGTAATTCTTTGGTGACACTAAAGGGTGGAACTCATGTGAACTTTAGCCCGACAGCAACGTACATTGAGCAAGTTTATCTGCCTATACTGCAACGCATGGGTGTAGAAGCTCAAGTCAAGTTAGGCGCTTGGGGGTGGTATCCCCAAGGTGGCGGAGAGGTAGAGTTACAGGTAGATGGCGGTGGTAAACTCGGTGGGATCGACTTGCTGGAACGGGGCGATTTACAACAGGTGCGTGGACTAGCAGTGGTGACGGAATTGCCTTCCCATATTCCGCAACGGATGGCGAATCGTGCGGAGAATTTGTTACGGTCAGCCCATTTAAAAGTTCGTGTACAGACTTTGCGAGAAAGAGGTGTGGCACCTGGGGCAGGTATTTTTTTAACTGCTGAGTATGAGAACAGCTTGACTGGCTTTGGTGGATTTGGGCGTTTGCGGTTGTCGGCGGAAACAGTTGCAGAGATTGCTTGTCAGCAACTGCTTGAGTTTCATTACACCGGCGCACCAGTGGATGAACATTTAGCAGATCAGTTATTATTGCCGGCTGCTTTAGCGTCGCAAGAAAGTCAGTATCGAGTGGCTGAGGTGAGTAGGCATTTGACGACTAATGCAGCGGTTATTGAACAGTTTGGGCTGGCGCAAATAACAGTAGATGAAGCTGAGAAAGTAGTGTCTGTGATTCCTGTAATTAGTGGATCAGATTAGAGACTAAACACTTTTTTAAGAGTCTTGATTTTTGTAGCATCAATGCCACATTCAAGTTTAGAGATAGGATTTAAGCTTTTCCATTTGCCTTTACTAGCACTGAATATAATATCAGATGATTTTTCTATATCAATAGCTTCAAAACCATCTATTTTAGATTTTGACAAATAAATCAAACGAGTAAACACTTCATCTCTTGTTGCAGATTTGATACTCACAATTTCTGGTGTTGGTAACGGCGGTGAAGGTGGTAATGATGAAAGAAAGAATACTTTTGCAAGAGCATCCAACTTTTTGCCTTTAGTAATTCCACATTTTAAGGTAAGAATAGGGTTAAAATTAGACCAAGTTTTGCGATTAGACTCTGCAATTCGGTTTGTGGCAACAATAGGATCTACACCCTTTAAGGCACTACTTGGTTCTGATATTAAGTATTTAAGTGCGGCTAGAATAGTATCTCGTGATGCTGTATTCAAATTTACTTTAGGTAAAACTTCTCTAGCTAAAATTTTCGCCTGCTCAATACTTTGAGATTCTGGTGAGATGACTATGCACCAGACTCGCTCTAACTTAGCTTGTTGAGCAACTGCATATACAAAATGATTACTAACAACTTGATATTGATAGTCACCAATTTCTTTAACAATAACAGGAATCCAATTTCGGCCATCAGCTTTTAAAACGGTTTCTGCTGCTGCTTTGATGATAAATTCTGATTCGGAAAACTTCTCTCCAGCTTTAATCTCAGTTAACTTCAGATGCATTAGTTTGCCAATATTATCAAAATCACTCATAAAATAAAGTACTCCTTAGCTAGTTCGAGGTAATATTTTGCAGCTGTAGAATCTTTAAAAGCTGCTGGAATTCGAGCGAAGGCTGCACCTGCTACAATTGCATAACTAGGCAGACTGAATATTTTGGTATTGGTGTCATCTTTTATATACTTAGGATAAAAATAAGGAAGTAAATTAAACTTCGATGCTTTGATCTCTTTAGTAATAATAGCTACAATTTCCTGATTTGCTATTTTAAGCTGAGGAGGAGTGATATTTTCACCATTAAAAAATATAGGTAAGGCGATTGGCCCACCATCTTGTCTAGCTGCCTTAACTTTTGGTACTAACTCTTTAATTACTTTAGCTGCATTATCTAGGGATGCTAAATTATTGTGCTTTGTAGGTATCAAAACGGCATCACACGCGTAGAGGCTACTTTGACTAAAAAACATCCAGTTTGTCGGACAGTCAATGAATATATAATCATATTCATACACCAAAGCTTTCAGAACATCTTTTAACCTAGCAGACCCCTTTTCAATTCTTGTAGCTAAGTCTTGTTCTGTAAAATTTCCCAGTTTTGAATCTGCGGGAATAACGTCAAACTTTAATGATTTGCCAGATTTAAATTTGACTGGAAATGGTTGAATTGTATCATGAATATCTAAATCTCTATCGGATAGACAATCATATAAACTAATTTCTCTTACTTCTAAACCAAGAGATTTAGTTAAATCTCCTTGTTGTGGATCAAAGTCAATTACTAAAACTTGCTTTCCTTGTTGTGCAAGAGTCGCTGCTAAATTAACAGTTGTTGTAGTTTTGCCCACACCTCCTTTGTTGTTGTAAACACAAACAGTTAAAGCTTTGGGCGGATTGTGAATTAAATTTTTGACGTTGGAAACAATAGCATTAATATTATCTTTTTTAATTAAAATACTTGGAGTTGCAGGAAATATAACTTTTCCATGTCGCCGGAATAACTGAATATGAACTGAGTTAGTAATAATGCCCCATTGAGATGTGTTGCATTTAGAAGCAAGTAAATATCTTTTTATTTGCTCTCTAGTGTTTATATATTGAGGAGTGCCTTCTGATAAATTAATCTTGGCTCCTGAGCCTGTTGCTCGTGCCTTAACTTCAACAAGTAAATAGGGATTAGTCTTAGAGAACAAAAAATTATCACCATCAGTATTTTTGCGAGCAGCAAAATCTACTATCCCATTTCCTGTAGAAAATTGTGGAACCTGCTCTTGTTGATTAAATCCCAGTGCTTCTATAAAGCCTTCTACAAATCTCTTGCTGATAAGCGCCTCATTACTCTCATCAGGCAAAATGTTGTCTAAAATCTGGTTCCAGTCTGTAAGTAGCATCACTTAATAAGCAAACGGGAACAATAACAAAACCGTTTGTTTGATTAATTGAATCAAATTTGTTACTTAATCGACCTCAGTATTTTTAACTAATTGAATTGATTGCTATATTAAAGCTTTTCCCTAAAAGCAGGACTCTTGCATCTAGTAAATTATACTCTTGGATAAACCTCTGAGCTTCGTCGATAAACCTTTGAACTTTGTGGATAAACCTTTGAACTTTGTGGATGAACCTTTGAACTTTGTGGATGAACCTTTGAACTTTGTGGATGAACCTTTGAGCTTTGTGGATGAACGTTTGAACTCTGTAAATGAACCTTTAAGCTTCATCAACGATATGTGGCATCATCTTCACGACTAACATCTGCCAAGCGCTGAACACCCACGTATCGTTTGAAGAAAGCGCCTAGATAGTTTTCGAGCACGCTTATATTTCATCGCCCAATGACATTTACAGTAGGTAGATATTTTAAGATACTACAAAATATTTTTTGCAAAAGACCTAATTTTTGTCAAGATCGTGCATGGAGTGTTCAGCAAAATAGAAATTTACCCTATTCCCAACACTAGAAATAAGGCAAAGGCATTTTTATAAGGGAAGATAGAAAATTTTTGAGAAGTATAGCAGCGTAAATAATTAAAGGTTTGTAGTGATGATTTTAGTCCTCTCTGCGAGACGCTACGCGAACAAATCAGGGCTGAAACACTTACCATAAAATAATCTTTATATTTTTTATATTACTTAATATAGTTTGATTTATTCTCGCTGACTTAGTTAGTTTATCTAGGAGCATTTGCAATTAAACTCGTAAAGCTGCATTTATTGCAACAATAAGCAACTGAAAAATTTACTAGGCGACTGCAAGTAAGGTTGAGACTAAGTTCAGTCGTTCCTAATACTTGCTATTTACCTAACATAACTAGACAGCATTGAAGTAGCTGTTAGAAAACATGGTAATAAATTTATTAGTGACAGATATAGAATTGGAACAAAACCATGATTGATGAACAAGAAATAGAAAAATTGTGGCAAGCTTTCAAAGTATTAGACGTAGACGGCAACGGAGCGATCTCAACCGAGGAACTAGGGGAGGTAATGCGATCGCTAGGACAAAATCCCACGGAAGCGGGACTGCGTGACTTGATTAAGGAGATTGACGTTGACTTGTCAGGCACTATTGACTTTGAAGAATTTAAAACACTGATGATCGCGAAAGTAGGCGATCGCCAAAGCCGCCTCAAGTTAGCGTTCAGCGCCTTTGATGAGGACGGTAGCGGTCAAATTACTGCCGTTGAGTTGCGGACAGTCATGAGTCAGTTTGGGCTGACAGACGCTGAATTGAATGAAATGTTAGGGGAAGTAGATCATGATGGCGATGGCTCAATTGACTTTGAGGAATTCTGTAAGCTAGTACCAGAGGAGTCTGAAAACAAAACTGGTTATCAAGACTCACCGATTTCCCTTAACAGTTCGCTCAAAACAGCGGCTACTTCCAATGAGACAGCAGCAGCAGCTACCACCCAACCGATACAAGAAGCAACGACTCCAGAGTTGGCACAGCTAAGAGAACAGTTAGCACAACACCCAAACTCACCGAATCAGAAAAAAAGCGGTACGTCTCCCTTACAAATGCAGATTGGTCTGTTTCGTTTGATTCAAGGAGCAGCCTACCGCAGTTTCCGTGAGAGTTTCTCTGCAAATCACGAAACTCATTTGCGGGTGAAAAACTTGCCATACAGAATTACTGATTTTGTGGAGTTTGTTAAACAAGCGATCGCACTGTATAAAGCATTAGGTATAGTATCCGAGGATTGCTACCCCGTCCTAGATGCAGTGGTTAAATCGGTTGCTGATGAATATGCCCGATTGCAGGAGCGGATCAAAAACTGGCAAACAGTGGCAAAGACACCAGAAATGTTGGCAGAACAGCAAGCGATTTTAGAGGCGCGGAGTAAATTTGCCAATGTCAAAGAAAAGTTTGCTGCCGGAGTCGAGTTTGCAATTACGATCAAAAAGAAAAGTCTTAGCCTGGGTGACATCGTAGAAGGTGTGCTGGCGATTAACGAACTTAATCGTCTGAGGGGAATAGAACTGAACGAAGAAATGGCTCCACCACCAACTAAATCTGCGGGAAATCCAAAAGACTATTTGAACAAGTGGAACCGCATCATTCTCTCTCAGGCAACTGAGGAAATAGATGGTGCAATCATGCCAGTAGCATACTGGTATGAAGACTTTATGCCGAAGTTGTTGGCAGCGTTTAGTGTTTCTAGCACAGCAGATATACAAAACAACACCGTACCCGACCAGGCGGCTTTGGATGAATGGTATCAGTGTACAAAAAACTCAGGAGAATTTAACCGCTACGGGGCGGATGTTGCCGAAAATTTTCCCCGTTGCACTCCCAAACAGAAATTGATACTCAAACAAGCATGGCGGTTAACGCATCACTACCTGAATGGAGTGCAGAAACGCCGCGAACGCCTAGAGTTTGGGCGAGAATCAGGTGCGCTATCGCAGTATGTAGCATTCATTGATGTCTATCTAGATCGGACTGAAGTGAAGGATTCCCAAATGCGAGTCAGTTTCCCCTACTACATTGGTCCGGCAGTGTGGCGCTTTTTCCATACCACGGCTGAGATTGTGTGTACCAAGACATCAGAACAGCAAAAAGCCGCAGTAGCAATCTTCAAAGATTTCTTCCAACTGTTTGCCACAATGTACCCCTGTCCTTACTGCCGCCACCACCTGAATATGTACGTTGTCCAAAATAAGGAAGTGGATATGTATCCTGTAGAATACCTGGTGCTTGGGCGCGATCCCAACCTGACTGACTTTGAGGTATCATTGGAGGCGAAATTATCCACCGTGGTAGATGGTTCCTCCCTGCGGTTATTCTTCTGGAAACTGCATAACACCGTTTCTTCTTCCATTGCGCGATCAGAAGAATGGTATCACAAGGATGAGAAAGCGTTCTACACCACCCGCTTTTGGCCTAGCCTTGACTCTGAGTTAGCAAGAGCCAATGCACTCAAATACACCAGCATAGAAACTGCTCGGATCTACAACATCTACGGAATTCTCAAGCCATTGGCACGGCTGACAGGGGTAAAAACGGAATTGCCAAAGCTGCTGGAGAAGGGCGATGCAAACAATCTCAAGGAAGCGTGTATAGTTGCACAGAACCACATCAAGGATTTAGAGGAAGCTGTCATTATCGGACAGTTTCTCCAAGAGACATACTACTTTGAGCCTAGCCTTGTGGATAAACCTCCACTCTTCACCCCTGAAGAAGAAGAGTTTGCCCGAACTGGTATGTTTACAGAAACGATTTAAAAACTTAGGAATGTTTTAATTCCCCTCCTTCAAAGTTTCGTCGGCAGGGGAATTTTAGCGCGACCCATTAAAACCCGTCTGCTTGACCTACAGTGTGCCAAATGCTTGTGGCTAGCGCCGTTGCAACATTATGGATTGTCTAATGAGAATCGCCCTTGGTAGCTTGAAATATCGATGATATAAAGGAGAAAATAAAAATAGCCAAAGTAGAAACTTGCCCCAAAAAGGCAATTTCAATGTTTTGAAAAGTCACAGCAGAGTTGGCATCTCACGCTGTATATGCCTTTGAATATCCTCTAAAATGACTCTTTAGAAGCGTAAAGGTCTAATTTATAGAGGATTTTTCCTAAAAGACAACCACCGATGTAGCCTGTAACCGACACATGATTAATCGAGAGGAATTAATGAAGAACGAGTCAACGTTAGCAAGCAACGCCGACGTAAATTTCCTTATCGGTGGAGGTGAAATGGGTGCTAGGATGCGAGAACAGGATTGGTCAAAAACGTCCCTTGGCCCAACACAGCACTGGCCACAGAGTTTGAAGACTGCCGTGCGAATTATGCTAACTTCCCGTCAACCTATGTTTGTTTGGTGGGGCGAGGAACTGATTAACCTTTACAACGACGCTTACAAGGCGATTATTGGCGGCAAACATCCAGAAGCACTTGGGCAGCCAGCTTCATACGTGTGGCGGGAAATTTGGGATCAGGTTGCGCCTCGCGCCGAATCAGCGATGCTGAAGAATGAGGGTACTTACGACGAAGCGCTGCTGCTAATTATGGAGCGCAACGGCTACCCAGAAGAAACCTATTATACTTTTTCATATAGCCCGGTTCCTAATGACCAGGGCGACACAGGTGGGATCATCTGCGCCAACACAGACGACACGCAGCGGATTATCAGTGAGCGTCAGTTGGCACTTTTGCGCGAACTAGCGGCGAGGACGGCAGACGCGCGGACATTTGATGAAGCCTGTACGCTAAGTGCGAGTTGTCTGGAGAGCAACCCTTACGATCTCCCTTTCGCAATGATTTATCTGGTCGATCCCGATAAGCAGGAAGTTTTTCTGGCTGGAACGTGCCGCATCGAGCAAAACCACATAGCAGTTCCAGAAACAGTGGCTCTCGATGCTGATGGGGTTTGGCCCTTTGCGGAAGTGATTAAAACGCATCGGCCAAAATTAATTTCTGATTTGGAAGTGTCTTTTAGTAGTCTACCCTGTGGCGTTTGGCAGCGATCGCCCCACGAAGCGATCGCAGTACCCATTGCCCCATCCGGTCAAACTGGAAAAGCTGGTATATTAATCGCTGGTTTGAACCCCTTCAGGCTATTCGACGACAATTATCAAGGATTCATTGATTTAGTTGCGGCTCAAATTGCAGCCAGCATCGCTAACGCCCAAGCTTACGAAGAAGAACGCAAACGCGCTGAAGCCTTGGCAGAAATCGATCGCGCCAAAACCGTCTTTTTCAGCAACGTCAGCCATGAGTTCCGTACCCCACTTACCCTGATGTTGGGGCCATTAGAGGACACCTTAACCACTTGTGCTACTCTGCTTCCAGCCAAAAAACAAGAGCAGCTAGAAATGGTGCAACGCAACGGACTTCGGCTGCTGAAACTGGTCAACAGCTTGCTAGATTTTTCACGCATTGAAGCCGGAAGGGTTCAAGCCTCTTATGAACCCACCAACCTTGCCACCTTCACCGCAGAACTAGCTAGTGTATTTCGTTCAGCAGTAGAACGGGCAGGGATGCAGTTATTAGTCAATTGTCCTTCCCTGCCAGCACCAGTGTATGTAGATCGGGAGATGTGGGAAAAAATTGTTCTTAACCTGCTCTCGAATGCCTTCAAGTTCACGATGGCTGGAGAAATTGCAGTCAGTTTGCAGTGGTCAAATGACCATATTGAGTTTGCAGTCAAAGACACAGGAATCGGTATTCCAGCCGCAGAAATCCCCCACCTTTTTGAACGATTCCACCGCGTCAAAGGGGCGCAAGGACGAACTTTTGAAGGGTCAGGAATTGGATTATCACTGGTGCAAGAATTGGTGCAAATGCATGGTGGAACAGTTGATGTTACCAGTCTTCTCGGAGTAGGCAGTTGCTTTACTGTATCAATTCCAACAGGATATGCTCATTTGCCTCCAGACCGGATTAGTGCCCCGCGAACTTTAGCTTCAACTGCATTAGGTGCAACACCTTATTTAGAAGAAGCCCTGCGGTGGCTACCGGAAGAAGCAGGGGAGCAGGGGAGCCAGTGCGTTGCGGAGGTTCCCTCCGTTGTAGCAACTGGCGTGAGCAGGGGGGCAGGGGAGAAGGAAGTATTTTTCCCTCTGCCCCTCTGCCCCTCTGCTCCCTCTGCCCGAATTCTTCTAGTTGACGACAACGCAGATATGCGTGATTATGTCAATCGGCTATTAAGTCAGCAATATGAAGTGGAAGCAATGCCAGACGGTTTAGCTGCTTTGGATTCTGCTCGTGGACATGTCCCAGATTTGGTACTGACAGATGTTATGATGCCTGGATTAGATGGCTTTGGACTGCTGCAAGCATTACGAGCCGATCCGCTGACGCAAAAAGTTCCAATCATTCTGTTGTCGGCACGGGCAGGGGAAGAGGCACGGGTGGAAGGGTTAGAAGCGGGAGCCGATGATTATCTGATTAAACCTTTCTCTGCCCGTGAATTGTTGGCGCGGGTAGAAGCAGCCCTAAAAATGGCTCGTCTCCGCCAAGAGGCAATGGAACGCGAGCAAGGGTTGCGAATTGAAGCTGAGGTCGCCAAAGCACACCTAGAGACTGTCATAGCTGGCATCCAAGACCAGTTCTTTGTGTTGGATCGAGAGTGGCGTTATACCTTTGTCAACGATCGCGTAGCAGATGTTGTTGGCATCCCAAAAGAAGAGTTGTTAGGCAAGATCGTTTGGGAAGTTTTTCCCGATATGGTTCAAAGCGAGTTTGATACCCAGGTTCATCGAGCGATTGTCCAAAACACTGTTGTTCAGTTTGAATACTTTTATGCACCTTGGCAGCGCTGGTTTGAGAATCGCATCTACCCCTTTGTAGAAGGAGTCAGCATTTTTGTTACAGACATTAGCGATCGCAAACAGGCAGAAAAAGCACTTCGTGAAAGCGAAGAAAAGTTCCGCAACATGGCTGATAATGCCCCCTTCATGGTTTGGGTAACAGACGCCAATAGCCACTGCACCTATCTCAGTCAAAGCTGGTACGATTTTACAGGTCAGACCGAGGAAATAGGTCTGGGATTTGGCTGGTTAAATGCTGTGCATCCAGAGGACAGCAATTATGCTAAGAATATTTTTTTGGAAGCTAATAGGAGTTGCTCGGCTTTCCGTTTGGAGTACCGCTTGCGGCGCAAAGATGGCAAATATCGCTCTTGCATCGATGCGGCTAATCCGTGGTTTGGAATGGACGGTCAGTTTAAAGGTTACATCGGCTCAGTAATTGACATTACCGAACGCAAAGTCGCAGAAGCCGAACGCGATCGCCTCCTAGAACTTGAGCAAGCTGCCAGAACTGAAGCCGAAAAAGCCAACCGGATTAAAGATGAGTTTCTGGCGGTGCTTTCCCATGAATTGCGATCGCCTCTCAATCCGATTCTTGGTTGGGCGAGACTCTTGCAGACTCGTGAGTTTGACACAGCAGGATTGAAGAAAGCGATCGCAACTATTGAGCGGAATGCTCAATTACAAGCTCAACTAATTGAAGATTTGCTTGATGTCTCTCGGATCTTACAAGGCAAGCTCAACCTGAAGATGTTACCTGTCAACCTAGTACTTGTGATTGAGGGGGGATTGGAAACAGTCCGTTTGGCAGCAGAAGCTAAAAATATTCAAATTCAGACGATGCTGGATGCTTCTTTCGGGCAAGTTTTGGGTGATTCCGGTCGTTTACAACAAGTTATTTGGAATCTCTTATCGAATGCTGTTAAATTCACTCCTGAAGGAGGAAAAATTGATATTCAACTAGAGCGCCTTGACGCTCAAGCTCAGATTACCGTCAGCGACACAGGTAAGGGAATCAGCCCTGACTTCCTCCCTTATGTATTTGAATATTTTCGTCAGGCTGATGGCACGACAACCCGAAAATTTGGTGGATTGGGATTAGGGTTAGCAATTGTGCGTCATTTGATCGAATTACATGGCGGCACGATTTGGGCAGAAAGTTTAGGTGAAGGGCAAGGAGCTATTTTCCGAGTCAGGCTACCACTAATTAAAAAAGATTTAACTGCAAAACAAAACATAAATGTTGCTGCATTAAATCCTTCTCCTCCAACTGAAATCCTTGCAGGCATCCAAATCTTAGTTGTAGATGATGACGATGATACCCGTGACTTCCACACATTTGTACTAGAACAGGCTGGAGCAATAGTGACAGCAGTGACATCAGCAAAAGAAGCACTACAAGTCTTGGCAGAGTCAGAACCAGATATGCTACTTAGTGATATTGGGATGCCAGAGATGGATGGCTATATGCTAATGCGCCAAGTTAAAGCATTGCAGGCAAACCAAGCCAAACAAATTCCGGCGATCGCTTTAACTGCTTATGCCGGAGAAATCAATCAGCAACAAGCACTTGAATCAGGCTTTCAAAAGCATCTTTCCAAACCCGTCGAACCAGATGAGTTAGTCAAGGCAATTGCAACTCTAATTGGTAGAAGTGGGAATGTCTGAGTATTCAGTCGCGGTGCATAAACTGCGTAAATATCCCTACACGAGAAATTGATAAATTTATTCGTGGAAGAAATACCAACATTAGATATTTTCCCCAAAACCATTCAATAGACCACTTGCACAAATGCAAAATTCGCCCTCATCCCCCCAATACTGTTCGGTTAAGGCAAGAGACGCGATGAATCGCCGTCTCTACAATAATCAATCTTTCGTCTTGACGGCGATTTATCGCGTCTTTGTGATGATTTATCGCATCTTTGCGATCTAGAATTTTCATCAAAAAACCTAACCGAACCGTATTGCTCATCCCCCAACCCCTTCTCCCAAAATAGGGACAAGGGGAGCCAATTTCAAAGTCCCTCTCCCAATTTTGGGAGAGGGATTTAGGGTGAAAGCTCTTTGATTCATGGCTTAATTTATTAACTTGTTTCAAAGATTTTGTTGTTTATTGAGGTAGATTCATTCTTCAAAAAGATATATTTACTCTGAATTAATATAGCTAATAGCTGTTCCTAATCTTGCTGATTTTGCCTTTTTTTTGTAACTTAAATTGTTAATATAACTCCTCATTCTGTTGCTTAATTGCACAAAACATATCGGCAATTACTTGGGCTTTTAGTATAAATTTTGGTATGTGTTCCTGAGTCACTTACTCAGCTAAATTATTCAGCTTACTTAACTCATCAAATCTTCACGTATTTGAAGTATAGTTTATCTTTTACACTAAAAATAGTGGGAATAATAGAGTAAATCGGATTGAGCAAATTATTTAGCTATGAGCCAAATATGTCCTATCTCCAAAACCTGTGCTTGTCGCAATGTTGCACGCTGCCGGACTAAGGAAGCAGGTAGGCTCTTTCTCTGGTTCCCCGTTTCACATACCCTGATAAAAGTCACCTCCTACCTACAGCAGTTTGCCCTTAAGTATGAACTGATGCACGAGCGACCAGGTTTGAGTTTGGAGTGTAGACCCGGACAGTCCCTAGAAATTGCTCGTAACCTGGCCAAACTACTTGCACCAAGAGAATTAAAAGAGACGCAAGTCCTTTTCATTGAAGGCACTTTCCAACCTCAACTCCATGATTTTAGTGACATAGCCTCATTACAACGCTTCATTAAGTTGAACCAATCCGACTGGCTGGTTGAAATGCTGGCAACGGAACGATTCACCAGTTACTTCCAACCAATTGTCTCAATTAACGATACATCGCAAATTTTTGGATATGAATCGCTCTTGCGAGGGCTGGATGAACAAGGCAATTTAGTGCTACCAACACCAATTGTGGAGTTAGCAACCGAAGCCGGACTTCTACCACAACTCGACCAAGTTGCTCGTCTGAGCACAATCACTCAATTCAGCCGCTATCAAGTGAGTGGGCACATCTTCATCAATTTTGCACCAACGTCACTTTATGACCCAGTTTTTTGCCTACGTAGTACGGTAGAGGCAATTGATACTGCCGGAATTTCCCACGATCGCGTTGTTTTTGAAGTCGTAGAGTCAGACAATCCTCAAGATTTAGCCCACCTCAAGGCAGTGCTTCAATACTACCGGAGTGAAGGGTTTTTAATCGCTCTTGACGATCTCGGTTCTGGCTATTCCAGCCTCAACTTGCTGCATCAGTTACGTCCAGACTTTATCAAGCTGGATATGGAGTTAATTCGAGATGTACATCAAGACCTTTACAAAGCTTCGATTACCGAGAAGCTTCTAGAGATTACTCAAAAGTTAAACATTCAGACCGTTGCTGAAGGAATTGAGTGCATTGAGGAACTGAATTGGTTGCGAGAACGAGGTGCAAATCTTGCTCAAGGCTATTTAATTGGTAAACCCAGTGCAGCGCCTGTCACCACAACCCCTTACTTTGAGCAGATCGCGTTAACTGTAGCATCGGCACATTCTAAGCAGGTTGAGCATGTCCAACACCAAAGCGAGTCTGAGCGAATTGTCGCAGCTGTGACGCAGCGCATTCGCCAATCGTTGGAGTTAGACGAGATTTTGCAAATCACAGCAACGGAAGTGCGACAACTGTTTGAGGTAGACCGAGTGCTGATTTACCAGTTTGAGCCAGACTGGAGTGGGTTAGTCGCTGTAGAATCCTTAGCAGAAGGGTGCATGTCGATTTTTGGATTTCACGTCATGGATACCTGCTTTCAATCCACGCATGCAGCTTACTATCAACAAGGTAACACCAGAGCGATCGAAGACATTGAAAATGCGGGTCTATCACCGTGTCATGTTGACCTCCTCAGAAGTCTGCAAATCCGGGCAAACCTTGTCGTACCAATTTTGCAGCAAGGGTGTTTGTGGGGATTATTGATTGCTCACCAATGCCGTCATCCCAGACAATGGCAGCAATCGGAGATTAACTTGTTTAACCAGTTGGCAGGTCAAGCTGCGATCGCTATTCAGCAATCAGAACTTTACCACCAATTACAACAAGCAAACCAGGAATTACAGCGCCTTGCCTGTTCCGATGGTCTAACCCAAGTGGCAAATCGACGCTGCTTTGATGACACATTAAACACGCAGTGGCAATGGTTGGCACGAGAGCAAGGTTCGTTATCTTTGATTTTGTGTGATGTCGATTACTTTAAGCTTTACAACGATACGCATGGACATCTGGCAGGAGATGATGCACTTAGACAGGTTGCTAAGGCAATATCTCAGACAGTTAAACACCCCGCTGATTTAGTTGCTCGTTATGGCGGAGAAGAGTTTGCAGTTATTTTGCCGAATACTGATATTGAAGGGGCCATTGCAGTTGCAAGAGATATTCAGATCAATGTTAGTGCATTACAAATGCCTCATCCCCATTCTCAGGTCAGTGAATTCATTACCCTAAGTCTTGGTGTGGCAACCATCACTCCTCATAGCCAATTATCTCCTGCAACCTTAATTGCTGCTGCTGACCAAGGACTCTACCAGGCAAAAGCACAAGGAAGAAATTGTCTGGTGCAGAAGGATTGTGAGAGCTGATATTAAATAAGCTGATGCGCTTGTAAGTTGCATAGTTCAAATCGCTAGAAAGATGTAAAGACGCGGATATACGGGGACGAAAAGACACATTAATCTCATGTTCGGGTGAATACTTGTCATACTTCGATTTATTCTCACTTACTTAGAGTCGGTGAAGATAAAACGAAAAGTGAACGTGTGAATAAAATGTTAATGGCTTGACAAGTTGTGATTATATGAAATAATAATCATCTATGTATAGAAAAACCTTGATAATTTCAATAAATTTTCATATACAACTGTTAAAAAAATTCAGTTTTATGTTCATATATGAATGTGTTAATTATTTTGGCTGAAGTCAGCCTGATAATCTTTGTTTTTTTATTACTGAACTGGGTTTTCAGCAAATTATTCAAGCTATTTACTAAAACCTTTATACTTAAAAGCGACAATAGGAGTATCAAAACCCTCCGCCGAAATATCACAGGGTTATTGTTACTTGCTTGCTTGGTGTCGTGCATTCTGATTGTGGGTGCTAATGGTTATCTAGTTTATCGCGGCGAAAACCTTCAGCAATACACACTTTTGTTGATTGAGCGTATCCCATCAGGATTTTGGCTGACACTAGGAATTGGTATAGCTCAGAGTTTTGGCACTTTGATTTTAGCGGCGATCGCCCTGAAATTTCTCAAATATTGGCTGAAGGTAGCAAGCACTCGCACCAAAAACTTAGAAAAAAATACTGCTGACGATGAAAGTATTGATGCTTTCTTTAAGGCCTTTTATGACAGAATCAGTGGTGGAATCTGGCTGTGGGCGATCATCTTGTGTGCCCAGTTTCTCAAATTGCCAGCAACGGTTTCGGAATATTTGTACATCGCGCTGCGAATCTATCTAATCATTGCCGTCGGGTTGCTTATACTCAAAGCAGTCGCTGCGATCGTTGATAGCCTAGATGCTCTCAGCATCAGATACTCCAATCCTGATAACCTGCTGAGATTCTACGATCGCCTCCGACACCTGATACCCTTTTTAAAGCGCTGCTTGGAATTTGTGATTTATGTCTGCATGGCAACATTGGTGATTCAACAGGTGCAGTTAATTGCCAATGTTGCAACTTTTGGCCCGCGGATTATCAAGATAATCGGTATCATCTTTATTAGTCGCGTGTTGTTTGAGGTCGTTTACTTACTTATTGAAGAGGTGCTGTTCAAAGACCAGAATCTAACTGATATTCAAAGAAGTAGACGCATGACCCTCGTTCCTCTGTTTCGTAGTTTCTTACAATACTTAATTTACTTCGGTGCTACAGTTTTCATTCTCTATACCCTGAGTATCGATCCAACTCCCATACTTGCAGGTGCTGGTATTGTCGGCATCGCTGTGGGGTTAGGGGCACAAACACTAATTAACGATATTGTCTGCGGCTTCTTTATTTTGTTTGAAAACTACTACTTAGTAGGTGACTATATTGAAGCTGGAAAAGTCGAAGAGAAAGTTGTCGAAGGTCTTGTTGAGGCGATTGAACTTAGAACCACTCGTGTCAGACATCCTAACGGTCAATTGCAGATTATTCGCAATGGCGATATTGGCTCAATTACTAATTACTCGAAACAATATATCTTTGCAGTAGTAGAAGTTGGTGTGCCTTATGATTGCAACTTAGCGCACGTGTACAAAGTCATTGAGGAAGTGGGACAGCAGTTAAAAGCAGACGATCCAGATGTACTCGAAGGCACACAAGTGGATGGAGTCGAAAGTCTAGGAGAGTCTAACTTGTTGCTGCGGACATTGACGAAAGTAAAGCCAGGAAAACATCTTCAGATTCAGCGCGTTCTTCGGAAGATTTTTACGAATGCACTGCTGCAAGAAGGAATTGTAATTCCCGTGCGCGCTGAAAGTGATGATTCAGTCAGTAAAACCAGAGGATAGCGATCGCTGTCTTACTGAAATATCATACAGCAGATTGCAACTTCTCTACGAGAGGCTACGCCAAGGTGAGGTACAGATAATCGTAGGGGCACAACATGTTGTGCCCCTACCTGTGTACTCAGTTCTGATAAAAACAAAGGTTTTGAACCATATCTTAGAATAAGTGTTGTATCAGGCTTGATATGACATAATAAATAAATTTTAAAATTAGTAAAAAGGTGTTTATTTATACAAAAAACCAGTAGCAATTGTTATAGGCTTGAAAAGCCCTTTACTTTTATACTTTTGGCGAAACTTCACCGCCAAAAAAGCACCAGAGCGATAGGAAGTTACCTGTTACCAAATGCGATTGATACTTATCAAACGCAAACCTGGTTAAGTTGAACAGATTCTTGTCAGCAGAATAGGTGATTTCCTACGCCCTGATTATTTCTTTTAATTATTTTAGCTTAATGGCTTTAAGCGATATCAATGCTATCTCAAATGCTTTGGCAGTTTGTGCACTTGCCAAAGATGTTATCAACAAAATATGGTTGTAAGTTGCTAAAATTAACCCCTTCACTGATTCATTAGGCAAAACAGTTCTGTTAGCATTAACGCGGCGTTTAGCCCGTTCCCAGTTCTGAGTAAAGAAGTCAGATTCCCAACTTCTTTACTCAGCACCACTACCCCAGTCTCTAGTCTCTAGTCCCCATCAGCCTAACCAATTAATTTCTGCCAGCTAGCAGGCCCGATAATTCCATCGGCATCTAAACCATTTTGCTTTTGAAAGTTTTTAACTAGAACTTCTGTTTGCGGCCCATAGACGCCATCATTCTCAACACCTAAACGGTATTGTAAGTATCTGACAACTGCACCACCGGCATGGTTTGGTCTGATAATTCGTTTTGCCAAAATTAAATTTATGGCATTCCATGTAGTGTCGTCAGCAATTCCAGTCGGCTGAACTCCGACAATAGTCTGAAATTTTTCTACAGCAGCTTTGGTGTTAGCCCCCGTAAAGCCATCTTCCACTAACGCCTTACCATTTTTATCGGTTATTTTTAGTCTATTTAAGGATTTTTGCAGTCTGAGAATAGTCGCATCTATGTTATCCTCTTCATCTGGTACAGGGTTAACAGGGGCACTTGGCACTTTACCAGTTAAGCCTTTGACAATTGCATTAGCCATTGCTTCAGGATTAAAAAGATTCATATCTTTTTGCGAATCGATAAAGCAACCTTCTATCAAGATAGCAGGCATATCTGTATTTTTCAGAACATACAAGTGAGAACCACTCTTAACGCCACGATTAAAAAATCCTAACTTGACGATTTCATCTAGTACAGGTTTAGCAATTTTTCTACCTGTATCGCTAGTTGCAAATACTTCCGTGCCGTTAGCTTGTCCGTTAAAGCAGTTAAAATGAATCGAGACGTAAATATCTACTTTACTGGCATTAGCTGTAGAACATCTTTTTGATAGTGAGTCACGGACTGTACTAGCACTACTTGGTCTACATACTACAACTTCATTTCCTAAAGCTCTTAACTTGGTTATAACTCTATTACCTACATCTAGAGTTAAATTATCCTCGAATTTAATACCTCTAGCTCCTGTATCTGGTGGACAATTGTGCCCGCTATCAATTCCGAATTTCATTATTTCATCCTCAATTTACTTGTTTTTACACTAGTTCAAAACTCTTATAATTATATAGACAAAGTTTGGTTAATAACTTTGGTAAAATAGTTGTTAGCAATGGCTGGATTATTTTCAGCATTACTAAGCTATTAGACAAAATAAGTTTTTGTGCAAACCGGAACAGCAACTTTTATTTGGTAAGATCCACTAATTCAAAACTATATTGTAACCAAAAACACAACTATTATAAGTTATCAATATCGAGAATAACCAGTAAATTTCTGCAATAAATTGAAATCCAGCAATTGCCTCCATTATTTAGATAATAACGCTTTGTAAAAGTGGAAAGCCATGACAAATGTACTTAGTTAGATGCCCAAATCCCTAAACCAACGCACCCCCTGATGTGAACTGGGTTTAGAAGGTCGTAAACCCTTGACAGACTCTACCCTTGGCTTCCTGTTAACCCTGAGCAGCTTAACACATAATGCTTTACAGTATTAATGAATACGCGATCGCTTCTAGACATCTGTGCGAGATTTATCAGATAAACTGCTCAAGAAACGAGGCTCAACATGGGATCTTTAAATTTTGTGAAGCTACTGGAGAATTCCATCAACGAACCCCGCTTAGGGTGGACTCTCTGCTTTATAGGGGAAGATTAATCTAACAAACTTGCAGAACTCACGCAGGAATTGAGAGGAGAGTTTTCGGCGACAGGCGATGGAAAAGAGATTTTATCTGGTTTTTCCTATTGAGGAATAGGCAGGGCGATCGCCTGGGATCATGCCTGTAACGATCGCTTCTATCTTGTGATAAAAGAGAGTATAGAGTCTTTTAGATATCGATGGCATCAAATTAATGCTAATAATATCAAAGATCAGAAATATCATTATGTAAGTTTAGGCGTAGGCACGGGTGAAAAAGACCAACACATTTTAAGTTTATTATTCAACGCAAATCCCGATCTCCTCTACTTTCCAGTTGATATGAGTTCGGAGATGTTAAGGTTAGGTGTACAACGGGCAACGAGAGGATCGCAATTGCAAGGTAGCCATGTGTTGCCAATTCAAGTTGACTTTTCAATTGAGAGAAATGTTGACGAGTTACGGAAACTACTGGATAGAGTTATCAATAACAGTCCCGTGCTATTTTCGCTATTGGGAAATACATTAGCTAATTTTCGACCAATAGTCTTTCCGCGATTAATTATATCAGTGACGGAAACTGCCATCGCATCTGATGTCTTTGCAGAACGTCAAGATAGAGAGTTGTTTTCGCTTCTACATCAATGGCGACATACTGCTAATGAGTTTAATCGGAGATTAGATATTACCGAGTTGCGTACATTCACAAACCTGTCACCACAAGAAATTCGTTCGCTATACGAAGCCCTACAGGAATGAAAAGAGTTCAATGATGTACTTAATTTGACTCAACACATCACAACTTTTTTGAAATCAAAATATCCTAAAGGCAGTGGTGATAGTAAAGTTCTAACTCCTTCAAGGTACTACTGACCGGAATCTGTGGGTAGATATTTAACAATCAGCTTGAAAGCACGTTTAAAATTTAAGTAAAGAAATATTTCGTAGCTTACAGGCATGAAACGCATCGTCTTGATTGCTGGGTTTGAATCATTCAACGCTGACTTGTACAGAAAAGCAGCCTTTTTGGCTAACTCTCGCTGTCCTGAGTTGGATATTCGGGTATTTAGCGATCGCGATCTTACCAACAAACGTACTGAGGTAGAAGCAGCACTTGATGGCGCTGATGTGTTTTTCGGTAGCCTACTATTTGATTATGACCAGGTTGTGTGGTTGCGCGATCGCATTTCCCAAATTCCCATCCGTCTAGTCTTTGAGTCAGCCTTAGAATTGATGAGTTTAACCAAGTTGGGTGACTTTACCATTGGCGACAAACCCAAAGGAATGCCCAAACCAGTTAAATTCATCCTCGACAAATTTAGCAATGGACGAGAAGAAGACAAACTCGCTGGTTATATCAGCTTCTTAAAAATTGGCCCCAAACTACTGAAATATCTGCCAGTGCAAAAAGTCCAAGACTTACGCAACTGGTTAATTATCTATGGTTACTGGAATGCTGGCGGCCCAGAAAACGTCGCTTCATTATTCTGGACACTAGCAGAAAAATACTTAGGTTTAAAAGTCGGCGACATTCCCCCGCTAATTGAAACCCCCAACATCGGATTACTTCATCCTGACTATCAAGGGTTTTTTGAATCGCCCCGCGAGTATTTGGAATGGTATAAAACCCATTGTAGAGACGCGATTCATCGCGTCTTCCCTAATCGCGTCTCCCCAGTTATCGGAATTCTCCTCTACCGAAAACACGTCATCACCAAACAACCCTATATTCCCCAACTGATTCGCAGTTTTGAAAAAGCTGGGTTAACTCCTTTACCCATCTTCATCAACGGCGTAGAAGGACATGTGGCGGTACGAGATTTAATGACAACCGACTATGAAATTCAGCAACGACAACTAGGTAATATAGAAACTCCCTCACTATCTAGTGAAGCAGTAAAAGTAGATGCGATCGTTTCGACAATTGGCTTTCCTCTGGTGGGTGGTCCGGCTGGTTCAATGGAAGCAGGCCGTCAAATAGAAGTAGCAAAACGCATCCTCACTGCCAAGAATGTACCTTATATTGTTGCTGCACCACTATTAATTCAAGATATTTCCTCGTGGACGCGCCAAGGTGTTGGCGGATTGCAAAGTGTCGTGTTGTATGCATTACCAGAATTGGATGGGGCTATTGATACTGTTCCTCTCGGTGGTTTGGTGGGCGAAAATATTTATCTGGTTCCCGAACGGGTGCAGCGATTAATTGGTAGAGTAAAAAGTTGGGTGGCTTTGCGACAAAAACCTGCATCGGAACGCAAAATTGCGATCGTTTTATATGGGTTTCCGCCTGGTTATGGTGCTGCGGGGACAGCTGCATTATTAAATGTGCCGCGTAGTCTGCTGAAGTTTCTCCATGCACTTAAAGAACAAGGTTACACCGTCGGAGATTTGCCTGATGATGGGGAAGAATTGATTCGCTGGGTGAAAGAGGCGGATGAAACTTTTGATGATACAAAAAATATCCCGGCGTCTGTTAACGCCCGTACTCTAGAAAAATGGTTGGGATATCTGCAAACTTCCCGCATCGAAAAACAATGGAAATCTCTCACGGGAACTGGAATTAAAACTTATGGCGACGATTTTCAAATTGGGGGTGTGCAATTAGGCAATGTGTGGATAGGTGTACAACCACCTTTGGGGATACAAGGCGACCCGATGCGGTTAATGTTTGAACGGGATTTAACACCACATCCGCAATATGCTGCTTATTATAAATGGTTACGAAATGAGTTTCAAGCTGATGCTTTAGTTCACTTTGGAATGCATGGAACTGTTGAATGGTTGCCTGGTTCTCCGTTGGGTAATACGGGTTATTCTTGGTCGGATATTCTGTTAGGAAATTTGCCTAATCTATATATATATGCGGCGAATAATCCGTCTGAATCGATGTTGGCAAAACGTCGCGGTTATGGTGTGTTGATTTCTCATAATGTACCGCCTTATGGTCGTGCAGGTTTGTATAAAGAATTGGTGGCATTACGAGATTTGATTTCGGAGTATCGTGAAGATCCGCAAAAGAATTATGTCTTGAAGGAAGGAATTTGTAAAAAAATTGTGGATTCTGGTTTAGATGCCGATTGTCCGTTTGAAGATGCTAAACGGTTGGGAATTGCGTTTACTCCTGAAAATGTGCGGATGTTTAGCAGTCATGCTTTTGATGATTATTTGGTGGAGTTGTATGGATATTTGCAGGTTTTAGAAAATCGGTTGTTTTCTTCTGGGTTGCATACTTTGGGGGAGGCACCGAATGAAGAGGAATTGGCTTCTTATTTGGAGGCATATTTTGGGGAGGAGGAAAGAATAAAGGAAGAAAGAGAAGAAGAGGAAAAACTAATAAGGGATTTGTTAATGCAATCTACAGATGAGTTAACGAATTTGTTAAGAGGGTTGAATGGAGAGTATATTCCGCCTGCGCCTGGTGGTGATTTGTTACGGGATGGGGCTGGTGTGTTACCGACTGGAAGGAATATTCATGCTTTAGATCCTTATCGGATGCCTTCACCTGCTGCTTATGAACGGGGACGGGAAATTGCTCAAAAAATTATCGCCCAGCATTTGGATGAATATGGTAAATATCCAGAAACGGTGGCGGTGATGTTATGGGGATTGGATGCGATTAAAACTAAGGGTGAATCTTTGGGGATTCTTTTGGAATTGGTGGGGGCTGAACCTGTTAAGGAAGGAACTGGTAGAGTTGTTCGTTATGAGTTGAAGCCGTTGGTCGAGGCGGGACATCCCCGTATTGATGTGTTGGGTAATTTGTCTGGAATTTTCCGGGATAGTTTTGTCAATATCATCGAATTGTTGGATGATTTATTTCAACGGGCGGCTGATGCTGATGAATCGGAAGATCAAAATTTTATTAGAAGACACGCTTTAGCTTTAAAAGCCCAAGGTGTAGAAAATGCATCGGCGAGATTGTTTTCTAATCCGGCGGGTGATTTTGGTTCTTTGGTGAATGATAGAGTTGTGGATGGTAACTGGGAATCTGGTGAGGAGTTAGGTAATACTTGGCAAAGTCGCAATGTATTCAGCTATGGGAGAGAAGATAAAGGTGAAGCTAGACCGGAAGTGTTGAATACTTTGTTAAAAACTAGCGATCGCATTGTTCAAGAAATTGATTCGGTAGAATATGGTTTAACTGATATTCAAGAATATTACGCTAATACTGGCGGTTTGAAAAAGGCGGCAGAAAAACAAGGTGGGAAAAAGGTTACAACCAGCTTTGTAGAAAGTTTCTCGAAAGATACTACACCCCGCAATTTAGATGATTTACTACGAATGGAGTATCGTACCAAATTGGTAAATCCCAAATGGGCGCAAGCGATGGCAAATCAAGGTTCTGGTGGTGCTTTTGAAATTTCCCAACGGATGACGGCGTTGATTGGTTGGGGTGGTACTGCTGATTTTACTGATGATTGGGTTTACGATCAAGCAGCTGATACTTATGCGTTAGATGCAGAGATGGCGGAGAAATTACGTAAGGCAAATCCTGAAGCTTTTCGCAATATTTTAGGGAGAATGTTAGAGGCGTATGGGCGGGGTTTCTGGGAAGCTGATGGTGAGAAGTTAGATAAATTGCGGCAATTATATGAGTTGACAGATGAGGAGTTGGAAGGGGTCGTGGTTTAATTCAGTATTTATACTGGATTAATATTTAAATTATCTAAATAGAATAATTAAACCAATTTATATGCAGAATACCTCTCTAAAAATAGGCTGTTTCTGTCTATATTTTTGGATGACAACAAACAAATATTATTCATAATGATGGTTATCCAAAATTCTCTGAATATATCTACACGTCTTGAAGATGTCTCGCGCGAACTATGGCAATTTATTGGTTCCTATGAATCTTGCATAAATGATCCAGGCAAGTGCAAGCATATACACCAGAAGCTCTCACACTTCAACCAGACTCATTCAGACAACTCAGACCATATCTATGATGTTATCCAAGGCTTATCAAAAGGATTTTATCTGATTAAATCTGGCTTAGAATGGCAGGAGCCGGCTGTTGGTCATAGCTTAGTTGACAAACCCAATGATACACATAAAGCACGTGGTATTCAGTGGCGACTTGTGATGACTTGGGGTGGATTTGAAACAATTACAAAAACATTGCTATTGAAAAAAAGTAATGGAGGTCTAAAGACAGAAAATATTAAATCTTTCACGGTTAAATGTGATTTACCAAACAATTATAATTCATTAAATCCACCCGATTCAACAAGGGTCAATCTTGAAAGATGGCTTAATAAAAATCCATCAATTCAAGGAAAGAGCGCACTTGCAGATTTTCTCAGTCTGGGAAATGGAGATCAAGAAATCATCGAACATTGGATAGTGAAATCTCAACCTGTTTCTACCTGGGTTGAAGCTGTAAGACTCGCAAAAGCACTGCGGAATGCAACGGCTCATGGCGCTCTTTCAGCAAGTAAAGTTAAAGAATGGGGACTTCAAAAGCCGCTTCTAACTTTATCAGATAACCTGGCAGAAATTGTTGTGGCTGGAATGCAAAAGCTAATATAGTTATAGACTTGAAGTGAAGTATTTGGGGTTGGGTATGGAAAACTCTTTTACTGCTGTATATGAAAAGTTAGATGACTGGTATATTGGCTACGTTCAAGAGTTACCTGGTGCAAATTTCCAACAGAGAACTCTGGAAGAAGCTAGAGAAAGCCTACGGGAAGCGATAGAGTTAATTCTAATATCAAATCGGGAACTCGCAGAGCAGCAACTCTCCGGTTTCTAAGATTTAGAATGCATCAATTTAGCTGTGCCACGCTACTACAAATACTTAGATTTTTTCCGCTTGAGACTGTGAAAATTTAAACCTTTGCAGCTAATATTACTTCATTTATAAGAAAGGCTTAAGTTTTTCTTGCAAATGTATAAGCCGTTGCTGCAATTGCTTAATACTTTGCAACAAATACTCTGACATGTATAAGAAAGGCTTAAGTCTTTCTTGCAGATGTATAAACCGTTGCTGCAATTGCTTAATACTTTGCAACAAATGCTCTGACATATATAAGAAACGCTTAAATCATTGCAGCAATTGTTGTAATGAACTTATGAATTTATTTACTACCCGGAATAAAATATAGTCTACGTGAAATTAACTAAACTTTTAGAGATACGATGTCTACGACGGGCTACGCCTAGGCAACTGATTTGCTATATTTTCCCATGACAATCAGAAATATTTTGGTATAAAAAAATATCAATAGCCTAGTAGCAGAGATGCATTATGGCACGTCGTAAAAAAAATTCCAGCGTTTTAGAACGAGCCGACGCTGCTCAAACGCATTTGTCCGCCTGCGTCTGGTTCAATAAACAGCACTACATCTGGCTGGGGTTCATTGTCTAAATCTAGTCTGACGGTTGGTTCAACGCTTAAGTCAACGCCAGGAGTCAGTGATTGGTAGACTCCTAACCAAGTTATGACCCGACTGTGGGGTTTGCCATGTTGCTCATGTCTTACAGGAGATGCGATGTAAACGATTCGTTCAATCAGTTCTGCTTTCTTGATATGGGGTGCAGCCGCATAACGCCGTTCAAATTCAGGGCGAGTTAAGCGATCGCCACTTTCAAGCGGAGGCAGATGTCTCTGGGCTGAGTACTCTCTAACCATTTGCCAATCCTTGGAGTTGCCGGATATTTCTGACTTTAGCAAACCTCAGTTATCAGTTAGAATTTATTGATTTGCTGCTTTCCTCAAATTCCAAAAATCAAAAAACGTAATGTTAATTGTCATCTTGTGTTCTACTGTGCGATCGCTTACTCGCCCAAGTTAGGCATCGCCGACCTGTACTAGCTATCATTAGCTAAGTGGTATGCCAGATACATCGACGGCAATACCATTTAGTTAGCAGTCTTTATCAACTGCTTACACTCGCACCCATAAAAATTAGTTTGATCCACTTTCTATTCCCTACTCTCTATTTTGATCCGCATTACCTAAAAGTTATCTCACTAGGTACGGGGTGCAAAAAATACAAAAAATTCCTCAATATTCAAGATTAAGGATAAGGCTATGGCAACCGAACAGTTAACTAGAGACAGCGACAATCTCGATTTAAATCAGCTACTAAGAACGCTGAATGCTGTTAAACAGGGTGACTTCTCGGCTCGGATGCCCATAGACCATACTGGTGTTGCGGGGAAAATCGCTGATACGCTCAATGGTATTATTGATCAAAATGAGCGGATGGCGGCCGAACTACAACGGATTGGTAATGTTGTCGGCAAAGAAGGTAAAATTGCCGATCGCGCCTCTCTCGGAGATGTTCGAGGTTCTTGGTCAGATTGTGTTGCTTCTGTCAATACTCTAATTACAGATTTAGTTCAACCAACAGCTGAAACTACCCGGGTAATTCGGTCAGTCGCCAATGGTGACTTATCCCAAACGATCGCTACAGAAATTGATGGCAGACCTCTCCAAGGTGAGTTTCTCCAAACTGCTAATATCGTCAACACGATGGTAGATCGGCTTGGTTCTTTTGCATCGGAAGTAACGCGGGTGGCGCGTGAAGTAGGAACTGAAGGTAAGTTGGGTGTCCAAGCCGAAGTGCAAGGTGTAGCTGGCACTTGGAAAGATTTGACTGATAACGTTAACTTGATGGCGGGTAATCTCACCGGACAAGTTCGTAACATTGCCGAAGTTGCCACTGCGATCGCAAATGGTGACTTATCCAAAAAAATCACCGTCGATGTCAAAGGCGAAATTCTGGAACTCAAAAACACTGTCAACACGATGGTGGATCAACTGAATTCTTTTGCATCGGAAGTGACGCGAGTTGCCCGTGAAGTAGGAACTGAAGGGAAGTTGGGCGTACAAGCAGAAGTTAAGGGTGTAGCAGGAACTTGGAAGGATCTCACAGACAACGTTAACTTGATGGCAGGGAATTTAACAGCCCAAGTTCGTAACATTGCGGAAGTGACAACGGCGGTAGCTAATGGGGACCTTTCCAAGAAAATCACTGTGGATGTCAAAGGCGAAATTTTAGAGTTGAAAAACACCGTCAACATCATGGTGGATCAACTTAATTCCTTTGCATCGGAAGTAACAAGAGTTGCCCGTGAAGTAGGTGCAGAAGGTAAATTGGGCGGTCAAGCAGAAGTGCGCGGGGTAGCGGGTACATGGAAAGACCTTACCGATAGTGTGAATTTCATGGCGGGAAGCTTGACGGCACAGGTGCGGAATATTGCCGAAGTGACTACGGCGGTAGCTAATGGCGATTTATCTAAGAAAATCACTGTGGATGTCAAAGGTGAAATTTTAGAGTTGAAAAACACCATCAATACAATGGTGGATCAACTCAATTCCTTTGCATCAGAAGTAACAAGAGTTGCCCGTGAGGTGGGAACTGAAGGGAAGTTGGGTGTACAAGCAGAAGTCCGGGGAGTAGCGGGGACTTGGAAAGATTTAACTGATAACGTTAACTTAATGGCGGGTAATCTCACCGGACAGGTGCGAAATATTGCTGAAGTTGCCACTGCGATCGCAAATGGCGATCTATCTAAGAAAATCACCGTCGATGTCAGAGGTGAAATTCTTGAACTCAAAAATACCATCAATATCATGGTGGATCAACTTAGTTCTTTTGCTAGTGAAGTAACAAGAGTTGCCCGTGAAGTGGGCAGTGAAGGTAAACTGGGTGTGCAAGCCGATGTGCGCGGCGTGGCTGGAACTTGGAAGGACCTTACCGATAGTGTGAATTTCATGGCGGGAAGTTTAACGGCACAGGTGCGGAACATTGCCGAAGTGACTACGGCGGTTGCAACAGGCGACTTATCCAAGAAAATCACCGTCGATGTCAAAGGTGAAATTCTGGAACTTAAAAATACCATCAACACAATGGTGGATCAACTCAATTCCTTTGCAAGTGAAGTAACAAGAGTTGCCCGTGAGGTGGGAAGCGAAGGTAAACTTGGTGTGCAAGCAGAAGTGCGCGGTGTAGCGGGTACGTGGAAAGATTTAACTGACAGCGTGAACTTCATGGCGGGAAGTTTAACGGCACAGGTGCGGAATATTGCCGAAGTAACTACGGCGGTGGCAACTGGCGATTTATCCAAGAAAATCACTGTTGATGTCAAAGGTGAAATTCTGGAGTTGAAAAATACCATTAATACAATGGTGGATCAACTTAGTTCCTTTGCAAGTGAAGTTACAAGAGTTGCCCGTGAAGTGGGAACTGAAGGGAAATTGGGTGTACAAGCGGAAGTGAAAGACGTTGCCGGCACTTGGAAAGATTTAACCGACAGTGTGAACTTCATGGCGGGAAGCTTGACAGCACAGGTGCGCAATATTGCCGAAGTTACGACTGCGATCGCTAATGGTGACTTATCCAAGAAAATTACTGTTGCTGTCAAAGGCGAAATTTTAGAACTCAAGAATACCATCAATATCATGGTGGATCAACTCAACTCCTTTGCAAGTGAAGTAACGCGAGTTGCTCGTGAAGTGGGAAGTGAGGGTAAACTGGGCGTCCAAGCAGATGTGCGCGGCGTGGCTGGCACTTGGAAAGATTTAACTGACAGCGTAAACTTCATGGCGGGAAGCTTAACGGCACAGGTGCGAAACATTGCCGCCGTTACCACAGCTGTAGCTAATGGCGACTTATCTAAGAAAATCTCCGTTGATGTCAAAGGTGAAATTTTAGAGTTGAAAAACACTGTTAATACAATGGTAGATCAACTCAATTCTTTTGCAAGTGAAGTAACGCGGGTTGCCCGTGAGGTGGGAACTGAAGGAAAATTGGGTGTACAAGCAGAAGTTAAAGGTGTAGCCGGTACTTGGAAAGATTTAACCGACAGCGTAAACTTCATGGCGGGAAGTTTGACGGCGCAAGTGCGGAATATTGCCGAAGTTACCACAGCAGTAGCTAACGGCGACTTATCTAAAAAAATCACCGTGGATGTCAAAGGCGAAATCCAGGAACTTAAAAACACCATTAATACAATGGTGGATCAGCTAAATTCCTTTGCATCAGAAGTTACCAGGGTTGCCCGTGAGGTGGGAACGGAAGGTAAATTAGGCGTGCAAGCTTACGTCAGAGGAGTGGCTGGGACTTGGAAAGATTTAACAGACAACGTTAACTCAATGGCGGGGAACCTTACTGGACAAGTTCGCAACATCGCGGAAGTTACGAAAGCGGTAGCAAATGGCGACCTATCCAAGAAAATTACCGTCGATGCCAAAGGTGAAATTTTGGATTTGAAGAACACCACCAACACGATGGTAGATCAACTCAGTTCCTTTGCCAGTGAAGTAACGCGGGTAGCGCGGGAAGTGGGAACTGAAGGAAAATTGGGCGGACAAGCACAAGTCCAAGGTGTCGCGGGTACTTGGAAAGATTTAACAGACAACGTTAACTCGATGGCGGGGAACTTAACGGCACAAGTACGCGGTATCGCTAGAGTTGTAACCGCAGTTGCTAACGGTGACTTGAAACGGAAACTAATGTTAGATGCCAAGGGAGAAATTGAAACTTTGGCAGAGACAATCAACGAGATGATTGATACTCTAGCGACATTTGCCAATCAAGTAACCACGGTAGCAAGGGAAGTGGGAATTGAAGGGAAGTTAGGCGGACAAGCTAGAGTACCTGGGGCGGCTGGAACTTGGAAAGATTTGACGGATAATGTGAACGAACTTGCTGCTACACTGACAACTCAGTTGCGAGCGATCGCAGAAGTTGCTACAGCTGTAACCAAAGGTGATTTAACTCGTTCAATTGCCGTCGAAGCACTAGGGGAAGTAGCAATACTCAAAGACAACATCAACCAGATGATTGCTAATCTGCGGGAGACAACGCAGAAAAATACCGAACAAGACTGGTTGAAAACTAACTTAGCCAAGTTTACCCGAATGCTGCAAGGGCAGCGAGACTTAGAAACCGTATCTAAACTAATTCTCTCAGAACTAGCACCCCTGGTAGGAGCGCAACACGGCGTATTCTTCCTGATGGACTCTCTGGAAAATACACCGTATTTGAAACTAATCAGTAGCTACGCTTACCGCGAACGCAGACATCTAGCTAACCGCTTCCACTTGGGTGAAGGTTTGGTGGGACAATGCGCTTTAGAAAAAGAGCGAATTCTGCTGACGGAAGTGCCAAGTGATTATGTCAGAATTGCCTCTGGGTTAGGAGAAGCCACGCCCCTGAATGCCGTAGTCTTACCTGTACTTTTTGAAGGACAGGTGACAGCAGTGATTGAATTAGCATCCTTCCGCCGCTTTAGCGAAATTCATCTGACATTCTTCGACCAGCTTACCGAAAGTATCGCGATCGTCCTCAACACGATCGCAGCATCGATGCGAACTGAAGAATTACTCAAACAATCGCAATCTTTAGCTGAAGAACTTCAAACCCAGCAAAGCGAACTCCGCGAAACCAACAAGCGTCTAGAACAACAAGCCCAATCACTCAAAACCTCTGAGGATTTACTCAAAGGACAGCAAGAGGAACTGCAACAAACCAACGCCGAATTAGAAGAAAAGGCAGAGTTGTTGGCAATGCAGAAGAAAGAAGTCGAGCGCAAAAATCGAGAAATCGAACAAGCAAGACTGTCTTTAGAAGACAAGGCTGAACAACTCGCCCTCTCCTCAAAATACAAATCAGAATTTCTCGCCAATATGTCCCATGAACTGCGGACACCGCTAAATAGCTTGTTGATTTTGGCGAAATTATTGACAGATAATATCGATCGCAACCTCACCGCCAAGCAAGTCGAATACAGCCAGACAATTTACTCAGCCGGTACTGACTTGTTGGCATTGATTAATGACATTCTGGATCTCGCTAAAATTGAATCTGGAACCATGTCCATTGACATGACTCAAATGCCATTGGCAGAGTTGGGTGAACAGATTGAGCGCACCTTCCGGCAAATCGCTCAGAGCAAAGGACTTACTTTCGCAATCGAATTTACTCCCGAATTGCCAAACAGCATTTATACAGATGTCAAACGTATACAACAGGTGTTGAAAAATCTCCTCTCCAACGCTTTTAAATTTACAGAGCAAGGGGAGGTACGCTTACGGATTGCGGTGGCCAAGCTAGGGTGGAGCAACGACAACGAAACCTTAAATCGTGCCCAGCTGGTGATTGCTTTCTCAGTCAGCGATACAGGCATTGGGATTGCCCCCGAAAAACAGAAAGTGATTTTTGAAGCATTCCAGCAAGCCGATGGCTCTACCAGTCGGAGATACGGCGGTACCGGATTGGGCTTATCAATTAGCCGCGAAATTGCCCGTCTCTTCGGCGGCGAAATTAAACTAATCAGTCAACCCGGTGAAGGTAGCACTTTTACATTCTATCTACCACAATTGAGTGCTGAGTCACGAGTGCTGAGTTCTGAGTTGACATCGACACAATCCAGTACTCCCTACTTTGGACTCCCCACTCCCCACTCCTCACTCCTCACTCCCCACTCCTCACTCCTCACTCAGCACTCTGCACTGATTAATGACGATCGCACGACTATAGAAAGAGGCGATCGCGTGTTACTAATTGTCGAAGATGATGTTAATTTTGCGCGTATCCTTCTAGATATGGCGCAACAACAAGGATTCAAGGTGATAGCCGCCCAAACCGGTAGTACAGGTTTGATGCTAGCGCAGCAATTCCTACCTTCAGCCGTTTTGCTAGATATCCGGTTGCCAGAAATGGATGGTTGGACAGTATTGGATCGTCTGAAACATGACCCAAATACCCGTCACATTCCCGTACATATCATGACTGTTGAAGAAGGGAGACAACGTGGTTTGCAACTAGGTGCGATCGCATATCTGCAAAAACCTTTAACCAGCGAGACAATATCTGAGGCGTTGACCAAAATTAAAGGTTTTGTTGAGCGCCAAGTGAAAAATTTATTGGTAGTCGAAGACGACGACACTCAACGGCTGAGTATTGTTGAGTTGATTGGTAACAGCGATGTTTCGACCACTGCTGTGGCTGACGGTGCAGCTGCTCTAGAAGCTATTCGCACCCAGCATTTTGATTGCCTCGTTCTTGATTTAGGGCTACCCGACATGACCGGGTTTGAACTAATTGAGCAGATCAAGCTTCTACCTAACGGCAAAAGTTTGCCAATTATTGTCTACACAGGTAGAGAAATTAGCAAAGCTCAAGAAACAGAACTCAGACGGATTGCCGAGACAATCATTATTAAAGATGTGCGATCGCCCGAACGTCTCCTCGATGAAACAGCATTATTTTTACACCGAGTCCAAGCAAATTTACCTGCACCGAAGCGACAAATACTCGAACAACTGCATTCACAAGACTACTTACTCACTGGCAAAAAAGCGCTAATTGTAGACGACGATATGCGGAATATCTTTGCCCTTACCAGTATGCTAGAGCGTTATCAAATCCAGGTTTTATATGCTGAAAATGGTAGAGAGGGGATTACCATGTTAGAAAATACACCAGATATTGATGTTGTTTTGATGGACGTAATGATGCCAGAAATGGATGGTTACGAAACAACACGCACGATCCGCCAAAACGAGCAATTTAAGTCTTTGCCGATTATTGCACTGACCGCAAAAGCCATGCAAGGCGATCGCGAGAAGTGTATTGAAGCTGGCGCATCAGATTATATTACTAAACCCGTAGATACTGAGCAATTGCTGTCGCTGTTGCGTGTTTGGCTATATCGTTGATACTACTGTAAAACCTTTACTGCATTTTTGAATTAATAGCCAATGATCAGAGTCTTTGTCTAGTGCTGGCTTGAGACGAAAATTAAAAACATCCTCCCACACTTCTACGCCGTGAGTAGAGGCAAAATCAATCTCAAGCTCCTTAAAACGTGGGTAGTCCCGTTCACTGATCGCTGTCAGCATAGGAAGTAAGGCGGTTAACGGTATTTGGGTTGCTGTCTCAGTCATCTGGGTAGTCCTCAAAAATACAAATTATTGGTAGGGGTTCGTCTTCTGTTATCGATTATTTCAACTAATCGTTTACCTATGTTTCTGGCTATTCTTTTACAGCGTTCCTCGGATGCTGCTGCTGACCATTGCCTAGTTTCTTGGAAGGGGTCAAATTTGCCCTGAGAGCGTTTTATACCGTCGCTTGGCTGTTTTTCTTGGGTCAAATGACCTCCTTATTTTGTTGTACATGATCGCTGACCTCCTCTAGCAGGATCAAGTCTAACTGAACCTTATTGACTTTTAATCGGTTGGAGTGAAGCAATTGACTCTGGCAAAATTGTAACCTGCTATATTCCACCATCATGCCAAATCGGGAACCAATGACGCGATCGCCTTCACCAATTCTTCTGGATCTACAGGTTTGGAAATATGCTGTTGAAATCCCACAGCGATCGCTTGTTGACGATCCATCTCACCAGCATAAGCAGTTAAAGCGATCGCGGGAATTGTCCCTCCTTGCTCTGGTTCTAGACTCCTTATCTGTCGCATCAGCATATAGCCATCCATTTCTGGCATCCCGATATCACTGATAATTAGATTTGGCTGGGATTGACTCAATGCAGTTAAAGCTTCAATAGCTGAAGCGACAACGGTAACAGTTGCACCATACTGCTCTAGCATGAAGGGCAAAAATTCTTGCATATCTGCATCATCATCCACCACCAGAATCTCTAAGCCAGACAAGGGCGAAGACTGAGCCGCCACCAGTGAGTAGTTATCTTTTGCATCCTTGATTCCTTTGTTTTCATCCTGTAAGTATGGAAGTCTGACGGTAAAACTTGCTCCTTGTCCTTCACCCAGACTTTCTGCTTGCACAGTTCCCCCGTGAAGTTCCACAAGATGGCGGACGATCGCTAATCCTAAACCTAAACCGCCAAATTTTCGAGTTGTCGCACCATCTGCTTGACGGAAATAATCAAAGACATAAGGTAAAAACTCCGGTGCAATTCCCTTTCCTGTGTCAGTTACACAGATTTGTACCTGTGAGCCAACTTGCTCTAATTTAATTTTTACCTGTCCACCGATGGGAGTAAACTTAATGGCATTAGAAAGGATATTCCAAATGACTTGTTGCAATCGATTGGCATCGCCTAAAACTTCCCCGACACCGGATTCAAGAATTGTCTGAATCTGGATAGACTTAGCCTCCGCCGATAAACGCACTGTCTCGATCGCAACTTCAATGACTGATACCAAATTAATCCGGTAGAAGTTGAGGTTAAGTTTACCCTGAAGGATGCGGGAGACATCGAGCAAATCTTCAATTAATTGGGTTTGTAACTTCGCATTACGCTCAATGGTTTCTAGGGCGCGATCGCTTGTTGCTTGGTCGAGCTTGCGGGTTCGCATCAGTTTTGTCCATCCCAGAATTGGATTAAGCGGTGTTCTCAATTCATGGGATAGCACAGCGAGAAATTCATCTTTGATGCGGTTTGCTGATTCAGCAGCGCTTCGTGCCATTTGTTCGGCTTCATAGAGATGGGCGCGAGCGATCGCTTGGGCGCATTGTTGAGCAACAGCCAAAATAAATGCTTGATCTTCTCCACTCAGTTGTTGAGGCTGAGTAAATCCCAAACTTATACCGCCAACTGCCCAACCTTCTACCATCAAAGGAATAGAAATCCAGGCATTAAAATCATATTGAGCATAAATTTCTGCTAAATGTGGGTAATGAGCTACCCGATTTTCTGTTGCTTGTGCCCAAATAGGTTTCCCAGTTCGCACAGCTTCTGCTAGTGGAGAGGGTGAATCGATGGCAAAAATACGCCAAGCATCTATCAAATCCTGTTTATAGCCAACCGCCCGCACAATTTCCAGTTCAGTTTTACTGTCATTCACCAAGGCAACAAGGGCAGAACTGGCTCCCAAGGCAGCCATGCTCTGCTCTACAATGACTTCAGATACTTGGGCTGGTGTCAGGGATTCTGAAAGAGCAGCTGTGATGGATTGAAGACGGGCAATTCGCTCTAATGCTCGCTCTGCTGTTGTTTGTGCTTGCTGCGCTTCTTGGTAAAGGCGGGCATTATCAATGGCGATCGCACCTCGATGGGCAACATCTTTTGCTAGTGACAAGTCAGCCGTGCTGTAACGACGTTCTGATTCAGCAGTCACAAAGGAAATTGCACCAAAAATCCGTCCGCGTGCCATCAAGGGAACTACTATACATGACTTTAAGCCAAGTTCACGCAGAATCTGGAGATGTTCTGGATCTTTGATGGCTGCTGCTAGGGCTGCATCTGAAATTTCTGCTACCATTTCTGCAACTCCTGTACGCACCACTTTCGGCACACCTTCAGCTGCATCCAACCCTCTGGGATAACGCTGATGAAGTTCCCAACCGAGCTTAACTTTCTCTAGATCACGGTGAGTAACTGCTACCCGATTAATTGATTGGTTGTCTTGCAGCAGATCAACGCTGCACCAATCGGCAAAGTAAGGCACAGCCAGGTTTGCCACGCTTGTTAGCGTCCTTTCGTAATCAAGGGAAGAGGCGAGTATTGCACTGATTTGAGCCAAAAACGCTGCCCGTTGTTGATCGGCTTCTGCTTCTTGTCGGGCGGTTTGCTCTTGAATCAGTTGGATTCGTTCTGCCTCAGATTGTTTGCGATGTGTAATATCAAGCACAACACCACTCATGTGTGTGGCTTTACCAGCTTCATTGAAAAAGGCTTTTCCTCGGCAGGCTAGGTAGCCGATACTGCCGTCATCTTGAATAATTCGATATTCTAAATCATGTTCCACACCTTCGTTAATCGCTCGGCTCAACGATTGAACCAGCAATGCTCGATCATCTGGATGCAGGCGAACTAAAATTGCTTCGGAAGTTCCAGCAAAAGTTTCAGGTGTTAACCCAAATAGTTGATAAATTTGCTCATCCCAATCAAAGCGATCGTTGGCAATATCCCAACTCCAAACACCGATTTGGGCAGATTTTAACGCCAGATTGAGTTTTTCTTGACTATTTTCTAGACCTTGAAAAAGACGAGCATTTTCTAGAGAAATAGCAATTTGAACTGTCAATATTTCCAGTACGGAAAGTTTCTCCTGTGTAAAGGCGCTGGAAATCAGATTGTTTTCTAAATATAAAATACCAAGTAATTTCGACTGATGGGTGATTGGTAAACAAAGTACAGATTTAGGTTGCTTTTTAATTACATACTCGTCTTTGGAAAACATATTCTGCTCAGTGGCATTCTGCAAAATCACTGTTTCTTGAGTTCGCTGAACATAATTCAGTATTGATTGAGGAATAACCTGTGAAATTTCACCCTCCAATACAGGTCGATAAACATTGATTTTTTCAGCTTGGGGATTAAATTTAGCTTCTACTTCGATCGCCAATTTTTGCTCATATTCAAGCAATAAATAACCAATCTCTGCTCCTGCTTGCTCAATGACAATCTGCATTAATGTCTTCAACAACTGCGAAAGCACAATTTCACTAGATATGGTTTGAGAGGCTTTAACGACCGATAAGAAGTCTAGGTATTCACCTGTGCTGAAAAACGTTCCGTTAGAGAGAAGCTGTTGTTGTGGCAATAGCTGGGGATAGTACTCTTCGAGGTGCTTAACTTTAGCAGATGCCTCCCAGCGTACATAAGCATTTTTAGCTTCTTGCAAGTAAGTTTTGGCAATTAATTCAAACTTCTGCTCTAAGTAAAACTTAGCGCCTAACTCATGAGCTAAAGCTTCATATTGTACAAATCCTTGCTCACGGGCTGAAGCAATTGATTGCTCATACAGACGCATTGCTTCCAAGTCACGATTTTCAATTCGAGCTATTTCAGCAGCTACTAACTGAGACTTATGTAAAAAGTTTGCAGGGCAGTGATTAGCCCAATATTGCAATTGCTGCTGATGGGATTTTAGGGTTTGTAAAAACTGCTCTTGCTCTTGATAAGATACTCTTGAATAAAGAGCCGTGAGAGTCAGGGAGTAATATAAAATGTAATCTGTTTCAATTGGTAATGCCAGTGTTGTAACTGGAAAATTAGACAATTTCAAGGCAGAATTCAATGCCTCTGGATATTGGTCATAAGTAAAAAATATAATTACTTTTATAATATGATAAAAAATAATTCCACTGACAAAACCTGCATCTGTAATGATAGATAAAGCAGATGATTCATCAAATTCATCATTACTTAGAGTTAGATTTTGGTGAGTCAGTCCGCGCAGATTCATCAGTAGCATCTGCTGTAGTTTGATTGTCTGATAGACAGTCTCATGTTTAGACTGGCGGGCGAATGCAGTATATTTTTCTAGAGATTTGTATGTTTCTGTAAGTGGAAAACCTAATTGGATAATTTGCCACGAGCCTTGATAACCATTGTAGTTTGCCATCGTCACATCACCGGCTTCCACACAGCCGATAAATCCCCGCTCTAAAAAGGGAATATCGGTAGCAATATGGTTACGCCAAACATTAATATGACTTCCATGAATGTGCAGAACAACTCCTCTAAGTTTCAAGTCATGCAACTTTTCATTTAATTGAATTGTCATCTCAGAAAATGCGTACCCTGTGGGAATATCATGGAAGATGGAAACCAATAACATGGCATACATGCTGTAGGCAAAGCAGGAATCTTCCGTATTACCAAACTTGAGTGAGTAGTTAACTGCTTTAAGTACGACTAAGGGAAAGAGATCAGGTCTACCGAGATAAGTAGGTGGCCCCAAAGTTGTCAACAGACTAATCACTGTTTTAATATTTGGATCTTGGATTACTATAGCATTAATTATATCAGAGACTTGTCTGTTACCTAAATTGGTTAATACCTGGTTTTTTTCAATTGCGATCGCAGCCTGCACTTCCTCATTTGTGTCAGGGAATGTCACCCCAAAAAGTTTTAAAGCTTCTAATCCCAATGTCAGCGCCTCTTCATACCTCCCTGCAACTTGATAGAGTCTGATTTGCAGCATATAAATATTAGATTTATCTACATAAGATGCTGCTTTAATAAATAGTAATTCAAATAATTCTTCCGCTTGTCCTAAATTTCCTATTAAGAATTCACACTCAGCTAGTTCTCTGAATAGAGTAAATGTTTGTTCATATTGTTCAATCCAGGAATTTTTAGGTAAAAGATTCATGGCAACGCTAAAAAACTTTTTAGCAGGAGTATAGGCTGTAGAGGCTTTTGCTTTCTTAGCAGCGATTAAATTCAACCGTAGCAATTCATCTTTTTCTGTCTGCTCAATAATTAGATCCACAGCGAAATTGAGTTGATTGACTAAATCAAATATTTGCTCGTTCATTTGTTCAGGACTAGCATTTTTCAGCAAAAGCCGTCCAATTGTCAGGTGAACTGCCGACTTTGATTCATCAGCAATTAAGGAGTATGCAGCTTGTTGAACTCGGTCATGATAGAAACGATAGTTTTTCTGGGCAGTTTCATCTGACTCTATGGGGATAATTAATCCTCTTAAAATTGCATCAACAAGTGCATTCGCTGTTTCTTCAATAGATTGTTCACCAACGATTGCTAAAACTTCTAAATCAAAGCGATTACCAATACAGGAGGCTAACTTCAGCACCTGTTGAGTTGCGGCTGGCAGTTTTTGCATCCGCCCAATCATCAAACTGACAATATTATCTGTCATACCTTGGGCTTCAATCTGAGCTAAATTCCATTGCCACCCCCCTTTTACCCCCCTCTGTCCCCCCTTACCAAGGGGGGTGGGGGATTGAGGGGGGTCAAAATTCAGCAGATTTTCTTGATGGAGTGTTTTCAGAAACTCATTGACAAAAAAGGGATTACCGTCAGTTTTTTGGATAATCAATTGAGCAAGAGGTTCTACTCGTTCTACTGAACTATGCAAGGTATCAGCAATCAACTGATTTATATAAACAATATTCAAGGGAGTAAGGAGAATTTCAGTTGTTCTGGCTCCATACTGGCAAATCTTGTCCATCATCAAACTAAAGGGATGCACAACATCTACTTCGTTATCTCGAAAAGCCAAAATGAAGCAGAGATATTGGATACTAGACCCAGTAATGACGGTTTGAATTAAATTTAAAGTAGCGCTGTCTGCCCACTGCATATCATCTAAAAAGACAGTGAGTGGATGCTCTTTTTGAGCAAAGACGCTGATAAAATTTTGAAACACCAAATTGAATCGGTTTTGAGATTCGGCAGGCCCCAACTCTGGTATAGGAGGCTGTTCTCCAACGATTAGTTCAACTTCTGGAATTACATCTGTGATTAATCTACCATTGTTCCCTAATGCTGCTTGTATTCGCTTTTTCCAGGTAGCAAGTTGATTTTCAGGCTGCGTTAAAATTTGTCGAGCCAGTGTTTGAAAAGCTTGAACAATGGTGGAGTAAGGAATATCTCGTTTGTACTGATCAAATTTACCAGAGATAAAAACCCCGCGTTCTCTAACAATGGGCTTGTGAATCTCCTTCACCAGAGAAGATTTACCAACCCCAGCATAGCCAGAAACTAACACCAGTTCTGGTTTCCCTTGACTAACAACTCGTTCAAATGCTTGTAAAAGCTTGGCAATCTCTGGTTCTCGCCCATACAATTTTTGAGGAATTTGAAAGCGCTCTGAGATATCTTGCTCACCCAAAACAAAGGATTGGATTTGTCCAGTTGTCTCCAATTGCTTTAAGCACCGTTCCAGATCAAATTGCAAACCTAAAGCGCTCTGATACCTCTGTTCTGCAACCTTCGACAGCAATTTGATGATGATGTCACAGAGCATTTGGGGAATATCAGAGTTTAGCTTTTTCGGGGATGGTGGAGATTTGGCAATATGACAATGCACCCATTCTAAGGGGTCTTTGCCTTGAAATGGTAGCTGACCTGTCAGCATCTCATAAAAGGTGATTCCCAGAGAATACAAATCGCTGCGATGGTCAATTCCTCGATTCATCCGCCCGGTTTGCTCAGGTGATAAATAAGGTAGACTGCCTTCAATGCGACTGGAACTGCTAACCATTTGCTGCTGGTATGGAATGAACGTAGCAATTCCAAAATCAGCAATTTTGACCTGACTAGTTTCGAGGTTAATTAAGATATTTTGCGGCTTAATATCCTTGTGGACAATATGATAAGTGTGAATTTGTGCAAGTTTGCTAGTGATTTCAATCGCAATCTTCAGAAACGGCACAGGCTGTTGAAATTGGTCTAGCAATTGATCGAGCGATCGCGCCTGAAAATCCTCCATAATTAAATAAGGGATTCCCTGATGCATTTCTAAGGCGTAGACAATGAGGGCGGCGGCGCTATTTAACCTTTGAGCGATCGCATACTCATGTTTGAGTTGTTCAATATTATTGGGTGTACACTGTTCTGGACGTAGCCCTTTGATAATTACCGGACACTGATCTTTAACCTTAATTCCACGGTATATGACTGCTTTTACCCCTGCTTTTAACAAAGTGACAATCTGAAATCCGGGTAATGCAATCATCATGCCAAATACTCCAGCCGTGCTTCTTCAGGGATAATCTGAGCTTAATTGTATTTTAAATACATTTCTTTGGGCAGATGAAATTTAGATGATATTAGGTTTGGATAATCACTTCTGCTGACTCAAAAACCAAAAATAAGCTACCATTCAAGCAGAGTAAGCATTTCCCGCTCAGAAACTCCCCATGTTTGATAATCTGCAAACCCAAATTTACCAACTAGAACAATTTGCCAACAGCCTCGTTTCTAACCAACTAACACACCTTAGCGTGGTGAGTATTGGTATCATCTTTGCAGCTGGTTTGCTCACCAGTCTCACACCCTGTATGCTTTCCATGCTGCCAATTACCATTGGTTACATCGGTGGTTATGAAGCCAAAAGCCGCTTGCAAGCAGCTGCCCAATCAACTTGGTTTGCTTTAGGTTTAGCAACTACATTGGCAGGATTAGGTATATTAGCAGGTTTTGTCGGAAAAGTCTACGGTCAAGTAGGAATTGGTTTGCCGATTATCGTCAGCATTATCGCCATTCTCATGGGGCTGAACTTATTAGAAGCACTGCCTCTGCAATTTCCATCCTTGGGCGAAACGAATTGGATTTCGCCGGATTTGCCAGCAGGATTGCGTTCCTATTTGCTGGGACTGACTTTCGGCTTAGTCGCATCCCCTTGTAGCACACCTGTTTTAGCCAGCTTACTGGGTTGGATTGCCAATACACAAGACTTAATTTTAGGGGCTGTTTTGCTACTTTCTTATACAGCCGGTTATGTAGCACCGTTGATTTTGGCAGGTACTTTTACAGCTTCAATTAAAAAATTACTAGAATTGCGTCGCTGGTCTGGTTGGATTAACCCAGTTAGTGGGGCGCTGTTGGTAGGATTCGGTGTGTTTTCCTTAATTTCTCGGATTCCGCTCGGCAGTTTTTAATATCAATACCTTTGTTAGATTTTACACATAATGACTTTAGAAGATTCGGCGTCCAAAGAATTAAAATGGTGGGCAGTACCTGGGCAGTTCTTACGCCAAGAGCTTTTGCCTGTACTGACCAACTTACGACTAGCGATCGCACTACTGCTATTGATTGCCATCTTTAGCTCCACCGGTACTGTAATCGAGCAAGGTCAATCACCCGCATTTTACCAAGCCAATTACCCAGAACATCCAGCTTTATTTGGTTTCTTAACTTGGAAGGTAATTCAAGTAGTTGGATTAGACCACGTATATCGTACCTGGTGGTTTCTGGCATTACTCATCTTATTTGGCACTAGCTTAACTGCTTGTTCATTTACCCGTCAGTTACCGGCCTTAAAAGCTGCCCAGCGCTGGAAATATTACGAAGAACCCCGACAATTTCAAAAGTTAGCTTTAAGTACAGAACTAGATACTGGTTCCCTGAATTCTCTCAGTGAAATATTACAGAAACACCGCTATAAAATTTTTCCAGATCGAGAAAAAGAAAATCTCCTTTACGCCCGCAAAGGAATAGTCGGACGCATCGGCCCAATTATCGTTCATATTGGCATCGTCGCTATTTTGCTAGGGGGAATTTGGGGGGCGATGACTGGGTTTCTCGCTCAGGAAATGGTTGCTAGTGGCGATACATTTCAAGTGACAAATATTGTCGATGCTGGCCCAATAGCCGCAAAAATCCCGAAAGATTGGTCTGTGCGCGTCAATCGTTTTTGGATTGACTACACACCATCTGGCGGCATTAATCAATTTTATTCAGATATGTCTGTTTTGAATAATCAGGGAAAGGAAATTGACCACAAGAAGATTTTTGTCAACGAGCCTCTGCGCTATCATGGCATAACTTTCTATCAAACTGATTGGGGAATTGCAGGTGTTCGCGTCCAATTTAATAACAGCCCGATTTTTCAGCTTCCAATGGCGCAATTGAACACCAACGGTAACGGGCGCATTTGGGGAACCTGGGTTCCAACGAAACCAGATTTGAGTGAGGGTGTCTCCCTGTTAGCGAAAGACTTGCAAGGGATGGTATTAATTTATGATGCCACTGGCAAACTTGTTGATACAGTCCGCGCTGGGATGTTCACCGAAGTTAATGGCGTGAAGCTGAAAATTTTGGATGTCATTGGTAGCACAGGCTTACAAATTAAAGCCGATCCAGGCATACCAATTGTTTACACAGGGTTTGGCTTGCTCATGCTGGGTGTGGTGATGAGTTACTTTTCCCACTCGCAAATCTGGGCATTGCAAAAAGGCGATCGCTTGTATGTAGGTGGCAAAACTAATCGTGCCCAAGTTGCTTTTGAACAAGAAGTTTTGGAGATTTTAGATCGGCTGAGTTCACAGCCAAAAGGTGAAGAGAAAGAGGCGGCGATTGAAGTTTAAACGCAAAGGGGAGGCAGCGCGTTGCGGGGGTTCCCCCCGTTGTAGCGACTGCCGTCGCGCAAAGGAAATCGCAGAGGTACGCAGAGGATTACTTTGCGTACCTTTGCGTTAAGCTCTGCGTTTTAAAGTTATTTACAATTAATTACGCCCACACAGCTACAAATTGGAAAATTACTAGAGGTATTTATTAAACATTGGAACAAAAGATTTCTATGTCTGCTAAACTTCAATCTCAGGGACGGGTTTGCCTTCTACCTTTAATCGCTATCTTGTTGAGTATTGCTTCTTGCACTGCCGAGCAGAAAAACATAAAGCGTGTTTCCCTTGTTGGAACTGGGGCAAGTTTTCCCGCACCTTTGTATGAGCGTTGGCTTTCAGATTACAACCAGCAAAATCCCAATATAGAAATTAACTATCAAGCTATAGGAAGCAGTGCTGGAGTGCAACAGCTTATCGATGGTACTGTGGATTTTGCAGCTAGTGATGTAGGAATTACAAGTGAACAAGCAGCCAAGATAAAACGGGGAGTAATTGCTTTGCCAATAACTGCTGGTTCTATTGTGCTAGCTTATAATCTCAAATCAGTTGCACAGCAGTCGTCTCAAGTCAATGTGCCAACTGCTCTAAGGCTACCACGCCAAGTTTACGTAGATATCTTTCTTGGAAAAATTAAGAATTGGAATCACCCTAGAATAGCCGCAGCTAACCCAGGAGCAAGTTTGCCCGATTTACCGATTCAAGTTGTATACCGAACTGATGGTAGTGGAACTACGAGCGTGTTGACGAAACACCTAAGCACCATAAGTCCAGAATGGAAAAGCAAAGTTGGGGCTGGTAAATCTGTAGTATGGCGAGTAGGAATTGGTGGAAAGGGTAACGAAGGTGTTACCGCCCTGATTCAACAGATACCAGGAGCTATTGGCTATGTAGAATACATTTACGCCAAACAAAATAAACTTTCTGTGGCTGCTTTAGAAAATAAATCTGGCAATTATATTATACCAACACCAGAATCTGTAGCACAAACTTTAGAAGCAGTGGAATTACCAGATGATAACTTGATTGCTTTTATCCCCGATCCTACAGGTGCCCAGTCTTATCCCATCGTCACTTACAGCTGGCTTTTAACTTATCACCAATATCCAAACCGAGTCAAAGCTCAAGCGCTGAAAAATTTTGTGAATTGGGCTGTGATTGACGGGCAAAAATCCAGTTTGGAACTTGGGTATATTCCTTTATCAAAAAAAGTTGTGCTTCAAGTGCAATCTGCCGTGAAGAAAATTGCTGAATGAAGCCGATTAATGCCATCTGTGCTCATCAGTAATGAGGTTACTTTTGGTGACGCACTTCAACTACGGTATGTACATTACCGCGAGGCGTGAAATCTGCTTTCACCGTCACTTCCAACGGATCGCAAGCAGCCACAAAATCATCCAAAATTTGATTGGCAGATTCTTCGTGGGAAATGTAGCGATCGCGGTAACTATTAATATAAAGTTTGAGCGCCTTCAATTCCACTACCCGTTCATCAGGCACATAGCTAACATAAATTGTCGCAAAGTCAGGATAACCGGAAAACGGACATTTACAAGTAAATTCCGGCAAAGTAATGTTAATGTCATATCGCCTCCCCACACGCGGATTCCCAAAGGTAATTAGTTTACCTTCCGCAATGTCGCGTTCGCCATACTTCATTTCTTGGTTTGCCTGGGATGCACTTTCAGATAATTTATCAGTTGTCATTTCTTATTTGTCACTTGTCATTTGTCATTTGTCATTTGTCATTTCTTATTTGTCACTTGTCATTTGTCACTTGTCATTTGTCATTTGTCATTAGTTATTCTACTTATCTTTACGTCCTTTTAGTAATTTTGTAGCTTGTTAACTCCTAACTCCTAACTCCTAACTCCCCCTCAATACTCTTCCTTCTCCCAGTCTGGACAATTCTCATCTTCACAACCGTGGGGATGCATAGCACAAACTAATAAATTACCACCATAAACTTGACCGTGGTAGTGACTACAACCGATACAGGCAGGATTTTTTTCAGATGTAGGTTCAACTGAATAAGGAAAACCCGGATCGACATCTGCTACAATGTCTTCCAGTTCCCAGTAAGCTTCCAACATTGGTTCAGCCAAATCCTGTAGATACTGATCGACTTCAGTAACAATATTATTGTGTACTTGCTCGCTGACTTCTTCCGTTAGCTCAAAAAATGCGTCTACCACTTCACTCATTCCCAGGAAGAAGCGCTCTACTTCATCAGCCACTGTTTCGACGATTTCTACTAAATCTTTTTGCCACTGTTCCATAAACTTGACACCTTTGCAGGCTATAAACAGGACGCTTTGTGTTATCTGCCTTGAAGCACTAAAACACACACTAAGCAATGTATCTTATCAAGTTTTTATCCGAAGTGTCATGTCAAAATGCCACTTATTACTGATATTTCGCTCAAAGAATGGTTTTTATTGATCGCGTTGCAATCGTTTTAACTCGTCTTGCAGGTTTAGCACTTCTTGGCGTAATTTATCTACATTCTCATCATTTGACGCCTCTTTCACCGTTGGCTCTTCATCGTCCTCTAAAATTTCAATGCGGCGAGGTTGAGAAGGGGGCGTTTCTGGTGAGGTTTCACCAGATGCTTGGGCTTGTTGGGCTTGCTTCATCATGTCCTCAACAAAGCGGCGGGCTTCTTCTGTGTTCATTTCGCCCTTTGCAACCATTTCATCTGCCAGTTTTTGGACTTGCGATCGCACTTCGGCTAATTTTCCCCCTGCTTTCTCACCTGCGTAAGAAGCTAATCCAACTCCGAGGTAAAAAGCTTTTTGAACAATATCTCCAAAACCAGGCATGGTTGCTGACCGCTCCTAAAAATAGGGCGACCCGGAGACTACGCCTACCACAAGCCTCCCGTGTTGCTGCTACCTTCCGGTTCTGACAAGATTTGGGTGTTGCGATCGCATAGATCCAGGTCTTCTATAAGCATAACATTAAAATTCAGTAAGTGTGTGTTATTCCATAACAATTCGCCATTCATAAAGCTGATAGTTGACGCAGCCGTGTTTTACCAAGGGGTCATCAGCTATAATCGCTTCTGCTTCCTCTTTTGAGGCTGCCTCAAACAGTAACATCCCGCCTCTTTGCTCCACCCAATAGCCTGTTCGCGCTTTGTGTCCTTTAGTAATCAATTCCCGAATGTAGGCTTTGTGAGCAGGTACATATTGGTCAAAGGTAGATTTATCGACTTTCCCTTCTTCAATTTTTACAAACCACGGCATTAGCTTCTTAACTCCAGTTACAACAAACATCCTGCTTTAGTTATGAGTATTTTTGGGTAGCATTTGAGTAGCAATAGACACAAACTATAGTGATTTACTAATTAATTTAATATAGATATATGAGCCGTTTTTTTGTCGCCCTCCTACCACCGCAAGATATTCAAGACTACGCCAACGAGATTAAGCAGTACTTTGCCGATCGCTATGCTAGTAGCGGGGCGCTAAAGTCTCCGCCTCATATTACCCTGCAACCGCCCTTTGAATGGGCAGATACTAACTTGCCACTGTTAGAAGCATCCTTGAAGGAGTTTGCCAGTGGACAACAGCCAGTAGCAATTACACTCAAAGGGTTTGATGCCTTTGCACCTCGTGTCATTTACATTAATGTCGTCAGAAGTCAAGAGCTTTTAACTTTACAAGCTGATTTAATGGCTTATACAGAAAGCAACTTGAGAATTGTTGACAAGGTTTCTAAAACCCGCCCTTTTGCACCCCATTTAACGGTTGCATTTCGGGATTTAACAAAGCATAATTTTAAAGCTGCTTGGCCAGAATTTGAAAATCGTCAGTTGCATTTTGAGTTTACTGCTGACAAATTAACCTTGCTGCTTCACGACGGGAAGCGCTGGAATATTAAACGAGAGTTTGCTTTTTTCTCTAGTAGTAATTGAGCGATGTTTTTGTGATGGACGCTGCTGCTGTTTGATATTGGAGCTAATTTGCTTTTGGATTAATTGGTGATTTATATATTCTCTAATCATTGGGGAAACAGAGAAAAGATAAGCATTCTTCTCTACTAGAGAACGCTCTTGCAAAGATTCTAAAGCATCTAGTAATTGTGGTGTTGGTATAGTAGGTGATATTTGCGATCGCAGTTCTGAAAGTGAAGCTGGCTGAGAATTACCTGCTAACCACCCAATAATTAGATTTTCGGTATCTGACACGTGTTTAAAATGCTCTTTTAAAAGCTGGCTAATCTCTCCAAAAACTAATGTTTTTTGGTTTAAAAACTCCGAAATATTACCATCAAATAACTTATCAATTTTGTTAAAAGCTATATTTAATGCCAATGGATTATCGGCATAGCTCTCAATGAGTTGATGCAAATCACTAGTCCGAGGTAGTTGATAATCACTTGGTTCAAGTAATAAATTAAAAGCTCTGAAACAGGTGTTTAGAGTTTGCTTGTCAACTCCTACTTGGCAATGAAATACCTTCATCAGGGTATCTGGATCTAAGCCAGTGCGATCGCTTAAATCTTCCAAAGTATAACGTTTATCTAAGTTTTCCCAACTTTGTGCCTGACATTTCGCTGTTTGAAGTTTCTCAAATCCTTGAGGTGTAAGAATAACACCCCGTTTGCGCCTGCGTTGTAGTGGATTCATTACTGTCCCTTAAGTTTTGTACGTACACTCATAAAGTAATAGTCAGTAGTTAGCGCCTATAATATGCAGCCAAAATATCTACTTCACTCAAGAGGGTGCTACAAAGATAAGATGTGCTTTTCCTGAAATCAGGTTTGTTAAATATTATAAAAAACTCCACCCACAAGGGGATGGAGTTTTTGGGCATGGGGAATGGGGAATGGGGCATGGGGCATGGGGCATGGGGCATGGGGAAGAAGTTACCAATGCCCAATCCCCAATGCCCCAAGCAGCGGGGCGACTGCCCCTCTCCACCCACAAGGGGATGGAGTTTCCCGCCGCTTTCGATGAATATTAGAAATTTGCAGTGGATAGAGCAGTAGGGGCGCACAGATGTGTGCCCTTAACACGTAGTATCATTAATAGTTGAGAATAAGCGATCGCATCTCTTTCTTTTTCACTCTCTGTAGTTGCATACGCCGAAGGTCTCAAAGAGTTGCAGCTTGTTGTCACACATCGCTTAACTTTCGGAACGCCTTGCAAACAAGAAATGCTAGATTTATTTATTTCTACTTACCTAATTTTTGTAAAACAAGATACATTAAATGGTAGTTTAATCGCAAAGGAACCAAAAAGCATGGCCGTTAGTAGCCCTGAAGTCATCCGTCATATATTGATCGGATTGGGATATTTAGCTCCTGAGATTGATCCTAAGCCGGATCTCACTAAATTTGCTCCCTGGAAGCGGAATAGCGACTTTTTGACAGACGATCCTACTGAAGAAGCGATTAAAAAGTTTCAGAAACAGTACTCACAAAAACTTACGGTTAATGGTAACGCTGATGTAGATACTCGAACTGTAATGGAAGAAACAGTCAAAGGGCTTCAAAATAGATTGAAGTTTCACGGTTTTGCAACCAATGCCGAAATTCCTCCAGACAAGCCTTTTTATGGCCCAGCTACTTATACAGCAGTCAAGAAATTTCAGAAATCTCAGGGTTTAACTGAAAATGGTATTGCTACTTTTGAACAGCGTCAAATTCTACAGCAATCTAGTCTAACAGATAAGCCCCAGCCCCAGTCACAAGTCAAGCTGATAGATTTGTGTTTCCAATTCAAAAAGAATCCTCAAAATCCTTCTTACATCGCAGCATTAAATAACTTACAACAAAATTTACCCAAGGATGTTTTACACAAAGTTACTAACAAATGGAGGGGAACAAACGATCAAAATCCTGAGATTGTCAAGCTCACGAATCTGTTTACTTATTATGATGACAATAATGCAAACCATCGTGATGCATTAAATCATTTACAAAGTCAGATGACTCCAGCCATCTATCAAGCATTTTTAAGTCTCTGGAATAAAAAGTAACAAATGGAACTTACAGCAGAATTCAGAATTCAGAATTCAGAACTAAAACACACTTTATACCTCGATAACAGACTTAGCTTTTGTACCTCATTAATTTGAAATCTGCTGTATATAGGCATAATCTGCTTTTCCACATCTGATACCAATTCAAAAAATGTTTACGACAGATAAGCCCACCTGCGCTGACGCGCACCCCTTAGCAAGGGCAGGGTTGGGGAAGGGTATTATCTATGTGTTGCATTCTTTTTTCAAATTGATATGACATACGAGAATTAAAAACCAGGTTTCTGATCTCTGCTGAGTAGGAAACCTAGTTTTTAACAAAATCACAATTCAGAATAAACAGGTCGTGCCCAGGATTTCCCAACTTTTCTACGAGATGCACTCGCATTTGGCGCAGCAAGTTGCAAAGGAATGGGCAAAAAATTACTTTAAGATTTGGTTGGGGTCTGAATCCATATCTAAATCTTCCCAGTCCCCAGTTCCTAGTTCAATACTCAATTCCCGGTTGTGCTTTCACACCTTGATCTCGGAAAGGGTGCTTAACTAGGGTCATTTCAGTTACTAAGTCAGCACGCTCAATTAAAGCAGGTGGTGCGCCTCTACCTGTGAGAATAACGTGTTTGTTAGCGGGTTTTTGCGCCAAACCTGCTAAAACGTCTTCTACTGGTAAGTAAGCCATTTTGAGGGCGATATTGATTTCGTCTAATAACACTAGATGAAAGTCTGGGTTGCGAATGTACTCTAACGATTTCTCCCATGCGGCGCTAGCTTTGTCAAGATCGCGATCGCGGTCTTGAGTTTCCCAGGTAAAGCCTTCGCCCATTGCGTGAAATTCTATCTGGTCTTCCCAATAGCTGAAAACCCTTTTTTCGGAAGGTTCCCAGCTACCTTTGATGAATTGAATGATCGCTACTTTATACCCGTGACCGAGCGATCGCAATACCATCCCCAAAGCCGCAGTGGTTTTACCCTTACCGTTACCAGTATTTACAATAATTAACCCTTTTTCTGGTACAGCTTCTGCTATGCGCTTGTCTTGCACTTCTTTGCGTCGCTGCATCTTTTTGCGGTACTGTTCATCAGTCAGAGATGAAGACATTACCTCATCAATCAAGCGCCCAATTTCTTGGTCTGGGTTCGGTGTATCGTTTTTCATCAAGCTTGTCTAGAAATAGCTGTTAAAAGTGTTGAAAATGAACCAAAATCGTCTTACTTATCCAATTTCACTTAAATTACTTGATTGAAAATATCCAGTAATTTTTCATGTGAAATATTAATAGTGTGTTAGCTTTATTAATGATTTGCAGACAAGTGGAAATATATATGATACACAAGCTGAACTTATAATTTGAGTTTACTATTACTTTTTTAAATAATTTAATATGTTCATTAAAGCACTTTCCCAGTAAAATATTATCATTATCTTCTTTGGTACAGTCATGAGTTAGACTAACAATCAAGGGCATTGATTTAAGTGTCAGGAATATGATGTCTAATATCAGGAGTTATGCATTTATGGATGTTGTTGTTTCCATTTTTCCCATAAAGCCTGCGTATCTTCTGGTTGCCCGTCATAGTTGAGCAATTGGTCTGAAATTATCACCCATGACTGGGCACTACGTGTCCAAATATTACCCACTGGGCGTAACCAACTTGTATCATCTAAGGTTCCAGCTTTGACATTGATAGTATTTGGATTGTAAGTCCTTTCATGGAATAATCGCGTTCCGCAGTCGCCACAGAACAGATTATTTACTTCACGTCCGCTATCATTTTTCCGAGTCCAAGCTTTCGGTTTTCCCTGAACAATTACAACAGCATCTCGTAATACTGTAAGAGACATACCAAAGGCACTAGAAGATTGTTTCTGACACTCCTTGCAGTGGCATAGGTATAGGGTTAAAGGTTGAGCATGAATTTCATAACGAATCTGTCCACATTGACAACCTCCAGTATATGGAAGATTCACAGCTTTTATCTCCTGACAATTTGTATTACTTTATTGTAACTAAAACTATTTCAATCTTAAAGCGGGTTTTAGTAGACACAAACAAAAGACACGGGGACACGAGGAAATTTTCATTATCTACACTTTTTTAAATCTTCCTCATCCTTCATCTTCATCCAATTCATCATCCTCACTCCAATACTGTTGAGGTGCATTTCCGTAAACTTCTAAAATCTTCGGTTTCTTGATTTTGTTATCAGGTGGATTAATTGCTTCTAACTGCACATCAAATTTCCAGTTGTCACCAAAATCATAAAGATAGGTCATTTTACCACCTGGTTCTAGAGACAAATCACCAATCTGTACTTGGTCGGCAAATGGGGGTGTTTCCATGTAAGCATGACCGATTTTTATTATGCGACCAAAATGGTCTTTATAACTAAACTCGTACAGGTGATCGTAATCAAAGTCAAAAGCATCGAGAATTATCTCTGCTAGCCAGCTTAATGGTTTTTTTGCTGGTATGGCAATGCGTCGCCAAGGCTCAAAAAGGGATACTTTGAAAATATAAATACCATCAGTGAAGCCTTGCTTGGGAACAAGTAAATTATGCTCCCATTCTGGAAAAAATGGTTGAAAATGTGACTGTAATTTTCCAAAACTAACATTTACATCATCCTGTAATTCTCCTCGTATACCTAAGGGAAAGAGGAATTGCAACAGAGCATCACCAAAGGGTAAGCGTTGTAAACTAGTAATGCGCCACCCTTTGCCTTCTTGTGGTTTCCCATGTTTGGTAGATAACAATCCAAATAACTCTAATAGAGCAACATTATGCAGAGCGGGGTAATAACTAATATTATTTTGATCTTCATATTTAGGAAATTTTAAACCTTTATCTGGGACGCGGGGCCAAAGTTGAATACATCTAAATAAATTCCCTAATGAATCTTGATGTTCACCCAAAACTTCGTTATTTCCCCAAATCAACCAGGCTTCTAATAAGTTGAAATAGCGTTCGGTTGGATTGAGGCTTGACCATGATTGCAAAGTTGCGGCATCTAAAACTAAAACCTGCTTCTTCCCTTGGGATTTAATTTGGGCTATTCCAGAACTGCGTAATAACAGATATAGTCCATTAATGTAGGGGTATGATTTCTGTACGGGGCGTTTGAGTTTAGTTTCAATTGGATGACTTAACCGAGAATTAACTTCTGATAGTACTTTTAGCGGTAGAAGGTTATTAACACTACTAACTTCTACTCCATTTGGTTGTAAGAAATCTATCAGAGTTTGAAAGTCATGTAGAATCGTACCGGGTTTATTTTCATCAATACTGAGTTCTTGGAGGAGTTTTTGTTGTGACTCTGTTAGGGAAGGCAGTTCAGGATTGAGTGTGCGTTCTAGTCGCGCAAATAAATCTTCCATAAATAAATATTCTAAATTCTAAATTCACAATTTAACCTTCTGTGCAACCTGTTTTATTTATACTATGACTACAGAAGTTCTGGTGATAAACATTGACCTGCAAAGTATCACAACAGGACTATCAACACCGTAAGTTTAATGAAATATGAATGATAATATTTTCACCTTCTACTTGACAATCCTAGGAATGTGATATGAATAGTAACACTCGTCTACAGATGATTTTAGCTGATACAGGTATTAATACAGTATTACCTGCGATCGCTCAACTAAATCTACCTAACTGGTGGTTAGCAGGGGGTGCAGTCCGAAACACCGTTTGGTCTTCAATTTTTGGCAATGACTATGGGTTAATTATTAAAGATTTCGATATTGCATTCTTTGATATAGAGGGGAACCGTTCCCAGGAACTAGCAGCAAAAGCGACTCTCACAGAACAATTTCCTGATGACGAGTTTGATGTCAAAAATCAAGCCAGTTTTGCTCGTTGGCGTCTTGGTAGTAGACCTTATACTAGTACAGAGGATGGCATCACAGATTGGCTGCACACCGCTACTGCTGTGGGAGTTCGACTAAATGCTCAAGGACAATGGCAATTTTTCACCCCTTACGGGTTGGATGACCTATTTGGTGGCATTATTCGACCTACGCCAACGCATACTCATAATTTACATGCCCACAACAAGGCATCTGGATTTTTACAGAAGTGTCCTTATCTGCGGTTGGCGTAAAAGTTACAGTCAGATTTTAGCCGCTAGTTTCCGTTACAAGCAAATAATCGCTTTTTAATTTACAACCCTTGAATACCGAAACGCAATGTTAATAATTTTCTACGTACTGGGAATAATTAAACTAGAACCCCTTTCACGATAGAACAGGGATGATACTAATTTTATAACTTTATAGGCAAAAATCAATGCCAAATCGTACTGGATACCAAATCAACTCGACTCTCCACGAAGGAATCCAAACAATTATTTATCAAGCACAAACGCCAAAGACGCAACAGCGAGTTATCCTCAAGCTGCTTAAAAATGAATATCCGACCCTTGAAGCCTTTACTCGCCTTAAAAATGAGTATCAAATTCAGCAAGGTTTAGACCATCCCAATATAGTTAAAGCTATCAGTCTAGAAACCTTTGAAAACCGTTTAGGACTGTTGTTAGAAGACTTTGGTGGTCAGTCTTTAGCTCAACTGCTACAAACAAAAAAACTTGACTTAATTAACCATTTAAAGATTGCTATTCAACTGACTAAAGCTTTAGATTATTTGCATAATAACCAGATTATTCATAAAGACATCAAACCCAATAACATCATAATTAACTCCCAGACAGGTATTGTTAAACTCGCTGACTTTGGTATAGCCTCCCGGCTCAATAAGGAAAATCCCCAATTTAATAACCCTAACTGCGTTGAAGGCACACTTGCCTACATGTCTCCTGAACAAACTGGGAGAATGAATCGCATTCTTGATTATCGCACCGACTTTTATTCCCTTGGCGTGACTTTATATGAAATGCTCACTGATAAAATACCATTTTTTAGCCAAGACCCCCTAGAAGTAGTTTATAGCCATATTGCAGTTCGAGCGATAAACCCGCAATCATTAAATTCACAAATTCCTACTGCTGTCTCTGAAATTGTGATGAAGCTGATGGCGAAAAATGCAGAAGATAGATATCAAAGTGCTACAGGTTTATTAGCAGATTTAGAATTATGTCTCAAGCAGTTAGAAACGAAGGGAATCATTACTGATTTTGTTCCAGGTCGTTTGGATATATTGAGCCAGTTATTAATTCCTCAAAAATTATATGGTCGTGAAGAACAAGTTAATGAACTTTTAGCTGCATTTGAGCGAGTTACATCTGGAACTAGTGAAATGATGCTAGTTTCTGGTTATTCTGGAATTGGCAAATCAGTTCTAGTCAACGAAGTTAATAAACCCATTACTCGCAGACAAGGATACTTTATTTCTGGTAAATTTGATCAGTTAAAACGAAATATACCTTATGCTTCTTTAATTCAAGCTTTTGCATATTTAATGCGGTATTTGCTGACCGAGAATAATGAAAAAATAGAAATATGGCGTAATAAAATCTTATCAGCTTTAGGAACAAATGGAAAAGTTATTACTGATGTAATTCCAGAAGTAGAATTAATCATCGGTACACAGCCGGAAGTTGCGCAAATTGGTGCAACAGAATCACAAAATCGATTCAATCATGTTTTTAAAGAATTTATCCAAGTTTTTACTCAAAAAGAGCACCCATTAGTCATATTTTTAGATGATTTACAATGGGCAGATTCAGCCACTTTAAATCTAATTCAACTGCTGATAACTGATACTGATAGCAAATACTTTTTATTTATTGGTGCATATAGAGATAATGAAGTTAGTTCAGCACATCCTTTAATCCAAAAAATAGAAGAGATTAGAAATAGTGGTACGGTTGTTAATAATCTTGTATTGCAACCTTTAAATTTAGATAATGTAACTCAGCTAGTTACCGAAACTCTTCAAGAAATAGAGGTTAAGCAGGGTGAAGAAATCGAAATCTTTAACAAGGAAATTATTAAGCTAGCTGAGTTAATTTGTAACAAAACAGGCGGAAACCCATTTTTTATAACACAACTAATTCAGGCACTTCATCAAGAAAAACTGTTAACATTTGACTTTAATAATGCTAAATGGCAATGGAGCCTAGAGGATATTCACGCAATTGGAATTACTGATAAAAATGTAGTTGAGTTAGTTGCCAGTCGAGTTGAAAAATTACCAAAGTTCACCCAAGATGTTTTAAAATTAGCAGCTTGTGTAGGCGACAGATTTAGTCTGGATATTTTATCGATAGTCAATGAAAAATCACCTTCTTTGACAGCAAATGATTTACACTCAGCTTTGCAAGCGGGATTAATTCTGCCTTTAAGTGAAGCTTACCGCATTCCCTTAGTTTTTAATCAAGAAGAAGCGGTTAATTTAAATTTTGACACTTCACGGGTGGGTTACAAGTTCTTGCATGACAGAGTACAACAAGCAGCATATTCCTTAATTCCAGAAGAACTCAAGAAATCTACTCACCTGAGAATTGGGCAATTGCTTCTTCAAAATATACCTAAAGAGGAAATAGAAGCTAATATTTTTGATATCGTCAATCAGTTAAATGTAGGTATTGTTAACCTGATAGAGCAATCTGAAAAAACTGAATTGGCACGATTAAATTTAGTTGCAGGACGAAAAGCTAAAGCTTCTACAGCTTACGAAGCTGCTCTTAAATACTTCACAAATGGGATAGAACTTTTAAATATAGATGCTTGGCAAACGGAATATACCTTAACCATTGGTTTATATGAAGGAGCCGCAGAGGTAGCCTATCTGGGCGGTGATTTTGAGCAGATGCAAAAATGGGCTGAGGTGGTGCAGCAAGAAGCCAAAACTCTTTTAGATAAAGTGAAAGTCTATGAAGTACAGATTATTGCTTGTATCATTCAAAGCAAGCAATTGGAAGCTATTCAAACCGCAGTATCAATTTTGCAATTGTTAGGAATAAGTTTTCCAGACGAACCGACATCAACTGATATTCAACAGGGGATGGATGAAATCGCTGCTTCTTTGAAAGGGAAAGCTATTGCGGATTTAATTAACTTACCATTAATGACCGATCCTAACAAGATTGCAGCTATGAGAATCTTAATGGGAGTTCTCCCTGCGGCTTTTCAAACTGCTCCTGCAATGATGCCAATTATTGTTTGTAAAATGGTCAATTTGTCCTTAAGGTATGGAAATACGGCTGTATCTGCCTATGGTTATAGTCTTTATGGATTACTTCTTTGTGGAATTCAAGGAGAAATTGATTCTGGCTATGAATTTGGGAAATTAGCTTCACGTCTGGTGTCACAATTTAATGCTGAAGAACTCAAGGCAAAAATTCTGACGGTTGTTAGTGCCCATGTTATGCATTGGAAAGAGCATGTTAGAGAGACATTAACATCATCAATGTCAGGATATTCTAGTGGTCTGGAGACTGGAGATTTAGAATATGCTGGTTATTGTGGTTACATTTATCCCTATCATTCATTTTGGCTGGGTAAGGAACTTTGGGTTCTAGAAAAAGAACTGATAGCTTATTGTGATTCGCTGAAAAAAATCAAGCAACAAGTAGCTTTTACTTGGAACTCAGTGTATTTGCAAACAGTGCTGAACTTGAAAGGAAGTTTTGAAAATGTGGACTGTTTAATTGGAGAAGCTTACGACGAACAAAGTATGCTGCCAATTCATCAGCAAGTAAATGACCTTTACACAATTAACCATTTATTTGTTAATAAGCTAATGCTCTCTTACATATTTGGGGAGTATTTTAAAGCTGTAGAAAATGCTGCGATCGCAGAAAAATCTTTAGGTGGTGTTACAGGGTTGTTTGTTGTTCCAGTGTTTTATTTCTACGATTCTTTAGCTCACTTGGCAATATATAATAGTGCTAAAGAGTCTGAGAAGCAAGCTATTCTAGAAAAAGTCCAAGCTAATCAGCAAAAGATGGAACTCTGGGCTACTCATGCTCCCACCAATCACTTACATAGATTTTATCTCGTGGAGGCAGAACGGTATCAGGTTTTGGGTCAAAAGCTAGAAGCAATGGACTATTATGAAAACTCTATTGCCAAATCTCAAGCAAACGGTTTCCTCCAAGAAGAAGCTTTAGCCTATGAGTTAGCTGGAAAATTCTATCAGTCTCTAGGTAAAGAATTAATTCATCAAACTTATATAACTAAAGCCTATTATGCCTATATTCGTTGGGGTGCGATCGCTAAAGTTAAACACTTAGAATCAAAGTATGTTTTTCTAGTAGGACAAACTACTACCATAGAAAACACTAGTTCAAAAATTGATACAACTCATATTACTACTAACACTACTACCAATATCAGCTTGAGCGATTTTCTAGATTTTAATGCATTCATCAAGTTTTCACAAGCGATTACTAATGAAATTGTTTTAGAAAATTTATTGGGTAAGCTGATCCAAATTTTACTAGAAAATGCTGCCGCACAAAAAGCAGCACTACTCCTACTTAAAGATAATCACCTGTATATTGAAGCTTCTGGAAATGCTACTGACGATGTGGTGACGGTTTTACGTTCTATTCCTGTTGAAACCTATGAAGATTTACCGCTGTCTGTGATTAATTACGTTCTCCGAACTCAGCAATATATTGTATTAAATGATGCAATAGCTACAGAGCCTTTTAATTTTGATATCTATATCCAAAAATCTCAAACAAAATCAATCTTTTGTTTGCCCATTATGTACCAATCACAGCTTACTGGTATTATTTATTTAGAAAACCAGTTATCATCAGGAGCTTTTGTTCTAGAAAGGGTAGAGGTATTAAAAGTCTTAGTTTCTCAAATGGCTATTGCCATAGAAAATGCCAGTTTGTACACAAGGGCGCAAGAGAAATCTAAAGAATTAGAACAATCGATAAAAGATTTACAAGAGGCACAACTACAACTTATCCAAAGTGAAAAAATGTCTTCTTTGGGTAATTTAGTTGCAGGTGTAGCACACGAAATAAATAACCCTATTGGTTTTATCACAGGTAGTATTACCCAAGCAAAACATATTGTTAAAGATTTAATAAACTATCTGCAACTGTACCGAGAAAAATTCCCCAATCCTGGCGCTGAAATTGAAGAAAAAGCCGAAGAGATAGATATAGATTTCCTGCTAAAAGATTTACCAAAAATGATTGATGGTATGACAGTAGGGACACAGCGCATTCGTAATATTAGTACCTCTCTCCGTACTTTTTCTCGTGCTGATACTACCTCTAAAGTATTAGCTAATATCCATGAAGGTATTGATAGTACATTGATGATTTTACAACATCGTCTGAAAGCTGATCATAATCGTCCAGCAATTAAGATTATTAAGCACTATGCAGATATTCCATCAGTAAAATGCTATTTGGGACAATTGAATCAGGTATTTATGAATATTATTGCAAATGCAATCGATGCTTTAGAAGAAGCAAATATCGGTCGTGATTTTTTAGAAATTCAAGAAAAGTATCCTAATATTATTACTATTGAGACTTATCTACAAGTAGATAATGACAAGGTGGTAATTAAGATTCAAGATAATGCCAAAGGAATGCCTGAAGAAGTTAAAGAATGCATTTTTGAAAATTTGTTTACTACCAAATGCGTAGGAAAAGGTACGGGATTAGGATTATCTATTAGTCGGCAAATTATAGTTGAAAATCATGGTGGAAATTTGATTTGTGAATCAGTATTGGGACAAGGAACACAATTTATAATTTCTATTCCGATTTTGGGATAATAAGGAATTGTTGACAGTTTTAGCAGCAGATTCTCGACTTACCAAAGAAGTTGAGGAGTTTATCACGAATCTTCCAGGATTGCTATAGTAATTCTATTTGATTTTTGAAAATTGGTAAACTAAAATTCATTTTGCTATTAATCAAACTATGTAAGTGGTAACTTTATTACTTAATCAAATCAACATATATTTAGTTACAATTAACACTTGTAACTTATTAATTAACTGTTATAACTAATTGTATACACCAAATCTTGTATGTACTAGCTTGCTCGTTTACTAGAAAAGAGATTTTCTAGCGGATATCAAATATAATTGCTAGCAAAATATGCAAGCATATTAGCTAGATTTTACGAGCTAAAATTATTAGCCAAAACTTGAGTTTTTGGTAAAGTACAAGATGCGAAAATCGTAAATATTTAAGGGAGTCATCTTGTGGACAAAAGAAGAGAAAATGGGGGAATAGTTTCAAAGGCTATTTCGTTTCTGTTAAATCGTATAACTTTGATTGTGCTTGCAATCACTCTTGTGATGTTTGTTGGAGGTAGGTTTGAACTAGCAAGTGCAACTCAACCTAATGCAGAATTAGAAATTCAAAAATTAACATCCTGTTACGCCCTGGGAACTGACGCTATTGGTAGAGGAAATCTACTACAGGGAAAGAATATTTATCGAGATTGTTTTACTCAAGATTCAGTCCTCACTGCTATTTTTCCTGATGGGGCAACTCAAACAAGTTATGGGACAGATTCTTGGGCAGATTTTGTCTATTCAGTATTTCAAGGAAATGGTTATACAGCTACTCAACACTTGATGGGTACAATAAACATTTCAGTTCAAAATAATCAAGCAACGATGACTTCTTACCTCCATGCGACTCACAAACGCTCGGAAACCAGCATTGATGTCGCTAATGGCACTTATGAAGATCAAGTCGTCAACAGAAATGGGCGCTGGAAAATTCGTAATCGTACCCTTAAACTCATTGATTTCTTGAATCTCAGTTCGCCAACTACAGCTTCTTCAAGCACTAATGCCCGAAGCACTAATTCCTCAGCTACCTTTGTAAGACCAAATATACCTCGTTTAAAAGAATAATTCTTTAGATTGGAATAACACTAATACGGGTTGGATAAGTATTCTTTACCTCCCTTATGACCTGAAAAAAGGGGTGAATTAAAATATTCACACCCTTTTTTATTTGCCACTTGAGCAAAATATAGTACGAGATAACATACAGTTCTGAATTGAATAACTTTAAGCTTTAGTATACCTTTGCAGTCAGCCTTTATTCTGTTTGATATATGAATAGAGAAGTTCGCGATCGCTCCGAGGATTTACAATTAAGCATGGACTATTTCCGTAACTTCCATTACTTACAAGAACAACAGTAATGCCCGTCCGTGGACAAACCCCTAAACAACTGCTGCTAACAACCCGAAATTCACCCCATAATCCCTCAAACTTTAAACGAGATTTCAACCAATTCTCTAAGTCTTCGGAAGCCGTTGAGCCTGACCGCTCGTTTGCACATTGTGAACATACAAGCACCAAACCAGATTCCCATCGGGGAGAAACGGTTGGAATAGAAGTTTCTAATCGAGAATTTATTAGGGGCGATGGTTGCTGAGAATTGGATGCAGACCCCTTGAGGATACGTTTGAGCAATCTCTTAATACGCTGGATCAGTTTTTTCATGAACAACCCCACCTATTTCTCTCTCTGACAGAATAATATAAGTTTCCCGTTTAGTCTGTTCAAGTAGATAACTAACTGATTCATGCCCGTATATGGAGAGTAATGACTATCAAAGTGAACAAGCTTCCAATAGCTCTCAACTAAAAGCTTGGTTTGATGCTCAACAAAACGAGATTGAAGTTGCCTATCTATCTTCAAAAAATTCTTATCAACAATCGGGTTGGGGAAGTACACCTGAACGCTGGCAATTTGCGCGAAAGCTGATTCTAAAGGCAGTCAATAAAAGTGGTACTTTTCTCGATTTGGGCTGTGCTAATGGGCTATTGTTGGAGTGTTTGATGCAATGGGCAGGTGAGCAAGGGTTTTATCTAACTCCGTATGGTGTAGATATTTCACTCCAGCTTGTTGAACTAGCACGTAGGAGATTACCTGCGTTTGCAACTAACTTAGTAGTTGCGAATGCCTTCACTTTGCAAACACCTATGCAGTATGACTTTGTACACACATTACTGGAATATGTCCCCGAAAACTTACACCTAGAGTACTTGAGGCGACTGCTTGAACAACTGGTTGCACCAGCAGGACGATTAATTGTCAGCAGCTACAGTAGTCGCAGCCAAGGAATAATTCCTCTGGACATTGAAACATATTTACAACAGCTTGGATTTACAACAGCTTGGATTTCAAGTAGAAGGGAGTGTTATCGCTCAAGAAGTAGATGGTTGGATACTAACTCGTGTTGCTTGGATTGAGAAAGCGCTTTAGTAGTGCGCTGTCAATGTGTCGTTTCACTAACCTGACATTGGCTAGCTAAAAGTTTCAGCCTCAAAGACTCAAGTTACTATCTTTAATTGCAACTCAGTATTACAATCTAGGGGTTCCCACTCGCTGGGGAGACTATATGGAATTTAAATATGACTAAGCTGATCGAATACGAAGAAGCCAGCGACGAAGTACGTGCAGTGTATGACGACATCCGCGTTACACGTCAGAATGATTACATCAATAACTTTTGGAAAGCCATAGCCAATCATCCCCCCACCCTGCAACGAACGTGGCAAGCTGTAAAGGAAGTGATGGTTAGCCCTGGTGAAATTGATCCACTGATGCGCGAACTGATTTACATTGCCGTGAGTGCGACGAATGGCTGTGAGTATTGCATCGCCTCGCACACAGCGGCAGCACGTGCCAAGGGTATGAATGATACTATGTTTGGGGAACTAATGGCGATCGCAGCTACTGCCAATATGACCAATCGCCTCGCCAACGGCTATCAAATTCCCGTGGATGAAAAATTCAAGACGTAGGAGTTTAACCTTGTCTATTGGTGTCAACTTAACGTGAAAGCCAGCCTAGAACAAGCTTTTAGATATTGTCTCGTTCCCAGTCGGAGACTGGGAATGCCGTCCTAGAGGCTCCGCCTCCCTTGCTGGCGGCTCTGCCGCCAGGAGCAGCATTTCCACCCAGAGGCTGGAAACGAGGTTTTAAAGGAGTTTTACTTTAAGTTGACACCAATGAACCTTGTCTATCCCTGCTTAAAAATAAGGTTTAGCAGAATTATTTACTATGCCCAAGGTTCAGATTAACGGGATTGATTTGTTCTACGACATTAAGGGAACGGGTGAGCCTTTGCTATTAATAGCTGGCTTTCTTTGCGATCATGCCTATTGGTCGCTGATTATGCCATCGCTGGTTTCGCAGTATCAAGTCATTCGCTTGGATAACCGAGGTATGGGGAGAAGCTCTGCTCCCGAAAACCCCTATAGCCTGAAACAGATGGCTAGTGACGTTGCAGCATTGCTCGATCGCATCGGAATTAATCAGGTGCATCTAGCAGGTCATTCAATGGGTAGTCAGATAGCCCAAGAGTTAGTGTTAGCACACCCTGAAAAGGTAAAAAGTCTAATGTTACTCTCATCTTTAGCAAAAGGTGATGCATTATTCAACAGCATCATCGAGACTTGGGGCGAACTTCCTAGTAATGTAGACCTAAAACTTTACGAAAAAGTCATATTACCCTGGATATTTACAGATGCCTTCTACTCAATTCCTGACATGATCGAAGGTCTGATTGAATTTGCTATCAGATATCCTTTTCCACCTGCAACTCATTCACTTTATCATCACAGCCAAGCGATCCTTAGTAGTAACACAATAGACCGCCTTCAAGAAATTCATTGTCCTACCTTAGTTATGGTTGGTAAACAAGATATTCTCACCCCGCTAAAGTTTTCCCAAGAACTTGCTCAAGGTATTCCCAATGCTGAACTTGTAGTCATCGAACGTGGTGGTCATGGCTTCTTGATTGAGTCGCCGGATGCTGTGGTTTCAGCCATGCTCAATTTTTTGGGGAAGTCGAAGCCAGCTTATAGCAATTTTGGATTTTAGATTTGGGATTTTAGATTTTGGTGAAGTAGCGTTGTAAATCCATTGTTGCAAAAATTTTGGTAAATGGTATTAGGATTTACCAAAACCACCGCCGCCAGGAGTTTCTATGACAAAAACATCCCCAGTTTTCATTTCTACTGTTGCTGTGCTGTCTAAATTCTCTTCAATTCCATTCTGACGTTGTATCCAGTTGCGTCCTACTTTTCCTGCCTCCCCACCATTTAATCCAAAGGGAGGAATAACCCGATGACCAGAGAGAATATTAGCTGTCATCGGTTCTAGAAATCGAATGCGGCGGACAACTCCATTACCACCCGAATATTTTCCTTTGCCACCGCTATCGGGACGAAAACTAAAGCTTTCTAAAAGTACAGGATAACGGGTTTCTAAAACTTCTGGATCGGTCAAGCGGGAGTTAGTCATGTGAGAATGAACAGTATCAGTGCCATCAAAATCAATTCCTGCCCCAGAGCCGCCGCAAATAGTTTCATAATATTGATATTGTTCATTACCAAAAGTAAAATTATTCATCGTTCCTTGAGAAGCGGACATAACACCCAAAGCACCATATAAAGCATCAACAATAGTTTGAGAAGTTTCTACATTACCCGCAACTACTGCGGCTGGATAAGTTGGGTTGAGCATACAGCCAACCGGGATAATAATTTCTAGAGGATTAAGACACCCAGCATTGAGAGGAATATTATCATCAACTAAAGTACGGAAGACATATAAGACTGCTGCTTGAGTTACAGCTTTAGGAGCATTGAAATTACTATTTAGTTGTAGAGAAGTACCAGTAAAATCAATGGTAGCACTACGGTTTTCTGAGTGAATCGTCACTTTAACTTGAATTTTTGCTCCATTATCCATTTTATAAGTAAATGAGCCATCCTTGAGAACTGCGATCGCTCGTCTAACCGACTCCTCAGCATTAGCTTGCACAAAGCTCATATAAGCTTGAACAGTATCGAGCTTGTATTGTGAAACCATTTTACGAAGTTCTTGAACTCCCCTTTCATTTGCAGCAATTTGTGCTTTAAAATCAGCGATATTTTGGTCAGGGTTACGAGCAGGATAAGTATGATTTGAGAGGTGCTGTTTTACTGCGGTTTCTCGAAAATTTCCCTCTTCAACCAAGAGGAAATTATCAAAAATAATTCCTTCTTCTTCTACTGTAGTACTGTGGGGAGGCATTGAACCGGGAGTAATTCCCCCGATATCTGCTTGGTGTCCACGAGAAGCAACAAAAAATAGGGGGATTGGGCATGGATTATTTTCACTGTTTTCCAAAAAAACTGGTGTAATTGCAGTGACATCAGGTAGGTGGGTTCCGCCGTTATAGGGGTTATTAGATAGATAGACACTTCCCGGTTTTAGGGTGTACCCTTTATCATTAATTAAACTGCGCACACTTTCACTCATTGAGCCTAAATGTACAGGAATATGGGGGGCATTTGCTACTAATAATCCCGAAGAATCAAAAATAGCGCAGGAGAAATCCAGCCTTTCTTTGATATTTACAGATGTTGCTGTGTTTTGTAACACAATTCCCATTTGCTCGGCGATAAATTGATAGAGATTTTTGAATATTTCTAAGCGGACGGGATTGGGTTGAGATGTTGTGTACATATTTGACTCCTATTCTTTGCTAAAATTATCTACTAAAGTGATTGCAAGTAGTTCAATGAATATTCGGTCTGCTACACCTGATGATGTATTACTAATTTTTTCCTTTATCCAAAAAAAGTCTGATTTTAATAGAAACATTGGTGCTTATTCTGGTGTACTTCAAGTTACTGAGGATAAAATACGTAAAACAATTTTTGGAGCAGTACCTTTCTCTTACGTTTTATTTGCAGAAATTTCAGAGTGTGTGGTTGGGTTTGCTTTATATGGATTCAGATACTCATCTTTTATAGGGCAACCGAGTATTTAGCTTGATGATTTGTATGTGGATGAAGATATGAGAAATCAGGGAGCAGGAGCCGCGTTAATGAGTTATTTAGCTCAAGTTGCAAAGGACAATGACTGTACCCATCTTGCTTGGAATGCTGATGTTCGCAACATTCGCGGACTTAGTTTTTATGATCGGCTAGGTGCAAAAGTTACAAAGCAGAAAGGTAATCGCTGTTTTTTAACCTGGACACCACAAATACTTGCTGTATAAGCAGTTTATAGATGCTGTAAAATTAAATAATTGTTCTCAGTTAATCTTGCTTGCCAATTAAGTTCCACTACAATTGTGCTAATTTTTTCGACAATGATCGCAGGTCCATTAATACTATCTTCTGGTTGTAAATCTTCTCGTCGGTAAACAATAGTATCATACCATCTACCGCTACTAAACATCCTTACTATCTCAAGAGATGTAGGAGCTTCATTTAAAGGGCGAGTACGAGTAATTAAGGGTTCTTCAGGAGTCTCCATTTTCTGAATTACTTCCACTGAAGCTGATTCGACAATCAAAGTTTTTTCTAATTGAATGAAACCATAACGGGATTTATGTTCAACCTCAAACTCTTGTCGCATAATTACCACATTATCAGCAAAGTTGACAGTCAATGTAGAGTTAGTCCCTTCATATTTTAAGTTGACTTTTTCGACTATTTCTGTTTGATCGTTAGCTTCATTTGTTTCACTTATAGCTTGAGCTTCTAAATATTCCATTAACTGCTGTAATTTCGGGATTAATGCTTGCTTTAAAGGCTGTTCTACACCTCCTTCTCTAATTGCCCGCACATCAGCTAATCCCATTCCGTAAGCAGAGAGAACACCAGCATAAGGATGTAAAAATATTTTTTTAATTCCCAAGGTATCAGCAATTAAACAAGCGACTTGCCCACCTGCACCACCAAAACAACAAAGCACATATTGGGTAACATCATAACCGCGTTGTAGACTGATTTTTTTAATTGCATTTGCCATATTTTCCACTGCGATCGCAATAAATCCAGCAGCTACCTCTTCGGGAGTAGAATGATTTAATGTAGCTGCTTGAATGTCTTGAGTTAATTGTGTAAATTTTTGAATAACAATATCTTTATCTAAAGGTAAATTAACATCAATGCCAAAAACTGAGGGAAAATATTGTGGGTGAATTTTACCTAACATCACATTGGCATCAGTAACCGTTAATGGCCCGCCACGTCGATAACAAGCAGGCCCAGGATTTGATCCAGCAGATTTAGGACCAACACGATAGCTAGAACCATCAAAAAACAGAACTGAACCACCACCAGCAGCAATGGTATTAATTGCTAATACAGGAACTCGCATCCGCGCCCCAGCTATTTCTGAATCTAGTTGTCGTTCATACTCTCCTTTAAAATGGGCAACATCTGTACTTGTTCCTCCCATATCAAAGGTAATAACTAACTCGAAACCTGCTCTTTTACTAGTTTGAACTGCGCCAACAATACCACCAGCCGGGCCACTTAAAATACTATCTTTTCCTTGAAAGTGTTCGGCTGCAACTAAACCCCCGTCAGATTTCATAAACATTAAGTTGACGTTGGGTAACTGACTCGCTACTTGATTAACGTAGCGGCGTAAAATAGGAGTTAAATAAGCATCGACTACTGTTGTATCTCCCCGGCTAACCAACTTCATTAACGGACTAACTTGATGGGATATGGATATTTGAGTAAAGCCGATTTCTTGGGCAAGCTGGGCTATTTGTTGTTCATGTTTAGGATAGCGATCGCTGTGCATAAAAACAATAGCACAACTCCGAACTCCTGTATGGTAAACTGCTTGTAATTCACTTTTAACTTGTTCAATATTTATAGATATTAATTCATTTCCGTTAGCATCATAGCGTTCATCTATTTCAATCACCTGCTCATAAAGCATCGTTGGTAAAATTATCTGACGGGCAAAGATATTAGGACGGTTTTGGTAGCCAATTCGCAGCGCATCTTTAAATCCTTTGGTTATCAGAAGAACAACTCTGTCTCCCTTTCTTTCTAACAGCGCATTTGTTGCTACTGTTGTCCCCATTTTTACCACTTCTATCGCCTCAGTAGGAATAGGTTCGTTGCTAGCAATACCCATGATATCTCGAATACCTTTGATGGCTGCATCTTGATATTGTTCGGGATTTTCAGAAAGGAGTTTGTAGACTATAATCCATTGCTGATTAGGCAGAGTCACAATTAAAAAACGTTCAGGATATTTTGAAAGTCTATCGATAATTGCTTGATTATTAGTAACAGCAACAATATCTGTGAATGTACCACCTCGGTCAGCAAAAATCTTCAACATTACTCTGTTTCCTGTATAATCATGAAAAATTACGAAATAGCTCTAAGAGGATGTTTGAAAAGTCGTGATTGATGTATCAAATATTTTTTTACCCCTCCCTAACCCTCCCCTTGTAAAGGGGAGAAGACTGGATTTTCTGGTTTCCCCCCTTGTAAAGGGGGGATTAAGGGGGGTGATTAAAATCACAGTCAAACACTTTTCAAACATCCTCTAATATCCGTTGTCAATTAATATTCATCTACAAATTGAGGATGAACCCAGAGAAATTCACGGCGTTTGTTTTGCACCCGCACTAGACCACCAAAACTAGGATCTTTTCCTTTCAGAAGGGCGTGTAATTCTCGTAAGATAGAGCCTTGGGCGCGGATTGCATCGCCTTCCAACAAAGAAGATTCACTCTTAGACTTCCCAGCCAAAGCGATATCGCTTCCTTTCAAGAAAGACTCGGTAGTTTTCTGTCCCAGATCGAGTTGTTCTTCAATGCCTTTGTATGAAGTGTCATCAAGCATCAACTTGGTTGCGGAAGCTGCGACAGGTAAGACTAGGCTGAGAGTTGTCGTCAACAGTTTGAGAAAGGGGGCTGCTTTGGTGAACCACTCGCGGGGAAACTCTAATTCATAGACTCCTTTCGTCTGATCATCGGGATTTAAGGCTGGAAGTGGTAGACGAGCGTGTTCACACCAGAGGGTAAGTTGAAACTTAGCTCTGACCCATCTGCGGCTATCAAAAAATTTTGGATCGATAGGCTTAAAGCTGAACAGGCGCGGGCCGTCTTTTGCTTCATCGGTGAGCATCTGCATGAGTGTTGCAAACTGCTGATCGACTTGACTTAAAATTATACGCTGATCCTGAGTTAATTTCTGAAAGCGTTCTTCATCTCGACGATCCAAGATAACTAAATATCGGCGAATGACCTTTAACTCCTCTTTCACAATACCTCGGAACTGCTCAATGCCAATTGCTTGGGATGGGTGTTGAGCAGTTGGCGCGTTATTCAGCAATTGATCGATGTTTTGCCATTCGCCACACCCGGAAATGGGACACGGGAACTCATGGCGATTTTTCTTTTTGCTTTCAATTAGTTTTTGTACCTCAAACAGTCCGTTTCCAGGCGCATTCATACCGCAAGTTTCAATGCAGGGAACCATCACATTACAACGCAATCCTTCCCAGAAATTCTCGACTAGCCATTTAATCTCTTCCGTGAGATATGACAGGAACCTTTCTGGATAAGCTGCCCGCACCGTAATTTTTACATCAGTGCCAACATATTCCAGCAATGCCCGACCGTTGTAATCATTGTCAAGCATTAAGCCCCGTTGCCAGTGGATGCTGTCTTCATAATTCGCCCGTCCCAGTGAGTATTTGTGCAACCGGACAATCAACTGGTAAAACAATCCTTCTGCAACTGCAAACTGTCCGCGACTGTCCACAATGCGGCAGATTTGCACCTGTTGTCTATCTCCCGCTTCTGGTTGCTCTCCCCAATTGGGCAATGGCTCCGGGCGTGTGTCAGGAACAAGTTGAGCAATCAGGCTGGTGTTGCTAGTTTCTGATGGATCGAAAACCACTTTGTAGGATAGATCAAAGCGTTCCATCAGCCGCAGAAAGATTGGATGCAATTTTGAGGGGTAGCCTTCCTCGCCTGCAAATGGGGGATGGCTCCACAACTGGCTGAGATGCTGAAATTCCACTAAACCGTTGCGTTTGCGTGTCGTTTCATCATCTAGCACGAAACTGATCGCCTTTGCCAGCCAGTCGGGTTTGAGGATGACGATATCGCGTAGTGTTGGGTCGTTATGATAATGGATAAAATGCCCTAATATATGGGAGATGCGAAGGAACAGTTCTGCTTGCTCCTCATCGATTCCCTCTTTAGCGCAGATGGCAATGACATCATTGTAGGGGAGATAGGCTTTGTCACTTGTCTGTAAGGTTTCCCGCACCCGCTGCCACTTTCCTGGAACGGAACGCCCCATTTCGGGAAGAGATGCAGCGACACGAGCAATAGCATCTTTTAATTCTGCAATCCCACTGCAATGTGTCGTATCTTGGTTGGGTTTGCTGTCTACATGGAAGAAATTGATTACCGTATCTTTGCCGAATTGAGCGAGAATTTCTTGTCTGTCAATGTCTGGTTGTCGCTGTCCAGGGCCACCGTGGGTTGCAACTACTAATACCTTCGCATCCGGTTCCCGATTTTTGATCAGTGTAATCCACTCTTTGACAAAGCCCTGCTGGGGGCCTTCCCGTGGTTTCCAGATAACTAGATACACGGCTGGCGCACTGAAAAACAACTGGTGCGTCGGTCGATAAACCCGTTGACCGCCAAAATCCCAACCATTGAGTGATATCTCTGTGCCACTGTCGGGATCGGTGACGATTACAGATTTAATTTCAATCCCGTGAGTCGTGGGGCGACCATCCTCCCATTCATCTCCCCGCAATGCACCCAACAGACAACTCTTGCCCACCTCACCCTCGCCAACTAGAATCAGTTTGGCTTCATTCAGAGTTATCTGGGCTTCTGCCTTTGCCCGCAGGTATTGCAAAACAGCTTCTGTGCCTTGTTTGTAAGCGGCTGCAAGATCAGGGTTAAGAGGGTTGTTGCGGAGGTAAAGCACTTGCAACTGAGTCAGGGATGCGATTGCTTTTGGCAGTTCGGTCAGTTGGTTGTTTTCAAGGTTAAGCTTTTGCAACCCAGTCAGGGATGCAAAAGCTTCTGGTAGTTCGGTCAGTTGGTTGTCGGAGAGGAAAAGCGTTTGCAACCCAGTCAGGGATGTGATCGTTTCTGGCAGTTCAATCAGTTGGTTGTTGTTGAGGTAAAGCTTTTGCAACCCAGTCAGGGATGCAAAAGCTTCTGGCAGTTCGATCAGTTGGTTGTTGTCGAGGTAAAGCAGTTGCAACCCAGTCAAGGATGCGATCGCTTCTGGCAGTTGAGTCAGTTGGTTGTTCTGGAGGTAAAGCTGTTGCAACCCAGTCAGGGATGCGATCGCTTCTGGCAGTTCGATCAGTTGGTTGTTCCGGAGGTAAAGCCGTTGCAACCCAGTCAAGGATGCGATCGCTTCTGGCAGTTCGGTCAGTTGGTTATTGTGGAGGTCAAGCTGTTGCAACCCAGTCAGGGATGCAACAGCTTCTGGCAGTTGAGTCAGTTGGTTATTGTGGAGGTCAAGCTGTTGCAACCCAGTCAAGGATGCGATCGCTTCTGGCAGTTCGGTCAGTTGGTTATTGTCAAGGTCAAGCTGTTGCAACCCAGTCAGGGATGCAACAGCTTCTGGTATCTCAGTGAGTTCTATGTTGCTGAGATCGAGTTCTATTGCTCCCTCTTGCCGTGCCTTTTCAATACGCTGCTCTGCTTCTTGATAAGCTTTATCTCTTGCCATGAGCAAATCCTTTCTCTCACTACCAAAATCGGAGTAATAGCCAGACTCTTATTCTAATGTCAAAAGTAGATTCAGCTTGGTACAGAATTTCATTAATTGTATAGCGAATTAAATTTGGCCATACCCTGCATTGTTAATGCGTCGGCTTGCATTGTTAATGCGTTATATTGTATTAAAAACGCTACGCTTTTACACAAAACTGTACCTATTTATTTTATTTGGGTTAAAATTTTAACCACGTCAAATAATGTTGACAATTATATAGCCTGCTGATTTAGCGGAATTACAATTACAAATTCTGTCCCCTTTCCAGGAGCAGAAATACATTCTAATTTTCCCTGATGTTTTTGGGTGATAATCTGATGACTAATAGATAAACCTAACCCAGTACCTTTATTAACTGGTTTAGTCGTAAAAAATGGTTCAAATAATTGTTTTTGTACCTTTTCTGGAATGCCAATACCATTGTCGCCAATACGAATAACTACCTGATTTTCGCTAGTGAGTTTAGTCTGAATGCGTATCTGGGGATTAGAGAGCGCTTTTTCCCCTACTTCCCACTCACCATTTTCCACTGCCTCTTCTAAAGCATCGATCGCATTTGCGAGAAGATTCATAAAGACTTGATTCAGTTGTCCAGCATAACATTCTACTAATGGCAGATTGCCGTATTCTTTAATCACCTCAATTGTTTGATTGTTAGATTTAGGTTTGAGGCGATGTTCTAAAATCATCAACGTATTATCTATACCCTCATGGATATTCACAGCTTTCATCTCTGCGTCATCTAACCGGGAAAAGTTTCGCAGAGATAAGACAATTTCTGTGATTCGTTCCGCACCAACTGTCATAGAAGTTAGCAAGTTGGGCAAGTCTGCAATCAGAAAATCTAAGTCGATCGCTTCTGTTTCTTTTTGAATTTCCTTTGCTGGATTAGGATAGTTTTGCTGGTATAATTGCAGCAGTCTCAATAAATCTTGGATATATTGATTGGCATAATTGATATTGCCATAAATAAAGTTGACTGGGTTGTTGATTTCATGGGCTACACCTGCTACTAACTGCCCCAAACTTGACATTTTTTCACTATGCACCAATTGAGATACTAGCTGCTTTGCTTCTTGGCGCAATTGTGCTTCTGAGTATCGCAATATCTGTTCAGCTTGTTTGCGCTGGGTAATGTCGTGGAGAATGACGACATATTCCTGAAAATCCCGATGGGGTCGGTCTGAGATGGAAACTTCCAGAGTTCTGTTTTTTCCATTGCCGATTAGAATTTGTTCGCTACGCTTTATCCACTGCTCTGGATAGTAGACTAATGCGGGTAGCCATTTGTTGAGGTGATTTCCCCGCAACTCAAATGGGTTGACACCAAAAAACGATTCGGTGGCTGGGTTAGCTTGCTGGATAATGCCTCGATCGTCTACGACTAAAATACCATCTTGGGCGACAGTAAATAGGTGTTCGGCGGCTTCTCGCGCTTCTGCGATCGCTACCACTTGTGGTAAACTTGTCCAACAAGCGATCGCTACTCCCACAAATGCCACACTCATCAGTAGCACCACAAATATATTCTCACCGCCGGCAGTTGCCACTTTATTAAGTTTGACGCCAAATAACCAGCCAACTGCCACGGCGCTGCACAGTAAAAAAATCAGGATGCTTACCTGAAGAATTACTGAGTCTTTGATAATTACTACAGGGCGCGTGCGATATCGCCGCATCCACCAATCAGGATGGAAAGCAGGGAAATCCATACGGCGAATTACTGCATCTATTCCCATAACACCAATGGGAAATAATAGCCCAATCAGCAAGTTGAGCCAACCCCAGGCAAATCCGCCCACCAATAGCACCACAACTTCTAACAGCAGAATGGCCAGAGATATGCCAGGGAACAAAACTTCCGGGCGAGCGCGCCGGAGCCAAAGCCCCAAATGCAGTAACATAAAGGAGACAAACCAGCCAATGTTACCAACAGCCACAATTCGCGCGACATCTCCCCAAATCAGATAGATTAAGCACAACACCAGTGTTAATGTCAATGCTGGGACAAACACACCCCGACGCGAGACAACGGAAAATACTGGTGAAATGTGGTTATCTAAGGCCAGTTGATACAAAATTCGCGGGCAATTAGAAACCACCGTTGCCGAACCTAGTAGACAAGCAGCTACTAGCAAAAAAGAAACACTTACACCAGTGAATCTTCCCCAAAAGGGCAGGGAAGCTGCCGCAAGATTCAGAAAAGCATTGTCTTTAAGGTTGGGATTTGTTGCTAACCGCATCACTACCCAAGAACCTCCCAAAAAGATGGGTGGCATCATCCAGGCTGCAACATCTAGAAACCGTAGCGTTTGAGTGGGGTTGCGGCTATCGGCGACAAAGGAAGAAGCCGTTTCACAGCTATAGGTTGCATAAGTGACGAAAAAGAACCACTTTGCCCAATCTACAAAGCTCAAAGATGACCAACTGCTAGGAAAAAACCCAGGACTCACCGGAGAAAACGCTAACCAGCCAAGACCTTGGACACAGAAGGTCATTAGCAGTCCAAAGGCTGGAATTACAAAAAACAAATGTAAAATACTCAGGGCGCGAGTCCCACTAAACGCCACGATAAAAGGTAACAGTGTAAAGCTAATATCCAGAAATATATCTGGACAGGTAATACCCAGCGCCTGCAAATTTACTTTAATTAAATCTCTGAGTACGATTGTATTCACTGACAAGTAAGAAACCCAATTGAGGAGGTATCCAATTGCTGCATAACGAGCTAGTCCTGGGTAGTTTTGCAGTAGCTTGGTAGCATAGTTAGGTGTTCCTCCAGCTACATTGATGAAATGCATACCCAAGCGTTTTACCTGATAGTTGAGCAGCATTCCGAAAATCACCGCAGGTATCCAGACAAAAATAGCTTGGGAACCGAGAGCAGCATGAATCGCTGGAACTAATGCTGTCCAAGAAATATGAGCTGTCAAACCAAAGCCCCAACTTTCAACAGCACTTAGGCTTCTAGTCAAGCGAGGGTAAGAAGATTGGCCCAATGTGGAGTGAGCAGGATGGGACATGATTGGCAGTGTTGGGTGGGATACTGTAATTAAGCTTATTACCTAGAGTTCCCATCTCGTAAATGTTCTGAACAAAAACTTTCTGTACGGAATCATACTTAGATGTTGAGTATATCACCAGAGAAAATTACCTTCACAACACAAGCATTTATTAAGAAGATGTTTTAAAAGTGTTTGGCTGTGATTTTTAAAATCAAATGCAACAAGTTAAATATTTTACCGCGATCGCACCTATTATCTGAAGCAAATTATGAAAATTATCGAACCGCTTTCGCGTAGCGTCTCGCAGAGAAGCCGCCAAGAGCGCCAAGAGAAGAAACAGAAAAGTTTATAAATTATTACAGTTGGTGTTCAGAGGTGGAGCGATCGCCCTTTTTGCTCGACAGTTGCTGTTCACAGGTGGAACGATCGCCCTTTTTGCTCGACAGTTGGTGTTCACAGGTGGAACGATCGCTGTTTTTACTCGACAGTTGGTGTTCAGAGGTGGAACGATCGCCCTTTTTGCTCGACAGTTGGTGTTCAAAGGTGGAGCGATCGCCCTTTTTGCTCGACAGTTGGTGTTCACAGGTGGAGCGATCGCCCTTTTTGCTCGACAGTTGATGTTCACAGGTGGAATGGTGAGGTTTTGAGGTCGAGTCTAGAGGCGTAGGAGCCTGCGATCGCCACAATGCAATCGCTTGATACGGGCTACATTATTAATTAGCTCAATTTCTCTGCTGCGCGTCCAAGCAGCAACTCGTCGTCAGGCATCGCCTCTGTAAAACCCGAAATGACTAACGAAGAACTGCTGCAAATTATTGAAAAAGCTGTCAGAGATAAGAAGACACAATTAGACCTTTCTGGCAAAGGCTTAACAACCCTGCCACCGGAATTTGGCCAACTCACCAACCTGCAATACCTCAACCTCAGCAGTAATCAACTGAACAGTCTGCCACCGGAATTTGGCCAACTCACCAACCTGCAAACGCTCTACCTCTTCAGTAATCAACTGAGCAGTCTGCCACCGGAATTTGGCCAACTCACCAACCTGCAAACGCTCTACCTCTTCAGTAATCAACTGAGCAGTCTGCCACCGGAATTTGGCCAACTCACCAACCTGCAAACGCTCTACCTCTTCAGTAATCAACTGAGCAGTCTGCCACCGGAATTTGGCCAACTCACCAACCTGCAAACGCTCTACCTCTTCAGTAATCAACTGAGCAGTCTGCCACCGGAATTTGGCCAACTCACCAACCTGCAAACGCTCTACCTCTTCAGTAATCAACTGAGCAGTCTGCCACCGGAATTTGGCCAACTCACCAACCTGCAATCCCTCAACTTTAGCAATAATCAACTGAGCAGTCTGCCACCGGAATTTGGCCAACTCACCAACCTGCAATCCCTCAACTTTAGCAATAATCAACTGAGCAGTCTGCCACCGGAATTTGGCCAACTCACCAACCTGCAATCCCTCAACTTTAGCAATAATCAACTGAGCAGTCTGCCACCGGAATTTGGCCAACTCACCAACCTGCAATCCCTCAACTTTAGCAATAATCAACTGAGCAGTCTGCCACCGGAATTTGGCCAACTCACCAACCTGCAATTCCTCAACCTCGACAGTAATCCTTTAGAATCACCTCCACCAGAAATTATCACGAAAGGGTTTAAAGCAATTCTTGACTTTTGCAGGCAACAAATAGAACAACAAACCGATCGCCTCTACGAAGCCAAATTACTCATTGTAGGAGAAGGAGGTGCAGGTAAAACTACGCTAGCCAAAAAAATTCAAGACAATAAATATACGTTACAACAAGATGAAAATACCACCGAAGGCATTGATATTATTCAATGGAAGTTCTTGCTTGACAATAACAGAGAATTTCAGGTCAACATTTGGGACTTTGGTGGTCAAGAAATTTACCATGCTACCCACCAATTTTTCCTTACAAAACGCTCTTTTTATGCCTTGGTTGCTGATACTCGCAAAGAAGACACAGATTTTTACTACTGGTTAAATGTAGTTGAATTACTGAGCGGTAATAGTCCTTTGTTAATTATCAAAAATGAAAAGCAGGAGCGCAAACGAGAAATAAATGAGCGGGAGTTACGGCGTGAATTCACTAATTTTCAAGAAACACTTACTACAAACTTGGCCACTAATCGAGGTCTGCCGGAAATCTTAAAGCAAATTAAGTATTATATTACTAACCTACCTCATGTAGGAATAGAACTCCCTAAAACCTGGGTGAAAGTGCGAGAAGCTTTAGAAGGTAACTCTCGCGAATATATTAGCTTGGAAGAATATCTAAACATCTGTGAGCAACATGGTTTTACTAAACAGGAGGAAAAACTCCAACTCAGTGACTATCTGCATGATTTAGGTGTATGCCTTCACTTCCAAGATGATGACTTTTTAATAAAAACCGTGATTCTCAAGCCCACTTGGGGTACAGATGCCGTTTACAAAGTGTTAGATAATCCACAAGTAATTCAAAACCTGGGTAAATTTGATCGCAATGATTTAAAAAATATTTGGCACGAAAACAAATATGCCGATATGCGACCAGAACTGTTGCGGCTAATGATGAAATTTAAACTGTGTTACGAAATACCTAGTCGTCCCGGCACTTATATCGCACCTCAATTACTCTCTGTCAACCAACCTGATTTCAATTGGGATGAATCCAATAATCTAATCCTGCGTTATAAATATGACTTCATGCCGAAAGGTATTCTCACCCGCTTTATAGTCGAAATGCACTCTGATATTGAACAACAAACCCTAGTTTGGAAAACAGGCGTTGTTCTTGCTAAAGACCAAACCCGTGCTGAAGTGATTGAACACTACAATCAACGAGAAATTAAAGTCCGCGTAGCAGGAAAAAACAAGAAAGAACGGCTAGCAGTTATCATCCATGAACTAGAAAAAATTCATAACTCTTACGAACGTCTGCAATATCAAACACTTGTTCCCTGCAACTGTGAAAGCTGTAAGGATAGTCAAACGCCTCATTTTTACCGCCGAGACGTGTTGTACAAATTCCGAGAAAATAATCGCGACCAAATCCAGTGCCAAGATAGCGGTGATATGGTAGATGTCCGCAGACTAATTGACGATGTTTTACCGACGTCACCAACTCTGCAAATACCTATGTCTGAACCCATAACCAGAAATCAAGTTTTCATCAGCTATAGTCATCAAGATCAGGAGTGGCTTACCAAACTCCAGAAACACCTCAAACCAATGATTCGTAACCAAAATATGCTTGTGTGGGACGATACCAAAATTCAACCCGGTGCTGAGTGGCGCAAAGAAATTGAAAATGCTTTAGCAGCAGCAAAAGTGGCAGTATTGTTGGTTAGCCCCGATTTTTTAGCATCAGACTTTATTGCCGAGAATGAGTTACCGCCATTGTTAGATGCGGCTGAAGCCGAAGGACTTACGATTATTTGGATACCGTTGAGTTTTAGCAGCTACGAGGAAACAGAAATTGAAAAGTATCAGTCAGCGCACCCTCCGAATCAACCTTTAGACAGTCTGAACTCAGCACAAGAGAATAAAGCTTGGGTGGATATCTGTAAGAAGATTAAAACAGCAGTTACTCGCTAGAAGAACCTCTCCCTGCCTTGAACTAAAGTTCAAGTCTGTCCCTCTCTGAATCGGAGAGGGAAGGTTTTGCCTACTAAAACTAGGGAGAGGTTTCTTTTGTAAAAGCGATGGCTGCGCCAACATCTTCTCTTCGAGACGCTGCGCGAACGACGATCGCAGGTAAACTCTTAGCTATCGGTTAAAACTTCATCCAAGTCGAAGATAACCTGACTAATTTTCGAGCGTGTATCTGCCAAGGGGGGAACTTTGACTTCTGTTTCAGCTTGTAAGTCGAAGTCATACCACTCGTTACGCCATTGCAGACGAAACTTCAAACGCGTCCAGTTAGGTGGTAGATTGGGACAGGCAATGGGGCCAAATTGAGTCATCCGAATGCCGGCAAACCCGAAAACTACTGCTTGCCATACTCCTCCAGCACTGGCAGCGTGAATTCCTTCGGCTGCGTTCAGTCTGACATCCTCTAAGTCTACCAAGGCCGATCGCAGAAAGTGTGTATAAGCTTCGGTTGGTTGATTGAGGTCACAAGCTAAGATGGCGTTAATGGCTGGGCCTAGTGAAGAACCATAACTGTGGTCGGTGCGTTGGTTGTAATAGTTCCAGTTGCTGACGAGAGTGTTATAGTCGTAGCGATCGCGCAATAAATACAAGAGCATCAATACATCTGGCTGCTTGAGAATTTGCTTTTGGCTGGTGGCTTCAATTCCCAACAAACCTTGCAGAGATTTGCTACGCGGTTCGTAATCAGCGAGGTTAACGTCTTCTAGCTGGAAAAAGCCTTCAAATTGCTCAATTAAACCCGTTTGAGCATCTTCATTGACAAATAGACGCTCTTGGATTTTTGCCCAATGGTGCAGACGCTCTGTAGTTAAGTTGAGTTTTTGCTCTAGTTGTGCTGAGGTTTCAGGATAAGCTTGTTTGAGCCAATCCCACAGTCGCAAAGCTGACTGCAAATGCCACTGTACCATAAGATTGGTGAAGGCATTATTATCAACACGATCGTGATTTTCATCCGGGCCAATTACATCTAGGATGTCATAGCTGTGGCGCTCTTGATTCCACTGCACCCGACTTTCCCAGAAAACAGCCGTATCAAGGATAATTTCCGCGCCATAATCGCGCATCCAGTCATCATCATTAGTAGTCTGCCAGTAGTGCAAAATTGCATAAGCGATATCAGCAGTGATATGCACTTCAATGTCACCGCACCAGATACGGATTAATTCACCGTTGGGAGCCGGAACCCAGCGCGGAGTGACTTCATCGCCAGTAGTGGCACTTTCCCAAGCAAACATCGCTCCTTGATAACCTGCTTCTTGAGCTTTGCGTCTCGCTCCTGGTAGGGTGTGGTAGCGGTAGGTGAGCAAGTTACGCGCTAGGGCTGGTTGAGTTAAGGTGAGGAAGGGCAGGATGAATATTTCTGTATCCCAAAAGATATGTCCGCTATAGGCAAAACCGGAAAGGGTTTTGGGAGGAATGCTTACCCGGTTGTCGTGACGCGGTGTCACCGCTAGTAATTGGAAGAGATTGTAACGGACGCTCAATTGAGCCAAGCGATCGCCTTCTATTATAATGTCACTGTCTTGCCACACTTGCTCCCATGCAGTAATGTGAGCTGCCAATAGGGTAGTATATCTCGGTTCATCAGCGAGTCTTTGTAAGGCGGTGGCAATCGGGATTTCTGTCTCTCGTGAAGTAAACAGGGTGACAATCTTTTCTACAGTTACCGTTTTTCCGGGATATAACTCTAAGGTGGTTGTCAAAATGGGAGAACTAGAAGCATTTTCGATGCTCACGAGTCTAGTCTCGTCACCATCTACCACTAACTTAGCTGCCATCCCAAGTTGAATATTTGAGTAGAGAGTTTGACTGTTTAACCAGATAATCTGATCTATGCCACCTTGGTTTAAGGTTCGCCAATGGTTGATGCCTTGAGTATCTGGTTCGCTATCAAATCCGGCTTCAACGGTAATTTCACCCTCAAAGTCTACCGATGTGATTTGAGCGCGAATCGCCAAAACATGTTGGTCTGCTAAACTGGCGAAACGCTCGAAGTGAAAATCTAAGGTATGACCACTAGGACTACGCCACCGCACATCACGGCTAACTAAACCTAAGCGTAGATCGAGCCGACGTTCGTAGTTGAGAATCTCACCACTGTCCATACTAAAGCGATCGCCTGCAACTTTTACCACCAATGGTAGCCAGTTGGGACAGTTTACCAATTCGGTATGAGCAATTGTCACATCATCATAAACACCGTGGATGAGTGTGGCTGGAAAATCTTGGGAATACCCTTCCTCAAACGTACCCCGCACTCCTAACAACCCATTACCAAGAGTGAAAACAGTTTCTTTATGATGTAACTGCGTCGGGTTAAACTCCGTTTCAATAACGTTCCAGTCAGTATTGTCAATTAATTGCTGATTTTGTTGAGAATCGTGAGTGGATACGTTGAGCATGAGTGATAAAACCTATGTCTTGGGGGTGGCTGTGGGCAGGATGCAGTAAAATTAGGAGGCAATCTTTAAATGATTAACTCCTTTTTTTTAGCGCCTAGACTAGAAAATAGTCTGAACGCCAAAAAACACGCTTCTGATAAGAGTAACGTTTCACATTTCATCTGTCTACAGTTAGATTTATTCAAAAATGCCAGTTATAACTCATAAATCTCAACTAACTACGAATTGATTCAGCCTTTCATCAATTTCTTTCATATTTACAATTAAGGCAAGACACGATGAATCGCCGTCTCTACAAAGAACTGATTATTGTAGAGACGGCGATTTATCGCGTCTTTGTCTTTGTGATGGACGTTAGTCATATTTTGGCTGGTAAAATTTACAGGTGCAGTTAAGTAACGTTTTGTTCTTTTACCAGAAGTGGTATATTGGCACTTGACCCGACCGAGTACAAACTATGCATAATATCATGTCCGTATAAATAGTTATGATTTCCACAGTCATTGCACCCCACCCCCAGCCCCTCCCCGCCTGCGGCGAGGGGAGACAAAGCATAGCTTTGGCGGGGTGGGGTTCTTCAGGTTTAATAAGTAATTTAGCGGACATGATATAAGCCCACAGGACAGCAAACTAGAGGTGTTGTACTCAGTACTACAGGACAGGAAGGGGAAGTGGGCAGATGAACAAAAATACCGGGCAAAGTAATGTTTTTTCCCTGTTTAAAGGCGTACCTCTAAGTCGCATCTTGGTAGCGTTGTTTCTGCTGCAAATCTTGCTAGCTGTGGGATTGACTGCATACTTATCAATCGGAAACGGGCAAAAGGCAGTCAATGAGGTAGCTAGGGAATTACGTCATGAAGTTGCCAATCGAGTCGAGCAGAATTTACAAACTTACTTGGTAACTCCGCGTCAGATACTACGCAGTAATCAAAATGTGATTAACATGGGGTTGCTGAAAATAGAGAATCTGGCAAGCTGGGAGTCATACTTAATAGAGCAGTTAAAGATTTTTCCAGATGCGTTGGCAATAACTGCAAGCAATGAGCAAGAATATTTAGCGGTGGAGAAGTTCAACGATCGCCAATTTTTACTCAGAAAAGCCGATAAGTCAACTGGGTACGACCTCTACACCTACATAATTGACTCTCAAGGTGAACGTACTCAATTACCAGAAGTAATCAAAAACTATGATGCGCGATCGCGTCCTGATTATCAAACAGCAGTTACCGCCAAAAAATTCAGCTTTAGTCAGATTTTTACACCCCGCACGGAACCAACACTCCTAATTAGTGCTTCTCTTCCCATCTATAACTCCCAAGGCGAACTACTCGCAGTCAACAGCACTCTGACTCACTTATCCCAAATTGGGGATTTGCTGCAAAACATCAAAGTTGGCAAATCTGGGCAAATTTTTATTATCGAGCGATCGGGGCTATTAGTTGCAAGTTCTACAACCGAAGAACCATTCCGCCTCCAAAATGGTAAGCCCATTAGGTTGAAAGCTTCCCAAAGCGGTAATTCTTTGACTCAAGCAACCGCTAAATATTTAGCAACTAAATTTAATAACTTTGACCAAATTCAACGTTTACAGCAACTAGATTTTTCCTTAGACGGCAAACGGCAATTTTTAGAAGTTAGACCCTTCGAGGGCGAACCAAATGTCAATTGGTTGATAATAGTGGCTGTCCCAGAAGCAGACTTTATGGGACAAATTAATCGCAACATTCAAACGACAATTTTTCTCTGTTTGGGAGTGTTGGGACTAGCTATTATATTGGGGATTGTCACCGCTCGGTGGATTACTCAACCAATTTTGCACTTCAGCAGGGCGACAAAAGATTTAACTGATTTTCCCAATGGCGAAGACTCAGTGGTGAAAGTACAGGGCATTAAAGAATTAGAAGTGCTGGGTGGATCTTTTAATGAGATGGCGCAAGATTTACGCAAAACCTTTACTGCACTGATTAGCAAAAATGAGGATTTAGAACTGCAAATTAAGCAGCGAACTCAAGAATTACAGCAAGAGATTCAAGAACGCATTAACAGCGAGCGAAAACTGGGACAGCATCATCAAGTACTAGTAGAACTGGCAAATCACAAAGCGGTTGTTGAAGGAAATTTAGAAACAGCATTCAAAGCGATCGCACAAAAAGCAGCCAATGCCTTAGAAGTAGAGCGAGTGAGTGTGTGGTTATTCAATAGCGAGCGCACCAAGCTACAATGCATAAGTCTCTATGAACGTAGCAATCAGAGACATTCGGCAGGTTTAGAACGCAACCTTGCAGATTATTTAATCTATTTTAAAGCCTTGGTGGTTTCTCGTACCATTGCCGTCTCCGATACTCGCACCGATCCACGGGTACAAGAATTATGGGATAAATTGCTCGAACCAAATAATATTGTATCCCTAATTGATACCAGTCTTTGGGTTGGGGGCGAAATGGTGGGAACAGTATTATCTGAACAGGTTGATATTCCCCGAAAATGGGAACTGAGTGAGCAAAACTTCATTAGCTCAATCGCGGAAATTGTCGCCCTAACTTTAGAAGTATGCGATCGCAAACGTGCAGAATCCGCGCTACGTGAGGCTAAAGAAATCGCCGAAGTAGCAAATCGTGCTAGAAGCACCTTTTTAGAAAACATCAACCACGATCTGAGGAATCCCTTAAGCTCCATTCTAGGAATCACAGAGGCACTCAAGGATCAAGTGTACGGACCTGTGAGTGAAGAACAGCGCCAGTCTCTAAATATGCTCGAATCTAGCGGTAAAAACTTACTAGAATTAATTAACCAAATCCTCGACTTTACCGACACCGAATCCAGCAAAATCGAACTGCAACTAGGTGCTACTTCGATTCAAGAAATATGTGAGTCCAGCCTAAGTTTTGTCAAACATCTGGCGTTCCAGAAAAATATTCGGCTGAGGGTAGAAGTACCTGAAGAACTCGAACCCATCCAAGTCGATGAACGCCGCATTCGCCAAGTATTTATCAACTTATTGACTAACGCGATCGAGTTTACTAAAGAAGGAGGCGAAGTTTGGATTGAAGTCCAGCCAAGTTCTACCCATGAATATATCTTTATCAGCGTGGTAGATACGGGGATTGGGATGCTTTCTGATGACCTTTTTAAATTATTTCAACCTTTTGTCCAAGTTGAAAATACTTCTAGCCGTCGTTCTTCAGGCAAGGGTTTAGGATTAGTAATGGTGCAAAAAATTGTCGAGTTGCATGGTGGAACTGTCCATGCCGAAAGCCAGTTAGGTAAAGGTAGTCGATTTACAGTTAAACTTTTTTGGAAAAAGGCGGGAGAATCGAGAGTCTAAGAGGATGTTTGAAAAGTGGTATGTTGTGATTTTAATCGAATTATTACCCCCCTTAATCCCCCCTTATAAAGGGGGAAACAAGAAAATCCGTTTCCCTCACCTTTATAAGATTTTAATATTCATTTGGTATGTGCATTTCAATTGGGGAAACAAGAAAATCCGGTTCCCTCACCTTTATAAGGGGAGGGTTAGGGTGGGGTAAAAAAATATTTGATACATCAATCATGACTTTTCAAACATCCTCTAAGCTATATCCTCTAAGCTATATGACGATAGGTATTGAACGGTAATCCAGTGCGCTGCTTCACATCAATCAATGATTTATACTCACCTCGTTGCTGCCTTTCGGCAACAATTTGTTCTGCGATCGCTCTATCCAATCCACAGGTAATCAATTCATCAGTTGAATATGTGTTTAATCGTTTCCAAGAAAAATCAGCTTCTTTTTTGTAGTTGTAGCTAAAAGTAATCAGTGGTGTAATTCGAGCTACCTGCTTTTCGGGAATTCCGGCTATTTCTATTAACTCTTCTACATGAGTGAAAACATATCCCTCATTCATCAATGATTCGATGTTATTTGCATAAACTATCGGTAGTCCTAAATAATTCACTAGTTCGTGTTTGGAGCATTCATTAATATCTATTTTCTCACGAGTATTCGCAACTAACTTTGCTAACTCTTGTTCTTCTGGAATTGGTAAATTCTTCGGATAAGTTTTAATTAAATAAGATTTTTTAAGGTAAAAAGCAACGCCAATTTGAGCCATCCAGATCGCTAATGCGAAACTATTTGCCGATAAAGCTAAAGCTAAAGTAGAGATGCTAATCCCGATGACAACCCAAGTTTTAGTTTTAGATTTATAACCTGCATAGACAATCGCAAATCCCCCTAATGTCGGAATTAATGATAACCACACCCAAGCAGGAGTTTGTTGAAACCAAGATTTAGATTGTGACATCATAAATCGACTAATAATTTTAATTTACAAAGATTTTAGAAGTTTTTGCCGCTTTTCTTCATACTCTTCTGCGGTAATTATCCCAGAATCAAAAAGAGTTTTTAAATCAGCTAAGGCACTGGTTGCATCTTTAGCAGATACCGGACCACTTGCGCTTGCTAGACCTTTATTATATTTTGTATTGAATTCGGTATCTGACATTATAATTAGCCCGAAAAACTCAACAAAGGCTATTAAAGCTGGAATACAAGTCCAGCAAAACAATAAGTACAAAATTCCTGCTACATTTTCTCCTAAATAAAATTTGTGAATTCCCAGCCCTCCGCCAAAAAAGCAAAGCAGAATTGCTGTAGATTTAGTCTTCATGGTATTTCCTTTTTTAATTAACTCTAATAAATCTTTATTGGCATACAATACAAGCAAAAATTCTGTCGTTTTTTGATTATTTATGTGGTTTATTAGTGACTTTTTCCGTCAAAAAATAAATAACGATTATACATAGCTGAGATTCCATTAAGACTAAATATCCTTTAACTATGTAGTTTAAATCTAAGTTGGAATTGAAATAAAAAATCAGAGAACCAATTGCTAGATATGGAACTAAACGCAACTGATGAAGTTTAAGTTTGAGTCTTTGGTTATTTAAGTTGCTCATCAGTAGATAAAGTTATGTTGAGCAATAATTGCTTATAAAGAATCGAGCGGTTATTACAAATTTGTTTGGTTTAACAGATATTAACTCTTATTTAAAGCCAATTTTAGTTAATTTCTATCTGTTAAACCTCACGAATTTTACCGACTTTACTTATATATTATATCAATAGAGTTACGTAAAGTTTCTGATGACTAAAGTAAATGTAAAGTATAAAAAATCACTTAAATTTTGCCTTCTTTGCTGTTTTAGACAACAGAACAATGTAAAATTCAAGCATGACAGTGATTAGCAGTTCTTGTTCTACTTTGCATAATTCCTGTTCGTGCCTAAAAACCTGCTAAAAATAGGCTTTGTTTCAATAGTGCAGACTTAAGTCTGAGGCGCTTTTATGCAGTTGTAGCACCCTTAGTAGTAGCTTCCTCTAAAGTCGCTTTCAAGCGTGTTGCTGTGCTTTTACGGATGCGATCGCTTTTGCGAACACCACCCGCCATCTCATATTCACGGCTATCTTTACCGTATTTAAAAGCAACTCCAATGAGCATTTTCTCAGTTAGATTGCTTAAATTTTTGTCCAATTCGTCCATCTCAGTTTTAGAAGAGTCGATGGTGGCTAGAGCAGTATTATAAGCATCTATCTTGGTACGGTATTGCTCAATTAATTGTGTCATGCTTTCTAAGTTGCGCCCATCGCCAAAATCCATAGTCGGATCGATGGCTTTAAGTCCCGCTGTTCTTAATTCAGCTTTTTCGAGAACGCGGTATGTACGTTTTTGACGAGACATAAATGTATCCTTTTTATTCTGCTTTAGAGCTAGTTTGCCTCACTAAAGCTGGATCTTAGTTCAGTGAAATCCTCAAGGATTAGTATTTAATATAACAATTTATTAAGTATTTGGCGCAAAAATCGTGATTTTGTTAATGAAACTCGTGAGTTTGTTAATGAAAATCGTGAGTTTGTTAATGAAACTCGTGAGTTTGTTAATGAAAACCGTGATTTTGTTAATGAAACTCGTGATTTTCTTGGATTTCTTGGAGTTTAGCTATGGCATCTTCTACAAAGATTTCATAGGGAATCTTTCTAGCAAGGTCAATAGCGCGATTGAGCGCATCTACAGCCTCTTTTTGCCGTCCCAGTTTTAAGAGAATTTCAGATGTGAAGTAAATCAAATTACGACTTTGGCTATACTTGTCACCAATTTGGGTATACAGTTCTAACGCTACTTCACAATACTCTAAACCCAAAGTTAAATTTTCTTGCAAGATGCCAATTGCTTGTAAAGTATTAGCTTCACCCAAGCGATCGCCTATCTCGCGGTAGAATGCCAATGCTGTTTCGTAGCGCTCTAAGGCTTCGGTGCTGCGTTTGAGGAACTGCAAGACATCGCCGATTGCTATTAATGTATTAGCTTCACCCAAGCGAGCGCCTATCTCGCGGTAGAATGCCAATGCTGTTTCGTAGCGCTCTAAGGCTTCGGT
>NZ_JABXKL010000075.1 GCF_017114995.1 Nostoc sp. NMS9 | reverse complement strand
CTATTTAATTACACTTGATTATAACCCATCAGAATTAATGGGACAGACCACTAGTAGTCTATCAAGCCAACTTTGCTGGGTGAGGAAGCAGGAGGAGCAGGAGAGACAAGGGGACAAGGGGGAATTATTGAACCAGTCTCTCCCTTGTCGCCCCCCTCTTCTTTGTCTACCTTGTCTCTTCTCCATGCCCCATACCCAATTCCCAATTCCCCAACTAAGTATTTTCCCGGTCGTGCTTCACACAATCTTCATATAAAAGCTGGTGACAACCCTCATACCTAAAATGATATGCTGTGGTAAGTAGATGCACCCTGATGATCTGGAGAGCTGCCTAAGTAGCTCTCTTTTTTATTTTATTTTCGTGGTATTTACGGATAAACTTCAAAATTTTTATAAATAACCTCAATAAATAAGTATTAACCCTTAAAAAGTAAATCACAGAGATTAGGAAGTAGATGTATCCTAACGATCTACAGAGCAACCCAAGTGGCTCTCCTTTTTTGTTTCTCCTTTAACGATCAATCTCAGATATTCAGCGATCGCTGTTATCCAAATTTGTGCCTCCTTCTAGATAAAATCTTGCCATGAACTACTCACACTCACCCTTGGCGGTGAATGTGAGTTTTGTAATTTATGGGCAATTGCCTCTGACATCATGTCTGCTTAATTGCTTATTAAACCCGAAGAACCCCACCTCGCCAAAGCTACGCTTTGTCTCCCCTCCCCTTGCTAAGGGGAGGGGTTGGGGGTGGGGTGTAATGACTGTGGTTAGCATAACTAATTATGCGGACATGATATGACATCGCAAAAATAGGTAAATTTGGACAACCTTAAATTTGAGGAGTTATATAACCACATCCTTTGATCTTTGTGCTTGCCAATTTGCCAAAATAGAGCTGTAGGCTAGAATAACTACGCTTTAAGAAGCTTGATTGCCTACACTCAGGAGCAAGGGTCGGCTGGTTAATAAGTAAGAGGAAGGGAGTATGGACAACAACAACTGGTTGCAACAGCTAATGATGGTAGGTCTTGGTACAACGTCTATAGTCGCAGAAAAACTGCGGCAAGTCAGCGATGATTTAGTTAAAGACGGTAAGCTCAATCCTGAGCAAGCCAAGGCGGTAATAGATGATATTGCCCAGCAGTTAAAGTCGGAACAGGGAAACTTCGATGTGCAAATGCAACGGCAAATGCGAAATATGATGCAGGATTTGGGGGTGGCTCGCCAGTCAGAAGTGGACGAACTGAGGGGTAGAATTGACCGTTTAGAGCGTCAATTACGCGATTTAGAAAATAAGCTTTGGCGTTAGAATGCCCTTTCTGATTTAAACTAAATGTGTCCTGTTGGTAATCTTTTTGCCAGGATACCTAAGTAAGGAGAACTGATTTTGAAACCAATTTTCCTCAGCGTGGCTTTCATGCTGGTGTGTGTTGTGCTTTTGGTTGTGGGGCAAGTAAGCAGTAAACAAAATACTGCCATTGCTGCCGAGTTAACCCAAACGCCGCCAGCGTCCACGACTGTAACTGAAAACAATATCTTAATTGCGAGTAATACTATGTCTGATGCTAATGCCGTAACCACTCCCTCTGGATTAAAGTATGTGGAGTTAAAAGAAGGGACTGGGGCGACTCCTAAATCTGGACAAACGGTTGAAGTCCACTATGTCGGCACTCTAGAAGATGGTACTCAGTTTGATAGTTCACGCGATCGCGGTCAACCTTTCAGCTTTAAAATCGGTGCTGGACAGGTAATCAAAGGTTGGGACGAAGGAGTTAGCACAATTAAAGTAGGCGGTCTTCGTAAGTTAATCATCCCCCCAGAGTTAGGCTATGGCGCTCGTGGCGCTGGTGGCGTGATTCCACCCAATGCAACTCTAATTTTTGAAGTGGAATTGCTGGGAGTTAAGTAAAAACTAGGGCATTGGGCATTGGGCATTGGGCATTGGCTTCTCCCAGTCTCCCATTCCCAGTTCCCAATTCAATAGCTAAATTTTTAAATTTTGAAACTTTGTAAATTGTGGATTAAACAAAAGTTTCGCAGTCCCTGTAGGGCCATTGCGATGTTTAGCTATAATCACTTCTGCAATGCCGCGATCGGGAGTATCGGGAGAGTAGTACTCGTCGCGGTACAACATTATTACTAAATCCGCGTCTTGTTCTATTGAGTTGTGGACAATGATATTATTCGCAACAAAATTATGCAAACCTGGAACTGTAAGATCAAAGACTTCTTCCTCGCCGCTATATTCAATTGAAAGTATCTCGTCCCAATAAACATCACTTTTGGCAAGAGTAATCAGTTTAGATGATTGAACAATGTTGCCGACTTTTAGAGCTTCTTGTCGACTTAAATTTACTTTGTAAAGAGTAGACCCACAAAACGAAACTCCAATGGAGGCTTGTAATATCCGTGTGGTGAAGCCAATAGCTTGCATCGCAGGTACAACCTCTATTTTCCAAACATCCTTCGGAATTATATCTCTATTAGGGTTGTGAATACTGTTTTCAAAGTGTTGGAAAATATCTTGGAGTGAACGTAGCTTATATTCTCCTACTGCTCCAATATGAATAATAAACAATTGCAGATCGGGCTTACCAGTGATTATTACATGATATTGATTTCTGCCTTTCCCAACTTGAGGAACTGTCCTGAGTGTTGCGTTAATGCTAAGTCTTAACAAAAGTGTCTGTATATCAAAAGCTAGTCTCTGGCTACTTGTTGCATAATATGCAATAGGTCTTAAGTTTTTTCCTGCAACCAATTTTATACAGCCATCTGTACTCCAAAGGTGTCTTAGAAAGCAACCTATTAACTCTTGGGGTTGTGAGAACAATTCTTGAGGTACAAATTTTTCATAAGACCTTAAACCAAAAACACCGAGAGAGTCTAGCCATTTGGCTATTGGATTTCTCACACGATGAGTTAGATGCTGTGCTGCGGATAAGTAAACTTGATACCACCCACGTTCAGGTGAAATTCTAGGAACAATTGAATTTCCAAAAACTTCTGTTGACAAGAAAGCAACATTCTGAGCTAAATCTATCTCTCTAGTGGTGTACTGTATGGCATGATGTGGCAATGTGCAACCGTCGCCAATTAAATGCCCTAATAATGCGACTTCGGCATAAGTCATGGTTTGTTTACCAGGACTGGGCAGATGTCTTGGTAAACATAAATGTTGTTTAGGAGTTAATTCATCAAGTCTTTTCCAGCCATTAATTGTTAAAAACTTGTGATTACCTGTGGCACTGATTTTTCGGCCTAATCGAGTTGTTAAAGTAAAGATAGGCTTGATACCAGTGGAAAAAGCATTGCTAACAATTGCCTTTTCTAGCTGCATTGTAGCTTCGTTCAACGCCCAAACTGCAAAACCAGATTTACCTGCTAATTCCTTAATTGGTACTTGCAGTCCGCTATCTACTAATGTCACCAGACTATCGCCTGCTAAACAACCAGATTCTCTCAAATCTGACAACATCGGACGCTTGTTAGTGCGTGCTTCCACGCCTCGACTCAACTGAGAACCAGCAATAACTGGTACAGATAATTCCCGCGCTAAACCTTTGAGTTGACGCGTAATTTTTGATAATTCTTGTACGCGATTATCGCCTGCTCCTTCCATCAATTGCAGGTAATCTATTACAATTAATCCTAATTCGGTTCCTATTTCAGCTTGCAGTCTTCTTGCCTGACTACGCATTTGTGTAACTGTAATATTTGGCGTGTCGTCAATATAAATTGGCATCTCGGAAAGGATACCAATAGCACGACTTAAAGGTTCCCATTGTGTTTGACTCAGACGACCAGTCCGCAAATAACTACTTTCAATTTGCGCTTCACTAGCTAATAGACGTTGCGTCAATTGCTCTTTGGACATTTCCAAGCTGAAAAAAGCAACTGGTAATTTATAAGAAGCGGCGATATTATGAGCAAGGTTTAAGCAAAATGCGGTTTTCCCCATTGATGGGCGGCCCGCGACAATAATCAAATCTGAACGCTGAAAGCCACTGGTCATCGCATCTAAATCGTAAAATCCGCAGGGAATTCCAGGTAAGGCGATGCCTTGATTTCTATCTTCAATATCCTGGAAATTATTAATTAGAGTATCAGAAATGTGAACTAAACCCGATTGGGGACGTTCTTGAGTAACACCAAATACTTTTTGTTCTGCCTGATCTAAAACTTGTGGTAACTCGGTTTCTGTTTCATAACCAAGATGTACAATTTCATTGCCAGCTTTAATTAACTGTCGCCGCAGGTATTTTTCCATCACTAACCCTGCTAAGGCGTCGATATTCACGGCTGACACTGTACGGTCTACCAGAGTTGCTAATTTATTTCTACCACCAATCCGGGATAGCATTTCATGGTCAGTCAGCCAACTTGTGACTGAAAGTAAGTCTGTCGGTTTACCTTGGGCGTGGAGCCTCACAGCTGCTTGATAAATATCTTTGTGAGCGCTAATGTAAAAAGCTTCGGGAAGGAGGCGATCGCTAACTCGACTAATCGCTTCTGGATCTAGCAAAATACCTCCCAAAATCGCTTCTTCCGCCTCAATATTTTGTGGTGGCAGGCGTAGTTTACCGCCGTAGGCATCGCTACCATCACCTTTAAAACTCAGTTCTTCAGCCATATAACGATTTTAGTTTTGAGATAGCGTAGCGTTAGCGAGTCTTCTCCCAAGGGGAGACGCCAAGGGCGAACGAGCGTCTTTTGGATTAGCGATCGGGGTTTCACTATTACCCTTATAGTCCAAAATCGACTTTTTGAGAAAAATTTGTGATTCTAGTGGTTGTAGCTGTCATAATACATAAGAAATCTTACACATCCCTACCAAGTGTTTGAGGTGCGTGATGCTCGCTGGACGCTACGAAAAGATTCGTGAGTTAGGCAAAGGTGGTTTCGGTGTCACATTTAAAGCTAAAGACCACAAGCGTCCTGGCAAGCCGTTGTGCGTTGTCAAGGAACTGCAATCTCATCAGGCTGATCCCCGTATCTTAAAGCTTTTTGAACAAGAAGCTGAAGTGTTGGAGCGGCTGAGCAAGCATCCTCAGATTCCCCAATTATTAGCATATTTCGACGAAGAACGAAAACCTTACTTGGTTCAGGAATTTATTGACGGACACGATCTAGGACAAGAAATCGTTCCACGCAAACGCCAGAGTAAAAGCTATGTGACGAAGCTGCTTCAGGATGTGTTGGAAGTTTTAGTCTTCGTGCATCAGCAAAGTGTAATCCGTCGTGACCTGAAGCCAGAAAATTTAATCCGGCGAAAGTCAGACAGCAAAATTGTTCTTATTGATTTTGGTGCAGTAAAAGAGATTAGTTCAGCCATTATCAATCCTCAAGGAGGAGTACCCACTAAGATAGCCATTGGTACCCCTGGTTATATGCCTCCTGAGCAGAGCAGCTTGAAACCTTGCTATGCCAGTGATATCTATGCTGTCGGGATGATTGCGATCTATGCTCTGACAGGAACGCCGCCCGATAAGCTAAAAGACGACCCTAATACTGGAGAGATTATCTGGCAGACTACAGGCGTTAGTAAACCCTTGGCTGAACTACTGACTAAAATGGTACGCCGTGATCATAGCTTGCGCTACCCATCGGCTGTTGAGGCGCTGCAAGCCGTGATAAATATTGTTCAGCCCCCACGCCCTCCCTCTCTTACCTATAAGGAACTATGTGACCAAGCAAGGGCAAAGAATGAGAAAGGGGACTTGCAAGGGGCGATCTCGGACTATACCCAAGCCGTTCAACTAAAATCAGACTTTGTTACCTACTACTACCGGGGTCTTGCATACTCTGCTATCGGTGATAAAAAGGCAGCGATCGCAGATTACAATCAAGCCATCCAACTCAAGCCAGACTTTGCTTATGCCTATTATGAACGCGCACGACTTCGTAGAGATGGGGATGATAAACCGGGAGCATTAGTCGATTTCCAGCAAGCAGCCAATCTCTATCAGCAGCAGGGCGATACAGCAATGTATCAAGCTGCTGTTGATCGAATTGCAAAACTTAAAAACTCAGAAATCGGGGAAAGGGTTATTGGATACCTCATAGTCATCGGTCTAGTGGGAATAGGGGTAGTGGGAGGATTTTTCTTGTTTAAGTCTTGTACACCAAAATCCCCTAGTACACCAGAACCCATTGATACAACTACCTCGCCTCCAGTCTCAACCCTAACTTTAGAGTCCCCCTTTTGTTCGCCTCGACCTTCGCCTCGACCTTCCCCTTCAAAGTCACCTTTGGATTGGTTTTATGCATTTAATCAACTTGACTCGGAATTTTACTTTTATGAAGCGTGCACGAAGGCATACAAAGGCGAAAATAAAGGGGCCACTGAGGATTACACGACGGCGATCAGACTTAACAGCGGATGGGGAGATTACGATCTTCCTACTGCTTACTACAACCGAGGAATTGCCTATGCTAACCGCATATTCATAAACTTCTATAAACAAGAGGCGATCGCAGATTTTCAAAAAGCAGCTGACTTATACAAACAAAAGGTAGATATAGCAAACTATCTGAAAGCTGAGAAAGCTCTTGATGAGATTAAGAAGCTAGAGAATAAATAACTTTAATCGAATAAGATGCAAAATGCAACGAGTCTGTCTCTTGATTCCAAGCTCGTTAGCAAACTTCTCATTCCCAGGTGATACTCGTCGTCAGTTGAGCAGGTATCGAGCTTGTTTGTTATACCTCAGCAGTCTGCTTTTGGGACTCTAGCCATTGCTCGTAGGCTTCTTGATCTCCACCAAACGAATCGACAGAGACTTGACGCTCTGGCATTGGCTTAAGGGGTGCGTTGATTGGGTTGTACTTGCAGTAGCAGATCGCAACCATGTCGAAGCCCATGCCAACAGGAACTTCAGGCGTATAGGCTTCAACTCTCACCACTTCCCAATCACTCTGACGATAATGAGTTTTTGACTCTGGATAGCTGGGATCGGCAAACTGATCGACTCGAATAAATTCAGGTGGGCGATAACCAGGTTCAGGCAGTGCTTTGTCTGAGCAATCGTAGTGTTCAAACAGGGTTTTTGTGAGAGAACCCGTGTGAGCATACTTCCGATCTTCCCAACCTGGTTGACGCTTTTCAGCACGGAAGACGATCCATTTACGCATTAGTCTTGCTCCTTTTGAGTGTCGTAATAGGATTTTGGAAACTCGGTTTTGCCTTCAAACACACAATCGACCTCAAGAATGGGATCTCCCGTCTTTTCGACATCAACCAATTGCCAGCTATATTTCTCAGCCATTTCTTCACAGCAATCCTCGTCAACTGCTGCATGACGTGACTTGTTTTCGTCTTCGTCGTACCTGGGTTTTGGCATACTGATTATTGCTCCTATTTCGGTGTACTCGAATTTAGGAGAAGTCGTCTCGGTTGAGTACGGACACACTCACCGGCGTGCATTCAATATTCAATTTTTATATTATATAGGTACTAGGCTGAATAATAGTTCAATTGAACTATTATTCACATTTAAGCCTTTTGCTAGCTTCGTTTCAAGCTTTTTAAAAGCATTCGCGTTACTCAATTTATCGCTTCTGGATCTAGCAAAATACCCCCCAAAATCGCTTCTTCCGCCTCAATGTTTTGGGGTGGTAGGCGTAGTTTACCACCGTAGGCATCGCTACCATCACCTTTAAAACTCAATTCTTCAGCCATAAACGATTTTAGTTTTGAGATGAAAGCAGTCGGGGTTAGGAGTTAGGAGTTATTATTCACCTTTGCTTCCCTTGCTCCCTCATCCCCTCATCCCCTCATCCCTTCGTTCCCCTCCTGCGTTAGCTAGCGACTACTTGAATATCGACTTGCGCCGCTACTTCCGAATGCAGCTTAATTTCGGCTTGATAAGTACCAAGGTGGTTAATATCGGGGATAGTAATTCCACGCCGATCGATTTCCTGACCGGTGGCTGCCTTAATTGCATCTACAACATCTTGGGTGGTGATAGTACCAAAAATTGCTTCGTTTTCACCAACTGGCTTGGCAATTGTCAAGCTGCCAACTTTTTCTAAAGATTCTTTTTGCTCAAGAGCTTGTTGTCTGAGTTCTAATTGCCGTTGACGCTCTTGCTCACGACGGCGTTCTACTTGCTTGAGAATACCAGGAGTGGCATTGGTTGCCAATTTCTGGGGAATCAGATAGTTACGAGCGTAGCCAGGAGCTACTTCCACTAAGTCGCCAGATTTTCCCAGCTTGCTGATATCCTGATTTAAAACTAACTGCACGCGTTTCGCCATCGTTTTTCGTTTTTCCTGTAAAATATGATTAATTTGGGTGGGTTTTAGCAGCATAGCTCACTAAAACAGTGCTGTTAGCTTTCTTCTCTAAGAGAGGCTGCGCCAACGGGGTGTTGAGCCAATGCTGAGTAAAGAGTCCTGAATAACGAGTGTTTTTTCAAAACTTAGAACTCCTGAAATGAGTATATTGTCTCAAGTAGCTTTGCCCATACCCTAAAGCTTACAGATCCTAGCGAAAGGAAGGGTGCGATCGCAACTATTAGCGCTAGAAAATTGGAGGAATGGGGGATGAGGGAGTAGGGGAGCAGGGGAGCAGGGGAGAATAATCAATGCCCAATGCCCAATTCCCAATCCCCAATACCTAAAAGTTATTTTTCATTTCCCGTATCCGCGCAAAGGTTTGCACTCCATCGCTACCCTTAACGGTTGATTGTAATGATGGCTGATCCCAACGTAAAAAGGGATTGGTTCGCTTTTCCATTCCCAGCAGCGAGGGGATAGTAGCTTCTCCTCGACTACGATAAGTTTTCACTTCATTGAAGCGTCTTTGTAAGTCGGCATTGTCGCCATCCACAGTTAGGGCAAATTGCAAATTTCCTAAAGTGTATTCGTGGGCACACCAGATACGCGTATCATCTGGTAGAGAGCGCAGTTTGGTTAAAGAGTCCACCATTTGAGTTGGTGTTCCTTCAAACAAGCGACCGCAACCGCCAGAAAATAAGGTATCGCCGCAAAATAAATCGCCTGTCTCACCAGATTTTTCGGGGGGAAAGTAGTAAGCGATGTGAGCGCGGGTATGTCCGGGAACAAAAATAACTTCAGCTATGCGGCCTGCAAATTGGACGCGATCGCCTTGTTGCAAAAACACCTGCTGTCCCGGAATTCGCCCACGATCTTCGACGCCACCGTAGACTGTTAGTTGCGGGAAGTGTTCTATTAATTGCTGATTGCCACCTACATGGTCATTGTGGTGGTGTGTGTTGAAAATCGCTACCAACTCAGCTTTTAACTGTGCAAGTTGCTTTAGTACTGGTTCTGCCTCTGCTGGATCGACAACAGCAGCAATTTGTTGCTGGCGATCTACCAGCAAAAATATGTAATTATCTGAGAGTGCCTCAAGCCTGATTACTTGCATTACTTAATATCTCCCTTTCCAGTAAATACTTTGGAATCTATCAGCAATCTTAAATATCTCAGTGAGAAAAGGTTGAGAAACTCCATAAATACTATGATAGTATACAACCGTAATAATACTTAAAAATATACTAAGTAACTATAAATTATGATCTGGGCATATCAGTAAAATTTCTCTGGGAGGAAGTGTAAAAGCTAAGTTAGATTTATTCTGTTCTTTTTGTCCTAAATTGTCTTTTTTACTCAAAAACACAAAATCACTCATCGAATTTTTTATTCGTACATACTTATTAACTCTTAGTACAGAATTTTATAGATTCGCTTTGGGTTATTTATAAAAGATAGATGTTAATAACGAAAAATAGAACAATCAATCATGGTAAAAAAAAGATGAGCTTTCCAATTTTTTCTTTGCAGGTTCATAGATGAAGCTAATCCATACAACTAGCTGGTATTTTCCAGATTCATCAGGCGGTGTTGAAGTATACTTAGATTCACTACTGCATGGCTTACAAGTACATGGACTCGAAAGTATTGTTGCTGCTCCTAAACAAGGTACAGAGGAAGATACCTACGAATACAATGGCATCTCAGTTTATCGTTATCCTGTTTTTCCTAACCCCAGTAAGATACAGGTACACAAACAGCTACCCGACGGAGGCTTTAAAACTTTTGCTAATTGGCTAGAAAACAATCGAGCCGACGTATACCATCAACATTCATGGCGATTTGACTGCGGTTTACATCATCTTGCTCTCGCCCGCCAGTTAGGGATGGCTACTGTAGTCACCGTCCACATGCCTGAGCCTATATGTCTGCGTGGTACGATGATGCGCTGGGACAAAGAACCTTGCGATGGGCTGATTGACTCTGTTAATTGTAGTCAATGTTTGGGAGTACCAAAGCAAGTAGCACCTTCGATACTCAAGGCTTTAAGCCGAGTTCCCTTGGATGTTGGGGTAGCAGCAGAAACAAAATTACTTACCTCTAAAAATTTCAAGCTACGCTTGCTTGGTAAAACTCTTGGCATTCCTACTCTAGTGTCTCAACATAGACGCAATTTGATGCAACTAGCAAAACTAGCCGATCGCATTGTTGTAACGAGTAATTGGCAATACAATGCTTTTGTTGCAAACAACGTTCCTCCCGAAAAACTTACTGTTTCTCGGCAAGGTGTTGCTAATAGTTTTAAACGTGAAATAACACCAAACAAACTACAAAACTCTACATTAAAAATCGGTTTTTTGGGCCGCTGGCAAGAAACTAAAGGGGTACAAGTTTTAGTGGAAGCAGTACATAGTCTACCGAATGATGTACCTGTAGAGTTAATTATTCATGCTACTCATCCGGGAAAATACGGTTCTGCCAATCGTGAAAAAGTTATGGCGATCGCTGCTCGTGATAGCCGGATTCGCATTGCTGAACCACTTTCACGCGAAGCAGTACCAGACGCATTAGCAGGTTTCGATATACTAGCAATACCGTCGCAGTGGTTAGAAACTGGGCCCATAGTTGCTTTAGAAGCACAAGCTATGGGTATTCCCGTACTAGGTTCAAATTTAGGAGGAATTGCTGAGTTAGTCCGTCACGGCATCGATGGTTGGTTAGTTCCAGCAAAAGATGTCCAAGCATGGGCTGAAGCGATCGCCACTTTAGCCAAAGACGCCGATCTACTAGCTAAATTACGTCAAGGTATCCAGCTAGTACGTACAATGGATACTGTTGCTTCAGAGATGCTGACACTTTATCATGAAATCTTAAAAATTCCTCAAAAAACTTTGTATCTTGATGGACTGACACCTAATTTATTATGAATAAACAAAATAAAAAATTAAAGGTTTCAATCCTCACGCCTAACTTTTCTAAAGGTGGAAGTGACAGAGCATATTTGCTAAGTCAAATTTTTAAAAAATTAAATTATGAAGTAGAAGTATTAGGATTTTTATTTGGAAAAAATATTTATCCAGAGCCACCATCCGATCTAGCAATCTTCTGTCTACCAGGCTGCGATTATCCCCAATTGTTCGGTTCTGTCAGGCAAATTTTAAATAAGATAGATGGAGATATTATCTGTGCTGTTAAACCAAAACCCACAAGCTATGGTGTAGCTTTAATTAATAAAATCCGTAGCCATAGACCAGTGATTTTAGATATTGATGATTGGGAATTAAGTTGGTATGGCGGCGATGAGTGGCAGTATCGCCCTAATTTGAAACAGCTAGCTAGAGAACTTCTAAAAAAAGAAGGTGCTTTAAGGAATCCAGATCATCCACTTTACTTAAAGTGGATGGAGTCATTGATCAATCATGCTGACGCTATTACAGCAGATACTCAATTCTTGCTGAATCGTTTTGGTGGTATTTATATACCCAATGGCAAAGATACTTGCTTGTTTGATCCCCAAAAGTACGATCCGCAAATCAGTCGCCAAAAATATGGTTTAGCTGAATACCGCGTTCTCATGTTCCCTGGTGCGCCTCGACCACATAAGGGTCTAGAGGATGTTTTAATAGCACTTGACCAGTTACAAGAACCCGACTTCAGGCTCGTGATTGTTGGTGGTAATCCTTACGATAACTATGATGAACAGTTGATTGAACGCTGGGGACAGTGGATTATTATGCTGCCTCAAACGTCAATAGAACAAATGCCGGAAGTCGTGGCTGCGGCCCATATTGTAGTAGTTCCTCAACGAGATACATCTGTAGCAAGGGCACAATTTCCGATTAAACTCATGGATGGTATGGCAATGGCAAAGCCAGTTTTAGCAACACGAGTAGGAGATATTCCCGAAATTTTAAATGAAGTTGGTTATTTAGTTGATCCAGATTCTCCAGAACAAATTGCAGAACAAATTAAATTAATATTTCAGGATTTAGAAACAGCTAACGAAGTAGGTAAAAGAGCGAGAAATAAATGTTTAGAAAAATATAGTGTAGAGAAAATGGCATCTACTATGGAGTCGGTAATTGCTCATTTATAACCAATAAATTGATTAATTAATTTTGTGATAATTGATATTCAGCAACTAAAACAATTAGCGAAAGCATTAATTAATTTATAAATTATGTTAATACTAAGTAAATCATGATAAAAACCAATGTCTAAAGGTCAACTAATCCTAAGATTCGCCAAACCCTATCCAGGTTTAATTATCCTAACGATGCTGTTAGGATTTTCTGGTGCTTTATTTAATGGTGTCGGTGTGACTTTGATTGTGCCAGTAATTTTGAGAATTGTCGGACAACCAGTAGATTTAAGTGGTTTTCCTCCGATTCTCAAAGCTGTGATGTTTCCATTTGATAATCTTCCCGAAAATTATCGGAATTTGGGAATGGCTGGAACAATTATATTTATAATTTTCTTAAAAAACTTATCTAGTTATTTTAGTATTTTAACATCGAGTGTTTTCACTCGGAGATTAAATGCGGATATTCGCGAAGCTAGCTTAGAGTTATTGCTAGATATTGATATAGACTATTATTCAAAAACGAAAGTAGGCGATATTATTAATCGCCTAGGTTCGGAAACTGCCCGCACTTCTAGCGCTATCGGGAGTATTATCAATTTAATTATTTTAATAATTACAATTTTAGTTTTCGTTGGCTTATTATTAGCAATTTCTTGGCAGCTCACAATCGCCGCAACAATTCTGTTAGGTTTTATAACATTAATCAATCAATACACAATTAGTAGAGCGAAAAAATTTGGTCAACAACTATCAGAAATGTCTACATCTTATTCCATCAGTGTTTTAGAAACATTGAATGGAATTCGTTTGGTAAAGTCAACTGCCAATGAAGACAGAGAATATCAAAAAATTACCAAATTAATCCGTGATCGCGAAAAAGCAGATTTTGAATCTCAGGTAAACTCACAAGCGATCGGGCCGATAAGTGAGGTGATGGGAGTTATAGCCTTACTTATGATTGTATTCTTAAGTAAAACTTTCTTTGCCAACCAGATTTCTTTCATTTCAACGGTACTACTGACATATTTATTAGTATTACTGCGACTCCTGCCTTTGGTCTCTCAGTTAAATAGTCTTCGTAGTAGCTTTGCCAATAGTGCTACTAGCGTAGAAATAGTGAGTGAGTTTTTAAGTCGCGATCGCAAGCCGTTTATGAAAAACGGTAATGTTATCTACACAGAATTAAAAGAAGGAATACGTTTTAATTTACTTTCCTTTGCCTACCCCAGTCATGAAAAGTTAGTACTCAAAGATGTAAATTTATTTTTACCCCGTGCTACAACTCTGGCTTTGGTAGGTGGTTCTGGTGCTGGTAAGTCCACCTTGGCTGACCTCTTACCCAGATTTTACGATCCGACATCTGGCAGTATCTCTATCGATGGCACAGACCTGCGTGATTTTGATATCAAATCTCTCAGAACACACATGGGAATTGTCAGTCAAGATACATTTCTCTTTAATGACTCGGTGCGAAATAATATTGCTTATGGAAGACCTGAAGCTACAGAAGATGAAATTATCTCAGCAGCAAAACGAGCAAATGCTTATGAATTTATTGAAAAATTATCCCAAGGATTCGACAGCCAAATTGGCGATCGCGGCGTCATGTTGTCTGGTGGACAAAGGCAAAGATTAGCGATCGCTCGCGCCCTCCTGCAAAATCCGGAAATTTTGATTTTAGATGAAGCCACCAGCGCTTTAGATACTGTTTCCGAACGTTTAGTACAAGCTGCACTCGACGATCTTAGTCGCGATCGCACAACCCTTGTAATTGCTCACCGCCTTTCCACAGTCCAAAAAGCCGATCAAATTGCCGTATTAGATCAAGGACAGGTGGTAGAAGTGGGAACCCATGAAACACTTTTACAAAAAGGGGGTTACTACTCACGCCTCTACTCAATGCAATTCGCCGCTCAGACTAAAGTTTCCACCAAAACTAATCCTAGCTTTAACCGCATTTCTCACGAACTGCGTACAAGGCTTAACTCAATGATTGGTTTCCTCGGACTATTAGTTGACGATCTAGTAGACAATTCCCAAGAGCGGCAGGAATTAATTGACCAATCATACAACTCAGCCTTAAGAGTTCTCAACGCCATCGATCTCTTCAGCGATGTGGTTAACCTGAAAATTAACTGGCAGTTATCGTCAGATATAGACCAAAATCAAGATGAAAATAACCAGTATCAAAACTTTAGTCATATTTCGGATGAGTTTCGCACGCGTCTCTATCCTCTGATTAGCTCTCTACGCTTACTAGCCGATAAATTAGAATCCGAACCCCAAAAACAAAATCTATTAATTGCAGAATCTTATCAATATGCTATTTACCTATTAGATGTATTAAAGCTTTTTGAAAATAAAGTTTAATTACGGTACAAAAATTAACTGAAAAATAACCGAATAAATACGATTTATGACTATTAAAACTGTTGGCATGATTAGCAGCTATTCAGGTCTTGCTAAAAACAAAGATTGGTTATGGCAACAAACTCCGCACTACTTTGGTGTTTGGAACAACATCCAAATGTTGAAAATGGCACAAAAACCAGACTTTATGTTGCTATATCAATTTGATTTTCCCCAACCATCGCCGCAAAAATCTTGGTTAGATAGTTTTCGCAAACAGCAGCAAAAACCAGTAGTAAATATTGAATCTCTATTGCGTGGTGTCAACAAAGAGCGGATTATTTATTTGCTCAGAGAACCGCCTTTAGATGAGGTTGTAAAAATAACTAATCATAATTATCAAGAAGCCCAGAAGTATTGCGGTTACATTTCTGGGCCCGATGATTTTGCTCCCATTCCTGACCATATGCCTGCTATTTGGTATCACTCAAATTCATTTCAAGATTTAAATGAAATGCCACCGCCCCCAAAAGTTGCCCCATGTAGTTGGATTACTTCGGGAATTAGCCGCACAGCCAACCATCGCCAGCGTTTAGATTTTTTACAATCTTTGCAATCTAGTGGCATGAAATTTGATTTGTATGGGCGTAACTTACCAGAATGGGCGAACAGTTCGGGAGAACTAAGTAACAAATGGTATGGAATGGCACCATACTATTACAATTTGGCAATTGAAAACTATGCTGATAATAATTGGTATGTGAGTGAGAAACTTTGGGATAGTTTACTTGCTTGGTGTTTACCAATTTACTATGGTGGCCCGGCTGCTGATAAATTATTGCCACCGGGTAGTTTTTTGCGGTTGCCCAGTTTAGATGAAAAAGGCATTGCCTATATCCAAGAAGTGACAGCTACACCTGATGCTTGGTATGCTGCCAAAGATGCGATCGCAGAAGCACGTCAAATCATTTTACACAAATTAAACCTGCTTAACTGGTTATCAAACTTTGTCGATCAACACTCATAAATTATGAATGGTATTTGTACCCTTGGCAATGATTATGTTTTCGATCAATTGGTGGCTTTGCTCAACAGTATTGATGTTATCTTAGGCGCAGAAACTCCTGTTTGTATTTATCCTTTCGACGATCAGACACAACGGATTGCTGACGAAATAGCTAAACGCCCTAATGTATTTCTTTATGACGATCAAGAATCAATCAACCGCTGGGATCAATTTATGCTCACAGCAGCGCCAGAACGATTGAATCGGAGTAAATCCCGTCTTTATGGCGCTCACCGTCGTTTTTGCGCTTTTGATGGGCCATTCGAGAAGTTTATCTATTTAGATGCAGACACCTTAGTGATGAACTCACTTGCAGCAGTGTTTGAAAAGCTAGATAGTTATGATTTTGTGGTCTACGATTTCCAATTTAAAGACATTAGTAAAATATATAATGTTAATTCTCCCAAATTACTAAAAGTTTTTGAGCAAAAACGCATTGATTCCGAAATATTTTGCTCAGGCTTTTATGGAGCAAAACAAGGACTATTTAACTCAGAAAAAAGAGATTCGCTAATATCATATTTACAAAATGGTGAGTCAGAAATTTTGTATGGTGGTGCTGGCGAACAACCATTAATCAACTACATGGTAATGAGGTCTAATCTTCCTATTTATAACTTTGCTCGCCAACTGCCAGATAATCAAAAAACAGGCTGTTCTGCTACCTCCAAACACTTCGAGGAACGAGAACATATTCTTTACGATCGCGGTAATCGACTAACTTATCTCCATTACATTGGGATTCCTCCTAATATCAATCAAGCAGTCTGTGCAGGAGAAAATATTGAGTTTCCCTATCGAGATTTATTTCTCTATTATCGTTACTTACACGAATCAGAAAAGCGTCCAGTATTTACAAATCCTCCTAAAAATTATAATGACGCTCCAGCACCAAATTTACTTACCAGAGCTTTGCGAAAATTTAAGTTAATTAACCAAGGATAATTTATGAGCCGGGGCATTTATATAGTTGCGAATGACCGCGTTATCGATAATGCTATTGCTCTACTCAATAGCATTCGTTACTATGACCCAGAAGTTACCATTTATCTCATACCTTTTAAGGAAAATTATCACAAGGTAGCAGAACAGCTTGCTACCTTACACAACGTCCAAATTTTCCCAGACTTAGAACTTATTGATACATTTACCAAACGCATCGGAGAAATTTTTGACAGAGATTTCCTTGCCTTACCCAACAAAATGCGTAAACTGGTGGCGTGGTTTGGGCCTTTAGATGAATTTATTTATATTGATACGGATATTGTCGTTTTTGAAAAAATTGCCGACAATTTAGACAAACTTTCAGAAGTCGATTTCTTCTGCTGTGATTACCATCATGCTAATGAAAAGCTGCGAAATATTTTTTCCCCATTTGTGAAAGAACAGCAAATTTTTTCTGATGCCCAACTTGAAGATGTTTTCAACAGCGGTTTTTGGGCTTCGAGAAAAGGAATTATTTCCGAACAGCAAATGGATGAAGCTTTGCGCCAGTGTGCAGCACATCGCGAATATTTCGATTTTTCTGAAGGAGTTACAGACCAACCAATTTTAAATTATCTTGTGTTGAAATTAATTTCCAAACGTGGAAATCTCGTCAAAATTCCTGGGGGTGGACCTGGTAGTTGGGCAGGTTCACGAAATTTCCAACAGCAAGACTACGCCCTGTATGACAGAGGACAACGACTCAAATATCTCCACTGGGCTGGTACGCGGATGAAAACTGGTAGTCCCTATTGGCAATTGTGGGAACACTATCGCTATCTTCATGAGGGTAAATTTGCCTTCATTCCCAAACTAACTCGCCGTTTATTTCCCTTTGTTGCTACCCGTACTTAATATTAGGAGTATCCCCATGATTGATGGCATTTATATCCTAGCCAATGATGTTGTCTATGACCAATTAGTTGCGTTACTCAATAGTATGGAAGCTAATACTGGTAGGAAAATTCCTATTTGTATAATTCCATATAATGAGCAGTTAGACAAAGTAAAGGCAGAGATTGCATCTAGAGATAATGTCACTTTATTTGAAGATTCTGATTCTATAGCCTATTGGGATAACTTTGCTACTCAGATATGGAAAAATTATCCTAGAGCACAAAAAACTTGGCGAGAGTGGGGCTTTCCAGAACTCTATCGGCTACCAATGCACCGCAAAATGTGTGCTGTGGATGGACCCTTTGATAAATTCATTTATTTTGATGCAGATACCTTGTTAATGGGGCCTGTAGATTATATATATGAAAAATTAGATGCCTATGATTGGGTAGTCAATGATTTTCAGTATAAGTCTGATTTAAAATTTATTTTTGATGGTTCCTCAGAGCAGATGCAGCAAGTTTTTAACTCAGATAATTTGCAATCAAAAGTATTTTGTGCTGGTTGGTTTGCCACTAAGAAAAATATTTTTTCTCAAGCTATAATAGCCGACTTTCTCGACAAATTAATAGCGGGTGAAGCTGAAGTCATGTGTTGTGTAGGCCCTGACCAATCTTTATTTAACTATATGGTGTTGAAAAGTGGAATTCCATATTATAACTTTGCTTGTCATGACTGCAAACAGTCAACTGGAAACCACTGGAGTTCTAAATTTGATGTTGTAGATAATATCTTATACGACCAAGGGCGTAGGTTAACATACCTGCACTATATGAGTATATCTTCTTCAGATTTTACAAGGCTTTGTGGGGGTGAAGATGTTGATATTCCTTACCGCGATGTTTTCTTACATTATCGCTATTTAAAATCACCTGAAAAACGTCCTCAAAGCTTTAAGCACCCAAGCAAGCTAACACTTCTGCAAAAGTCCACTAGTAGCTTTATTCAGCAAAGAATCAACAATATTAAGCTAAAGTATCGCAATTTCAAGGATAGAGTTAATGGTTACTAATAACATAAGTAGGTCACGTCGCTTCTCTACGAGACGCCAAGGGCGAACGCTCCGAATTCAAAATTCAAAATTCAATAATTTTTGATCCCCATAAATAAATTTAGGGGCTTGTATCATGAGTCGTTTTCGGTCAAATCCCTGTAGTGCTTGAACCACAATTTATTTGCTTTCAGCATCATCTGATGCTTTGAAGAACCTATAAAACGACGAACAAAATTTTTTAGGGTTATATATAGATGCTTTTTCTCATAAACTGATTTGTACAAATGCCATGGCTTGGTTTCACCGATGTAATGAATTATTTTTATAGGCTTTTGAGCATGATTAAAATCATAGCCAAATAATTGATTGTACTCATCCAGATGAATCTGGAACATATTGTATCCATGATCCAGATGAAGCTCTTTTTGATTTGGCCAATTGAAGTAGTAGGCATGAAGAAAGTCTTGATCACCTCCTGAGGCAATGCCCTCTATCTTGCCAATTTTAGATAACATGTCATCAAATAATTCTGTAGATGGTTCAACAACCATAAGCCCAGAATTTAGCCTTGTCCAAGACAAAAGTTTGGGTAACATTCCTCCTGAATTGACAGCAGACATGTGAGGCTTTTCAAACAGTTCGTCGATATTATTAAGTATCAGCATATCAGCATCTAAGTAGACTAATTTGTCAAACTGATTTAGTCCGAATATATTCAACTTTGGATAGGTGAAATGCCATCGATACGTTAGCTGATTTATTGTACTTGGATTCTCAATGTTTTGAATAGTAATACAATTAATATTATGCTTGGCGAGGGACTCAATTACTTCCTTGGATAAATTAGGTGTTATTAGAAGTACAAAAGGATATCTTGAATTTGTTTTTGCTAATGAATAGTTCAAAACCAAAATACCTTCTAAGTAGTCATCTGTTGTAAGTACAGAGATAAAGCTATAGTTTTTCATATTGTTCCGATTTAAATCAAACACTATATTTACATATAGGGGTAAATATAGCGAAGCTGTCACCAGGGGCAAGATAGCCTGAAAGTCTTGCTGGTAAAAGGTTTTATCAAAAATAGTTATTTCATAATTTTGGGAGTTTTGGCAGACGATTTATAAGCAGAACCACAAACAGGACAAAATCGATGTCTCAATGACAACACTAACTCACCGCAATTCGCGCAGTTAGCTCGAATCGGTGTACCGCAAAGATAACAAAACTTGGCTTTAACGTTACTCCACATAGGGTCAACCATCGCTCCAGAGTTCCAACACTGGGGACAAAATTTAATCTTTCTGTAAGTTATTCTGTGGACGGCATCCATAATTAATTACATAAATATTTTTTTTACAAAAATTACATAAGTTAGTGCCAGTCAGAAATAATACTATATAGTTAATTTGTGGAAAATTTGACTTATGCGTAAGTATTGCTACTCGTTGAGTGTTTTATTCGTTAGTATTGGCTCTGTCAATATCTCCGCACCAGTGCAAGCAAAAATCAATAGCAGTGAATTAGAACCTGCAATAGAGACAAAACTTGAGAGACTAACACTGACTATCGATTCCAGTGGAGCAATAGCTGATATAGAGAGAGCAAAGAAGGAACAGCAAGAAGTAAATAGAGCAAGGAAGAAACAGGAAGAAGCACAGCGTAGAGCTAAGAGTAAGCGTAATTACATACAAATCCTTAACCTAGCTACTATTGCTACTAACAAATGTTACCAAGAAAAAAATTTAGTTGAATGTGAAAGATTAGGTCAAATTCAAAATACATTAATGACTTGGTGTCAACAAAATGACCGCGCAGCCTGTAGAGCTTACAGTGCTGTACAAAGTAATGAACATGAGACAGAATTAATTCAGATGGTGGGAAATTAAAGTGTCCTAGATATGAATACAGTTGAGTTAATCAGAATTTAACTGTATTGTTTTAAATTTATGACATAGAATCTAAATCTAAAGATTGCATACCTTCGCGTTCTATAAAGGTCATCATACTTCCCAACTGCAACCAAACTAATAAACAAGTAAAGAGACTAATTGGTAGACCTACTCCTAAAGCTAAAGAGGAGGGAAAACCAAATATCTCTAATCCTGAAGAGAGAAATAGACAAGTGCCGCCAGTTATGCCGACAAATGGTATCAGTAGTTGTTTCAATGATGAACGCGGTTTAGTGTTTTCTGTACGTTCACTTGGCCAGTTCTGCACAATTACTTTCAAAGTGCCAGATAATGCCAAACCAGATGTTAATGCAGTCAAAAAGCCAACAAGTAAAAGAAAATAAGGCGGTTGCAGAGGAAAATAGTACATGAAAACTCCTGATTTATATTAAAGGTTTTTAGTTTTTACTTGCTGACTGGTTCCCAGTAAAAGGCACAAGGAATGTAGCTTTTGGCAGGATAGCGGCTGCACCTTCTCTGGATAACTCTGTTAAAATCCCGATCGCTACATTTAATAAACGATCCGGTTTTAAGTCATCTTTAACCAGGTTCCACAGGCGTTGGACATCTTCGGTGTGCAGGCGGTCATCTTCGGTAAGAGCAAGCACCAACTGTCGCCTCAGAAACTTGCCTTCTTCGGACATTAAGTATTGGAACCCCATCTGAGCTGTGGGCAATACATCAAAGTTGTTATCACTACGAGCGATCGCAATCAAATTCTCTAACCGCTGCCACTGAAATTTACCATCTTTGAACAACACATTCAATAATCGTCGCCGTAATTCCGGCGATTCCCCTGTCAGCAACCGCCGCGCTATATAGGGATAACCCACTTCAACAATTTTGAAATCGGGGTTAAGGCTAAGGGCAATACCTTCTTGAGTCACCAAGGAACGAATAATCAAAGCAAACTTTGCCGGAACTCGGAAAGGATATTCATACATCAGTTCCGAAAATTCATCGGTAATAGTTTTGAAGTTAAAATCCTTGACATTTTTGCCAATAGCGTTTCCTAGCACCGCTTCTAATGCTGGCACTATCGGACAAATATTCGTGTCTGGAGTCAGAAACCCTAATTTTACAAAGTCTTCGGCTAAGTCGGTATAGTCTTTATTTACCAAATGCACTAGCGCATCTACCAGTGTTTCTTTGGTGCTTTCTTCCAACTGATCCATCATGCCGAAGTCAATATAAGCCATACGACCATCGGGTACAGCAAACAAATTGCCGGGATGAGGGTCAGCATGGAAGAAACCATATTCTAAAAGCTGTTGCAATCCTGATGTAACACCAATTTGGATGATCGCTTCTGGGTCTACACCTGCTTCGCGGATGCGTTGAGTATCTGTCAGCTTGAAGCCGTCAATCCATTCCAGGGTTAGAACGTGGGTATTGGTATAACGCCAATAAATGCCTGGAACTTTTACTTGTAGGTCGTTGCGGAAATTGCTAGCAAATTTTTCGGCGTTGCGGCCTTCATTAATATAGTCAATTTCTTCAAATAACTTCGTGCCAAACTCGTCCACAATTAAAGTTAGGTCGTGACCGAGATTTAAAGGCAACCAAGGAGCTAGCCAACCGGCTGCCCAACGCATCAGATATAGGTCGCGTGTAATTACTGGATGTAAGTTGGGGCGTTGCACCTTTACGGCGACTTCTTCACCGCTAACCAGACGACCCCGGTATACTTGACCCAAGCTAGCAGCAGCGACTGGATTAGGTGACAGTTCGCTAAAACTTTCATGAATTGGCCGGTCTAGTTCACTTTCAATAATCTGGTAAGCGATCGCATTATCAAAAGGTGGTAACTGGTCTTGTAACTTTATCAGTTCTTCTAAGAAATCTTTGCGTATTAGGTCAGGCCTGGTGGAGAGGGCTTGACCAACTTTAATAAAAGTCGGGCCAAGGCGGGTGAGCAGTTCTCGCAACTGGATAGCTCGTTTACCCTTGTTCTGCTCAACTCGGTCTTGCCACTCGTCCCACTTCAGACTGAATATAAATCCTGCAAAGGAGGAGATAATTCTCAGCAGTCGCCCCCAGGCTAGCCAAGGACGGTAACTGTAGTAGCGAGCGATCGCATCTGGATTATAGAGTTTTAGTTGAGCAGGTTGATATTGACCCACGCCTTTTTTTGCCTCTTCAACTGAAAAATTTACAATGATTGTTTTTCTCCTGACCCACAAGTTAGTTGCAAATTCAGGATAGCGGTAGTCTTTTATCTAAAACAACTAGAACTCTACCCTTTGGGGATAACGTTCGAGGCGATTTTAGCATCTGTTACTGCCTAGATTTGTTTATCTTTTTCTTAATTATACTTTATAAAACTACAACTACTTATCCAACTTTTAGATGATTTTATCTTTTCTTAACTTTAATTTATATAAATATAAATATTTACCTATATATGCAAATTTGAGGAGGGTATGAGAACTCAGTAACCGCTTACAACATAAGATCCCCGACTTATCACAGAAGTCGGGGATCTTGATACTATGTTTATTTATACCTGCGATTTAAGTGGAAAATAAAATATTTTATGTGTCCACAATAAAATTACAGTATCAACTAAAACCTTGGTAATTGTTAATAGCTTTGCCACAATTACCAATTACCTACTTTTAATTATCATGTAGTGCTATTTAGATTTAGCCTCCAAGTTTTCTAAACGGCTTCTCAATTCCTGGTTTTGTTGTTTGAGTTGGTCGAAATCTTCACGCAGTTGACGCAGGGTTTGTTCTGAACCAATGTTCTTTTGTACCTTGGAAATTTCTTCTTCAGCATAGCGACGTACACGCCCATCGGCTGTTTGGTCAACTAGCGATCGCAAAATCCCTACTGCTTTGGGTGTTTCCATTTGTCCTAAGGCTGCGGCTACGGCTACTTGGGTTAAAAAGAAGGTTTCTTTGGCTAGTTCTGTTAATTTTTCTAAAATCCGTTCCAAATTAGCTGGACTTTGACCGACAGAAATCTTTCCTAAAGCGCGAATTGTGGCTAAACGTAAGGGTTGTGGTACACCGAGTTTGGTGTATTCGATTAACAGATTTAAAGCTGCTTCCGAAGTTTTAAATTCAGCTAAACCAGCGATCGCCCCACTCCGCACGACTTCATTCCAACCCGCCTTTTCTTCTAAAACGGATTTCAGTAGCTTTAATACCTTGTCTTCCTTGGGTTTTTCTTCCAAGTTTGCCGATGCGATCGCCCCGATAATACGAGAAGCTGCTGCTTCCACGTAATAACTGGGATCGCCCTTTTGCACTAACCCTCTGACAACTTTATAGCTTTCAGCAGTTTTGAATTGAGTAAGTGCCTCCACTACAGCTCGTCGCACATAAGCATTTTTATCTTTTAACCCAGCAATTAAGCCATCAAAGGCTTGATCTAAATTGATTTGGGCTAGTTGTTTTGCCACTTCCACACGCACACCCCACAATGGGTCATTTTTTAGCGATGCAGACAGTGCAATGATAGCTTCTAACCCACCTTTTTTCGCCAAAGCTGCTGCTGCATAACTACGCGAAATCGGGTCGGGATCGAATTCTAACTGTGCTTTTAACTCCGCGATTGGATATTCCAAAGCTACTGTTTTTAGGTAATTATTTCCAACATCAAAGCTAATAAATTGGGGCTTATTTTCTAGGGGAAAGTAGAAGCTTTGTTCGCGTTCATTCACGCGGACGGTAAAAGTTTTGAGTTGTGAGTTAGGAGTTATGAGTTTGGAATTATTTTTAACTCCTAACTCCTCACTCCTCACTTCTTCTTGTTGGGTATAGCCAAAACCAATAGGTATTTTTAAATCAAACAAATCCTTACTGCCATTTTTACCTTCAGCAGCTTGGGTTTGAGTTACTGTAATTTTTGCCAAATTAGCATCCCCATCCCAAGAGTAAGCTACTTTAAAATCGGGATGACCACCACGATAAACGTATTGGTCAAAGAGGAACAAAAGATTACGTCCGGTAGCCTTTTCAATCGCCCTGAGTAAGTCTACTGTTTCTACGGTTTTGTGGGCATTATCTTGGACAAATGTTTGAATTGCCTGCCAAAACAACTCATCTCCCAATTGGGCCCGAATCATGTGATAGACACAAGATCCTTTTTCGTAGATGTGACGATCGTAAAGTTCAATAGCTTCTCGGTAAATATGTGTTACCATTGGGCGGCGATAACGACTGCTATCTTCGCTTAAGTAACGACGAGCTTCCAATAAACGATAGTAAGCTGCTTCTTCTAGACTATATTCCTGTTCTGTCCACATCACCTCAGAGTAAGAAGCCATCCCTTCTTTAATCCAAGCATGAGACCAATGCTTAATCACCACCAAATCACCAAACCACTGGTGCGCGAGTTCGTGAACGACTAAAGCTTCGGTGTTGCGGTTATCTAAGGCGGCCCGTTCATCCAGTAAACATCTATCTGTTAACAGGGTTGTGGAGGTGTTTTCCATGCCGCCAAAGATGAAGTCATCGACGCAAACTTGGGCGTATTTCGGAAAAGGGTATGGATAACCATACTTTTGGCTCAAAAATTCGATCATTCGGGGAGTTTTGTCCATGCTGCGTTTAGCATCTTCCTCCCGTCCCTTTTCTACATAGTAGGTGACAGCTTTACCCTTCCACTCATCCCGAATTTCAGCAAAATCACCTACTGCTAAAGTCATCAAGTAGGTAGGATGAACTTGTTGCTGTAACCAATGATAGATTTTGTAATCACCATCTTCTGTGGTGTCAATTAATTCGCCATTGGAAATCGCCACGAGAGGGTTGGGAACGCGGACACGAATTTCCGAAGTAGACAATTGTCCTGGATAGTCAAAGCAGGGGAACCAAAAGCGAGAGTCTTCGTCTTCGCCTTGAGTCCAAACTTGAGTAGGCTTGTTTGGGTAGTGCTTATCTGGTTGAATAAAATAAATACCGCGTTGCGGTTTTGCCACCGAGTAGGCGATCGCAATCAGCAAGCGTTTACCAATCTGGCTTGCCTGAGAAAGTTGGATGGAAAGCTGTTCCCCGTCATAGTCAAAATTTTGTGGCACTTCGTCCACCTGCACAGACTCAATATTTAGGTTGACAGCATCCAAAGTCAAACGATCAATACCATTACGGATTGGCAAGAGGCGAATGCTACAACTGCCCTGATAGCTTTGCTTGGGAATGTCCAAGTTGAGATCGAGAAAAATATGCTCTACCTGTCCGGGGCGATCGGGGTTATAGTGTGGTCTTGCTCCCGGTAACTCAAAGGGTTTGTGTCCGTTATTATCTGTATCAAAATAAGACTGCGACATTGATGCTTACTGACCTTGTAATCCTGAAAAGTCTGGCTGGTTGGATGTAGTTAAATAAAATAGCGGTATCTGATGTATTTCCCAAATCAACAGGGCATTATAGAGGTGAGAACTCCCCTTTGGGATTGGGGGATTGAAATTAATCTCACCCGAACTTCCGCAGATCGGCTACCGATCCTGGGATTTTTTTCCATATCCCTCCTGCATTTACTTTTCCTGATGTTCTGCACTTTTTTAGCATTGAGTCAAGAGTCTCTTGCACCTTGTTGCACCTTGATAGATTCTCATTAAGTACAAATACTCCTAATTATTTTTATAACTTAGGATAGCTTGTTGCTGCTGCTGAACACGTTCTTTTGTTTAAGATGAACAGCATATCATTTGCAGATTCGCTCCTCATCTGGTTGAAGTATTTTTGAGAGTAATTTTAGACCACTAATTTGTAAGATTACTAATTTTATCAGTAAATACCAACTGGAGTTGAAACTAAATGCAGCATACCAGTTGTGTAAGAGTACAATAACCGATTTCTGTCTCCGTAAAAACTCCCGTACTGGCGAGTGCCCGTAAAAGTTGATCGCAGGTTAGGCTTGTAGATTGATGTTGCACTTCCCAAATCCTCTGAACTCCTTTAATAAATCGGCGTAGGCGTAGCCCGTCGTAGACATCGCTAGCTTGTTTGCTGCACAGATGGACTACGAGATCCAAGTGCTATAGCAATCTGAAATCATTCGTAAACAATGAGATTCTCTACTTCATAAGAGTTGTCGGGGATCTTAGCCTTGCAATTTTTACAAATCAGATAGGATTGCTATGTATTTAATTTGCAAAAACCCATTTGTAGTGAAAAATCACTTTTAAGTTGGATGTTTGCTGATTGTAGACATGACGTTTAACTGAGAATTTTTATGATTAATATCCGATTCATGATGGATGTCAAAAGCAACAATTTTCTGCAAGTAGGAGGTAGATGTGCAGCTTGTCAACGAGCGTGCTGCTGAATCCTTTTGTCATGGGTTAGTCTAGCGATGGATTAGCGGAAATTATTATAAATCCGAAAACTCTACAGTGACACTTGTATAAATCTCGGTGACAATCTGAGCAAAAGAGGATAACAAAATGCCTGAAAGTAAATCAAAATTTCTCATTCCTGCTGTTGGTGCTGCCGTCGTTGTCGCCGGAAGTATAGCGGCTTATACGTACTTTAAAGGCTCACCAGGAGGTAGTTCAGACGCTCTAGGCAGTGCTAAAGTAGTACCTTCAACAGCACTGATGGCAACTTACATTACTACTGACTCTGAAGCCTGGGCAAAATTACAGCAGTTTGGCACTCCAGAAGCACAAAAGTTAGTGGCAAAAGGTCTGGAAGATTTCAATAAGCAAATTTTCAGTGACAGTAACGTTTCTTATGAAAAAGACATAAAGCCTTGGGCTGGTAGTGTGATGATTGCTGTATTGCCACCAAATCCTGTAAAACCAGCACAGTTAAAGGTACCCTCTGGGACAACTAATGTACCAACAAATTTACAGCAGGAATCAAATATCCTGATAGTGGTGGGAATCAAGGACAAACTCAGCGCCTTGAATTTTGCTAACAAATTGAAGTCACAAAAAGGAGTTAAATTACAGGAATCTGACTATCAAGGTCAAAAAATTGTCGAAACTACACAAAATGGCAAGCCGACGTATAGCGTAGTTTTAAATGATAGTCAGTTGGTATTAGCTCCCGAAAAACAAGCTGTAGAAAAAGCAATTGATACGTTTAAGGGACAGTCTTCTTTTGCCAATAAAGAAGGTGCTAGCAGCATTCTTAAAGGAGTGGATGTTAAAAACAGCCTCGCCCAAATTTATGTACCAGACTATGCCGGAATGATACAGCAATTAAGCGCTGGAAATCCGCAGGCAAAGCAGTTACCCCCACAAACCCTGACGCAACTGAAGCAGATAAAATCTGTGGTAGCGGGTGTTGGTGTTGATGATGCGGGAGTGCGGGTAAAAGCGATCGCTAATTTAGATCCGCAATTAAATAAATTTCAGTATCAATCAAGTCCTGGAAATATAGTCGGGCAATTTCCTGCTGATACCTTTGCTCTGATTAGCGGAAATGGCATCAGCCGTGGTTGGGAAGTGCTGGTAGAGCAGTCAAAAGATTATCCAGAAATGAAGCAAGCTCTGGAACAAGCGCGAGGACAACTGAAATTCGCCAATCTAGACCTAGATAAGGATATTTTTGGCTGGATGAATGGGGAATTCGCCTTTGGTGCGATTCCATCAAATCAAGGGGTATTAGCGAGTGTTGGTTTTGGAGGTGCTTTAGTATTTGATACTAGCGATCGCAAAACTGCCGAAGCCACTTTAACAAAATTGGATACTCTTGCCAAAACCCAACAAATCAACGTCGCCAACAGAAATATCGGTGGTAAAGACGTAACTGAATGGCAAATTCCCCGGCAAGGAGCTTTATTGGCACATGGTTGGCTAGATCAAGATACTGTATTTGTAGCTCTTGGTGGCCCAATTGCTGACGCAGTTAGTGATCGCAAAAATCCATCTCTCGACACTAGCGACGCCTTCAAAGCTGTGACTGGTTCTTTGCAAAAGCCCAACGGCGGCTATTTCTACCTAGATATGGATAAAACTAAAACTGTGCCGCTGATCAATAGTTTTGTATCATCTAACGCCGATACCATCACCATTTTGAATTCCATTCGTGGTCTTGGTTTTACCGCTATTAGCCCCGATAAATCCACCAGTGAATTAGAGATGTTGTTAGCTCTTAAGCCTACTGCAAAGTAGGGCATTGGGCATCCCTTCGACTTCGCTCAGGGCATGGGGTATGGGGATTGAATATTTCTCCCTCACTTCCTCATCTCCCACCCTACGGGAAGTTAAAGCTACATCTCTCCCAGTCTTTTTCTTCTCTACGAGACGCTGCGCGTAGCTTGCTTCCCTGTAAGGGTACAATTTTGAATTTTGAATTTTGAATTTTGAATTGATTTCTCCCTCATCCCCCCACTTTCCACTTACAAAACTTGATTATTCCGAGTTTCCAAGGTTTGGTTGAGTCTATCCAACGCGCTAGTCAATCTTTCTTGGGCTACAAGGTTAGGATCTGGCAAGGCTTCATCGGCGACTTCTTCTTGTCTCTTGAATTTTTGTAAGGCTCGAATTGCTACAAATAAAACTAAGGCAATGATTACAAAGTCAACTATTGCGCCAAGAAAGTTACCAATCTTGATTCCCGGGCCAATGGCGATTGTTCTCCAGTCTTTGCCAGCAAAACTAACCAAGGGATTAATCAATGGCATGATCACATCTTCAACAAAGGAAGTGATAATCTTGCCAAAAGCAGTACCAATGATGACAGCGATCGCCAAGTCAACTACATTACCTTTAAGGGCAAATTCTTGAAAATCTTTTAAAAAGCCACTCGCTCTTCTTCTTGCTCTGGCCATACTTGACTCTCAATAAGCTTAACTTACTGTAATTTTCTTTAGAAATGGCACTCAGCTTTTTGCCATCCCTGTTGAGATAGATATTGCTAAGTATCAAAATTTTACCAGTCTTGAATAAAATTCTTTGATAAAGAAATATAAATTGGAAACCAGCATAATTCACATCTTCTCAGAACTTTGCTGTTCTCCAAATATCAACCTTCTATAATGTTTGTTGCTTGGAGCAAGGCAAAGGAGGCGGATTGCCGTTATACAATTCAATTTATTTCTAGACTGCCGTCCAGCTAGTATGTCATAAGTAGAAAAGTCTGTTAAATGCAAACTGATTTATGACTGCTGCTGTAAACACTAATCCTGGTTTAGCTTCTCGCTTGGTGAATGGCATACTGGCAATCCAGCCTTTAGCCAACCTAGCCAAGCATCAAGCTAGACAAATGATGATTAAACGTGCCGAGAGAATTGGTGTGCCTTGGACGCAAGAAGTCGAAACACTACAAGCGCTTGATTGGAAGGACGATCTCGCTCAAGTACAAAATCCTCAGCTTTCCTACCCCGATTACTACGTCACCTCATTCCATGCCTACGAAACCGGAAATCTCAGTTGGCAAGCCGCTTTTGAGGTAGAACCTGCTGCTTACGCTGTCCACGCTAAGATTTGGCAGGGATCTGAAGAAGCGCAAGGCGATCCGATGCTGCGCCAAAGCTACCACAATATCCTGAAAAGTCAAATTCCCAATGAGCCGCAAGACATCTTGGATGTAGGATGTAGTGTTGGCTTGAGTAGTTTTGCCCTACAAGAAATTTATCCCCATACCAAAATTACAGGCTTAGACTTATCTCCCTATTTTTTAGCCGTTGCCAATTACCGCGCTGGGCAACGTCAAGCTAAAATTAACTGGCTTCATTCCCAAGCTGAATCTACCGGGCTACCTGATGCCTCGTTTGATTTAGTTTCCATTTTCCTGATGTGCCACGAATTACCCCAATCAGCAACCCGACAGATTTTAGCTGAAATGCGGCGCGTGTTGCGTCCGGGTGGCTACTTGGCAATCATGGATATGAATCCCAAATCTGAAATTTACAAGAAAATGCCAGCCTACATTTTGACTTTGCTCAAAAGTACTGAACCTTATTTAGATGAATATTTTGCTTTAGACATTGAGCAGGCTATTGTTGAGGCGGGTTTCCAAACTCCCACTATTACCAACAATACCCACCGTCACCGTACAGTAATTGCTCAGGTGAGTGGTTGATTTATCTCTAGTGTTGTGGGCAGCAATACCACCCTTGCTGCTGCTAACCTACTACTACTGTCGAGTGCCATTTGCCCCACCTTTGTTAAAGTTACTGATGTTCTTTATCATCGGGGCAATATCTGGTCTTTTAGCTCTTAAACTCGAATGGGTTTTTGAAATTGTAGCGAACTCTTTTGTAGAGTGGCATCAGATTAAACGTTGGCTTCCTGGTGTAGCCTTGCGGCAGCTTGTAGAAATAGGCCCAATTGAAGAAGGGTGCAAGTTGGCTGCGGTTATTGTCCCAACTTACTATCTGCAACACAAGTATCGATTACTTCACTCTAGCGTTTTCCTCTTCATGATCGCCGTTTCCCTTGGATTCACTGCCGAAGAGAACTGGATTTACCTTTTCCACGGTACAGCATCAGTTTTTGAACGTACCATCGGCACGCCAGTCCATGCTATGTTCTCTGCACCTTGGGGATATGCATTAGGAACCTATATTTCCTCTAAAAATCGGTTAAATCGAGATAAAAAGTTTATTTTTAGGGCTTGGCTAAATTCTGTAATCTGTCATGCCCTAGTGAATGTCCTATCTAGTGCTTGGGGTTATTTATTACCCCTACGTTTCCTAAGTTACGGTTTATTTCCGTTTCTGTTATGGATGTTTTGGCGCCTGGAACAATTACTGCGAAAAGTGCAAGGGAAACCTGTAATTACCCTGATTTCAGATCGTACAATCCAGCGCCGTTACTGGCAGAGGAGTTTAGTGCTGTTTACCCTTGTGCTGGGTGGAAATGCTATTTTTGGGCTGTTTCTCTTAGTCAGGAAAATCAGTCCTTTGAGTCCGTCAAAGCTTTTTGACACTTATATTTTGTGGTTTATATTTAGTCGCTTTTTACTAAATCTCTTTTTTGGAGTTTTAGCGTGGGGGATTTATCGCTATTTGCGACATTCTGCCCGTCGTCGGTATTTTTAAAATATGATTTAGGAAAAGGCTAGGGGGTTTCTATGCAAACAACTCCAGTGCGTTGGACGACTGCTGACCTAGAGCTATTTGCTGGCGATCGCAGAAATCGCTATGAGATTATTGATGGAGAACTATTTGTGACTAAATCACCTAGTTGGGATCATCAATCAAGTTGTGGCAATATTGTTACAGTTCTTAACAATTGGTCAGATGAAACTGGTCTGGGTAAAGCTGCGATCGCACCTGGAATTATTTTCTCAGATTCTGACAATGTGATCCCTGATGTGGTGTGGGCAAGTCATGAACGCTTAAAATACTTGCTAGATGAAGCTGGACATCTCACAGGCGCACCAGAGTTAGTAGTAGAAGTTTTATCTCCCGGCGAAAAAAACGAGAAACGTGATAGGGAAACAAAGCTAAAGCTGTACTCGGTGCAGGGGGTTCAGGAATATTGGATTTGCGATTTTGTACAAAAGAAAGTTGAGGTTTATCGACGTGAACAAGCTGCATTAAAATTAGCAGCTACTTTATTTAGTCAAGATGAACTGACAAGTCCTTTGCTACCAGGTTTTAATTGCTTAGTAAGTAAACTTTTTTAGCTGGGCATTGGGCATGGGATGAGGGGGATAAGGGAGAAATCAATTCAAAATTCAAAATTCAAAATTCAAAATTAAAGAACTTCTGCCTCCTGCCTCCTGCCTCCTCTTTCTCAATGCCCTATGCCCTATGCCCATTGTCCTATGCCTGGATTTTCAATTAGCTAAACTCGTGCTAATACTGGCTGATTCACGGTTGCGCTGACTGAATCCGATTCCGACTCCGTACAGTAGATTTCGCAGGAGTTATTCGGACTTTCAATCAATTTTACTTTATAAAGTTTAGCTCCCAATTCCTGAATAGGCGATCGCAGTAAATTACTAATGTAAAGTGCGATATTTTCAGCAGTGGGTACAACTTCGGCAAAATAGGGAATATCTTTGTTTAAAAAGGTGTGATCGAATGGCTCTACCACATAATCTTCTACCACTTGATTCAGGGCACCTAAATCAATAATCATGCCAGTACGCGGGTCAATTTTCCCTTTGACAGTGACTTCTAGATGGTAGTTGTGTCCGTGACCGTTGGGACGAGCGCATTTACCATAAATCTCAGTGTTTTCTTCGTTACTGAGGTTAGGATGAGCTAGCCGATGGGCGGCGCTAAAGTGAGTACTGATGGTGAGGTAGGCTTCCATTGCGTTTCCCATATAATCTGCCCAAAGTTCAGGATGTTCAAATAACTGCACACGGACTACAGGTAAATGAGGTGCTAGCCGCTGCCAGATAATCCGTGCAATATTCTCAGTGGTGGGCAGAGTTTGTTGAAATTCTGCCCACACATCATTGAGATAAGAGAAGTCCAATTGACTGGTAACTTCCCGTTTAATTACGTGTTTCACATCAGACAAGTTCAGCACCATACCATATTCATCCAATTCCCCGGCTAGGGAGATAAATAATACATAGTTATGTCCGTGTCCCGGAAATCTAGTACCAGCACCAAATTTCTCAATATTCTCGGCTTCACTCAGTTCTGGCAACCAATAGCGATGACTTGCCGAAAACTGGGCGCGGCGATTAACAATGCATTGCATGAGTACACTATGAGCAGAATTTAAAATTTCTTAATCTTTTTCTGTTTACAGCATAAACTAATTCCTAAGTTATGTGTCATTAGTCATTAGTCATTAGTCATTTGTCCTTTAAAATCCAGCGAAATTGACCCATGCCCAATGCCCAATGCCCAATGCCCTTATACCCAATAATTATGTAACAGACGCTTGCGCCTCACAGTGCAATCTCGTAGCTATGCGGAATAGTTCATGACCTGTGTGTAAATAACGCTCATCGTAGTTCAAAGGAAAATAACCTAATTCATCGAGTCCATCTGCTACTTGATCGAGGCTGTAATAAAGGTGAGCCGCTGTTCTTGCGAGACTAGGGGGATTTGGCAGGGAGCGAAAAGTAGTTTGTGCCTGCTTGAGGTCATCTCGACAGGTTTTTAAGTATTCCTGAAATTCATCTAACAACTCATCATCAAAGGGATCGGCAGCTAATTGCTCCATTTGTTCTTCTAACGAATAAAGAACGGTACAAAGCAAGCGATTAACTGGTTGGTAAACTTGGCGCAGCCATTCTTCAACTTGCTCGTCAACATCCCGTCCAGTTTTTCGTCTTGTCTGGTAATGATTTTGTGCTGATGCTGTACGCTGTTGGCGATCGCTATTTAATTTTTGGCAATCATCTTGCAGTTCTTGGTCATAATTACGGCGATTTTGGTTGTCGCCTAAGACCTCATAAGCTGCATTGATGCGGATAATTTGCTCGCGATCGGCTGTTTGCTGATTACTGTCAGGATGAAACAATTTAACCAAGCGGCGATAAGCTTGCTTAATCTCCGCTTGGCTGGCACTTGGACTAACTTTGAGGGTTTCGTAATGGTTAGAAACGTGCTTAGAATTGATCATTAATTCAATGTATCGTTAACTGACGCTAGCGGCCAATCTTGCCTCCAGGTCTTGGAACAACGGTGTACTCAAATACCTCTCACCAAAACTGGGCTGAATCATTACAATTAAACGTCCCTTATTTTCTTGACGTTGGGCGGCGCGAATTGCTGCACATAAAGCTGCTCCACTGGAAATACCAGATAGTAGCCCTTCTTCTTTTGCTAAACGCCGACTGTAGGCGATCGCTTCTTCATCAGTGACGGTAATCACTTCATCAATCAATTTTATCTTGAGTACTTGGGGAATAAACCCAGCACCAATTCCCTGGATTTTGTGGGGGCCTGGTCGTCCCCCAGATAAAACTGGGCTATTGGCTGGTTCAACTGCGATCGCCTTAGCGTTAGGCTTGCGTGCTTTAATCACTTCTGCTACACCAGTGATCGTACCACCTGTACCCACTCCTGCCACAATTATATCGACTTGTCCATCGGTATCTTCCCAGATTTCAAGCGCCGTAGTTTCCCGATGCACTTTTGCATTAGCTGGATTGCGGAACTGCTGCAACATATAGGTATTTGGTGTAGTATTAACTATTTGCTGCGCTCGTTGAATTGCCCCACTCATGCCTTCCATTCCTGGTGTTAGTTCCAGTTCTGCCCCGTATGCTCGCAACATTGCCCGACGCTCTCCACTCATCGTCTCTGGCATTGTCAAAATTAATCGATAACCCTTAGCTGCTGTTGCCATTGCTAGGGCAATTCCGGTATTTCCAGAAGTGGGTTCTACCAATACTGTCTTCCCAGGAGTAATTAGCCCCTCCTCCTCTGCGGCGTTAATCATACTTACCCCAATCCGGTCTTTGACTGATGCCGATGGGTTCATACTTTCCAGTTTCACCACTATTTCCGCAACACATCCTTCTGTTTGAGGAATGCGGTTCAACTGCACTAGAGGAGTACGACCAACAAGTTCTGTAATGTTACGAGCTATTCGCATAAATTAGTCCTTAATTATTAATTATTTGTTATTGGTCATTAGTCATCAACAAATGACAAATGACTAATGACAAATGACTCTTGACTAAATGTAGTACATGATATCCAATTGCCGCCGCGAATCTCGTTTTTCACAAAGATCCTGGAGTGTATATTTTTGCAAGACTGAATTTGCCGCGCGACTTGCTTCTTGCCAAATTTCTTCTATAACTGAACTGTCTATGCTTTTGGAATTAACGTTTTCTTCACCAGCCCGCGCCTCTAAGCCTTCTAAACATTCTAAAATTTCAAAAAGGAGAATTTTTCGGGGTTCTCGCGTTAACAGATAGCCACCTTTTGATCCACGCTGACTTTTAACTATACCGCCACGCCTCAAGGTTGCTAGTAGCTGTTCCAGATAGCGATCAGGTATGTTTTGTTGTGCTGCAATTTGTCGAATTTGCAGCGGTTCGCCGCTTTCGTAATGAGCGGCCATCTCTAATAAGGCGAGAATTGCGTATTCCGATTTACAGGATAGTTCCACAAGCAACAATAAGTTAGGGATTAGAAATTAGAAGTTAGGAGTTATGAGTTAGGAGTTAGAAGTCATTCAATTTGGATTTGAGATTGAAGGAAAAATCTCAAATCCAAAATTCAAAATCTGAAATTGGTAGAGTTAAGATATTACGAAATATGTAGCTTTATACCGCCAACTTCTACTAAAAAAGCTCGCTCAGAAAAAGTTGCTCACGGCGTAAGTCACTTGTAGAGTGAGCATTACTCTAGTCTATTCATATCAAATCCCGCCATAACTCATAACTTCTAACTCATAACTCCTAACTTTTCTAGTATACTCCGGTTAACTACTGGGGTTTATCCATTATTACTGAAAACAAAAAACCCCGCCTGATGGCGGGGAGAAATAGAGTTCAAAATTGTCAGTGGAAAATCAAAACTCTAGAAGGTGAAAGTAGTTCTGAGCGTACCGATAATAGCATCATCGTTATCGCTGTTTTGGCCAGGAGAGGTCAACCAGATTACACCAGGGGTAACAGAGATGTTATCCGACACACGATATTTGTAGAAGCCTTCAAAGTGATAGGGTATATCATTATTGCCGCCAAAACCTGGGCGGTTAAAGGAATAGGGTTCTGCACCAGCAAAAACACCTAAAACGTTACCCTTTTTACCAAAGTCAGGTAAGGCTACCCCTACACCGTAGCTCCAAGCTTCATAATCATCACCTGCACCAACACCTGTGACGTCATGGTAAGAGACGAAGCCACTAATGGACAGTTTGTCGCTGGGTCTAAACGCAGCGGACACACCGTAGGAGTTGCTGGTAGATGGGGTTACACCTGCTGCATTACCTAAAAAGTTAGCTTGTCCAGTACCTACATCAAAAGCTCCAGTTGTTCCGTCTGTACCAGAGTCGAATAAAGCACCACTGGCGCTATATCCGTGGACGTAGGTAGCAGCTAAAGCCACGCGATCGCCTACACTAAAGTTCAACTGTCCTAAAGCAGCATAGTCACCATTGGTCAGACCTTGATTGACACCATTTTGAAGACCAGGAATATTCGCTTGTGATGCCAAGTAACCCGCAGTGATTGAGCTATTTCCTAAAATACCGCCACCTTTACCAAGGGGCAGATTGAGCGCTATACCAGCACCGCCACCAATCCGATAGATGGGACTTTCAGAAGCAAAGGTAGATAAAGCGCCGTTACCGCCGTCAGTGTTGTCAAAAAAGTAAGGATTATTGACAGCAGCATACTGGCTGTGTCGTCCACCACTAGCTGCGAGGTAAACTTGGGCTGGCCCTATGGGAACTTCATAAGTCAAGCGGTCTATTCTGACACTGTTGTTGCCATTGCCTATGCCAACTTGAAATGTTTGTGTCCCTTCAGCAGTACCGATCGGATTATTAGCGTCGTCAAATTGTGTAAAGGCTGTTGCATTACCAGCTGCGAGACGGGTATGTAAAACGTCTTTACCAGTGAAGCTGGTTTGCAAGTCTAAACGTACCCGATCTTGGAAGACAGTATTGTTATTGTCACCAGTGTTACCTCCAAAAACATCAGTAACACCAAAAATGGCTTCACCGACTAGTTTTGTGGTTGTGGAGAACTGATTCGCTTCCAATTCAGCTGTCCGCGCTTCTAAGGAATCTACGCGACCACGTAGGGTTGCCAATTCTGCGGAAAATTCTTCTTGCAACCGTTGTAAGGTAGCTAAATCTTGTTTAGTTACCAAGTCAGCTGTTGCTGTGGCAATCAATTCGTTAACCCGATCCAAACAAGCATTCAAACCAGCGGCAAATTCATAACGGGTCAAAGCACGATTACCGCGATAAGTGGCATTCGGATAACCTGCAATACAACCATAGCGCTCAACCAAGGACTGCAATGCTTGGAATGCCCAGTCAGTAGGTTGTACATCGGAAAATTGAGAAACCGATGTTACTTGAGACTGAGAATTACCTTGGTTGCCTTCGTTACTGTAGCGATTAACTTGATCTATGGTTGTTTGAGCCAATATTTCTGGCTGTTGGGCAACTTCGGTTACACCTAGTTGTTTGGCTGGTGATACTTCTGTGGTTGGGTTTGGCGCGGCCATTGCTGTTGCCGAAACTAACAATGTTGCTCCCAAAACTGCTGGGCTAACCACTAAGGATTTCCACAATAGATTAGACATCTTAACTTTACTCCTCACACCTTGTTTAGATAATTGGTTTCGCTGCACCTAATTCTCAAAAATGCGACATCTCATTGAAACCTGTGGATGAGATATAGTTGCCACTACTACAATTTTAGTTTTTGCAAAGCTAATAAACGATTAACTTTGGGTTAAAAACTTATGTGATTAACTTATGCAAAAACATATCTTTATATCATAACATTATAAAACATCTGATCTAGATGGCAAGATTGGAGCGATCGCCTTAATAACTGTCACACATACTTAATCTAAATATCTAAGCAGGGAGTAGCCTTTAGGTCATTCGCTTTCTACTAGGCTAAATTGGTGAAAGCTTTCTTTAGACACTTAGCAGTTTCCTATCAAAAAATCGCTACTTCCACTTACCCCTAGTATAAATCTTACGGCAGTTAGAACACACTGGCTCGGCTATACAAACTGCATATCATAGTGACTTCCTATCGTCTGGTGCAAGATGTTAGAAGAAATCACTTAATTGATGTGGGAAATCACGTGTGCTACATCAAAGTCTGGCTGCGTCAATCCGCCTGCATCATATGTTGTAAGTGTAATCTTCACTTTATTGTAGGAAATCTCTATATCTGGATGATGTCCGGCTGACTCAGCCGGCTCAACCAACTTATTGACAAACTCAATTGCTTCAATAAAATCTTTAAATGTACGAGTAATCTGCAACTTGGAGTCTTTAACAGTCCAATCTGACAAAATCTTTGCCTGTTCTTGAATTTCCACTTCGGTGAGTAGTTGTGCCATATGAAGAAATTCCTACTTGTATATTTGTTACAATATTTTGCATCTGAACAAAGGCAAACAACTTTTATTCTCCACACAGAAAGTATAGGAGGATAAATTAAGCCACAATGCGTATGTCTAGATTTAAATCAGACTTGGCAGATAGACGCTATTTCTCACATTTGGTCATACTCCAAGGTTTAATCCAAGATATTTATTCTTTTTAAGAAAACTTAAATAGGTTGGCTTTTTCCGTGGCAGCCATCGTTAGCTATCTTTTAAAAGTAACCATTGATCAAACAAAAATCACCTATAAAAAACTATCCGCCCTGATTTAGATCGGATGATCTAAGTCAGGGCGGTCTAGCGGGTCTTCAGGTTGCAACCAGACTGCCGGAAGGAACTCCGAGCTTGCCTAGCTACTTGAGCTAACTTAGTATCTCAGAGATAACTAAGGCTAACTTTTAGAGAACAGCTCCGGCACACAGCCGGCTAACTGCAACCTGATGACCCATGCATTTACTACTTTCTATCATGGGCATCACCTCCTTATTGCCTAAGCGGTCTTAGTTTCAAAAGGGCAGAGCATTTACTCTGGGTTCAGAACCTTTACCTAACATAACATATAAATTTAGAGATATTAACCATATATAGAAAAAATCTCCCATCTAAAGGTGGGAGATCGCTGGAGACTATTGAATATTGACACTTTCTTGGCTTATTACAAAGAGATTATTTTATCTGGGTGTGTCAATTTTCGCCAACCACAACCCTGATTTAGGTTATGGTCAAATTTGAATTCTTAGAGAGCATTACCGCGAGGTAGAACTTCTTCAGGGAATACAAATTGTTCGTGGGGTTGATCTTGAGGAGCCATCCAAGCGCGGA
>NZ_JABXKL010000086.1 GCF_017114995.1 Nostoc sp. NMS9 | reverse complement strand
GGAAAACTTGGCGTAAATTTAAATCCGGCTGCAACCACTCTTGAGGTATCAGCAATCTTTAGGAGATTACAACAACTGATAATGCTTAATTCGTAATTCGGATTGAATTTGGGTTTCCACGTTGGAATCTGTAGCTTTCTTTTGTCCACATGATTCACTTCGTCCCGCGTGACAATATCGTGCAACACGCCGAATTGCGCCGGATGAAAGTGAACGAGTATGCGCCTGACAGCAAACAAGCTAATGAATACCGCACATTAGCGGACAAGATTATCAACAATACAAATCTTACAGTTCCCACCCCCATTGAGATGGATGAGCTAGAAGATTTGTTGATTGAATTTGGCATTCTTGAAAGTGAAGAAAATGCTGCAAAAATGATTAGCCAAGCAGACGCTGCTAAAAAGCTAGAAGACGCTCAAGGCGAAGCACTAGAAGCTCTGAAACAAGGAAACGTAGAAATAGTTTCCGGTAGCTAGAAGAAGTAAGTTTCTTGTTCAGACTCAAGTGCTAAATACAAAGTAAATATTAGGTGGGCTAGTTTCGCCCACTTTCTCAACAATCTTTTAAAATGGAGGTAATCGAATAGCTAATCTTAACCTCTGAGTGTTTTATCATCACCGTGTTAACACTAATCTACTAAAGTATACACAGAAAAATTAATACTTTAATAGTTTAGTTCGTGTTTTTGTTTTCTCCTTCTCTAACCTAGTTGATGTTGATATTTTAGGGAATGATACATTCTCTTGATCATTCCCTTTTATTCCATGTTTTAGATACATTAATAAATGAAAGTCCTATAAAAGCCTTTGGGAATTCAGTTAACATCTAACAAATTCTACCTATTGTCACCAAACAAATGAATCCCACCTCAGGAAAAATCAACGATTCACTCAGTGACTCCAATTCCGAAGATGCTCGTCAGCAGCAGAAACAAAAGAAAAAAAAGTCCTCCACGCAATTACCCCAACCTGGAACTACTCAAGGGAGTTGTGCTTTTGATAGTGCAATGATTACCTTAGTACCAATTACTGATGCTGCTCATGTAGTTCACGGCCCAAGTGGCTGTGCTGCCAGTATTTGGGGAAGTTACAGCAGTCTCTCATCTGGTTCGATGCTGTACAAAATACGCTTTACCAGCGATATCGATGAGAACGATATCATCTTCGGTGGAGCCAAAAAGCTGTACAAAGGCATTTTAGAATTAGCAAGACGCTACAAACCTGCGGCGGTATTTGTCTACTCCACTTGTATCACCGCCCTGATTGGAGATGACATCGAGGGAGTTTGCAAAGATGCTACCGAAAAAACAGGAATACCCACTATCCCAGTACATTGCCCTGGCTTTATTGGGAACCAAAATTTGGGCAACCGTGTTGCTGGTGAAGCGTTGCTAGAACACGTTATTGGAACAGCCGAACCAGAGACTAATACACCTTATGACATCAACCTAATTGGTGAACATAACATCGCAGGTGCAATATGGAATGTTCTACCGTTATTGGAGAAATTAGGTATCAGGGTTTTGGCAAAAATTACAGGCGATGCTATCTATAAAGAAGTTTGCTATGCCCATCGTGCCAAGCTGAACGTGATCCTTTCTTCCAAAGCACTAATCAACGTGGCAAAAGGGATGGAGAAAAAATATGGCATTCCCTATATTGAAGAGTCTATCTATGGTATAGAGTCAATCAATCAATGTCTAAGGAATATTGCGGCAAAGTTAGGTAATTCTGATTTGCAGGAACATACAGAAAAGCTAATTGTAGAAGAAACTGCTGCAATAGATGAAAAACTCGGACTGTATATTACCCGATTGCAAGGTAAGCGCATTATCCTTTCTATTGGAAGTTTCAAGAGTTGGTTGATTATCTTTGCTGCTAAGAAATTGGGGATGGAAGTTATTGCTATTAGTACTAATAGTAATACTGAGGAGGATAAACTTAGAGTCAAAAGCTTGCTTGGTCAAGATGGCATAATTTTAGAACAAAATACTCCTGAAGAAATCCTACAGATAATTAACGAAAATCAAGCTGATATGTTAATTGCTGATAAACGCCATCAAGACACCTCTCTTACTGCTAGGATTCCATTTCTAGATATTAATCAAGAACGCAATCATGCCTATGCAGGCTATATAGGAATTTTAGAGGTAGCACGAGAACTGTATGCTGCTTTTTACAATCCTGTATGGGAGCAAGTATACCAGCCAGCCCCGTGGTCAGCAGGAAATTCTTCTGAGGAGAACATTTGATGGCGATTATTAGCGTTACGAGTACATCAGTTGCAGTTAATCCCCTGAAGCAAAGCCAAACTGTGGGTGCAGTCTTAGCCTTTTTGGGTTTGAAGGGAATGATGCCTTTATTACACGGTTCTCAAGGCTGTACTGCTTTGACTAAGGCAGTATTAGTACAACATTTCCGCCAGACGATTCCCCTTTCCAGTACGGCAATGACCGAAGTTGCAACCATTTTGGGTGGTGAGGAAAGAGTTGAACAAGCAATCTTGACTTTGGTGCAGAGATCCAAACCAGAAATTATTGGTCTTTGTAGCACTGGACTTGTGGAAACCAGAGGCGATGATATGGGGCGCTTTGTCAAGGAGATTCACCACCGTCACCCAGAACTGGATTATTTACCAATTGTGCTTGTCTCTACACCGGATTTCAAAGGTACATTACAGGATGGCTTTGCTGGTGCAGTTGAGAGTATAGTCAGGGAAATTCCCCAAAAAGGCTCCAAGCAAGACGCTTGTCCCACACAAATCACTATTTTGGCGAGTTCTGCCTTCACACCAGGAGATGTCCAGGAAATCAAAGAGATTGTTACCTCTTTTGGACTTATACCTATTGTTGTACCTGACCTTTCTGGCTCATTAGATGGTCATATAGAAGATTCTTCTAGTGCCATTACAGCTAATGGCACTACAAAAGCAAAGTTGCGCTCAATTGGTAGTTCTGTATTCACTTTGGCACTAGGTGATAGTATGCGGGGTGGGGCGCAAATTTTGGAGCAGAGATTCAATATACCTTATGAGGTATTTGGTGAACTGACGGGGCTAGCAGCAGTAGATAAATTTCTGCAAGCATTGGCGGATATCAGTGGTGTCAGCGTACCACAGAAATATCGCCGTCAACGCCGTCAGTTACAACATGTGATGTTGGAAAATCACTTTTACTTTGGTTGCAAGCGAGTTTCTTTGGCGCTGGAACCAGATTTGCTTTGGTCAACAGTTTCTTTTTTGCGATCGCTAGGAGTTGAGATTCACGCAGCAGTGACAACAACACGCTTTCCTCTGCTCGAAAAACTTCCGATTAAGAGCGTCACTATCGGCGATTTGGAAGACTTTGAGCAATTGGCGGTTGGGTCTGATTTACTCATTACCAACTCTCATGGAGTGGCGATCGCTCAACGCTTAAAAATTCCTCTCTATCGTCAAGGGATTCCCATTTTTGACCGCTTAGATTATGGTCAGTTCTGCAAAGTTGGCTATCGAGGTACTATGCAACTTTTATTTGATATTGGCAATCTGTTTTTAGAGCAGGAAACAAAGGTTAAGCATTAATATTAGTTATCATGCCGATGTTTCCTTCAGTGACACAGACATTTTAAATAATGATGAAAAGGTTTGTAAAGTGGTGTGTTGAGTTTTCTTCTTGGTGGAATATTCGCCAAAGTAGAAAGTTTCTTTTGTTTATCGTTATGCTTACCTTGAGCGCGATCGCTACGTTGATGTTGTCGTTCCCTTTGAACGCTCAAATAAATCTGCCGTCAACACCAAAATCAGAATTAAGGGGAGTGTGGTTAACAAATATTGATAGTGATGTCTTATTTGAGCGCGATCGCCTCAAGGGATCTTTGCAACGCCTTGATCAACTCAATTTTAACACCATATATCCGGCGGTTTGGAATTGGGGATATACATTGTATCCTAGCAAAGTTGCCCAAAAAGTTATCGGGCGATCGCTCGATCCCACACCCGGACTAAAAGGGCGAGATATTCTCAAAGAAATTGTGGATGTGGGACATCAAAAAGGGTTAACAGTGATTCCCTGGTTTGAATTTGGCTTCATGGCACCAGCGGATTCCTTATTAGCTAAAAATCGTCCCCAATGGCTCACTAGTCGCAGCGATGGGACTCGGATTGTCAAAGAAGGGACACATAATCGTGTTTGGCTAAATCCCTTTCGCTCAGAAGTACAACAATTTATTCAAGATTTAATCGTTGAAATTGTTAGAAACTACAATATCGATGGTATTCAATTTGATGACCATTTTGGCTTACCATCAGAATTAGGATACGATGCCTATACAGTGGCACTTTACAAAAAAGAACATCAGGGAAAAGCTCCCTCCAAAAACTCCAAAGATCCAGAATGGGTGCGCTGGAGAGCTAACAAAATCACCGAGTTTATGAAACGGGTATTTACAGCCATTAAAGCTACTAAAAAAAATTGTCTGGTTTCCGTTGCGCCAAATCCTCAGCGTCTTTCCTACGAATTCTTTTTAGCAGACTGGCAGAAGTGGGAACGCCTGGGAATCATTGAAGATTTAGTTTTGCAGGTATATCGGGATGATTTGAATGTCTTTATTAGCGAATTAGAGTATCCAGAAGTGAAAGCAGCCAAGAGCCATATTCCCGTGAGTGTGGGCATTTTGGCTGGGTTGAAAAACCGATCTGTACCGATGCAGCAGATTCAGACACAAGTGCAAAAAGTACGCGATCGCAATTTTGCCGGAGTCTCTTTCTTTTTCTATGAAACCCTCTGGAACATGAGCAAAGAAAAGCCGCAAGACCGTCAAACTGGCTTTCAGAAAATTTTCCCTGCACCAACAGCTTACCCAAATTTGCTAGCAGGTTGGAAACCGTTCAGTTAGTTTTCCTCACAAGCTGTCGGTGAACACATCGCTTAATTTAAGTGAAGGTTCATCGACAATCACTTAAGAATTTGGGCGTTGCTGAATCAAGGGATGGGCAAAATGCCCATCCCACAAAACTAGCAAAATCATCCCGCAAATATGCAACGCCAGAATTTGTTGTGGTCTTTTAACTAGCTTCCTGTCCAAACCGTCTCTGTAATTCAGCCTCCGCTTCCTCAATAGACCTCTTGCAAAAATCCTTGAATCACCCCTCCCCAACCCTCCCCGATGTATTGGGGAGGGGGCAAGATTTCAAGTTTCCCCCCAATATATCGGGGGGATTAAGGGGGGTCTATTCGACTTATGCAAGAGGTCTAATTGTCATCGGCACCTGTTTTGGAGATAGGGCGCGTCTTCTGTCGATGTAAATATGAAATGCTTGATCGTCGTTGCAATGCTCCAAAATATAAATTTTTAGCTGCTCTAAAGGCATTTGTTGAAAGTTAGGTTTTGTCATAACCGAAGAATTTCTCCAGTTGGTGTTACCTCAGCTTCGATTGAATTATTCGCCAAGATATAAACATTTCTGGTGCACTCGTCCAATCTTACAAGGTCTATTCGTTTATAAACCCTGGTAAGTTGGGCGCACACCCGAATTGCGGATATTGCTTGTTTGGGTGTAGGCTCCACAAACACTATCCTATTCCCAAACGCCCAGCCAAGGCGGGAGTTAGGGGTAGAAGCGTGGTAATCATCAAGAATAGAGCCAAAAGCCCCAAAGCGGCTCTAGCATCATCAGGTTCAGTGACTTCATTCAAACTGGGGCGTTCTTGATCCCGTTGCAAAAAGAAAATCACGATCGCCCAGTACATAGCAATCATATTACCGAGAGACACTAGCGCTAGTAAAATTAGAGTTGCGATCGTTGCCCGTCCTGCGGTTTTGCGTCCATAAATCGCCTGCACAATCCGCCCACCATCTAGTTGTCCTGCGGGCATCAAGTTCAAAGCGGTGATAATTAACCCCAGCCAACCAATTATCACTAAGGGATGAACACTTACCAGGGATGACTGCAACGCCGAACCAAGGACAACTCGCGCCAAACTTCCCACCAAAATCGACCCTTGGAAAAACTGATTGGGCAATTGAAATAAACTACCTGGATGAGAAAGCAGCAATCCTGTTACCAGCATTACCAAAGAGACAATACCACCTGCGGCTGGCCCGGCTAAGGCGATATCGAATAATACCCTACGGTTGGGTAATAGAGACTCAAAGCGGGTAATTGCACCAAAGGAGCCAATTTGCACTGCGGGTAGAAAGAAGGGCCAGCTAAGGCGAATTTGGTGACGTTGGGCAAGTAACCAATGACCGATTTCGTGAGCTACTAAAATCGAAAATATTCCAGCGCCTATGGGCAAAGCTTCTTGAAACCGCCCTGGATTACCAAAAAAATCAAAATTTAGCAGTAATCCCGCAGCTTCTAAATTAGTAGCAATGGTTGCTATCAACAGAATACCTGCAAAAGCTTTTTGCGATAACAACATTGGCCGGGGATCGTTGCGGCTCGGTAGGACAATCACCACTGGTCTACCGTCTATGTTTTCCACTAAAAACAGACGATATCGATCGCTAAGGCGTTGCCGTAAACTTGCAGTTAGACGGTTGTGAGTTTCTTCTGGTTCTCCCCGCAAATTGCCTTTGAAAATGGCTCCATCTTGGTAAGCGATGGTTTCTGTGGCAAAAAATGTATCGATACCAAAGATACCTTTAATTGCATTCAAGTCCTCTTCTGGTATCGGCGGCATCTCCGGTTTCAGTTCTGCTGCTGTTGGTTGTGGAGAATTTGCTTCAAGTAAGGAAGCAGCGGCAAGTCTTTCGGTTGCGCGTTGCTTGAGGATGGCATCTTGCCCAGCTGCGCGTAACTGTCTGCCCAAGAAGACGTACAAGCCAGCAGATGTGACTATTAAGAACAATATACCCGCTATATTGATGTAAATCCCTGCGGCAAACAATCCAAAAAACAGGAGCCAGGGAGTCATCAACACCACCGACTGTAACCAGGCTAAGATTCCCAGCTTACCAAAAGGTCTGGCGCGATAAAAGCCCCAGCCTAGAAGGCCTAAAGCTACCAGTAGGATTGCCGCCAGGATAGAAGTTTCTGATAAAGTGAACATCTCCAAACCTTTGCTATTGAGACTAAGCCAGAACAAGTCCGGTATTGCAGATACACTTATTAATTTATAACGCCGCCTGTCATCTGCCCAAATTATCCCGCTTGGCGTAGTGATAAAACTTCATATCAACTACGCTGTTGTTGTTATTTATCTAGGACTAGTACAGCACAACGTAAATAAACTAACCATTTAAAATCAATGAAATGCTTACGCTATATTCATTTTGAATTTTGAATTCCGCCTTGCGGTACTAGCCCTTTCAAGGTGGGTAAAAATTTTGGTCAAAAAATTCCTCTTTAATCTCTTTACTGTGTGTTCTCTGCGTCTCTATGGTTAAATAAATTACTTTTAAAGCGCAGAGGCACAGAGGTTAATCAGCGATGCCTGCGGCGGGCTACGCCTACGCATCAGTTTTGAAAGGAGGTCAGCATAAACACCAAAGAATCTGGTGTTGCGCCAAGCCAAATCTTCCCAGTCCTCAGTTCAATGTATGAGCACAAAGTTTTGTAACAATTGTGGCTGGTTTGTGTAAAAGTCGCGATCAATACATGAGATATAGATGAATTTGCAACTTGGTGCGTTCTGATTCGAGGTCTTTTATGAGTAATGACTGGAGAAAACAACTAGATGGACAACTTAAAGACTTAGCGATCGCAGCCCAACAATACACACACCTAACTAAGGAAAAGCGGATAGCCTTAACACGTTTGATTAATGCTATTTGGCAGTCAGGTAAGCTTGTTCATCCTTATAAAGGTCAATTTCAACTACTTTATCAAGATATCTATGATGAAGCAGTACAAAATTTATTTTTCTATCTATGTCAAGACAACAATATTAATAAGTATGACCCAGAACGTGGCGAAGTGATGACTTGGATAAATATGCTATTAACTAAACGTTTTTTTCCAGAGGCTATCCCCAAAGTTATCGGCAAAGAAAATGAAATAAATCTTGAAAACTCTCATCTGGAAAATATACCCTCATCTCAACCTATGTCTTTATTTGAACAAGTAAGAGAATGTATAGAAACTGACCCAGAATTAATTTTTTGCAAGGAACATATCAAAGGTCATCCAGAGGCAAATTTTCAAGCTCTAGCTAAAAGAAGATGTTCTGGCGTTTCCTGGAAAGAGATTTCGGCAGAATGGGGTATTGGAATCACATCTCTCCATAGTTTTTATCAACGTTGCTTAAAAAAGTTTGCTACTAAATTTCATGAATATTTATATGTTTAATATCATCTAATCAACTAGGCAAAAATATGAGCAAAATCATCAACGTTTTAACATTTTCAGCCCCGATACCTGTGGATGGAAGGCATCGAGCAGAAGAGTTACGCAGACAACAAGCCACGCAAGCAAAAGGCGAACAAGTTTATCTCAATACTTTGTCTGTGTCTTTCGTAAATTATTATCTATGTTGCATGGGATTTGAGACAGACTTGAATAAAAGTGATAGTTGGAATGTCATCCAACAGACACTTATGGATATTGCTGATTTGTCGCTAAAAAACTTGGGCTTATTAGAATGTCGCCCAGTATTAGAAGATGCACAATTTGTTTATGTACCGCCGGAAGTACAGTCAAATCGAATTGGCTATGTAGCTGTGCAAATCAGCAAATCATTTAGAGAAGCAACACTGCTGGGATTTGTCAAGCAAGTACAAACTGATTTATTACCTATTAACCAATTGCAACCTTTAGACAATCTATTGGAGTATTTAGAAGAAATTTCTCAATTCCAGGTTGCTGAAATAGCTGAAAATTCGCTGGAGGGTAATCAGAATTTAGTTAATTTGAAGCAATGGTTAGAGAATATTTTTGAAGCTGGGTGGCAAGAGGTCGAGACTCTTTTAGGCACTCAAGGTGTCAATCCAGCTTGGAGTTTAAGAAGTGGCAATGGTGCTTTTATTAGTAGGGGTAAGTTGATTGATTTAGGAAATCTTTTGAACGATCGCGCAGTAGTTTTAGTCGTTACCTTACCTCCAGATAACGAACAAGAAATGGACATTATCGTAGAATTACATCCGACAAATGGACAAGATTACCTGCCACCAAATCTCCATCTAATGGTGCTGGATTTTGAGGGAGCATCTGTGATGGAAGCTCAAACAAGAAACAGCAATAAGAATATTCAATTGGAATTTAGTTGTGAAGTGGGAGAACGTTTCGGCGTTAAACTTGTTCTGGGAGATATCAGCATCACAGAAAATTTTGTCATTTGTTAAGAACAACAGCAGGGGTACTGCCAATGAGAAAATTAGTTGTGCTGAAGCTAGATGGCGATTTGCATTTAGGCGTGCAGGTAACGCTGGAGATTGGAGAAGAGGGCAAACGCCCGACTACAGAAATTACTGGCAAGCTACCCTCCAATCCAGATATGGCAATAGCAATTGACCAATGGCAGTCCACATATCGCAGCTTGTGGAAATGTACCCGCATCAAAGCCAAAAAAATTATTTACGATGGTTCTATTTCCCAGCGCCGTCAGGAGTGCAATACAAAAGCTAGTGAGGTGCGGGAGCATCTGAATAACTGGTTGCTATCAGAGTCTTTTCGTCCCGTGCGGGAAAAATGGCTCAAACACTTGATACCAGATGAAGAAGTGCGGGTGTTGATTCGCACTCATTGTTTGCAACTCAAAAAACTTCCTTGGCATTTGTGGGATTTGATCGATCGAGATTATCTCAAAGCTGAAGTTGTTCTCAGTGTTCCAGAATCAGAACCAGTAACAGCCGCATTGCAGACATCCATAAGCAGAAATAAAATTAGAATTTTGGCAATTTTAGGCAATAGTGACGGTATTGATGTGGAGCAAGACCGCCAGTTATTAGAAAAATTACCTGATGCCACTACAACTTTTTTAGTAGAACCTGAATATTCAGACATTGACGACAAATTGTGGAAACAACCTTGGAATATCTTATTTTTTGCAGGTCATAGCAAGAGTGAGGGTGAAGCTAGTTGCATCTATATTAATAAAACAGATAAATTAACAATTGATGAACTCAGATATGCGTTGAGAAATGCTGTTGCCAACGGGTTACAATTAGCGATTTTCAACTCTTGCGATGGATTAGGATTAGCGCGAGAACTACAAGATTTACAAATTCCGCAAATTATTGTCATGCGGGAACCAGTACCAGATAAAGTAGCCCAAAAATTTTTAAAGCATTTTCTAGAGGTTTTTTCATCAGGACAATCTATCTATGCTGCGGTTCGCACTGCCAGACAAAGGCTCAAAGGAATAGAAAAGGAATATCCAGCTGCAAGTTGGTTGCCAGTAATTAGCGAACATCCTGCCGTAGTCTCAATGACTTGGGCAAAGCCCCGAATTCCCAAGACTCGCCGCCTTGGAACCTTGCTACTGTTGAGCTTGCTGATAACTGTTGGCGTACTGGGGGTAAGACATCAAGGAGGATTGCAAACATGGGAGTTGCTCTTATATGACAAATTTATGCGATCGCGTCCACAGGAAAAGCAAGATTCGCGCCTATTGATCGTCACTGTAACTGAAGACGATCTTTACCTCCCAGAGCAGAAGCAAAGAAGTGGCTCATTGTCAAATCTTGCACTGGCGCGACTGTTAGATAAACTTGCACAGTTCCAAGCGCGAACCATTGGCTTGGATATTTATCGTGCTGAACCAGTACAACCTAACCAGGCTTCTTTAACCACTCGTTGGAAAACCGATGACAATTTCTTTGCAATTTGCAAAGTTAGCGATCGCACCCAAAACTATCCGGGAGTTTCACCTCCCAAAGGAGTTCCACCAGAACGTCAAGGATTTAGTGATATTGTTCCAGACTCAGACAATGTTTTGCGTCGTCATTTATTAGCAATGCAGCCAGCTAACCCTACATCTCCTTGTACTGCACGCTATGCGCTTAATGCTCAACTGGCATTCCACTATTTGGAGAAAAAAGGGATTTCTGCGAAATACACCCCCCAAGGAGATTTACAGCTAGGTAACATCGTTTTTAAACGGTTGCGTTCACGAAATGGCTCCAAAACAGAATCGCAGATGGGCGGCTATCAAAAAGTGGATATCGGGGGCTATCAAATATTGCTTAATTACCGCTCTTACCAAGGTTCTCCTTTAGAAATTGCCCCTAAAGTCACACTCACAGATGTTCTTAGAGGAAAGGTCAACGCCGAACAAGTCAAAGACCGAATTGTCCTCATTGGTACTACTGCCCAAAGCTTCCGTGATTATAGTCCCACCCCCTACATGACTGAACAGGGTTTTTCTCAGGAAGTACCAGGAGTGATTCTACAAGCACAAATGGTGAGTCAGCTGGTGAGTGCTGCGATCGATGGCCGACCTTTGATATCAGTTTTGCCTGTTTGGGTTGAAGTGTTATGGGTTTGGAGTTGGTCTGTGGTTGGAAGTGCGATCGGCGTAGTCGTGTCGCAGACACTCGCCTACGCTGTGTCGCAGACAGTTACTTGGCGCTATCGATCGAGACTATATCTATTACTAATAGGAGGAGGCGTACTGGGAGGCTTATACATTCTTTGCTTAATTCTTTTTTACCACGGTATTTGGGTTCCCCTGGCTCCGTCAATCTTAGTTTTAGTGCTTACTGGTGGCACAGTAACGATTTACCTATCTTCACAACAAGGTCAGCGACAACTAATTTCTACAACTTGAGGTCTAAAACAAATGAAATTGTCTGTACAAAAGATTCAACTTTTCCTCGTCATTAGTTTAACACTCCTTAGCTGTACCCAAGTGCAGGCACAGCCTGAAAACCCCAAAGGACAATTAAATCAATCACTGATTTTCGCTGCGCCGCCCCCGCCACCAGACATCGGGGAACCAGGTAAGCGAGGGGAAGCAGGTAGCCGTGGCTGTAGTCAAAATGCGAACAAGCCTCTAAGTTCTTCTCCAAAGCGGCTCACAGCTTTAGTACCTATTTATGCGAATTCCCAATTGGTGTTTGGAACAACGATCGCAGAGCATCCTAGTTTCTTATTTTATGTTCCTTATGCATCGGACTTTGCATCTGGAGAGTTTGTGCTAGAAGATGAAGCACAAAATCAGACTATTTATAAAACTTCTTTAACGGGAACACCAGGAGTAGTAAACCTTCGCTTGCCATCAAAAGCAGCACCTGTGGAGATAGGTAAGCGGTATCGTTGGTATTTCAACATTTACTGTAATAAGGATAAGCAAATTCTTGCTGATATTGAAGGATACATAAAACGGGAGCAACTGAACCCTACTTTGAAAACTCAATTGGAAAAAGCGACACCAAGCCAGCGCGTAACCCTTTATGCGGCTAATGGTATTTGGTATGAAGCGCTGAGTGCTGCTAGTGAATTGCGTCGCACCAATTTGCAAGATCCTTCTTGGACGGCGCTGTTGCAAGCTGTTGGTTTGAATGATTTTGCAACTGAACCAAGGGTGGAGTGCTGTAATTTAGAAAGTTCACGGTGAAGAAGGAATATGCAGGGGAGCAGGGGGAGAGGACAAGGTAAGCTCATTTATGCAAGTTGATGCAATGGGATTGTAAGGTGATGCGATCGCATTGTTAGTCGAAACAATCGCATTGTTAGTCGAAACAATCGCATTGTTAGTCGGAACAATCGCATTGTTAGTCGGAACAATCGCATTGTTAGCCGAAACAATCGCATTGTCATAGGGGAGGGTTAGGGTGGGGTAAAACCGTGATTTCCCAGCTATTTCAGACTTGTGTAGATATTAAACTACAGCCAATTACCTAGCAGAACATAAGGGGCCCAAAACCTGGGACGTTTGTATTTGGGATTTTGCAAAAGAGCTAGCTGGGCGCGACGGAGTACTTCAGCTTTAGTCAGGTTTTTGTTGCCTAACTCTTGGTAAAATTGACTCATCAACACAGCAGTAGACTCATCATCTAAGTTCCACAAAGAAGCGATCGTACTGCGTGCTCCTGCCTGAAAAGCGACACCAGCAATTCCCAATGCAGCTTGTTCGTCCCCAGCAGCTGTTTGACAGGCACTAAGAATGAGCAATTCAATCGCTTCGGGTCTGTTTTGCTCTAGTGTTCGTACTAACTCATTTAACTTTTTGACATAAATACGCTCATCCCAAGCGACAATAAATGTCTCCTCAGCCTTGGAGCTAAACTGACCATGAGTTGCAAGATGAACGATAGGGAAAGATAAAGAATTAATCCGGTTTTGCAAAGTTTTGCTGGTAAATTCTTGATTCAAAAGGATGCTGCTAGGGACTTGAGAGCGGATTTGTTCTAATTCAAGTTTGACGTTGGGTAGTGCAGAAAATCCCGAACTTGCTTCACTCAATCCTGCGGCTATTGCCTTTAATTCCTTCTCTGATGATTTGGGTTCAATCAGTTGCAGACTGGGGGTGAGTGCAATGTTATACTTCTCAACTAGATACTGTTTGCCATCGTAAAGAGCTGCCATCGGAATATTTCGCAACCAACCATCCAGCACAAACACCAAAGTACGAATCTTACTTTCAGCTAAGGCAGCTTCAGCAGGTTGAATCAGCCATTTGTAAACCTTCTGGGATAAAGATTGAATCTGTCGCAGCGTGTGTGGTTTGGGTAGATTTTCCTGTAGTTGCGCTAAAGTAGTTTTTAATTCTGTTTCAACTATAGGGGTAGTGTAGTGCAGCCAACGCTGTTGAGGCAACTCGATGATGACCTCTAGTCGGTCTGGCAAAATAAATGGATAAATAATTGCTGCCGTTGGATCTTTTTTTGGATTACGGATTTGAGCATTCAAACAGTTGTTGCGAAAGAAGTTTTCTAGTTCTGCTATTTGGAGTAATTCGATTGTATTGCTGGCTTTTGCGAGATTTTCTGAGCTAAGTTGGGAGTTACCCTGAGATTGCAAAATTAAATCAACTAACTGTCGATAAACTGGTTCAACTTCTTCTCGAAAGGAAAATTTCACCGCAGAATTGACAGCAACTAAATCACTGCGGAGAACTTGGAGATTATTAACTGCTTCTGTGTAAGCTGCTACTGCGCCTTTTATATCTCCCTTAGTTTTAAGCAAACGTCCTAGTTGCCATTGCCATTGATAGCCAATGTCTTTAGCATCGATAGCTTGAGCGATGAGCAAGGCTTGTTGGGTAAGGTTTTGGGCATCAGACCACTGTTGAGTTTGTTCGTACACTTGGCCTAAAACACCAATAGCATAGGATTGTGTGCGTTTATCTTGCAAATTTTTTGCTTGCTCAATAGCAGTTGCCAGTAATTGGGCAATGTCTAACCATGAGGGAGTGTCTGCGGCGGTTTTTTTTCGGAATTGTATTAGACTTTGGGCAAAGTTAATGCGGGCAGAAATTGCTGTCCGACTAGGGGGTAAGTCGTGAAGCTGAGTTTTAATTTGGGAGGACAATGTTTGGAAAGCTGCCAATTGCTCAGTTTTCAACAGCAGTCTTAGTTGATTGGCTTGAGCTTGGATACGTGTAGTGGGTGAGGTTGCAGTTTTGATAGTTTGTTGATAATATTTTATCGCTGTTTGCATGTCTTGCTGAACACGGGCTGTATTACCCAGACTGAGGAGAATATCAGCGATCGCTTCCAAATCTTGCAACGATGAAGCTACTTCTAAACTTTGCTGCAATATCTGCCGAGATGTTTCTAAATCACCAGTGACTTGCACGACATTACCGAGACTATGCAAGGCAGCGACTTTAACAAGTGAGTTGGGTTGACTTTGGAGAATCTGGGTACTTTCTCTTAAGGTCTTCTCGGCTTGACGATAAAACCCTAAAGCTTGCAAAGCTTGCGCTTGGTTAATCCGATTTTGAATAACCGCCCTTTCATTGCCGATTTTGGTATAAATGTCAAGTGATACTCGCCAAGTATCCAGGGCATCTTCAGCTTTGCTTTGAGCCAATTGCAGGCGACCTTTGATATCTAAGACTTGGGCTATAATTTGCTCTTTAGTATCTATATTTTGAGCAGTTTGTAATAAGTTGAGACTTTGAGCGATCGCACCTTCTGCCTCTGACCACTGTCCCAATTGCTGATAAGCTAATGAGAGATTACCCAGTGCGATCGCAAGCCTTTGTTCATCCCCATTGCCTTGTAATGCAGAGATAGCCTGTTGCCAAGAAGTAGCAGCTTCAGCAAACCGTTCAGCTTGATAAAATTTACTGCCCTGTTCAAGTAAGTTTTGGGCATCGGGCAACCTTTTAAGAATGGAGTTTTCCGCAGTTACATGTGCGAAAGTGGGAGGCAATAAAAGAGCGCCTAAGAAGATAGACAAAAGCAGCAATACACTTAAAAAGCGTTTGATTTTCCGTAATCTAGATTTTTTTCTTGCCATGTTTTTGCCCCCACCCGCACCGCGTTTTTACTAAAAATAGACAGTGTAAGTTGCTCAACCTCCCTGGCGTTGATTAAACACACGGCAATCGGCTGTCCTCTGCCACGAAGAATGAGGCGTGACGGTGGGTGCAGAGCTAGTGAGAATTACATCGCCATTAGCAGCAATTACCCAACCAGTAGCTTCTACTATGCGAGCTGGTGTTGGGTTAATGGGATTTGTGGAAACTGCTGGAGTAGAGGGTTTACCTACTTCTGGGTTGAGAGTCACCAAATCTACCTGCACTGCATCAGCGCTGAGGGCTTCACCCGGATTAGGCGGTAAGCCACCGCGTCCAGTGATTGTAAAACTGCTCTTAGCTACAGTGCTACCCGCAGTACAGGTCTGTGCTACTTGGGTATCAACTGGTACGGTTGGCAAATTGACTAACCCGCGACTCAGGTCAATATCGGGTGTATTTAGTGTTACAGTGCCGCTTAAAGTAGGACTTGTCTGAGAAATTGCCGTGATGTCATTTGTTAGTAACCGTTGAGGGTCTAAGTTAGTTCCTAGCAGCCTCACCAAGTCTTCACGAGTACGCACTGTCATACCAAAAATACTAGCAGCGTTAATCGTGACTCTCCCGCCACTGCCACTAAACGCATTGGCGGTAATGTCACTATTTTCCCTTCCTCCGGCAACTATGAAGCCATTGGGGGCATTGATGATGATGTTGCCCCCATCACCAGACTGCTGTTCAGTGCCTGCGGTGGATGATATCTGACTGTTGCGGCGCAGCAGCAGTAAGTCCAAGTTTTGCAGGGTAATATTACCACCTTTGCCAGATGTAGTTTCGGCTGTGAGCTTGGCTTGGTTATCCAGTCGGATAAGGCGAGCCGAGGCTTCCAATTCACCCGCACCCCCTGCTCCTTGACTGTTCACAGCGACTTGCGCTCCATCGCGAATAAGCATCTGCCTAGTAGTAACTTTTATGGTTCCCCCTTGACCAATAGAATTTTCCGATGTGTTGGAATACAGCCCACTGTTAGGGCCTGCACTACTAACTACATCTTGACCAAATTGAGCAAGCCGAGCATTATAACTAGGATCGCTACCCGCAAGGGTGACGCTGTCAGCGATATTGACAGTAATATTACCTGCCTTACCACTGCTAAGGGTGTTGGCAACAACTTGTCCACCATGAAACACTTGCAAGGTATTGGCGTGAAGAGTGATGTTACCACCATCCCCTTGGTCACGAGTGCTCGTAGTCACTTGAGCACCATTCGTCACAGCAAGCGTCCCCGCTGTAATACTGATACTACCTCCTTGACCGTTGGCATTGCGTAGCACCCGACTGTAAACACCACCAGGGAATTCATCGCGACCCAATCCATCAAAGGAAACACTATCCCCAGCATTAATAATCATACTGCCTGCATCCCCCTTTCCGTCGGTACTGGTCGTCAGGAAAGCGCCCTGGGTAATAGAAACTGCCCTCGCTGTGATGTAAATGTTCCCACCTCGACCTGTAGCTCCTTCTTCTACCCGATTGTTAATCTGACTAGATAGTCCATTACTACCCACCCCATCAAGGGAGACACTATCACGGACATTTATATTTACATTGCCCGCATTTCCCCGTCCCAAGGTGCGGGTAGTTAGGTAAGCGCCATTTGTCACCGAAAGCGACTCAGCTATGATGTTGATGTCACCAGAGTTGTTCATGGCTGTAGATTCCGTAGTGCTGTATGCCGCACTGGAACGTCCATTACTGGCCACCCCATCAAATGAAACTGTATCGCGGGCATTTATATTCACACTCCCCGCAATCCCACGTCCAAAAGTACTAACAACCAGTTCAGCGCCATTCGTTACCGAAAACGATCCAGTCGTGATATTGATACCCCCACTGTTGCCTACAGCTAGAGAACCGTCCACAGTGCTGTATGCTGCACTGGATAGTCCATTGCTACCTATCCCATCAAAGGAAACTGTATCGCGGGCATTTATATTTACACTCCCTGCATCGGTCTGTCCGTTAGTATAGGTAAGTAGCTGAGCGCCATTTGTTACAGAAAGCGACCCAGTTGTGATGTTAATGCTGCTAGAGTTGCCCTTACCTCCAGATACCACAGTGCTATATGCGTTACTGGAACCATCAAAGGAAACAGTATTGCGGGCATTTATATTCACATTTCCCGCATTCCCACTTCCAGAATTACTCGCATCTAGCACAGCACCATTTTTTACCGAGAGCGATCCAGTCGTGATATTGATGTTACCACCGTTACCTACAGCTCTATTTCCTACATCTCTCTCTCCTACACTGCTGAATGCCCCAGTAGTGAATCTTATTCCGCTAATCTTCCCATCAAAAGAGACGGTATCGCTGACATTTATATTCACACTTCCGGCATTGCCCTGTGTCATAGGGTCTGATAGAGAAGACTGTGGCAACGTACTGGCATCTAGTTGAGCGCCATCAATCACAAACAGTGAGCCACCTGTGATATTTATATTGCCCCCGTTGCCCACAGAGCCAGCTTCCACTGTATTGCGGATAAAGCCATTTGCGAGCGTGATTGCTCCCTGAGCAAGAAGCTCGATATCTCCCGCTTGAACGTCAGGGAATCCCAAATTTCTTTTTAGACCACCATGAAGTTCACTGCCTTCCGTAACTTCTATGTTCCGAGCAGTGATCGCAATACTACCATTGCTACCAGCTACATTCACATTCGCGCCATTGGTAAGCAATACATCACTTCGCGTTACCCCATCAGGAAAACTCAGACTCAGATTGTTCTCATTACCATTTAACCTGACCGTTCCTACTCCTTTTAATCCTCCTAACTCCACTCGCCCACCAAAAGCATTCAATTCTCCTCTGTCCATACTGATGTTACCGCCGACTAGCAGCAAACTCCGACCATCAGGTACACGTAGACCAGATGTAGACAAGCCTGTCGGTGCTGTTTTTGCTGGTGCAACTGAGTTATTTTGAATCGCTGCGTTTTGATTAATCTGATTAAACAGCAATGCTGAAGGATTAATAGTCAACAATGGTGAAGGGATATTTTGATCAGTAGCGCTAAAAAATCCTATATTTCCGAATTGCAGTGCATTCGCTGTACTCGCAACAAAGGAACCACCAATATTTAATTGAGCATTCTGACCAAATACAATTCCATTGGGATTAATTAGAAATAGGTTAGCTGTTCCATTAGTGCGGATTATCCCATCAATATCGGAAACTGACCCACCCGTTACCCGACTAATGATATTTTGAATATCCGCAGCATTATTAAAGAAAGCAGTGCCGCTCCTTGGGACAGAAAACTCCTGAAAGCTATGGAACAAGTTGCTTCCAGCTTGGGTTCCCCCTTCAATGGTTCTGATGTTGTCTTGTGTTGTAACACGAGAATTATTGGGTAAAGTGCTATCGGGGGTAATTTGGGCAAAAGCGCAATTAAAAGAGAAAGCGAATGTCTGCAATACAGCTTCGCCGATCGCACTACCCATCACCAACCAACTTACCACTGCTAATTTCCAGCACCAACGCGGACTGGATCGCGTCATTCTCAACATTGCAACCTTAGATAACCAGCAAGTAAACAACACCTTCTTATAAGAATAGATAGAAAACCCACGGTAGGATTGCGATAAATAATTACGAATAGTTACAATGCGATCGCTCTACAAGTCTGCAATCAACCTTGCCTTCCTCAAAAAGAATTGCATCACAGTCTCTTCTCTAGAAATAATATCGACTGTACCCTCCATTCCCAATTGCAGCGCACAGTGGTATTTGTCACTACCTAGAGAAAGGCTTTCTGGCTCAATAGTTACCCCATAGAAGCTACCAACCGCTGCCATCTTTTGGCTGGCAGATGTAGTGGCAGTGGCATTAGCAGCATTCCCTTGAGGTGCCATCGCATCCGGGGAAATCGTCTTAACTTTGCCTTTGAGAGTACCATAATCTGGATAAGGACAGGCAGAAACCCGCATTTGTACCGTTTGACCTTGTTTCAACTTATTTTTATCCTGAAGTGCTACTGCTGCCTTAATCTCCAAGGGAGCGTCACTGGGGACAATTTGGGCAATTTCCTCTCCAGCAGGCACAGTTTGACCAGAGTTTCGCAGGTTTAATTTAGAAACGATCCCGTCTGCTGTGGCTGTAATCACAGTTTGGCTGAGGTCGATATTTACTTGTTGAAGTTCGCGGGTGTCGCGTTCTAGCTGTTTTTGGATTTCAATTCGTTGCTGGATTAGGGCAAGGCGTTCTTTATCTAAAGTCGCAATGCTGGCTTGACCTGTAGCTTTTTCTTGGGCAATGCGTTGAGAAGCGATCGCTACTTGTGCATTACTGGGATTAAGGGCAGTTTGGACATTTTGCAATTTGGCTTTAGCTGCCTGGAGAGCTTGTTCTTGCTGGTGAACAGCTAGTTGTGCTTCCTCAAATTGATCTTGAGACAAGGCTCCGGCTTTGGCTACAGTCTCATAACGATTTCGCTTTGACTGGGCTGCTTTCAGAATAGCATCCGTGGCTTTGACATTTGCAGAAGCTTCTTTAACATCAGTAGCGGTAGTAATAAGTTTATCTTGATAGTCCCGGCTACGACCGCTTAATTCAGATTCAGCACCAGCAATAACCCGGTTGATGCGCTCAGTTTCAGCTAAAACCTGGCTATTAATGGCATTAATCTGGGCGTTGAGTTGAAAGAGTTGTAAACGACTTTGCCCAATGTTACTTTGCAGTTGGCTCTTTTTGGTTTGTAGCTTCGAGTTGTCAATAGTGGCAATGACATCTCCTTTTTTGACAACTTGATTCTCTGCAACAAAGACCCGCGTTACCTGACCTTCGGTAGCAGCTTGAACGAGCCGCAATTCACCAGCAGGGCGGACGAGTGCCTGTCCTTTAACTGTCACTTTATATTTGGTAACAGAGGCAAGTGGAACGCCTAACCCCACAGCACAGACAAGAAATATTCCGCCCCAAGTAGTCCAACGACCAAGTGGCGGGAGAAACTCGTTGTCTTGAATTGGGGGCAAGTAGTCTGAGTTGGAATGGCTAATCATACTGTTTTATTTACTGATTTTGCTTAATTTACCGTTGGAGTTAGAGGAGAATGGCACTAAACCACTTGTAAATGGGTCAACACCGTCTAAAAAGTCTAAGTGTTCGCCAGCTTGATGGCGCAGAGCCTCTGGAGTGCCTTGGATTTTCAAACGCCCTTCTTCCAGCAGTACAATCCAATCAGCCCGCCCGATGACTTTGGGGCGATGGCTAATCATAATTGTGGTTTTGCCTTGCCGATGGGATAGCAGTCTATCTAGCAGTTTGGCTTCACTCACTGGGTCGAGAGCGCCAGTGGATTCATCTAAAATTAATATCGGCGGGTCAGTAACTATAGATCTAGCGATCGCTAATCTTTGTCGTTGTCCACCAGAAAGATTCGCGCCAAATTCGCCTAAAACAGTTTGATACTTATCGGGCAGTTTACTAATAAACTCATCTGCACCAGCAATCTCGCAAGCTTGCACAATTTGTTCAAAGGCAATTTGAGGATAGCTGAAGCGGAAGTTTTCAATAATTGAGCGACTCCAGAAGTGAGGTTCTTGAGGTACTAGCACCACCTGTTGCCGCAGACATTCCATCGAGAGGTCTTGCTGATTATAGATGCCATAACGGATATTGCCAGATTGGAGGAAATACAAACCTGCAAGCAGTTTGGCGAGGGTGCTTTTACCACAACCGGATTTACCAATCAGACCAATGACTTGACCGCCAGGGATAACCAGCGAGAAATCTTGCAGCAAGTCAACTCTACCTGCGTGGTGGAAATTAAGGTTGGTGCAAGTAATATCAACATTGCCTTTAAGTTCTGCCCAAGGCTTTTTCTCGTCTTTGTCGTCTTCTGGGGTAGCATCAATCACCTCCGTCAGGCGTTGGATGACAATCTGGGCAGTGATAAACTCATCAACTAAGCCGATGACTGAACCCAAAAAGCCGAGAAAGTTACCACTCATACCACTAAACGCTAGCAACTGACCAATACTTAAAGTGCGATTAATTACCAGGTAAGAGCCTAACCACAGTAAGGCAATACTAGTAAAAGTAGAAATAATACTGGTGATTGTGCCACTGTAAAGCCCCAGCTTCATCGTACTCCAGCCCAAGTTAGCAAGCCGACCATAATTTGCCTGATACTCTTGCCAAGCTTGGGGAGTGGCTTGAGTAGTTTTTAGCACCTGGACACCGCGAAAAGTTTCAACGAGAAAGCCTTGGTTTTCTGTACCCAACACGATCGCGTTGCGGGTTTTCTGGCGCAAAGCAGGGAGAAAAAGCAGGTTGACGAGGGTGACAATCATAAAGGCAGCCAGAGAAGCTAAAGTCAGCCCCCAACTGTAAAAGAGCATGAAGCCCAAGGAAACCAAGGCGATAAAAAATTGGCTGGGTAAACCGAGGACAATTTGGGAAACTAGCTCATTGATGTGATTCACATCGGCAATCCGGCTGACTACTTCCCCACTGCGCCGTCCTTCAAAGTACGAGAGGGGCAAACGCAACAGTTGTCGCCCGTATTCTAGAATCAGTCCTAATTGTAGGCGTTGACCAAAGTGACCAATTAAGTGAGACTGTACCAAACCGATCGCACTGCTAAATAGACTCATTGCGATCGCTCCAATTGCCACGACGGTTAGCAGTTGGGTATCTCCCCGCACTAGCACGTCATCAGTAAGCAATTGCATCATTAAGGGAGAGACGAGGGAGAGCAGCCCGATGACGATGTTAATTGCGATCGCTTGAATCAGAATAGCGCGATAGGGTAAAACCCGCATCAGATAACGCCCAAAGCCGCCGATTTTATCATTTGATTGCTGATAAAAGCGGCTGTCGTCTGGCGTTAGCAGCAGCATGATGCCATTGCCCCACCCTTCGCTCAACTCCTCGCGGGTAAGGTAACGGATACCTATACCAGGGTCAGCAATTACATATTTTTTCCCCTTTTGCCCGTATAAAACGACCCAGTGGTAGCCTTTCCAGTGAATAATGGCGGGTAGAGGGGCTTTATGCAATTGGTCAAGCAGTTGCTCTGAGGCTTTAACTTGACGCGTATTAAATCCTAGAGTTTCTGCACCCCGCCTCAAACCCAGCAGGCTGGTTCCCCGCGATCCTGTACCAACTACTTCCCGCATTCGACTAATGGCAAAGGTGCGTCCGTAGTGTTTGGCAACAGTGGCAAGGCACGCAGCACCACAGTCTTCTTCGCTGTGTTGAAGTACACTTTGGTAGCGCATTTTTCTTAAAGACCTATCTTATTTTGTTTTTGAGCATAAAAAATCCCATGTAGGAGCGATCGTTCTACGCCCCTACAGGTGTCATGTGTATTGTTTGCTCAGATTAGAGCTACTGTTCAGCTTTTAACTTGGATTTTTGAATGTGTGCCTATTCAAGACCTCGGCCTGGTAGCCGCTTGATGAATTGCGTCGATACCCACTGATTCAGCGACGAGGTTAATTTACGGAATCCGTTCTTCAGGATAGCTGGGGACTCCAAGTACTTGACCTCAAGACAGCCGTGCTGCACGGTTTCGGTTCTCTACGGTATTATTTTATACGCTGAACCGATGAGATCGAATCGTTAGGCAAGCCTATGTCAAAGAAAAGATTTGGATACTTTCCTACTCCTACTCGCCTAGACGTCCCTGTGAAATTCGCGCCTGTCCATAACAGCCATGTACCACGCTTAACTATAGCTGAAGTAGTTAGGTCATTTGCGGTATCACCTACATTCCGGAGGCTTTTGTTTGTAGCCACTATCTTACCCCTAAATTTGTCGCCATTGTAAAGTTCTAAGTCTGCACCGCCTTCGATGACGGCTCCTTCTTCAGGAGTTAATTCTGTAAATAGTTGTTGATCAGAACTACAAATTGCTTTGTTGGTATTGAACATTGTTTTTCTCCTATTAAAGTATGAATTATTCTGCAAGAAAGGAATTCTGGGAGGAATTATGCGTCTGAGAAAACTAAACGAGGCGTCTGGACGCAGGAATATCGCTGCGTCTGAGAGAACTAATCGAGTCGTTTAGAATCCCTCTTCGTTGTAAGTCAGCTAAATAATAACTTCCCGGTGTAAGTGTTACAGCACGACCTCTCTTGTTTATGTCTTGATAAAACACCCATGATTCATTCCCTGCAATAAAAATAGATGAGGTTTGGTCGTTGAAATTGTAAATGCGCAGGTCGTCAGTACCTTCAGAAAACTTCAGCCTTCGCCCTGGATCTCCTTGATTAAGAAAATCATTCTGGTATAAATATGCAATACCTCCGCTACAGGTAGCAGCAACCTCATTGTCGAGTTCCTGAAACAGTTGTTCATTCTGAATTTCTTTCATCTTCTTTCTCTTTGCAAATTACAATTGTTCTGCTGTTGATCGTCTTTCATCTTTTCACTCTTAATAGAGTGTCATTTGTTCTGTTGTATATTGCCGATAAGATGGCTAAAGCATCTTAATATCGACCTTTTACAAGCTACTTTTTTTGAAAATTAAGCTGTATTAATAGGAATCCGGTTTGATTACTGAAAGGTTTCCAAGATATGAGCATTGTCGGATAAAGTTTTTAGTCTTAGTCTGCTTTGAAAAATCAAGTTGCATTCCTATATTTAGTAGTGTAGGAAATAAAAATTTTAGGGGCAATGCACATTTTGTTGTTAAAACTATTAATTATATTGCTAATGATTGACACTAACATTAAAACGCTGAGTATTAGTCCAAGCTTAATTATTAATAAATATTTTAGAAATCTATATTTGTTGTTAATTATTAAAATGGAATGCTTCTGATATTTTTCAAAATAATCAACAACAAATATCTTATATCTGCTTTTCTTGACAAGAAAGGCGAACCTGACTTTTCCCGTTAAATCGTGAAACAATGAATTAGCAAGGATTTCACACTATATCTTATTCTAATTGACGAGGGTGACAATAATAAAGGCAGCCAGAGAAGCCAAAGTCAGCCCCCAACTGTAAAAGAGCATGAAGCCCAAGGAAACCAAGGCGATAAAAAATTGGCTGGGTAAACCGAGGACAATTTGGGAAACTAGCTCATTGATGTGATTCACATCGGCAATCCGGCTGACTACTTCCCCACTGCGCCGTCCTTCAAAGTACGAGAGGGGCAAACGCAACAGTTGTCGTCCGTATTCTAGAATCAGTCCTAATTGCAGTCGTTGACCAAAGTGACCAATTAGTGAGGGTGTGTCCGTGGTGTTTAGCAACCGTGGCAATGCAAGCAGCACCGCAGTCTTCTTCACTGTGTTGTAGAACAATCTGGTATTTCATCTTCAAGATTTATGCAGCAGAGAAAGATCGGTCGGGGCTTTCGCCCTGACCGGATCTGGTTTTCAGTGTATTAAAGATTGTGTTGCAAAAATTTTTAAAAACCCTACATGTAATTAAATTACAAACTGTAGTATTACTACAAATAGTGTTGAAAAATTTTTTTGCAATACAACCTGATCGCCTAATCGAACTTAAAAATGAGTAGTAGAAATGATCGCTCTAACTAAATTCCTCAATCCAGAAGTCAGACGAGACTAACGGCGAAAAGCTAAAACCATCCTGCTAATAGGTGATCGGCCCTGATACGTTTTTGGCGATATTAAACCCGTCAATTGAAAAGTTGAGCCTGAAGGCGACTCCATCGCGCACGTTTGCTGCAACAGTGATCAGCTTTCCTGCCGAGTTTGGAGGAATCGACCTTACGAAACTACTTATATCACGTAGGTTATCGGCACGCACGGCTTTAACTTTTATGAATTCATTGATATTCTGATTCAATCGAATTGAAATGTCATTGAATTGACTAGTGGTAGTATATATCTTTGAAAATGTCCTTGATCCGAAGGCAGGAATTGTTCCTGAGAAGGTTGATCTGGCTCCTCCTGTTAGAGAAGCAGAATTGTCATCGGAAATTTCTTCCAACACAGAGTCTAATTCAGTTAAGAGTTGTTCCTGCTGATTGACTTTCATCTTTTTTTCCTAATTAAGTGTGAATTGTTCTGCAATAATTTCTCAAGCAAATAGTGCAAAGCACTTGAGATCAACCTTTTACAAGCTACCTTTTGTAAAAGTAACCTTGTATTAATAGGAATCAGGTTTGATTACTGAAAGCTTTCCAAGATATGAGCATTGTTGGATAAAGCTTTTAGTCTTAATCTGCTTTCAAGAATCAAGTTGCGTTCCTATATTTAGTAGTGTAGGAAATAAAAATTTCCGGGACAATGCACATTTTGTTGTTAAAACTATTAATTATGTTACTAGTAATTGACACTAACATTAGAACGCTGAGTATTACGCCAAGCTTGAGGTGTAGTCCCATGAAACTGGCGAAATTGACGAAAGAAATATCCTTCATACTGATAGCCTATTGCACAAGCAATCTGATTAACTGGCTGGTTGGTTTCCAGAAGCAAGGCACGCGCAGCTAGCATACGGCGTTCAAAGATCCAATCATTTACTGTTTTTCCCGTTTTGCGTCGCACTAGATTGGTTAAATAAGCTGCGGAATAACCAACTGCAACAGCTACGTCACTTAAACCAATCGATTGATGATAATTAGCTTCGATATAATCAAAAACTTTCTTTAGTTGAGGGCAAGTAGGAAAGAGCCGCTGTGGTTCTGATATCCGCTGATATTTAGCCAAATCCCACTGCTTTGAGGCAACGTGTTTTTCCAGTCCAGGAGCGATCGCTTCCAATAATTCTTCTGTGGAATCTAAAGTTGCCTGAAGCAAAGAAAGGGAATTTTGTAATTCTGTTTGTGTCTGCTGATAGGAAGCTTTCTCACGACAAAATTGCTCTTTAGCAGTACTTAATTCAGCTAAAAGCTCTTGCACTTTTGACTCTAACGCTGTATTGCTTCTCTGTAAGGCTAAGAAACTCTGCTGGCGTAAGCAAAGCTCATCGTAGACATCGCTCAGATCACGATCCCAGATATGCGGCAGTGTGACTTGAAGAAAATTCCGTTGTTCTAAAATCCCGTTGCTAGAAACCATACTTCCACAAAACTTATTATTTTGAGTTGCTAGCTATTACTCGGAGAGTTATGTCTGTGTTTTACGCAAGGCATTAGTTTTTGTAAAATTACTTCACAAAACTAATGGCAAAGGTGGGTTACATACTTTCCAGGTGTGGTAGATATCAAAACCTTATCAGGTCTATAGGTTTGAGCAAAACCCTCATAGTCAGCATTCGGGTACAATCTCCAAGACTCTGTGGTGTTCTCAAGAGATTGCACGCTACTGGATTACGATCGCACAAACAGGACAGGCTCAAAAATGGGGCGATCGCTTGATGGGACGGACTAAAACTGTGAATGAGCAATACCTCATTCGCTTGAAAGAATTGGTAAGCCATAGTCCGCGCCTTGTTGGCTATTCATTTGAACGCTGGACAGCACAATGGTTAAGCAAGCATTTGGCAAAAGAATTGGGAATTAAAGTACTAAAGTTTTGGAATAGGCGATACCTACGGTGAGCTACGCTAACGCACTTCATACAGCGATCGCATTTTGAGGATATCTTGCCATTCGAGATCGGTGAATGGTTGGGTAACTAGTTCTATGCCAAAGTACTGTTTTGCCGTTTCTGTCAATGTATCCACAATCTTTGCAATCCAGCCATCCTCTTGGTGTGTGTTGCAAAGTGAGGTATTCCACGGAGGCGATTGTTCAAAGATTTCCTGAAATAAACCTTTGTCTGTAGACAAAATCATCGAGCCGTGTTGAAGAATGGTATCTCTTCCCTTGCGTTGGGCGCTACCAATAAATTTACTTCTATCGGCTGTTACCAAGTCAGCCGCTGTTGCTGTGTTGAAGCAACTGGGATTATGAATGTAACCCCGTCCAGCAGAACCATAACTTAACTCAATACCGAACTTTTGCCAGCCTTGGATTAAAAAGTTACAGATGTTTTCATAAGTACCCCAGCTTTTTCCAGTACTAGCTGAGGTAATCAGGGCGTAGCTTAAATCTCCTTGGTGGAGAACAGCTCGACCTCCCGTTGGACGACGAATTAGATCGAGTGGCTGTCCCTGGTAGATCAGATTATGCCATTCGGCAGGCCATTGTTTTTGCAGATGTCCCAAGGAGAGAGCATAGGGGTACCAGGTATAAAAACGCAAGGTAGGCGGATGTTGCCCGTTTTCGCATTGGTGGAACAACCAAGCATCGATCGCCATTTGCACTGCTCCTGATGTCTGAAGCATTGGGACGAAACGCCACGTGGATGGTGATTCGGTTGCTAGTTGTTTCATCTGTTTCGGACTGTGGAAATATATTGACATCCTAATATCAGTATTTAATAATATTTTTGTTTCAGATTATCAGGAAAAATCTGTTTATGAATTTCATCAAAACGATATTTCAGTATGCGATCCGTTCCGCGATCGCTCTGGTACTGGCTATGGCTTTATTTGTTACCAACTTATTCTGGCCAGCCGCGAGTGAAGCGATCGCTCAGGCGCTACCTGTACAGACTAACCACGCACAAAGCAATCAGTCTTGGCTAACTGGCATTCTTCAACTAGCCTTGGCAAGCATTCCTAGCAACCTGAAATATACCAAGGATCACGAATGGGTTCGGGTTGAAGGCAACATTGCTACACTAGGCGTTACTGATTTTGCACAGAGGCAGCTTGGTGAGGTTGTATTCGTAGAATTGCCAAAAGTTGGCGACGTTTTCGACCAGAACGATCCAATTGGTAGTATCGAATCGGTTAAAGCAGTAGCAGAGTTCTATGCTCCTCTAAAAGGAGAGGTTGTAGAGGTCAACCAGGCAGTTGCTGATGACCCCGAAGCAGTCAATAATGATTCCTATGGCGATGGTTGGTTGGTAAAAATCAAGTTTAGCGATTCCTCTGCGCTTAATGCCTTACTCTCTGACCAGAAATACAGTGAGTACATAAAAGAAGAAGAAAACTCCTAGAAGTCTAGGGCTAACTCTCTAGTTACAAGCTAAGGTTACTACTTTATTGAAGGTAAAACTGTGTTCAATTTTAGATTTTGAATCTTCCAGGACTTACGCAAACAATAGCCGAAATCCTAATTTTCACGTAGGGGCAATTCATCAATTGCCCCTAGTTTCTGCAAAATTTAAAATCTAAAATTCGGTAATGACAAAATCAAATAATTGATGCGCCATTTCTAATTTAGAACAAGGTGCAATTTCTACCTGATGTCCTTGACTATTTAAAAATATCGCTTGATTATTATCGCTACCAAAACCACTATCAGGTTGATCGATAGGATTGGCAACAATAGCATCAAGTTTTTTATTCTGTAATTTTTCTAACGCCGGATTGATAATATCACCAGTTTGTGCTGCAAAACCAATTAATATTTGATGCGGCTGTTTATGTTGTGCTAACTGGGCAACTATATCCGGTACTGCTTCTAAAGGTAAAGCTTGGGGGAGCGATCGCTTGGGCAATTTCTTTGTACTATAATCTCGTGGCTTCACATCGGCCACGGCTGCTGACATCACAATTACATCAGCGTTGGGTAAACATTCCACCATGACGTGCTGCATTTCGTCTGCACTAACAACGGGAATTGCTTGCACTCCCAATGGTACATCCCAATTAGCTGGGCCATGTACCAAGGTGACACTTGCCCCTCGGTGAAATGCGGCTTGTGCTAAAGCTAATCCCATTTTACCTGTGGAAGGATTGCCAATAAACCTCACTGGGTCAAGATATTCTCGCGTTCCTCCAGCGCTAATTAAGACTCGTTTACCTGCTAAATCTCGTTTGCCTTGAGTGTGTAACAACGATTGGATGTGAGCCAAAATTTCTGGAGGTTCTGCTAATCTACCAGCACCGATGCGATCGCACGCTAATAACCCTGATGCTGTACTCATTCCATGATATCGACTATCTGTCAATAACTGTTGCCAATTCCGCTGTACCGATCGCTGTTCCCACATATCTGTATTCATTGCGGGTGCTAACAGCACGGGACAAGTAGAAGCCAGCACGGTATTTGTGAGTAAATTATCCGCCATTCCGTAGGCTAACTTTGCTAATGTATTAGCTGTCAAAGGGGCAATTACCATAATATCTGCCCATTCACCCAACTCAATATGCAACGGACGAAAGTGAGTTGGTTGCCAGAAATCATCATCTGTGTAGGCGGGATGACGAGATAGAGTGGCTATTGTCAGAGGCGTGATAAATTCTTGCGCCGAACCAGTGAGGATGACTCGGACTTCCATCCCGGTTTTAAACAGCGTCGAAACCAGCTCACAGATTTTGTAGGCGGCGATACCGCCACCTACACCAATGAGAACCCTGTTCAATTTTGGATTAGTCATGGTAAAAAGTTAGGAGTGAGTCGTTCAAAAATTAGTACTAAATAGTTATAAATCCTAATTCTTAACTCGTAACTCCTAACTCTCAACTAAGCTTCATCGTAGGGTTCCAAGTCTAAGAGGTAGATATAGGGTTCAACTAACTCTGGACGCTGAAATGCGATCGCTCGCAATAGATGCCAATCATTTAAACCCTCAAAAGCATTACTATAATTATCCAGTTCCAGACGTGTAGCTAGTTCTTCTACTTCTACTGCACTCATGGCAGCAATTTCTTTTTGGGAAATGCTTAGAGTTGTCATAATACTTGCCCCTCCCTTATGCAGCACTCGCCTTCAGCATGGGTTAAGTTGCGCTCTTTCGCAGCCTACCCAATATATATTACTCATTAGAGGTCATTAAGTTCGTGAAAATTGTCAGAATTTGTACCAGAATTTATAAAAAATTCGTAATCCTGACTAAGCAATTGTATTTACAACGAAATTTCGTAGCACCTCTAACGTTTTTGGATCTATTTCATGCCCCATATCAAATTCGTGGTATTCTACCACCACTCCTAGAGACTTTAGAGTTTCTCGTGCTTTCAAAGCAGCTTGCAGGGGCACAACTTCATCATATCTACCGTGAGTGATTAAAGTCGGTGGAATCCCACTTTTAGCTGCCGTTAGTGCATCAGGATGTAAATACCCGCTCATGACAACTAAACCTGCTAGGGGCAATTTTGAGCCAACATCTAAAGTCATTGCTCCGCCTTGAGAAAATCCACTCAAAATAGTACGCGACAAAGGTATGCCAGTGGTACTTTCTAAAGATTCCAAGAAATCTGTTAGCAGTTGCCGACTTTCTGGCAACCCTTGATACATATTCTCTACCGTTAGGTCATACCATGCCCTCCCTATAGGGGAATAGGGATAAGGATAAGGTGCATTAGGCAATACAAACTGGTAATTGGGTAAGTTGAGCAAGGGTAACAAAGATGCTACATCTTCAGCATTAGCACCCCAACCATGCAAAGTGACAATTAAGCCTGCTGGGGGTTGAGAAGTTGCTGTGGGAACGGTAATAGCTTGTAAAGACAGAGGTTTACTCCTAAAATTCTACTTTTGTACATAGATCCTATCTCTTCAAGGAGACTTAGTATTTAGCGGCATTTGCAGCTTGCTCAAAGAATGCGATTATCATAGACATCACTAAGTAATTCCGAAGCGTACATTAACTATTTGTTCACTGCTTCATCTTCAAGCAGAATGGTATTCAGAAGATTCAATTCACTAGATGCCATAAAGTAGCGATCGCTAAAAACTGTTTCTAATTCTGTAAAAATCCGTCTACCTGCCACAGCTATCCAGGGAATCGTTCGATAGTGAGGTACTACAGGTATGATTAAGCCTTGAGAAGTTAGAGAACGTCCTAGTACCGCAAGGCGGAAGTCAAAAGTCAGAAGTCAAAAGTCAAATTCTTTATTTCGTTGCATTTGCTGACCTGGCAGTGTCAACGGACACCAAATTGCTTCTAGTTTAGGTTGTCTAATTTGACTGTGGTTGAGACACTCACGCATTGCTGTCTAACCTAAACCATAGCCGAGTACCAGCAGGTGACGCAGCATTGTTTCCATTCATTCTTTGTGATTGGGATCTGTTATTTTGAATGCTTTCACTAGTTTCTGGGAGACATCTGCATTTTTGTGAGATTGCCAAAGCTGGAAAACGGGATTCTCTTTCAAGAGTAAGTTTCTGTGAAGTTACTAGAAAAATCCCTTGTACCGTCGCATTTTACTAGGGGATATCTCATTACTAGGGCTAATCTCTGGTATTTGGTCTTTACTAAGGTTTATCCTGATAATAAAATGTCCCAACATTCTTCGTTGCGCTCTAGCGTGAAAATGCCCACCAGTCTTTAGATTTACCCAAAATATAAATGCAAGTGAGCTTCATCTGATGCTGTAATCTGTATTTAGAAGTAGAGTAATTAATATAGCCATAACCCTACTTTGCTCAAAGGCGATTACTTAAATTTGAACAACAGCAACCGCAAGGGATAATATCGGACAACTAAGATGACCTCAGATAAAACGTTCCAACAAAAGGTATTAAACAAGGTAAGTCGGCGGCTGATTCCCTTATTGTTTGTGCTTTATGTCATTGCTTATTTAGATCGGGTTAATGTCGGGTTTGCAGCCTTGCAAATGAATCAGGATTTGGGCTTTAGTTCCACAGTTTACGGTTTCGGATCGGGGATCTTTTTTCTGGGCTACTTTTTGTTTGAAATTCCTAGTAACCTGATCTTAGAAAGAATTGGTGCTAGGGTTTGGATTGCCCGGATTGTCATCACTTGGGGAGTAATTGCCGTCGGGATGATGTTTGTCAAAAGCCCTTTGAGCTTTTACTTGTTGCGTTTTTTCTTGGGAATTGCAGAAGCTGGTTTTTTCCCTGGGATTATTCTTTACCTCACATATTGGTTTCCCACAATTCAACGCGCTAAAACCATAGCTTCATTTATGGCAGCAACTGCGATAGCTGGGGTTGTAGGAGCGCCCCTTTCTGGTCTGCTACTGACTCTACATGGAATTGCGGGATTAACGGGTTGGCAGTGGTTATTTTTAGTAGAGGGTTTACCCGCCATCGTTATGGGTTTTGTGGTGCTGAGTTATCTATGCGAACGTCCAGAGCAAGCTCAATGGTTGGAAGTAGAGGAACGTTTCTGGCTCCAGGAGAGATTACGGCTAGAAGACGAACACAAAACTAGCCACAACAATTACACTTTACTCCAAGCTCTTGTCAATCCTAAAGTTTGGTTACTGAGCCTGATTTATTTCACGTTAGTAATTGGTCTTTATGGTATTAGTTTCTGGCTGCCACAAATTATTAAAAGTTTTTCTGGATTAAGCGACTTGTGGGTAGGATTTACCTCAGCTATTCCCTATTTAGTAGGTGCGCTGGGAATGGTCTTTATTAGTAGCCACTCAGACCAAACTAGAGAACGCCGCGCTCATGTTGCTATCTGTGCTTTTATTGGGGCATTTGGATTAGTTCTTAGTGCTTACTTTCATCAGCCTGTGACTGCTCTAGCATCTCTTTCGTTGGCAGCATTAGGAATTTGGGGAGCTTTAGGGCCATTTTGGGCTTTACCCACCGCCTTTTTAAGCGGTACTGCTGCTGCTGGCTCCTTAGCTTTGATTAACTCTGTGGGCAATTTGGGAGGATTTGTTGCTCCCTATATTATCGGCTTAGTTAAGGATGCCACTAATAGTTTTACTGGAGGGTTGCTTTTAATGGCAGCAACATTACTAGTTGGTGGAATTCTCACTCTGTTAGTGCCTCATGACTCTTCTCTAGAGCGACTAGATACTCTGCGAAGCTGAACAATCCAATAGACCTCTTGCAAAGGTTGCTCAGGAAGATTTAATTTTGGGGAGGTAAAGTTTGTAATTGTAGAGAGCAGCAATCAGATTAAACCTTAAACTAAATTTTTTAAGGGCGATTTCTATAAGTAAGGGACAAAATTTTAAATACCTTCAGCTTAGGATTTTAGTGCTATTCGATTCAAATTATAAATTGTCTTTTCATTGGCAAGACTTTAGCTGATTATGATTACTAATAAAATTTTAGGTATTTAATCCAGCTTGTTGAAAGATTGCGTGAGGGGTAATTTCCAATTCTGGTAGTAAATTATCAGTAATTATTTGATGAGATCGATAAGTAATTGGTAAAGAAGATGGCGCAAATATAGTTACAGTTCTAGCTTTTGTATCAACCACCCAAACACGAGAAACGCCAGCTTTCAGATAATCAGTCGCTTTTTCGGCAATTTCACCAAAAGTTTGACCAGGTGAAATGATTTCGATGACTAATTCAGGTGCGACAGGACAAGCTTCGTCTAATAGCCAATCAGCAGGAAGACGGTTATGAGAAATATAGGTCAGATCGGCTACAGGCATCCAATCTTGTTGATTTCGTGTTAGTTTAATTGCCCATTCAATCACAACTCGACCTTTTACTTGTGCCCATGCAGACAATAATATAAATAAAGCACCAATAGTTGAGCCATGAAAAAATTTTGGTGACATTTCATTATCTTTATATTTGGGTACAGCTTGACCGTTAACAAACTCGTATGTAATGTCTCCTTCAGGAAGTGCGAGAAATTCTTCTAGGGTTAGGGGTTGATTAGAAGACTGAACCATAGGGGTTATGTGCGTAAAAGATGCTTACTTTTAGTTTAGGCGATCGCCAATATTAGAGACTAAGCCGACTTAATCGTTATTTCTAGCATTTTCGATAGTAATTGATAGTTGTATCAAAGCTGACTCTGGGGGATGTAAGCATATAAATTACACAAGTCAATATTATTTATCACGGTCTTAAAGTGAACCAAGGCTTATGTAAAACTTGAGATCCTTCTCTTCTGGCCTACTTTTAAGGAATTGATCGATGGCGCGTCTAGCCCTGCTGAGTGTATCTAATAAAACTGGTTTAATTGACCTCGCCAGTAGCCTGGTTGAATAATTGGACTTTGCGCTAAGTAGTTCCTAAGCTTACATTAACTATTTGTTCTCTGCTTCATCTTCAAGCAAGATGGTATTGAGAAGATTTAATTCACTGGATGCCATAAAGTAGCGATCGTCAAAAATTGTTTCTAATTGTGTATAAATTCGTCGACCTGCCACAGCTACCCAAGGAAATTCTCGATACTGCGCCACTACAGGTATAACCAAGCCTTGAGGGTTTAGGGAGCGTCCTAAAGCATTTCTCCAAGTTAGGGGGTCTTCTAATTCCTGTTGGCGAATGTCGTCTTCTGAGTGTTCATTCCAGAAGTGCGGATAGTCTAGAGGTAAGCCAACAATTATATTTTGAGTTTTCAACGCTTGAAGTGTTGAATATTCAAGAACAGATTCCTCCTGTTTCCGAATCAATAGCCTATAAAGTTCCTTCGCTGGACGTTTGAGCTTTGGTGGAAACTTGTTATCTTCGTAAATTCGTTGTAGTAGTGCTAAAAGATTACTGCTATTTTGTTGAATATAAGATTTCCATCCCTCAAAGCTAAATCTTTCTTCAGTTTGGCGATCGCTCCAATCTTCTATCCAGAAAGGGCCGATACAAGTTAATCCATCTGGTATTTGTAGCTCGTGGTTATCTAAAGATGGCAATAACCGACTCGACATTCTAGAAACAGTTTTCACTAACCCTTCTAGGGTTTGGTAATTCACATACGATTTGGCATTCCGATCTGATGCTTGTCCTGTCAAATTCAAGTGCTTAAAAATTTGTTCTGTTAATTTGGCTGCTTTGCTCGCAATAGCTTTTGCTTCTTGAGAGTGATGATCGCGGATAAAAACTTTGGTTTCATGGAGGAAATCTAAGACCTCATCAGACATTAATCTCAACAATTCCTCATCTCCAATTAAACCCACTGGGACAAATGCAATTCGCTTGTACTTGAGTCCAGCATCTCCTTTAATACGAGTGTGAATTGTAGAGCGCAGCATTACCAGCAAAGTTAATAAATCGCTTGACTGACGCAACCATAATCGTTTGTGGTCAATGTCTTCTCCTTCAATGATGAAATCATTGATTAGCATGACTAAGCGTCTATCTTTGTAATCTCCATAAACTTCCATTCCGGTTTGTGGATCTGTATACATTCCTCGACCCCGGTAAATTAATTGCGCGACTTCCATTAAAGCGGTTTCAATATTAAATCGGGGAATTGCTGCAATAATCCAATCTGTTTTTGGGAAAGAAACACCTCTTGCTCCTGAAGAAGTCATCAAGAAAACTCGGATTTGATCGCGTCGTGGTTCTTTTACTAATTCCAATCGCTTATTAGCTGGTACGCTTTGATCCAAAACTGCTACCTGTCCCTTGTTTACCAGAGCATCTTTACCACTGGTCAATTTCTCCTGCAAGTGACGTAAGAAAGCTTTGTCCTGAGCAAAAAAAATTAGCTGCTTTGCTCCCTGTTGTAATCCATGTTCGATTTCCAAGTAGGCATTCATTAGCAACTGGTCTTCTAATTGCTCTCGAATTGCTTGTCGAATTGTCTGTTTTGTGCGATCACTGGTTAATCCTGGTGTAACGGGAGACAGCCTAATACTATAGTCAATATCGAGTTTCTTGGCGGGGTAACTATTTGTCATGACGTGGAGCGTTGGGTGCTTTCTGGGGCCTACTTTGCTATAAGTGCCTGTCACCCGAAATGGTGCTTCACCTTGACTTTGACTAATTAGCACCTTGTCAGGGGCGCGATCGCCTGAACTTAAAAAACTATTCAACACAACCTCATTGCTCAGTGAGGCATCGGCAACAATCAGAACAATCCTAAACGGAGACGGCGTTGTTTCAAATGGATTAAGAAACTGCTGGTGCAACCATTCTGCTAACTTATGGACAAAGGGCGCTCCTGCACCATCGCCCGCCAGTTCATCTACCATGACGATAATAGTAGGAATTTTGGCGGCAAATGCTGACGCCAGTTTCTTGTGGAGACATATTTTTTCCTTAATTTTCAGTCTTATGACCGCTTCATCTGCTTTAACTTCACAGTTTGGGCAGATGGATTCATTTCTTTTATTAACTTAGATGTGTCATATCTGTCAAGATAGGGAAATTTTATACTTATAATATTTTTTGAAAAATTCTTGCACAAACAACTTAGTTTCCACAATCATGTATAGTTTTGAAAAGATAGATGAAAAAATTAATTGATTTTCATCACATTACATAATATAAATTTACAGAGTGAATTAATGTAAATTTTAATTTTTCTATAAAACGAAAATGGATAAAACAAATTTTAAAGCATTCACTAACTTACCAGCCTTGAAAAAAAATGCTATTCAAGTCTGTGGTCAAGAATTTATTGATAACTTGACTGAAAAAGGTATATATGCGAAAGATAGTGAATTCTGGCAAGAGGTTAATAGAAAGCTGAATGTTCCTGATAATGCCTATGAAATCAAACAGGCTAGAGAGCAAGCAGAACGTGAACAAAAATTGTTAGAAGCAAAAATAAAAGAGCAAGCAGAAAAACAAAGATTACTAGCAAATAAAAAAGAAATTCACAGTAAAAATAGGAAAGGATGGAAAATTACTGTTTTGAAACTTCCAGAATCAGATATAACATTTGGCAAAAACTTTTTAGCAGAATGCACTAAAGAACCAGACTTACTACAAAACATCTGGTTTTGTAATAATAAAGGAGACGCCTACAGTCGAGCTTGTAGTTTTGTAGATCAATTTGAAACAAGGGAAGAACAGTTAAGTATCTTTATTGAACACTACACAGTAATGAAAGATTTATATCTAATGATTATCTACCTTTCAAGTGTAGATCAACACAATCGCTACCTTAATAATAGTCGTGAAAAATCTCAAGAAAATTTCACTGGTATTAGCTGTTGGAATGGATTTTATTTTGATATAATTAACGATTTAATTACAAAAACATTATTAGAATTTTCGTCAAATAAAAAAAGCCTGATAATGAATAAAAAAGGTATGAAAGCTGCAAGAGAGATTTTACAAAGGATTAATATTGATGGAGTTGAAAGGCTACTAGAGCAGCGCGAATATCATGAAGAATATATTAATTACACGAGTCAATTAGATATTATGCAAGAGCAAGAAGAAGATGAAGAATAGATGTTTCCCTGCGACAATGCCTGCCATCCGTAGTAATCTTAATTGAAAAAGGTGATGACCAGATAATTATTAACATTATCATTCCTAATGGTCTTGAAGTTAATCAAGGCTTATGTAAAACTTGAGATCCTTCGCTTATGGCCTACTTTTAAGGAATTGATCAATGGTGCGTCTAGCCCTGCTGAGTGTATCTAACAAAACTGGTTTAATTGACCTAGCCCGTAGCTTGGTTGAAGAATTTGACTTTGATTTAATCAGCAGTGGGGGAACAGCCCAAGCACTCAAAGATGCAGGTCTCCCAGTTACAAAGGTTGCAGATTACACAGGTTCTCCAGAAATTTTAGGTGGTCGAGTCAAAACGCTACATCCCCGGATTCACGGTGGAATTTTGGCGCGGCGAGACGTTCCCGAAGATATTACAGATTTAGAAAATAACCAAATTCGCCCGATTGATTTAGTAGTGGTGAATCTATATCCTTTCGAGGAAACTATTGCTAAACCAGGGGTAACATTAGCTGAAGCCGTTGAACAGATTGATATTGGTGGTCCTGCTATGTTACGGGCATCATCGAAAAACTTCGCTCATCTCGCTGTATTATGCGATCCAGCACAGTATGACGAGTATTTGCAGGAATTGCGCCAAAATAACGGCGTTGCATCCCTAGAGTTTCGGCAAAAGGCGGCATTAAAAGGATTTTCGCACACTGCTAGTTATGATCAAGCGATCGCATCTTACCTCGCCCAAGCACAGCAGTACACCCTTCGCGGCACACAATTGCAATCTCTGCGTTACGGCGAGAATCCCCATCAACCCGCCACTTGGTATCAAACTGGTACTACCCCAACAGGATGGACAGCCGCAACAAAACTCCAAGGTAAAGAACTTAGTTACAATAACTTAGTTGATTTAGAAGCTGCACGCCGAATTATTGCTGAGTTCACTGATACTCCAGCAGCAACGATTATCAAACATACAAATCCCTGTGGTACGGCGCTGGGAAGTACTATTTCAGAAGCGTATCAAAAAGCTTTTAACGCTGATTCTACTTCTGCCTTTGGTGGGATTGTCGCACTCAATCGTCCGATAGATGCGGCTACGGCTAGCGAGTTAACTAAAACATTTTTAGAATGTGTGGTTGCACCAAGTTGTCATGCGGAAGCTCAAGAAATTCTTGCCAAAAAATCTAACGTGCGGGTTTTGACTTTAGCAGATTTGAGCAGCGGCCCTAAGGATACAGTGAAAGCGATCGCAGGTGGTTTTCTCGTCCAAACTAGCGATGACATCATTGCTGATACCAGTCAATGGCAAGTTGTCACCGAACGTCAACCCACCGACAGCGAATTAGCCGAATTGCTGTTTGCGTGGAAAGTTTGCAAACACGTTAAATCTAATGCCATTGTTGTGACAGGCGATCGCACTACACTAGGAGTAGGTGCTGGTCAAATGAATCGCGTCGGCTCAGTTAAAATAGCTCTAGAACAAGCTCAAGAAAAAGCCAAAGGTGCAACTCTCGCCAGCGATGGATTCTTCCCCTTTGATGATTCAGTCAGAACAGCTGCAGCCGCAGGAATTATAGCCATTGTCCAACCAGGAGGAAGTTTGCGCGATAAAGATTCAATAAAAGCTGCTAACGAACTCGGTTTGCTGATGGTCCTAACTGGTGTACGTCACTTTTTACACTAAATAATTGGTTGTAAGGTGTGCAGTTTTGAAAGTGTCACATAATTTACTTGCCCTTTGATAGAAGCGGTGATATATTAAAGTCGTGTGTGAGGAGCAAGTTAAAAATAAAAAGCGTTTGGGGTGGAAACACGGCAACACTCCCAGGCGCTTTTTAATTTGTCAGAAGTTGGATTGCTTGTGGAATTTTGAAAATGTCACTCAATATACTTGCCATTTGATAGAAGTAGTGATAATGTATATTTGTGTGTGAGGAGCAAGTTAAGAATAAAAAATGTCTGGGGTGGAAACACGGCAACACTCCCAGGCATTTTTTAATTTGTGTATAGAAATTATAGAAATTAACGCTTCCAAAATAATTTCATATTTTTACTTCCAGTTAAAGACACGAATATTGTTAAAGTTAATCACGTCAACTTCTACACTCTGAAGATAACTTGCTAGCTTGAAGTCATCAGTTAGTACAAGATACTTACCTTTAGATAAAGTCAGGATTCCACTGTCAGTAAGTCCGAATTTGACAAGTTTATCAGTATTAACAGCATCTAAACTCTTTACGTAGTATTCATCTAAAAGAGCAACATTTTTAACAAATTGAGCAAATATTCCAAAGCACTGAGAACGTTCCGGTTCCCCAAGTTGATTTGCGAGGCTATTAACTTCTGTTAGAATATTCGGAGTTGTTATAAGCTTTTGAAAGCTTGCAATAAATGCTAGTAGAAGCTCATAATCTTCTGGTAGAAATTGGTAAGTTCGATTAAATTTAGTTATTTGTTCTTGATTGACGCTCCCAATTAAGAAGAGAAGCAGGATATTTGTATCAATTAAAACCCCTTTTTGAGAATAACGACGAACAAGGGAAGCAATCAAATCTTTCATACTTGTCTAATTTTCATTGCTTCTACTTCGCCAGTTTGAGAATTTACCTTAAAAAGTTTGTATTCTCGTTCATACAACACAGGGGTAGAAGCAACAGAAGGAGGAATTAAGACTTCCAATCGGCTTTTAGGAGGTTTTTTAGGAATATCAAACCCTAAAGTAATCAACCAAAAGCTTTTATCCTCAGAAAGTTCTACTTCTTCAAGTCTCAAATCTCCTAATGAAGAACCCATCATGTCTTGTATGGATTTTATGTATTGATATGCAGCATTCACTGCTGTTTTGACATCAATCATAATCTTAGTTGCTCCTTAAGATAATTTGCTAATTTATTACTCCCGGTTCGCCCATTTTTTTATGAGTTAGGGAAAATAAGCAGTTAAAAGTAT
>NZ_JABXKL010000051.1 GCF_017114995.1 Nostoc sp. NMS9 | reverse complement strand
ACTTTCAAGATCAGCAATTTCCTGGCATGGTGAGAGTACGTGTGGCAGACACTGGCATCGGTGTTTCTTTGGACAAACAAGATAAACTATTTCAATTATTCTCTCAAGTGGATGGCTCCCGAACTCGCCATTACGGCGGTACAGGTTTAGGGCTGGCAATATCCCAGAAACTCATAGAAGCTATGGATGGTCAACTAAATTTTTACAGCGTGGGCGAAGGACTTGGCTCAACAGTCACTTTCACCGTACCACTGTATCAATATCCTAGGATTATTCAGCCTGAATTTGAAGACTCATCAGCGTTAGAATAGAAGATTGCTCATTTATAAATTTGCAATCACATCTTACCTAAAACCTGATTGCACTAGAGCGATATCTGGCAACAAGGCGCTCGGTATCTATATTTATTTCTCAGAGTTGAGACTATCTAAAACTTGCTGGAATTCTGCTGTGGAAAGAATTGCGATCGCACTTTTTAGAAGCGTTTTTAGCACAGATGGTTCTTCTATCTTATTGATAACTTCGACAATAGAGCTTGGCACTTCTCCAAATCGTGTTTCTAACACTGCAATCAAGCTTTCTCTAGCATTTTCGACAATTCCTTCTTCTTTTGCTAGCCTTTCAATACTAGTTACGTACCGCATTCTATCTGCCTCCTCGTAACTTCTTACTTCTGTTTTAAAACTAAGTGCCAACTCTTTTGGCAAAACCATCACCCAGTCGATAAACCGAAATAATTCCCGAATATCTTCCCGGCTATATCCCCGTTCGTACAGCCGTCTGACTAGGCTTAGTTTCCACTGTAGCCGATTTTGTGGGTTTCGTTGCGTTGCCTTGGTCTTGAGATGCGCCATCACAATTACACCAAAGGGGTTGGTTGTTCGCTCTAGGGTTTCCCACCTTTGCTCATAGTCCAACAGTTTCGCCACAGGAAACTCTAAGCTGACGCGACATCCGCCCAGTTGATAGCTGTAGCTGGAAGGTCGCCAATTCGCTTGTTCATCTGCTAAAACTGCTAAACTAATAACTCGCTTTTTATGGCGGTCAAATAAACGGTAATTATATGTGTACATCCGTTCGGCAAATTGGCTGTCATATTGCCCTTGGACTTCCACATGAACCAATACCCAAGCTTCCTCTCCATCCAGTAGCCAAACTTTTGCAACTTTATCGACCAAACGCCGCCCAATTTCTGCATCCGGTTCTAGCTGTTGCAGTTCTGTGTCCAGAAATTCATAGGGTCGCGTCCAGTCGATTTCGGCATAGGCTTGGGTGAAAAAGAATTCCAGAAAGCGGGGAAAATATAGCTCAATGACTTCCTTCCAAGGACTATCGTAATCAGTAAGTTGCTCGGTCATGAACTAAAACAAAAAGTACCTCTGTGCCATTGGTAAAATTGTCGCAGGTTCACAAATCAGCAACTCACCATCTGCCCTGACTTGGTATGTTTCTGGATCAACTTCAATGTGTGGTAGTGCATCATTCAGTTTCATATCCCGCTTACTCAATTGGCGTGTTCCAGAAACTGCAACTGCTGCCTTTTGTAAACCTAGCTGGCTGGGAATTTCGTTCTCTAAAGCTGATTGCGAAACAAAAGTTAATGATGTGGCATGACGCGCCCCTGCAAAACTACCAAACATCGGCCGCATATACACTGGTTGCGGTGTGGGAATACTGGCGTTAGCATCGCCCATTTGCGACCATGCAATCATTCCGCCTTTAATCACTATTTCTGGTTTCACGCCAAAAAATGCCGGACGCCACAAACATAAATCTGCTAATTTTCCCTCTTCCACTGAACCCACATATTGAGCAATTCCGTGAGCGATCGCTGGATTAATAGTATACTTAGCAACATATCTTTTTGCCCTAAAGTTATCTGCTTTTTGCTCTGTTCCTTGTGGGTTAAGAGTTACGCGTTGCACCTTCATTTTGTGAGATGTCTGCCAGGTGCGAATTATAACTTCGCCCACTCTTCCCATCGCTTGGGAGTCGGAAGAAATCATACTAAATGCGCCTAAGTCGTGCAAAATATCTTCCGCAGCAATGGTTTCTCGGCGGATGCGAGACTCCGCAAAAGCGACATCTTCGGCGATCGCTGGGTCGAGGTGATGGCATACCATCAACATATCCAGGTGTTCGTCTAAGGTGTTGAGGGTGTAAGGACGTGTGGGATTGGTGGAAGATGGCAGAACATTGGCTTGGCTGCAAACTTTGATGATATCTGGTGCGTGTCCTCCGCCTGCGCCTTCGGTGTGGTAGGTGTGGATGGTACGATTCTTGAAAGCGGCGATCGTATCTTCGACAAATCCGGCTTCGTTCAGGGTATCAGTATGAATCGCTACTTGCACATCATATTCATCCGCAACACTAAGGCAAGTATCAATTGCTGCGGGTGTGGTTCCCCAGTCTTCATGTAGTTTTAACCCCATTGCACCAGCGACTACTTGTTCTACAAGTCCTTGGGGTTGACTGGCGTTACCTTTACCCAAAAATCCTAAGTTGACGGGAAAAGCATCAGCAGCTTGCAGCATTCGGTAAATATTCCAAGGTCCGGGGGTGCAGGTAGTGGCATTTGTACCTGTAGCGGGGCCAGTACCGCCGCCGATCATGGTGGTAATACCAGAAGCGATCGCCACTTCAATTTGTTGGGGACAAATAAAATGAATATGGGCATCAATACCGCCAGCAGTGAGAATCATTCCTTCACCAGCTAAGGCTTCAGTTCCGGGGCCAATAATAATATCTACATTATTTTGAATATAAGGATTTCCAGCTTTACCAATTTTGAAAATATTGCCATCTTTAATGCCGATATCTGCTTTGACAATACCCCACCAATCGAGAATTAAGGCATTAGTAATTACTAAATCTACAGCACCATCGGCGTTAGAAATGGGGGATTGTCCCATCCCGTCTCGGATGACTTTACCACCGCCAAATTTCACTTCATCGCCGTAGGTGGTGAAATCTTGTTCAACTTCAATAAATAATTCTGTGTCTGCAAGTCGGATGCGATCGCCTACTGTTGGGCCATAAGTTTCGGCGTAGGCGCGGCGATCCATTCTGTAAGGCATATAAAATCCTTTTTTTTAACGCAAAGGGACGCGGAGGTACGCGGAGAGTTTTTAGAGGTTTCCGTTAATTTTGGCGTTGAAGCCGTAGACTTGGCGAGTACCAACGAGGGGGATTAGAGTTATTTCTTTTGCATCGCCTGGTTCAAAGCGAACTGCGGTTCCGGCGGGGATATCGAGGCGCATTCCTCGCGCTTGTTCTCTGTCAAAGTTTAAGGCGGTGTTAACTTCATAAAAGTGATAGTGGGAACCAACTTGTATGGGGCGATCGCCTGTATTTGACACTTGCAATTTTACAGTTGGACGACCAACATTTAGTTCAATTTCACCTGCTGGTGTAATGATTTCTCCTGGTATCATGTTCAATCCAATATTTCATTTAAATAGAAATTACGCACAATCTACGAATTCTTGGCGTCTTGGCGGTTCAATAAATTAATATTTTTGGCTGTTTTTGCGTAAATTTGGCTCTTTTTGCGTAAGTCATGATTAGCTTTTAAAAAGTTTGCTTGTTGACGCTTAAGGTTTTTAAAAGTTTTAAGAACCTCAGTTTCAAATTCTAATGGAAAGTCAAATTTTGATTTCCCCGAATATTTAATTTGCTGTTCTTGCCACCGCAAATGTTCTATTTTCCAGGAATTATGGTAGTCCAAAAATTTTAGATAACTTTCTGGCATTATTTCACCTTCAATTAAGTGTGTCTTTGTCATCAAAAGCTTTTTAATTTTTTCATGGCGAGGAAAAGCATCTTTTTCTATCCAAAAAATCCAGAGTTTAATTTCTTCTTGGTTTTGCAAGGGGCCTATTTTATCACCTTTATGTTTAATTTCTTCTTCGTTTGGCAAGCGAACTATCTTATCATCTTTATCACCATTGTTTTGTTTTTGACGGCGCATTTCTAGAAACTTTTTTACTAAATCTGTATAAGTACATCTACCTTCCCAGATCAGAAAAGCAAGTGGCCCATATAGTTCTTCTAGCTGCTGCTCAGTATATTTTAACGATGCAGTTGTCTGCTGATTTTCTCTGTCTCTGTTGCCAGACATAATGTGATTAACTATTCCGGCTACAACGGCAAAGGCAGTAGTTATGGCAGTGGTTATAATAGTTGCTGTAAAGCCAGTGTTTCCTGTATTCATTGCCTTTATGCTTGACTATCATCAAGCAGTATACTTTTAATTAATGTGTTAAATTATATACTTGATTATTAATTAATGTCTATAAAAGACTTTTGTCTTTAAAGTAACACACTATAAAGTAAATTTAATGAATTGGATTATGTACTGTCACTAACTTTGTACCATCAGGAAAAGTTGCTTCAACTTGCACTTCATGCACCATTTCTGATATCCCTTCCATGACATCATCCCGCGTTAATAGAGTTGTACCATAACTCATTAATTCAGCTACAGTTTGCCCATCTCTTGCACCTTCTAAAATGGCAGCAGAAATATAAGCGATCGCTTCGGGATAATTCAGTTTTAAACCCCTTCCTTTCCGTCTTTCTGCTAATAAAGCAGCTGTAAAAATTAATAACTTATCTTTTTCCTGCGGCGTAAGTTGCATTAATACCTCCTCCTTCTCTTCGAGACGCTGCGCGAACGCGTCCTTCGCGCCTTCGTGGTTCGTTCAAAGCTGCCACACTCTTGGTATACAATTACCACGATTCAAAAAAGAAACTCGCAGCAGCTGCCAAACATTAATAAACCAGTTTCTCACCTCAGATGTGGAAGAACCGCGATATCGACACAATAATCCATGTTGTAATCGGCTAACACCCGCTTCCCCTTCCCCATTCCATAAATTTCGCGTTTTTTCGACAATTTCTGCTGAAACTGCACTACCAACCCAAACTAGACTACCTACTATTGGTTTTCCTGCCAAGCCGTGAGGACTGTGAAAAACATCTTCACTACCTGGTAAATATTGGCGATCAATCCACAAAGGAACACCTTGCTGCCAAATTTCCGTGTGCGATCGCCATTCCCCTTGCAAGAATTTTTCTCCTCTAGCACTGCGACCAAATCGGGTGATTTCCCAGCCTAACCAACTGCCCCCGGTTGCTAATTCTACCCGTAAATCTTGCCGATAAATCGCAGCGTTAAATAAAATTGTCTCTTGCGGCAACCATTCTAAACAAGCACCAGCATCAACTTGCATCTGGATACTTTGTCTAGCTTGTAAGCCATTACTACGATATATCTTGCTTGCAGCAGCTGTAGTGATTAAGGCTTGGGTTTGGGGTTGGAGGTGGATGTTAGAGGATAAGCGATCGCCTCCCACCATTCCCCCGGCTGTATGTAAAATTACGTTATGACAAACTTTTTCCCCTTCTGGATAGAATGGGCGTTGTACCTTCAGGGGCGCTTGTTGGTAATTGTAAATTAATTGGGTTCTACCCTGGCGATCGGCATAGACTAAATTAAGTTTGCCATGCCAACCTTCTGCTATTTGTGAATTGCAGGTCATTTATAAATTCAAGATTAAAGTTCAGATACCTTATATTTATTTAATGCATTCTTTAGTGTTTTACCTGCAATTTATCATTATTTTTTCGCCAAGATTACATAATCATCTAATGTATAGTGTAACTGATGCTTCTGACCAAAATACTGTTGGAGTATTGGACTCATATACAGTTGTTTTGGTAATTTTTCTCGAGCAAATTTACCAAATTCAACACCGGACAAAGGTTTTCTTGAATCTGTTGAGGTTAGATATTTATACCAGACTAACTCTAATCCAAGTTCTGCCAGAAATTTATCCACTACATTTTTTTCCTGTTCTTGGTTTTCAAATTGGTGAACATCGTAAACTTTGAATAACTTTTTATCTTGCACAATTAGCAGAATATAACCTGATTTTTTTAAGCTTGTGGCAAATATTTCCTTGTAAGTATTATTAGCTTCAACCCTCTTAGCTGGATCTGCAAAGAAGCAGTGAGAAATTACGATAAAGTCGAAAAAATCTTTGGGTAGATTATTCGATTGAGTCTTCCAAGTAAAAATATCAGTAGTAACAAAGCGGAAGAAAGCATTCACAGGAGTTAGACGCGACTCTATATATCGTCGCCAAAACTGAAGTCCACGAAACTGGAAGGCATCTTGTTTTTCTAAAGAGTAATAAGATATGTGCATTTGCGGGATATGAAAAAAACCGCTACTACTTTGGAGAAATAAAGCTAAACCATAAGCAACTGTTCCTGGGCCTGCTGCAATATCAAGGATATTAACCTTACTTGGTAGTAAAGCATCCTGGTAAATGAGAAACCAAGCTAAATATATGCAATATACATTTTCTAAAAAATACTTCATAAAGTACACATGAGGAGTTAGACTAAAACGGTAGTCTGGGTCTTGTCCAATTTTTAAGTTATTAATATCTTCAAGAGCATCTTCTAGCTTAATAAATAACTGTTTTTCAGGAATCTTACTAAATTCTTCTTTGAGATATTCAACTAGCCTTGATTCCAAATCATCAAATATCCGTTCATCAATACCAGTAGATTGCAGTTTATATTCATCGTGCTGTATGAAATTGAAAACTTTATAGATATATTTAACAAATTCCTCATCTGGGATTAATATAAGATCATCTTTTTGTTGAGATGCTTCTGTTAGTTGTTTACTTAAAGTTTCTGTTTGCCGTTTGTATTCTTGGGAATAACGTTCAAATTGAAGTTTATCCTTAAATAGTTTTTCTAACCATGAGAATCTTGCACCTGATTTTTGAATCTCTTGCAATAGTTGGACTGCACTTCGGATATCCCCGCGTTTTAAAGATAATTTGAACTGCTGACTTCGCCACCAATTTGCGATAGGATTATTCATAGCCAAATCCTTCTTTACCTTCCATAATTTCTACACCTGGAAGCTGAGAAACTAACTTTTCCTTAAATTTCCTATAGCTTAATTTCTCATCCTCATACCACCAAGCGTATTTTTGCTTAATTTCTTCAGCTTCTTGGCGAGTTGATGCTATGAGAGAACGACTTTGGCTAGCATGAAAAGTTTGAATTACAACTCTATCGGCGATGGCTAGTTTGTCAATGAAAGTAGACTCATCAGTTGGCAAAGTAGGAAGTAGAGGGGTAATAGTAATAGAAATTTGAGGAAGAAAACCTTTATAATAATCAATACTTTGTTTAATTTTAGTGATAGCATTTAGTCTGGCTTTAATACTGGGCGATCGCGGTTCAAAATCTTTTCTTACTAATTCGCTCCCAGTGGGAATGCTCATATTAATTCGCAATCGCTTAAATCGTTGTAAATAATCAATATCTCTAGTAATAATTGGGCTACGAGTTTGAATCACCAAAGTTGGAGTTGGATAACCGTCAATCCCCATATCTAGCATTACCTCTAACAACCGACGAGTCAGTTGATGTTTAGACTCAAGTGGTTGATAAGGATCGGTAACGCTACTCATGTATATACTAGGAGGAGTCTGGGGATTTTTTTCATACCATTTTTTTAATTCTTTCGCTAAAATTTCAGCAGAATTTTCCTTAAAAATTACCCATTTACCCCAATCTTGGCGCATTTGAGTATTAGGGCTAAATGCAGCAGCATAGCAATAGCTACAAGCGTATTGACATCCCCTGTAAGGATTTAGAGTAAAATCATAATTACCAATAAAACCAGTAGCTTTTGTTAAGAGTGATTTAGCATTTTGGGCAAAAACATTGACATCTCCAAACTTTTCTCTGACTAATTTAGTAGGAATGCATTCGCAATAACCTTCATATTTTGGTTGTGCCATGTAAATCCTGATATTTATTGAGAGGGAATTAACGCACCCTACTTCTTATGATTCCCATTTTTATTTTGAAATTACTTCACCAAGGTGTACGCTAGTGCGATAGACCATATACACAAAACCACTTTCATCATGAAAGCGCTGATATAATTCTTGAAACCTATCAATAAGCTGTTCATATCCCAAACCTTCACGCGGAAGGTAAGAAACACTCATTGCTCGTCCAATAAGTCCAGTTAAATCTAACTGTTGCCTGTAAGTAAAATTATATTCGTGGATATTAATAAAATGAGGAGTTACTAACAGTGGCTCTACGGACTGCATTCTAGATTCTGCTGGGTGATTATTAGATGCTTCGCGGACTATTCGGCTATATTCTGTGGTTAATGCATCTTCTTGATCGCGGTTATTCCACACCACAGCCAAGCGTGCTGATGGTTTTAAAATGCGGTGAAATTCCAATAAAGTTGCTTCGGGATTGAACCAGTGGAAAGCTTGAAAACAAGTAACTAAATCAACTGAATTATCAGGGAGTTGGGTAAATTCTGCTGTTCCATCACGAAACTCTATCAAAGGATGTGCTTCAGCCGCTTCTCGCATCGCCGCATTTGGTTCTATGGCTATGACATTAACCCCTCGTTCAGCTAACAGTCTGGAAGCAATTCCTGTACCTGCACCAATATCTGCTGCTACGAGTTGTGAATTTTCACCTAATCCTTCCAAGATAATATCAATTGCATCTGCGGGGTAGCTTGGTCGATATTTTACATAATCCTCTGCTCTGTCAGAAAATCGATTGAGTGGGTTTAAGGTGTGTAAGGGGGTTGTTTCAGGATTAAGTTGGCTCATGGGTTTTTATGGAAAAGTAAAAATGAACCTGTTACTTGGGCATATTTTCAGGGAAACATAGAACTGTAGCCCATGAAATGCGTCAATCTACCAGAAATTATGACAGCTAAAGTGATAAGCATTTGCAATCTCAAGGGTGGAGTTGGCAAAACTACCATCGTTATGGCATTAGTGGAATATTTAGCAGGCGATACCATGTATGGTAAGCGAGTGCTGGTTATTGACCTTGATCCTCAATGTAATTTAACGAATATTTTAATGTCAGAAGATGTATGGTTTAGCCAATTTGAAAGGAATAAGTTGACTTTACCTTATTTATTTAAACAACCTAAAGATTATTTGGATAATTTGAATAATGATAACTTTATAGCTAAACGAGATATTTCTAATATAAAAGCTAAATTTAAATCTTTACACCTTATACCTAGTAGCCCTATATTATTTGAAATTCAAGAAGAATTACCGGAAGGATTTTATTATAATCTAGGATTAAAACCGATTGATTTACTAAAAGAACTTCTAAAAATTCTATCTAAAAATTATGATTATGTTTTGATTGATTGCCCACCAACAATTAACAAAACAATTAAAAGTGCATTTTTAGCCAGTAATTTTTGTATTTTGCCTTGCACCCCTAACCGTATGTCAATTGGTGGATTAAGATTAATCCTAAGACATATTAAAAAGTTTAATAATGAAAATGGGCATAATTTAAAATCTTTAGGAACTTTAATATCTAGATTTAATGTATCTAGAGCTAATGAAAATCAATTGGTCGAGTTGATTATGAATAGCTCTGATTTTCCATCAGTATTTAAAACTAAAATTGCTGAAAGAGCACAATTAGCTAAAAATTTAGATTTTGAAGAAAAGTTGACATATAAAAAAATATGGTGATTTGTATGACTCTCTAAAAGATTTTGCCCAAGAAGTGATTCAGAGAGTAAAGTAAATAAATGGACATATCACAAACCACAAATTTATTAAGGGCGATCGCACAAGTTATAAAATATGCAACTTCAAAAGTAAATTATTTTTATTAATTCTTCTATTGCTGTTCTAACCAAGCTACCAAATCAGCAATTTCCGAAAAATCAAGCAGTTCCTCTCCTAACTCCTCTAACTGTTCAGCAGATAAATTCCGAACCTGCTCAACTAATGATTCATCAATATCACCAAAACGCCGTTTAAGCTGACGACTAATCAATTTAAACGCTTCCTTTTGAACGATATCTTGATAAATTACAGACTCTTTCATAATATCCTCCCGTAAAAATTGCCGAACCAAATCCTTTTCAAACCGCAAACCCGCCAGAATTTCTACACAACCCGCGATATTTTGTCGCTCCTCCCTATCTGGAATTGTAGCGACTTGTTCCGCGACTTGTGCCAGTAAAGTTTGTGGCGAGTTAGTTCGCGTCAAACTTGCTAAAGGTAACAGCGCCGGATTAACTAAAAATAGTGTTGAATCTTGCTCCCAAAGACGAACAACCTGATATTGGTGAATTGTCGTGTTGTCCCGATATTCTTCAGTAAAAGCCATTTCGTTAGTAGTTTCTTGCAAAAAGATTAGCACTTGCACTACAGGACAACGGTACTGACGCTTCAACCTCACAGAATAATCGAGCATTCGGAAATTAAGCGCCGGATTAGATTTCGCCAAAGTTTGAAATTCAATGTGCAAAATTTGGTTAGCTGCTTGCAAAAATGTCACAGAATCACGCGCGAATTGGTTCAAGCGTGAGTTCCGTTTTTAAGACTTCAATTTGTTGCACCTCTACCCCAAGTAACCAACGCACAAAATCAGCAGGGTACTGTTCAGCTAAATATTTACAAGCGTTGTCGTAACTCACCCTTTTCCTCTTCTTTTGACATAAAAAAACAGCCGCCTCTATCAGGAAGCAGCTGTTTTACAAATTATGTAACTAGAAAGTATTAGTAATCGAAGTCTCCGCCGCCAGCACCAGCGCCAGCAGGAGCGCTATCCTTAGGCTCAGGCTTGTCAACTATAATACATTCGGTTGTCAACACCATACCAGCGATGGAAGCAGCGTTTTGCAGAGCAGAACGAGTCACTTTAGCAGGGTCAACAATACCAGCAGCTAACAAATCGACGAATTCGTTTGTTGCAGCATTGTAGCCAACGTTGAATTCTTTCTCTTTGACGCGTTCAGCGATCACAGCACCATTCTGACCGGCGTTTTCAGCAATCCGCTTCAGAGGTGCAGGTAAGGCGCGAACGACAATCAACGCACCAATCAACTCTTCATCTTTAAGATTGCTCTTTGCCCAAACTTCCAATTCAGGAGCAAGGTGAGCCAGAGTTGTACCACCGCCAGGAACGATACCTTCTTCCACAGCAGCTTTGGTGGCGTTGATAGCGTCTTCTAAACGCAGCTTCTTGTCTTTCATTTCGGTTTCGGTCGCTGCACCAACTTTCACCACAGCGACACCACCAGAGAGTTTAGCAAGACGCTCTTGCAGTTTTTCTTTGTCGTAAGAAGATTCGGTTTCATCGATTTGACGACGAATCTGTTCGACACGAGCCTTAACAGCAGCTTCGTTACCTTCGGCAACAATTGTAGTGCTGTCTTTGGTAATGGTGATCCGGCGAGCTTTACCCAGGCTGTCCAGCTTGGTGTTATCTAGCTTCAAACCAGCATCTTCGGTAACTAGTTGACCACCAGTTAAAACAGCGATATCTTCTAGTAGTGCTTTGCGGCGATCGCCAAAGCCAGGAGCCTTAACAGCAGCTACATTGAGTACACCGCGCAAACGGTTTACTACCAAGGTTGCCAAAGCTTCTTTTTCAATATCTTCGGCGATAATCACCAAAGGACGACCAGCACGAGCTACTTGCTCTAACACTGGTACCAGGTCTTGTACCAAAGCAATTTTCTTATCGGTCAGCAGTAGGAAAGGCTCATCAAAAACCGCTTCCATCCGCTCAGGGTCGGTAGCGAAATAAGGAGAGATGTAGCCTTTGTCAAAGCGCATCCCTTCAGTGATTTCCAATTCGGTGAACATAGATTTCCCTTCTTCTAGGGAAATTACGCCTTCCTTGCCCACCTTGTCCATTGCTTGGGCAATCATCTGACCAACTTCTTCGTCATTACCAGCCGAGATCGCACCAACTTGGGCAATGGCTTTGGAATCTTCCACTGGACGGGCGTGTTCAGCAATTTTTTCTACCAGGAAAGCAGTAGCTTTGTCTATACCACGCTTCAGCGAAATCGCATTAGCACCAGCTGCAACGTTCCGTAAGCCTTCTTTGACGATCGCATGAGCTAAAACGGTAGCAGTTGTGGTGCCATCGCCCGCAGCATCATTGGTCTTAGAAGCAGCTTGACGAATCAGAGCTACGCCAGTGTTTTCAATGTGGTCTTCTAATTCGATTTCTTTAGCGATCGTTACACCGTCATTGACGATTTGCGGTGCGCCAAATTTCTTTTCTAGGACTACGTTACGACCTTTGGGGCCAAGGGTAACAGCTACAGCCTCAGCCAGGATGTCAATGCCTCGTTCCAAGGCGCGACGGGCGTTTTCGTTGTAGATAATGCGCTTTGCCATAATTATTGTTAGTTGTCCTTTGTCATTTGCCTTTTGTTCTTCGTCATTTGTCATTTGTCATTTGTCCTTTGTCATTGGCTAATGACTAATGACCAATGACTAATGACCACTAGATAACAACTGCTAAAATATCTTTTTCAGAAAGCAGTACATATTCTTCAGTGCCAAGCTTGATGTCAGTGCCAGCGTACTTAGAGTACAGCACCTTATCGCCGACTTTAATTTCCAATTCCTGACGGTTTCCATCGTCATTACGCTTGCCAGGACCAAGAGCCACTACTTCCCCTACTTGGGGCTTTTCCTTGGCGGTATCGGGCAAATACAGACCACCTGCGGTCTTTTCCTCAGAGGCGCTCACTTTTACGAAAACGCGATCGCCTAAAGGTTTAACTGTAGAAACGCTTAGAGATAAAGCTGCCATAATTATTTTCTCCAGAGTTTAGCACTCTCAACTCCTGAGTGCTAATTTACCGAAAAATGGCGTCCAATGGCAAGAATGCCTTGAGTACGGGTTCCCGAACTAGAAGGTTAAAGATATACTTAAGTATAAATGCTTAATTATTTCTACCTTTCAGGTTTTGTTCTGTAAGTTACGAAGAGAGTAGGGAGTGGGGAGTTAAGAGTTATGAGAATTCTTCCCCATTCCCTACTCCCCAGTCAACTTTATTTGCAAAGCTTGCAAATTGTTATAGAACTGTAATCAGGGAGCCGCTCGATGAGTAACAATACAGTGACAGCGATCCAGTCCAACCATCAAATTCCCAAAAACACTCAATCTTTGGAACATAAGACCCTGAGTAATTGTGTAGAAAGTTTAGGACTTACAAAAATTCAGCAACACATTTTTATTTGCGCTGACCAGGCAATTGCTGCTCAAAACGAGCTAGTCTGGAATTCTGGGATTACTTAAAAAAGCGACTTAAAGATTTAAAACTCGATGAGCCGCACTAAAGTCATTCTATTTGCGTCTATAAAACTAAAGCCAACTGCTTGCGTGTTTCTTGTTCTAGACCCATAATGGTGATTTACGCTGATGGTGTCTGGTATCGCCAAGCAAACCCGGAAGTTACTCTGCGGATCATCCGAGAACACTGAATAGGCAATAAGGTGGTAGAAGAATATGCGTTTTCAATCCATCTTTTGCCAGAAACTTCCCTAGTTTCTTGTGAACATCTCATAGAGGTTTAACAACCAAAGGATATGGTATAGCAGTAAGCTTTAAGAAAGTGCGGGTTGGTTTTGAGGTAGGGTCATCTTTAAGCCAATACTTACTTGTGAGTCCGAAAGATTATTATTTAATCAGTGTTTTTTACCCCGCCCCTTTCAAAGCGATATATAATAGCGCATTATAGATACTACTGCTATACGTATCCTTGCTGGACTTTTGCTATCCAGCTACTAGTCTATTGAAAGTGCTCGGCATTTTTGAGACTTCGAGACAGCAAAGGCAAGTTAAGTAGGAAAAAGGACAACATCTCGAATAACCCACCATAGAGGATAAATATTCAAGACTTTGATGGACCGAAGCGCGACAAGTGCCACTGCTATGAAAGAGCCCAGCATGAAAGATCACAAACGACTTCTATTGATTGATGATGACCCTAACCTCATCTTGCTGGTGAAGGATTACTTAGAATTCCGGGGATATGAAGTCATCACCGCTGAAAATGGACGTGAAGCTCTGGAAATTTTAGAGCAAGATGTTCCAGACATGATCATCTGCGATGTGATGATGCCGGAAATGGACGGATATACTTTTGTGGAACAAGTCCGGCAAAACGAACGCACCAGCTGGATTCCGGTTCTTTTCCTTTCAGCTAAGGGACAAAGTGCAGACCGAGTTAAAGGTCTGAACAAAGGTGCTGATGTTTATATGGTCAAGCCCTTTGAACCAGAAGAACTCGTAGCGCAAGTTGAATCCTCGCTGAAACAAACTATCCGTTGGAAAGAACACCAAGCAAAAGGAGGCGAAAACGGTTCCCGTATCCAGGTTCCCTTCGATGTGCAATTAACCCCAACCGAACTCAAAGTAGTCCAGTTTGTGGCTAGGGGTTTAGCTAACCGGGAAATTGCTGAAGAACTAAATGTTAGTCAGCGCACGGTTGAAAGCCATGTGTCCAATATGTTGGGCAAAACTAATCTCCACAACCGTACTGAACTAGCGCGGTGGGCGATTGAAAATCAAATGGCTTAAACAAAGTTAAGAGTTAAAAGTTAGGAGTTATGAATTATGAATTTTTTAACTTCTAACTCCTAACTCCTAACTAAATCTACCAACCATCTTCTTCAGGGCTGGATTGGTGCAAAACTTCTAAATCCAGTTCATCCAGGTAAGTTAGGGCGCTTTCAATCTGAGAAACAGTACCTCGCAGTTCCAGATCGAAGCAGCTATATTGTGGCACGTTTGCGCTTACCTGAGCATCAGCAATAATGACTATGACCCCATAGTGAGAAACCAGTCGTGAAATGATTGGTTCTTCATACAAGTCTTTAGGAATGCGAACTTGGATACGAGTTTGGGTGCGTCTATTATCTAAAATATCTGTATTAGATTTTACTTGTTTATTTGGAATTGCCATTCTAGCTTCCTACTCGACTTCTGGGATGAGGGTTTTACTTTGCACAATTCTTTTAACACTAGAGCCTCGCTACGTGGCTTTCTCTTCGTTGACTATTCAGAATATTTACAAGAGAAACAGTCTCGACTGATGGAACTATTATCGACAGGTAAAATTAAACCTGCTGTTGATTCAACACAATTCAGAGGAATGGAGTCTATCGTTGACGCTGTGGAATACTTATATAGTGGTCGAAATTGCGGTAAAGTTATTGTTCGTTTTTAACAACAATTATCAACCTATACCACTCATAAAAACTAACAACTGACTAATGACACTAAAAAACGCTCCCCTTTTGGAGAGCGCCTTTAATTTTATTTGACCTAATTAGGGCTTGCAACTATATTTTGGGTAAAGCTTGTTTATTTGCGATCGCCAAGCAGTTTACTTAAGCATCAATATGCATATATCGAATACTTTGTCAATATTTTTAGGGCGATCGCAACTTGGTGTAGGTTGACCATTATCTTATCGATAACGGCCACTCATTAATTACCTCTACACATTAAATCGGAACAACATTACATCCCCTTCTTGCACAACATACTCTTTCCCTTCACTGCGAACTAACCCTTTCTCCTTCGCCGCATTCATCGAACCAGTTGTTACCAAGTCTTTATAAGCGACAGTTTCAGCGCGAATAAATCCCCGTTCAAAATCACTGTGGATTACACCAGCAGCTTGAGGTGCAGACATTCCCGCATTAATTGTCCAAGCGCGGGTTTCTTTGGGACCGCAGGTAAAATATGTCCGCAAGCCTAAAAGCATGTAAGTTGCCCGAATCAATGATTTCAAACCACCTTCTTCCACACCTAAAGATGCGAGGAAATCAGCTTTATCTGACTCTGGTAATTCCACTAATTCAGCTTCAACTTGAGCCGAAACTATCACAACTTGGGCATTTTCTGTTGCTGCAATTTGTCGCACTGTTTCCACAAAATGATTACCAGTTGCCAACTCATCTTCAGATACATTAGCGGCGTAGATAATCGGTTTATAAGTGAGCAGTTCTAATCCTTTAATAATTTCTGTTTCTTCTTCATTCAAGCTCATCTGACGCACCGATTTACCTTCATTTAAAGCCGCAGCTAATTTTTCTAAAACTGTGATTTCAAACTGTGCATCTTTGCTGGTACGAGCTTGTTTGCGAGTGCGGTCAATTCGCCGCTCAATTTGTGCTAAATCTGATAAACCCAGTTCTATATTAATGATTTCAATATCTCGTGCTGGGTCAACAGAACCAGCAACGTGGATAATATCGTCATTTTCAAAACAACGTACCACATGGACGATCGCATCAACTTCCCGGATGTGGGACAGGAATTGATTCCCTAGTCCCTCACCCTGACTAGCACCTTTAACTAAACCGGCAATATCCACAAATTCAACCCGCGCCGGGATAATTTGTGCCGAACTGGCAATCTTAGCAAGAACATTTAACCGTTCATCCGGTACTGCGACAACGCCGACATTCGGTTCAATCGTGCAAAAAGGGAAGTTAGCTGCTTCTGCCTTAGCATTAGCAACTACAGCATTAAATAAAGTAGATTTTCCGACGTTGGGAAGTCCGACAATTCCGGCTCTTAGCATTTTGGATTTTAGATTTGGGATTTTGGATTACATTACCAAGGTAATCTAAACAGGTTCCGGTATGGTTTGGGGAATTGGTGCTGGAACTGTTTGAGGAATGGGAGCAGGTACTGGTTCTGGTACAGGCCCCGGTAAGGGTTGGGGTATTGCTGGCCCCGGTACAGGTTCGGGACTAGGTAGTGGATTAGGCTCAGGATTGGGACTAGGTAGCGGGTTCGGACCAGGAGTAGGAATTTGTGGTTCGGGTATAGAAATCGCAGTAAGATTAATCATGAGAAGTCTAAATTAAATTATTCAACCTTCCCACGCTAGATGACAACCTCAGCTATTGACATCTCCCCAAATAGCTATACCCACGAACACATCCTTTAATAATTTACCGCTCTTGTCATTTTCAGCGTCCCTCTGCGCTTCCCTCCGCGCCCCTTTGCGTTTAAACTCCAATCCTCAATTCGCCACCATTTGTACTAAATTATTGCTCCTTAACCTTTTCTACCACCTCTGGCACTGGATCGTAACCACCTGGATGAAACGGATGACAGCGTAAAATCCGCCGAGTTGCCATCCAGCTACCACGTAACACTCCAAATCGTTCAATAGCTTCAATAGCATACATCGAACAAGTTGGTTGAAAGCGACAAGTCGGGAGAAACAACGGCGAGATAAACATTCGGTAGCCCCGAATCAGCCAAATCAATAATAATTTCATTGCAGCTACCCAAATCTTATAAATTAGTAACAGGGGTAAAAATTCTCATTTTGTTGCATCTTTGTTAATTACATTTTCTGACTTCACCTCAATTCCGGTTTTCTGGCTGCAAATTGCGTTGGCTGCAATCTGGGTGTTACTCATCCTTCTAATTGCATGGGTGGTAAACCGCTTCGCCAACGAGCCAGAAATCGTGCGGAAGATAGTTCATATTGGCACTGGTAATGTGATTTTAATCGCTTGGTGGCTAGATATTCCCGCTAGCGTAGGGATTACAGCTTCTATTTTAGCGAGTGCAATCACTTTATTATCCTACCGATTGCCCATTCTTCCTGGTATTAATAGTGTTGGACGGCAAAGCTTAGGGACATTTTTTTACTCTGTCAGTTTCGGTATTTTAGTTGCCTGGTTCTGGTACTTGCAACAACCCCAGTACGCAGCACTCGGAATTTTGGTAATGACTTGGGGAGATGGATTAGCAGCCTTAATTGGGCAACGCTTTGGTACACACAAGTATAAAGTTTTTGGGGCAGAAAAAAGTTGGGAAGGCTCCCTAACTATGATGCTCGTTAGCTATGTTGTCTGTAGTTTGATTCTAGTTGGAACTCAAGGAAACAGTTGGCAAACTTGGGCGATATCGCTGATAGTGGCAGTTATAGCTACTGCTTTAGAGGCTGTTTCATTTTTGGGTATTGACAATTTAACAGTTCCTTTGGGTAGTGCAGCCCTTGCTTTCTTCTTAAGTCAGTTAGTTTTGAGTTAGTAATTGCCTTGAGTACTAAGGGACTGATAAAGAAATAAAATACTAGCTATTCTAGAAGATAGGAAGCGCCGAACTGTCCACGTCTACTCTAAGTGTCTAGACTTGGAATCGCTGTTTTTATGCTCATTGACGCGATCAAATCTATCTTCAGAGACGCAGCCGAGAAACCAACTGGAAAGCGCAAACGAGATTTCATGGCAGATATTCCAAAACCACAAAATAGTAGAGTCATATTAAGGAAAGATGAAGAGTCTCTGGAAATCATCTTTCCCTCACCAGGACTTAGCAAAGCTTATGTGACTCTAATTACCTTTGGGGTAATGTTTATGATTCCTAGTATAACCTTGGTTGCAATTCTCTTTGGTATTTATTGGGCTGATTTGTCTTCTAAAATTGTCTTAGCTTTATTCTCTATTCCTTGGTGGACTTTTGCCGTAGCCATGTTCTTTATATTTGCCAATTATATTGTCAAGATATTGGCAAATACACGACTAGAGATTAATCAGCAAAAAATTTCTTTAAGTCATGAAATCTGGGGAGTGAAGATATATGAAGATAACTCTAATCACAGGCAAGATATTAACAAATTAGAACGTATTAAACGTCATATAAAACTTAATTCTTTACCTGACTATGCACCTGACTACTTGGGTAGTATATATGAATCTGAAATTATTATTTTTGCTGGGGAATATAAATACAGAATTTCTATATCTTTGGTGTCTGAAGATGAACTTGATTGGTTAGCTACTGAACTAAGTGACTGGCTAGGATTACCCATTCATAAAGACTAATTAAATTAATTTTGTATGTAAACAACGAGAGTATGGGTAATTAATAATACTCAAATCATCAAGCCTAACCAAGCTACTACATATACTTATAATTTTTCAAAAACCAAATATGATTTCTGTATTTTCCCTTTAACTTATTGCAGAAGAAGAATCAATTTTCAATATACATTCTATAAATTTGGGGGTTAGCTTGATGTAAATTATTCCTCTAGCTTTGCCGAGTCTATTACTGTCTTTTGCTCCAAAATCCAATCGAGTAAAATCGGATTGACTAACTCCGGCGCTTCATCCTGTGGACAATGTCCCACTCCCTCTAAAGGAATAAACTTTTCTACTTGCGGAAAGTTAGCTAATTCTCTTCCTAATTTAATTGGTTCCCACGGATCGGCCGTTCCCCACAAAATAATCACAGGACAAGCTAACAGTGGTAAAAGTTCTTCAGGTAGTGGCCCTGTAGAATAAGAAGTAAAGGCAAGAAACACAGCACCAGCCCCCGGATCGCTTGCTGGTGAAGTGAGAATATCTACCAACTCATCTGTCACCATCTCAGCATTCGCATAAGCTTGCAGCAGAATTTTCCGCACTGTTTTCGGTTTGGCGAGTTGATTGAAAAAGAAATCACCAACTGGTTTGATAGATAATAGACGTTGCAGTAGAGGCGCTCCGTAACGACGAGATAAAGGTAAAGTTACCCGTTTGCGATCGTGCAACAACCGTAAAGAACAGTTGAGCAAAGCAACTCCCAAGGCAATATCTGGGTTGCTTACTGCTGATTGCATAGCTACAATACAGCCAATGGAATTTCCGACTAAAAAAGCTGGCTCACCCACTACTTCACGGCAAAAATCTGCTACTTGCTGTCCCCAGGTTTCTAGTGTGTAAGTAATTTTTTCACCAGGTTGAGGTTTTGCAGAAGCGCCAAAACCAATCAAATCGATCGCATAAACACGGCAATTTTCCGCTAATACGGGAATATTTTTTCGCCAGTGCCACCAAGAAGCACCAAATCCATGCACCAGGACAACAGCTGGCCCAGTAGTTCCTTGGGTTTGATAGCAGATTGGAAAATCTTGCCAAATCCAGGTTTTTGTAGAGTTAAGTGATGTTTTTGAACTTGAGGTTGTCATGGTAAATTTGATGTAAACAATGCTAAAAGTTTTTCAGCAGCAAGGCACAAGTAAAATTATTTTTAATTTGCATAAAATTTATCAGATTTTCAAAATACATCCTTTGCTCTAGTGATAGCCTATACATATACCACAAAAGCTTCTAGGCTGATAATACTAGCATCAAGCTGATAATTTTATCCAGTGTAGAGAGTTTTCGTCTTTTTGATAGAGGTAATTTACTCACAACTGAGATTATGTCAGTATTAGGAATCATAACTTCTCTAATATGAGTAATATTTGGGCTATTTTGTAGATGTGAGTGAATTAGCATCAGTTCTATATTCAGTAGTTTCACAATTTACGATCGCAAATTGGGTCTATAAGATTGGCGAATATGAGGCATCGGCTAAGGGGTGGTTTGCAACTGGAAACTGACGCTGAATTTAACAATATTTTTCTTGTTCCTAGTTCTGCGAGCCAGAAATTATGAATCTACTAGAAACAATTGATACTCCCATTGGGAGCTACGCACCAGATTTTGAATTGCCAGGAATTGATGGTCAAGTACACCATCTCAGGCGTTATCTTGAGAAGTTCCGAGCAGTCGGCGTTATTTCCATGTGTAACCACTGCCCTTATGTCGACCGGTATTTAGGCAGACTAAAAAACATTCAAGCCGAATTTGCCCCAAAAGGCTTCACACTAATTGGACTGAATGGTAGTAATGTTGACTACGACACTAGGTCAAGCTTTGAAAACATGAAAGCTTTTGCCCTACGTCACCAGTTGAACTTCCCCTACCTGTGGGACTCAACGCAAGATGTAACCGGTAGTTTCGGTGCAACAAAAACACCAACGGCTTTTCTCATCGATACTAATGGTATAGTCCGTTACAAAGGTAAAATTGATAATCATCCCCAAGAACCATTATCAGTGGGAGAGAATTATTTGAAAACTGCGATCGCTTCTCTGTTTAAAGGTGAAGAAATAGCCATACCACAAACAGAACCAGTCGGCACTACATTGATTTGGCGTAACTAGACATAGATAGTCCCTGTAACTGCTATCTTAAATTGGAGGCAATTGCAACTTTTTTGATAAAGCGTAACTTCATGGGAACGAATTACCGACGGGTTTTACTCAAACTGAGCGGTGAAGCCTTAATGGGCAACATGGGCTATGGCATTGATCCCGAAGTGGTCAAAGGAATAGCACAAGAATTAGCAGAGGTGATAGCCACTGGTACTCAAATCGCCATAGTTGTTGGCGGCGGCAATATTTTTCGTGGCGTCAAAGCAGCGTCAGCGGGGATGGACAGGGCAACCGCTGACTATATCGGGATGATTGCCACGGTAATGAATGCCATGACGCTGCAAGATTCGCTAGAACGCATAGGAGTACAGACGCGAGTACAAACTGCGATCGCTATGCAAGAATTAGCGGAACCGTATATCCGTCGTCGTGCCATCCGTCATCTTGAAAAAGGGCGGGTGGTAATTTTTGGTGCTGGTTCTGGAAATCCCTTTTTTACTACAGATACTACTGCGGCATTAAGAGCCGCAGAAATTGATGCTGAGGTAATTTTTAAAGCCACCAAAGTAGATGGAGTATATGATGCCGATCCTCATATTTATCCTGACGCCAAGCGTTACAATAGCTTAACCTACGCGCACGTTTTAGCCAAAGATTTGCGGGTGATGGATAGTACTGCGATCGCCTTGTGTAAAGAAAATAATATCCCAATTCTAGTATTTGACCTAACGGTGCGAGGTAACATCCACCGAGCAGTCTTGGGAGAATCCATCGGCACCCTTGTGGGAGGTTCTTGTGAAATTAGCTGAAGCTGAAAGTACGATGCAAAAAACCGTTGAGGCAACTCAACGAGCTTTTAACTCGATTCGCACTGGTCGCGCCAATGCGAGTCTATTAGATAAGGTATTAGTGGACTATTACGGTTCGCCTACTTCCTTAAAATCACTGGCAAATATTAGCACGCCGGATGCTACGACAATCTTAATTCAACCCTACGAGCGCAACACCCTAAACATCGTTGAGAAGGCTATTTCCCTCTCAGATGTGGGTTTAACACCCAGTAACGACGGTTCTGTAATCAGGTTGAATATTCCGCCCTTAACGAGCGAACGCCGTAAAGAATTCGTCAAAATGGCATCCAAGTATGCTGAAGAGGGTCGTGTTGCTATTCGCAACATTCGCCGCGATGCCATAGACGCCATTCGCAAACAGGAAAAAGCCTCTGAAATCTCCAAAGATGAATCAAAAGACCAACAAGACAACTTGCAAAAACTGACAAACGAGTATAACGCCAAAATAGACGCGCTGTTGGCAGAAAAAGAAAAAGACATCACGACTGTTTAAAGTCTAAAGTCTTAAGCATAAAGGCTGAAGGATAATGGATAAATTCTTCAGCCTTTATCATTTCTTAGGTATCTAACAAAAATTGATCGAGTATCTCAATAGAAAATAAACTAATTCTGGAGCAAAAATTCAATATGTACGACTGCATCATCGTCGGCGCTGGGCCAGCTGGTGGAACAGCTGCATATCATTTAGCCAAACAAGGTCGCTCAGTATTAGTGTTGGAAAAAGAATCTCTGCCAAGATATAAACCTTGTGGTGGTGGTGTATCTCCAGCGATCGCTCAATGGTTTGACTTTGATTTTAGCCCAGCGATTTCTGTGAAAGCCAACTCCCTTCGTTTTACCTGGAAATTGGGCGACCCCGTGGAAGCAAAAATCGCCACCAAAGAACCAGTCTGGATGGTGCGACGAGATATTTTTGACCATTTCCTAGTGCAGCAAGGACAGAAGCAAGGGGCTGAACTACGAGATAGTACGGAAGTAACTGGTATTGAATTTCAAAGTGACTATTGGCAAGTTAACACAGTTAATGGCCCAGTTACAGGTCGCTATTTAATCGCGGCTGATGGTGCCAAAGGATCAATGGCAAAATGGCTAGGTTTCAAAGAACGTAAACGTTTGCTCACAGGGGCTTTAGAGGCAGAAATCCCTGGCATTATAGAAAATCAACCCGTAATTCATTTTGAGTTTGGCTTGGTCAAAAACGGCTATCTCTGGAACTTCCCCAAAGCTGATGGTTATTCCATAGGTGTCGGGACGTTTATTGGTCGTCAACCCCAGGACTTCAAAAAGATTTTGGATGAGTACGCCAAATCGTTGAATGTAGACCTCAAAACCGGCAAACAATATGGTCATCCCCTATGTATTTGGGATGGTAATCAAAAGCTGCACACCCAAAATGCGGTTTTAGCTGGGGAAGCTGCTTGTGTGGTTGATCCCATGACAGCAGAAGGCATTCGCCCCTCAATTTTTAGTGGTTTACTCGCAGCCGCAACCATTAATGAAGCACTTTCTGGTGACACTAACGCTTTAGAAAAATATAGCGAAGCCATTAATGAAGAGTTGGGTGCTGAAATGGCTTGGGCGCAAAAATTAGCTGGAGCATTCTATCGGTTTTCCAACATTGGCTACAAAGTTGGTGTTAAGCATCCCTCGGCTCCCCAGATCATGGGTAAGATTATGTGTGGAGAACTGCGGTATGGCGATGTTGCTGGTCGTGCCCTGAAGCGTTTAATTTCTGGTTTTGGAGGTTAATTAACCAGATAAGTTACTTGAGCAACTTGTTAAAGGTAGGCAAACTTCCGCCAGATTGTACTAGGTATTTCTCAATATGGCAATTTACTTGACAAAACGGCTGTCTATGTTCGCTAATATTCTTGCTCTTGTCCTCTTCATGCCGGGAATTGCCTTAGCTGCACCCGTTCAAATTAATACGACTTATGGTGTTATTTTTGCCCAAAGTACCAAAACTGCAAGCTACTCCACCTCGTCGGACATTAGGCTAACTCCCTTACAACGCCAGGAACTCCAGGCTGTGCGTCAGAGAAGAAATAGGGAAGTTGCGGCAGTGTTAAACTCATCTCAGCGTGACCAACTTAATCACAATCTCCGGGCTGGTAATAATATCAAGCAAGCGCTAGAAAAACTAAATTTACAACCAGAACAGCAAGATTTGGTAAAGGCGATCGTGCAATTTACTAACTTGAAAATGAAAGCTATTTCATCTAGACATTTGCTGACAATAGGAGAGAAATAAAGGTTGGATTTGTAGAACTTATGGAAACAACTGACTAATCTGGACTTCAATTTCTGGAAATGCAATCAAGGATAACGTTGCATTTTTCTGCAAAATAAATTCAAGATTGTAACCTTTCAAGCTTGGTTCGCGGAAAACATAAACCTGACGCTGATTCACATCCAAAATCCAGTAGTCAGCAATTCCTGCTGTAGTATAAAGAGGCACTTTTTGTTTGCGATCTGTCTCTAATGTTGAATAGTCAAAACCATTAACCAATCGAAAACCCTCACAGAGGTGGCTACAGAGTCGATGGTAGGTTATTACTAGCTAGAATGAATTCTTGAGGATAGCAAAGTGTCACTAAGGAGCAAATAAAGGCAAATCCCTCAATAGTTGCCTAGAGAGGGATTTAGTGTGGGCTAGAGAGGGATTTTGGGGTGAGTGTGGCCTTGATTTTTTGACTGCTAGTTTAAATTATTTGCTTTCTCAACTGCTTCCTTTAACTCTTCAAAGGTAATACTACCGTCTTTGTCTGAATCATACTCTACTAGTAACTCCTGGGGACTAGTGGTATTTGTTTCTGATGAGATGATTGCACTTAAGCCAGGACTTAAAAAAAGATCATTAATGGAGATTTTGCCGTCTTGATCGCCATCTAAGGTATTAAAAAGAGATTGAAGCTCTTGCTCGGTTGTCATAAGTTTCTATCTGAATTGATTTTTCAATTTAATATCTCAAAATCTTGACAAAGACGCAAGGACAGTTAAGACAGTTAAGGAAAATTTAATGAAATTTTTATACTTGGCAATGTTTTTTTATAAGAGACTTGACCGCCCACTATAGATTTTTCAACACGCTATGTATACAGTAAAATATACTACTAAAAACTGTCAAGTATTAAGCAAAAAAAAATTACAGTTATGTGTGGGATGTCGGGAAATGGGAGTACTATGGCCCGTGGGAGAGTGTGGCAACAAGATTTTAGCGATATCTGGCTCAGGTTCGGAGTATTGGCTCAACTGAATGGGATTTTGCACCCGAACTAAGGCAACTTCTACTAGCGATCGCTTGAGATAATTCAGATGCACACTAGTGTTGTCGCTGCATGAAGGGGATTTTTGGCACTCATCGGGATAACTTGCCCATCAATCAGTTCTACTCGTTCATCCTCTGTAATAATACTGGTTTCAAACATGCGGTGATATTCGTTTACAGTCCACAAGCGCACTCTAGTTTGTGTCATTGTATTTCCTTTAGCCATCGCACATCACTTTTAGGCGATTATCCCTTACTCTCAACTTTGGCAGCATCTATAATTAATCTTGCCCTATTTAGTTCGTTATCATGTCGGAAGAAGATATCCGAGCCGCGAGGCTGGAGAAAGTAGAACAACTCAAGCAGCTAGGGACTAACCCTTATGCCTATCGTTGGGAATCTACCCATCATGCAGCGCAGTTGCAAGAAAAGTTTGCCGATTTAGTCAGTGGTGAAGAAGTTGATTTAGAAGTTGCCATAGCCGGACGCATTATGGCGCGTCGCGTTTTCGGTAAATTGGCTTTCTTCACCTTGCAAGATGAAACCGGTACAATTCAGCTTTATCTGGATAAAAATCGCATCCAAGAAGGTATGGCAGATATTGATGCTGATGCCTTCAATCACCTGAAGCAACTTACAGATGCAGGCGACATATTAGGAGCCAAAGGTACTATTAAACGGACTGAAAAGGGCGAGTTATCTGTCTACGTTAAACAATATACTATCCTCACTAAATCCCTGTTGCCCCTACCCGACAAGTGGCATGGATTAACGGATGTTGCCAAGCGCTATCGTCAACGCTACGTTGACTTGATTGTTAACCCGGAAGTGCGGCAAACTTTCCGCCGTCGTGCCCAAATTACTGCCGGTATTCGCCGCTATTTGGAACAGCGGGATTTTCTGGAAATTGAAACACCGGTTTTGCAAAGTGAGACTGGAGGTGCAGACGCACGTCCATTTATCACTTACCACAACACTTTAGAAATGGAGTTGTATCTGCGAATTGCTACAGAACTTCATCTCAAACGGCTGATTGTGGGTGGTTTTGAAAAGGTGTTTGAATTGGGGCGAGTTTTCCGCAATGAGGGAATTTCGACTCGACACAATCCCGAATTTACAACGATTGAAATTTACCAAGCCTACGCCGACTACAACGATATGATGGCGCTGACAGAAGGGATTATTACTACTGTTGCCCAAGAGGTACTCGGCACATTGGAAATCACCTACCAAGGGGAACCAATAGATTTAACACCACCTTGGCGGCGGGTGACAATGCACGATTTAGTTAAAGAATTTACGGGCTTGGATTTTAATTCCTTCCAAACTTTGGAAGAAGCAAAAACAGCAGGCAAAAATGCTGCTATTCCTGGTGTAGATGAAGCCCAATCAATTGGTAAGTTACTAAATTTAGCCTTTGAAGAGAAAGTAGAAGCTAATTTAATTCAACCTACCTTTGTAATTGATTACCCTGTAGAAATTTCGCCCCTAGCAAAACCTCACCGTTCTGTACCTGGTTTGGTAGAACGATTTGAGTTATTTATAGTCGGGCGAGAAACTGGGAATAGCTTCTCAGAACTTACCGATCCTATCGATCAAAGAGAACGCTTAGAAGCACAAGCGGCGCGGAAAGCTGCTGGCGACTTAGAAGCCCAAGGTGTAGATGAAGACTTTCTGACTGCTTTGGAATATGGTATGCCGCCTACAGGTGGTTTAGGGATTGGAATCGATCGATTGGTGATGTTATTAACTGATTGTGCCAGTATTCGGGATGCGATCGCTTTCCCCTTACTCAAGCCAGAAAAATCAGAATCATCCCCAGATGAAGCCAGCAGTAACAATTCGTAATTGAATAACCTTGCACCTCACTCCTTAATCCCCTCCTCGCTTTCGGGGAGGGGAGACAAAGCCTAGCTTTGGCAGGGTGGGGTTCTTCGGCTTTAATGGGAGTTAAAAGTTATTACTCATCCCTCATCTCCCTAATCCCCCAGTCTTTATACCACTACTTTTTCTAAGATCAGCTTAGAACGTTTCACTTGCTCAGGAATCGCCACGGGATAATCTCCGGTGAAGCAGGCAGAACAGAAACTATTGGTATCTTCTCGTGTCGCTTCTAGCATTCCCTCCCAACTCAGATAGGCGAGGCTGTCTACTTCCAGTTGCTCGGCAATTTCTGCTACTGACTTGGTAGCAGCAATTAGCTGATCCTGAGAATCGGTATCGATGCCATAAAAGCAGGGATGAGTTACAGGCGGAGAAGAAATTCGCATGTGTACTTCTACTGCACCTGCGTCACGTAAGGTTTTGACTAGTTTACGGCTGGTAGTACCCCGTACAATCGAGTCATCTACAATAATTACTCGTTTCCCTGCCAGTACATCTTTGAGGGGGTTGAGTTTCATGCGGATACCCGACTCGCGCATCATTTGGGTTGGCTGAATAAAGGTTCGCCCAACGTAGCGATTTTTAATCAGTCCTTCCATGTAGGCGACACCAGAAGCTTGAGAAAATCCAATGGCAGCAGGTATACCAGAATCAGGAACACCAAAAACAATATCGGCATCTACATTAGATTCTTGAGCTAGTTGCCGCCCTAACCGTATCCGGTAGCTGTACAAACTCTCGTTGTGCATAACGCTATCAGGGCGGGCAAAGTAAATCATCTCAAAGATGCACAATTTCCGCTCGGACTTTTGGCTCCAATGATAAGAAGCTAAACCTTCTTCAGTAATCCAAACTAATTCACCTGGTTCTACGTCTCGCAGGTATTCGGCTCCAATGATGTCTAAACCACAAGTCTCGGAAGCCAAAACGTAACGGACTGGATTACCAGCCAAAGTGCCGATTACCAAGGGGCGGATTCCATTAGGGTCGCGAACACCCATAACGCCGACGGGAGTGCCAATAACTAAACTAAAGGCTCCTTGGCAACGGTGAAATGCCTGAATTGCACCTTCTAGCCAATCAGTGCCCGTATCTATGGCTTCGGCGATCGCAAAAGCGATCATTTCTGAGTCTGTTGTTGTGACTAAGTTACATTTATTCTCAAGCAACTCTTGACGTAATTGCACAGTATTGACTAAATTACCATTGTGTGCAAGAGCTAATGAACCTAAACGGGTTTCTAGTACTGCAGGTTGGGCATTAACTTTGCGGCTAGAACCTGTGGTGGAATAACGAGTGTGACCAACAGCAAGACTACCGGGCAATTGATCCAAGACAGATTCATTGAAAACTTGAGACACCAAGCCCATGTCTTTGTGGAGATGTACCTTTGTACCCTCAAAAGTGGCAATACCAGCTGATTCTTGACCCCGATGCTGGAGGGCATACAATCCAAAGTAGGTCAGTTTAGCAACGTTTTCTCCTGGGGCGTAGATCCCAAAAACACCACAAGCTTCTTCTGGCTTGTCAGGCTGATTTTCATGACTATTGATTGGGTTGTTGGTCTGGTCGGGGTATTCATCCGAAGTGACAGAATGAATAGAAATCATGCTAGCTTTGCTCCTGATGGGGGGGTCAATCAATCTTGGATTTGAGATTGACGATTTTGGATTGATCGCACCGTAGTAAGGATGCGGCTTGGGATTTAAGAATGGCTATTTTAGATTTTTTTGCCCAGTAAGAGCAAAATATGAACTAAAAGCAACGCCCCTAATCGTTCGACTGAGCGTAGCCATACTCCTTCAAAGAAGCAAGCTACGCGTAGCGTTCCGCAGGAAAGTCCAAAATCTAAAATTCAAAATCTAAAATTGGTAGTCAGTCACTGGGATTATATAGATGGCTGCGGAGTTCTTAACAAATCTTTAACCATCCATTAAAACAGTACCGTAAATTTGCTCAGAGACGCTAATAAAAGAGTGAGGAATTAGAAGTGAGGGGTTAGGAGTTATGCTTTTTATTCCTAACTCTTCACTTTCAACTCCTAACTTCTTCAGGGTTAGTGGTATGGATGGCGAGACGTCTGGCGATCGCATGGAAGTAGCGATCATTCATATCTTCGATACTAACTTTGATTAAGGTTTGGTTATCAGTGGTGAAAACCCTCAAACCCGTCTCAAAATTACCAACTACACCCAGTTTCTGCCATTCTCGACTCAGATGTTCCTGTAAATATGATTCCCAAATTTCTTGTTGTGCTGATGCTACAGAAACTAAAATTCTGGCACCACCTTCGGCAAACAACACCTCGTCAAGGCGGTTTAACTGTGTTGGTGCTATTTCTAAATTGATTTCAGCACCAAGATTGCCAGCAAGACAACATTCGGCTATGGCGATCGCCACTCCTCCCTCAGTAGAATCGTGGGCTGAACGTACCCAACCATTACGAATTCCTTCACGACAAACTTTCTGGACGCGACGTTCCAAGTCAAAATCTACCCGTGGTGGTTTTCCGGCAACAGTATTGTGGATAGTGGCTAAATATTCAGATGCTCCCAAACTGATTTTAGATGCCAGAGGCAATCCGAGAAGATAAATCACATCGCCGGATGCTTGCCAACCTTGACCACAAATCTTGGTTATATCAGGAATCAAGCCCACCATACCGACAACAGGAGTGGGATAAATGGGTTGTGGGATGCCTTGAGAATCAAGAGTTTCATTGTACAAAGAGACATTTCCGCCTGTGACTGGTGTTGCCAATTCTCGACAACCTTCCGCCAAACCGCGACAAGCTTCTGCCAATTGCCAGTAACCAATGGGTTTTTCTGGAGAGCCAAAATTTAGGTTATCCGTCACCGCCAGAGGTTCTGCGCCCACACAGCTAAGATTGCGTGCAGCTTCTGCCACTACTGCCTTAGCTCCTTCGTAGGGGTCAAGATAAACATAACGAGGATTACAATCTACCGTAGCCGCAACACCGCGTTGGACATTGTGAATTCTTCTCTGCTCCTCTGCCCCCCCGCTCCTTCGCCCCCTATCCTCTTCAAGGGGGCGCAAACGAATAACAGCTGCATCTGCACCACCTGGCAGCATGACTGTATTATTTTGTACTTGATGGTCATACTGACGATATACCCAATTTTTAGAAGCGATCGTGGGTGTATCGAGCAAAGTTAAGAGAATATCATTCCAACTTTGCAGTCCTCCTGGAAGTTCTATTCCAGCAGTTGTAGAAGGAGGTAGGGAATCAGCAGCCCATTCCCAAGCTTGACGCGCATATTCTGGTGCTTCTGCCAGTAACTCCCGGTTATATAGTGGGGTATTCTCCGCCAAAGCCTCAGCGGGAATTTCTGCTGCTACTTCACCCTGAAAGAGAATTCGCACAATAGGATCAGCGATGACTGCCCCGGCGACAACGGCTTGAAGTCCCCACCGATGGAAAATTTCGATTAATTCTTGCTCGCGCCCTTTATGAGCAACAAACAGCATTCGTTCTTGAGATTCCGAAAGCAGATATTCATAAGGAACCATCCCTATTTCTCTGACGGGAATCTTATCTAAATCTAGTTCAATTCCTACACCGCCTTTTGCCGCCATCTCTGAGGTAGAACAGGTGATTCCCGCTGCTCCCATATCTTGGGCGGCGACAACTGCACCCGTCTTAAATGCCTCCAGACAAGCTTCAATTAACGACTTTTCCAAAAAGGGATCGCCAACTTGCACAGCAGGGCGATCGTCTATGGATTGATCGCTCAATTCTGCACTAGCAAAACTCGCGCCTCCCATGCCGTCGCGCCCAGTGGTGGAACCAACATACAACACGGGGTTGCCTAAGCCAGATGCTCCAGATTTGACGATTTCTCGCGTTTCCATCAACCCTAGTGCCATAACGTTCACCAGAGGATTTCCAGAGTAAGCAGAGTCAAAGTAAACTTCGCCGCCAACGGTGGGTACTCCCACACAGTTACCATAATGAGAGATTCCTGCCACCACACCGCTAAACAGTCGTTGGGTTTTGGGATCTTCTAAGAAACCAAAGCGTAACGAGTTTAATAGGGCAATGGGACGCGCACCCATTGTAAAAATATCTCTGAGAATACCTCCGACTCCCGTTGCAGCTCCTTGAAAGGGTTCTACCGCTGAGGGATGGTTGTGAGATTCAATCTTAAAAGCTAGTTGGAGTCCATCACCCAAGTCTACAACACCAGCATTTTCACCAGGCCCCACCAGGATGCGGGGGCCATCGGTGGGAAATTGTTTGAGTAGAGGTCGAGAATTTTTATAACAGCAATGCTCTGACCACATCACGCCAAACATTCCCAGTTCAGCTTTGTTGGGATGACGGCCTAGCCGACGGACAATTTCTGCGTATTCTTCTGGTTTAAGACCTTCAGCAGCAATTTCTTGGGGGGAAAAGGCTGGTTTTGAGGTTGCAGTCATGGAAGTAATGCACTCTGGGGGGACAGAGCATTATTCTATCGATTTACTTGCCCTGTAAGTACAGTTCCAGAAATGCAGATAATTCTTCTTTGGATATTTCTTTCTGAACTACTTGAATCACCAAGTTGTAAGCTTGCTCTTGAGATAGGTTGAGAGTGTAGCCATTTAAGTTCAAAAAAGTAAGCATAACAGCGAAAACGGTACGCTTATTGCCATCAATAAACGGATGGTTCATTGCTAAATGGTAAAGGTACGCTGCTGCTTGCTTATGAATTGTTGGATGGAGAAGTTCACCGCCAAAAGTAGCTTGAGGTTGTGCTAGTGCTAAATTTAGCAAACCTTCGTCTCTAGCACCTGATGTTCCACCAAATCTTTGAATTTGGCGTTGGTGAATATCTAAGACTTGAGAAATAGTGAGAAATTTAAGAGTCTGCAAGCTGAAGGAATACCTCTTCCCATTTTTTTTCAACTGCTAAGTAAGTCTGCCATACTTCTTCATCTGAGGCAATATGATTTGAGGCAGTATTTTCTAATTTGTCTTCATTTTGTTCAATTTCGCGCAAATATTTGGCAAAATCAGGAATATTTAATAAGATTTTTTCAGTAGCTTCGTTTTCTTCTGTTTTTTGTAGATAAGCAATAATTGCAACTGCTACTCGCAACTTTTCAGGAGAAAGTTGACGCAAACGGCTTTCGGCTTCTGATAAATAATTGCTGTGCTTTTGATCTGTTGCCATCCTTACCCCAAGCTAGGTTTGTTGCAAGACGTTGTGAATCAGTTCTGCTGCTAACTCTAGCTTATCGCGCTGAGTGAGGGCTTCCAGGTCAACAGTAATCGAAGCTTTTAGGCACGGATATCCATCTTACACCAAATGCTTTAGTCTTTAAAGATAACTTGATTTTTTAATCTCAGTGAAATTTCTAGCTCCTTTACTTACGTGAATCTAGTGTCCACTCAGAGATTATTCGGGTATATGCAGTTTAGATGTAACAATCAAGTGACGAGAATCACACATATCGATGATTAGGATCGTCTCCCAGCGATCGGTAACTAGGCATAATTAATGACAACTGAACTCTAGCCGAGTCATTAATAGGGAACACACTTAATAGCCGACAGCCTTAATCAAGGACTGTCGGTTTTTTGTATTTGTCATTAGTCATTAGTCATTAGTCATTAGTCATTAGTTAAATGCCCAATGCCCAATGCCCAATGCTCAATGCCCAATACTTCTCTACGAGAGCTACGCACTCAGTACAAGTGCCCCATGCCCATATCCATAAAATTTCCCCACAACTGGTTGGTAACTTGACAGAGATATTGCCACAGCCACTACCAAATGTGGGGAAGGTATGATCAAATTGGGGATTTTATGCCTATCGAGTGCTAATACCTGGCACTCACTCTAGTAGACCGAAAGTATATTCCTAGAACCAGCACACACTTTGTATTAAGACATCGCTTGAATGATGTAATCAAAGTAAGGTGCTGCTTCGGCAGCGTCTTCTGCACTCAGTAAGCTAAGGGAGGCTGTTTTGAGGGAATTAATCGCTTCTACCATTCCAGGCACGGGAACGCCCAATGAATTGTACATTTCCCGCACACCAATCAAACCGATTTTTTCAATTGGCTCTTTATCACCGGCAAGTACACCATAGGTAATTAGGCGTAAGTACCACCCAAAATCACGGATACATAGAGAGCGTTGGCGTTCACCGTAAGCATTACCTCCGGGGGAGATAAAGTCAGGACGCTTCTGCCAAAGTTGTTTGGTTGCTTCCTGAACTATCTTTTTTTCGTTTTCGGCTAAGGTAGCCACAATCCGCGTCCTTTTTACGCCGGTTTGCAAAAAGTCTTTGATATTTTTAAGTTCGCCACTGCTGGGATAACGCAGTTCGTCGTCAGCTTTGAGAATAACTTGGCTAATTACAGTCATGATTATTGAAATCACCTGAAATATTATCTGTTAGTTTAGCGAGTTGGAGGTACACAAGTGAAGGGATAGGAGCTACTTATGTATTGAATTTATCTGTTTGGGGAAAGTAGGGAGTAGGGAGTAGGCGAAATGAAGGGGACAATGACCAATGACTAATGACAAATGACAAATGACAAAAATAATTTGGCAACAGGGTGAATTAATTGAAGTGACGATCGCTAACCTGAGTGATACAGGCGATGGTGTGGGACGCGCTGATGAACGTGTAGTGTTTGTCCCAGATACTGTCCCAGGCGATCGCGCCATTGTCCGCTTAGTTCATGTTAAACCTAAATACGCCCACGGTAAGCTCCAACAGCTATTGTCACCATCTCCTCACCGTATCCGACCCAGTTGTATTGTGGCTGATAAGTGCGGTGGTTGCCAGTGGCAGCATATTAATTATGATTACCAGCTAGTAGCCAAGCAAAATCAAGTTATTCAAGCTTTGGAACGCATTGGCGGTTTTGCCCAATCACCAGTAGATCCGGTACTCGCCGCCCCTTCTGCTTTCGGCTACCGTAATAAATCTACATATCCTCTGGGCACATCAGCAACAGGACAAGTACAGGCTGGCTACTATCAAAAAGGTAGTCACCAATTAATTAATTTAAATCAATGTCCAGTCCAAGACTCACGATTAAATCCCTTACTTGCCGAAGTTAAACAGGATATTCAACAGCAAGGTTGGCAAATTTACGATGAACAGCGCCACCAAGGAAAAATTCGCCATCTCGGTTTACGCATTGGCCGACACACAGGGGAAATGTTGCTGACTTTGGTGGTGAAGGACTGGAATTTATCAGGAATTGAAACCCAAGCCCAGGAATGGTTAAAGCGCTATCCGCAGTTAGTGGGAGTGTCGCTCAATCGCAACTCTGATCGCACAAATGCTATCTTTGGATCAGAAACCCGTTGCATCGCTGGAGTACCCCACCTGCGTGAAAATTTTGCTGGACTGGAATTTCAAGTACGCCCAGATACGTTTTTCCAAGTGTATACCGAAACAGCAGAGGCACTATTGCAGGTAATTCAATCAGAACTCAATCTTCAAGGGCATGAGTTCCTAGTTGATGCCTACTGTGGTATTGGGACTTTAACTTTACCCCTCGCCAAAAAAGTACGTATTGCTACAGGATTAGAAGTGCAACCAGCAGCAGTAGAACAAGCAATTTTGAATGCCCACCGCAACGGAATTGATAATGTGACATTCCAAGTCGGCGCAGTAGAGAAATTGCTTCCCAAAATGGGCACAATACCAGAAGTAGTAATACTCGATCCGCCACGTAAGGGGTGCGATCGCGCAGTCATAGATACTTTACGGCAATTGAAACCATCTCGGATCGTTTACGTCAGCTGTAAAGTAGCTACCCTCGCCCGTGACCTGAAATTGCTTTGCCAAGATGGGCAATATACCATCACACGGGTACAACCTGCTGATTTTTTTCCTCAAACTGCTCATGTTGAAACTGCCGCCTTTCTTGTGCTATCACATTTTGACAAGGGTAGTAATTCCTTCAAAAAAACTGAAATTTGAAAATTTTAGTCTAGTGCATACTAAAGATGCTAAAATTGAATTAAGCCAAAAATAAAAATTCATTTTGTTTAAATAAATTCAAGTTGCATGGGTTCTTAAAAACATGAAGAAGATTGTGTAAATTATAAATCGGCAACTAACTAGAGTATGACAATACTCTCTAAAATTAACAGCATATTCTTAATTTGCTGACTTCATTATCAAACTTATTCCAGCCGATATTATATACCTAAACAATCCCAATTCATAGTTATAGAGCCAATGCTCCCTAGCATTTTCAAAATTTAGTTTTAAAGACGCAAGTTTGAAGGCAGCATGACCACCTCAAGTTTTATCAGGGTGACTGTAATAGCAAACTGATGTCTAGCTAACTGAAAGCTATGGGGTTTCTCTTGTGATTACTATTTCACTCCGTCCAGTTGGACGTTATTGGGGCACTATTAGTTTTGCCTCAACCCTCTACCTTTGTCCCATCTTAGACTTATTGTTGGCAGAAATTCCAGCACGATTACAAGCAGAACTGCGGCTAGGACTTCAAGAAGCCCTAGTAAACGCAGCTAAACATGGTAATAATCTCGATCCGAGTAAAACAGTTGTAGTTCGTTTTTCCGTAATAGATAATCAATATTGGTGGATAATATCAGACCAGGGTAGTGGCTTTACTCCTTCATCTACTAGTAATGAAGAACCAACAGACTATCTTCCACCAGATGAGTCAGAAAATGGCCGTGGTTTATGTCTTCTGCATCAAATTTTTGATCAGGTAGAGTGGAACCGCAAAGGAACAGAATTGAGGCTTTGTAAACAAATGGAAAATCGCCGGGGATTATCTCTGCGGCGATAACAGGGCTAGTAGAGACGCGATTAATCGCGTCTGGGAAGGGGAGAAAGTTATTGGTTGATTGATTTTTATTGCCTACTCTCTATTTTCCGTGAGTCGGACAGGGAGGGGCACAAATGGAGCGATCTAACCAACCAACTGCTTGTTGTAATCTAGCTTGAGCTTCTTCTGGCTGATTCTTTAAAAGATACACAATTGCTGCTGCCACTTGTTCATTAGCGCGGGAATTGCGGTTAGACTTGAGGCGATGCCAATCATTAGGGGAAATAGTCAGCCTTTCCATAAGGGCTTGAGCTAGTTCCAGAGTAGTAAGTTCATTCAGTTGACTGGTTTTAGGCAGCTGAGTAGATTGAGACATAATTATGAGTGCTGAGTGATGAGTGCTGTTAGCGGAAGCGGGGCGTTTAGCCCGTGCTGAGTCAAAAACTCATAGTTTTAATTTTGACTGTTGGCAGGTCGCATTTAATCTTAGTTTACTACTTGTACATGAAGCCGTCTAAACAATCACAGCCGTCAGCAGAAAATCCCGAACCAGATTTTGAACAAGAACTAGAGGAAGTAGAGCGATCGCTCCTATCCTTGAGAGAACGTTACGATCAAGTGCGACGCGATCGCCAACAACAGGCACAATGGCAACAGCGCCGCGATCAACTAAAGCACAATAAATCTCAGACACCAGAAATCAAAGCAGAGTTACGGCAAATTCAACGGCAGTTGGAAATGCTAGAACTAAACTTAGAAAGCCAGTTGTTTTCTTGGCGTAGCCTCAAAAAACCTTTCTGGCAAGTCGTCCGCTTTGGTGGAATGGGCGTTATCATAGGCTGGATATTAAAGTCTTATGCTGGATAAATATGGTAAATCGACGGATTGCAGAAATATTGCGAAGTGGCCAACCTGATGAGTCCCTCCAAGTGCAAGGCTGGGTGCGGACGAAACGTGAGTCAAAAGGGTTTGCTTTTATTGAAGTCAATGACGGCTCATCACTAGCTAATTTGCAAGTCGTGATTAATCAGGATTTGCCAGATTATGAAGCTATATTGAAAAAATTAAATACGGGTGCTGCTGTCGAGGCCACAGGGGTATTAGTGGCTTCTCTGGGTAAAGGACAGCGAATTGAGTTGAAAGCCGAGACGGTGAAAGTTTACGGAGAAGCTGATCCCGATACATATCCCCTGCAAAAGAAACGCCATTCCTTTGAGTTTCTGCGAACCATTGGACATTTGCGATCGCGTACCAATTCCTTTGGTGCAGTTTTCCGCGTCAGAAATGCTTGTTCAACAGCAATTCACCAATTTTTCCAAGAAAGAGGCTTTTTGTGGGTACACACACCGATCATCACTGCTAGCGATTGCGAAGGCGCGGGTGAACTGTTTAGCGTTACCAGTTTAGATTTAAAGAATATTCCCCGCACAGAAAACCAAGCAGTAGATTACAGCCAAGACTTTTTTGCTAAACCCACATATTTAACAGTTAGCGGCCAGCTGGAAGCAGAAGTGATGGCGATGGCGTTTTCTAACGTCTACACATTTGGTCCTACCTTCCGTGCAGAAAATTCCAACACCTCGCGCCACCTAGCAGAATTTTGGATGGTTGAGCCAGAAATAGCTTTTTGTGACTTAGAAGGTGATATGGATTTAGCTGAGGCGTTTCTCAAACACATTTTTAAATATGTGTTGGAAACTTGCCCAGAAGATATGGAATTTTTCAATGAACGCATTGATAAATCTGTGTTGGCAACAGCCGAAAATATTATTAATAATCAGTTTGAACGCTTAAGTTATACAGAAGCGATCGCACTTTTAGAAAAAGCTGATGTCAAATTTGAATATCCTGTGAGTTGGGGTTTAGATTTACAATCAGAACACGAACGTTACTTAGCTGAACAATTATTTAAAAAGCCTGTGATCGTTACAGATTATCCAGCGCAAATCAAAGCATTTTATATGCGCTTGAATGACGATGAAAAAACCGTCCGCGCAATGGATATTCTCGCACCCAAAATTGGCGAGATTGTTGGCGGTTCCCAGCGCGAAGAACGCCTAGAAGTCTTAGAACGCCGCGTTTTAGCACAAGGGTTAAACCCAGAAGATTTGTGGTGGTATCTCGATTTGCGTCGTTATGGTACTGTCCCTCACGCTGGTTTTGGACTAGGTTTTGAACGGCTCGTGCAATTTATGACTGGTATGGGAAATATTCGTGATGTGATTCCGTTTCCGCGTACACCACAAAGTGCAGAGTTTTAGTTTTAAATTTTAGACCTGGCCATTTCTAATCGCCAGGTTTTTGATTTTTGTGAATAAATAGAAATCCATCTGAAAATATTTATCATGAACATACAAGACCAAACCATTGGTAAAATCCGGCAAATGCCAGAAGATTTAGTTCAGGAAGTAAGTGATTTTATCGACTTCCTATTAATAAAGCATAGCGGTAATAACTGGGAACTATGGCTTCAGTTTAGCGAGTCATTGGAAACAGTGGAATCAGATTTTTCTGACTATTTATCTAATTTAAAAGATTATGAAGAACGCTTGGCGCGTGGAGAAATTCAGTGGTAGATATCTCAAGAGGAGATGTCCTTTTGTGTGATCTCAATCCTGTTATTGGGACAGAACAAGCAGGCATTAGACCTGTTGTAGTAGTGCAAATTGATCGGGCAAATTCTGTTAGTCCCCATACCATTATCGCACCATGCACCTCAAAAATTAGATGCGCTATTTTAGCCTCTCATGTGTTTGTACCTGCTGGTATAGGTGGTTTAAGCCAAGATTCTGTTGTGCTTTGTAAGCAACTTCGGGTTGTTGATAAATCAAGAATTATCAGAGTGATTGATCATTTAGATGATAATTATTTAGATAAGTTGGCAATAGCTTTGTGTACTATCCTTGGCTTAAGGATTATAAACAATAATAATGATTGATAAATATTAGATATTATCACATTATTTGTGTGGTGATGAACCGTTCCCCATGCTAGTTTTAGGTTGGGTTTTTATAACGGGTATAGGAAATATTTGTGATGTGATTCCCTTTCCTCATACACCGCAAAATGCTGAATTTTAGTTTGAAAATTTAAATAATGCGATTAAAAATCGCGTCTATACAAACCAAGTCCGTCTGCGCGAATTAATAAAAACTTTGAAAACTGCGAATGCAGGTTTTGCTTGTGTAGCCGCGTATTTTATAAAGCAATTAATTAAAATTAAGATTTTTTAATCTCTTCTTGTAAAACTTGAACTTGCTCAATAGATAATTCAGTAACTTGAGAGGCGAGATACAATGGTAGACTAAGCCCTAACGTTGATTTTTCTAAGATATTTTTAGTCTCGGTGTTTTTTTGTGACTTTTTTGCCGATTCTCAATCAATCTTAGCGATCGCAATACCTACTCAATTTCTTATGCTTCATATCTAGCAAGCTTTTTGCCTTTTTATAACCATCGAACTCACGTTAATTTGTTGTATATTCTCGGACGGTTTACCAACTCTAGTTCGGATGATAAGTATTCAGAAATATATCCGACGATAACTAATCTACCGCGCCGTGCCAGGTGATCAACACATATATCAAACAACTCACTCCCAACGCATTCATAAACTAAGTCAATGCCTTGGGGATATTCTTTTTTGAGAACTTCATCAAGATTTTCTTGAGAGTAATTAATCGCTCGATGACAGCCAAGCTGCTTGAGAAATTCAACTTTTGCTTGTGATCGACAAGCGATTGATTGTCCTTCCTTTCTTCTGCCGATCTCTGTTCAGCTACTTCCACCCACAATGTACACATAAGAACCCAAATTCTCGTCGTCTGTACCAACCACTACACCGCCTTCTGCACCGGGAACAAGTTCCATAGCTTCAATTTTGTGATAATCAGAGCGGTAGAGAGGAACAAATTGAGAATTTTGCTGCCATACAATTTTGTTGCCACGCAATCCCAAGTAACCAGCGACATACACAGCTGACTGAAATGGGCCATCATCTCCAGCATCACTTGCTGAAGTGATATATACAATTCCTACGGGGTCTACTTTAATATCTGAAATATGGCGAACATTGCCAGATGGAAACGGTACTTTCAGATTGGCAGAACCTGCGAGGGTAATTTGATATTTAGCCAAGTCAAATATTCCCCAAAAAATAGTTGCTGGTTGTTCTCCTTCACCTCGATGCCCCCAAATAGCAATTAATTTACTATCTATATTTTGTAATCCAAATGCTTCAAAATTATTCCCTTGAATAATTTCTGGTAGACTGAATTCTTTGAGAACTGAGATGGTTTTGTTGGCAGGCTCGAACCGGATGTGATAAGCTTTCCCAGAACTGCTTAAAGCGATAAAAGAAGATTTTGTTTTCTCTGGAACAGATGTTAAAGCTTCTAAGTCAATGGGCAATTCTGTATTATTTGGCCAATTCAAGGGGAAATATTCAGGCTGCCTTTTACCTTTAATCGTAATAATTGCTAAACGACCTTGTTTTTTTTGTTTGTTGTCATGGACAATCAGAAAATCGAGCCTATTGCTTTGTTGCTCTATCAAAGCTATACCACTGATACCGAAAGGGATGCCACCGCGAACCGGACGCCAGTCTTGCGCCCAAACTTGCTGGGATATGAATAACAATGCACCTAAGACTACTATATTGATGATTAACCTAACAAACCGAGGCATATTAAAAGGGATTGGGCATTGGGCATTGGGCATTGGGTTAGAAAAACTCTTTCCAGTGCCCCACACTCCGTAAGAGGAGGGTATTAGTCGATGCTCAATCATATCAAATGCAGACAATTTGCACTTGCATCAATCAACCAAGGGACTTGCGAAAAAATAAAGTACCAGCCATTCGAGAATATTTAGGAAGCGCGGA
>NZ_JABXKL010000073.1 GCF_017114995.1 Nostoc sp. NMS9 | reverse complement strand
CAGCTTCTGCATTGCCAATTTTACCCAAAGCCTCTGCCGCGTAGCGTCTCACGTATGATTCAGAGTGCTTGAGGGCAGCGATTAATTCCCGTACAGCTTCTGCATTGCCAATTTTACCCAAAACCTCTGCCGCGTAGCGTCTCACGTCAGAATCAGAGTCTTTGAGGGCGGCGATTAATTCCGGCACAGCTTCTGCATTGCCAATTTTACCCAAAACCTCTGCCGCGTAGCGTCTCACGTCAGAATCAGAGTCCTTGAGGGCGGCGATTAATTCCGGCACAGCTTCTGCATTGCCAATTTTACCCAAAGCCTTTGCTGCGTGGTATCTCACGTTATAATCAGAGTCCTTGAGGGCGGCGATTAATTTCTGAGACATCCGCAAATTGACTTTTCCCAATGCCACTACAACCGATTCAATAAAAATAGCTTTGGGGTAGCGTCGCCAAAGCTTGTAAATCTTGTTGATTATCTCGGCAATTAATTTTGGATTTTGGCGGATTCCACCAGAAGCCTCTTTATTCTGCTGAACTTCAACAATACATCTCCCCGCCAATAATAACAGCGTCTGAAAAATATCATCCTTTTCTTTAAACAACGCTTCTATCAACAGCATGGGATTTTTCATTAAACTTGCCAATAAAGTCAAAGTTTCATGATAATCATATTCCCAAAATAGTTTTTTTGCTAAAGCAATACCATCACTCTGATTATTTACGATGGCTTGATTGAGATAATATGCTGTGAAATATTCCTGAAAAGTGTGATGTAAAAATAAATATTGCTCTCCTTCTCGTGAAAGCTTTTGAATAATTCCATCTGCTTCCGAAAGTTCTTTAATTAATTGCTCAGTAGTTTGATTTCGGAAATCGCGGATTTCTTGCTTATTTAAAGATTTTTCAATTATCTTATGCAATTCATCACGATAAAAAACTTCTTTGCCCTCACTGCTAAACTTATATGCCAGATCGGCCAATAACTTCTTTTTAGCAATTACATTTTCGGGGGATAATCGATTATTATCATTCCTCCATTGACTTAACATATAATCTACAGTTTTTTCATAAACCTGGGCACGACGTGCGGGAAGCCTTAGCCCTTTGGTTTGATACAAGCTACACAGCAAAGATAAAAGTAGTGGATTTTGCGCTAAACCAGCAATTTGTGGTTTATTTTGTATTTCAACAATCAGCCCTTCTGCGGAAACGGAATCATCCTCAATATAACCAGCCGCATTTTTAAACCAAATTTGAATATATGCTTCTGTTTGCTTTTGACTAAAAGGAACAATTTCAACTTCCTTAGCACTATCTACAAAAGCACCACCATAACCGACAATTCTGGAAGTGCAAATAATTGAACAGTCATAATTTCTCAGAAAACGGTTGAGCCTTTCTTTTAAACGAGGGCGATATTCTTGTGGAACTTCATCCAAAGCGTCTAAAAGTAAAAGACATTTATTATTTTTTAATTTATCTTCTAATAAATATTTGATAGATTTTGCTGCTTTTGGATAATCTCTCTCAATAATTTGAGGAATAGCATCAATAATTTCTTCTTTAGCTTCAGCCAAATCAGATAACCGCAAAAACAACGGAAATATTACATCATTTACACCTAAATTTGACCTAACCCCCCAGTTCCCTCCCCTTGTAGGGAAGCTACGGTGTTCACACAAATCGGAGTTATTTTGAGATCCGGGTTTTACCCCCCTTAATCCCCCCTTGGAAAGGGGGGAAACAAGAAAATCTAGTTCCCTCCCCTTTCCAAGGGGAGGGGCTGGGGGAGGGGTTTCTTAATTTCTCCCTTTCCTCACGAGCAATTAACCCAGCCTCCATCCTTAATAAAGTAGATTTTCCCATACCTGGGTCAGCCAAAACCATAATTTTTTGGTTTTCTTTTTTTGCCTCTTCCCAGTCAACAACAACTCGCTTTGTTTCCTCTTCTTTTATCTTTTGCAATTCCTCATCAAAACCTTTCATCGCATAGAGACGCTTAAATCCGACATCACCTTCTGTATATGCCCAGCTTGTCTCTATTTCATGTTTGTATTTTCTTTCTAGGGTTACTTGAATCGGGATATATTGCTCTTTCAGGATAATTTTTTCTTTAGTATGGAACAGTTTAATATATTTAAAATATTCTTCAATATCTGCCAAAAAATTGCAAACAGCATTTTTCTCTGGTTCTAATCCTAGCTTGTCTAAGCTATCAAGAAGATTATCCCAGCGAATTACATAACTTGCATCGCTTTTACTGCATTGAATCACTCCCACCACACCGCCCAACTCTTCAGCCAAAACCGCACCGCCACTACTTCCCGATTCAACCTTCGCATCAAGTTGGTGGGACAAAAACGCAGAATTTTCCTGTGGGAGCTTATTCCAAGGATTATTAAACTTTATTCCATTTTGATTCTGAGTTTTATAAGTTGAAACTACATTCAGAGGCGCACTAGCACGAATACTTTGGGAAAAAACATCAAATCCTTCCGGGAAATTAGTCTTTTTTGCTGTCGGAAAACCATAGACTTTTACCGATGTTGATAGTTGTCGAGGATTAATAATTGGAACCGCCTTGGCAGACTCAACATTTATTTTTAAAATCGCAATATCTACTTCTAAATTTGAGAATTCTTCGCACCATTCCGCCGCATAAACTTGTCCTTGATATTCTACCCTGAGTGCATCTAACAAATAAATAACATGATGACAGGTGACAAGATGACCATCAGCGCGAATAATAAACCCAGAACCGACAGTACCCCCATTAGAATCGAGGATTTTGACCATTGATTCTCTCAATTCATCCAGGGTGTAATTGCTCATGTTCGTGAGATATACTCAAAATGGCTTAAAACTGTGATTCTGAGCGAAGCTTTTAGTCCGCGCAAGCGGATTAAACTCATCTAGTCGTAGGGTTTAGCCTGTCGGGTTTCTGTGGTGATTCTTCCTGACTTAAATTCCACTCAATTGTTACCTTCACATTAGCTTGTGCGCTTCCCTTAGTAACAAAAGGAACTCCTGTTTCTCCTCCAGCTTGTAAGCCAAATTCCATCGTCACTTTACTTGGTGCTTTATCAGTTATCCCTTGCTTAACGCTATTGAGTATCAGTCCAGAATAATTGCGTACCGTACTAATCATCATTTTTTGTAGCCTTTCTGACCTTTCTTGGATGTCGTCAATATATCCAACGGCTTGCAATTCATCACTATCAGCGTCATCGTATTGAATATAGATTTTTTCTCCATCGGAACCAATAATTTCTGTTATCTTTGCTGACATACGTGTATTATTACATTACCTTGAGCATCTATAATTTACCAGATGTTGCTCAATTTCCGATTTTTCGCTTTGGATCTATGCATTGTTGGTAAAATCAGATTTGGGTATGGCATTGGTAATAAGAGCAATTAGCTTTGCAGCCGGAAATCAATTACTGCTAAATTACCCGCCTTAATCCCCCCGATGCATTGGCTACGGTGTATACACAAGTGAAATTACCCCCCTTAATCCCCTCTTGCAAAGGGGGGAAACAAGAAATCTAGTTCCCTCCCCTTTGCAAGGGGAGGGTTAGGGTGGGGTAATCTTCTTTGCAAGAGGAGGGTTAGGGTGGGGTCATCTTCCGCAATTGACAAACCGTTTGTGCAATCATTGCGATCGCACCTTCCAACTCTTGATAAACCTGTTGATTTGTAAACCTCAAAAAACAAGTCCCTTTAGATTCAAGAAAACATTGTCGTTCATAATCATAAACCTGCGCTCCTTCTTGAAAATGGCTATTACCATCAATTTCTATAGCAAGTTTTAATTCAGGACAATAAAAATCCACAACAAATACATCAATACTGTACTGTCTACGAAATTTGCAACCATCAATTTGCCGATTTTTCAACCTTTCCCACACAATCTTTTCAGCAGATGGCATATTATTACGGAGCGATCGTCTTTTTTCTTTCTCCGAGGTTTTGTTATAAAGCTCTGTCATAACATCTTGATTTTTGGTAATTCCAAATTACCCCCCTTAATCCCCCCTTGCAAAGGGGGGAAACTAGGAATCTAGTTCCCTCCCCTTTGCAAGGGGAGGGTTAGGGTGGGGTATTTTTAATGCTCTGTTAAATAACCACATATTACTGAGCAAAGATAAAAATATTCTTCCCTGTAGAAGCTTCCGCCTTGACGTTTCCGTGTTTTGCGCAGTCTGTAGCAGCTTCCGCCTTCCCTGTAGAAGCTTCCGCCTTGACGTTTCCGTGTTTTGCGCAGTCTGTAGCAGCTTCCGCCTTCCCTGTAGAAGCTTCCGCCTTGACGTTTCCGTGTTTTGCGCAGTCTGTAGCAGCTTCCGCCTTCCCTGTAGCAGCTTCCGCCTTCCCTGTAGCAGCTTCCGCCTTCACGTTTCCGTGTTTTGCGCAGTCTGTAGCAGCTTCCGCCTTCACGTTTCCGTATTCCGCGCAGTCTGTAGCAGCTTCCGCCTTCACGTTATAAGAAACAGACTTGTGTTAAAGCATCTTTCCTTAAATAGAATAAGCTTTTAAGGCACAGCACTGCTTTGCCTCAACAATAAATGTGGTTTTAATTGGCAAAAAATGTTGTAAAGTACTTAACTTTTAGGCTTTTTCAGAAAAATCAACAATTTCACGTATGACAATTTTTTCAACAGTTGTCCACTATAGAGTTATCAGTAATTTAGAAAATGAGTATTAATTATGGCAAGGTAAAAACGCAATTCACGTACTCTTGGCAAAGCTGAACTACGTCTAGCAAGCATTAAATCTATTAGTCCAACTCTCGATGTTGGAGAGAGTTTAACAGTCAAAGATTATACTGAAAAAATTGAAAGCCTCCGGCAATCTCTGGAAGCATACAATACCACCCTCTCTACTATTGATGTCTTACTAACCCAGATCGTTGAAAACGAACAAGATTTAGCAGACTATTCTGAGAAAATTTTGCGTGGTATTGCTTATAAATATGGTAATAATAGCCATGAGTATCAGATGGCTGGAGGTATTCGTAAAAGCGATGTCTACGACGGGCTACGCCTACGCAAGCGTGCTGTGCGTCAAAGCGTCGTTTTGCCGAAGTAAGTAGGCGCAATTAAACGCGATCGCATTCCTCGCAGACTCAAGCTGTTGATTCAGCTTTGCATTTGGGATGCGATCGCCTGTGCAATATCTTTAGGTGTAGCGCCTGTTACTAACATCGTTATTTTTTGGTCAGGTCAGGGAACTCTATAAATACGGTTCAGTAATTGCCCAGCGCTGGATGTGGGCCACTCTGAACCGTGTTGTAACGATATCTTGAGTTTTGAGGATCGGCTGATGGATAAATCAATTATTCAGTTGGTTGACGAATTACCGACTGACAATATTACTGTCAAAGTTTTAAAGGCTCTTGATTATCTAGCACCAGGTGAATGGAGCAATTTGACGGGGTTTGACAATAATATTCGCGCCATTACTGGAGAAACCGATGCTAAGGTAATTCAAAAAATCCGCGATCGCGCTGTTGTGCTATACGAAGATCCTCAAAAAGGCTACCAGTTTGCAATCAAACTTTATCAAACAATTGATAAGGCAGACACAGCTATGGCAGCGGCAGCTTTAGCGAATAAAGTTAGTGAAAAAATCGGCTTTCTTTCTTTTTTAGGCAAAATTACTCCCAAAGCTGATGTCACTCAATCCATTGACTTAGCACTAAAAATCGCCGTCGAAATCATCGCCTTTTGTAAACTAAACGGCATTCCTCAACCTAATCCCCAAGAGTTTGCTAATTCCCTGACTAACAACTATCAAAATGCATCCCTAATGCGGATGGTAGCTTTAGTTTGTCTAGATGGAATTCTGCCTTTGGGCCCTGACTTTCTCAGCAAAATTCACGGAGTTATTAGTGGTACTGATGCTAGTGCAATAACTCAAAATCCGGTTTTCTTAGCCGTTAATAACTTTCTTCCAGGCAGTAATCCTTCTGATAAAGTTGGTTTTATCAGTCAGGGTTTTAACTCTGTGCAAGGCTGGATGAATAATTTAGTATCCAAGACAGGCATAACCCCGCAATCAATTTCTAGTAATTTGGGTAATTTTATTCAGATTGCTGATGATAATTTAGATTTAGTCGCAGCATTCTTAGATCAAACTACCAATTACTACGAGCATACAGGAATTCAAACTGTCGCTCGCAGTTTGATTTTGCAAGCATACACTCTAGTAAAAGAGGAAATCAAACAAGAGGAACAAAAGCCGATTCAAGATGTCTCATCTGCTGTTAAAGCATATAAGAATCAGTATGAAGTAAGCAAAACAGTAGAAGTCTGGGATAATGATGACGAGGATTGGTATCAGGGAACAATTGAGAAAATCCAAGATGACCAGTTCTTTGTTCATTACCTTGGTTACGGTTCATCTTATGACGAGTGGGTGGGCGAAGATGACATTCGGACTCGCGATCTTCGCTCCACTGATGAAAATGGATATGCAGTAGGTCAAAAGGTAAAATGTTGGGATGATGACCAAGAGGCTTGGTATTCCGCAACGATTGAGCAAATCCAAGGTCAGCAATACTTTGTTCACTACGCGGGTTATGACTCATCCTATGATGAATGGATTGATAATGACGAGATTCGCTAAATATTGAATTAGCACGGGGCGCGAGCGCTCGCGCCCCGTATTAGCATACAGTATCTTTCAAAATTCATAATTGAAGAAGAATTTTACAAGTCACAATTTCTCTTGAGATAATAATGGTTCAAATGAGTGGTAAGCCTCGTAATTACGAAAATGTCTGGCGTATAAGTCAACACCATTACTAGCTGAATCAAAGTCATCATACAATACTGAATTCACATCTATCACCTGTTTCAAAGACCAGGTAATATTTTCTCCGTCCTCATTTTTGTAGCTTACTTCTTCTTTTTTTCCATAACATACGGCCTTTTCTTTCGCTTTCTCTAAAGAACTGGCTTTGAGCAGTACAAAGCATTCTTGGTACAACGGTTGATAATTCGGTGCATCGGAGGATGATTCGTACAAAATTACAGCAATGTAGAAAGATTCTGTTTTATCTGCACTTTCGGGTTTCATTTAATCTTCTCTGAGACTACTTATTGAATCTACCATCATTCAATAACTTCCAAGCCCTTTTTGCCGGGGCTGATTTATCATTTTTGATGTCTTCTAAATAGGAGTTTAAATACTGGCTGGGAAACTCCCGTCTAATTGATGCTTTGCGACACGCACTAATAAAAGTATCAGCAAATAAACTTAAGTTGTCGTTTGCTTCACAACTGCCACCTGGTCTAACTTGACTGATTACTAAAGACAGTTTAAATAAATGTCCATTCTTAAAAGCACATATCACAGTCTGAGAATGGGTGGCAATCGGTTGCAGAACCAACCCTACAGCCAAAAGACTGACCAGTAAGTTAGGTAGAACTTTTTGTAGCATTGGCAGACAAACCCTTTTTAATTACGAATTACGAATTATCTTGACACTTGCGCTACGATATCCCCTATTGCTTTCGTGCAATGTACGTGAGGAGTAGTAGAGGTGAAACAGATGATAGAAGAATTCAATACACAGGGCGCAGAAAATCTGGTGGCGATCGCTAACCAATTCGCCCAACTGGGGAAGGTTACAAGCGTTAAAGCATTTGGCAGTGGTAATATAAATGACACTTTTTTAGCAACTCTAGATTCCCCAAAGGAACAACATTTTGTCCTGCAACGCATTAACACACAGGTGTTTCGTCAGCCACAACTGATTATGCAGAATATGCGTACCTTAACTGAACACGTTCAAAAAAGGTTGCAGGATACACCCCTTAATCGTCGCTGGGAAGTGCCACGCGTACTGTTGACCAAAAACGCTCAAGACCACTGGAAGGATGCAGATGGCTCATTTTGGCGGGCAATCAGCTTTATTCAAGGCTCCCAGTCCTTTGATAGTATGCGCGATCGCTCCCACGCGAAAGAAATCGGTTATGCCTTGGGAATGTTCCACAATCTGATCAGCGATTTGCCAGCAGAAAAACTTGCTGACACCCTCAAAGGCTTCCATATTACACCGTTTTATCTCCAGCATTATCAGGAAGTTTTGCCGAAAACTAGTGTAAGTCAATCTTTTGAAGTTAATTATTGCTTACAGTTTGTTAGCGATCGCCAAGCCTTTGCACATATCCTAGAAAATGCCAAATCTGAAGGCAAACTACCTCTACGTCTGATGCACGGCGATCCCAAAATCAACAACGTTATGTTTGACATTGTTACCCAGCAAGCCGTCAGCGTCATCGACCTCGACACCGTGAAACCCGGTTTGGTACATTACGATATTGGTGATTGCCTGCGATCGGGTTGCAATCCAGCTGGTGAAGAAACCGAAAATTGGGAAAGTATTTATTTCGATACTGATTTATGTCAGGAAATCCTCCAGGGTTATCTTGCTGTGGCTAAGGCATTTCTGACCGAGAATGATTATGCATACATATATGATGCAATTCGTCTAATTACTTTTGAACTAGGACTGAGATTTTTTGCTGATTATTTAGCAGGGAATGTCTACTTCAAAGTTAAGCACCCAGAACATAACTTAGCAAGAGCGATCGTCCAGTTTAAGCTGACTGAAAGTATTGAATCTCAAGAAACGCAGATTCGCAAAATTATCCAAGATATGAAATGAACAAGCAGACATTTTCCCTGCAACCCTTCTCCTCTACTGAGTCCTTTCCTGATTTTAAAATTGCAGGCAATATCGCCCGAAATGCCAATCTACTTACCATCTCCTACACCCTTGGAGGCGATTTCAAAGAAATTGCAATTGTTCCACCATCAAATGCACCATCACGCAAGCATGAACTTTGGGAAGATACCTGCTTCGAGTTTTTTCTTGGCATTAAAGATTCTGCACGGTATTGGGAATTCAACCTTTCCCCTGCTGGACACTGGAATGTCTATCGCTTTGATGGGTATCGTCAAGGGATGCAAGAGGAAACAGCCTTTGAAAAGCTACCATTTAATGTTCAGAGTCAAGCCGATGGTTTAGCACTTGTGTTAGATGTCGATTTGAGTAAAATCGTCTCGGCAAACCAAGCCCTTGAAATTGGTATTACTACAGTTATCAAACATAAAAATGGCGATGTGACTTACTGGGCATTAACTCATCGAGGCGCAGAGGCTGACTTTCATCTACGAGACAGTTTTATCATTGAGTTGTGAGATATGGTTACTGCTACCAATATGCCAGAGCAAGAAAGTGGTAAACAAGTCACCCATTTGGATGAGAAACAATTCAACCGTTTGGATGAGCCACTTGTATAAAGTTTATTTTTATAAATAAGAGGAATCTATTAGTAGAAACTATTGATTTGACTTCACTCTAGTTAAGGAGTACCTTATGAAATTAACAACATTGATAAATTCTACAGTTATCATTGCCTCTCTTGCCTTCACATCTGGCATTGCTAGCGCTCAAACAGTCACATCAATAAACACAGCAGTTAATCCTGATCCATTAGGCAGTAATTCCACCAGTGTCAGCTACATTCAGCCGTTTAATCTTGTTAATCTTGCTTACCAAGGTGGTTTAAAACAGCAAGGAGTTCCTAGTGGAGGAGCTTTGATTTCTGAAGGTCAGCGCGGAAATATTACTCCGAAAGATTTAGTCAAAGCTGCGATCAATGCTAAAAAATTACCAGTACAAGTTTTAAACAATCAAGATTATATAAGTGCTGTTAGTTCACAATTGGGAATATTAACCGGAGTAAATTATCCTGAATAAGTACAGCTTTGCCTATGGCTATGTTTAAGTTTCTAATTGGATGAAATACAAGTTAACCTTTTCCTTGAACCATTCCGCGCAAGCTGAAATAACCCCTGTACATCTAAGGTATGGGGGTTTTAGATTAGGTGCCTGCTAAATAATTTCGCTTAAGGCAAGAGACGCGATGAATCGCCGTCTCTACAATAATCAGTCTTTTGTAAAGATGGGGATTTATCGCATCTTTATGAATCTAGAATTTTCATCAAAAAACCTTAAGCGAAGCGTATTGCGATCGCACTAGCAGGCAGAAAAATTAGGTTAAATATCTCTGTGTTGAGATATTTACATATTCACACCTTCATGCTTATTGTTTTATCAGATGAACAATCATTTAGGATTCATGTTATTTTAGGATAATAAATAAACTAATTTACTTCTTTCGTTTGATAGAGTTAATTAAAAGATAAGTAAGATATATAAATAAAAGCCAATTATCAAATATTAGCTTTATGCAAACAAAATATGGCAATCTTCAGGGTATAAAATATAGTAAAACAAAACAATTACAACGGTTTTTTAAACAAAGTAAACCAAAAGATAGATTCATTTTGCCGAAATTTATTAAAGCGTTAGCTGCAATTACTAAAGAAATTGTCTCTGTTCAAGTTCAGGTTCTGCTGGCAGGAGTGCAGACAAAAGATGTATCTGTCCAATTGTTTGAGGATGTGGTTTCTGGGAGGGCTAAATGAACTCACAATATAACTTTCAATACTTTCAAGGGAGTTCTCTTTCCGATCTGTTTGCTCAAGATATCACAGATGTATCTTATGGGTTTATCCTAAATTACCCTGCAACTGCCAGTTGGGCTGCTTATCCCAACCTGGAAAAATATTTTATTCAAGATGGCAGTAGTGAAGCCACCAAAACCTCCTTTGACAAGATTTGCCAAAAGGAACCTTGGAAAATTTTAGCTGTATTAGGCGATCGCATTCCAGGAATTGCGATAAATCCGCCGCCAAAGTCGCTGCTTGCATACTGGCAAGAGCATTTCGGCTTCAGCTACTCCAATAGGTTGATGATGGATCGCTTGACTTATCTGGATGATCTCAGCCACAGTGATCGCTTTGACAAACTCATCACTCTATTTCCCTTCGATCATTTAAAACCTGAAAAACACGCTATTGATTCAGACACTCATTACCGCTTACTCAGCAAAGTAACCCTAGCCGAACTGGGGGTGCAATGTCCAAAATACGAGAGTTACAATTTGCACACCTGTAATCTAGAAGACATTCATTTACCACAATTTCCCTACTTAATTAAAACGTCCCACGGACTCTCAGGAGAAGGCACTTATATCATCAAAAGCCTCAGCGATCTGAACTACTGTCTTGAAGAAATCAAGAAATATCTGGATATTAAGTTGCTCGATAGGATTATTGTTTCGGAGTTCATCAAAAATGAGGTACAGAATTACTGCGTACAGTTCTATGTCAACAAAACGGGAGAGATAACCCTCATCGGCACTACCAGCCAACTCGTCACTCCAGAAGGTAATTATTTAGGAGGACTGATTGACTACCGCAACACTGACATGAGCAAGTTCTTTGAGATGATTGCCGCCATTGGTCAGTATGCTTACAAACAGGGTTATTTCGGCGTAATTGGGTTTGATGTGCTAGAAGATCGAGACGGGCAGTTTTATGCAATCGATGCCAATTTCCGAGTCAATGGATCGACTCCGTTGTGCTTGCAGCGTCACACCCTACTGGGACTGGGAAAGGAAGTTGCTCAATATTCTAGTAGCTACCGCATGGAAGGAACATTAGATTCAATTTTAGTCACCTTAAAACCAGAACTAGATCGCAAGGACTTAATCGTTCTGTCGGCTTTAGAGAGGGCCAAATACGGAAAAATTTACACCGAAATTTATGCGATCGTGACTGGAGAAACTATTCAGGAAATGCAGCAGATCGAGCAGAAGTTACAGAATAAGGGATTACAATGGCTCCCTTAAACAGATTTAATCAGATAAAGTTGCAGTATTGCCACACACTGTAGCATTGATTTGGGTGCAACCCATCGCCCAGAAAATCAAGGAAGCGGGAGGTTCAATTAAATCTGCTTTCGCATCTGTCTTGAGGAGTGAATCAGACTAAAAAGCTATTTGTAAAAAAAGTAAATAGCATCAGGAGATTGTGTCATTTGAAAGTTGAGTCTGAGAGGTTGTTTTAAAAGTGTTTGGCTGTGATTTTAATCACATTTTCACCCCCCTTAATCCCCCCTTGTAAAGGGGGGAAACCGGAAAATCTAGTTCCCTCCCCAATGCATCGGGGAGGGTTAGGGTGGGGTAAACAAATATTTGATACACTACTACAGACTTTTCAAACATCCTCTGAAGTAAGTAAACGGCGACAGATGAGATTTTGTGAGATTTGTTGACCAAGTTCCTGATGTTTATTAGTCGAAAGTCTTAAAAGTCTAGAAAATGCTTACATATACTTCCTGTGGCGCTTTCAGATTCCCCAATAGACAGAGAACTGCAACCGTAATAATAATTAACATATATATGTATAGGAAAGTTATTAAGAAATATTTTTAATAACAAATGATACTAACAAAGCGACTGAATTATCTACTGAAGCTAAAGTCTCTAACGCTGTCGAAGCCAATTCCCAATCCCTAATTTCTTTTAAGAAGTAACATTTATGCAATTAAAGCCAATCAATCAGCAAGTCGTTTCGGTCGTTGGAGCCTCCAGCGGTATCGGACGTGTCACAGCTCTTGAGTTTGCTAGACGCGGCGCAAAAGTCGTAGTCTCGGCTCGGAGTGAGTCGAAGCTAAAGTCTTTAGTGGAGGAGATTCGCGGTTTTGGCGGTGAGGCAACTTTTTACGTAGCTGATGTGGAAATATTTGAGCAAGTTAAAGCGATCGCAGATAAAACTGTAGAAGTCTACGGGCGACTCGATACATGGGTACATGTCTCTGCTATCGGCATCTTTGCTACTTTCGACAACACAACACCAGAAGAGTTTAAGCATGTCATTGATGTCGATCTCATGGGACAAGTTTATGGTGCAATGGCAGCCCTACCCCATCTGAAGCGTGAGGGACGGGGGGCACTGATCCATGTTTCTTCAATGGAAGGTAGGCGATCGCTCCCCTACCAAAGTGCTTACTCAGCAGCCAAGCACGGCGTTGAGGGCTTTATCGAAGCCATGCGCCTTGAGTTGCAACATGAAAAATGGCCGATCAGTGTCACGAGTGTGAAACCAGCGGTGATCAACACACCATTTTGGAATAATGGTCTGACGAAATTAGGCGTAAAGCCTTCCGGGATACCACCTTACTATGACCCCAAACTTGTAGCTGATGCTATCCTCTACGTAGCCGAACATCCAACTCGTGACTTCTTGGTTGGGGATGTAGCTAAAATATTAGATGTGGTACAGCGCGTCTCACCATCATTAGTAGATTCACTGTTACTGCTCGTCGGCTTCGATTTACTACGTTCTTCTGAGGCGAAGTCTGAAGATGCAGCAAATAATTTTTACCAATCTGTTCCTGAAGACGACAGAGTTGAGGGTGATTTTAGTAACTTAGTTATACCTAGCATTTCCGACTGGCTAGATAAAAATCCGCTTCTTCAGTGGGGTGCGATCGCTGGTACAGCAGCATTAGCGTTCCTAGTAGCTCAAGTATTCAACAAGGAAGGATAAATAGACTTGTCAGAAAAGTTGCAATCCAGTTTTTACAAGGATTTGAGATAAATCCTTGTAGACTTTTTAGCAACATGGTGATGAGATTTTGAGATAATTACTAATAATGCCATTTGATAGTTATAAAAATATTTTTAACTATTCATACTTTGCACAACCATAAGTTTCTTGATTAATTGAGTAAATCTCAGCAGTCAAATTGTCCGAGCCAGGAGCATTCCAGCCAATGACAGACTATCAACGCACCTTACCGCCTCTGTGGATAGGTTCGGCGATCGCTTTCTATGCCTTTATTGCCATTGGTATCGCTGAAGCAGGATTAGGAGTTCTTCTGCCCTCCATTCTGTCTACGTATAACCTGACTCCAGCAACCGTTACCCTGCTGTTTCTCAGTCAAATTAGCGGCTACATTCTGGCAGCATTCACCAGCAGTCTTGTGAGTAGTCGGCTGGGGTTAGCCCGAATGCTGTTGATTGCTGCGGGTGCGCTGACGATGGCACTGACAATCTATGCCATCTCACCCTCCTGGTTTCTCATGGTTGCCGCTGGATCGACGTTGGGATTGGGCATTGGGTTGATTGATGCAGGCATTAACACCTACATTGTGCAAGATTCCCGCAGTGCCAGTTTGATTGGTTTGCTCCATGCTTTCTATGGTATTGGCGCTCTTTCAGGCCCTGCGATCGCTACTACTTTGTTAGCAGTTGGGATGAACTGGCGACAGGTTTATGGAGTATTAGCCGGGATTGTCAGCCTATTAATTGTGAGCGTGCTGGGCGTAATCATCTTCAACTACACACCAATGACAGTAAGGGTATTGCCATCAAAGACAACTGCGTTAGAAAATCTGGGCAGAGCGCTGCAAACTCCGATAGTACTGCTAACTGGACTACTTTTGCTGGTTTATGTTGGTACTGAAGCCTGTATCGGCAACTGGGCATACACTGTGCAGTCTGTCGCTCGTCACACTCCCACGCTGATTGCTGGTTACAGCGTTAGTGCCTACTGGGTGGGATTAACATTGGGACGTTTCATCTTAGGTTATTTCTTGCAATGGCTTGGGGCAGTCCGCACAATCAGTATGTCACTCAGTCTTGTGATCATTGGATTGCTTGCTTGGTGGCAACTGCCAGATCAATGGATTAGCTTACCGTTGATTGGCTTTGGGTTGGCAGCCATCTTTCCTACGACCATTTGGTTAATTCCTCAACGATTGCCAGACCCCCATGTTCCTGCGGCTGTTAGCATTGCCACTAGTGCCGCCAGTTTGGGGGCAGCGATCATACCCACTGGAGCAGGCTGGGTTGCAAGTTGGGCAAGTTTAGAAATCATCCCAATGTTGATGCTGCCATTGGGGCTTTTAATGGTGGGCTTACATTGCTGGCTGGTGCAACATTCGGTAAAGGGCAAGTAATACCAATTTGAAAAAAGAATGCGACAAATAGACCATTTGTAGAGACGCGATTCATCGCGTCTTTAGCCAAGGATGTGTTGCAATCATTAATTGAATTGGTATAAGTTTTCGCACTGAATGGCACGAAGAAAAGCTCAGGCGATCGCTACATCTAAAACGTGACGATTTTACACAAAGTTATACTTAGTGAGACAATTCAGCTTTCAGATGATCAGCCAATCGAATTGCCAAGGCAACAATGGTGAGCGTCGGATTAGCATAGCCTCCTGTAGGGAAAACAGAGCTACCTGCCATAAATAAATTAGAGATGCCGTGAACTTGACAATTTGCATCGACTACTCCTTGTTTTGGGTCGTGATGCATACGTGTTGTACCCATATTATGATGGGTACTAAGAGAAGCAATTGGACGATCTCCATCCAATTCAATCTGCAACTCACCCAGTCCGGCACTAGCAAACTCTTCTGCAAGTACTCGCTGCGATCGCTTCACACTGCAAATATCTATTTCGCTCCAATAATTAGTTAATTTTGCTTGTGGACAGCCAAGCTTATCTAATTGATTACTGAGTGTTACCCGATTATCTGGATTTGGGGTTTGTTCAGTTTGGCTGAGAACTTCAAACTTTGTATATTTATGTTCATTATTTTCATGGTAAGACCATCCTCCATGACTCAAATCAGGGAATAAATATTCTTTTTTGACATTATATTTATACCAATCAGCTACTAAATCATCAATATTCGTCATGACATTTTGCAAATGCTGAAAAATATTTTTAGGTAACTGTCTTTGTCGAACTGAAGAGAACAAAATTTTTGCAGAAGCCTTTGCTGCCGATCTATACCTTTCATCTCTGGGATATAACAACGCGGTCATATTTAGTAATTTATCGCGGCGCATCACTTGTTCCGTCAGGGCAAATTTTCCCATGACTGTGACATTATTCACGCGGCGTAAATCATACAAAGCCATCGAATTAAAGATTTTGCGATTTTGCGGAACAAGCATACCACAACGGATAAAAGGATGATCCATAAAGAATCTCCCCACTAAATCATGTTGATTGCCTAATCTATTCTTTTGAATTCTGTTTGACAATAACAATAAACGCGCGTTTTCAATACCACCTGCGGCTAAAATAAATACTTTTGCAACAACCCAAAATTTATTACCAGATAAACAAGCTACTTGCACATGTTTCACCGTCTGGGCTGTGTCATCTGCCTCAATTTCTACCACATTGGCGTTGAGGAATGTGGTGATATTAGGCGATTGATTGATTTGGTGGCGATATTCATTGGTGAAAATATCGCGTGGGCCAAACTGAAACATACTGGTAGTAACTCGGTCACTTGTGAAATGTGTCCGAGGAGATTGAGCATTTTCCCAAGCCTCGGCTTCATAAGCAAAAGAACCGAGTTTACAGACTGCTTGAGCGCGCTCATAAAATGGATTGAGGTGAGATTTACTAAAAGGCCAGCCACTGTATGGCACCCAATCTCGTTTTTCAAAATCTATTTCGTCTAACGGCACGTGCCTCAGACCAAGTTGATTTTTATTAATTTCAATATTCCAGACATTAGCTAGTCCACCAAATTGACGATGACGCATATCTTGCAGTGGTGGAAAAGGATCTCCAACTGTTTCACCTTCACCAAGAGATGCAGTTTCTTGATTAAATTCCAAATCACCACTTTCTAGTAAGCACACTCGAAAGTCTTGCCCAATTAATTCTCGTGCGAGTGTAATTCCTGCTGGGCCAGCACCAACTATACAAACTTCAGTATTGATAACTTCATCTATTGGCAATTTGCGGCTATCAATCAACATTGATTTAATTCCTTTTGCATAAATATTTTTTGTCTCACGCAGACACACAGAGAGTTTTATTATGATTTATCGCATTAATTACGAGGCGTAAATGCGTTTGTAGTAAGGACTTTAGTCCTGGATTTTTAAGCACTAAAGTGCTTACTACAAACCTATCAAAACTTTTGCGATAAAGGACTAGTAGTCTGTCCCATTAATTTTGCTGGGTTAATAAAACGAACTGCAAAGGACACAAAGAGCGCAAAGTTAAGATGGTAAAGAAGAGAAATTTAAAACTAATTCACCTCTCAAAACTTTTGCGATAGACCACTAGGCATTACAGAACGAATTGCATTAATAAAATTTTGGGCATAATTCTGCGTTGAAAAATCGAGAGCGCGTTGTCTGGCAGCGACTCCCGCACTTCGAGCAAATTCTTGCTCGTCAAGATAGCGGAGAATTGCGATCGCTAATTTATCCGCATCGCCGTAAGGTGTTAATAGTCCATTCATACCATCGGTAATAATCTCTGTCGGCCCACCTGCACTGCCAGCAATTACAGGTTTACCCAGCGCCATTGCCTCAATAATCACAATCCCAAACGGTTCTTTATCTGATGCATGAACAAATACATCCATTGCCTGCACCCACTCCGGGATATTACGCTGTAGTCCAGCCATAATTACTTGGTCTTTCAAGCCTAAAGCGGCGATTTCGGCTTTTAAAAAGTCTTCATAATCTGGTTCTAAATCGTGCTTACCGCCAACCACCAGACAATGGGCATCGGAATACTTCTGTAAAATTTTGGGCATCGCTTGCACCAATACGTGCATTCCCTTCCATCGTTGCAATCGTCCCACAATTCCAATCAACGGCCCGTGTAAAGGTAAACCCAATTTCCGCCGTGCTTCTTCTGGAGCAGGTAAAGCATTAGGCTCAAATCGTTCTAATGCGACACCAGGATAAACCAAAGGTGTTGGTCTGTGAGGCCAAATCTCTGCCTGTGCTTGCTTGCCATCTTGCGAGAGGGTGATAACTGCCCGCGCTGGAATGAAAGTTGCAATTCGTACCAACCAAGTTTTATCACTAGGTACTTCTAGTTGATACCACACAGCAGGCAACCCTGCCAACATTGCTGCCAAACCTCCAGATATATGCGTGATCCACATCCAATTGACAATTATATCTGCACGTTCGCGGCGAGCGATCGCAGCTATCCGCAAAACAGCGCCAATAAAACGGTGGATTTGGCGTAAACGTCCACTTTCCACAACTCGCGCATCAATACCCAGAGACTTTACTTGTTCGACCATCGGGCCGTCTTCTAAAAATATCACCAGCCACTCAACACCAGCATTACGTCCCTGCTGCACCAAATCCCAAAGCATCATTTCACCACCGCCTCGTTGCTCGGCTAGTGGCATGACAATAATTACTTTCATAATCTATAAAAGTCCTATTTAAGTTGTAAGATTTATGAGATTCTCGATTTATTAGAGAAGTTAGAAATATTGGAGAACATCTGAGGATTGCTATAATACTTATGTCCTGCCATAGCCATAGCTAAAAATCCCCAAAGAATCATCCCTGACACGCTCAACATCCCGCTACCGATAACTAACTGTGAAGCAGAACTGATCCCAATGGCGCGGGCAGCACTGACAAAACTATCGAAACGACCTTCACCATAACTGCTAACACTAATAATTAAGAAAATTAATCCACCCATATAAAATATGCCTCCAAACCAACCAAGGGTGAAAAACATATCTAAAATGCCACTATCAATTACCACTACTTCAATTTGACCAGTTTTTTCGTTGACCTTCCAAATATTTCCTAAGCCGTTACCTAGACCATTAGAAAGAGCTAAACCAAGATTTCTGTCGTAAGTTCCCGATCTATCTTTAAAGCTGCCATCTTCTTGAATATTAGAAAAAGTTTCAAAACGTGCTGCCACCACCCCAGCAATTGGTTCGATAGTTGTCAATGGCACAACACAAATAGCCATGACCACAATTATGGTAATTAAGCGCATTTGAATTTTGGCTTTGACTGAACCCATAATCATAATTATTCCAAATAACCAGCCTCCCCAATTAGTACGTGCTTGTGTTAATAGAAAAGATAAGTAACCAACAGCTGAAGCCGGAAAAATTAAGCTTCCTGAACCGGTCAATAATAACAGTAACCCAGCCTGCATAACAGAACCAAAGGGGCCAACTGAGTGTAATGTACTCCAGACGCGCATCCCAAAAGGTACAGGGTTTCCAGAACTCATGAATAATTTTGATTGTATCAGCCAGTATCTATCCCACTCAGGAGCTACCACAAATTGATATACGCCATAAGTTCCTAAAATCAACACACACCAGAGAAATGTTCGCTGAATGTTCTGGCGATAGCTGGGATAATCTCGCCAGTTGATAAATAAGTGAAAAGCGAAAATAACCGGACTGAGCCAATCCATCAATCCGCGTGCCACAGGGATAGGTGGGTTGTAAATTAGACCGATGAGAAAGCCATAGAACACTCCGACAAAAGCCAAAACAAACGGCAAACCCCCTTGGCGAGAGGTGCGGGGAAAGTGTCGCAAGAATGTTGCTATCGTAATAAACACCACTAAGTAGGGTGCTATAAGCATTTGACGGCTAGCATCCCAGCCCACCCGATAGTCAACTAAGCGAGTCGCTAAGGGTGTGAGAAACCAAATCCACCAGGTAAAGCCAATGTAGAGAATGGGATGCCGCAAGTATAAAAATAAGGCTACTACTAAAGCTGTCGCCGGGTAAATTAGGCGCAATGCAGCAGTAACACCACCAAAATAGCAAACTACAGTTAGTAATATAAAGCCTGCGATCGCCATCCAACCCTGTAGCGATCGCTCTTCTGGAGAATAGTTTTCTTGTAAAAAACTATTGAAAAGTATCTGCTTAGAATTCATTCAATTTTAGATGTACATATAAATAAGTTCAACTCGTTCCCAGGCTCTAGCCTGGGAATGAAGTCATTCAAGGCTCTGCCTCATTCTGAATTGCGAATTCTGAATTTTGAATTGTTTATATCCCTGCCAACGTCCACGCCAAGATGCTAATAACTTTTTCCCTGCCAACTGCCCTTGGCTAGGTAAAAATCTCAGCCATTGTACTAAGCCCAAACTATCGCATGTACCCACGAATACTGCCCAGAACAAAAATGCAATCCGGCGGATAAATGGTAAATGCTCTAGTAAAACTAAGGTTTCATTATGGACTAAATTAATAAAGGCAATTTCATTAAAGTTATTTCGCTGATCTTCGTCAAAACGTTGTGCTGGATAATGATCTACAGCAACACTAGGATCGTAAATTATCTTCCAACCAGCCCGCTTTAATGCCAGGGTGAATGCCATTTCAAAGTGTACTTGCGCTCCAGTACCGCGCATCCGTTCGTCAAAGCGCAGTTGTCCGATAGCTTGGGTACGAAAACTCATGTTCACGCCCTTGAGAATATCGACTTCGCGGGGTTCTCCCACTCCCAGGTGATGGTTGCCAATGACTCGCCCAAACCATTGCAACTGTCCCACTACTGGGCGGGATTCGTCTTCTAATTTGCTGCCGTGGTATATCCAATCACGCCCTCCCAGTCCGCCGAGGCGACTATCACAGGTAAAGGAAGCTGCAATCCGCTCTAACCAATCGGGGTGCGGTGCGGCATCATCATCAGTAATGGAAACAATATCGCCCTCCACTGCTGCTAATCCGGCATTGAGAGCTGCTACTACCCCCGGTTGTGTCACTTTCACGGGATGCAGTGGCAAGTTGTGCGCTGTGTATTGGGCAAGAAATTGCCAAGTTTCTGCATCCGTATCGCGGACAACCACTATCACCTGATCCACTGGTTTAGTTTGCTCCTGTAGCGCCCAAAGGCAGCGTGAGAGGTCTTGTGGACGGCGATAAGTCGGTATCAGAACGGTGTTCCGCATTCTTGCTTAACTCCTCAAATAAATCCACATAAGTTTGTGCCATAGCAGTCCAGCTATGTTGTTCTGCCACAGAACGAGCAGCTTGACTCATTTGCTGCATCAGCATATCTACACTTACCAAGGACATCATCGCCACAGCCAAAGCATCGATATCATTTGAGTCGGGTAAGACAATGCCACATTCTGGTGTCACCAACTCTGCACCCCCGGTAGCTGTGGCAGTAATTACTGGTAGTCCTGAAGAAAGTGCTTCTAACAATACGAGGCTACAAGCTTCATATCGGGAAGGAAAAATAAATAAATCTACTGACCGCATAATTTCGGGGATATCACGGCGAAATCCGACAAAATGCACGCGTTCACTTAACCCCAAGGATGCCGCTAGTTGTGGGAAGGGACTACCTTCGATATGACCTACCACCGCCAAATGTAAATCGGGTACTTTCACCAAGGCGTGTAGTACTGTATCTAAATTCTTTCTGGGTGTGCGGATGTCTCCAGCAAACAGGGCTAGGGTGACATTCTCCGGTAAACCTAATTTTTGGCGATGCCTATCGCCTACGCTTTCACCAGGGGTAAACTCTTCTAGATCAACGCCATTGACAATTACCCGAATCCGAGAACGCGGTATACCAATGTTGACTAATTCTTGGGCTACCTTTTCAGATACAGCCACAACAACCTGTGCTTTTTGGAAAGCTTGTTTTTCCCAACCGGCATTAAACGCTGTAAATAGCCATTGGTAAAAACCATATAAATCGCGGCGGTTGCGGGAAATATGAACAGGCGATCGCAACCATGAACTGTGGACAAAATGTACAGCATTCACATCAGCCGCAGCCAGATTAATTGCTCCATTGACTTTAACTAAATCAATATCAGAGCGATGTTTACGTAACCAATCTGCACTTTTTTGGGCAAAGATGAAATTACGTACAAATTCTGTAGGATAGCCTTTGACTGGAATTTTAATCCAATTAACTTGGCTATTATCTTCTAGTTCTGGTGCGACTTCACTAGCTAATAATGTCAAGTGATGACCACGACAAATTGCTTCCTTAGCAACCTCATAGTTTACCCGTCCCTGACCATCACCTTTTTTGATTTTATGAGTAACAATACAAAGTTTCATCCACTATCTTCCTTAACGATAAGAGCTTCACACAGAGACGCTAATAAAAACTTTAAATAATCTTTTTCTATTCTCTTTGCGCTCTTTGTATACTTTGCGGTTTGTAAAAAAAACTAGAACCACAACTCAGATATGATTGCCTGATTATTTCGCTACTTTTATTAACTTACTTGCTAAAAATTGCGGAGTAAAACTAAGACTAAGTGCTGCCATAGTTCGCACATTAAATTTTTGTTGATTCAGCGCCTGCAAAAAATAAGGACGTGCTGCGGCTATCTGTTCGCTTCGTAGCAAACCAATTCCCAAAGTAGTATTAGCTTCTAACCATTTCTGTTGAAAATGAGTTCTAAATTCCTGTAACCCAGGGTCTTCCATAAATACTTGATAGCAAAACATTTCGCTTTTAGCTTTGCGAATTTTTGCTTGTACATCTCGACTACCACTGAGCATAGTATCAGTTTGCTCATGGGCACGATATCGCGTCAATCTTTCTGGACAATAGTAAGCGCCATAACCAGATATACAAAATAGATAGGTTAAATATAAATCCCACATCCCACCAACTTCTGAGGGAATACTATCCCAATCCACCAAATTATTGCGAATCACACAAGATACAGCAGTAGGTATACTTTTATCTACTAACCCAATTTTGGAAAAAGGTTGATGAATTCCTTTTGCTAGTTTGTCTCGCTTGTAAGCGCGTGTGTTTTCTTCGGTACCAGCATGATTAATTATGCCATTAGCATCTATAATATATTGGTCACAAAAAGCGAGAATTAAATCAGAATTTGCTTCTAGTGGTGGTACAAGCTTTGCTAAAAAGTCTTCATTCCAAATATCATCGTCATGGAGACTAGCAACATATTTACCTTGCGCCATCTTAAAGCCATGCTGCTGATTAGCTAACATACCCACATTTTGCTGATGTCGCCAAAATCTGATGCGTGAATCACCAAAAGATGCGACAAGTGCCTGGGGATTTTCTGAACTACAATTATCAGAAATAATAATTTCAATATTTTGATAAGTTTGTTTTATAGCACTTGCGATCGCTTGCTTGAGATAGTCTGGTCGATTATAGGTGGGGATAACAACGCTGACTAAAGGTTGTTGACATTCTTGATGTAATGACATATTTTTCTTCCTTTATATTTTCTAAGTAAAAGATGCACTATTTGATATTTTTACCAAATCCAGCTTATCTAGCTTGAGAAATACTATATAATTTGTTGGCTTGGGAAGGAAATTCAGCTATTGTTTTTGCATAAATTGTTCGGAGATTATTTACATGAGCAGCCATTGTAAATTCCTTCATCAATAAAGTATGACCTTGCTCACCCATGTATCGGCTTTTTTGATAATCTCTATACAATTCATTAATACTATCAGCCATCTTTTGGATATTATTGCTTGGAACAAGAATACCCGTTTCTCCATCTCGTAAATGTTCTGGAATCCCTCCGACTGCACTACCAATTACAGGTCGATAACGAGAGTATGCTTCCAAAGTTACAAGACCGGCAGGTTCAGGCCAAACACTGGGAAAGATGACTGCAAAACACTGTTGATAAAGTTTATCTAATTTATCCGAATTGCACCAACCATGCCAAGTGATTCGCTTATTCAATCCGAGTGTAGTTGCTAACTTTTCTAACCGTGGTCGTTCCCAACCTTCACCTGCAATATCAAGTTGAATTTTTGGATCTGTATGTATTAAGGTTTTGAGTAACCATTCCAGACCTTTATCAGAAACAATTCGTCCAGCAAACAAAATTCTATGATTTTGATGTACTTCCAAGCTTAGGGGAAAAGTTGCTGTTTCTGGTATAGATATTCCACAGTGTAACATTATAGTTTGTTCAGGGGATACACCGTTTTGAATTAACTCTTGCCGCACATATTCGCTATTAGCAATGAAAGTAATTTTGAGCCTTTTCAAGACATCTAAAAACTGATGAGTGGTTTGAAGTTCTCTAAGAGTTCTTAAAGGTCTACGGCTACCGCATTTATCTACTAATTTACCCCAGGTACATCCTAAGTAAGAGAAGTTGCGATCGCAGATTGTCCGTTGCTCTGCTAAATACTTTGTGCCACTAGGGCAGTAGAATGAGTGATTATGAACGCTGAAGATAGCAGGACATTCGCCTGTAAGCTGTAATAGCAAATCTGGACTGTGGATGTGCAGCAGTTTGAACTGGCTTTGATCGATATTTTTCAGCGATTTGATAACGCGATCGCTAACATCAGGTGGTCGATGTTCAAACAGAGAAGCTAAGTAAGTTTCAACACCTCCGCTCCCACCGACACCAAAATTCGAGCATTGATAGATTAGGTCTTTGTCAAAGATTTCCTGGGACATATTTTCTATGACTTTCAAGTATATAGAACTAATTTTAATAACTTATTTATCGGGATAATAAGTATTTAAAATCTGATTTTTTTCCTATTTTGCTAAATTACTGATACATATTTAGTGGTTTACGGCTGTAGAGATTTACAGCCGATGAATATGTTGTAAGTACTTTGGTAATTGGATATTGTTTCTAATCTGGCTGCCTTAGTTCATACTGCATTTGATGATATTTCCAAAGCTTGCCTTTTAGTTCCAACAGTTCTTGATACTTACCTTGCTCTACTATCCGTCCCTGTTCTAAAACTACAACTTTATCTGCTTTAGAAATAGTAGAAAGACGGTGAGCGATCGCAATTACTGTTTTACCAACAGATAGCTTTTCTAATGAATCTTGAATTAAGCGCTCAGATAGCGAATCTAAGGCGCTAGTTGCTTCATCCAAAATCAAAATTTCTGGGTTCCGCAGTAAAGCTCGTGCAATAGCAATTCGCTGTCTTTGTCCTCCAGATAACCTAACACCCCGATCTCCTAATTGGGTATCAAAACCTTCGGGCATTTCCAAAATAAATTCTAGTGCATTCGCTAGTTTAGCTGCTTCTTGAATTTCCTCATTTGTCGCTTCTGGAGTTCCGTAAGAAATATTCTGCCAAACATTAGTATTGAAGATAAAAGTATCCTGACTGACGACAGCTATTTTGCGACGGAGAGAGTTAATTTCAAACTGCCGGATATCGATTTCATCAATGTAAAGATATCCATCTGTAGCATTATAAAATCGGGGAATCAAATCAGCAAGGGTTGTTTTACCAGCGCCAGACGATCCAACTAACGCTGTCATCTTTCCCTTTTCGATCGTCAGGGTAATATTATGCAGTACTAGATTTTCATCATCATAGCCAAAATCCACAGATACTAAATCTATTGACCTGTTTAATCCCTTAAACTGAACTCTGCCATTTTGAAAGTAATATTTTTCATCACTTCTCAACAGATTTTTAATATTGTCTGCTGAACCATGTAAAGTGCTAAGATATGCTCTCGTGCCATTAATATCTTGAACAAATGGGATAAAGCGAAATAGTACAAAGAAAAAGGTTAGCAAAGAAGCAACTTGTAGCGTTCCATTAGTGACAAGACTAGTGAATGCCAAAATAATCATTCCGATCAATACCGTAGTCGCTACCGCTTCAGCAATTGGCTTTACAAGTGTCCAGGTAAATACAACTTTTGTTGTGCTACTTATTACCTTATCGCTAGCTTTATAGTAACGCTGACGCTCAAATTCTTGAGTACCACAAGAATGAACAGTGCGGATACCATTAATAAATTCTATGGCTGTTGATGTAAAATTAGCATTAGCAGTTGTCATGCCAAAACTCGATTCTCTGACTCTGGCATTCAGATTTGACAACCCTACACCTAAAAGTGTAAATAGTAATGCTGATATTATCGTCAATTGCCATGAGATCAAAAACATTGATATTAAGTAGACAAAGGTTGTCAGTCCTCTAGTTACTAAAAAAGCTCCGCCACTAAAACCTTGTCTAATTCTTTCAATCTCTGTAGTAATTGTGTTAATTAGTTCGCCAGAACGAGTCTTACTAAAGTAACTTAGTGATAAGGATTGTAACTGTTCAAAAATTTGCTTGCGTAAGCGATCGGCAAGATGTAGTTGAGATAATTCAGTATAGACTTGAGAAAAATAATTGAAGGTGGCACGTAACCAAGTACTCAATAGAATCAGCAAAGATACGCGATATAAACGATTAATTGCTGATGTCTTGGCTCCCAAAATCCAAAGATCAAACCATTCTATTCCTGTTTGGACAGGTTGAGCATTAGGGCTAGTTAAGCTTTGCAAAAAGGAAAGTAAGAAACCAATACTTACACCTTCAAAAGTTGCTGCCAAAATTGAGAAAATCAGCGCTAAAATTGCAATTTTGCGAAAGTGTTTAAATTCTCGCAATATCAAATAGTTGTCCTGCCAAAAGCTGCTAGCTTTAAGCAGATTACTGAGTGGCTGAGTCAGTTGAAAATTCATGGATTTTATCATAATATTTTGGCAAGGTAGATAGACATCTATAGAACGATACTGGTTCAAAATAAGTAACAAAACCTTGATGTAGAGATGTGATTTATCGCGTCTTGAAAAACCAATTATCTAGAACCGGATTACTCTATAGATGCTACATAAACAATTTTTGTTTGAGCCTCAGTGCGGTAGATGAAATCATCAATTACCGCACAGATAAATTACAGGGTTTGGCTATCCAGATGTAATAGATGAGACTGTGCCTCTACTTCCCAGTCAGCTGTAATTTCTGGTAATTTATTTAGCTGTACTGCATCTTCCAAAGTCCAACAACGAGATCCGGTTAAACTCATGTCACCCCGTAGCACGTTAAATAACTGTGGTAGATTGTCGAGATTGTATTTACCCATCCAACGCTCTAGTGGTGTGTTATTGTGGGTGCAAAAGCTCATCGCTTGAAAGAGTTTACCCCGTTCCCCAACACGCCATTCATGACAAAAAAGTGACCCTGGCGAGTAAACCTGCATTAATACAATCAATCCCAACATGACTGGACTTACTAATAGCAGCAATACGAAAGCAGCAATCCAATCAATTACTCGCTGCAATTGTCTGAAGGGTTGGTTAGGAAATTTTTTGCCAGCGGGTATGCTTAGGAATATTGGTTTTTGAGCTGCTTCACATGCATCTGCCCAAAATTTGAGCAAGGTCTGACCCAATTTTGGATCTATGCTGACCAAACTTACTGGAGAATGTTGTAAGCATTCTATTAGCGATCGCTTATTATCTAATGAAGCCAGATATGGTTGTTTAACTCGTCCTGGCACTTTCACCAAAAGCTTACCCCGCCGCCACTGGAGCGTGCAGTACCCACGATTATCTTGGTGTGACTGGGTTACATCATATAAATTCTCTAGAGTTGGAATTATTGAAGTTGTCATAATGTCTTTGGGTTTATACAGGAGTGAATTACTGAGGCGTTATCAAAGGCTATTAATGCCAAAGACCCAAATCCGAATCTTGTTGTAAGTCCAAAAAGTTGGAGAGAATTGAGGGCAAAAATATGCTATAGTATTTGCCACTCAGCCAAGCACGTATTGCGTAGAATTCTGCTGGTGTAGAGATGTACAAATTAGACAGATACTAATTACATAGGTAGCAATCACCGCTACTATTAACATTCATGGGCAAATCTTGATTTTCCGGAAACTACTGACAGTAGAGAAGTGTAGAGGGAAATTACCCATGAATCTATATCTACGTTTAATTACGCTGAGGTGTTGATTCTGTCGATAGATTTAACAAAACCAGTCTGCTCTTGTCTTCTAGCCTTTATGAAGGTGCTTTAATCTCTAGAATATAAGACTATGTAGAAATAGCGATCGCTCAAATAAATTCTTTATCTGCTCTTTAAATAGTCCGTAATTTCTCTGAAAAACCATAAAGATAGCATAAATATACTGAAATTTTCCTGATAGCAACAAAATTAAATTTTGGTTATAAATGTGAAACCCAAAATCCCCGACTTCCTTAGAGAAGTCGGGGATTTATCATCTAGCGGTACTAGTACAGCGCAGCTTAAATAAGCCAAACATTTTAAATGCTTAAAACCCTTACAGAACAGTAATTACGAATTACGTTAGCGCAGCGGTAGCGAGTCTTCTCCCAAGGGGAGACGCCAAGGGCGAACGAGCGTCATTACGAATTACGAATTACTTTTCTACAGCTTGACGTAGAGCTAATTGCTGTTGTTTGATATTAGGTACGTAATTACTACTAGAGTTTGATACCCCATTAGCTACAACCCCAATCAAATTTAACTTACTCAACATAGCTGTCGCTTGATTAAGCTGACTTCGTGTCACAATACCAATGCTTGCCACCATAACCACGCTACGACAAGATGATGCGGTAAGCATGGCATCCACTAAGCCGAGAACTGGGGGTGCATCTATCAGTACCAAATCATAATTTTCCTCAAATGCTGCCATTAATTGCATCATCCGAGGGGAACTCAACAGATTAGCTGGGTCGGCAGGTTTGGGGCCAGCAGTCAAAATATCGATGTAGGCAGAACCTGAGTATTGAAGACTAATTTGGTTGGGTAGAGTTGTATCACTCGCCAATAAAGTTGAAAGCCCCTGCTCATTAGGAAGATTCAGTTGATGGTGCAAACTGGGATCGCGTAAGTTGGCATCAATCAGCAGTACCCTTTTGTGTAAACGAGCAGCACTCATTGCCAAACCCAACGCCAAAGCTGATTTACCCTCATCGGCTAAAGCCGAGGTAATCATCAAAGATTTTAAATTAGTAACAGTATTTAAAAGTTCGATGTTTTTGTAAATCAGATCCAGCGATTCCCAACGCGGTGGAGATTGCAATACCTGAATTGTCCAAGGGGCGAGAACTTCTGGCTTGCCAAAAGGCAACTTGATCATTGATTCTCTGGGTTTAGCTGGCGGTAACTTGGGAGTTGTTCCCAACAACGGCATAGCCATTTGCTTCTCTAACTCAGCAGTGGTGTGAACTGCATCATCAGCCGATTCCCGAATAAAGGCAGCAATACCTCCTAACATTAACCCAACCACAGCACCTAAGAGCAAGTTCTGTTGGAGATTGGGGCCTAATTGTGCGCCTTTTTGGGGATCTTCCACCACTTCCCAATTAAATCCACCCTTGGAAAGTTCTTGGCGTAATTGTTGTTCTGCTCTTAAAAGCTGCTCTAACCTTTCACGGCTAAATTGCAACTGCGGTAGCATTCGATTGTAATAAGCCAACAGAGGCGGGAAGCGTTTGATTTCAAAACGCAACTCGTTTTCTTTCTGGGCCAAACTTTGATCGCGAGCAGTTAAAGCAACTATAGTTGTCTGCGTTTCTACTAACTGACCAGCAAGGCTGAGATCGATTTGGCCGAGCTGTCCTTTTTCGAGAAGAGAGTCCCCAGAAGTCAATGCACCAGAAGACTTTCCGCCTAAAGTTCTTCCTACCTCTTGTTGCAATAATTCCTTCTGCCCCTGAAGCTGTTCTTTGAGCTTTTGCACACTTGGAGTTTGATCTGTAAAGCGTAAGCGTTCTTGTGCTAGTGCCAATTCGCTTTTTTGGATTTCGTTTAGTAAGCCTTGATAGCGAGTAGACTGACTCAAACGAGAAGCAACTAAAGCATTTTGGGGAGAACGGTTAAGTTGTTCTTCTAAAGATTTTTGGCGTGCTAAAGCTTCCCCATACTGAGCACGAGTTGTCTGTCTTTCTTGAGAAAGATTGTTCAAAGCTGTTTCAATCGCTTTGGCCTGTGACTCTGGATCGATTAAGTTCTGATTTCTGCGAAATCTTTGTAAATTTGTCTCAGCCGCGTTTACTTCTTCACTGGCTTTACTTAACTGTTCCCTGATGATTTGCAGACCTTTTTGTAAACGCGAACTCTGTTGTTGTTTGTTATATTCCAGATAAACTTGTCGAATTGCATCTAGAACTTTTTGGGTTTTTTCAGGATCTCCAGCGGTGTATTCAACTTGAAATATTTTAGTAGCGACATTATCTTCTTTGCTCCTGATTTGAGTTAAGACCAAAGAAGCTTTTATTTCAGCTGAAGTTATATCTGGATAATTAGACTGAAGTTTATCAACTGCTTTTTGGATTAGTCCCGAACTTTGCATCAAGTTAAGCTGGGTGGCAGTATCTATGACCACATTAGAGTCAGTAAACTGATTGTCTACCCCCGCACCACCTTCTGTCTTACCTTGATAGTTAGGTTCTACTAGCAGTTGCATAGAACTTTTATAAGTAGGTTTTGTCTTTACAGTTACTATGCTGGCAATAACAAGAGAACTAATTAATACTGCTAAGAACCAAGGAAATCTCCGCACAAATACGGCAAACATTTGCCCGTAACTTGGTTCACTTTCAGAAGCTGGAGCTAGATGAGGATTTAGACTAGTTTGAACCACTTTTATTATCCTTGTCTTCAAGACTTACGCTAAGAGATTCTCCGAAGAATACCTATTTTTTTACGAACTGCCAATGAGGAGAGATCGAATAAATAGGTAATCTGATAGTGAAAATAGATTCAGAAATTAAATGAATAATTGATGCACGCCACAAGCTTGATAAATAATTTGCTCAACCTTGCTAAAGAATGCATTTTCTGAAAAGTTTGCTACTGCATGATTGCGGATGCGATCGTAATCCCAAGAAATGCCGTTGGCTTCTAGTAATGCAACTTGAAGAGATTCGGGTGTTTGTCTTTTGAAAAAGACTCCTGTTTCACCTGGAATTTGAGTATCTAATACTCCACCCGCTCCATAAGCGATGACTGGTGTACCGCTAGCATTAGCCTCGACTGGAACTAATCCGTAATCTTCTAAGGCTGCGACAATAATAGACTTGGCTTTGGAAAACAAGTCTTTGCGGGTTCTATCACTTACGTGTCCCAAGAACACAATATTTTGTAATGCTTTGGATTTTAACCGTGCTAGTTCTGGCCCGTCACCAGATATTAATAACCGCCACCCTAACCAATTAAAAGCTTCGACTATTATATCAAGTCGCTTATAACTGATCATCCGAGCGGAGGCCAGATAATATTCTTCTTTTATATCGGAAAAAACAAATTTACTAGTATCAATTGGATAGTTCACCATCATTGCCTTTTTGCCATAAATCTTTTCAATCCGGCGGGCAACAACACTGGAATTAGCAATGTAAAGGTCAGGCTCCTGTGCATATTTCAGGTCTACCTTTCTCATGACTTGAAATACTTGTTCGATTAAAGGAGCAAAATATCTATAGTCTCCGTATTCTCTTAAATAAGTTGCTGTATCCCATAAGAAACGGGTGACGTTATGGCAAAAACAAATATGGTGGGCATTGGGATTTTTTCGCACTGCTTTGGCGAAGCTGGTGCTACTACTAACAATTAAATCGTAGTCTTGCAGATCCAAGGCACGAAAGGCAGGGAAATACAGAGGAGCCATCGACCTGAAATATTTTGCTGCACCAGGAATCTTTTGTAAGAAGGTTGTATTAACTATGCGATCGCCTAGATCAATCGTTTTTTGGGGATCATACAAAGATGTGAAAATGTCTGCTTCGGGATAGCGCTTACAAAGCAGTTCAAACACACGCTCTGCCCCACCTCGCTGGGTTAAATAATCATGGACGAGAGCAATTTTCATGAAATTTGACCTAAAGTTTCGATCGGGTTTGTTGAAACGCTCTCCAGCAAGTTACTATCAACAACTTTAGTGTCCCACAGTATAGCTTTCTATCCTCTTGATGAAATTCTGGCGACAAATATATAGGGGCGTACAGCTGTACGCCCCTACAGCTAATTCATTTGTGGCAAATATTTTTAGAACCGATATTATCCAACTGCTACTAAGATTTTTTCTGGAGCGAAATAGACGTTTTGCTCATCTCGTAGTTGGTCGCAGAGTCTGCCTTCAGGTAATTCTACATCCTCATAAGTGAGGACTTGATCTTTAGAAATATCTCGTTTGAGGCGGCACCCTTCAGCTAAACCCATTGGTAGAAGATTTTGCTGTTGGACGATATCGGAATTTTCACATTGTCCGTAGGTCATGTAGTAGCCGATGCCATCTAAGGTTTCTCCTGCTTTCAGGTCGATTTTGGCGGTGGTGACAACATCTACTAGCGGGCCTGCTAGTGGAGACATAACGGCATCACCAAATAAAACAGCACGCGCTACGGACAAGGGAACTTCAAAATGACAGAGGTGATAAGGAGTATAGAAGCTGTAAAGTGGGCCTTCGCCTAATTTATATAAGTTGAGATAGTGACGTTGCTTGGGGTCGTCGTGAGTGGCAAATACATATACGCCTGGGCCTGGTTTGGCTCCAACTACATAATCGACAATACCGCCTAGTTCTTTGAGTTGTTCAACATCATATAACTGGGTCATTTCATCGACATGACCGCTGAAGTCATATCCCAACATTCCCCGTTTGGCGACTTTCATGCCTGTGGCATTGGCAACGATCGCTTGCTCGAAGGAAATTTTGCTTCCGTCGGCGAAGCTAGCCACCATGTGGGGCTTTTGACCCCAACGTTTAGCAAATCCTTCTTGGGTGGTGGGATTGCGATAGGGGTCTTGGAGTCCTTTAATGTTACCGCACAATAAGGGAGTTAAACCAATGCTTTTTACAAAGCGGTAAAGGTTCATTTGTACTCCTGGCTGATCGCCATCACAAGCGCTGAGAATCACACCTGCTTTGTCAGCATACACTTTCAGGATGGGGCCAATGGTGCCATCGAGTTCGGCATTCATCATGATCACATGTTTGCGGTGGGCGATCGCTTCCATAACGATCCCAGCGCCAAATTCCACTGCACCCGTGACTTCGATTAATGCATCGATGCCTTCAGCCCGACACAGTAACTTAGCGTCTTCTGTGACTGCATATTTACCGTTAGCGATCGCATCTTCTAATTCGCTGATAGTTGCAACAACTTGAATATCTTCAATTCCTGCTTCCGAATAAGCTTGTTTAGCTGCACCAATCTGACGATTAGAGATAGCAACTAACTCCATTCCTGGCACTGAATTGACAATTTGGTTGGCAATTCCTCGACCCATAAAACCAGCACCAATCATTCCCACCTTAATAGGATTTCCTGCTGCTGCACGGGCTTGTAAGGCGCGATCGATAATAATCATGAACTAAACTCCTTTTTAGAACTGTTTGTTGTGTTACAAATTCTCGATAATTTTGCACTTAATAATTTGTTACGGCTAAATATTAAGTACATTTTCATACAAATTATCATTAATGATAGCTACTAACTAGTTGTTTGCTAGATGTTATAGTAGTAGTCTGTTTTTTCTGGGTGTGATTTTTGATAATTTGCTCCACAGCATTTCTGTAGGTTTGGGAAAACTTTTCTTTGGTATGATTTGCTCTTGCATATTCCCATGACTGACGAGACATCAGCTTTAGGTCTTTAGCAGACAAATTGGCAATACTTCTGACTTTCGCATTATTGTATTACCTCATGCAGAGGAGCCAGTGTGTTGTACGGAAAACACCTGGCACAGAGAAATAGTCTATAGTTATCTGGAAGCTGTACCGCCAACAGTCATCATTCTCAACAAAGGCCAATTTAAATCTTTCTCGGAGATTTCAGTCACATCTAGAGGCCAATCAATGTTAAAGAATGGGTCGTCATAGCGTAAACCTCTTTCATATCCTGGGGTGTAAAATTCACCCACTTGATATACAACTTCAGTCTCATCGGTGAGTGCTTGATAGCCATGAGCAAACATTTCTGGAACATATAAAGCGCGGCGATTTTCTGGGGTTAGCTCTACACCAATGTGTGATAAAAAGCTAGGAGATTCAGGACGCATATCAATAATTACGTCGTAGATTGCGCCTTTAGTACAGCGAATTAATTTTGTTTCTGCTGCTGGTAGAATTTGATAGTGCATTCCCCGAATAGTGCCTTTTTTGCAATTAAAAGACAGGTTACATTGGGCAACTGTTGGCTTTAATCCGTGTGCTTCAAATTCTTGAGCGCAGAAAGACCGAGCGAAAAAACCACGGTGATCTGGCTTTTCTTCTAAATCAATGATGAATGCGTCTTTGAGTGCAGTTTGAGTGAAGATCATGAATGAATAACCTCGATAGGAAGATTGACGACAACAAAACTTAGCAAATTTGAAAACTTAACTTGTTATAAATCTCATCAAGAATAGTCTTGAGCGAATTTTTATATTAACAAGTAGCTTGCTTTGACTGAACTATATTGCGCTATTAATGACTGGTTCAATTAACTTTGGTTGAGGAAAAGTATTGTCTCGATATTGAGTACAAACTTCTGGACGATCGGGAGAAGTAGAAGTGTAGCACGAGAATAGAGTTAACCTATCTTCTGTGCGTAATGTACCGTGATGTATGGCTTTTTTGGGATCTACAATAATGACTGTTCCTGCTGATCCTGTACAAGATTTCCAAGCCTCTTTCGGGATAATCTCATTTAGTTCTTCATCTGTGATGCCTAAATGACCAGATTGCCAAAGCTTGTAGTAAGTACGGTAATAGTTTAATCTAAACAAAGAGGTTAAAGAGGCTGGAATATATTCAAAGGGACCGTGCTTTTCTTGCACATCATTTAAGTAAATAATAATTTTGATCATGCGGCGGTCTTCTGCATCTTTGTGCCATAGTTGTGTACCAAACTGATTTTTATTAGGAAAATCCTTGCGAAGATGTACACCATGAAAAATGATCGGTAGACCAATGTAGTTTTCAATGATGTTTAGGAGCCTTTTTTCGCTTCCCCAAGTAGCAAATTCAGGTAAATATGTAACTGTATAAACTTGGGGAAATTTTTCATTTGAATCGTCATTATTGACAGATTCCATTTGGGACGAATAACCATAAGCTGCCTTGAGCAATTCTGATGTTGAATCGAATCCCAATTCAGCCAGTGTGGTAATATGAATACCATCACATTTAAGATCGGCAAGAATTTTGCGATCGCCTTCTTCCAGTGCAGGCAAATTAGCAGCGTGTTTCAAAAGTGCTAATCTGTAAACTAACTCAGATCCCAGTGAAGATATTTTGCGTTTAATCTTGATCAGCATCGCATGACTACCTTTAATACGCTATCGGCTATTTTCTACTTGTTGCCTTAACTCTGCTCTGGGATAAGTATCATCCCAGTATTGGGTGCAGAGTTCTGGTCTTTCAGGAGGGTTGGCGGTGTAACAAAAGAATAGTGTTGAGCGTTCTTCTGTGCGGACTGTGCCGTGATGCAAAGTATTTTTCGCATCTATAATCAAGACAGTACCTGCTGGGCCTGGGCAGGATTTCCAAGCTGATTTGGGGATGACTGTTTTCACTTCTTCATCATCGATACCCCTATAGCCTGACTTCCAAAGTTTGTAGTAAAGCCGCATATAATTCCAACTAAATAAGGAAGTTAAAGAGCGGGGAATGTATTCAAAAGGCCCAGTTTTTTCTTCGACATCATTCAAGTGAACAAAGATTTTGATAATACGACGGTCTTCGGAATCGCCATGCCATAGTAGTGTACCAAACTGATGTTTGCTAGGGAAATCTTTACGTAAATGTACACCGTGAAAAGCAATAGGAAGACCAATATAATTTTCGATGAGATTGAGAAGTCTTTTCTCCATTCCCCACGCATAAAATTCTGGTAAACCTGTAACTGTGTAAATTTGTGGCAACTTTTCATCTAGATGGTCGTTATTAGGATTTTCCATCTGAGACAATTGCTGGTAAGCAGCTTTGAGTAGTTCTGAGCTAGAGTTGAAGCCTAAATCTGCTAGTGTTGTGACACAAACACCGTCTTTTTTGAGAGCCTTCAGGATGTTGCGATCGCGCCCTTCCAATGCTGGCAGATTTCTGCTATACTTCCAACGAGCTACATAATATTGAAAGTCAGCAGATAGTGTATATATTTTGCGTTTAACTACATTAAACATATGGTAAATTATTTCTAGTTTCAATGTCAATTGATCGGTAATTTAGTAGCTTATGGCTTATAGCTCCGCATTTCTTGAGCAGGTATTTCAGTTGATTCTGCTAAACTAAAATCTTTAGAAACCATCACATCAAAAGCACATAAACTGACTAAAGCTAAAAATGGGACTACTGTCTTAATGGCAGACATAGGCCATCTTCTTAAAGCACCTAAGAAAACTTTCAAGTTGACTTCTTTACCGTTTTGCAAAAGCATCCGCCGACAAAACTGCTTAGAATATCCACTCTGCTCCAATTTCAAAATTACTTCGGGTATGTGTTTGTATTGCATTAACAGTGCAGATTTGGGTTCTTTCTGCCAATAACTCACACCCACAACACATTCCAAATAAGTCTCTTTCGTGACAATTACACGACCATTAGAAGCACAATACCCGGCTAAATATGCTAAAGATATCCAATTATTCTCAGCATCTTGCCAATTTTGTAGAGCGCGTTTCACTAAATCAGTGCGGTAGATTGTAGCAGTCAAAAAAATGACTGCACCGACACTTTTTGAGAAACAATGCTCAAATATAGCTTTACCATCACCATCACCATCTTCACTATCTATATCAAACCAGCGATTACCAAGAATTGTTGGTGGATGAACTGGTTCACCAGTAATTTGGTTTCGACCAGAAAAGTTGAGAAACAATAATGATAAATCTTCATATTGCTTCAGTTTGCTAATTACATAAGCAATGGCTTTATCTTGAATTGGGTCATCATCACCAATTGTCCAAACATATTTTGTTGTAGTAGAATTTAGGCAATACATAATATTTTTGACAACGCCTAAATTTTGAGGATTTTTATTTGATTTAAATGGGATACTGCTAAGTATTATTTGCCATTTTTTAATCACATCCTGAGTATTGTCTGTTGAACAATTATCAGAAACTAAAATTTCACAATCATCTTCAAAACCTTTGATAGCTTGAGCTAGCCATGCTAACTGTTTATCCAGCAATTCAGCACGATTATAAGTCGGTATAGCAATGGTCAGTAATTTATGCATGGGAAGAAATAGTAGTTAAGAAATTGATATATTAATGGTTACAGGCTAGTCTCTAGCTGTTTGGGTGGAAAAAGAATTGCCCAAGCTGATATACTTAACAAACGTAGGTAAGGAATAAATATCTTGATTGTCAAGAAAGGCCAACGTTTTAAAGCACCTAATAGGATTTTCAAGTCAGTTTTTTGATGGAAATTCTGCCAAATCATTTGCTGACAAAATTTATGAGGATATCCTACCTTTAGTAGTTTTATATAAACTTCAGGTATGTACGCATATCGCATTTTAAAGTTCCATGTTGGGTCAAGATCCAAAAGACTAGCGCCCATAGTACATTCTAAATAAGTGTCTTTAGTGACGATGACACTTCCATGAGCAGCACAAAATGCAGTCCAGTATGCTTGAGACGCCCAATTATTAGTAGCAGACGGCCATTTTTGTAAAGCGCGTTGCACTAGATTTGTGCGATAAATTGCTGCCGATATAAAAAGTACACCACCAAAATTTTCACTCAGATAACTTTGAAATACAGCTTTACCATCAACTCTTAGTTTGTCGTTATCACTATTTAACCAGCGTTCTACAACAAGTTTACCTGTTCGTTTTTGACGACCAGAAAAATTTAAAAACATTAGTGCTAAATCTGAATGTTTTTTTAGTGTTGTTAACACATAATCTAGGGTTCTCTCTTGAATTGGATCGTCATCACCAATTGTCCAAACATATTTACTATTTGGAGCTTTTAAGCAACAAGCAATATTACCCATGACCCCGATATTTTCATTATTCCTGTTTGAGGTAAATGTGACATTACTAAGAATTATCTGCCACTTTTTAATAACTTCTTGGGTATTATCTGTAGAACAATTATCAGAAATAAAGATTTCACACTCAGACTCAAACCCTTTAATGGATTTGGCTAACCAAGTAAGTTGTTTATCTAAAATTTGGGCACGATTGAATGTAGGAATTGCGATAGTCAGCAATTTATTCATATAGCGATTGATTTACCTTCTGCTTTAGCCTTCAAGAGAAAATTTAAGAGCTTATGCTTTGTTTCTTTGGTTTTTTATGTAAGTCTCTCTGCGATGCAGTCTAGCAGCAATCTCTTTAGCTTTCAGATGGCTAACTCGTTTACTAATGCTGAAATGAGTGCCATAAAATTTAACTCACTGATTGCAAATAATTTGATGGATGGAATAAGCCCGAATCAAATAGTGTTGATTCGGAAGCTTAGATTATTTTTCCATTGCTGCTAGATGACTTGAGCTACTTTTTATTCCAGAAGAAATCTTTGTCAATCTGCTCTGTCCGAATTAGATACTCTAGCTGTTTTAAGCGAGTAAATCCTCTAAACAAGAAAGTATCTTCAGCCATGTGTATTTGACTGAATAAATCAAATAGCTGCTGGGCACCAAGTCGGGCATTCCAATCACATTTAAATCCAGGTAGGATTGTGTTGATTTTCTCGAAGGATACGCGATAGCTGCGGTTATCTGCGCCGTTGTTACCAAAGGATAATTTACAATCGGGGAAAACATCAGCAATAATTTCTGCGATTTCTTTGACGCGATAGTTATTTGCTGTATCTCCCACGTTGAAGATTTGGTTATGTACAATGTCCCGTGGTGCTTCTAAGGTGCAAACTATTGCTTTGCAAATATCCAATGCGTGGACTAATGGCCGCCAAGGTGTGCCATCACTAATCATTTTGATTTCTTTGCTAGTCCATGCCAACCCTGCTAAGTTGTTTAAAACAATATCGAAGCGCATTCTGGGAGAAGCACCAAAGGCTGTCGCATTCCGCATAAAGGTGGGAGAGAAGTCATCGTCAGCGAGTGGTCTGACATCTCTTTCTACGAGAGTTTTACATTCTGCGTAGGCTGTTTGGGGATTAACTGGGGATTCTTCTGTGACATCACCTGCGGTAGCAACACCGTAGACACTGCACGAAGACATATATACGAAGCGACGCACACCCATAGCCTTAGCCAGACTAGCTAGACGAACTGAACCTACATGATTAATTTCGTAGGTAATATTAGGTGCTAATTGTCCGGCTGGGTCGTTGGAGAGTTCCGCCATGTGAACTATGGCTTCAATACCTTCTAAATCATCAGGGGTGATGTTGCGGATATCTTTGTTAAGGGTTTTAGGTGTCACTCCACTAGGATTGTACAGCCAACCAACTTTATAGAAACCAGTATCTAGACCAATAACTTCATGTCCTCGTTCGATTAACAGAGGCGGTAATAACGAACCTAGATAGCCTTCTGTTCCAGTTACTAATATTTTCATTGTGGTTAATTCCTTTGTATTGATGAGTTAAATTCTTCGTTTAGCTGGACGCATAGATGTACGCCCTAGAGTGTGTTGCATCTAGAAGGGAACCGCTATATTTTTCGTTTGTATGCAATAACTTGACCTCTCTCCAAACCTCTCTCCTGTTATGAGGTATGGTGTACACACAAGTCTGAAAGAGCTGATTAACCAAGGTTTTACCTTACCCTAACCCTCCCCGATGCATTGGGGAGCCACTGCGTTGGGCGGGCAATGCCCGACTTGTTCGCGCAGCGTCTCCCCTTGGGAGAAGCATGTGGCGGGAGGGAACTAGATTTCTTTTTTCCCCCCAATACATCAGGGGGATTAAGGGGGGTAATTTACACCGTAGCTTGTTATGAGAGAGGCTTGGAATCTTACTCCCTTTCCTTTCTAGGGAAGGGGTTGGGGGTTAAATCTCTATTTGACTCAACTCAGAAGCGCTATATATGACTTGGCTAACAGTCATTATGTAGTTACTAAAACCTTTGCAGGCTTACCCATTGGGTAGCAGCACTCTATAGCGGTTCTTAATTGATGCATGATATCTTTTTTCGGATAGGTGTCTTACCTTTCCCTTGTATTTCCAGGCAGGCAAAGATGCCCACTATACAAGATTCATCCCTTAATTCAGCAGTCCCGGAAATAACAACTATGATATCTATGCAGTTACTACACTATCTAGATGCGAAAGTTGAGGAATTTCTGCCACAAGCGCTTTGCCGATTTCTAGAGAAGATGTGGCAGCAGGAGAAGGAGCATTGCAAACATGAATGGAGTTTTGACCGGAAACAATCAAAAAGTCGTCTACAAGCTTGCCATCGTTCATTAAGGCTTGAGCACGGACTCCTGCATGGGTGGGAACTAAGTCTTCTGCTTGCACTTCGGGAATTAGTTTTTGTAAACTTCTGGTGAAGGCTGCTTTGCTAAAAGAACGAATGATTTCTTGGATGCCTTCATCAGCGTGTTTAGCTGCTAACTTCCAGAAACCGGGATAGGTGATGACTTCCAGAAAATCCCGTAAGTCAAAGTCGGTTTTTTTATAACCTTCGCGTTTGAGCGATAGAACCGCGTTTGGCCCTGCATGGACGCTACCATCAATCATCCGGGTAAAGTGGACACCCAGAAAGGGAAAATCTGGATTGGGAACTGGGTAAATTAGTGTTTTGACCAGATAGCGTTTTTCTGGGGTGAGTTCGTAGTATTCTCCCCGGAATGGGACAATTTTTGCTTGGGGTTCAACTTGACCTAGTTTGGCGGTGCGATCGCTATGCAATCCAGTACAATTAATTACAAAGCGGGTTTCAAAGCTACCTTTGTTTGTTTCCAGTACCTGATTTTTACCACTTGGAGAGATTTTCAGGACTTTTGTATTCAGGTGTAAATTTCCACCCTGCTGTCGAATTAGCTGGGCATATTTAAAACAAACTTGCTTGTAATTAACAATACCAGTTGAGGATACCCGAATTCCACCTACACATCTTACGTGAGGTTCAATTTCCTTGACTTCTTCGGGGCTGATTCTCTGGACTTCTATGCCATTGTTTAAGCCGCGTTGGTAGAGATTTTCTAAGCGTGATAGCTCTTGTTCTTCAGTTGCAACAATTACCTTACCACAAACTTCATGGTCAATTCCATGCTCTTGGCAGAATTCTACCATTGAACGAGAACCATCACGACAAAATTTAGCTTTGAAACTTCCTGGTTTGTAGTAAATACCAGAATGAATTACCCCGCTATTATTGCCAGTTTGATGAAATGCCCATTGGCTCTCTTTTTCTAGTACTAAAATCCGGGCATTGGGATAGCGTTTTCCTAAAGCTAACGCTGTTGAGAGTCCAACTATTCCCCCACCTATAATCGCAAAATCATACATTAGTATTATTGTCGCTAAGAGCCAGAGTAAATAAGTGTTTTTTGGAGTTACAATCTAGTACATTAAGACGGAAGCCAACATGCCATATTATAAAATATCAAAATAAAAGCCCAAAATAAAGTTATTTTGACTTTTGACTTTTGACTTCCGCCTAGCGGCTACCATACCTTCCAAGGAGCCTGATTGTTTTTCCACAGCCCTTCGAGATAGTTTTTATCACGTAAAGTATCCATCGGTTGCCAAAACCCATCATGTTTAAAAGCAGATAGCTGTTCCATATCAGCTAGCTTTTCTAATGGCTCTTGCTCCCATACCGTAGAGTCATCAGCAATTAAGTTGATTACTTCTGGTTCTAACACAAAATAACCACCATTAATCCAAGCTCCATCACCTTCCGGTTTTTCCCGAAAGCTGGTGATTTTGGTTTGCTCATATCCTAAAGAAATAGCACCAAAACGTCCGGCTGGTTGAACAGCGGCAAGTGTTCCTAAGCTATTTTGTTCTTTGTGAAACTTAATTAGCTCGGTGATATTAATATTACTGACACCATCGCCATAAGTAAAGCAAAAAGTCTCGTTACCAAGATGTTCGCTGATTCGCTTTAAGCGTCCGCCTGTCATTGTATTATCACCCGTATTTACTAAGGTGACACGCCAGGGTTCTGCATAACCTGAATGCACGTTCATCTGGTTAAAGCGCATGTCAAAGGTAACATCTGACATGTGTAAGAAGTAGTTAGCAAAATACTCTTTAATGATGTAACCTTTATAACCGCAACAAATGATGAAATCATTAATGCCGTGGGCAGAGTATGTTTTCATTATGTGCCAGAGAATTGGCTTACCACCAATCTCAACCATCGGCTTGGGTCTAATACTGGTTTCTTCACTGAGGCGTGTACCAAGACCTCCAGCCAAAATCACCGCTTTCATGCAATTACCTCGGAGATTTGTAGGGATATGATTATTTGACTTTTTCGAGATGAAGAGGATGCACTTCAAGGGAGCGAAATGTATTTCTGATTTCTGTTTCTCCGTCAATAATCTAACTGTAATTTCCGATGAAATTATAAAGGTAAGATAAATTAAAATCTTTTCTATATAAAAGCTCTATGAATATCTATAAATACATAAATAAATTACTCAATGAAATAAAAATGTTACCTACAAAATAACTAGGGTTAGCTGGCGCTACCCCTAGTCAGGATTGATTTTTTCAATCAAAACCAATAATATGCTAGTGACAAAACTTACTTGTTTCTAGTTAGTTTTTTCCAGGTTACTTGAGCCTTGGAATAAAGGGTCACATTTATTTTCGATGACTACACACATATTACTGAGTGCTTGTTGATAATTATCCATGTCATCTTGCTCAAGAAATATTTTGGCAGATGCCTGTATATCTTCGACAGCTTTTGTCTGGTTTTTGTTAGCTTCACTACCACCATATTGTGCCAGTTCATAGCGAACCATACCTCGTTTGAGATATGCTTTTGCTAGTTTAGGGCTTAGAGTTAATGCTTGGTTAAAGTCAGCGATCGCTTGATTATATTCTTGCTGATAATTGCTGCTATATTGAGCAATTTGATAATAGACAACACCCCGCTGGAAGTAAGCTTCGGCTTTGGAGACATTAAGTTTTATTGCCTGAGTAAAATCTGCGATCGCTTTTTTGTAAACTTGTTGAGATTCGCCGCTGTATTTAGCCATTTGGGCGCGGACAATCCCCCGTCTGACATAAGCTTCAATTTCATTATTATCCAGACCAATGGCTCGATTATAATCAGCGATCGCTAGATTATATTCTTTATCAGGATCGTTACTATATTCAGCGAGCATATAGCGGGCATTACCCCGATTTACCAGAGCTTTGATTTGATTGGGATTGATTTTCAGAGCTTGGCTATAATCTGTAACTGCTCCTTCATAGTCTTTCAGGTTATAGCGGGCATTGCCACGATTTATAATTGCTCTAGCATGTGTAGGTTCTTGTTCAATTGCTTGGCTAAAATTGACAATTGCTTTGTCATAGTCTCGCTCTTTGTAAGCAATATAACCTTCCTGATAGGAATCAGCAAAGCTGAGTTTATTATTTGTCTTAGGAGACTTGATTGTTTGTTGGGTGTAGGCATTTTGGGAAACCAACGGCTGAGTAAATTTAATCATTACGTCTGCATATCCCAATAAACCAAAACCCAGCAAGCAACAAATAATTGGGTACAACTTTGACTTTTTGGAAGGTTTATAATATGAACCGCTGGGAGTCATTGGCTGCCAGTAATTAGCTAGCTGCGGTGACATAGCTCGCTGGGGAAAATGCGGTGTCTGAGTGTAGCGTTTTCTCGCTTTGATTCGCGGTTGGAGATGTTCTCTAGCTTCTATAGCCCGATGTGATGGAAAGGGGTCACGTCCACCTAATCGCACGGTTCGTTCACACCACGGACAGCTACGCATGTGGTTATTGTAGCGATGCTGGGGATTTGTCGTGCAGGTAATTAGGGACTCTTCGGCTTCAGCGATGGCTGAGAGCCAAGTCTGGGCACTGGGGCGTAGTTGTGGGTTGTTATGACCCTCTTCAAAACAACGGACAAATAATTCCTGTAAGCTGGGATGGAGAATTTCCCAAGGGGGGGCAATGGGTGTCGGCAGGTAGGGTACGTAACGCTTTTCGCTGTAAGTGAAATGACCCGATGCAATGCGTGCTTCGTAGGGCGGTGGCTCAATTGCACCTTGAAAAATCCCCGAAAATGGGTGGGTGCCTTCCATTAAGAGTTGAAATACTAGCACCCCTAACCCAAATAAATCGTGAGAGATTTCGCGATCGTGCTGGGCAAAAGTTTTATTCTGTAGTTCTGGGGGAGTAAACTCTGGTTTACCTACTGGGCAGCGATAAACAACATTACTGTTTGGGTCGGTTACTTGGAAAGAGTCTGTGTCTATCAAAGTCACCAGTGCTGTATCACTGACGAGGATATTAGACTCGTTCACATCACCAATGCAATATCCACTAGCGTGCAAAGCGGCAAAAGCTGCCGCCAAGTTACGAGCCGTGCGGAGCAGGTACTGATAGTTGAATAGAGGGCAGTGTTGCCGACGGGTTCTGGGGTTGTAAAAGTCGATGATTGGACGCATCCCCTGAATCCGTGGCATCAAAAAACCCAGGATGCTATTTTTGCCATCTGCCGCCCGTAATAAATCCTCTGGCCAAGCGATAGAGATATGCCCTAAACTAGCTGTAGGGTTTTCTGGCGGGTTGGCAAGCATCGCTTGGAGTTTATCAGCATGGGCAGTGGTTGGCTTGTGGTAAATCTTCGCCACCAAGTCGTTATCGGATGGCACTGCATAAACGCAAGCTTCACCGCCACGTCCCAAACTGACATTGAGACTGAGGATTTCTTTTCTGAGGGAACAACGTAGTACCTGCATAATGAAATTACCGCTAACGGAAGTTATTGTAAGATGTGAAACCTGTAGAATTGCTCATGAGTCGTTGAATGCAGCTATAATGAGTGTTAAATCATCATCAGTGCGTTGCGTAATCCGCTCTGAGCGTAAAAATTTTACTAATTGCTCCTTTGCTTCTGTCTTATCCTCGGTATTGGCGACAAATTCAAACAGCGGAAAAAAGAATGGTTTGTGAGGTTCGCCAACAACCATATTCAAAGCCAGCATTTGTAATCCGTCGGTGATAATACCAACGTTTACTATGTCTGTGCGCCATAATCTCATCTGTGCTGTATCTAAGGCATTAGGCGAAGTTAAAAAAGTGGTTTCGTTGATGTATTCACCACTGTCAGGCATCGTCAGTGCTAACAGGTTGCCCATAGAATCTTTAGCCACTGCCAAACCATCACCTATCTGAACTACAGCTACAACTTCTGGTGTGGCAACCAGCATAATTAAGGTAGTTGCTAAATCTTGAGGCTGTTTGTCACAAGTAGCCGCCTCATCCTCTACAGCTTTTTTAGCAGCTAATATGGCATCATTTAAGAGCGATCGCACCAATGTATCATCAGTCAAACTTTTTTGGGTCAGCCCTTTGGTAGAAATGTTTTCTATTGCTGTCTCCACAGCAACCATCGCTCCCACTTTTCCAAGGCTAGCTGAACCCGCACCATCTGCTGCGGCCGCCACCAAAACATTATCTGACAATATCTGCCAGTGATGAGCATCCTGACATAATTGATTGTTTTTTAAGTGACTTGTACCACATACAGACGCAGCCACAATCCGCCATTGAGCAATCTGTTTTGATATGTTCATAAATTTTTTTCAAGCAGCTAGCTGTGTAAACATCAAGCTGCAATTGTTAATTAAACAGTCCCCCAACCAATCGGCGGTAGTGCTACCTGTTCGTCTACTTGTGAATGAGATACGGCCGACATACTAGTTGACAGCCAGACAAACATCTCGATAAAATTTAATCCTTTAAGCTTTAAGGGAGTACGTACAGTTATTTGATTTAAACGCGTCATATTAGCATTTTCTACGCCAACTGTAAAGAATGCTACCCGCTTGTTCGCCTCGTCTCCCTGTAGGCGCTGGGATGCTTGCTCAACCACTTGCTCTAACTCACCTTGCGGTTCTCCATCGGTAATCATAAATACCCAAGGACGATAGTAAGCAATCCCGTTGGCACGATACTGAGATTTACGCTCTTGAATTATGTCCAAAGCTTTATGAATTCCCGCACCCATTGTAGTCAAGCCTTGGGCTGTCAAAATAGGCGGATTGAATTGATCGGCAGTCACAAAATCTTGTAATACATTGATATTACTATCAAAAGTGACGATCGCCACTTCCACCCGTCTGGCGGCTAAGGAATTTTTGACTAATTCATCCTTTAAGCTTAGTAAACCTTGATTTAAAGCCTCAATCGGCTCTCCTTGCATCGATCCAGATGTGTCTAATAAAAGTACACAAGGACAACGTGGTTCTGGATTCTCAGCAAATTCTACTACTTCATCAAGTCTTAATGTATCATGCATAACTTTTTGTGTTATGTTAAAGTCCAAAGTTTTATTTCCCTTTGCTCAGAGTAGATAGTTTCAATCGCCGAGGCGACTACAGAATATAGTATCTATTGGTAGATGCTCTAATCTTTATTAAACAAATTATTTTCATGAAGTTCTCTATATATTTAAGATGAACTTGAGTACAGCTTAGTTTAGCAAAAAAGAGTTTATCAAAACCCAGCATTACCTGTTGTAATGTATCTACCAAAAAGTTATATCCATTAAACCTACAGTACAATAAATACGTAAACTTTCCTAGATAATTTTTTAAAGATTTTATGTAGAAGAATCGTTTCTTTAAGGAAAAGTAATTAACCATAATTAAGCTCGTTAACTCTAGAAGTATACCAGTGTAACTGCGCGAACTTGGAATCAAATTTGCCTCTTGAAGTGAGTGGGCATAAATAAACGTCATTATTAAGGTCTTCACTCAAGAGTTGTCAGTAGTTACTAAAATCCAGAATTAACCAACATCTACTGATAATCTAGCTATGATAGATGCTTACCTTTATTCATACCTACTTGTTGTTTGAGATAGATGAAGTAAAATGTGCCAAATGTAACAGACAACTTAGAAAACTTACAATTGTTAATATATGTACATATTTTCAAATAAATAATTTGTGGGTAGAAAAATATTACAAAGAAGAGAATACTTTATAGCTCATATTTTCAATCTACAAATATTCCGTTGTTGATTCCGCAAAAAACTTGAAAAATATGAATAACTCAGGTACATTCACCAAACTACGTCCTCTAAGTTTGTTAAGACAATTATCCAATTGTTCCGACAGTACTTGTTTACAAGTATTGAGTAACTCAGTTTCTTGGTCGATTTACTTAGAACAGGGCAAAATAACTTACGCTACCCATTCTGTGGAACCATTTGATCGACTAGAGCGCCATTTGCGACGCCTCAGCCAGCAAATTCCACTCCTTACTAATGAGGTTCGCATTCAAGTACGGCTGATGTTTGAACCTGACTCACACAGTCAGTTAAGCAAAGATGACAGTAATTCGAGAAGCCACCCTCCTGAGTATCAGGCTATATCCTGGCTTGTTAGTCAACAACATCTACATTCTACACAAGCAGGAGTGCTGGTTCAAGAATTAGTTAAAGAGGTAATTGAATCATTTTTGCTCATCAAAGAAGGTACTTATGAATTAACAGAACCACTTGATAGAATGCCAAAAATTTGCAGGCTAGGTGTAGAAAAAATTCTAGAGTATTGCCAAGTAAGATTACAGAATTGGCAGGCTTTTGTACCTAAAATTTCTTCTCTATATCAACGTCCATATCTGTTGATTAACAGCAAGTTTGATGACCAAGATTTACCAAATCTCCAGCCAGATTTAATTAACTGGATGAAGGGTTTTAGCCTGTATCATCTGGCTGTAATTTTGAATCAAGATGAAATTCAACTAGCTCGCAATTTATACCCTTACATCCTTAAGGGTGCGATTATCCTCCATGAACCAGATCCACCTTATGATAAATTACCAAAGCTTTTTGAGGAGCAATCGCTTTTCTCAAAATTGATTTCAGGGTTAGTTGACACCAAACAAGAACTAAGTAATACTGTCAATTCTTACCCAAATATTCCTGAAGAGAAAATAGTTCCTGTTCAGCGATTACCACAGATTTCTACTCCTTCAAAAGAAAACTTTCAGGAACCAACAATATCAAATAACATAAATTCTGCTTCCCAAAGAGTAACGGCTGCTACTGTAACGGGACAAAAAGTCCACAAAATCGTTTCTGTAGATGATAGTCCCACCATTCTTAAAGAAATTAGTTATTTCTTAGAAAATGAAAATTTTTCTGTAGTGACTATTAACGATCCAGTGAAAGCCGTTTTGTCAATTATAAGGCACAAACCGGATTTAATTTTGTTGGATTTAAACATGCTAGGAATTGATGGTTATGAGTTGTGCCGAATTATACGAAATAATTCACTATTTCAAAATACTCCTATTATCTTTGTCACTGGCAGTAAAGGAATTGTAGACAAAGTAAAAGCGAAATTAGTCGGGGCATCTGGCTATCTGACTAAACCGTTTACCCGTGCCGAATTGCTGAAAATAGTCTTTATGCATTTGACTTAAATTAACCACTCCAATGATTTGCGGTTAATTATTTTTTCTATACCTTACCCACTACATTTCAAAGAGTAATACTTCTGGGTTAATTACAGATTGAAATTCTTAAAATGCTAGAAGGTTGATTCTTGCGCCGCTCAATGAGAGCAATGTCAACTGCAAAGCTTAATCCAGAAGTATTGTACTCAAAATGTAATCAACTCAAGTTGGCAAAAAGGTCATTGCTACAATAGACAGGCTTACCGATGCAAAAACTGGCTCCTGTCTGCTACAAACTTTTAGGCTATGCTAGAGAAATCATAATTTGGGTTGATATAGCCTGGATTTGATATGGCGGATGTTGCAACGTTAGGACTGGTGACTAAATTGCTGATATCAGTTCCTATATCTTGGCTAGGCTTAGTACTACCTAGTGATATCAGTTGGCCACTAACAGGGAAATTCCAGCCTTCATTACCAATGAGTGTTTTGTCATCACCACTGGCTTCAATCCGGTTTCCAAGGAGATTGCTGTTAGTTACATTGGCAGTGTTGCCACTACCAAGAATGTCGTTTTTACTACCAGGTAATGTATTGGCATTACCAAGGATGTCGTTGTTATTGCCTAAGTTCCAGTTACCGTTACCGTTGGTTGTGTTCTCGTTACCAAAGCCCCAGTTACCATTACCTTCGGTTTTGCTGCTATCACCGTAGTTCCAGTTACCGTTACCGTTGGTTGTGTTACTGCTACCAAAATTCCAGTTACCATTACCGTCGGTTGCGTTGTTACTACCATATAGCCAGTTACCGTTACCTTGGCCACTGTTACCGATAGCATTTGCACCATCTAATTTTTGAATATCAGATATCCAGTTGTCGCTCTTATAAGGTACAGGTTGACCGTTGCCAGTTTCAGGTAGGTTGCTTCCACTTTCCTTGGAAGGCGGAGTGCTGCCAAATGGTAAGTTACCAGGGAGGTTGCTACCGCCACCAGATGCGTTACCACCAGATGCGCCACTACCAGTTAAGGGGTTGCTACCGCCACCAGATGCGCCACCACCAGCTAAGGGGTTGCTACCGCCACCAGATGCGCCACCACCAGTTAAGGGGTTGCTACCGCCAGCAGATGCGCCACCACTAGCAAAGGGGTTGCTACCATCACCTAACGCAGTAATATCACCGCCAACGACTCCGATGAGTTGATTGAACGGATTATTGGTATCAGTTAAAGCCCGCTCGTCAAGTGGTCGCTCGTAATTATATTTGTACTTTCCATCTTCACTGGTTGTGGATGAGTTACCACCACCGATGAAGGAAGCGAAAGTATTACTACCACTAGCAGCGCCACCAAAGCTACTGCCACTATCTAGACTGCTGCCATCGCTAGACTGCCATTTGCCATCACTGAAAGAAAAATTGCCATTACCAGTTGAATTGTTGCTAGTACTTTGTGACCCAGTGGTTTGATTGCTATTGCCAGAAGTTGCCATTAGAATTAAACTCCTATTACTCAAACTGAAATCCCTCTATCAAGAGGAAGATCAACGACATGAATGAAAGCATTTTTTTACTTTTATTTTCAATAAAAAATACTAATAAAAACAGCAATCACCACATTTAGTAAAACTATACAAAATCAGATTTACATTTAAAATGAACAAAATTTCGATTGTATTGCCGATTTTTTAGATTGGATTGTCTATTCTTTCGATCTTGTTGAGGTAGATTTCAAAAAAATGTCCGATAATCCTTATGGTGAAAGCTTAGAGACAGTTTCTACAGTGATTTTTCGGCACAAAGAGGGCAAATTTACCTCTTTGGAGTTCTACAATACAATGTAATGTAATTACACTACAAAAAAGAGTGAAGTGTGATTTTTGTAGTCTATTGAGTGAGAAAATATTACTTGTGAGATTTGATCGAGTTTTAAAGATTCAAGTTCTGCGATCGCCAAAGCAAACGCATCTAAATTACTCTTGCTCGCAACCAATGTTAAGAACCAAGGAAAAAATCAGCATTTCTCATTTGATTTATTTTCCAAGTCTCAAAGCCATGTCTACGATGGGCTACGCCTTGTGAAATCGTGGTCATTGCTCATCGCAAAAAACTGGGCTTGTTGAGAACAGAGAAAAAATAATGTTCCTTTTACATAATGTAATAATTGCTAAAATATGGAGTAATAATGCTAGAAAGTAATAACTAGAGTGAATCTTCGTGCGATTCGTTGTAGATGAATCCCGGTATCTAGTCCGTAAATAAACTTACCAACTCTCACGAGTTGAACTCTCAACCAGATGTAGGTGAAAATCCTACCCGCCAGGTTCAGGCGTGACTCCTTACCTGCCCACACCGAGTAAGCTTGATTCTTATAGAGTGAAGCTGGGGAAAGGATGCAACCAGACAATCGTTATGAATTGACACTGGCGTTAATAGGGAGCTTCCACGGTGAAACAGAGCCTAGAAAAGTAACCCACACTCAAGCGGGGCATAACACAAAACCCCCGACTTCATCAGAGCTAAAACCCGTTGCGTTATGAGGGATGACAGCAGCAAGAACCAAGGGTTTCTGACGGTTAAATTGGCTACACCTAACGAAGCAATCAATCAGTTGAGGGAACGAATAAAAACGAACTAAGGGTCTAGGAGAAGGTCGAACTCCCAAGTAGGCTAGACGAGTAGCAAAATTCCCTCAGTTAGGGTAGGACAGACCGTAATTGGTCTGAGGTGTTCAGAGTACACGAATTGGAGTAGAGCATGATTGGACACAGCAATGACGCTAGTGAATCATGGAGAACGCTACCCTGGAAGAAATTCCGACGTAACCTTTTTTGCCTGCAAAGAAGAATGTACAAAGCTGTTCGAGGCGGAGACTACCCAAAAGCGCAGTCCCTTCAAAAGCTGATTCTGAAATCCACCGCAGCAAGATTACTGGCAGTTCGTCAAGTAACTCAACTAAATGCTGGGAAAAAGACAGCAGGGGTTGATGGTAAAGCATCGCTCACTTTCGAGCAAAGGTTCAAACTGAGTGAAGAACTCAGAACCAAAGGTAAAAACTGGCACCATTAATTATTACGGGAAATCCCAATCCCCAAATTTGAAAAGCACTGTTGAAGTTTTTGAAATCAGAAAAAAGCTTGTGTATTTAGATTGCTGGTTTTATGGTATTTTAGCTCAAGCGTGAGAAACCAAATGGCTCTCAATCGTAATGGTTATGCAAGAAGCGATGTCTACGACGGGCTGCGCCTACGCACAAAAGTTAACTAATTGCGTTTTGTCTTTTAAAGTTTCACTCTAGCAGAAAACAGAACAATTTATAAATCTGCTTTCTGGCTCAACTAATAATAAAATTCCTGACTATGGAGTATAAAAAATGAAAAGTGTAGTGAGTGCAGCAGTTATATTAACATTGATTGGTGGAGGAAATTGTCTTCCTAGCTATGGAATATTATCAAATATCAAGCCTTCAAGCATAGAAGTTAAATCAATTGCTCAAGGTAATCATCAACAATTGATGGCTAGAGTTGGAACTACTTTAAATACTCCATTTTACCTTAGATATGGAAAGACAGCTTACCTCCCTACTGAAAATATTGAAATCAAATTTTCAAAAGTTATCCAGGATTCTCGGTGCCCTTCTAATGTAACTTGTATTTGGCAAGGGCAAGTTATTATTGGATTAGACATCATAAAAAATGGTCAGCAAGTTTCAACATTAATGCTAACCCTGATACCAGGTCGTGATGCTTTATCAATTCAATTTTTAGATAAATATTCGGTGAAATTGATACAGGTTTCCCCGTACCCAAAGAGCGGAAAGGCGATCGCGCTAAAAGACTACATTGCTAAAATTGTTGTTAGTAAAAATTAGATGACTAACCTTTGACACGCTTTTTTATGAAACAAAACACCCGGATTTTTCACAAGCGAGAAATCCGGGCGTATGTAGTTTAATGTCAAAATCAACCAAATAAAAATAATGTCTTACTTCTTTGCGTAGATACATTCTCAGTATTTACTTATTTTTACATTGCCAGTCTAACGTAGTAGGATTGTTCAAGTGAAAGGGTAAGCCTTGCGGGACGAGTAGCCATCGATCGCTTCTTGCACCCTAAAATAAGAGCAAAAGACGATTCCTAAAACAAGCACATTCCATGCGTATTTCTCTAAATTGGCTGCGCGAACTAGTAGAGATAAAACTTAGTCCAGAAGAATTAGCCGAAACCCTGACAATGGCGGGGTTTGAGGTAGAAGAGATTGAAGACCGCCGCACTTGGGCAAATGGCGTGGTGATCGGCAAAGTGCTTGAGCGTCAACCCCATCCCAACGCCGATAAATTGAGTGTTTGCCAAGTGGATATCGGTACAGGTGAGACTTTAAATATTGTCTGTGGCGCTGCCAATGTGAAGGCAGATATCTATGTCCCAGTGGCAACTACGGGTACTTACTTACCCAAAATTGATTTAAAAATTAAACCTGCAAAACTACGTGGTGTCCCATCTCAGGGCATGATTTGTTCTTTAAAGGAACTCGGTTTGCCCACCGATGTAGACGGAATTCATATTTTTACCCAGGAAAATTTACCATTGGGTAGTGATGTGCGGCCATTGTTGGGTTTAGATGATGTAATTTTAGACCTTACCGCAACTGCCAATCGCGCTGATGCTCTAAGTATGGTAGGTGTAGCCAGAGAAGTAGCAGCTTTAACCGGTGGAAAGTTGAGCATTCCTGAACCTAGTGAAGTCTCTATTCCCAAAAATGCCGGAAAGTTAGCTTTAAAAATTGCTGATACCCAAGCTTGTCCTGCATACATTGGTACGGTAATCGAACAGATCAAAATTGCTCCATCTCCCGAATGGCTGCAACAGCGTTTGCGGGCGGCTGGGGTACGTCCCATTAGTAATGTGGTGGACATTACTAACTACGTTTTGTTGGAATGGGGACAACCACTGCACGCCTTTGACTGCGATCGCCTAAAATCTGTTGCAAGTAGCGAAAATTTAACCATCGGCGTTCGCTTCGCTAATAATGGAGAATTCTTAAAAACCCTAGATGGACAAACTCGCACCCTATCAACCCAAAATTTGTTAATCACCGCTAACGACAGGCCCGTTGCACTGGCGGGAGTCATGGGTGGGGAAGAAACAGAAGTCCATCAAGGGACTCAAAGCCTAGTTTTAGAAGCAGCTTTATTTGATTCCGTGGCAATTCGCCGTTCTTCCCGGAGTGTTGGGTTAAGAAGTGAAGCTTCTGGCAGATACGAACGGGGAGTTAATCGGGCTGAGTTGGAAATAGCCAATCGCCGCGCTTTATCCTTAATTAGTGAATTAGCTAGTGGAATTATAGTCCAGCAAGAAATTGCCGACACCCGCCCTGATCCGTCTACTTGGAGTCGTTCTATCGCCCTGCGTTTAGACCGAGTTAATCAGATATTGGGGCCCATCGATTTAGAAGAGGACACAGGCGAACTGCAAAAACAAGATGTTGAGCGCATCCTGACTGCATTGGGGTGTCAGTTAACTTCTTCAGGAGAAGATAGCAGCCATCAACCTACGTGGTCAGTTTCTGTCCCACCCTATCGTTACCGTGACTTAGAGCGAGAAATTGATTTAATTGAAGAAATTGCCCGTCTCTATGGCTACAACAAATTCTGCGATACCTTGCCAGAAAAAGCGGAAGCTGGTTATCTACCTTTAGATCAAGAACTAATTCGCAAGTTACGGGCTTTCCTGCGAGCTGAAGGATTGACAGAATTAATCCACTATTCTTTAGTCAAACCAGGAGAAGACAGAAACATAGTACTGTCCAATCCCTTATTTGTTGAATATTCAGCGCTGCGAACCGATTTGATATCGGGGTTAATTGATGCCTTTCAATACAATTTAGAGCAGGGTAATGGTGCGCTGAACGGCTTTGAAATCGGGCAGATTTTCTGGCAAGAAGAAGACGGTTTGCAAGAAACAGAAGCCCTGGCGGGGATTATCGGAGGCGATCGCACCCTTGGCAAATGGTCAAAAAGTGGACGCGAAGAACCCATCACCTGGTTTGAAGCCAAAGGCATTTTAGAAAGTGTATTTCGGCAATTGAGCTTGCAAATCGAATTTCAACCCGATCGCCGCGACGATCGCTTACATCCAGGACGTACCGCTTCCCTGTGGATTCGGGGTAACAGACTGGGGATTTTTGGGCAGCTCCATCCCCAACTGCGACGAGAAAAAGGTTTACCAGATTCCGTTTATGTTTTTCAATTGGATCTAGATGTGCTTTTAGATTCTTTGGAAGAAGATGAAATTCTCGTTCCCACATTCCAGCCCTATTCTACATATCCAGCTAGCGATCGCGACATTGCCTTTTTCGCACCCGTGAAAATCTCAGTTGTCGAAATTGAAAAAGTAATTACCAAAGCTGGTAAAGATTTGCTCGAATCGGTGGAATTATTTGATGAATATCGTGGTGAAAACGTCCCCGAAGGACAGCGGAGTTTAGCATTCCGCTTAATTTATCGGGCTAGCGATCGTACTCTGACTGAGGCAGAAGTGGAACCAGTACACAATAAAGTCCGCGAAGCCTTGGTGGAAAAATTCGGCGTCAACTTGAGAAGTTAGTCATTTGTCGTTTGTCATTTGTCATTTGTCATTTGCTAGGAGTGAGAAATTAATAATTTCTTACTCCCCGATGCACTGGCTGCAAAATCTAAAATCTAAAATCTAAAATCCAAAATCCAAAATAGTCTTAGCTATGCCTAAATATGTACTCTGGGGAACTTACTGCGAAGACGTTATCGAAAAACGCGCCCCCTATCGTCAAGCTCATTTAGACGGATTAGCAAAACAGAAAGAATCTGGTGTGCTGATTACCATCGGCCCCACTAAGGATGTTACAAAAGTTTTTGGGATTTACGAAGCCGAAGACGAAGCCACTGTACGCCAGTTAATTGAAAACGATCCTTACTGGAAAAATGGCATTTGGACTGAATATTCAGTCAAAGAATGGATTCAGGCTTTATAAATTGGTGTTGGGCATTGGGCATGGGAAGATGAGCTTGAATGTTGAGCCTCTGAGCATGAACATTGAACCTCTGAGCTTGAAATTTGAGCCTCTGAGCATGAACATTGAACCTCTGAGCTTGAAATTTGAGCCTCTGAGCATGAACATTGAACCTCTGAGCTTGAAATTTGAGCCTCTGAGCATGAACATTGAACCTCTGAGCTTGAAATTTGAGCCTCTGAGCATGAACATTGAACCTCTGAGCTTGAAATTTGAGCCTCTGAACTCGGAAGTTGAACCTCTGAGGATGAACTTTGAACCTCTGAGCTTGAAATTTGAGCCTCTGAACCTAAAACTTTCAGTTTTAACTCTCATCGATCCCTCCCATACCTCCATGCCCAATGCCCAATGCCCCATGCCCACATAATTATGAAAATTTGGCAGGTTGATTTTTATCGTCGTCCCTCACAAGATGCGTCTGGACAAATTTTATGGGAGTTGTTGATTTGTGACGCAACTCGCAGCTTTCAATATGAAGCCACCTGTCTCCAGTCAGCAGCGAATTCGAGTTGGGTGGCTGCTCAACTTGAGCTAGCTGCTGGTGAAAAATTGCCAGATGTAATTCAAGTGTTTCGTCCTCAGTCTCTAAGTTTAATTGAAGCGGCTGGACGCAATTTAAGTATTAATGTCGAACCTACCCGCCACACCTTGGCGTTAAAGCAGTGGTTACAAGAAAAGCAATATCCCTCAACGCTGGATAAACCACCTCCAGCACCATTACCAGAAAACCTCTGGGGAGAACAATGGCGTTTTGCGGCTCTAGCTGCTAGTGATGTAGAAACGAGATTTAGCGATCGCCCCATTCCCATTTTGCACCTCCCAGAACATCGCAAACCCATCAATTTGGGTTTAGCATCAACAGTTCCTGTTCCTGGTGTAGTAATTTATGGTGGACGGCAATCAATGCGCCTAGCACGGTGGTTACAGCAAGCCCGTCCTGTAAGCTTGAACTACATTTCTGGCGCACCAGATGGCTTAATATTAGAAGCTAGCTTGGTGGATAGGTGGATTGTTGCCACATTTGAAGATCCAGAAGTTACAACAGCAGCCCAAGCATTTGAACAACGCAAGCAGCAAAGCCGAGGATTGCATTTTTTGTTAGTTCAACCTGATGATTCTGGTATGACTTATAGCGGCTTTTGGTTATTGCGGGCAGAAGATTGATATTAATTGCCAAAAATATTTGTCTGCTTAATTTTGATAACTAAATAAATCGACTAAAGCGATGTCTGACTACAAGGGAATATGTGTCTACGCTTTACTGGAATTTGCTTATATAGGCCAGGTGTATAATACCAAATTGAAAAAAGAATGCGGCAAATAGACCATTTGTAGAGACGCGATGAATCGCGTCTTTACCCAAGGATGTGTTGCAATCATTAATTGAATTGGTATAAGTTTAGTAAATTTTAGTATGATGATAAAGTAATACTAAAAATTAATTATAGATCCTCAAAGTCACAATTACTTTAGAAGAAGACATTCTGCAATTTGTAGATCGGTGTGCACAAGGGAACCGTAGTGCATATATCAATACACTGCTAGCAGAACACCGCCGCCGAGTTTTAGCAGCAGAAATGATTACAGCGCTAAAGCAGGATGTTGAAGATGCAGAGTATCAAGCTGAAATTGCTGCTTGGGACGGCGTTGCAGGAGATGGTTAGAAGGGCGAACAAATTAAACTATTTCTTCCTGCTTTTGACTTAAATACATCGCAATTCCTTTCTCGTAGTAAGCTGCTTCATTAATAAAAATAGGATAAACAGTAGACGCTCCCTCATAGAAAATATCTTTTCCTTCAAAAGTCAGAAAGATTGGATCGCCTGGATGCAAAGGTTCATAATCCCTAAACTGAAGCTGGGGGTGAATCATGGCTTGAATTTCCCCACGCTCGCTTTTAGGATAATCGATAGTCTTAATGGATTTATAAAGTGTAAGGTGATTGCTTGTCTGCGGAATATTCTCCTGGTTGCACCCTTCAAAATAATCTAAAACTGCATAAATAAGCTGTTCTGTTTCCTGAAATAATTCAGCGTTTAAAACATTTTGAGCCACAGCCCCAACTTCTATAACAAAACCCAATTCACACAGAGAACGGAGAAAACCATTTTCTTTGGATTCCTGATTAATACAGACTTTCACTAAAGGATTGATAGAACTTAAATAAGCACCTAAGTGAAGCAATAAAGGATGCATATCACAAAAAATTAGAGTTAAACCCATGTTGGCAGTTGTGCTATGCAAATCAACAATTACATCTACAAAGGGCTGATTTTGCGGTTGCAATATCTGTTGAATTGCTTTTGCCCGCGTATCTTCATAACTTGAGAGTTGGGGATTTTGTAAGCCTTGATTAGTGAAACAACGATTTAAATCCTTGTCAATGTATCGTTTGCCTTCTTCAATAGCTTTGAGATTACCAAGTAATGCCAGAGTTTCAAAACTTTCCCTGTTAATTAAATTAGGATATTGCTGAAACTTTTTGACTAAATGTACTCCTGTTAACTCATTACCGTGGTTTCCTCCAACGATCGCAACTCGTTCAATCTGACTCATAACAACCTCATCTCTAAAAAACTACCCTACGGTTATTGAGAATGATGCAAGATCCAAGATAGAAGTATAGCTTCTGCTGACTAAATCTTGTAAAAGACTGACGCGATGTCTACGACGGGCTACGCCTACGCTCCATGTTCGAGTCAAAATATGATAACTGTTAAGCTGTTGGTTTTGGTACAAAAGGGGAGGAAATTTATGGAGTATAATTTTCTAGCGATGCCTCCGGCGGGCTACGCCTACGCTGAACTTTACAAAAACGCCCTCCTCAACGACGTACTCCCCTTTTGGGAAAAATATTCTCTTGATTGGCAGCAAGGCGGCTATTTCACCTGCCTTGATCGCGAAGGCAAAATTTATGATACAGATAAATTTATCTGGCTGCAAAACCGCCAGGTGTGGACTTTTTCGATGCTTTACAATCAGCTAGAAAAGCGCGAAAATTGGCTAAAAATTGCCAGCAACGGCGCTAATTTTCTCGCCCAACATGGCAGAGATAGCGATGGTAACTGGTACTTTGCCCTCACCCGTGAAGGGAAACCACTGGTTGAGCCTTACAACATCTTTTCTGATTGCTTTGCGGCGATGGCATTTAGTCAATATGCACTCGCTGGCGGCGAAGAATGGGCAAAGGATGTAGCGATGCAAGCTTATAACAACGTATTACGCCGCAAAGATAACCCCAAGGGCAAATATAATAAAACCTATCCCGGCACACGCCCGATGAAATCATTGGCTGTACCGATGATTTTAGCCAACCTGACTCTAGAAATGGAATGGTTGCTGCCAAAGGAAACACTAGAGAATGTCCTAGCTGAGACAGTCCGCGAAGTGATAACCGATTTTCTCGACCAAGAACGGGGGCTAATGTACGAAAATGTTGCCCCTGACGGTTCCCACATAGATTCTTTTGAGGGACGGCTGATTAATCCAGGTCACGGTATCGAAGCGATGTGGTTCATCATGGACATCGCGCGTCGCCAAAACGACACCAAAACTATTAACCAAGCCGTTGATGTGGTGTTAAACATCCTAAATTTTGCTTGGGATAACGAGTATGGCGGGTTGTATTACTTTATGGATGCAGACGGTCATCCCCCACAACAATTAGAATGGGATCAAAAGTTGTGGTGGGTTCACCTAGAGTCTTTGGTTGCATTAGCGATGGGTTATCGCCTAACCGAGCGTGAGGTGTGTTGGGAATGGTATGAAAAGATGCACGATTATGCCTGGTCACACTTTGCTGATTCCGAGTATGGTGAATGGTTTGGCTACCTGAATCGGCGTGGAGAAGTGTTGTTGAACCTTAAAGGTGGCAAATGGAAAGGATGTTTTCACGTACCGCGGGCATTATACCTTTGTTGGCAACAATTTGAGGCGATCGCTACTCCTTTGCAATAGACTTATTACAAAAATTCATATTCATAACCACAACTTAAGCTGTGGTAACGACAGCTTCAGCATTGATAATAACAGCTTCAGTTGTAGTAACAACGGCTTTAAGGTTACTTATCAATGGTTCAGTTGTAGTAACAACGGCTTAAGTTATTGCAATGCCTGCGGCGGTAAACAACGCTGTCAGTTTAATCTACAAGTAAAGTGGAATCAGTGCCATTAGAAGGATGTCTCATGAATGCTGTGACACCTAAGCGATTTACCATCGCTGAATACCATCGATTGATTGAACTCGGATTTCTGACAGAGGCCAATCATATTGAATTGATTCGAGGAGAACTGATTCAAATGACAGCAAAGGGAACGCCTCATACAGTTTGTAGTTCTATCCTATGCCGTCAATTAGATCGGCTATTAGGCGATCGAGCAGTCATCCGTGGACAAGATCCTATCACCCTTCCTAATCAAAGTGAGCCTGAGCCGGATGTTGTCATTGCACGAGGAAAAGATGAAGATTATCTCGCTCATCATCCTTATCCCGAAGATATTTTGTTAGTAATTGAAATTTCAGATAAAACTCTAGATTATGACCAAACAACCAAGCTGTCTTTGTATGCAGAAGCCAGAATTTCTTATTACTGGATTGTGAATTTACCAGCTCGTCAACTTGAGCAACACAGCCAGCCATATCAAAATGCTCAAAGTAAGTTTAACTATCTCAGCAAACAGATTTATTTACCGAATCAGTCAGTGGCTATTCCTGGATTTGAAGATATATTATTAGACTTGAATCGGTTGTTTCCAGAAAGTGCTAGTGAATGATTTTGTTGGTGCGATCGCGTAAAAAAGTGTTCTATTCTCTGTTAAGCCTTGCTTTAATTAATTCGATGTCTTGTTAGCAATCTTGATGAAGATGAAATAGTTTCTGAAGACATATTCAAAAAATATCTCAAAATAGCGGCTTAAAGGTACATTTAACTTGATCCAAAAAGGGCAGATGAGGTTCAAAATGTACTCAAAAAATTATCTGAATAGCACTGGCAAGTTAAGTAATTAGACAAACTAAACACAAAATGATTTAATTAAATGTATTGTCCAAACAAAAAACTTTTAATATGAGAAAACTGTCTCTGATTCTCCCCTTAGCTATCCTAGCTTTTGGCAGTGTAGTTGTTAAGAGCCAAGAAATCTCCTCACCCAATACTTACACTCAATCTGTTACCCGTGAAGTTTTAGCGAGTGGTTATCCAACTCAAGATAAAAAGCAGATTCTTGAACTTGTACGCTATATCATCGCACCAAGAGCAAAACTCCCTACTCATACTCATCCGGGAATGCAGATTGAACGAGTAGAGGCGGGAACTTTAATTTATACTGTTGTGGAAGGAGAAGCTAAAGTAACGAAAGCTAACGGCACAGAGTTGATTCTTCAAAAAGGGAAAACTATACAGCTTACAGTGGGAGATTCTTTAGTTGAATCTGCCGGAATGATTCATTATGGAGAAAACCAAACAAACAAACCGATTATTCTGTTGTCTGCTTCTCTATTTAATGCTAATCAACCAAAAGCTATTTTAATCAATCCTGAAAACAGATGAATTTGATGAGAGATTTCGACTTTTGTCAGAGGTTTACTCATTAGTATTTGAAATCGCATCACACAGATAACGATATGAGTCACCAGAGTTAGCTCGCCACAGGCATCGCCCCCGTGGTCGGATAGGATTGAACTTGGTTAGCCCTACCCCACACCATACCCTGTGTATTCTCTGGCATAAACAGGCTGCAAGCCCAATACAATATCTTGTTTTAGTACACCCATCGCTACCAATTCATCAGCAATCAACTTATCAGTCTGGTTACGTTGAATCCAAATTTTATGGCTCTTAATATCCAAATGCATCACGCAATTATAAATGCGGTGATGTTTATCCCATCCCAAATCAACAATTTGATAATGGTCGTGTTCTGTATCAAAAATTATTTGTGTATCAATTTCGCCGTTTATCGGGATAACGTCGCTGTATTCGGTCAATAGTTTTTGAATACACTGACGATAAAATGCTAGTTTATCCATTTAACTATCACCTCATCCACTGGATCATATACAATCAACTTAATTCGGTATTGCCGCACTGATGCTTGGGGTAAATCCCGTTGGAAAAACGATTCGTAAGCAGCAATTGGCACTGCTAAGTATAATATGCGTTCTCTTTCACTAGCTTCTAAAACTAAACGGTAGTTCAAAAATTGGCCCAACGCCAGATGAAAATCAAACAATGCTGAGTCACTCAAAAAACTTTTAATCTCAACCGCAATCTTTTCTCCTGCTTTTTCAGCCGCTAAGAGTCTTTCTGCACCCAAATCTATTCTAACTTCATCCTCCTTACCAAACTCGATCCTTAATGGGTCATGTGTAATTATCCACTGCTCTTTCTGAAGACCCTTCTTGACTGCTTCATGGAATAAGTCTTTGGCTGACATTTCTGTTTACACACTTTTTTACCTGATTTTAAATCAGTATAGTAGTGTCTTTATCATTAATCACAAACTAAATTCGGCTGCGCCATCTTCATCCACATTTGCATCCTTACCCATAGCAGTGGGTTTAAATTTAGAGCCATGAATTAATTCACCAAACGCAATTCCTGGATTTTGGTGAAGAATATTCAGCACACTCATAAAATCTCGCACAATTTCCCCTGGTGTCAGTAATGCTTCTGCACCCAAGCGATTAATAATTTCTTGCACAAACTCCTTCAACTCACGATTCGTCAAAGTCTGTTCATACCCAAAATTGAGTGCATGAATCTCAGCTAAACGTTGCAGAAGCGTCAAAATTTCTGCTTCACTCAACGGATTTAGCCGAATCACTGGCCCTAAATGTTCCTGAATATTAGCTTGTGCAACAAAATGACTTTCTTTTGTGCGTCTTTGCCAAGCTTGATCTGCAAAAAGTCCCCGTTTGGGGTCTTCTAAAAACTTAGTTGTTCCACCAACAACAATGCCAAGATGTTCTGCTTTACATTGCATGGTGTCGTTAAACATTGCCAGGAGTCGATTATAATTCTTTTCTCGTGTAACGGTGGTAGATATTTGATATAAATGTACGGCTTCATCAACTAAGATTAATAGTCCTTTATAGCCAATCTCAGCCACAAATTTAGCAAATAGTTTTATATAGTCATACCAGCTATCATCATCTATAATTACCCGCACTCCTAAAGCTGCTTTCGCCTCAACTTTAGTAGTAAATTCTCCCCGTAACCAGCGCATCGCTGCATTTTTTAAATTATCATCATCCAATCGGTAGCCACGCCAATAAGCGATAATCACGTTACCAAAATCAAAACCGTGAACTAAATCTTCAATATACTGAACTACTTCCCTAATTTTCGATTCAACTTGGTCATCAAAACCATCGTCATTCGGACGCATTTCAGTTTCTTTAACCACTTCTTGTTGAATTTTATTAATCCATCCTTCTAAAATTGAGACTAAAGCACCACCATCAGGACGAGTTTTTGTAGCTAGGTGGCTCATTAATTCTCGATAGGTAGCTACACCTTCATTGTTGCTTCCAGCTAATCGACGTTCTGGGGATAAATCAGCATCAGCTACTACAAAACCTTGCTCCATTGCTCGATTACGAATTAGTTGCAGTAAAAAACTTTTACCGGAACCGTAGTTACCAATTATGAAGCGAAATGCTGCGACACCTTCTGCAATATCATCGAGATTTTGTAATAAGCTTTTTAGTTCTTTTTCTCGACCTACTGCTATATATTCAACTCCCACTCTTGGTACTACCCCTGCACCAAGAGAATTGATTAAAGCAGTGGAAATTTTCTTCGAGATTTTGAGCTTTGCCATGTATTACACTTCACTTTATTCTAAACGCAGAAGCACGCAGTAAGTAGGTAAGGTACATCATCTTACTACTAAATCTTACAACTGCAATAACAATTTAATTTGACGAAGTATGTCTAGCCATGAGGCCTTCATACATCGCAATCATTTTTTTTACATCTGTTATATGCTCCTGATAAAGTTTTGGACTTTCCAAATTAGAATTAATTATTAATTCCCCAATAGTATCATTTGCCCGTTCATTTATAGAATCGATTAATAAATTTGGCATAGTGATATTTGCTTCGGCAATTTTTTTAATAGCACTATTGGGATTATCTTGTTCAACTATAGCTTTTAATACTTGTAACTCATGTCCGGGGAGATTTACAAGAAAATTAGTCCATTCTTCGGGGATATTTTCCGATGTCTCAACTTCCGAATTTTCAATTACATCTGAAGATTCAATTATTTCAGAAAATGGAAGCAATTCAATATCATCTTCTTGGGAATTATCCGACAAAGGCTCTGGATTGAATGTTTCTACTTGTTGTAGTAATTCCCATACTTGATTTTGTAATGAGTCTCGTTCTTCTTGCAATAATGAAACTTGTCCTTGTAATTGCTGTAATTCGGCTTTGTGTTCTGCTAATTGGGTTTGTGAAGAATTCAGGATAGCTTGGATATTTTCTCTTTCGGTTTTCGTTGCTACAAGCAATTGATTGTTTTGGGTTGTTTCAACTTCTAGCTCTTGAATTGCAATTCGCAGTTCGTATAATTTTTCTTCTAATTGGGGTTTGAGTCTGCCTAAAAGAGTTAAATTACTTTCAACTTCTTGTTTCTCGTGTTGTAGCCCGGAAATTTGACTTTGCAATTGGGTGATTTCAGCACGAGATACATTACAATTTGACTCTAAACGGCGCTTCTCTGCTGTGAGGGTAGAAAAAGCATTATTCAATTCAGTTTGATTGTTCTGCAAATTACTAATTTCAGTTTGCAGACTACTAACTTCTGTTTCTAATTGCTTCTTTTGTCCTGCAAATGTTCTTAATTCTCGATGTAGACTATCTCTTTGGCTACGGCTTTCTATGACTTGATTTTGTAGTTGTTGTGATTCAGCATATAGTAAATTATGATGTTCTTCAATTTGATTGATTTCTCTGACAACACGAGCCTTTAATCCCTCCATATCTTTAATTCGCTTGCGGAGAGAACCTAAAACAAACATTTCATAATTTCTGCGCCGCTTGTCTATGAATAATGCTGTTGTATGGATAGTAACGGCAGTAATTACACCTGTGAGAAAGGCTTTATTAAAATCCCAGCTTGGGACAAGGCTAAGACCAAAACTCACACTAAAGGCAACTATCACTAGTATAAATCGATTGCTGATCGTTACTGATTGCATATTGATGGTTTTTAGCGTAGTTAAATTATCTGAATAAGTAGCTCTCACAGTAATTTGTAATTCGTAATGACGCTCGCAGACTCGCTACTCCTACGCTAACGTAATTCGTAATTAAAAAATACATACACATAAAATACTTAATCCAAGTGGTTTATCTAGTAAATCAAGATATTTTTCTCAATTTTGGTATCAGAATTGTTATGAAATCTCTAACTTTAGTGAATAGTGGATAACACTGTTCTATAAGTTACAAAAAAGCGCAATCATCAATGAAACAATTTTAATGTTAATTGTTGGATATGTTTTTATTTGCATGAAAAAGTGTTAAATCTGCTTTTAAAAAATCAACAAACTGCCGTGCTGTACGTCCAGAACGACCATTATGACGAGTTGCCCATTGTAATGCCTGAAATTCCAAATCTTCTTGGGTAATATTAATTTCAGCTTGTGTCACTAGATGTTGTACAATTTTTAAATAAGTTTTCTGATTGGCTGGTTCAAAAGTCAAGGTTAAACCAAAGCGATCGCTAAAGGAAAGCTTCTCCTGCATCGTATCCCAGGCATGGATTTCCTCGTTATCCTTTGGTGCAGGTCTATCCACAAAAAACTCCCGAATCAAGTGGCGGCGATTGGAAGTAGCATACACAACTACATTTTGAGGCCGCGCCGTTAAATTACCTTCTAAAACTACCTTGAGTGCTTTAAAGGCATCATCATCTTCTTCAAATGAAAGGTCATCGACAAAGATAATAAATTTTTGTGACACACTCCGTAAATGTTCCACGATTTCTGGTAAGTCTTTTAAATCAGATTTTGCCACTTCCAACAATCGGAGGCTGCGATTGCTATATTCATTCAACAAAGATTTCACTAAAGAAGATTTGCCAGAACCGCGACTACCGTAAAGTAATACATGCAGTGCCATCTCTCCTGATAATAAAAACTCTGTATTTTTCAGCAAAACATCTTTTTGAGATTCGTAACCGACAAGCGCACTCAGTTTAACCGGGTCAGAATACCTAACACCGATAAACTGCCCAGATTGCCAGCGTAAAGCGCGATATTCTGCAAATAAACCAGAGCCACATTGCCGATAATAAGCTGCTAACTCTTCTACAGCATCACCCCAATTATCTAACTCTTGTAGATATGTAGTGAATTTTGTCTCTACTCCTAGCAATTCTTGCTCTTTATACCACACTACTGGTGAAATCGGCATATAAGCTACGTCTTGTACCCACTCGCTCAAAGAAGCGCTGCTACATTCATAGAGACTTTGCAATATTTGTAAATCATGCTGAACTGCTGTTACTAAAGCTGAGGGCAAATCTTCAAATTCTCGCACTCCCGCCAGCCTTGTAAAAGGATTCTCAGAGAAGAGAATTTGAGTGATTAAATAGTCTTCCCAATTTTGATTTCTAGCAGCCAAAGCGTGAAAGTAACTGCCGTAAGCTTGGAGACAACCCCGTGCATCGGTATCAGTGTAACGTATAGCTTGCAACAGTTCCAGAAATGCCATCCCAACTTCGCCTTGGAGAACAGACTGGTACAGTAAGAGTGAGGCTGCTTGGCGCTGGAGAAATTGGACCTTTGTATATAAGGAAGTACTTGCCATTGGTATCGCTTGATTATCCATCAATCAACTGTGTGGTATAGCTAAATAGCTATGGTAAATTGTCTGCTGACCCTGGTAGTAAAGTCAAAGTCTACATAGGTTTTAACAATGAATTTAAGTATAGTTGCTGCTTTTGCCTACGGCATCTTAGCGATTGTTGGTGGCGTTATTGGCTACATTCAAGCTACAAGTAGAGTTTCACTCCTAAGTGGTAGCATTAGCGGTTTATTACTAATACTTGCCGCTTACTTTCAACTTCAAGGACAAACTTGGGGTGCGATTTTAGCAGTGTTAGTTACTACTGTTTTAGTAGTTTTCTTTGCATTTCGACTGGTAAAAACACGCAAGTTTATGCCTGCGGGATTAATGACGATTTTGGGTATGCTGGCATTGGCGGTGATGGTGAATCAATTTGTGGCTTTAAGGTAGCATTAGTCTCTAAGTAATAACTACCCTCCTGTTTTTTTGGTATGGCATGACTTTCCCTGCTTTGAATTATATTAGTACATTTATATTACTGAAATTTGTTACCCTTGCCTTTGAAAAATGCCCTGTTTCAACCTTGACAAAAGTACACTTACATAAGATGCGCTCATGTAGGCTTTGTTTGCGATCGCCCATAGTCATCTACAATTTGTAGGTGACGAAAATAACGTGATAACAAGCTTTACAGACATCAATTCTGAAAATTAAATCAAAAAATAATTTTTAATTGCCGAAAAACTCCGGTTTTTTTGGCTTTGTGATGATAAATAAAAGTAATAGTGTTGAATCGCGTGCTTCGTACCGCGAAGGATTACTGAAATTCTTCGCTGCTTTGAGGATAACTACTAAACATCAAATAACATCTGCTGCTAATCAGTTTTTTGCTGGGGATGCTTCTTTGCCACAAAAAAGGCTCTACCACAAAACTTACTGTAGATGTATCTAAGTAACTATGCTGATAAAGTGTAAAGATGTCAAAGTATCTTGGAGCAAATTTTAAAGGAATTGCAAAGGACTTGGTGCCATTTTGGCAGGTTTTTCTCCCAAATATGCGATATTAGTAGATTGTAGAAATCTTTATTGTTATTCACATCTCTCTTCTTGCATTAGTTCCTATCTACTGAAAACTCTTAAGACCAAGCAAATTTGCCACGATAAGTTTAAGTAATTTAATGAAGTAGGAAATAATACATGGTATTATCACTGTCTTCTCATAACGTTATCCAGTATCTGCAAGACGCGGGTCTGTGTAGCTCAGAAGATGGCCCATCAGACAAATCTGAGTTGCCAGGAAGTAGTCAGAACAATTTCAATTTACTAGTGACTTTAGCAGATAATCGTCAACTGCTCCTCAAACAAGGACGTAACGTTAAGAACAATGACGGCGCGCCTCATGAATTGTTTCAGGAGTGGCTGTTTCACCAGTTGCTACAACAGTTTCCAGTTCTAGGTAATACTTCAGCGATTGCGCCATTGGTAGTGCATTTTGACGAAGAAAATTCGATTCTTGTCCGTAGCTACTTGAGTGAATATCTAGAGCTTGCGACATTATACCACAACAATGAGATTTTTCCACAAGAAATTGCCTCTGCCATCGGCACGACTTTAGCTGGACTGCATCGCGCCACCTACAACCGCCGAGAATATAGGGATTTTATGGCAACTGCTCCTCAAGGAGAGTTTCGCTATGGCTTTTACAATCCAGCCCAAGGGGTAGGGTCAATTGGGCCGGAGATTTTTGGGACTGTTCCCACGGATGCACTGAAATTCTATGTTCTCTATCAACAATACGAGAGTTTGTCATCTGCGATCGCAGATTTGGCATATAGCTGGAATCCTTGCTGCTTAACTCACAACGACCTGAAATTGAACAACATTTTGGTTCATTCCAGATGGGAGCAATTAGACAATTGTCTTGTACGACTAATTGACTGGGAAGCTTGTTCTTGGGGAGACCCAGCCTTTGATTTAGGAACTTTACTAGCAAGCTATTTAGAAATTTGGCTTAAGAGTCTGGTTGTAGACCCCACCATTGAGTTAGAAGAATCTCTACATTTGGCGTTAACACCGTTAGAAATTTTACAACCTTCACTTATTGCCCTCATTAGAGCTTATGTGAATGCTTTCCCAATGATTTTAGAATACCGCCGTGACTTTATTTCGCGGGTTATCCAGTTTGCGGGGCTGGCACTAATTCATCAAATTCAGGAGATGATTACGTGCCGGAAACACTTTAATAATGCTGAACTCTGTATGCTGCAAGTAGCTAAAAGTTTACTTGTAATGCCGGAACAAGGTGTACTGAGCATTTTCGGGATATCAGAGTCAGAAATTCTGAATCCTGTGGCAAAGATTCATAAATTTCCTCAGCCTGTAAAGGAGCAGCAGTTACTTCGGATTTATTACGAAAAAACTCGGCTGCGTGGTTGTTAATACTAAAGGATAAGACCGCGCAACAGAACCAGTCACACATACTTCAATTCTGAATTCTAAATTCTGACTCCTGAATTCTCTTTTTTTTAGTTTGATTTTTGAATGGATTAATGCTATATTCCTCTATCAATCAATCGCTAAATTCTCTATTTGATATTGCTCAGAATATCCAGATTGAGTCCAATTTTTGTATTTACCATCCCAATTATCAACCCTTCGCTCTGCCGACTAAAATAGCCGATAGATTTCAGCAAAATTCCGTAGATTTACAACAGAAGTATCTTACTCTCCTACTACGAAATTTTCTCTATGGAATCTATTACAATGGCTCCCTGCAAAGTACTTTGGCAGTCAATACTGATAATACTAATCGCCCGCAAAAGCATAATTTAGCAGATAATTCTATTTTGGAGATTGACTGGGACTTTTACGAGCAACTGCACGCCAGTAATCACGGCATAGGTTACTTTGACCCTCGATGGCAGGTGTTGCAGAAAGAACCTGATGGGACTATGGCTGTGACTAAAGGCGGTTTAACACTTTATGTTGAGCCAGATTGCCATCTAGAATCCAGTAAGAAATCTATCAAAGTGGGTGACATGGTAGCAATCTGGATGCCCAAAAATCGACTGCAAAACGGCTGTTACTTAGCAGTTAGCAATGTTGGACAGGGACGGCAAAGCAACCCAGACGCCGATTTAGGAGCAGGGCGAATCTACTTTAACTTTACGGCATCTGGTGCGATCGCTCTTATGGAAAGCTTGACACTGCAATTGAATGCAGCCTCGATTCCCTTTAGCTTTCAGGTTCTCCACAACCCTTCTGCATATGGACGCTATGATTCGGGGCTACTTTACTTTGAACTCCCCGACTATCCAGCAATCCGCACAATCCTTCAGACTGTTTATATCGAAAATCAATCCCATTTCCAGCCCGAAATTCCTTTGTTTACCAAATTTTTAGCTCCAGGGTTAGGTTTAGCTGAGGAACCAAGCCAAAAATTTGCGGCACAAGAAAGTTTTGGGATGAACCGTTGCCAAATCGTCGCTAATGCTTTATTGGAGGCTTGGCAAAAAGGTAAAAATGCGATGGAGGAACGGATGAGGACGATTGACCAACACTTTGCGCGACACCTAATAGATTTACAGCGTCCTTATCTCAATCCCAGCTCTGAGGATATATATAAGCCGTTAAATTGATTGATTAATTGGGCATGGGGTATGGAGATAAGGGATAAGGGAGTATAGGAGAAGTTGCAGCAAGTTTTTCCCCAATCCCCAATGCCCAATTCAAAATTCCACAATTACCGGCACATGGTCGCTAGGTTGAGTTAATTTTCTAGGTGCGACATCAATAATACAACTTGTAGTGCGCTCATACAAGATAGGTGTCAGATAGTGATGGTCAATTCGCCAACCTAAGTTACGACGGAAGGCGGCGGAGCGATAATCCCACCAGCTATAATTTCCGCCTTCTGTGGTGAATTTGCGAAAAGCATCGGCAAATCCCAGTTTCAGAATATCCCGTAAGGCTTGACGCTCTGTTTCTGTTGCCATAATGTGATTTTCTGTACTCACTTGCTCGTGAATATCTTTATCTTCTAGGGCAATGTTGAAGTCGCCGCACACACAAATTGCAGATTCTGACAACACCAGCAATCGTAAATACTCATGTAGAGCTGTCAACCAGCGCAGTTTGTATTCGTATTTCTCAGTTCCTACCGCTGCGCCATTAGGAACATATAAGTTTACAATCCGAACACCATCAATTACACCTGTAATTACGCGCTTTTGCTCGTCCCATTCGTGATGTAAATCTGGCAAAATTGCCCTAAACCCGCTACTGACATTTAGGAGTGGCTGGCGGCTAATTAGGGCTACACCGTTATAAGATTTTTGTCCTGACATATAAAGGTTATACCCTAACTGCTCAAAAGGCGATCGCGGAAATTCAGCATCCACAACTTTGGTTTCTTGCAAGCAGAGAACATCAACGGGATTTAGGGTTAACCAATCGATAACCTGTTCAAGGCGAGTGCGAATTGAGTTGACGTTCCAAGTAGCGATTTTCATTAGTTAGTTATCAGAATTTTTTTAAATTACTAATTACAAATTATGTAATTATTGTACAATTACTTAATATTTATAATTTATGTTCTTTTTGCCAATTACCTTTAAATGAAGCTTTAATGACTTGATCCCATTGAATATTTTAGTATTTTCAGCTACCAAATATTCAATTTTGTAAGTTCTGCTACAAAATATTCTACCTCATTATGATTCCCAAGACAGATGCAACAAATAATAGATTAGCTATAGGGTTAGAAGTATAGCTCAGAGTTGACTTTTGCCGATAGTCAGTTAGATTTGTTGGTAGAAAATTTGCGGTACGGTTAACCGTTATTGCGCTTTTGATAGCCTGTTAGGTTAATTTAAATGTCAAAAGAGTAAGTACAAATGCTCTTTACTCATAAAATAATGATGTCACTCATTATATTGAGGACAATTTCATAGACTGAACCAGAAAAACTTATGAAAATCGCTCAAGTTGCCCCCTTATGGGAAAGGGTTCCACCTCCTAATTATGGAGGAATCGAACTGGTAGTGAGTCGCTTGACTGATGAACTTGTTCGTCGCGGTCATGAGGTAACTTTATTTGCCTCTGGCGATTCTCAAACTTTGGCTCATTTAGAAGCAGTTTATCCACGTGCATTACGCTTAGACCCAAATGTGAAAGAGTATGCAGTGTACGAAATGCTAGAACTAAGCCAAGTTTACCAGCGTGCTGACCAATTCGATATTATCCATTCTCATGTAGGGATTTCGGCATTACCTTTAGCGAGTTTGATAACAGCAACTTCTACAGTCCACACCCTGCACAATAATTTTACAACTGACAACCGTCACGCATTTAGCTACTACCAAAAGCAACCATACATCAGCATTAGTAACTCGCAGCGTCAAATCGATCTTAATTATGTTGGCACGGTTTATAACGGAATTGAGCTAGTAGATTATCCATTCGTAGCCCAACCCTTAGAACCTCCCTATTTAGCATTTTTAGGCCGTTTTTCGCCAGATAAAGGCCCGCAACATGCGATCGCCATTGCTAAACAGAGTGGTTGGCGCTTGAAGATGGCAGGAAAGGTTGATGCAGTAAACTCGGAGTTTTTTGAACAAGAGATTGCTCCCCACATAGATGGTCAGCAAATCGAATATCTCGGTGAAATTAACCACACTGAAAAAACTGAACTTCTGGGTAATGCTGCCATAACTCTTTTCCCTATTAACTGGCAAGAACCTTTTGGCTTAGTAATGATTGAATCAATGGCAACTGGTACACCAGTAATTGCCATGAATTTCGGCTCTGTACCTGAAGTTATTGCCCACGGTAAAACAGGTTTTATCTGCAATAGCTACGCAGAAATGGCGGCAATGATTCCACCAGCTTTGGAACTCAATCGTCAAACCTGTCGAAAATATGTAGAAAACAATTTTAGTGTTAGCCAGATGGTTAACGGATATGAAGCTGTTTACAGACAAATTATTAAAGACCGCATAGAATCGAATGGCCGCATTCATGCAGCTAACATCCAATTTTAATCAACTGCTTTTTTACTTAGCTTAAAACAACAATTTTTTTAAGGAGGACATTGGTATGAGTACGAGAGCCAACACTTGCCCATGCTGCGGTGGTTCCCTCCTGCGTCATGCCCGTCATGGTGAACTATATTGGTTTTGCCTGTCGTGCCGACAAGAAGTACCGCTATTAACTGCTACTCGCCTGCCTAATGTGGAAACCCGGAACACCGGAGTGGTTCCCCAGCCAGCGGTGAATACCTAGTTTTTCGACATATAAAATCTACTAAAATCAATAGTGATTTACTTTAAACCTATCAATAAGCCCAACTGGTAAAATCAGATGAAGCTAATTGATAGGTTTAAAGTTTTGTTAGCAGCGTTACTTTATGGTCAAGAAGATTTACGCCTAGAGGAAGTTTCTGACCCCACTCCGGCCGCTGGCGAGGTTGTAATCCAAGTAGGGGCAGCAACAACTTGTGGTACAGATTTGAAAGTCTGGCGGCGTGGTGGTCATGCCAGGATGCTGATACCGCCAACGCTGTTTGGTCACGAAGCTGCTGGGCGAATTGTTGCCTTGGGTACAGGGGTGACAAATTGGCAAGTAGGCGATCGCATCGTCGCTAATAATTCTGCTCCATGCATGAAATGCTTTTATTGTCAACGTCAAGAATATTCCTTATGCCCAAATTTGACCTGGAATAATGGGACTTTTGCCGAATACCTGAAAATTCCCGCACCGATAGTAGAGCATAATATGTTGCAGATTCCTGATGAGTTGCCGTGGGAATTGGCAGCGATGACGGAACCTTTAGCTTGTGTGTTGCATGGTATAGCCCGTTCTAATATTAAGTCTAAAGATAAAGTAGTCGTTTTGGGAGATGGGGCGATCGGGTTGATGTTTGTGGCGGCGTTGAGTGAGAAAGCTGAAGTTTTGCTGTGGGGAGGTAATAACCAGAGACTAGAAATTGGTCAGAAATTGGGTGCAACCCAGACCTTTAATTATCATCAAATTCCAGAGATTCCCAGTGTAGTGAAAGAACTTACCCAAGGATGGGGTGCAGATGTAGTAATTGAAGCCACTGGTGTCCCAAGTGTTTGGGAAACTGCGATCGCTTGCGCCCGTCCTGGTGCAACAGTCAACTTATTCGGTGGATGTCCACGGGATACCAGCATTACCGTCAGTACAGAACAGCTACACTATAACGAACTTACCATCAAAGGCGTGTTTCATAATACACCAGAGCATGTGCGATCGGCCCTTGCACTCATAGCTAGTCGTAAAATTCCCTTTGAGTTACTTATTAGTGAACAGCGACCATTAAAAGATTTAGAACAGGTGTTTTCTGAGATGAAGGCGCGTAAAGTAATTAAGGTAGCAATGATTCCTTAGTATTTTGGCAGCCAATTCACAGGGCACACTACAATGACTATAGCACCACAGACTTAGGCTAAAGCACTATGACTCCTCAAGTCATTACCCCAGTATTGATGATTGAACCCTCATCATGGCTCCGTTCTGGCATCACCATTGAGAAAGTTGATAATGTTAACCTTGCTAAGTTTACAGATGAGTTACATACTCGTCTAGAAGAATTGCTTGAGAAACGAAAATCTGGATTGCTGACTCCTGAAGAAGAAGCCGAATATGCTGGAATTGCTGAACTGGAACGCATTTTAACTTTTGTTAACGCTAAACTGATTGCCAGTCGTGGGTGTTAAAGATGGTATTCGGCAGTTTGTGCGCGAAAGAGCTAAATATCTGTGTGAATATTGCCACTCTCCAGAACGCTCCAGTTCAGATCGCTTCACAATCGATCATCTTCTTCCACAATCATTAGGTGGCTCAGATAAAAATGACAACTTAGCTCTAGCTTGTCGTCGGTATAATGAGCGTCGTTACAACTTCACAACTGGCGTTGATGCTCAAACTTCAGCAACAAGTCGCCTTATTCAATCCTCGTCAGCAACGGTGGGTAGATCACTTCATCTGGACAGGCAATGGACTAAAGATCATTGGTAAAAGTGTTACAGGTCGAGCAACTTGTCATCGACTAGATATCAATGATGAATTTCACAACCAAGGATTTATCCAAGAATCAAGGCAGTTATGGATACAAGGAGGGTGGCACCCACCTGTAGACGATCCTCATCTTTGATGCTTGAACTAACGATGTCTATAGTTGCCAACACGTGCAACAAGAATAAGATAACAATCTCCTATAAAAAGGTATGGCGCAAAACCACAATTTGAGTCATCTCTACCAACTAATAACTAAATCCTTATGGCAAACACTATTTCAATTACCGATTCTCTAGTTCCTAATCCCGTCCCTAAATCAACGATTATTCGTTTGGAGAATATCTTTAAAATATATGGCAGTGGCGAAACTGAAGTCAAAGCACTTAACGATGTGAATTTGACTATCCACGAGGGCGAATATTGTTCAATTATGGGGCCGTCTGGTTCAGGTAAATCCACAGCTATGAATATTATCGGCTGTCTAGACCGACCCACAGGCGGACATTATTACTTAGATAATATTGATGTGGCGCAAATGGATGATAAATCCTTGGCACATATCCGTAATAAAAAGCTGGGCTTTGTCTTCCAACAATTCCATTTATTACCCCAACTCACAGCATTAGAAAATGTGATGCTACCAATGGTCTATGCAAGTGTGAGTCCGAAAGAAAGAAGTGATCGCGCAACAGTTGCACTGACACGAGTAGGTTTAGCAAATCGCCTCAACAACAAACCAACTCAACTATCTGGTGGACAACAACAAAGAGTAGCGATCGCTCGTGCGATCGTCAATCGTCCCGTGGTACTCCTCGCCGATGAACCCACAGGCGCACTCGATTCGCGCACAACCCAAGAAGTCTTAGATATTTTTGGCGAACTTAATGCCAGTGGAATTACAGTTGTCATGGTAACTCATGAACCAGAAGTTGCCCGTCAAACCCAGCGCATCGTTTGGTTCCGTGATGGTCAAGTAGTACACTCCAACCTCACTCCAGCCGACTTGAGTCAGTTAGCTGTCTCGTAGGTTATAAAAGTCCGCACAGGCGGACTTTTATTTGTGTAGTAGCGACTTCTAATCGCCAAGGCTGATTACAAACTTGATGTTTTCCCAGTTTCTGCTTGCGTTGCGATCGGTTTAACATCGGTGTAACCCACTTCACCAGCTATTGTCCTAAACACTGACATTTGCTCTTCAAAATCTAGTGCTTCAATTTGGGAAAGCAGATCCTTAACTGCCTTACTTGGCTGGTAGCTAGCTGGTATCCCAACCACCGTATCTCCCATAGCTACCGCCCAAGCATACCAAACTAGCAGCTGGTTGTTTTCTTTTATCGCCCCATAAGCACGAGAATATTCTGTGTCTTTGCGGTTAACAATATCCCGCATAATATCTAGTTGCTGCTCATCGGACAATTTGAAATAATCTCCTAGCAAAAGTGGTGCTAACTCTGGTTCTGCCGCAGCAGGAGCAGCTGGCGTGATCGAATCACCCATTTTTTCATAAACAAAATAGAACCAGGCTAATTTAGCATCGGTATCTAAGGCGTTAAATGCATCCACCAATTTTTGAGTTTCATTGCTCTGGGCTTGAGAAATAGTTTTATCGTAACTTGCAGTCATAAATTTATTTCCAAGGAAATGTAACAGGCCAAACTAAGTGGTACCAGAGTTTGAGGATCAGATTCTACTACCGATAGAAATAGTTAAATTAATTGGAAATCGCAGCTTTAATCTACCTTTTAATAGAGGTAAAAGTCTCCCCCAGGAAGCAAGAAATCAGCACATTACTTCGCTATAATCACCCTAGCAATAAAAAATTTACCTAAGGTTTTAATTATGCCTGATGAAGAAGTAAAGCCCAATTTAAATGAATCTTCCACCCAGGATGCACAATTAGCTGCCGAAAGCATAGCTAGTGGTGAAGAAAAAGCGCCAACGGTGGATTTTGATTCTGATTATGCAGCTGCACAAAAATTCAGCGTTAGTGAAGTCGATCGCACAGGTAAAGGTGCAACAGCAGCTGAAGCAGCTACTGCACCTAACCAGAAAACCTCTAAGCCACAAGAGACAAAAACTCAAACACAGTCAACTGGCAATCCTGATGATTTTATAGAGTCAGCAAAAGAAGTTGGGAATTCTCAGACTGGGGGTGCAACTAATGTCAGTGATGATTTAGTAAAACAAGCTTTAGAAAAGGGTGAACGGCAAAATTAAGTTTTCCTGATTTCTTGCTATTTTGTCAGATGGGCAATGTCACAAATATGAAAATTGAAGTTATCGCCATTGGTAGACATTGCCCACTCTACTGTTTTGATCGATTGTCAATTGTTCAAATTATCACAATCGACTTTTGATTATTTATTAACTAACGACTGTTCATCACTTCTAGTAGTTCGCTAGGTTGCTGAATTAAATAATCTGGATTTTGCTTGGCTAGTACTTCCGGTGAGTTAAAGCCCCAAGTCACTGCAATCACTTGGATATTTGCTTTTTTTGATGCTTCTATATCTCTAGTTTCATCTCCAACATAAATAACCTCTTGAGGTTTGAGTTGCTTTTGCCTCAAGACATTATTAATGATAGTTGTTTTGCCAAAAATTGTAATTCCTGAGTAGATAAAATCAAATAGGTGATTTAAATCATTGATTGTGAGGAATCGTGTAACATTTTCTTTAGAATTAGAAGTGATAATACCCAGTTTATATCCTTGATTTTGGAGTTCTGTTAATGCTTCTTTAATGCCTGGAATTGGCTTTAATTCTGGTATTTTGTTTTTTAATTCCCCTTTAACTTTTTTAACTAGAAAAGGTATCTTAAATAGAGAAACTCCTGAGTACTTAATGATTTCCCTAGATGTTAAGTTTTTGAGGAAGGCTAATTGTTCTGGGCTTATTTGTCTATAACCAAATTCTATAGCTAAACGATTAGCAATACTTACAAGGGCATCTACTGTATCAGCAATTGTGCCATCAAAATCAAAAATAATTACTTTCTGGGTCATTCTTCTGCCTGGATGCGTCAAGATTAGCTAGGGCGTTGCGTCGTAACATTTCTGGCTTAATCCGCCGCAAGGCAGATGCTGGAAATCGTTTATCCCACTCCCGATCTGAGATTTGGGCTAATTCTAGCAGGTGGGGAGCAATATTCCCAGGATAAGGCTGAAACTCTGCAATATCAGTTGTTTGGGCAAAACGTTGATTCCAAGGACAAACATCTTGGCAAATATCGCAACCAGCAACCCAGCCTTGTAAATGAGGTGCGATCGCCTCTGGCAATTCCTTGTCACGATTTTCAATGGTATGATAAGCAATGCAACGATTAGCATCGACAACAAAAGGCTGAGTAATTGCACCTGTGGGACAAGCTTGAAGACAACGAGTACAGCTACCGCAGTGTTCTGTGTGTGGGCGATCGCTCTCTAATTCTAAATTGGTCAACACTTCTCCCAAAAATACCCAAGAGCCATATTCCCGTGTAATCACATTACCATTCTTGGCAATCCAACCAATTCCAGCTTGTTGAGCCAACACTTTATCTTGCACCGGGCCAGTATCTGCATAATAAAGAGCTAATACGCCTGCATCAAGTGATTTTAGCCATATAGATAGCTGCTTGAGTTTTCTATGCATCACTTTGTGATAATCCTTTCCCCAACCATAACGGGAAATTTTGGCGTATTCCTCACTTTCAGGACGTTGATGTGGTGTATAGTAATTCAGCGCTACACACACTAGCGATCGCACCTCTGGCATCACTAAGCGGATATCCTGACGCTTTGGATTAGCCATCCATTTCATATCAGCGTGATAACCTAGTTCAATCCATGCTTGCAACCTCTGCGCTTCTGTGGCATTTACCCGATCTACAGCAGTAATTCCAACTTTGTGAAAGCCCAACTCGCTGGCTTTTTCTTTCACCAGACTGCTGCTCGTTACAGAATACTGATTCATTTTTTTATCTGGATTTTGCCCAAATAAAGGCGTCTTGATTATACATTAAGTAGCCAATACCTTTAATTAAGATTTGTTAATTACCCGACATATAGCCTTTCTTAAACTGCGTAGCAGTTCAAGACTTCCATCGTTAGGAAGATTTATTAATATGTAGCAATCTATCTCAACAGCAGCTTTTATTTTATTTATTTTTGTATTGAAATTAATATTCAGATAGCATAATACAGGTAATTTTATGACCTCTGCTGAATTTATATCGCCAGCCCAGTTTAAAGAAGAATTCCAGATTGAGGGAATTACAGAACCAAGCGTACTGCGTTATTTTGAAACCTTAAATGCAGGAGAATTTGAGGCAACTGCTGCCTTATTTGCGATCGATGGTGTAATGCGTCCGCCATTTGAATCTGATATTGTGGGGGTAGATGCGATCGCAGCCTACTTAAAACAAGAAGGTCAAAACATTAAAGCTTACCCAAACACAGGAATAGCCGAGACTTTAGAAAATGGTGATATCCAAGTCCAGGTAACAGGCAAAGCACAAACTTCGTGGTGTAGTGTCAATGTCTTGTGGCTATTTATCCTCAACCAACAACGGCAAATTTTTTATACTAGAATCAAACTTTTAGCTTCCCCCAAAGAGTTACTTAATTTACGTCGTGAAAAGTAAGTAGCAAATAACTATAAAGGGCAAAGTTTTAAACCAATATTTCTCACACAGTCACACAAGATTCATGGCTTTATTCTGACTTCTGAGTTCTGAATTCTTCCTCATAAATAGCATGACTTGAAAAATAGTAATACCAATTTGAAAAAAGAATGCGACAGATACACACTCCCAAACCTTTGTTATGTCTGGCTTTCTTAATTTTGAATTTTGAATTTTGAATTTTGAATTGGTATAACTTTTGTCTATTGGACTAATTCGGGTAAAGTAGCTTCTAACTTCAGACAGTTGGCACCATTAACCTGCAACTTGTAATCTACTTTATCCATGAGACGATTCATAATCAGCCAACCATAACCACCTTCTTGCTTTTCCATCGGGTTTGGAGCGTAGTAGTTAGACATGTCAAAGCCTTCGCCGTAGTCCCAAATTTCTAAGGCAAAATCCCGGTCTTTCACTTCTAAACGTAGTAAGATTGGTAAATTTGGTTGATCCTTGTGGGCATGACGGACTGCATTAGAGTAGGCTTCCACTAAAGCCAGTCTCAAACGACTTGATTGCCGCGACCAATCCACAGATTCCCCTAACTGAATTTTCAAACATCCTAACAACCAATTTTCAACAATATTCAGAAAATTCAAGTCGCTTGGTACATGAAGCTCACTTTTCATGACTTACAAAATCTCCAGTGAAAGTATAGTTTGATCGTCTTCTTGAACGTGATTATCTGCCTGGATGCGAGCTAGTAAATGGTTAAGAGAAAGTGGTTGTTGCTCTTGTTGTAAGAGTTGCCAAAGACCATCTTGATTCAGCATCGAACGGTTTACTGGCTCAACCCCAGCCTCAGTTTTTACTGTTGAATCATGATTATTTGATACCATTGCTTCTGTAATGCCATCGCTGGCTAGTAACAATGTGTCTCCAGCAGCGAGAACCAAGCGACCAGACTGTGCCTGCCATTTAGGCAAAATCCCCAAAGGAACGCTGCGAACTTTCAGGTAATTGGGATTTTCGGCTAAAGCCGAGCAACGTGACCATAAAAGCGGATAGATATGACCGGCATTAGTGTAGACCAGTTCCTTAGTGCTAGGGGTATAACAAGCTAACACAAGAGTGACAAAATAATTGTTGCTAATTAAATCTTCACTGAGAGCGTGGTTGAGGTTCTGCATGACCACATTCGGCTCTGCTGGTGTCTCTTGAGATAATTCTCGGCGCAAAACTGAAATAATACTAGCCATAAATAAAGCTGCTGGGACGCCCTTGCCAGAAACGTCACCCACTGCCAACCACAAGTCACCTTTGGGATGGACAAAAACTTCAAAAAAATCGCCTCCTACTTCTCGCGCCGGATAGCAGCAAGCTTGTACCTTCACACCTTTAATGTCAGGTAAACTTTGGCGTAGTAGGTTGTATTGAATTTGGCGAGCCACCTCTAACTCAGTGTGAATCTGCTGTTGCTTTTCTTGGAGGCGTTGGTAGAGTTTTGCTTGGGAGAGGGCTAAGGCTGCTTGTTCAGCAACACCTGCAATTAGTTGGATGTCTTCGTCTTCCCAAGGGCGATCGCGTCCCCATTGGTGAAGGGTCAGCACAGCCAACAGATGCTGATGGTAGCTAAGTGGCACAACTAGGTGGTGACTAGGATTACCGTTATATATATCTTGAGCAAGTTGATAATGACGGGTTTCCAGCACCTTTTCGATTAAAACACTGGAGTCGAAGAAGCAATCTAATACATCAGATTTCGGATCGCGGTAGAAAAACTCGTCTTGTGTAAGGCGATCGCCCTCTACTGGTTTGAGCAAGCAGCTGGTAGCTTCAAATGTTTCTCCAATAGTTGCGACAATTTTTTGCAGCATACTATCGTAGTCCAAAGATTCCCGAATTGCTGTTGTTACCGCATTAAACAAAGATTCTCGCCTTAGGGCCCGACGCAACTCTTGGGTGCGCTTCTTAACTAGGCGATATGTATCAGTGGCTTGCTCAACTAACCCTCTCAGCCGTTCTGGATTCCAGGGTTTGGTAATGTACTTGAATACCTGACCGGAGTTAATCGCATCTACCAAATCTTCGACATCAGTAAAACCAGTTAACAAAATCCGAATCGTGTCTGGAAAGCGCTCTACGGTGCGACTAAAAAATTCAGTCCCATTCATTTCTGGCATTCTTTGGTCAGAAATAATTACCGCCATTTCGCCATATTGATCCAAGATTTCCAGAGCACCAAAGGCATGATTGGCTTTATATACTTGAAAATCTCGCCTAAAAGTGCGGTAGAGTAAATCTAGGTTATCTGGCTCATCATCTACCACCATGAGCTTAAGTTTGTCCGTACCAATCTCAGCCATATTTGACTTTTGTTTTTATATATTTGAATGGCGAGATAATATGATGTTTATCCCACCTAATAAATAAGAGAAAATTAGAGAAGCCATTCACTTTGAAAAGTTATATTTTCAAAGTTGTGAGTTTCCCTTGATTCTCCTCAATTGATCCACACCAAAATTAAATTTATCCAACTAACCCAGAACGCAAGGCGCGGACTGCTGCTTGGGTACGGTCATCGGCACATAGCTTATTCAAAATATTGCGAACGTGAGTTTTAACAGTGCCAACTGTGATGTAAAGTCTTTCCGCAATTACTGCATTACTACAACCTTCGACAATCAACTGTAACACTTCCAATTCCCTTTCTGTCAGGGTGTAAGGTTGAATTCCTTCCAGATTCTCAAAAGAATCAGGGTTAGGAGCAATAGTCTTGGAATCGACCAAAACCGATTCCAACTTTTGAGGATTTTGTTGCGCTTGTTGTAATACAATCCGAGCGATCGCTGGATCGATCCAGGCGTTGCCATTGTAAGTTACTCGTACTGCTTCCAGCAAATTATCAAATTTGATATCTTTCATACAGTAAGAGTCTGCACCAGCGGCAAAAGCTGCCAACACCGCTTCTTTGTTATCCCGCAGCGTCAAAATTAATACTTTTGTAACTAGCTGCTGCCCATTAGTAGTAGATTTTACCTCCCGTGTTAACTCAATGCCATCTTTATCTGGTAAACCAATATCCACAATGGCAATATCTGGTTGTAGCATTTTTAACATTTTTAGACCCTCAACAGCATTAGCAGCTTCACCTACAACTTCAATTTCATCCTTTTGCTGTAGTGCTGTGCGAATACCCACACGAGTTAGGTCATGATCTTCAATCAGAGCGATACGAATTTTACTCATAGCCAACTTCAGCCCGTTACACTATAACCATAAAGTCGAGTTTCGTGACATACTCCCACACTAACTGCAAGCAGTATAGTGGGGGCTTCTATTCCCGGAACCAGAGTTGCGAGTTGAGCGTTTTATACTGAGTGAATATTACACTTTAACAATAAAAGCTGGACTGGTTCAGCCCAAGTACAAGCGCCCAAGATTAATAGACAGAGGAGTGAAATTAATTATGTGTTATCTAAAACCCTTATATATACGTAGCAGTGCTGCGTAGATACATTCTTGTTCACTCTTATGTCTATTTAGTTTAATTATGCTTTCTCTCGTTGCAGGGCAAAGGGGAATCTCTTTTGCCTAAGTTCTAATATAAAAAAATTTGATAAACTTAACATTCATGCAAAATCTGGTGTGAGTATTACTTAAGAATAGGCTATGTCTAACGGCAATCAAGCATTTTCAGTGTTGGGAATACCAGTTCATGTGATGGCTGACTATCCAGGCTGGTTGTTAGAATGCCTGCACACAGGCAGAGGAACTCATGTCGTAACGCTCAATGCAGAAATGACTATGCAGGCAGAGCGAAATCAATTATTAGCTCAGGTGATTAAAAATGCTGAACTCGTGATTCCAGATGGAGCCGGGGTTGTTCTGTATTTACGGTGGCTGTTATGGCAAAAAGTGCAGCGTTTTCCAGGGATTGAATTAGCAGAAAAACTTTTGCAAGCACTTGGGCAACAAAACACAGGAACAAAAATATTTTTCTATGGAGGAGCGCCTGGAGTGGCGGCAAATGCGGCAGATTTTTGGCAGCAGCAAATTCCAGATTTGAATATAGTCGGCACTCACTCAGGCTACCATTCTCCAGAAGAAGAAGCACAATTGCGAGAAACTCTGGCTCAATTGCAGCCACAAGTGATTTTTGTCGGTTTAGGGGTGCCGCGTCAAGAGTTATGGATTGCCGAAAACCGCCATTTGTGTCCTCAAGCAATTTGGATTGGCGTTGGTGGCAGTTTTGATATTTGGTCGGGAACTAAAACTCGTGCTCCCGCTTGGTTAGGAAATAATAATTTGGAATGGTTGTATCGCCTTTATCAAGAACCTTGGCGCTGGCGGCGGATGTTGGCTTTGCCAGCGTTTGCGGTGAAAGCGTTTGTTTATCGTTTGACAGCAAGGGGTGCAATTAGTTAAGAGTGCTGAGTTGTGAGTGCTGAATTCTGAATTCTGAGTGCTGAGTGCTGAGTGTTCTTACTTAGTTAGTATTAAAGTCTTAAAAAAATTTTAAATTTTCTTTGTTGAATTTTAAATTCCCAGGCAAAACCTGGGAATCCTTATTTTGGGGAGAATGTCACATTTAAGCAGTCAAACTGTTTGGTTGTGGGTATGAGGAAAATTTAACAATGCCAGTATTAACAACTCAAGTTAAGAAAGACAAATCCTTTCATGGAGAGGACAGTGAAACTCAACAGCACGGTAGCAATACTACAAAGGTACAATTGCAATCTGTAACCAAGACTTATGCTAACGGCACTCACGCCTTATTGAATGCAAACCTTGAGGTAAAAAAGGGAGAATTTCTGTTTATAACCGGGCCAAGTGGTTCTGGAAAATCAACGCTCTTGAAACTGCTGTATGGCCAGGAGTTGCCTACACAGGGAGAAGTAATTGTTGATGAATGTAATGTAGCTGATTTGCGGGGCGATCGCTTGTCATTATTGCGGCGACGGATTGGTATTGTGTTTCAAGACTACAAACTGATTACCCAACGAACAGTAGCAGAAAATGTCACTTTTGTGCTGCAAGCTCAAGGGTATACCCGTAAAGAAATTCAACGACGTTTAGAACCAACCTTAAAGCTGGTAGGTTTGCTGAGTAAAGCTGACTGCTTTCCAGATCAACTGTCTGGAGGAGAGCAGCAACGGGTGAGTATTGCCCGTGCGATCGTTGGTACACCACCTCTACTGTTAGCGGATGAGCCGACTGGAAATCTCGATCCAGATAATTCCTGGCAAGTGATCCAGATTCTCCAGAAGTTAAATTCCTTTGGAGCTACAGTAATTGTTACCACCCACGATGAACAATTGGTACGACGGTGCAATCATCCGGTAGTGCAAGTTCGTAATGGAAGGCTGTCTCGAAAATAAGTGTTGGGCATAGGGGATTGGGCATTGGGCATTAATTAGGACTCATCATTTAACCAAGGACAAATGACAAATGACTAATAAACGTGGTGTTTGACTTTTGGTGATATCGGTGTGAAAATTGTTGCTGTTTTGGGGGGTAGCACTTGTAGGCGATCGCAGGCTTGTAAACTCTTAAAAGCTGCCTCTCGCACTACAACTTCTTCCTCTCGACTGAGTAGGAGTTGCAAGCATTGGACAATATCTTGCTGCACTGAAGAATCAACTCGCTTACGGCTGATCAATTTAGTTAGTTGACCTAGAGCAATCAACCGCTTCAATGAATCTTTTTCTGTTAAATTCATCAACAACCGATCAAGGTGGTCTTCTTCTCGATTTTCATAGAAGTTGACAATTTGCCATACCAATAAAATTAAAGTTAACAGGGTTCCCACACCTTGCACAATGGCACCAGCAGCAATCCAGTGACTGTGAGAGTCAACCCATATTGCAGCTGCCATGTAAGTGCTGACAGTAGCAATACCACCACTGATGACTGCTAAAGCTAACCGACGATTTGAACTATTTAAGAACTTACGTATTTTTGACCAGCGCAATTGCCAGTCCCACGCCTGCATTGAGTAAACCAATACCATTACTCCAATGCCGATTAAGAGAGCCAGTAGCAGTTTCCAGTTCCACAACAACATGGCAATGATAATTGTCAGGAACCCAAGAAAGCCCCCAGGGCCAGAGAAACGTTTAAATGTTTGCTGCTTTATGGCTCCCTTTGTCTTGAATTTTGGAAGCGACCAGTTCCAGTTGGGGATTTGGTTGATCAATTGCTGCCAAGAAGACGAAGCCTGTGCCACAGTGTTTACCTACTTGATTAAGAAATTACCTATTGTATAAGTTTTACTATGGATGAAGAAAGGATGAAGGCTTAAATCACAAAATGCCCGGTTTTATAAATGGATAGTAGACTAATACAGCACAGCGCAAATAAGATACCATTTTCAATCGCTCAGAGCAAGGGCATTTTGTACTTAAAGAGGCAGGAGGAATCCCCATTCATAAATTCAGGGGATTTAGCAAGGACGCTGTAAATATGCGCTATACGTCTCGAAATACATATTTTTTTGTTTTTCATAAATAAATTTAGTTGCTTTCAGACCCTTTTGGAAAAGGGAAGAATTATTTTCTAAAACCTTCTGCCTCCTGCCTCCTGCCCTCTGCCTTTCTTCGGTAAGTCTTAGTTAAAGACAAAAACGAAAGTTATCAAGGGTGAATTGACCATCAAAAGTACAAAAGGTAACGCTGTAAATGTTATTCACATTTATAGATAATAAGGTATTGGGGGAAATTGGCGAGTCGGAATTGGCAAGATTAGAGCCTGGTAGTGCAGTTTGAGCGAGTAGTTGCCGATCGCGATCGTAGGCGGAAAGCACTAGCCGTTGCGAACTAGTGACAAAGGCACTAACCGAATTAACTGGACGCAAGAAACTAGCTTCTAAAAATCCGCTTTTAGGCGCTCCCATTAAGACTATTAGCCCTGAATAGGTTGGAAATGCTGGATTTGATGGCTGTATTGCTAGAGAATTGTGAAAAATGACTCCCCAACGTTCATATTGGCGCTCTACTGCTTCAAAACACTTCAAATCTTCTAAGTCTAAACAAATACAAGTAGGTACAGTAAGTCTGGCAGCATCAAGAACTGGCTCGACCTGACCCCGCCTAGCTGAAGCTTTAATTTCGTTTTGTATATTAAAGTTGTCAAGCGCAAATTTAGCGTCTTCAATCGTTGCTAGTTTATTTGATTGAAGAGTAGCCTGCTTTACCATGACATTCCGCCTTACCATTACTTAGATAATAATCAGATTAGTTATACATCAAAAGCTATTGTTTCTACTATATAAGTAGATTTAACAGCTTATTAAAATAAGCGTTTTAACTATTGTTGACGTGTTGACGCTCAAAATTATTTATGGGTTTTTTGATAGACTACCATAAAAACTTATGCTTGATTAACGCTGGAGCGATCTTCGCTACCATGAAAAACCCTTATAAAACAGTAATTTCAACGTTAAGTTACTTGATTATTATGAAAAAAAGCACCAAATCTTTACAAGTAATCCAGTAATTTTATATCTACTTAATCTGACGCTAGCGAGAAGTCTGAGAGTGATTGGTTCGCTGATAATAACAATGAGTGGGGAGTTTGAACTAAACACATTAAGAGTGCTGAGTTAAAAGACTGCCTACAAGGGACGTTGCTTTTACTAAGTACACAGATATTAAGTGCTTGTTAATTTACTCAACGCTGAGTGCAGTAAACATCTAGGGTGACTAAAGGGGAGGCAAAGAAATTATCAAATATTCTCTCCGTGTGCCTACTTCAAAGGTATTTTGTCTTACTTGTGCCAACGAATCACTACAGTCAACGAAAAAATACTTATGTTTCAACCACTAGGATTTGAACAACGCTCTATAGATACCTCACTAGGTAGAATGGCATATTATACTGCTGCTGGAGCACCTTGGCAGGATTATGAGACTGCCAAAGACGATCAAGAAACTTTGGTATTCCTGCACGGCTTTGGTGGTGGGTCTTCTGCTTATGAGTGGTCGAAAGTTTATCCGGCTTTTGCGGCTGAATATCGGGTCATTGCGCCAGATTTGCTCGGTTGGGGTAGGTCTGAACATCCAGCACGGAGTTATAAAATTGAGGATTATTTGACCACGATTCGGGAGTTTTTCGAGCAGACTTGTACTGGGCCAGTAACAGCGATCGCTTCTTCTTTGACCGCAGCATTTATAATTCGGGTAGCAGCAGATCGTCCTGATTTATTCAAGTCTTTAATTCTTACCACCCCCGCCGGACTTTCTGACTTTGGCGAAGACTACTCCCGTAGTTTTTTTGCCCAGTTAGTTAGCGTTCCCATTGTTGATCGTTTACTTTACAGCACTGGAATTGCTACTAATAGTGGTATTCGCGGCTTTTTAGAACAACGGCAATTTGCTCAATCCAATCGAGTCTACCAAGAAATTGTAGATGCTTATCTAGAATCTGCCCTACAGCCTAATGCTGAGTATGCAGCACTGTCCTTTGTCCGTGGCGATTTGTGCTTTGATTTATCCCTTTATATTCAACAATTAACCACTCCCACCGCCATTATTTGGGGACAAAAGTCAGAATTTACAGGCCCCTCAATTGGTCGCCGTCTTGCTGAAATCAATCCCCTAGCGATCCGATTTTTTCAACAGTTGGAAGATGTCGGATTAACACCACAGTTGGAATTGCCAGCAGTGACAATCGGGTTAATTCGCAAATTTTTGCCTTTGCTTAATTAACATAAGTAGTAGAGACGCAAAATTGGACTGGGCTTTGCCCTGCTGCGCTAACGCGTCTCTACATTCTTTTTCACCAGATGTTTAATAAGATTGCTAGATAAAATTATCAACAAAAGTGATAATACTATTTATCTTTCAATCTGATATCAATGACAGTTGCATTGAAGTTGTAGTTAAAGCCTTCTAACTCAAATGGCATCCCAATTTTCACTTTACTGTTACCCAAAACTGGCCCGCTTTCAGTAACTTGGGCTTTACCATCTAAAGTCAAAAGAAAATCTGCACTATAATTGTTGCTTTTTGGATCTGGCAGTTCTTTAACAGTGCCATCCGGTTGGAAAACATTGACTGTTCTAGGTAGCTGTTGAATAGATTTAATTTCAATCTGTCCGTATGGTTGATTACGGATAATCACATTGGTTTTTCCGCCTTTTTTTAACCCATTATCGATTAATTTTTCCGGGTCGCGTACATTCAAACCACGAACTACTAAGTCTACTTCTATGGGTACTGTTTTCGCACCAACTTGGGCAACAGAACCAGAAGTGCCAGGAAAAACAAAGATGCCAAAGATAACTAGCAGAATTACCAGCACAGCACCTAAATCTAGGAGATTGATTTTGCCAAACAAGCGACCTTTTGAATCTAAAATAGCCATAAAAAGTTTTCCGAGGTAATAGCGAAGTAATGGATTGTAGCAAGAAAGTTTTCGATGGAAACGGCAATTTTCCCTCTTTGGTAATAACTCAAAGTATTCGGGGGTTGCGGTTATGCGACAGTTTATCACAGGTTCGTAATTTCCGAGGCACGGCAGCTAACCCTTAAATTTTTACCAGTTAAGACTGACGCACCTAGAAAGTAAAATCTAGTGTTTAAGCCTATCTCTAGAGAGAATCCCTAGCCTTCCGTAATTCGGTAGATTTGCATCAAGATTATCTGTATGACAACTCCTTTGGTCTTGAGTTAAGAATGCAACTTAGAATACTTTAAATCCGTCTCATAATTTGTCCCCTCATTTTATGTTCTTCCGAAATAATCTTCAAAACGTATTATGTTCAATTGGAAAGGTTTTGCTGCAAATTACCGTGTATGGCGGCGTCGCTGGTTTTATCCCCTAATTTCAGTGGTAGTCGCCCTGAGTCTGTGCCTGAGTACACCCTTGCCTGGAAGAACTTTAGATTTCTTACCTCTTCTACTCCAAGGAGTTCAGGCATTTCAGCTTTCTAATATATCTCCTAATCAAGAAGTTGATCTTGGTAAGCAGATTAATCAGGAATTGGTCGGCAGTCAAGTCCGACTTTACCGCAATCCCGAAGTGAATCGTTATGTAGAACAAGTTGGTCGGCGTTTAGCAACGAATAGCGATCGCCCCGATCTCCCCTATAATTTCCAGATAGTTGAGGATGACTCTATTAACGCCTTTGCGACCTTGGGCGGCTATGTATATGTCCACACAGGTTTGCTGAAAACCGCAGACAATGAAGCGGAATTGGCAAGTGTACTTGCCCATGAAATTGGTCATATTGGCGGGAAACACGTAGTCAAGCAGATGCAGCAAAAAGCCCTCGAAAGTGGTCTATTAACGGCGGCTGGCTTAGATCGAAATTCCGCAGTGCAAATTGGTGTACAGTTAGCGCGAGACTTACCACGCAGTCGTAAAAACGAATTTGAAGCCGATCAAAGAGGACTACGAACTTTGACACGTACTGGTTATGCCCAGTCAGCAATGGTCTCTTTTATGCAAAAGCTGCTGAAAAAAGGTGGTTCTACTCCGACATTTTTGAGTACACACCCCGGAACCAGCGATCGCATTGATGCCCTCAAACGTGCAATTAACTCTCAACCTAGTAAGGGAAAATCTGGCTTGGATAATGCTAGTTATAAAGCTAATATTCGACCATTAGCGAAGTCTTGAGGGAATTGGGAAAGAGGAGGCAGGAGGCAGAAGTTCTTTAATTTTGAATTTTGAATTTTGAATTTTGAATTGATTTCTCCCCCTCATTTCAAATATTGCTCAATTCTTATTGCGGCGATTGACTTTAATTTTGGCTGGATCAACCGTACTTACAACCTCTTCTAAAGGCAGCGTACGGATATAGTTTTTAAAGATATTAACTTGATAAACCAACTGATTTGTGACATCTAGTCCAGTCAACCAGCCACTCCGGGGATGATAAGCGCCAGTATCTATGTCTAGCCATCCCTTTCCTTGTGCCAGTTTACCAGGAGAAACACCCGGCAGAGTAAAGGTAATGGTGTGACCGATGATAATTTGTTTATCTGGAAAGTAGGGTTTTTCAATGCTGTGAAATTCCTCTCGTATCCAGCACAGTTCATCGGCAGTTTGTTCTGTCACCGACTTGCAAGGGTCAACACCAGCATGAGTTAACCAAATATCTCCCAAGTCAAGGTATGTAGGCAAAGCTTTTAACCAATCCAGATGGTCATCAGGAATTGGAGCCTCTTGGTAACTGGCCACGGTAGCTTGCCCTCCACCAAACAGCCATGCTTGCATCGTCGAGGAGGAAGTCCTTTCATTCGTCAGAATGCTTAGTAACATCTGCTCATGATTTCCCAACAAACATGAGTAGTTATTTTCCTTGACAAAATTAACTACTTGTGCGCTATGAGGGCCGCGATCGATTAAGTCTCCCAGAAAATAGACTCGATCTTCTGACGTGGGGGCGATCGCCTCCAACAATGTCATTAAACCTTCATAGTGTCCATGCACATCCCCAATTACAATTCGTCTGGGGCTAGTTTCGCTCATTGTCTCTTAGCTGCAATAGTTTTGGCTAATACTTCTGCTACAGTTTACGCTGTCTGCTTTCCGCAATGGAAGGTAAAAATACTGGATAATAGTTATTTTAATTTAATTTTTGTACGAGTAATAAACTTAACTTATCAAATATATACAACAGCAATTGTTTTTCAGATATAACTTATAATAACGATGCGTAAGACTAGCTTTTTCTGCTAATTTGAACTACTTAGCCGAGAATTTAGGCTCTTGCTATATTTATCACTTTTAACTTTACAATGTCTAATGATTTCTCTGCTGAAATTAGTTCGCGTATCTGCAAGCACATGAATGACGATCATGCTGATGCTGTAGTTGTTTATGCTAAAGCTTTTGGTGGTGTCACAGATGCGATCGCAGCCGAAATGCTGTCAATTGATGCACAGGGTATGGATTTAACAGCGCAAGTAAATGGGGAAGCTGTACCAGTTCGCATTCAATTTGATCGTGTTTTAGTAGATGCGGAAGATGCCCATCAAACTTTGATTGCAATGGTGAAGCAGGCGCGGGTGAAGGCTAAATAGGAAATAACAAAGTAATTGACACTAAATCTGCGATATATTTAATCACATATTTTTGTACATATAGCAATACTAAATCATTTGTGAAATATTTTTGGAGTTGGCTGTCATTAGTCATTAGTCATTTGTCCTTTGTAGTCACAAATGACATTGTATTAAACCCGAAGAACCCCAAAGAGCCAAAGCTACGCTTCGTCTCCCCTCCCCGCAAGCCTACGGTGTACACACAAGTCTTGAAATCCCACTTAAAACTTGGTTTCGTTGCCCTAGCCCTAAAATAAGGGGGAGAAATTGAGTTTCCAGTTGCCCAAAAGTGGGGTATTTATGGGGCTAAAAGGCTTGAAACCCTTGCAGACTATACTTTTGTGTACACCGTAGCCTTACCAAGGGGAGGGGTGTAATAACTAGGGGAATCATAACTAATACCAATTCAATTAATGATTGCAACACATCTTTCGGTAAAGACGCGATTCATCGCGTCTCTACAAATGGTCTATTTGTCGCATTCTTTTTTCAAATTGGTATAATTATGCGGACATGATATTATGTCGTAATTGCTGTAAATACTCACCCCGCCAGCCGATACATAATCACTTTTCCTTTCCAATTTTCTTCCACAAATACCAGATGCTCACCATTGGAACGCCGAAAAGCGCGAATCCCGTAGGGTATATCAATCCAGCCACTTTCGCTGCCAACTTCTGGGCCTGGTTTTAACTGTTGTACTTGCGCTCCCGTCTTGGCATTGTAGACATATACTTCTGCGGTTTTGACTGTCACGGCAAATACATAGTCTCCCGCCACACTGATTGCTGCTGTAGACACTTCACGCTTACCGGTGCTGTCGTAGGGAATTACAATCCGCCATTTGGGAGTACGATTTCCTTTACTCCAATTGTCAAAACGGGCAATCTCAGATCCAGCAACTCCAGCATCGTCACCAAATGCAGGACGATCTACCGTAAAGCCTGACAAATACATACTATCTGTTTCAGGAAAATATTCGATCCGCCGCAAGTCGTTAAATATTTTGGGAGTAGTTTGTTTTTCCATCAAACTATAGGTGTAGATGGGATTGCCTTTAGGATCTATTCCCTGTAATGTATAATGTCGAATGCCATCTTCTGTTCGCAAAGCTTTCCAAACATCTCCTTTGCTGTCTACCCACCAGCCGCCGAGATGAGGATAATCTTTGCTGCGATCGTATTCGTTTTTTTCAAATTTGCCATTACCGTTGCGATCGCGCCAGATCCATTCTCCTTGTTCTGGTTGATGCGGTGGCCAATTTCCGCTGATAAATGGTTTATCTGCGCCATTAGTACCGACAAACATTCCGGCGGGTATGGCGACTTTACCATCTGTGGCGGGATTAAAACGATATATTTGCAGAAAGCTGTTATACATATCTGTAAGGAACAAAAACGGCTTCCCTTGGATGCGGCGAACAAAGGTTCCATCTGGCGATGTATGCAGACGTGGATCTTGAGGATATTTGAAAGCATTTAAGGTGTAGGCTTTGTAAGTCCATTGCTTACCAGCAGCCTGACTGTAATCCATCAGATAGTGTTCTTGTTTGGTGAATAAATCTACACCATCAGTTTTAGGATCGGCATCTGCATTATCGACGAATATCAATCCCAGCGATCGCCACATTAGTTTTCCCGATGGCGAAAATTTCCGCAAATCTGTTCCTGATTTGTTGAAACCATTACTATTTATATAGATATTGCCTGAAGCGTCTGTACCAACTCCGGTAAGTCCGTAAAGTTTCAAATCTCGAACTTCACCAGGAACTCCTGCATAGATACCGCCTTTAGAACCAAAACTACCCACCTGCACTGGCTGATCTTTGATCTCATAAGTCAACATTTGCTGACGCGGGCCATTTTCTGCTACTAACAGCTTACCTTGATGATTAATAGCGATCGCTGTTGGTTCGACGATATCTGCAATCTGTTGGGGCAATTGCTTTCCACTTTGGGAATAATGTAAAATTTTTGCAGGCTTAGTACCATTTTTACTTTGAATAATCCACAGATTTTTTTGTGGATCGATAGTTATTGCTCCCGGATTAGCAAAGGTAAAGCTGCGGAGTTCCTTCATCGTATCAGTATCATAAACACGAATCTGGTTAGTAGCAAAATCACTTACATATAACTCGCTTCCTACAGTTGCTAATCCAGTGACTTCACTTTTAGTACTGGTAATCAACATACTTTTATCCCAGCCACGCCCATTAGAGAATGGCGCAGGTTTTCCTGACAAGTCATAGCGTCTAACGCAATGCCAAGTTGTTCCTTCTGGTGGGTAATCTTCATTTGTCTTACCCCTCGAACCTTGAGTCATGGCAATGTAAACATATTTACCATTTGCTGTTACAGCTTTGCCACCACCACGACTCCAGCCGTGAGTATCCCCAAGGGCAGCAATAACCTTACCATCTTTATATATTCCTGCCTCCATTGCCGCCTCATCCCAATGGCTGTTGGTATAAACTGTGCCATCAGGAGCAACATACATTGCCTCAATATTATTTTGTACCCGCAGATTTCCACTGCCAATAGTATTACCTATCCATGATGTTTTGTAGTTAAGCGTGGGTGTTTTAGTATTGTTTTGTACCCGCAGATTTTCACTGCCAATAGTATTATTTATTGACGATATTTTGTGTGTAAGCGTGGGTATTTCAGTATTGTTTTGTACCCACAGATGTTCGCTGCCAATAGTATTATTTATTGAAGATATCTTGTGTGTAAGCGTGGGTATTTCAGTATTATTTTGTAGCCGCAGATTTTCACTGCCAATAGTATTATGTGTAAGCGTGCGTGTTCCAGTTGTCGCCCAGTCTGTTGTAATTCCAAGGGTAGTAACAATGACTCCAATAGTCAGACTGAGTAAAAAATTGAAAGTTTTATTTCTTTGTAAATATCTAGTATTAGATAATTTTTTGATGTGTTGATTGAGCTTGTGAAGTAGTTTTTTTAACTGCGCCAGTAATTTATTTATCATATAATTTTCAGCTTTTAATTATTTATATACAATCATTGTTTATGAAATCCGTAAAAAAATATAACTATTTTGAAGTGGCTAAGATACGGGCTATGTATGGACACGGCATCTGATATCACTCTGCCATAACTTTCATGAGAAAATAAATCGAGTAAAGATAAAAATAACTAGCAATGGCTGAAAAAAAGAACTTTCAAAAAATACAAAAATATCTTGAAGAAGCTGGTGTGAAATTTGTACGAGTTCTTTGGTGCGATAATGCTAATATTATCCGTGGCAAAGCTGTGCATCTGGGAATGTTAGCTCACTACTTTGAACATGGAGTAGGGATTTCTGTAGGGCAGCAGGGAATTCCCGTAATGTATGATGCAGTTGTGCCAGAAACAAATTTAGGGCCAGTAGGTGAAATTCGCTTAGTTCCAGATTGGTCTAGCCTCAAGCCTTTACCTTATAGTCCTGGTCATGCTCGTGTCATGGGCAATATGTTATTAGATGGTGCTGCTTGGGGGTTATGCCCGCGAAATTTCTTGAAGCGGATGATTGCGGCAGCTAAATCAACTGGTTGGGAAGTACAGGCAGCCTTTGAAAATGAGTTTTACTTACTGCGGCAAACACCTGATGGCATCATTCCGGCTGACTCCACAGTTTTTGCTTCAACTCAGGCAATGGATCTCCACCGCAAAGTAATTGATGAAATCGCTGATGCACTTATTGCCCAAGGTATACCTGTCGAACAGTATTATCCTGAATCAGGCCCAGGTCAGCAGGAAATTTCCATGCGCTATACCGATGCTTTACAAGCAGCTGACTGGCAAATTGCTTTTCGAGAAACTGTCAGAGCGATCGCCTACCGTCACAACCTCATTGCTTCATTTTTACCCAAAATCTTCCCGGATGCAGCTGGTAGTGGTTGTCATATCCATCTGAGCCTTTGGCATGGCGAGAAAAACCTATTACCTGAACCTCAGAATATCTATGGTCTTTCTGAGGTGGCATTACAATTTATCGCTGGTATTCTGTGCCATCTGCCGGCACTGATGGCACTAACTACCCCAAGTACTAATTCTTACCGCCGCATTCTTCCTCATAGTTGGAGTGGTGCTTTCCGTTGTTGGGGATTAGATAATCGGGAGGCAGCGGTTAGAGTCCCTAGTGACCCTGCTTTGGGCTGTCCCAGCCACTTTGAATTGAAAACTGTAGATGCTTCAGCTAATCCTTACTTAGCAATAGGAGCAGTGATTGCAGCCGGAATTGATGGTGTGCAGCGTAGTCTCACACCACTAAACCCAGTAAATCAAGACCCTGGATATTTATCAATTGAAGAACGCAGTGCTAAAGAAATAGACCCATTACCAAATAATTTGGGGCAAGCGATCGCTCATCTCCAGCAAGACGATATCCTATTAACAGCTTTAAATCCCCAGTTAGCCAAAGCGTTCTTAGCAGTGCGTCAAGCAGAGTGGCAAGCAATGAAAGATTGGGAATTAACGGCAGAAGTGAAAACATTATTAGAAAAATACTAGTAAGACTGCCAAGTATGAAAGTAGTCTTTTCCTAATTCCCCACTCTCTACTCCCTACTAAAAATGAATCTGGCTGATATTCCTTTAATTGACCAACACGCCCACAACATATTAAAACCAGAAGTAGCTGCCCAGTCTCCCTATGCAGCGGCCTTTACTGAAGGCTATGATCCAGAAATAATTAACTACCATGCCCGTCATACGTTCTTTTATCAGCGTAGCTTGCGCGATATTGCCACTTTATTGAACTGCGAAGCTGAAGAAACAGCAATTTTGGCACGGCGAGAAAGTCTAGGATTAGAAGAACTAACGCAGATTTATTTTCGGGCTGCTAACCTAGAGGCGATTTACTTAGATGATGGTTTGCAGCCAGAAACTATCCTACCTCTGTCGTGGCATGAAAGGTTTATTCCTGTGCGACGGATTCTGAGATTAGAACTATTAGCAGAACAGCTAATTCCGCAATCTCCTGATTTTGCTACTTTCCTAGCCAGATTCAAAAGTGAACTTGATCCCCCACCGCTGGGAGTAGTAGCTTTTAAAAGTATTGCCTGTTACCGGAGTGGTTTGGATATTCAATCGGTAGCTGACGAGGTGGCGGCGACTCACTTTGACAACCTCAAACAACAACTGCACAATCAACCTCTGCGACTGACAGATAAACCGCTGATTGATTTTCTGTTACAACAGGCATTATTAGTAGCAGCAAAACACCACTTACCAGTGCAATTTCATACTGGCTACGGCGATCCTAGCTTGGATTTACGATTGGCTAATCCTCTAAATCTGCGATATTTACTAGAGTTACCGCAGTATCGCCATGTACCAATAGTATTGCTACACGCTTCATATCCTTATATGCAGCAGGCTGGTTATTTAGCTTCTGTATATCCCCAAGTTTATCTAGATTTCGGTTTGGCAATACCCTTTTTAAGCGTATCTGGAATGCGGGAAGCAATCAGGCAGATGTTAGAATTAACTCCCACTACTAAGTTAATGTATTCTTCTGATGCTCACTCAATTCCAGAATTGTACTACTTGGGTGCAAAGTGGGGTCGCCAGGTTTTAGGGGAAGTGCTAGAGCAAGCAATTACAGATTCTGACATTACTGTAGCTGAAGCTGAGGCGATTTCTGTAGCAATTTTACGTGAAAATGCCTTAGTTCTCTACCAATCAGCGCACGAAACAAGTACTAAGCGTTAGCATTATTTATTTATTACCCCAATCACTCTTGCTTTCAAAGTTGGCTGAGATTTTTCTTTGAATAAAGTGATTAAAAAGTGATATATAAATAGCAAATTATTTTACATAAGCTTTACAAAGCTCACCTTCTTCTTTAAAATTTCAGTTAATATAGAGCCTATTTCAGGTAAATGAAGTACACGGGTAGGGGCACAACAATGTTGTGCCTTTAGGATAATCTGTACCTCACCAAGTTGCAATGTGCTGTATTTAAAACATTAGACCTGTTGCAAAAATCCTTGAATCACCCCTCCCCAACCCTCCCCTTGTGAAGGGGAGGGGGCAAGATTTCAAGTTTCCCCCCAATATATCGGGGGGATTAAGGGGGGTATATTCGACTTATGCAAGAGGTCTATTATTTAAGGTATCAATATTTACTTAGTTTTTAAATTAAAATCGTAAGCATTAATACAAAAACGTTCTATATTTATTACTTTGTAGTGGCTTTTGATCTCTACCTATATAGCATTCACCTTTCTGAATTTGGAGGTATCATATATATCTATCTCGGTGTTATCTAGTTAAGAAAAACACAGGTTTTATTCCTTGTTGACGTTGATATATAAATAGTTTATAAATTGGTTTTCTATACAAAAATTCTTATTGGTAATGTGTATTCACAAATTCTATTGATTCAGGTTTGGATACAGATGTAGAAGCGTACACGTGTGCGCCTATTTTAATATATTTATAGGAGATACATCAGTGGAAAATCAACCAAAAAATTTTGCTTCATCATCTGCATCTATTCTCACCCTTGGATTAGGTTGGTTTCCCAAAAGTCCCGGAGGACTAGAAAGGTATATTTATGAGCTAACTCATAAATTAGCAGCAAATCAAGACCAAATTGAATTATGCGGAGTTGGTCTACCAGAGACTGAAATAAATTCGCCCATTAAGCTGACTAATTTGGCTTCTGTGGATAGTGCTATTTGGCAAAGATTATGGGCAATTCGCACTAATTTCCAGAAAACAAGAACCAGCAAACCAGATGCTATTAATTTGCACTTTGCATTATACAGTTTTCCGATTTTAGATATTTTACCAAAGGGAGTACCAGTTACTTTTAACTTTCATGGTCCTTGGGCTTCTGAGAGTCAGCAGGAAGTTGTTAACAAAAACCTTAGTCTTTTAATTAAACACTGGTTAATAGAACAAAACACTTATAATCGCTGCGATCGCTTCATTGTTTTGAGCAAAGCTTTTGGTAAAATTTTACATGATAAATATCAAGTACCGTGGAGCAAAATTCATCTTATTCCCGGTGGAGTTGATATTAATTGGTTTCAACCAAATTTATCACCCCAGGAGGCTTGTGCAAAGCTAGGCTGGCCTAATAATCGCCGGATTATATTTACATCACGTCGCTTAGTACATCGAACCGGAGTTGACAAATTATTACAAGCTCTAGCTATAATTAAGCCCAGAATACCAGATGTTTGGCTAGCGATCGCAGGTCGTGGTCACATCCAAGCTGCACTACAACAACAGGCTACAGAATTAGGACTAGATGACAACGTTAAATTTTTAGGTTTTCTTCCTGATGAGCAATTACCTATGGCTTACCAAGCTGCCGAATTGACTATTATGCCTAGTCAATCTTTTGAAGGATTTGGATTAGTAATAGTTGAGTCTCTAGCCTGTGGTACTCCTGTTTTATGTACTCCAGTTGGGGGAATGCCAGAAATTTTATCAGAATTTTCACCCGATTTAATTACGACTTCAACAGAAGCCTCAGACATTGCTGAAAAATTAGAACAAGTACTTTTGGGTAATATCCCCATACCTTCACGATCAGCCTGTCGCCAGTACGCAACCATCCACTACGACTGGAATCAAATTGCCCAACAAGTACGCAATATTTTATTAGCTTAAACAAGTAAGTTTAATAAATGCTAGGGGCATTACATGGGTCAAATTAGATAAAAAGAGGTTTAATGAGAATTCTTTTCTTAGATCAAAGCGGTAAACCAGGCGGTGCCGAATTATGTTTAATAGATATTGCTAAACCTTATGGCGATCGCGCTTTAGTAGGTTTATTTGCAGATGGCCCATTTAAAAATTTATTACAGCAAAATAATATTCCAGTAGAAGTTTTCACAACCCAAGCAATCCAAGTTCGTAAAGAAAGCAGTTTGCTACAAGGATTCAATAGTTTAGGACAACTTGCGCCTTTGATTACTAAGGTAGTTAAAAAAGCGCGTGAATACGATTTAATCTATGCCAACACGCAAAAAGCATTAGTTGTCGGAGCATTGGCAAGTTTTTTTAGTCGTCGCCCTCTGGTTTATCATTTGCATGATATTCTTTCCAAAGAACATTTTAGCCAAACTAATCTTCGCATTGCTGTTAACTTAGCTAATCGTTTTGCATCATTAGTAATTGCTAATTCTCAAGCTAGTCAAACAGCCTTCGTACAAGCAGGAGGACGCCCAGATATCATCGAAGTTGTTTATAACGGCTTTAATCCAAAAAGTTATCAAACTGATGAGTTTGACATTCATAAATTACAGCAACAGTTAGGATTAGAAGGAAAATTTGTCGTTGGACACTTTAGCCGTCTTGCACCTTGGAAAGGCCAGCATATTTTAATTGATGCCCTTGCTAAATGTCCGCATGATGTGATAGCAATTTTAGTGGGTGACGCACTGTTTGGTGAACAAGATTATGTCCAAAAGCTACATCAACAAGTTGCTGAACTGGGATTAGAAAACCGCGTCAAATTTTTAGGATTTCGTTCTGATATTCCCCAGTTAATGGCAGCTTGTGACTTGGTAGCACATACCTCTATTTCCGCAGAACCCTTTGGTAGAGTGATTGTAGAGGCAATGCTATGTGGAAAACCTGTAGTTGCAGCAAAAGCTGGGGGTGTAATGGAATTAGTAGAACATGGACTTAATGGTTTTCTAGTGACACCAGGAGAAGCCCAGGAACTTGCACAAGTAATTATCACCTGTCTTCAGGAGACGGAAATAACTGCAACTATAGCAAGTAATGCTAGAACTAGCGCTAGTCAGCGTTTTGATATGACAGCTATTAATGATTACATTGCTAAACTATTAGTAAGTAAATTTAATAGTAATTAGTTAAGAACTTCACGAATATCTAATCTAAACTCCAAAGTTTAAGTATTATGAGTCGCTCGTGAGATAATCCGCTTAATTCGTTAGGTGGCAAGGATAAGTGACTCATGAAAACCGATAGGCTTACAATTAACCAGCTTTCACCCAAGACCTACGAGTGGTATCTCACCTACTTGGAGGCTATTGATACTAAAAATATAGAAGTTTATGGCACATTTCTGGCAGATGATTGTGTTATGCAATCTAACAATAATCCTCCTATTCAGGGTAAGGCTGCCATTTTACAGAGTCTTTCTGAGTACTGGATTACCTTCGATAGCTTGACTCACGACTTACTGAATATTTACGGCACCGAATCGTCTTTTGTCCTTGAAGCCTTAAATCATTACAAACGCAATGATCAAAAGGTCGTAACAGTTAGGGCGGTAGCTATCACTGATCGCCACGAAACAGGCTTAGTAACTTCGGTTAGACTCTATACTGATACAACACCTCTGTATACATAACTGCAACTTAATACTTTGACTTAGCCTCGGAGTTGATTCCGAGGCATGATAGTTACCAAGCAAGAGATTCGACAGATGTGTGTAAAGATCGGGAGTTGAATTTAGAGGTTCATGGGTGTGACTATAAACCAACTAATTCACGAGATTCAAAATCGGAGAGTTGTTGAGCGATCGCTAATCTTGCTTCCAACTTAGCTACACTAAACTGGTTACGCAGATATTCCAAATGAGCAATGGCATTTGCTTTATCGACAGTTAGTCGAATTTGAATGTCTATTGCTTTTTGATATTCCTGATTCACAAGCAACACCTCAAAGCGGCGAGCCTTGCGTTGAGCATCATTTTTCAAATCCATCTCAAAGGCGGCGGTGCGGTCTGCATTGCCTTCAAATCGGTTAACTTGGTGCTGCACTGCCATCAACTGAGAGTCTATTTCATTAGCCCGTTGGGCAGCTTGTGCGATCGCAGCTGGATAATGACTCAGTTGCATCATTTAATAATTTTCCTCTAAGGTCAATAATGTAGTGTTTAAGTATAAGACCAACCCTTGAATCCATTTACCAAAAGGCTGTCACAGAGCAGTTTTACACTTAAATCAGCTTGGTGGACGCTATATATATATTATAGTCCAAATGTACTGAATTAGGGGAGAAAAAGCGATGTCTGAAGTGCAGGTATGCCAATTATTTTCCACTAATTATTTACAGTCATTTTCCTAAATGTTAGCAAAAATCAAGTTCAAATAAACTCTCAAAAAATTTTAAATTTAAACCTCATTCATCTTTATATATACTCTGTATCAGCCAATTTTTTAAGTTTTTCAAATTAGCTTTGGACATAGGAGTGAAAATGAATGTAGATCATCATTAATTTCTGGAGATGTCTTTTGAATAACACCATTAAACCAATTCGCAATTCGCAATTCGCAATTCGCAATTCGCAATTACGTTTTGTGAGGGGGATTTAGACCCCGACACAAAACGCGCTGCCTATAGAGGCTGGGGACTTAAACCCCCAAAGTTTGTTAATTTTGCCTTTTAAGATTAAGTCCGCCCATATACCCATGATTTATTTAGCCGTCAGACTGAAGTCTGCGGCTAACAAAGTAAGCCTGCTTATGCAGCAATACAGTTCAGATAAGACCAAAAGACTTGTAGAGACGGCGATTTATCGCGTCTCAAAAACCCACGATTTTGTAGAAGTAGCGCTTAACTGAACCGTATTGGCTTATGCAGGCTTATTATTTTCTGCTAAATTCTGCACTTTAGCTCAAGCTGCTTCCCGCAGTTGTGGTTGTGAGGGCACACTCACCTCTGGAAATGAAAGCGAGAGTTGTTCGGCTTGAGGTACTGCCGCTTGCTGCAAAACTTGAACTTCAATATTTACACTGACCAAATAACTACCTGTATCAGCACCAACTGCTTCGGCAATTAGTTTAGCAATGTCTGGGCGTTTGGCAGTCAGCGGGTCACGTAAAATACACCGATCCCATTCATGCTTGGCAGTCGGATTGAGGTTGAGAATATAATGCTTCATCATCGAACTAACCCTTGAATCCATCTTCCAGAAGGTTTTCACAGAGCCATTATGCATTTGGCTAGGCTTTGTGGACGCTATACCTATTATAGTATATTTGTACTAAATTGGGTGATATCTGAGTCAGAAAGTAGGAAATATATCATGTCCGGCTAATTAGCTATATTCTTGAATCCATGCAGAAAGCCCAAAAATCCCTCCCCTCTGCGGTTTTAATCATAAGTCTTTAACCAGATACGATTAAGCTGTTCCACATTTAACTTGCATAATTAGCGTAAGCTTTTCGACATACGCCACAAGAGTTATATAAATTTTGGATATGCAAACTAGATGTCGTTTAGCTTACAAACTATTCGTAAAAGCGTATAGGTGTGTCTGAGCGATATTCCTGTGCCACATCCGATTAGTTAAAAGACTTCTAATAAATAATCAAAGTGCGATTTCTACGATGGGCAAAGCCAACGCCAAATTTATCTATTCCCTTCTTCTCCAATTTGGTGGTGTCTCTAAATTCCTAATCCCAGAAAATCTGCCCATAGGTAAATTCTAATACAAAGGTATTGCAACTAAGCTTACAAAGCAACACCTTATATTTATGTAAATCGCTATATGGTAGATATCTATATTATTGACCTATTTGTGATTGGTCTACTTTTGCTGATGGTAACTTTAGGGTCAGGTTGGATTACTCGCTTACCCCTTTCTTTTGCCATTATCTACCTAGTGGTTGGTATTTTTCTAGGCCCTTATGGCTTAGGGCTGATTCAATTACGTCGAGATGACGTTTTTAACACCGAACTGCTGGAGAAAATAACAGAACTTGTAGTAATTATTTCTGTGTTTAGCTGCGGCTTAAGAATTGTTCGTCCTCTAAAGTTGGGTGTTTGGGATATTACAGTGAGATTGATTGTATTTCTGATGCCAATTTCAATTTTTGCTCTGGCTGTTGTGGGTAAATTGTTTTTAGGGATGAATTGGGGAGAAGCAATTTTACTAGGAGCAATTCTCGCACCTACCGATCCAGTATTAGCATCAGAAGTACAACTTACCAGTACAAATGACCAAGATGAGTTGAGATTTGGTTTAACTTCTGAAGGTGGGTTAAATGATGCTTTAGCTTTTCCCTTCGTTTATTTTGGCATTCATGCCTTAGAAGATGACAACTGGGGTAACTGGTTTCAAAAGTGGATTACAGTTGATTTAATATGGGCGATCGCAGTTGGTATTATTATGGGGATTGTTGTTGCCAAATCTATCGTTTGGATTGAAAAAAAAGTTCAAAAACGCCGTGCTGCCGATGAGTTAATGGAAGATTTTATTGCTATCAGCACAATTCTATTAACTTATTCCTTAACAGAAATGGTTAATGGATATGGATTTCTAGCAGTATTTGTTGCTGGGTTAGTTGTGCAACGCAGTTACAGAAATCCTGAAAAACCGCTAGCACAATTGGAATTTGTTGAGCAAATTGAAAAGCTGCTGGAAGTTGGGACAATTTTACTATTAGGTTCAATATTGTTATTGAAACCAATGCTTAATTATGGTATGCAATCTTTGTTAGTGATAATTTTGTTATTCTTGATCATCAGACCTGTAGGAGTTTGGATTAGCACAATAGGAAAACGTCCTCTAGATTCACGCCGCCAAACCTTCCACCCAGCAACTCGGTGGTTATTTGGATGGTTCGGTATTCGCGGAGTTGGTTCTTTATATTATCTAGCCTATGCCTTTGGTCATGGCTTGAAAGGTGAAGCAGCCGAACAAATTGCTTGGATAACTTACACTACCATTGTCGCCTCGGTAATTGTGCATGGAATTAGTACAACTCCATTAATGAAGTGGTATGAGCGCAATTTTGCTAATAAGAAAAATACTAGTGCTCCCACCACAATAGATGAATTTGAGTAAAAACATTTTTTGTATGTAGCGACTTTCAAGACAGTCGCTACAATTTAATTTTCTAAACTTGCTTCAAACCGGAGAGGCGCTTTGAGTATTAAATTCTCATTTCTTTGTAATAAAGGGGTTCGGTTTCGGTTTATATTCCCTATTTACCTGTTACTTTTTCAATAACTTCTTTCGCTTTTTCGCCAAAACTTTCTGGGGGATTTTGTTCTTGTTCAGCCTTCAAATTTCTTTCATAAGTCTTCTCTATAGTATTAAGGTTTTTTGAATCTTTTATTGCTTGCTCATAAGCTTCTTCTCGTTCTTCTTCTTGAATGCCAACACCTGGATCGTATTCGTTAGCACGATTAATTCTTTCTTCAGAATTCGGTTTATACTCTGGAGGTACTAGTTTTAATTCTTCAAGAGTAGTTGCATAACTAGTTTGCTGAACAAAAATGAAGGAACCTGTCAAGCTGATGAAAACCATCAAGCTAACAACCAAAAAGCTTGAACGAAATGCTTGTTTTAAAGTTAATAGAATTTTTTGCATGAAAAAAACCTCCTAATCTTTTGTTATGAGCCTTTTTAGGTAGAAGATAAACTAAATATCTTAGGCTCACAGGCATCCTAAGTGTTTAGGTACAGTTCTTTCTTCTACCTCAAGGTATATTAATTTTTAGTTATAGTAATCTTAATTCACAAGACTAAAATCCCCGACTTCTCTAATAAGTCGGGGATCTCGTGGTTCACAAATGATTTAGTAGTAGCACAAAGTTGTGTAATCTTACCCGCGTACCTGTCGCAAATTATCGTGCTTACTAACATACCGTCCAGAAATCAAATTCTGGACTAATAGCTCAAATCTACTTAAGTAGACTGACATTTTTACTTTATTACCGGATAGATACTTATGACCAACTGTGATTAATTTTAATTCCTCGGCTTTGCATTACCTCTTCAAATAAATTTGTTGGTAATGCTTCTTCTACAGGAAAAACTCCGGGTTTTTTGAGTTTACCTTCTAGCAATAATTGGGCAATACTACCTGTACCATAACCAGAAGCCACAGCTGTATTTTCATGCACTACAGTTGAACAATAAACGGCTGTTTCACCATTTTTCTGCCCTGTAACCTCAGAACGAACTGCTACTCCAATTCCACTAAAATTATTAGTGACATCTGTCATAGAATGGCTGACATGAGACAGAAATTCAATCATGTAACGACGCTGCATTAACCACTTGGGAAAAACGTGTGCCGCAATCCAAGTTAGATGATTATAAAAATCTGGAACAGAGCCAAACTTGGTAATTACAGTTTTTACTGATGGGAAGGCGTGGGGCAATGTAAAGGTTTCTGGCATATCAAACCAGTAAACTCCACTGCGTCCATAAGGAGATGGAAACTCAACTAATTCCCTTTCACTGTAAGGCTTGACTATCTCCCATTTTCCATCTATCCAAGCCTCAAAAGGATACTGCAATCCCAGAAAAGTTGTCCGCATCACTGTAATGCCAGCACCACCAGAACCAGAAACTAAATAACTTAAATGGATCTTTTCTGGTTGATCAAATTGTTCAACTCCCTGGCGTACCATGCTGTTAGAAATACCAGGAAAAATGCCAGTATTAATAATTGCTGTCACGCCAGCAGCAGCAGCTTTTTCATGATAATTAAGAGCTTTGCTGGTATAAGAACGGTGGTCGCTAACATCTAGATAATTAACGCCTTGAGCAATACAGGTTTCAAGAACATTAGTATCTCGATAGTGAAATGGCCCAGCACAATGGATGACTAAGTTAGAGTTTGCGATCGCATCTCGCAGCTTGTCAACTTCTGCCAAATCTAATATCAAAAACTGCACTTGCCCCCCCGAAGACAAGCTCACAGCCTCCCCAAACTCCGCAGAACGTCCAGTAATCGTAATTTGTGCTTGCGTATGGGTAGCTAGATCCTCGGCAACACTGCTACCAATCCGCCCTCGTCCTCCAAGAATTAAAACGTTGTCTGTCATTACTCCAGATTCGCAACACTAACCTTATTTCATCAGTTTTGCGTCCTGTTTGCCATCGGTTATAAGTATGATTTATAGTATTTAATAAAATTTCTGCTCTATCTAAATAGTTGTAAACAAGTTTGTAGTAAGGATTTTAGTCCTTATTTTCTAAGCACTAAAGTGCTTACTACAAACCCTCAAAACTAACTTTACAAAGTACTACATTTGCGCTTCAATTTGCCTAACTACCGTCAGGGCCGAATAACTCACCCCAGCAGTACCTTCGCCGGGATGGGTGGAGTCACCAACTAACCACAAATTCTGGATTGGTGTCCGATTGGCGAACCCAAAGGGGCCAAAGGTGGGAATCCTTTGACCAATACCGCCAACTATACCGCGATCGCGGGCTGTGAAATGGGCAAAGGTGCGGGGTGTTGCCGCTTCTTGATAAATAATAGTTTCTGGTTTGAGATAAAAGTATTGAGCAAGACGAGCGATCGCTTCTTGGGTAAACTTTTCTTTTAGTCCTTCATAATCATCAGTCTCCCACCACTGTGCAGGATTGACAAATGAAGAAGCAATAATTGTCGCTTTCCCCTCCAGTGCGCGACCATCTCCAGGATGACTGACGGAAACAAATAAGGAATTATTCTCTCCAATGGGGCCATCAGCATCGTACAGAAATTGTAAGTGCGGAGGACACCCAGGCGGAATCGCGCTAGCATCTACACCCAAATACACCACAAAAGCACCCGATGCTTGGGGCAGTTTTTCCACCCGGTTTTTATAACCAGATGGCGCTTGTTCTCCCAACAACTGCACCAAATTCTGCACAGTGACGTTGCTAACTATGTGGTCGGCTGCTTCTGTCCAAACTTCGCCAGTTTTCTGATTTCTAATAACAACAGCACTGGCTTTACCGTTTTCTATTTTGATTTCTTCTACTGTGTGGCGCATCAATAGTTTGCCGCCATCTCTCTCTAGGGATTGTACCAAGCGATCGCTTAATACTTGCATACTTCCCTGGAGGTGAAACAATCCTTGAGGCAGTTGGGATACACTCAACGCCGTTGCTGCATAAAGCAATGCTGTCTCGTCTGCATCCACCTGGGAGTATAGCTTCAGTTGTAAATCCAAAAAAGTTCTCAGTCGTCGGTCATTTCCCAATCCACATAACCTTAAAGCATCTCCTACCGTAAACAAGCTGAAGGGTACGGTAATTAATGTACTGGGACGCACCGCTTGCGTTAGCTGCCACAAATCCCATAAATTACGCGGCGGTAGTACTGGGTCGTGTCCTTGAAATTCCCAACTAGCATCAAATAAAGTTGCCATCAACTGCCAAAATGGTTCGCTACCAGGAAACTGTTTTTGTCGTTCCTCTTGCCATTTCTGTTGGTCGCGCCAAACGTTGATGGGTGTACTTTCCCCAGGTAAATACACCGCACAAGCAGGATCGCAAGGTGTTGCTTGTGGCAAATCTATTGACAATTCTGAGAAAATGCGGTGGTGAATTCCTCCTGGTTCCAACCCTGCCACCTGAGTTGCTCCGACATCGAAGGTAAATCCCTGGCGTTTAAAGGTTGAAGCACAGCCTCCTGGTACGAGGGCTTGATCTAAAATTAAGACGCTGTAACCTCTATAAGATAATAATGCTCCAGCAGTCAGTCCACCGATTCCCGCACCAATAACAACGACATGAGAGTTACTTTTGTCAAGAGAAATGCTGGACATTGATTAGTTTCTTTAAAATTCTTAATACTTTTACTTATAATTTTACCTTCTCTGCGCCCTTTGTGCCCATCGTACCGCGAAGGGTGCGATGGCGATCGCTATAGCGGTTTTCGCTTGGGTGCAGTACAGTTTTGACTTCACTTTCATTCTTCTGTCTTTTTAGGAAAGAGGTTAGAGTGTATTGCATACAAACGAGAAGCACTATAATATACCTCCTTGCCCACAGTTATAATTTGTTTCAAAATTCGTAGATGACAACAAACAAACTCAAAGCCTTAGAGCTTTTTGCTGGTATCAGTGGGTTTCGCCTGGGTTTGGCAAATGCAAATATTCAAACAGTATGGGCGAATGATATCAATGAACTTTGCTGTAAAGTTTATGAAAGTAATTTTGGCAAAGACTCTATTGTTTTAGGCGATATTAACAAAATCTCCATTTTAGACATTCCCAATCACGATATTTTAACTGCTGGCTTCCCTTGCCAACCGTTTAGTCCTGCTGGTAAAAAACTTGGTGTGAGAGATAGAGTTAGGGGAACACTATTTGAGCGCATTATAGAAATATTAGACCAGAAGCAGCCAGACAAACTTTGAATTGAGTAAATCTGGTTGGCAACAATTAACTTTGGCTATTTAAAAAATGGAAGTGCTAACCTTATCCTCTCTCAAAACTGCTGCACGGGATTTTTGTGTTGTACTTAAGGCAACACCGATTCCTAATTTGTATGGGGTTACAGATGGCAAAGCAGTAGGAACGTATGTTGAGTTGACTTTTAATTAATATTTATTTGTCTACAAATTATGAATACACCCTTGGTAGTGCTGCTTTGGGAATTGATTTTCCCGGATTAGAAGTTGATTTAAAAGTGACATCAATTCGTCAGCCCCAATCTTCATGCCCCTTTCGGAATGCCAGTCAAAAAGTATATGGATTGGGCTATCATCTGCTGATATTGGCGTATGAAAAGATTGATGAGCATAGCTCCCGCACTGCTAATTTAAAATTCCAGAATGTTGTCCTTGTCTCAAGAGAAAAAACTGGAGATTATCAAACAACGTACGGGCTAATAGAAATCTTACGCCGTAATGGTAACAAAGAAGATGTAATAGCATTTTTAGAGGGACGCAACTTTCCTTTAGATGAAATTGGGCGTGAAATACTTGCAGAAATAATTTTGCAGCAACCCCCAGAAATTGGCTATCTAACAATTTCTAATGCACTACAGTGGCGATTGCAATACAGTAGAATTATCCAGGTAGCAACTACGACGACAATAGTAGGTGTAGAAAATCTGCTGCTAGGGTGAAGGGAATTGATCCTGCTGCCACAATAGAATTAAGCTGCTATCTCCAGTATTTCTTATGAGTGAATGTATTACCTTGACAGACGCTGGCTTCTTACCAGAAGATTTGTTACCAGATGTTAGTCTTCTGGTGACAGAAGACGATGAACCCTTGGATAATCTACCATCAGAAAAACAACAAAGATTACTAACAGAAACCCTTTAGGGACTTGCAAGAAAATAAGATCCCAATCAAACTGGAGTAATCGTGATATCCCAT
>NZ_JABXKL010000098.1 GCF_017114995.1 Nostoc sp. NMS9 | reverse complement strand
ATGGGATATCACGATTACTCCAGTTTGATTGGGATCTTATTTTCTTGCAAGTCCCTTAGTACTATTAATGACTAGAAGCTGAAACCCTTATATTATCGTACTTTTAAAGTGGCTCAGGTCGGAGTTGAACCAACGACCCCAGGCTTATGAGTCCCGTGCTCTAACCAACTGAGCTACTGAGCCATGTTTTTCAAAATCATTAACCAATATAGCATAGAAATTTGCTCAAGACTAGCCCCTTTTGCAATTTTGTTAGAACTTTCATCCCTATTGAGGTAATAGAAAGTAGAAGAGGGAGGTAGACTCCCTCAATTAACAAGGCAATAATTTAGTTACAGACAGCCAAGAATTATAGGCGTTCCGGTAACATAGCTATTGGGTTAACAGCACCCTTACCTGATGGATGGATTTCAAAGTGGGTGTGTGGCCCAGTACTGTGACCAGTGCTACCCATTAAAGCAATTGTTTCTCCCTGATGTACTGCCTGACCAGGTTGCACCAGAATCTTGCTGTTATGAGCATAGCGAGTCGTGCTGCCATCAGGATGGCGGATTTCGACGAGGTTGCCGTAGCCACCATTGTTCCAACCAGCTTTTTGTATCGTCCCCTCAGCTGAGGCGACAACTGGCGTGCCAGTGGAGTTAGCAACGTCAATTCCTTTGTGCATTCTACCCCAGCGCCAGCCATAGCCAGAAGTGAGAGTGCCCTTTGCTGGCCAGGTGTAAGCTAAGGTTGAGGAAGATGGAGGAGGTGTAAGTTCGTCAATGGGTCTAGGAAGATATTGATCCACTGCTGCCAAAGGCGGTAATACCTGTGGAGAAACTGTGGTTCCTCGCATCTTTCCTAAGGAGTCAGAGGCATTTACTCTTCCAGGAGGCGTTGCCACCCTTGTGGCAGATTGAGTGCGAGAGGGAGTCCACTGGCTAGCAGAACCTAGATTAGGCAAGAATTCTAGGTTTACTGCTTCGGTAGGGCGTACAGTAGTACGGAATTGGGGCTTAATTGGCTGAACGCTATAGTTAGCCCGAATCGGTGTCGGAACTGGAATTGGTATTGCTACATTATTTGGTCTAGATGCAGGGTTAGGTACACTGAAATTATTGGGCGTAGAAATAGGAGTGAGCATAGCAGCATTATTTGCTTCGATCGCTGCTGCTGGCACAACTAAATTACCAGACTGTTGAGCGCGATATTTCTGCTGTAACCTCTGGATTTCCGCTTGTAAGCCCCGCAAACGGTCATTATTGTTATTGTTTACCCTTGCTACCCTATTTGCTGGTGTCTTAGGCTGTTGCATTTCGGCAAAAGCTTGTGGCACTGGAATATCACCACCGACGCCATAAGACTTAGATGTAGGGGGGGCAGTTTCTAAGTCGGTCGCACTATTTGCCTGAATCTGCACAGTTACCGGTGTAGGGACGGCAACGCTACTGTTGTCGACAATAGTTGGTGATGGTGAACTAGGTAGATATGAGTTAGCACTACCAATATTCAAAGGGGAGGTAGCTACTTTTGGAGTTTTGCTAGACTCTACGAAAGTGGGCTGACTCGCTACAGTTGCCTCAACTTGAACAGCAGGAATTTGAACAGCAGGAATAACTAGTTTTTGACTAATTCGCAGCTCATTGGGATTATTGAGGTTATTTGCTTTAACTAGTTCTGATACTGAAGTGTTATATCTGCTGGCGATCGCTGCTAGTGTATCTCCAGGCTTAACTTCATAGGCTGTATGTGTCGAGGAGGCAATCACTATTGGCGCCGCTGGTACAGATGCACTTGTCTGTGTCTTCTGTTTTAACCTCGATATCAGGTTCGCTTGGCTTGCATCGCTAGAAGTGTCTGACTGGGCTGCTAATGCAGTCTTCTCAACCACAGTTGTCGGCTGCGCCAATTCTATATCAGTTTGTGATAAATTTTTGGTCTCTCCAGACTGTAACTGCGCCAAACTCTTTCTTAAACGATTCGATTTTTCTTGTAAGCGATTTAGTGCGAACTCTTGTTGCGCCTTAAGTTGTGCATTTATTTCACTGTTGACTGCACCAGATGTTGCCACTGTTTGTGGCTGAGCAGTTAGTGATGCATTTGTACTATCAGCACTATAGTCAGACAGATTATTGACTGTTGGAAAACTAGTTTCGGCTAAGGTATTGTTCAATCCCTGTGCCACTTTGGGCTTCAGGTAAGTGGAATTTTTATAACCTGGGTTTGTTTGAGAAAACGTGTTTGATGCAGGAACTTGCAAAGATATTCCACTTGCGGCGACTTGCCATTTAGCTTCAAGCCCAGGCACTTGTGAGACTGCCGTTGGTTCCACGATTACAGGATTTTCCGGCACGCTCACTGATGAGACTGCTTGGGACTCCAGCTTAGTGGAGACGAATTTCACTTTGGTGTCCAAAACAGCAGGAATTGTTGAGGTCGCCTTTTGGCTGCCTACTGGCACCGCTGCTTGGGCTTGATCGCTTTGTCGAGTCACCAAAAGGCTGGTTGCTCCCATAGAGATTGCCAAGCCAATCATTGCCGCTTTTGTCCGCACCCGGCTGTTAACTTTTGGATTCATCACATTTAGCAGTTCTACCGGGGCATCATCGCTGCTGGGGGTATTGTTCAACACAGCTTTTACTCTCTTTTTCAATGCTCGTTTCAAAGACGACCTCCTATGATCACTAGCGCTTAACTGACCTCGATTTTTCAGTTGGATACTAGTCAATGATTTAGATCACAACTAACGATAGATCGAGATCACATTCACCAGAGATGCTTACGCAAGATTAACCTGCTTCTCTGATTTAGACAAGTTCACATTTGTTAGCAAAACTTAAATTTTGCTGTGTTTACTTGTCCGAACCACTCCTAACACCACTTAGGACGATTTTACTCTTTACCATTATCCGCGCTTGTCTTGCGTCAATCGCGGGGACTGGAACAAACTATTTGCCAAGTCCAAGTCGCTGCTGAAAATTAAATTGCGGCGACTTCTGGAAAAGTTATGCCCCCTGCTGTAGATATCTTCAAGATATTTCTACCCCATCCGTCTTCTCAACACGAGACTTTACGTTGATTATTCCCTAAAAAACAACCGTATTAACTATCGGCTACTTTTGGGCTGATTTCTGTCCTTTATTGAGCCAAGATAGCTCAAATGTAAGACATGACTGGATTTTAGCAATTTTGTTCCTAGTTTAAAATGTTTGAAATTCATCAAAATCTATCATTCAAATTTGGCAATATCCCAAGTTTCATATACAAATTTCTTATAATAACCTTACTATCCTTGTAAGTATCTTCCACTACATTTTGCGAATAAACCCAATTTTTGGTATATTGTTTTACATATTCCTGCTGTCACTAAGAAAATTTTTGCAGTCACAAATAAATCTTCTAATAGGTTTCTGGACAGGTTATAAGTAAATACACTTATAATCATTAATGTAAACAACTATTGTAAATAGCCTAACTGACGACGGGTTTCAAATAAGCCAATTGCTACACTCACTGACAGATTCAAGCTGCGAACCCCCGATTGGCTCATGGGAATATAGAGGGTAGCATCGCAATCTGACAGAATTGCTGGTGGTAAGCCTGTAGTTTCACTACCAAACAGTAGCCAATCATCAGGTTGAAACTGAAAGCTTACATAATTACAATTTCCACCAACCGTATAACCCAACCATCTGCCGCCACGCTCCTGATGTATGGTTTTAAAGGCTTCGAGCGATTCGTGATAGTGTAGTTTGACATAAGGCCAGTAATCCAAGCCAGCTCTTTTGAGGTAGCGATCGCTAATTTCAAACCCCAAAGGCCCCACCAAATGCAACTCTGTACCCGTAGCTGCGCAAGTACGGGCAATATTACCTGTATTAGGAGGTATTTGCGGGTTCACTAAAACTACCTGAGGCATTATCCGTACAATTTACGTATTGTATAAAACAATTTATTGTCAATGTTAAATCTACCAAAAGGTAGAGGCTATTCATAGGTTTTGTTAATAATAATCAAGCATCTTCTATCGATTAGATTTTTTAAACGAAGTACAAATCATCCCAGAGCAATGCCTGAGGGGATATTTGGCTAGAATCGGTAAATATTAAGTTTTGTGTAGAAAAAGTAAGTATTTGTGTCTTTTAGGGCTGGTAGTGCCTGCAATAAAATCTACCATTTGTATGAAGACAGGAGATGGGGGCATCGGGCATTGAGTATAGGGCATTGGGAAGAGACAAGGAAAAAACTTGTTCAATAATTCTCCCTTGCCCAATCCCCAATGCCTTTTGAAGTTAACCCAGCAGAGACGAACATAATTTGTCTTCGAGTTCAATTTCGCGCTCTTGGGTGGCAATAATAGCCTGAGTTATGACGCACTGGCTGTCAAAACCGACTGCGTGTAATTGCAACCACTGTTGAGCTTCATTGCCTTCGCGGAGGATTTTGTGCAAAGGGGAAAGGAAACAGCTAAAACCTTGTTGCTTGGCGATCGCCCAAACATCTTGGTACATTTGAGCAATCCAATCTCTGGCTACGATGCTTCTATCATCTTGCCAATGCCTCAACTGAGCATCGAGACTACCAGCAGCAGCAGCAGCTTCGTTGTCAGCAGTGAGGGTGACGAGTTCTTCAGGAGAAAAGGTACTTTGGGTTAACGGATCGATGCTAGGATTTTCGATTATTTGCAATAGACGTGCTTCTAACAAGGCAGTAATCGCCAGCAAGGCAATGGGATCTGTGACTAAATCACAAATTCGCAATTCTAGGCGATTTAGGTCATAAGGACGGCGATCGCCATTTGGTCGCACTGATGCCCACAAATGCCGCACGTTTTGCATGGTTCCGGCAACAAGTTGATCCTCCACCCACTGGATATGATCGGCGTGGCTGGCAAATAAGGGGACATGGCTAGGCGTTTGTGGGAAGACGCCCCAACGGGTGGAGTGATAGCCAGTAGTTTTGCCATCCAGGAAGGGAGATGAAGCGCTGAGGGCGAGAAATAGAGGTGCTTCCATGCGGATCACCCGACAGGCCCGCATTAATACTTCTGGGTCGCTTATACCTACATTGATGTGTACGCTGGCGGTGACTACTTTTGTCCCGTAGCTGTTCTCAATGTAGTCATGATAGGGGTTTGCTGGATCGGAACGGAGAAAGCGATCGCCTCCACCCAAAGATAAAGTACTCCCTGGTATTAAGGTGTAATCGCCCAAACGATTGAGGTAGTTTCGCAACTCCCGCCGGGGACGCAGCAAAGCACACAATAAATTTTCGTAATTTTGGGATGGTTGAGTGATGTATTCAACGTTGCGGCTATCTGGTTCGCGCATAAATCCATCTAAAGCCGCAACAATTTTGTCGGAGAGACCGACGATTTCACCTTGAGGCGTGCCAGTGTACATCTCAATCTCAAAGCCTTTTAATAACACCACCTTGTTCTCCTCGGCTCTCTCTACCTATAAATTGTATCGAACAAGACGAATCTCTGGATCTATCTTTAAGTCAATCAAAGGTTAAGAATCATTTAATTGCCAATCCCTGCGAAATCAAGACGGCATATTTCTGGGCTGTCTTCCGATAAATTATTACTATTGGAGTATGAAAAATATCCTAGTGTGGGTTAAGTACGGTACAAAATAAAATCATTGCGTGAATCACTCTCTTGAACAATCTTGAGACGTATAAACTGTACCCATACTTCATCACTAAGTAAGTTTAAAGCAGTTTCGGGATTGTTAATTGCGATCGCACCTAGAACTTTACGCCATCCCTGTTGCAATAACTCAATAAAAGCCTCTTCAATAGAAACTTGACTCAGCAACGAAAGTGCAGTTTTAAAACTTGCTGAATCACCTGATAAATTTTTCGACTTTAATCCCTGTAGTGCTACATTCAACCATACAGGCAAAAGTTCAAACCAATTATTTTTCTGTATCTCTTTGAGTGCAATATCTTCCATACCTAGCGCACCCCATACACATAAAGACTTTATTGCAAGTTTATAATCGCGGTTTTCTAGAGAATTTTTCCATAATTTTTCAGCGTTATTTTGGAAGCGATTAGCGAGAAATTCATAAGCTTCTTGGACGTGAAGGGGAATTGTCACTTTATAAACTGACTCGCCTAGTGGTAGGTAATTGCCGCGATAAGATAGCCAGTTATGAGATCCGCAAAGATAGATTTCTTGATCAACTATTACTTCTTTGACATGGGAATCTCCCAACCACAAAACCTGTACACATGGTAAACCATCAAGTGTTTTTATCGCTCGAAGTTTTTTTTCCATTTCTGGTGGAATTGGTTTATCTTCATCTTCTTGTCGGCGCGCAATTCCATATCCAATTAAAATCCAAACTCCGCGATTAGCTAATTTCTGTAATAGAGTAAGAAGTTTTTCATTAACAACTGCTTGATTCACCCAAGGATAATAAATCAGAATTTGGCTTTTAGCCGAATTTAAAACTTCTAAAAAAGCTTGGCTAATTTGTCCATTCCGTAACTGAATTGCTTCACATACTACTGATTTTTTATCAGATTTCGTAGCGGTTTCTAGCGATTTTGTGCGAATATTTTCGAGTCTAGCTTCTATTTCAGTATTTTTCTGCTTGAGAATGGTTTCAGGTTCACAATTGATGGTTTCCTTTGACAATTTACATAATGTTTGCAAAGAGATTTTACCTTCAGCATGTAGTACTTCTAACCAATTTGATGCTGACTCTAAAATTTGTTGTCCATTTCTTATTTGAATACTCAATTTATCTTCAAAGGCATCAAAGATAATGAAAATCGATATCTTTCTCCAAATTTTTTGAGTCGAAGCTACTACCTTACAGGAAGTGACGATTTTTCCCTCTTCTGGTACATGAAGTGCTAAACCTGAAGCTTGAATGCTTGTTTGAATTTCCTCAAGTGGTAAGGAAGTAATATCAGCAATTGTATTATCAATAGTTATAAAGTCTGCCAAATCAGGCAAATTTATTACTATCTCATTTAAGGATTCAGATTGAAAGGTTATCTTGTCGCTTAAAGGGTCTGTAATAGCATTAATTTGTATAGGATATGGCGGCTGTGGTACGGACCCTTTTTCATAAAATGAGCGGCCTTCAGGAGTGACTGTTAGTGGCGATGTTGGTGATAGAGTTTGTAAGGAACGAAGAGTTGCAGTAGTAGTTTTAATAAATACAGAATCAAGCCCAAGTACAGAGGCTAATTCATCCTCTGTTGGCGGAGGTTGAAATTCAATAGCAGCACGAATGATAAATTCTTCGAGTACGTTAAATTGGCGGGGTTCTTTGATACTCACTTCTACCGGAGTTTGACGCAAGCTATAACGGAATTGACGCGCTGCTAAAACTGATAAACTAGAACTTTGCGCTTCAATTTCGCCTACAAAATTTCTGAGATTGTCATCAATAGGTTTAGCAAAAGAGGTGAAAAACATCAACGCAATGAGATTGGATAATTTGATTTGTACAAATACTTATAACCCATGAGGCAAACTAATTTTATGCTTTCAACAAGCCTTGGCGACGACTAGACCACCAAGCAAATCCAGTACCAGTCACAAACATTAGCAGACCATAAATTGTCCCAGCAATGGCCATTGTCGGAGTATTCAGCAGCGTAGGTGTAGAAGCGATCGCGATCGCCAGTGTCCCATTTTAAATTCCTACTTCTACTGTAATTGCCGTAACACGTTTTTCTCCTAATCGGGTTAAAGTAGCGATCGCAAAACCTAAAGCCATTGCTACCACATTCAAAATCGGAGTTGCCCAGCCCACAATCGGCAACACGATCAACTGCGCCACTAAGCCAATCACCCCGCTTTGGGATAGATTCAACTCGCTTGAAGTCCTCTAGGGTCAAGGTTAACCCTATACCTAACATGATAATAAATAGAGCCAAGGGCAGAAAAACAGCCGTCAGAAAATTTGCTTCCATTCTTAACCCGCGTTGGTAACAATAAAAGTTCCTCTGGATTTTACCGTATTCCCGTTAAAATTCTAGTTATTGCTTGTGACAATCGATATAATTAACCACAGATAAACATAGATTCTCATAGAGGCGCACAGATGTACGCCCCTAAGCCTATATCTCATTCAAATGAGAATCGCTATAGCAGGCAGGCTTCATGGAATAGGAGTGGTTTGTACCTCTTCTAAGGATGGTGAAGATTCAGAAGAACTAGCGCTACTTTCTGGTGTTGAAAGCTGATCATTTACAACTCCATCCCATGAATAATTGCAGATTTTAGTACGAAGTAATGTACCAAATGTCAGGTTAATTACTACAGCGAAGAAATCGATAAAAATTAGATTTACAAAGCGATCAATCATTAGACCCCCTTGAGCTAAATTGAGCATCAAGTGATATTTGCTTTATTACTACACATGCCACAATGTCTTTTCCAGAAATGTATGGTGTCTCATATCGTGTCCGGCTAAAGACTTATCATTTAGACCACAGTTCTTGCAGCTGGCAGGGAGCAGGGGGAAAGAGGCTTTTCCGACTTTTGCACAGATAATGTACAAATAATTTGGGAGAATTTATTTTTTGCAAGTATCTAGGACCAGCCCTCTCAAGGTGAGCATCTGTACTATCCAAGTTTTTACGGTATTTCAGGCATCGGCTGGAATTGAGCAAAGAATCTATGCATTAAACTCCAAATTTTTCGACTGTAAATTAAGCGATCGCAATCGCCAAAATCCCAAAATTGGGTTAAAAAGATCATTTATTTTATAGTACAAACGTTCACTTTGAAAGGGCTAGTCCTAGTTTAGTCACCCAAGGAAAAATCGATTTTATTACAGATAAATCTCCGATTCAGGTGCAACAAACATTAATCGGTGCTGCGATTACAAAAAGTTAATCATGCGAGTCATAACACCCGTAACGGGAACACTAACTTGAAATCAGGTAAAAGAAATTTTTAGTCATGAGAGTCTTAACCTTTCTACTTCTGTTTACAAGTGGGTTCTTAACTCCAGGAATGATGCGATCGGCTATGGCTCAAGTAATATCCGATCGTACTACCAACACCATTGTCAACCAAAGTGGTAATAACTTCACCATCACTAACGGTAGCCGTGTCGGAAACAACCTGTTCCACAGTTTTAGCCAATTCTCACTTCCTACCAACGGCTCTGCATTCTTCAACAATGCCTCAGATATCCAAAATATTTTTAGTCGCGTTAGTGGCGGTAATATTTCCAATATTGATGGTTTAATTAAAGCCAACGGTAACGCCAATCTGTTTTTACTCAATCCTGCGGGAATTATTTTTGGGGCTAATGCCAAGTTAGATATAGGTGGTTCGTTTTTAGGAACCACAGCAAATAGTATTAAGTTTGCCGATGGAATCGAATTTAGCGCTATTAATCCCCAAGTCAACCCTTTATTAAGCATTAACGTTCCCATTGGATTGCAAATGGGGCAAAATCCGGGAGATATTACCGTCCAAAACACCGGACACCGTTTAATTAATATTGGTAATGCTATAGGTTCTCCTCTGGATCGAAGTAACAATCCTGTAGGATTAAGCGTTACCTCTGGTAATAACTTGGCATTGATAGGGGGAGAAGTAGCCTTAGATGGTGGAGTGTTAAATGCACCTTCTGGACATATTGAACTCGGTAGCGCCAGTAATGGCACAGTTAATCTCAACACCTCTTCTCCTCATTGGAATTTTGATTATGGCAATATAAAGCAATTTGGGAATATTCATCTGTCCCATCAATCCCTTGCCGATGCCAGTGGCACCCCTGCGGGTTCTATTCATTTCCAGGGTCGAAATATTAGCTTGCAAGATGGGTCTGCTGCCCTATTAGTTAATCAAGGAAGCAATAATTCAGGCGACATTAGCGTTAATGCTAGTGAGTCATTTCAACTGGGGGGAGTTGGCACTGATAGATTTCCACAAAGTCGATTGCGTGCTGATAATTTTGGCGATGGTGCTGGGGGTAATATTTTGGTTTCTGCCTCCCAAGCATTCCTCTACGATGGTGGTACTGTTGATGGATTCAATTTTGGTAAAGGTTCAGGAAGTAATATTTCTATGGAAATTGGAGATTTGCTTCAAATTGTGGGATTATCACCTATTGGTGGGACCAGTTCACTGATTACTAACACCGCCAATTCAGGGAAAAGTGGTGATATTCGAGTAGTTACCAAAAAATTGCAGATTTTAGATGGTGCTGAGATCGACAATGTTAGCTTGGCAAATGGTATGGGAGGTAATACCACGATTAATGCTGCTGATTTCATCGAAGTGATGGGGCAAAATTTGCATGATAGCCTCATAGTGGTTACCACATTCAGCCAAGCAAATGCAGGCCAATTAACTATTAATACTGCCAAACTGAGAGTACAGGATGGAGGAGGTATCGTTGCCTCTACGGTAAATAGCGGCAATGGAGGGGATTTGCTAATCAATGCTTCTGACACCGTTGAAGTCAGTGGAGTGAGTAATATTTCTCGTCTCCCAAGTCGAATTGGTGCTAGGGCCGAATTACTTGCACCACCTATTCGGCGAGTACTTGGATTACCAGATGTGATCACAGGTAACACAGGGAAACTGATCCTCAATACCTCCCACTTGCAGATTACAGATGGGGCAATTGTTGGTGTCGATCATCAAGGCATTGGTGATGCTGGAAAACTTGAAATTAATGCAGGTTCAATCCGTCTTCACAATGGTGGTAGCCTTACCGCCGCTACTTTTCAGGGTGAAGGTGGTAATATTTTTGTCCAGGCAAATGACTTGATCATGCGTCGTGGTAGTTCAATAGTTACTAATGCAGGTGGTATCGGCAATGGTGGCAACATCACCATTAACTCTCCCATCATCGTCGGCTGGGAAAATAGCGATATCATCGCCAATGCTATTGCCGGTAAGGGCGGTAACATTAACATTACCACCGAAGGCATATTCGGTCTAGAATCTCGCCTCCAACTTACCTCAGAAAACGACATCACTGCCAGTTCGCAATTTGGGGTTAACGGTACGGTAGATATTAATAATTTTGGAGTTGACCCGAGTTCTGGTTTAGTAGAACTACCCGTAAACTTAGTCGATTCATCTAAGCAAATTGCTACAGGTTGTTTTAATAATACTGGCAGCAGTTTTGTGGCAACGGGACGGGGTGGTGTGCCGCAAAATCCTCTTCAACAGGTGACGAGCGATCGCCCTTGGTCTGATATCCGCGATATTTCTGCATTCCAGAAAACGGGCAATGTGACCGCTCAAACGCCTACATTACCAGAGGTTCTGATTCAAGCTACTTCTTGGCATCGTAACGCACAGGGAAAAATCGAGTTAGTAGCAGCACAATCTCCCACTAATATGCGATCGCCTTTAACCTGTACTGCAACTGTAAGTAATTAGTTATTCCAGGAACTTTGCAATCAAGTAAATCGCTAGAACCAGCCCTTTCAAGGTGAGCATCTGTACTATCCAAGTTTTTACGGCATTTCAGGCATCGGTTGGAATTGAGCAAAGAATCTATGCATTAAACTCCAAATTTTTCGACTGTAAATTAAGCGATCGCAATCGCCAAAATCCCAAAATTGGGTTAAAAACATCATTTATTTTATAGTACAAACGTTCACCTTAAAAGGGCTAGTTCTAGTATCTTAGGGGATTGATGGCTGTTGTAAATTAAGCTCTTGGAATGCTTCAGAAGACTCTTCCAATTTCAAGCTACCAGCAGATTTACCGTTGATTTGTAGAGTGTATTGACCCTGTGGCAAGCCTTCTAAATAATAGACTCCAGCACCGTTGGTAACAGAAAAACGCCGAGTCCCCTGATCTGGTTGTATAGCTTCTACCCGTGCGCCTGCGATCGCTTGGCCTTGAGTATCTGTGACTACCCCCGATCGCGTGTAAGAACGAATTAACGGAATCATCACAGGGGTGTAACTGCCAGCAATCACATCAACAGCTAAGGATTCAACCGCAGCCTGCCAATCAGGCGGTAGACCTGCTGGATCGAGGTCGAGGCGATAAACGCCAGGAGGCATCCGTACTAAAGTGCGATCGCTCTGGATTTGTGGTAAAAACGACTTCAGAGGTTTATTATTCAAAGTCAAAAATAAATCAGCGTTATCTGTATGAGCTTCTTCCCCTCCATCCTGTTTGCCGTTATTGTTCCGGTCAAAAAATGGTTTAATCGACAGTCCGCCTTGTGTACGGAAGTAATTAGAACGGCGATCGCCTGGACTAATACCCCCTTGTAAATTCAGGCTAGAAGCTAAATCTATGCTGAAAGTTGCTTCATCGGAACTCGGCGATACACCTTGATAACGCGCTCGTAATAGCAAACCTGGTAAAACTGTTGTTGATAATGTCGCTAGTAGTCCATTACCCTGAGAACCAGTGCCATAACCCAACTGTATTTCCCACCTATAACTACCATCAATCGCCTGTTGTTGTGAACGATAGCGCCAACTCACACTTAGCAAGTTGTCGCTGCGATTTTGATTCTGTGTTTCATAATTTAACAGCAGTGCACTGCCACTATTAGAAAAGCTGTTTTTAGAAAAGTTGTAAGTCAGTTCTGACAAACTGCCAATTTCGTTACCGCGTTGCGTTAATTCTAGTCTCCCAAGACGTTGCAACAAATTCCAGCGCAGCCGGTTTTTAGTATCTAAACTGATACGGGCAAAGGTAAAGGCATTTTTGCCACTCAAGTTAATTTGCATTCCGCCAGATGTTGCATCAGCTGTGTCAGTACTCGTGAATAAGGTGAATTGAGGTAAAACTCGCCAATCTAGGTTAAAACGGCTAGACAAGCGATCGCTGATAAATGCAGCACTCAAGCTGGAAGATGGATTATAGCGAATATCTGTATTCACATCCCACTTATTACCCGTCAGTGCTGAAACTGCTACCTGCAAAGGTAAGTTTCCCGGACGCCAAAATAATTCTGCTAAGGCTCTAGCCGATTCGTCATACACTCCACCTAAGCCTACTGTCAGATTTTCCGATAAACCCCAACGCCCAGCAATTCCGCCCCGAAAGTCAGAAAAGTTTCCCAACAGACTTTGATTTCCCACAAAATCCCGTCGTAAGCCACCAGAAACAATTAATCCTGAAGCACCTGCTGGTAATTGTCCTGGGACTGTAGAAAATGTAGCTTCTTGAATTTCTGGTTGTGCGGTGAGTCGCCCTTGGGGATAAAGCAAGACGCGATAATTGTTGCCTAAAAATTGATTTTGGCTTTTAATATTTTCAAAACGGTAAATGCCAGAAGAATCAACTAAAATTTCGGCAATCACGCGATCGCCAAAACCTTGCACTAATCGCACTAATGTAGCTGGTTCAGCCTTACCAGAAATTGTGCGTCCAATAGAATCTGCTTGTAAACGTTGGCGAGGATCGGAAGAACCACCACCGAAGGGTTGAGGTGGTACAAACCCCTGTCGTTGAATGGATGTAAAACCCCAATAGTCTCCTGTTCCTTGAGTTTGCCAAAAAGTTGGCTGGGAACCGATAAAATAATCAGCTGAATTAGTTTGTCGCAGAAACTGCGCTTCGGCAATATTCCAAGTTTGCGGATTTTCTAGATTTGGTTGATCGGTGCGGATGAACCACGAACCACCAAAAGCACTACCAACAGCAAGGAAATCACCTCTATAATTTGTTGATCTGGTAGCACTACCGCTAGCATTTACTTTTTGTTCAATTGCGGCGACACTAAAATTTTGAGGTGAAATGTGTGGTAATCCTTCTAGTTGAATTGGAGTTTCCGTTTCTGCCAATTTGCCACTAGATTGATCTAATCCTGGAACATCTAAAACTATGGCGTATTCATTGATATCAAATTTCGCAGTTACGCCAAAGAGAGTTTGTAAATCTTGGATTGTAAAGACTAATCCTAATTCTGAATCGGTACGAAGTTTTGTTGGGTCGATGCGAGTTACAACACCAGGCGATCGCACTTCTAATTGACCATCAGGTAAGGTAGTAACATTTAATTTCAACCCTTGAATTACAGCATCATAGGGTAACAGCCAATTTACAAAATCAATTGCTTCAGAACCATCTTCTTGACCACGGACTAAAATGCTAGGATTGACATTGCGGTTCCCTACATTCAATCCTACAGGAAAAACTTTAAATTCGGAATCTTTAGCTAATTGGGTACTTGTAGGCGTTGGCTGATTTGAAATCGCAGGCATATCTGCCTTAGCTGGGTTGATAATAATTTGACAGATAAGAGCGATCGCAGCTAGCAGATATTTGCCTTGATTTACTAACCGAAGTTGCACAATTTTTTCAGTTCTCAGTAAAATCTCTTATAAAAATAGAGACGTTGCAATACAACGTCTCTACAAACATATAATTCCCCTGCACCAGGCAAAATTATCGATATTAATGCTGTATTTTACAGCAAGATTAATTCTCCCAAATCAGGCTACAGATACCAGATTTAATTTGAATTTATTAATTACTAATTACTAATTGTTACACAAGCTATTTCTTCTGTGATGCCGCCGTTTGTGTAGGAATAGTAATATTTAGATTGAAGGGCAACTTACTTTTTTTACTGTCTTCACCCCAAAACAACTCACCACTTAGCTGATATTGACCAGGATTCAGGGCTGGCTGGTCTTTGTTGGGGTAATTTAATAAGAAATTCCGATCGCTATTTGCCACCACAGCATTAGTATCTACCTGACCAGTTTTGATAACAGTTTGCCCTTGGCGCAAAGTCCAATTTAAACTGGGGAGAACAGTTGCTTGACCGTTATTGCGAACTAAAAGTTGAATTTGTTTTTGCTCTGGGTTAAAGCTGGCACTATCAATTGCTAATTGTGGAGAAAGATTGCCTTTTCTGACATAGAATGTCACGCCAATTCTTGCCACTAAAGTAACGTTATTACCAGTAGCATCTTTTGATTCACTGAGAGTTTCATTAAACACTACCGCACGATATTCTCCGTCAGGTAAATTAGGAGCCAAGCGGCTAATGAGGCGCACCCGCCGAACTTCTCCTGGTTTGACAGTCAACTCACGCGGTGAGAATTGGAGATATTTTGTCAGGTCATTGGGACTAGAGGATAAGGTTTGAAACCCTGCATCACGGCTATATGTGAAAGGTTGAGCATAGATCCGAATACGAGAAGGAGTCTTACTAGTATTGGAAATTGTGATCATTCCTTGGGCTTGTCCGCGTTCAGCCTTGGCTTCAATCACCAGAGGAGAAACGCTCATTTGGGCTTTAGCAGCAACAGGAAACAATATTAGGGGGAATAAGCCAGCACTAACAGCAGCTAGAGAGCACCAATTATGATTGAGCATATTTATAACTATGGCAGGATTGTCAATTTAATTCCTGATTTATAGTTCCCAAAAGCAGACTTATTTTATCTCTGGGTAAGCAGAAAAATATCTTGCCGCTTGAAGATTTAGTCTCTAGCGACAAGATATTTAGCAATTATTTTTCTCAATCAATCTGAAGGTAAACTGGAAAAATTTTAGACTATGGCACGATAGTCAATGTTGTTACATAGCTGTAGTTTCCAGGAACAAGGGGACTGCCCTTATCTACGATCATGTCTATATCCAAAGGCAAACCGCTACCAGAGGGCAGTGACACAGGGACACCACTCTGAGAATCTGTACTGCCAAAAGGTGAGTTGATATGCCCGGCAGAGAAAATGGGCGTAAAGCTAGGACCACCGGTCTGCTGTGGCTTAGATATACTTACTCTGGCACCTTGGTTACAGCTAACAAAAACCTTACCAAATTGCCCTCCAGAAAATCCTGCTGCTAGTGCAGTTGCGTTAGTCATCTGGTTGAGTACCAATTTACCAGGGGTAATTTGATCGAAGTTGCAGGCACTACCGACATTTGCTGTAAAGGGAACATCAACAGTTTGTGCCATTGTTTTGGGTGCAACAGCAACAGAACCAACAATTATCAAAGCAGCGGTTAATAAAGAACGACGAATCATTTTTAAATTCTTCTCAAATGAATTAGGTTAAATCAAACGAAGTATCAACAAGAAAAGCGGTTATGGTGCGATGGTTAAGGTAACAACGTAGGTATAAATTCCTGGTGTAAACCCTACTGGTCGTTCTACTAACAAATTCACCTCTAGATTGGTGTTACCTGCCGGCAAAGTTGCGCTTCCACCACCAACATCACTGCGAACATTGGTCGAACCAAATTTTAAAAAGCCAATCTGCGTTGTCCCAGAGGGATCGGCACTAGGGCCAGATACAAGCCTGGGGGGAGAAACAGTAACGGTTGCAGATGTGCTGCTTTGTACACCGATAGTGGCAGGAGTTTGTGATTCAAGATTTGTCGCAATTCCACCAGAATTGCTAGAAATAGTTGGTTCAGCAGTGCCGGGAGCAGGAGAAATAAACGTGGCCTCAGCTGGAACTGTTCCACTGAACGGAACATCTGCACTTTGAGCTAGCACAGCTCGATCTAGAGCGAATGCTTGCACGCTTAATGCACTTGCCAGCACCAGGCTAGAGGTTAACGCTAGACGGTAAAGCATAAAGAAGTTAACTAATTACTTAGCGTTGTCTTGTCTCAGTGCTTTTCTTAAGATAGCTATTAAATGCTACATTATCGACCGCGAAAATACGATATTTCTATCTCTAAGAGCAAATTCCGTTAAGATACTTAGCCCAAGTTACGGTTTATGAAATTTAGGTTTTCTGCATCTGTCGATTAATGCTATCTACGCGCAGCACTTTACAGGGTGGTTTAGAACCGAGATTTAGTAGCGAAAAATAGTAGTTTTGGTGAGGTTAGTTTTGATTAGGCGATCGCATCAACTTTATCTATCAAATTCTTGAGATTGTCATCAATAGGTTTAGCTGAAAAGGCGAGAAACATCAACGAAACCTTCATGAAGACTTACAATATTTGAAACCTCAGAATACATACTTCCGATTTTACCTGCTTGATGGGTAAATAAATTATGACAACCCACAATTATTAGTAGTTCTTGAGCGCGGGAAAAAGCAACATTTACCCGTTCTGGCTTCTTAGCAAATCCGACATCTCCTTTGCTATTGTTGCGAACCATACTGACAATTACAACAGGTCTTTCCATACCTTGAAATCTGTCTACTGTACCAGTACGAATTTCTAGCGAAGGAAAAAGTTCAGATTGCAGACGTTCATCGATTTTTCTTAATTGAGCGCCATAAAATGTAATTACGGCAATTTCTTTTTTTGGCTCACCATTAGCAACTTTAGAAGCCCAAGTATTCTCAAACTGATGACACAAACGTTCAATCGCATCAATTTCTGGAGTATTAAAGTAAGAAGTTCCGTTTCGTTGCTCTAAAAACTGATTCTCTATAGGCGTTTTTACCCAGATAAGATGCTGAGATTCTTGGATAATTTCGTCTGCTAAATGATGTGCGCGTTTTGTATCAGGCTCCAAAATCCCAGATTCTAGTTTACCGTCATAAAATTGATTGATTGCTCCCATGATAAATGGGTGCATTCGATACTGTGTAGTTAGCATTTGTTTGATGCTTTCATCAGCAGATTCAAACTGACTTTTAAATAGTGATTCTTCTAAAAATTGTAGTTCGTCTCTTGTATTGCCTATTGTTTGAGCAACTTCTTCTAAAGTGCTAGTATCAAGCATGGGTGGTAATTGCCGATGATCGCCTACCATGACTAATTTTTTGCCTTTCAAAGCTGGGATTAGTAACTCTGGTGGAGTACACTTACTAACTTCATCAATAATGACGACATCAAAAGATTTGAATTCTTCAGAAAAACCTCTATTTGCAGCCTGAACACAGGTAATACCAACGACATTAGCATTATCTAAATAAATGCGCCTTAAATCGTCGCGTAGGCGTAGCCCGCCGCAGGCATTGCCTTCAGTTGGCTCTCTTAATTTTCCTATCCAATCTTGTACAAAATTATGATATTTTTTGAGATAAACTTCGTCTTTTTGGAGTTGTTCTTGCCAAAATTCAAACTGAGTATTTATTTTGCGTAAAAACTCTATACTAAACAAGTCGGCTTGAGAATTTTCTGGTTTAAATTTCTCAGGTATTGTTTGCCATTCTGTCAACCACCAGCTTCGTTCTTCTATTAAGTTTTCTGATGGCTGCGGTTGTGATTTTTGTTCTAGTTCAGGTAGATTAATTTGTAGTTTTTGAAGTTGCTGTAGAGAAGTTTCAGTTTCTTCTTTTAGCTTTAATAAATGTTCATTTAGAGAATGTTTAATTGTATCTAGCACAGTAAAAGGTTCTACTGATGAGATTAAGGTTCCAAGCTGACTGATGGAAGTTTCCCAGTAATTTACTTGATTTGCAAATTCTTGGGGTTGCTCCCAAATATTTGATTGTGTTGCAAGATATTTTTCAACTAGAATACGTAATTGAGAAGGTAGATTTTTTTGATTAAGTTCTTGCAAGATATTAATTACCCGTCCAAGTTGGAAATTAGCATCCTGCTGTGCTTTTTCTATCTCAGCTTGAGTAATGGATATTTGCTGTTGGCTAACTTCATTTTTTTGAAGTTCATTTAATTGTCGTTGCAGAGACTGAAGTTGTTGATCTGTTTCAGTTTTGACTTTTAAAACACATTGACGCGCATTTGCAAGGATAGTATCTAGCAATTCTTGTGTAATGCAGGTGAGAGTAGAGTCAATCTTATTCCATTCCCATGATGCACCATAAGTCCGTTGCATTCTAATTAAGAAAACCTGGGTATTTTCAACCAGTAATTTTCGCTGTTTTGGGTTGAGTAGCTGATAGTTATTGAACTGTTGATAGGTTTCTTGCCATTGGGTGCGATCGCTCTTTGATAGCACCATTGGAATCTGACTAAAATTTTCTTGTAAAAAATAGCTAAAATTATGCTGTTTACCTCGTCTGTCAGTAAAACCTCCGTCTATTTCATAAGCGATCGCCTTTGTTAATACTTCCCATTCTGGTAGGTTAATTTTATAACTTTTTGGTACTATTGGTAGTTTTAATGTATTAGCAAACATCAACAAACCTAGCGGCAAATCAACTAAATTTTCTGTTAGTGGTAAACCTGATTGATGACATTCTTTCAAAGTTTGATAGAGATGAGAAGGTGCTGTAGATTTCCATTCTTTAACTGCTGAGATAATATAATCTATTTCCCGTTGGCGGTTTTGCCATATCTGGATTGTTTGTTGTATATTTTGCAATTTAGTAAGATATTGCTGATAATCTGGTTGTAACTGATTTAACGAGGCGAAATTTTGTTTGACAACCTCCACTGATGCTGCAACTTCTAAGATGGCTTTACTTGCCTCTTGAGCATAAGTCAAAGAAGTTTTAAATCCAGAAATTTCTCTTGCTACAGTTTCACGCAACCAAGCCGCTAAACCAAAAGCACCAAGCACCGGACGCACAAAGCCAAGTTCATCAGTATATTTGATGGTTTGACGAACATTTGCTAAAAATTCTTCTACTAAACTGTTACCTTCTGTGTAGGGCTTAAGAAGTGGCAAAAAATCTGTAACTTCTGAAGCTTCCCAGTTGATATTTGGTGCAGTATTTAATATATTTTTTAATTTTGCAATTAGTGATTCAACCTCGTTATGTTTTTCTACAGTTTCGTTGTAAGATTTTTCTTGATTTTGAAAGTTTACCTCTAGCTTTACCTTATTTTTATTGAATTTAGTTTGTTGCTGATTAAATTCTTCCTCTGCTTGGAAGTAGGCTGTGAATCTTTGTAATGATGCCAGTAATTGACTGAAAATTTTGATATTCTCCAGCCGTTGAGTCAGATTATTTTCACAGTCAGTGGCAGTATTTTCTAGCCATCTGCCAATCACTTGGTCTTCTAAAAATGGCTGTCCTTCTTCCCCAACTTTTTCGGCTCTTCCCTTGCGTACAGCCCGAATCACTGGGTTATGAACTAATCGACTCAGGGCGTTATCTACTGCTAAATTGGCTTGAGATGCAATTAGAGTGCGTCCACCGCGAAGCGCAATTTGATAGCAAATCTCGGCAATTACGGTGGTTTTACCAGTACCTGGCGGCCCTTGGATGAGAACAAGATCCTTCGCGGCAAGTACCTTTTCTACTGCTGCTTTCTGACCAGGATTAGCAGAAGATAATAACAAATCTTGTGGTTGAAGTTCGATAGTTGTTTTGATTTGTCTAGCCTGAGAAGCATCGAATAAAAAGTTGCCCAAGTATGGATTTTGGGTGTAACCATTATTCAAATCATCCAAAGCTTTTTTCTTGCGCTGAATCTGCTGAATATCACCAACTGCCTCAAAACACAAAAATCCTGTATCTGGCAACTTATAACGCTCGGTTGCCATGAATTCAGCTAAGTCGCGTTCTAATCTGAGGCTGATAATACAACGGTTGGGGTCAACTTCTTCAACAGTCCCTAACTGACGACCGCTAATCCAATTTTTGCCGACAGGAGCAGTTTCAAAAAGCTTTAAATCTTCGTTTTTTGTGCGTCTTGCTCGTTCCCAGAAGTTTTCTACATCGAGGGAATTTTGATAAAAACCGTCAAGGGTGGCTGAGGCTACATCAATTTCAAAACTAATCCGCCTTTTAAAGTTATAGTTATGACTTACGTAACGCACGCAAAATTGACGCGCTTTAGCGATTTTTTCTTCAATTTGCAAAAACGCTTTCCAAGCTTTCAGCTGATCTTCTGTAGGCACATGGTCGCCACAAACTAGCGCGGTTGCGATGCGTTTCAATGTCGTCGGCGGAATGTCCAGATGATGCTGATGATTAGGCAGCAAGCGCAAGCGACAAGATATAGCATAGCTATCGGCGTGTCCCCGCGAGGGTTGTAATAACTGAGCCGAAAGTATTTTTAAACCGCCGCGTCCATCTTTTGATACAGCTGCTCTAAATCCTAATGTTTTTTTGAGCTTCTCAAGTTTTGTAGGTAATGGAGAATCATCGCTGTCCGTTGCTATTGTCAAATCCCAAATTTCTTCTCTTGCCTCTTTCCCTGCACCTTTGCGACGCACATAAAATAGAGAAGGCTTTTTACTGACACATTCATACATTAACTCATTGGCGCGATCGCGCCGCTCCCTAAAATCGGCATATGATTTCAAGGCAGCCTCACCTTCAAGATGGCGGATAAAGCTATCAATTGCTGAAGCTATAAAGATATAGCCCCAATCTTCAGAGTTTGTTTTAGTTTTCGAGGATTTTGCTGTTAGTTTATTTATCGCTACACGAATGCGTTCTGCATCAGATTCTGAGATTGCACTAGTATGGCTTTTAACTGCAATTTTTAGTTTTTCACAAATTACTAATAGCTTCTTGCTATCCAAATTAAATTCTTTTGCTAGTTCGTATATTCTGAGTTTGCCGTTGTTCATCCAGTACTTCCTTTGCCGACAAAATAGTGTTTAAAACTCTACAATTTGGGATAGTATTGCCCACTAAATGACTATAGTTTGTACTGATGGTAAACTTCACTGGCGGCGCGATGCAGCAAGGAGTGTCGCCAGACTAAAGATTTCATATCATCAGCATAACCACCGCCAATGACGCAGGCGACTGGATAACCGCTACTCATACAGGTACTTAAAACCTGCATTTCCCGGCGAAAAATGCCAGCATCGGTAAGGGCTAATTTGCCCAAGCGATCGCCTATATGAGGGTCAACACCAGCATCATAAAATACTAAGTCTGGCTTGACTTTAGATAATAAATCTGCTAAATAACTGGCTAAGGTTTGCAAATAGGCGTCATCCTCCATTCCCACTGGCAAAGGAACATCCAAATCACTGTTTTGTTTAGTACCGGGGAAATTGACTTCGCAGTGCATGGAGAAAGTAAAAACGCTGTCGTCGTCTTGGAAAATAAAAGCGGTGCCGTCTCCTTGATGAACATCCAAATCCACAATTAGGATTTTTTGGACGAGTCCCAGTTTTTGTAAAACGCGACAAGCGATCGCTAAATCGTTGAAAATACAAAAACCAGATCCATAACTAGGAAAAGCATGATGAGTTCCACCAGCAGTATTACAGGCTAAACCCTGACTTAGCGCCAGTTTCGCAGTGAGTATCGTACCGCCTACTGCGACACAAGTACGATTTGCTAATGCTGGACTCCAAGGCAAACCAATGCGACGCTGTGCTTTGGGATCTAGGGTTCCTTCACAGTAAGCTTGAACATAGCTTGCGGTATGGACTAACTCTATCAATTCTAGTAGCGGACGTTCAGGAGTGTGAAATTGTTCTTGATTGGCTACACCATCAGCTAACAGCAATTCATAGAGTTGTCGGAACTTAGACATCGGGAAACGATGTCCTTCAGGTAGGGGAGCAATGTAATCTGGGTGGTAAATAATTGGCAAGTCCATAAGGGAAGAAAATCTCAAGCAGCTAATCCGACAACGAGGTAAAATTTAGCCATAATCGCAGCAAAAATGCTGTTATCCTAAATCTAAAATTCCAAATTTAAAATTGATATGATGGAATGGATTACACCGATAGTGTTTATTTTAGCTGGCTTACTGGCTGGAATAATTGGTGAAAAAGTTATCTTCAAAAAACTGGAAACATTCGTTAATAATAAACGTATTGCCGGGGGTAATATTATATTTTACTCTCTGCACCGCATGACTTTTATTTGGTTTGTCATTGGCGGTTTTTTTTGGGCAGTTCTGAGCGCACCCCTCAAGCCAGATATTGCGATCGTACTGCAAAAAATTCTGACGATGGCATTGCTGTATTCAATAACTTTAGTCTTAGCCAAATTGACTGCTGGATTTCTTAATTTATATATTCGCAGAGCAGAAGGAGTTCCCACATCACTAATCTCTAACCTTGCTAAGACTACTGTTTTAGTTTTAGGAACATTAATCATCTTGCAAACGGTAGGTGTTCAAATTACACCGATAGTCACGACTTTAGGTATTGGTGGTCTAGCAGTTGGTTTGGCACTTCAAGACACACTTGCAAATCTGTTTTCTGGTTTTTACTTAATTATTTCTAAACAAGTTAGAACCGGAGACTATGTGAAATTAGATGCTGGACATGAGGGATATGTAATAGATATTTCTTGGCGGAATACAACAATTAAAGAAATTTCCAATAATGTTGTCATTGTTCCTAATTCTAAGTTGTCTTCTGCAATTTTCACAAATTATCATTTACCTGCAAAAGAAATTACTTTAACAATGGATGTTGGTGTAAGTTATGATAGCGATTTGGAACAAGTTGAAAAAGTTACTGTAGAAGTTGCCAAGGAAGTTATGCAAGAAATTGCACCGGAATTAAAAGAAAATGAACCATATATCAGATTTCATACTTTTAATGATTTTAGTATAGATTTTACGCTTTATATGCGGGTAAGTGAATATTTTGATCAGCGTATGGGTAAACATCTATTTGTTAAGAAATTACACAAACGCTATCAGAAAGCAGGAATTCAAATTCCTTTTCCGATTAGAGAAGTGTATATACAAGATAATTCAGCTATGGAACAAAATTAGCCCTGGCGATTAGAAGTCGCAGCTATATAGGCAAAACCCGCCTGCGCGGGTTGAAGACCTCGATTAATCGCTAGGGCTAGGTACAACTTAGATTGCTAATGCTCGTTTTTCTAATGGTAGTTCAAAGCGATCGCCTGGTTTCGGCTGAAATACCCGTGTCGAAAGATTGTTTTTTTCTAATAACGAGCGAAATTCCTCAGCAGTTCCTTTAGTCTGAATCAATTTCATTAGCAATCCTTCAAATGCCACATCTCCACCAGCCGCAGTAGGTATTATTACTTTAGGCTGTAATGATTTTACTACTTCTAAAGCACTATTTTGTCCTTTAATAATCGGCCCAAGCAAAGGTAGCGTCATATCAATAAACGGCGTAATCACTACATCGATAGGTGCAGCTTGCTGAAGTTCTGGGGAATGATACCCGTGAGGCTCGTAGTATACAGTTAAACCACTTTCCACTTCTTTGAGGAGATAACTATTTTCTACCAGAGTCGGACCAATTGGAGAGCCGGGGAAAGCCTTGATCTCAATTTGATTATTTAAAGTGAAAGTTTCACCATGAGCCAATACTGTAACTTGGGTGTAGCCTAACTGCTGTACTACCTTAGCTGCATTGGGAGAAGCTACAACCTTGATGCTGCGATCTAACAGCTTGAGCGTTGGTGGGTGTGCATGGTCTTCTAAACCCTGAGACAGCAGAATCAAATCAATATTATCTGGGATTGGGCGATTTTGCGATCGCGACCCTTTAAATAACCAATCCAAATTACTGAAAATTAACGAACCAACCAGCCAAGGGTCAATTAATATTCGTTTTCCGCCGATTTCCAGCAGCCAAGAGTTGCTGTCTAACCAAGTTAAAAACATAAACTTATGTGAAGATAACGTCTACCTTCATTATCAATGATGTCAGCTTTCTTGCAGGCATTGAGGTTACTACTGCGTTCTCACCACACAGTAATCATAATTTCAATTATAGTAATTTTTACCTATCCCTCTAAAAACCGTCTCCCCAGATCCAACGATAAAATAAGTACCACCTCTTCCACCGATAAACTAAGAGTACTGGCAATCTGTTCTATCAAGCCTAATTCCAATAATCTAGGTATTGCATCCTGTCGCGCTTGTTCTGCTTCTTGTCGCGCTTGTTCTGTTTCTTTATGACTTAACAGTTTTCTCCCAGTTTGGGGGTTAAAAAACCGCAATTCTCCGTCAATCAATCTGAGGTCTAAACCCAATACTTCACTGTGAAAAGACGAGACACCATCGGGTAAAAAGTTGGATGTAATCGGTTGATATTTGCCCTCAAATAAATAGGAACCCTTTAGTCGTGGGTTGAGGTAATCTCCGGTTGGGTCATACTGAAAATACTCTTGCACACCTAAAAGTGAATATTTCGTGGGTTTATCCTCTTCATCGTTTTCTTGGGTGCTTGCAGAAGTGATTTCCAATATAAAATTAGGGACTTTACCCCCTTCTTCCCAAACCTTGTAGCTGAGGCGCTTTTTCTTGTCTACCTCAAATACCACAAAGACATCAGGAGCAATCACAGCACTAGGAATGCCCTTTTTGTAGTAAACAAATAGATTCCCCGATACGTAAACATCATTTCGGTCTTGGAAATAAATGTCTAAGGCTTCTACAGCATAAATTAGATAATCCCGTGCTGGATCGCTCTCAGCCATTGGTTTACCATCAGAGCTGGGGTAGATAATTTCGGTCTTGAGTTGGTTAGCAGAAAGGGTCACGTCGCTTCGCTCCGAATTCAAAATTCAAAATTCAAAATTCCAAATTAATGATCCCCATAAATAAATTTAGGGGCTTGTATCATGAGTCGTTTTCGGTCATGGTCGCAACTCTTAGAGACGCTGCGCGTAGCTTGCTTCCCCAAAGGGGTACGCTCCAATTCAAAATAGGTTATAGGGCAAGGACTTTAACTCAGCTGGGACTGATTTCAAAATAGCATTTTGTTCAGACTTCATTTTAAGTCAGAGAACATTACTATATTTAAGAAAGACTTTATTAATCTTAATAATGACTGTAACTACACAACAGCTTGCAACCCAAGACGCCTTTGATAAATTCTTTTGGACTTGGCAGGGTTACAAAATTCAGTACACTGTCATGGGTACAGGACGCCCTTTGGTTCTGGTTCACGGCTTTGGCGCTTCCATTGGACACTGGCGCAAAAATATCCCAGTTTTAGCTGATGCTGGCTACCAGGTATTTGCTATAGACCTTTTGGGTTTTGGTGGTTCCGATAAAGCGCCCATTGATTACAGTGTAGAAGTTTGGGTGGAACTGCTGAAAGATTTTTGCATAGCACATATCCAAGAACCTGCTGTATTTATTGGCAACTCTATTGGCGCACTTTTGAGCTTAATAGTACTGGTAGAACATCCAGAAATTGCTGCTGGTGGTATTTTAATTAACTCTGCGGGTGGGTTGAGTCATCGTCCTCACGAATTGAACCCACCGCTACGGATTGTGATGGCAGCTTTTAATCGGTTTGTGCGATCGCCAATTACAGGTAAATTTGTCTATAACCGCATCCGCCAAAAAGCCCAAATTCGCCGCACCCTCTATCAAGTTTACCGCGATCGCCAAGCTGTCACCGATGAATTAGTTGATTTACTTTATACTCCCTCTTGCGATCCAGGAGCGCAACAAGTCTTCGCATCTATTCTCACAGCGCCTCCTGGGCCAAGCCCAGAGGAACTTTTGCCCAAAGTAGAACGTCCTTTATTAGTAATTTGGGGTGCTGACGATCCCTGGACACCAATTACCGGGACCAAGATTTACGAAAAGGCGCGGGAGAATGGCAAAGAAATTAAAATTGTTCCCATTCCCAATGCCGGTCATTGTCCTCACGATGAGGTTCCAGATGTTGTCAATGCCCAGATTGTCGATTGGCTAGCGCAAAGGTGATAATTTCGCCTTTCTGCCGATATGTATTAGCCCAAGCAAAGTAAAAATGGGGCTAACAATCTGGGTGAGTGGATCTTAATCTTTGAATTGCGCCTTGACAAAATCAAACTCGTATGGTGTGTGAAATGGAGCTTGATGTGCGTAATGGAGATAAAAGGGTAATTCCCTTAAATCACCATCCAGATTTTTCAGAACTTGGCTATCAAGTCATCAGCGAACTAGGACGCAACCGAGAAGGGGGACGGATTACTTATCTAGCTAATATCCTCAATTTTAATCAACAAGTGGTAATTAAAGAGTTTTGTTTTGCTCGTGCAGGTGCTGATTTATCAGGTGTGAAAGCATATCAGCGCGAAATTGAAATCTTGCAACAACTCAATCATTCCCGCATTCCTCGCTATATAGATTCCTTTGAAATGCCAGGGGCTTTTTATCTGGTACAGGAATATAAAAATGCTCCATCCTTGGGATTAAAACGCAGCTTTCATCCTGAAGAAATTAAGCAAATTGCTCTGTCAATCTTAGAAATTTTGGTTTATCTGCAAAAGCAAGTTTCCCCAATTATTCATCGGGATATTAAGCCAGAGAATATTTTGGTTGATGAAGAACTAAATGCTTACTTGGTGGATTTTGGGTTGGCGAGAATACAGGGTGCGAAAGTAGCTCTGAGCAGCTTTGTAGTGGGGACTCCAGGTTTTATGCCACCAGAAGAACAGTTTGGTCATTCCCTGACAGAAGCATCAGATTTATATAGTTTAGGAGCAACACTAATTTGCTTACTTACTAATACCCGTTCTGTTGAGATTGGCAAATTAATTGATGATAACTATTGCTTTAATTTCCAGCAATTAGTTCCTCAAATCAGTCCGCGTTTCCGGTGGTGGTTGATGAAAATGGTGGAACGCAACCGAAAACGTCGCTATGCTAATGCGGCTATTGCTTTAAAAGCACTTGGGACAATTGAGGTTGTTGGTAGTGCTACTAGGATAGAGAATTTCATCAGTACAATCAAACCTAAAAAACGAACTACTTTGTTGGGACTAGCTACTGTTGTTACACTAGCTGCGGTTGCAGGAACTTTGATAAGTTATCAGCCTGGTAATACGGTTAGGCAATTGTCTGAAGCTAGAGAGTGTCAAAGTTTTGATTTAAGCTCAGATTGCCAATAAAAAATCGGAAATTAAGATTAATTAGGTTGCATCTGGCTAAGGATTACAGCAGTTTTCAATTGAATAGACTACACGCGTAGGGGCACAATATATTGTGCCCCTACAATTATGTATATTCCACGCTTGTAAAATTTGCTGGAATTTGCATGAGTATCAAAGACTGATTAATGGAGCTAAAAGGCTCATTAATGGAGTTCAAAGGCTCATTAATGGAGCTAAAAGGCTCATTAATGAAGCTAAAAGACTGATTAATGGAATTCAAAGGCTCATTAATGGAATTCAAAGGCTCATTAATGGAATTCAAAGGCTCATTAATGGAGCTAAAAGGCTCATTAATGGAGTTTAAAGACTGATTAATGGAGTTCAAAGGCTCATTAATGAAGCTAAAAGACTGATTAACGGTAACGTGCTATCAGTAATTGTCTAGTTATCTGCTGTAGTAAACTACATCTAAGTCAAAAGCTTGCATTCAATAGTTGATAGCGCTGTGAAAAAAATCCTGATTGTGTCAGCTAATCCCACAACGACAGACAAACTCCGCTTGGACGAGGAAGTAAGGGAAATTCAGGAAGGGTTGCAACGCTCTCGTAGCCGAGATAAGTTTGAACTGATTACTAAATGGGCGGTGCGACCTGACGATTTGCGGCGTGCGCTTTTAGATCATAATCCTCATATCATCCATTTTTCTGGACATGGTGGAGGAAATCAAGGTTTAGCCTTGGAAAATAATACAGGGCAAATGCAGCTAGTGAGTACAGAGTCACTGGCAAGGTTATTTAAGTTATTTAAAGACAAAGTTGAGTGTATCTTATTAAATGCCTGTTATAGCGAGGTGCAAGCTGAGGCAATTTACCAACACATTAATTGCGTAGTTGGGATGAATCGGGCAATTGGGGACAGGGCGGCAATTGAATTTGCGGTAGGCTTTTATGATGCACTGGGCGCTGATAGGTCTTATGAAGATGCTTATGAATTTGGCTGTAGCGCTATTGACTTAGAAAGTATTCCAGAGTCTTCCACCCCAGTGCTGAAAAGTCGGAACAATTCCCAAGGTGCTATCTCTGCTAACGAAACGATTCCAGATACCGAGATAAAAACAGCAATCTCCTTGGAAAATCCAGAAGGGCAGGTATCTCTAAACTCTGCTTTCTATGTCGAGCGATCGCCTATTGAGGTAGACTGTTATGAAGCGATTCTTCAACCAGGGGCCTTAATTCGCATCAAAGCTCCCCGGCAGATGGGCAAAACTTCGCTCATGTCAAGGGTTCTACATCATGCTAGTCAACATGGCTATCAGACTGCACCTGTGAATTTCCAGTCAGCCGATGCAGAATTTCTCGGCAATTTAGATCAGTTTTTGCAGTGGTTCTGCGCTAGCATTACTTACGAACTGAATCTACCCGATAAGTTAGACGAGTATTGGAAAGGTGTTTTAGGTAGCAAGAATAAATGTACAAATTATTTTCAACGGTATTTATTACCCGCGATTAATAACCCCGTAGCTTTGGGTTTGGATGAAGTCGATGAAGTCTTCAAGCATCCGATAATTGCGGCTGATTTTTTTGGATTACTACGAGCTTGGCATGAGCGGTCAAAGAATGAGACAGTTTGGAAAAATCTCCGGTTGGTGATTGTACATTCTAAGGAAGTTTATATCCCACTCAATATAAATCAGTCGCCTTTTAATGTCGGTTTACCCATTGAGTTGCCAGACTTAAATCAAATACAAGTACAAAACTTGGTACAGCGTCACAAACTCAATTGGTCTAACTTACAAATTGAAGAATTAATGACACTGGTGGGTGGTCATCCTTATTTAGTGCGAGTAGCGCTTTATGAAATTGCCCGTGGTCGGATGACGCTGGAAAATCTGCAAAAAATCGCGGCAACTGAGGAAGGGCCTTACAGTGACCATTTACGCCGCCATTGGCTGAATTTGCAAGAGGATGCAGAATTGCTAGCTGCGGTTAAACAAGTGATGATGGCAAATCGCCCCGTGGATGTAGGCACAACTGAAGCGTTTAAACTCCGCAGTATGGGGTTAGTTAAGTTTCAAGGCAATGAAGTGATACCTCTGTGTGAATTGTATCGTCAATATTTTTGGCATCGCTTGGGGTTGAAAAATTAAAAAAGTACATTAGGAGTGCAATAAGACTTTTATCTGCAATTACCATTTAATATGAATTTGAAAAAAGAATGCGACACATAGACAAAACCCTCCGCTTATCCAGGTATCACCCCCCTTAATCCCCCTTTGTTAAGGAGGGAGATCAGAAATCTGGTTCCCTCCCCTTTCTAAGGGGAGGGTTAGGGTGGGGTAATCTATCGCAAACATTTTTTGAATCGCTATAACTAAAAGGATTAACAATGGTTCAGGTTATTCAAGGAAAAGATATCACCCTAGCCCAACTTATTGATGAATTTGGTCTACAACTTGCAGACGACGAACATTTTTTTTCAGAGTGGCAGCAAGATTTAGCTGAGTTGAGTGACTTAGAAAAGCAATCTCTCAACGAAGTCAAGGCAGAATATTTGCATCTATCGAAATATCCTATTTTAGAACCTGTAGTCAAAATGGTGGTGCTATCTCCACTATTGCGTCTAGCAGGTTTTTATCAACCGCCTTTCTACATCGCCTCGGAACAAGAGGTCAGAATTTCTTCTGAAGACGAAGGCACAATTGTTAGAGGACGTATTGATATCTTGGTGTTCCATCCTCCACTTTGGGTTCTCGTAATTGAGGCAAAACGAGCAGATTACTCGTTAGTGCCAGCAATTCCACAAGCATTGGCTTATATGTTGGCAGATGCAACTTCGGCAAAACCTGTTTTTGGGTTTGTCACCAATGGTAGTGAATTTAGATTTATTAAGTTGACGAAACAGGTTACACCGAGATATGCCTTATCTTACACACTGTCGCTTAATCGCGGGGATGACTTATATACTGTCGTAAAAGTGTTAAAACATCTAGCTGGTTTAATTCGTAATTCGTAATTTGTAATTATGACCTCTCCCCAGTTTTACTACGCAAAACCGTCCCTCTCCGATTCGGAGAGGGACAGACTTGAACTTTAGTTCAAGGCAGGGAAAGGTTTTTCGAACTCACGTTGTATTTCATAATTTTTTAATTTTTAATTTTTAATTCGGAGCGAAGCGACGTGACTCAGTACCAGTATCAAGTCGGCGGTAGTCTTCCTCAAAATGCACCAACTTATGTTCGACGGCAAGCTGACGATGACCTCTATGAAGGCTTGAAGGCTGGGGATTTTTGTTATGTACTCAATTCTCGGCAGATGGGGAAATCTAGCTTGCGGGTGCGGGTAATGCAGCAGTTGCAAACAGAAGGATTTGCTTGTGCTGTTGTTGATATTACAGCTATTGGGACGGCAGATATTACCCCAGAACAGTGGTATGCCGGGGTGATTGATACTCTGGTGGGAAGTTTTAATATTTATACAACTTTTGATTTAGATACTTGGTGGAATAATAACGGTTTGCTGTCACCAGTGCAGCGCTTGAGCAAGTTTATTGAAACGGTTTTACTTCAAACAATTACTGAAAAGATTGTTATTTTTATTGATGAAATTGACAGCATTCTAAGTCTTTCATTTAACTTGGATGACTTTTTTGCAGTTATCCGCGATTGCTACAACCGACGAGCAGACCATCCTGAATATAATCGCCTCACTTTTGCTTTGATTGGAGTATCTACGCCTTCAGATTTGATTCAAGACAAACGCCGCACACCTTTTAATATTGGACAGGCAATTGATTTAACTGGCTTTCAACTCCCAGAAGCGCAACCCTTGGCGCGGGGTTTGGCTGAAGTGGGTGATTCTCAAGAATTAATGCAGGTGGTGCTGGACTGGACGGGAGGACAGCCGTTTTTGACCCAAAAAGTTTGTAAGTTGCTGGTGCAGGGGGGACTAGAGACTAGGAATTGGGGAATAGAGATTGGGGACTGGGTGGAAGAGTTGGTACGCGAGGGGATTATTGAGAATTGGGAAACGCAAGACGAGCCGGAGCATTTGAAGACGATTCGAGACAGAATCATGCAGAGTGGGGAACAGAGAACTGGGCGATTGTTGGGGTTGTGTCAGCAAATTTCGCAACAGGGAGAGATAGAAACTGATGACAGTCCTGAACAAACAGAATTGCAGCTGACGGGGTTAGTGGTGAAGCGAGACGGTAAGCTACGAATTTATAACCGGATTTATGCAGAGGTGTTTAAACAGGAGTGGGCTGAAAAAATCTTGGCAAAGTTGCGTCCTTACTCGGCTGCATTGAATGCCTGGGTTGAGTCGGAACGTCAAGATGAGTCGCGCTTGTTCCGGGGAAAGACTTTGCAAGATGCTCAAGAATGGGCAGTCGATAAAAGTTTGAGTGACTTAGACTATCAGTTTTTAGCTGCTAGCCAAGAGTTGGAAAAACGTGATGTGCAGAAAAGACTGGAGGCAGAGGAACAGGCAAAGCAAGTTTTAGCAGAGGCGAACCACAAAGCTAATCAACGAATTCGTATTGGTTCTTTGGTGTTAGGTTTTGCTCTAATAGGGGCAGTAGCATCATCTATAGCTACTCAAAAAAGTCTTGAGGAATTAAAAAAGGCAGAAGCAGCCAGAGAAGTTGCTTTAACGGTTACGCGATTGGAACAAGACGGAACAAATGCGTTGCAGTTGTTTGAGTCTTCCAGGAAATTTGATGCTCTGCTATTAGCAATGGAGACGGCAGGAACATTAAAAAGTCTGGTCAAGGATAAACAATCTTTAGCAGACTATCCAGCATACAGCCCTTTGTCTAATTTACAGAGAATTCTATCTAGTACTAATATTCGCGAACAAAATCGTCTCGAAGGGCATAGCGATTCGGTCAACAGCGTAGTGTTCAGCCCGGATGGCAAAACTTTAGCTTCTGCCAGTTATGACAAGACAATCAAATTGTGGAATCGGGACACAGGCAAAGAAATTACCACTCTCAGGGGGCATAGCGATTCGGTCAACAGCGTAGTGTTCAGCCCGGATGGCAAAACTTTAGCTTCTGCCAGTTATGACAAGACAATCAAATTGTGGAATCGGGACACAGGCAAAGAAATTACCACTCTCAGGGGGCATAGCGATAAGGTCAACAGCGTAGTGTTCAGCCCGGATGGCAAAACTTTAGCTTCCGCCAGTAGTGACAAGACAATCAAATTGTGGAATCGGGACACAGGCAAAGAAATTACCACTCTCAGGGGGCATAGCGATAAGGTCTACAGCGTAATGTTCAGCCCGGATGGCAAAACTTTAGCTTCTGCCAGCGATGACAAGACAATCAAATTGTGGAATCTCGACACGCACAAAGAAATTACCACTCTCAGGGGGCATAGCAATTGGGTCAACAGCGTAGTGTTCAGCCCGGATGGCAAAACTTTAGCTTCTGCCAGTTATGACAAGACAATCAAATTGTGGAATCTCGACACGCACAAAGAAATTACCACTCTCAGGGGGCATAGCAATTGGGTCAACAGCGTAGTGTTCAGCCCGGATGGCAAAACTTTAGCTTCTGCCAGTTATGACAAGACAATCAAATTGTGGAATCTCGACACGCACAAAGAAATTACCACTCTCAGGGGGCATAGCAATTGGGTCAACAGCGTAGTGTTCAGCCCGGATGGCAAAACTTTAGCTTCTGCCAGTTATGACAAGACAATCAAATTGTGGAATCGGGACACAGGCAAAGAAATTACCACTCTCAGGGGGCATAGCGATTGGGTCATCACGGCCGTCTTCAGCCCAGATGGCAAAACTTTAGCTTCCGCCAGTAGTGACAAGACAATCAAATTGTGGAATCTCGACACAGGCAAAGAAATTACCACTCTCAGGGGGCATAGCGATAGGGTCAGCAGCGCCGTCTTCAGCCCGGATGGCAAAACTTTAGCTTCCTCTAGTTATGACAAGACAATCAAATTGTGGAATCTCGACACAGGCAAAGAAATTACCACTCTCAGGGGGCATAGCGATAGGGTCAGCAGCGCCGTCTTCAGCCCGGATGGCAAAACTTTAGCTTCCTCTAGTTATGACAAGACAATCAAATTGTGGAATCTCGACACAGGCAAAGAAATTACCACTCTCAGGGGGCATAGCGATAGGGTTAGCAGCGTCGTCTTTAGCCCGGATGGCAAAACTTTAGCTTCTGCTAGTTATGACAAGACCATCAAATTGTGGAATCTCGACACAGGCAAAGCAATTACCACTCTCAGGGGGCATAGCCAAAAAGTCAACAGCGTCGTCTTCAGCCCGGATGGCAAAACTTTAGCTTCTGCCAGCGATGACAACACCATCAAATTGTGGAATCTCGACACAGGCAAAGAAATTACCACCCTGATTGGGCATAGCGATTCGGTTTACAGCGTCGAGTTTAGCCCGGATGGCAAAACTTTAGCTTCCGCTAGTGGTGACAACACCATCAAATTGTGGAACCTAAATCTTGATGATTTATTAGCACAGGGTTGCAGTCGGCTTAAGAGTTATTTAATTAGCCATCCTGATGCGGTTAAGGTGTGTCCAAGGCAGTAGAGAGATGAGGGGGATGTGGTTCGACTTCGCTCACCAACCGGGGGATGAGGAAGTTATGGCGAGTTAATATTCATAATAGGCGATTGCTCACTAAAAAAGAAATGCGATCGCAGTTCTGAACTCGGTGTTTCAAGTTCCGAACACCAATGGCCGAGCAAAAAGGTCGAAGTTCCGAGTTCCGAACACCAATGACCGAGTAAAAAGGTCGAACTTCCGAGTTCCGAACACTAATGACCGAGTAAAAAGGTCGAACTTCCGAGTTCTGAACACCAATGACCTAGCAAAAAGGTCGAACTTCCGAGTCCCGAACACTAATGACCGAGCAAAAAGGTCGAAGTTCCAAGTTAAACCTCCGGTTCCACTCCCAGCGCTTTTAATTGAGCAGCTAATCTCTCTGCACGCTGACTTTCTTGTTCTGCAAGCTGTTGAGCGACATTTTTCTCTTGCCGTTTTTTTGCTGCTAACTCCAAACCCCACAGTAATAGTTCGCCGTTGTCATCCCACCAACGTAACCAATAACCTGTGCGGTTTTCTTGGCTTCCTTGCCATACGCCTAAAAACAAATTCATTTCGGCAATCCAGTGACGATTGTTTGCATCTGGTGTTTGCAGTTGATAATATCCTAAATCATCTCGCCGATAAACTTCTAAAACTCCGCTATCTAATTCAAAAATGGCATAGTTTGGCACTTGTAAAATCTGCTCATAATAAAACCATTTACCAGGGGGATAGGTCGGTTTACTGGAATACTCTCCACCTTCGGTATCTGAGAGAAATTCCATCACAATTACGGGAATATCGCCTTGGAGTCGTGGCGTATAACTGCGCTTCACTTCTTCCCGTGAGACTCGAATAGATGATACATAACCCCAATCTGGCGCTTTGACGACAAATCGATTATTCAAAGTGGCGCAAATACCGTAATTAGTGATGGTTAAAGCATCAGTGGGTAATCTGCCAGCAATTTCTAAGCTTTCAGTTAAAGCAGCAGCCAAGAGTGGCTGATTAATGTTATCCACTGGCTCGTTGTCTAAAACAAAATCATCAGGTAACTTTTCCCAGGTGACATTATGGGTGGCTGCATTGGCTAGCATGATCAGAATATCTCAAGTACAAATTCAATTTCTAATGACCCAATTAAAAAATTGCACACGGCGTTACTCCTGAGCAAGGGTTTGCACTTCTTCCACTGACAATGCCAAAGCTTGGGCAATCTGTTCAATGGTCAAATTCATTTGCAATAATCGCGGTATGGCATCTCTTCTGGCTTGTTCTGCAAGTTCCGCCCGTTGCCGTTCTTGTTCGGCGTTGCGAGAAATTTCTGTATAAGTTAAAAACCTTTCTCCATCAGGGCGATATAACTGTAAACCCTCTGATGATGGAACAAAGCGAATTTTTAACAGAGGACTAACCCAATCTTCCATTTGGGGGATGACATCTAACCCATCTTCACTACGCAACCATCCACGCAAATTATTTTTCTCAGGATCGTAAATGTAATACTCTTCCACGCCATAGCGGTCATAGAAAAGTAATTTCTTGTCCATTTCAGTTTGGGTGTTGCTGGGAGAAAGAATTTCAAACACAACTTGTGGTGCAATTCCCTCCTCTTTCCATTGTTGGTAGCACAAGCGATCGCCTTTTGGTCTACCTAATACCACCAGCACATCTGGGGCGTTAACAATTTTGTTGCGTCCCTCTACCGGATACCAAAATAAATCCCCGGCGACAAATACATTTGGATCGTCAGCAAATAGCCAATCTAAATTCTGCTTGATTTCTACAATCCAGCCAAACTGTATAGTATTATTTGCCACTGGTTGTCCGTCACTATCTGGGTAGATGACCTCTGGCTGGGTCGGCGGTTGGATTTGCGATACCATAGCTTCGCCCTCAGAAGGATATTTAATCGGGATGCTTCCAAATTAGCAGACTCTAAAGTATGTCTGCGGCATGAATCTGGAATGATAACTCCCTATAACAGTACTATTGTTCTACAATAAACCGATTAAAGATAGTATTATTAAGGACTGTTTCATCAGAAACTCCTTCTTCGCCGCCCAATATGTCAGACCAACAGCTAGCAGCATCCTTGAATGGACATCTTCCGTACCCCAGCCACAACAGCCAGAATACCATTCGGATTCGGGGTGCTAGGCAGCATAATCTGAAAAATATTGACTTGGAATTGCCACGTGATCGCCTAATCGTATTCACTGGCGTTTCTGGTTCTGGTAAGTCTTCCCTAGCCTTTGATACCATTTTCGCTGAAGGGCAACGTCGTTACGTAGAATCCCTCAGCGCCTACGCACGGCAATTTCTAGGACAGTTGGATAAGCCGGATGTGGAAGCGATTGAAGGCTTAAGTCCAGCAATTTCCATTGACCAAAAGTCAACCTCTCATAATCCTCGTTCCACAGTGGGTACGGTGACAGAGATTTACGACTATTTGCGGCTGTTGTTTGGCCGGGCTGGTGAACCCCATTGTCCGATATGCGATCGCTGTATTGCACCCCAGACAATCGATGAGATGTGCGATCGCATCATGGAATTACCAGACCGCACCCGCTTCCAAATTCTTGCACCCGTTGTCCGGGGGAAAAAAGGCACACATCGTAAGCTTTTGTCAAGTCTGGTATCCCAAGGTTTTGTCCGCGTGCGAATCAATGGCGAGATCCGCGAACTGTCAGATTCCATTGAATTGGATAAAAACTTTACCCACACCATCGAAGTAGTAATCGACCGCTTGGTGAAAAAAACTGATATTCAGGAGCGTTTGGTTGATTCCCTGTCTACGTGTCTCAAGCAATCGGGTGGGATTGCCAGTATTGTCATTAGTCATGAGTCATCTCAGGAACCCCCCCCTAACCCACCCTTGGCAAGGGGGGGTGCCGAAGGCGGGGGGTCTAGCTCCGAAGAAGAATTAGTATTTTCGGAAAACTTTGCCTGTCCAGAACATGGCGCGGTAATGGAGGAATTATCGCCGCGATTGTTCTCCTTTAACTCACCTTATGGTGCTTGTCCGCACTGTCATGGAATTGGGACTTTAAGAAGATTTGCGCCAGACTTGATTGTACCCGACTGGGAAGCGCCAGTTTATGCTGCGATCGCGCCTTGGTCAGAAAAAGACAATTCTTATTACTTAGAATTACTCTATAGCGTCGGACAGATTTATGGATTTGAGTTGCAGACAAATTGGAGCAAGCTGACAGAAGAACAACAGCAAATTATTTTGTTTGGAGAGAAAGATGAACGAGCCGCAGAGGCACAGAGGAAGCAGAATTTCAAAGGTGCTATTCCAATTTTGCAACGACAATATGAAGGTGGTTCTGAATTAGTTAAGCAAAAATTAGAGCAGTATTTAATCGATCAACCGTGTGAAGTTTGTGGAGGAAAACGATTAAAACCGGAAGCGTTGGCGGTGAAGTTGGGACAATATGGAATTTTAGATTTGACTATCGTATCAATTCGAGATTGTCAGGAGAGAATTGAGCAATTTAAGTTGAGCGATCGCCAGTTACAAATTGCTGATTTAGTCCTGAGAGAAATCAAAGCTAGATTGCAATTTTTGTTAGATGTAGGTTTAGATTACCTCACCCTTGATCGTCCCGCCATGACCCTTTCTGGTGGCGAAGCCCAACGAATTCGTCTAGCAACGCAAATTGGTTCTGGATTAACAGGAGTTCTCTACGTTTTAGATGAACCGAGTATTGGTTTGCATCAACGAGATAATGGCAGGTTGCTCAAAACCTTAACGAAATTACGCGATTTGGGTAATACATTAATTGTCGTTGAGCATGATGAAGAAACAATTCGTGCAGCCAACCACATAGTTGATATTGGTCCCGGTGCAGGAATTCACGGCGGAAATATTATCGCCCAAGGAGATTTTCAGGCCTTATTAGCAGCAGAAGATTCTTTGACGGGTGCATATTTATCAGGAAGGCGAGTAATTACCACACCAGCAGAACGCCGAGAAGGAAATGGGCGGAGTTTAGGAATTAAAAATGCCCATCGCAACAATTTACAAAATATAGATGTAGACATTCCGCTAGGTAAACTCGTCTCCATTACTGGTGTGTCTGGTTCTGGCAAATCTACCCTGATTAACGAATTACTGTACCCGTCTCTGCAACACCATTTAACTAAGAAAGTTCCCTTACCCAGACATTTGGATAAAATTCAGGGATTAAATGCGATTGATAAAGCGATCGTTATCGATCAATCCCCAATTGGACGCACACCACGTTCTAACCCTGCAACATACACAGGAATTTTTGATGCCATTCGGGATGTATTTTCCCAAACAGTAGAAGCCAAAGCTAGGGGCTATAAACCTGGACAATTTTCCTTCAACGTTAAAGGTGGACGTTGTGAAGCTTGTAGCGGACAGGGTGTGAATGTTATTGAAATGAACTTTCTCCCGGATGTTTACGTGCAATGCGAAATTTGTAAAGGTGCAAGATACAACCGCGAAACTTTGCAGGTGAAGTACAAAGATAAGTCTATTTCTGATGTTCTGAGAATGACAGTTGAGGAAAGTTTAGACTTTTTCCAGAATATTCCCAAAGCGATCGCGCGTTTGCAAACTTTATTTGATGTCGGGTTGGGTTATGTCCAATTAGGACAACCTGCGACTACCTTATCTGGTGGCGAAGCGCAACGGGTAAAATTAGCAACAGAACTATCTCGACGCGCCACAGGTAAGACACTTTATTTAATAGATGAACCGACAACAGGGTTATCTTTTTACGATGTCCATAAATTGTTAGATGTGTTGCAAAGATTGGTAGATAAAGGGAATTCAATTTTAGTAATTGAACACAACTTAGATGTAATTCGTTGTTCTGATTGGGTAATAGATTTGGGGCCAGAAGGTGGCGACAAAGGCGGAGAATTAATTGCTGTGGGTACACCAGAAGAAGTAGCAAAAAATCCCAAATCTTATACTGGGCAATATTTACAGCAGGTATTAAAACAATATCCGGCGATGAGAAAGTAGAGTTTTGGTCTTAGATATAGATGCAAAGAGGCTTACCGCAGAGTAAGTGCAAATAAAAGCGATCGCTTATTATAAAATGGTTCTATTTGAGAACCTAAAGGATAAAGTTCAATGGCTATACCGTATTCATCAAAAGGTAGAATCCATATAACTTATTGGGTTAGGAGGAAAGGGAACAGCTTGCGCTTTTAAGATTTCCGCCAGAACTTGAGCAACATGGTGTATAGGATTTTTGTAGAAATAGATTTATAGCAACCGCCAAGGCGATTAGGACAAACAGTATACTTGATGAGTAAAGTAACAAATATTGATACTGCTCAAGCGGACAGTAGAGGAATAGATAATGCCAAAACCCTACAGTTACGACCTACGTCAGAAAGTAATTCAAGCAATTGAGTTAGACGGGATGAGCAAGAGTGAAGCATCTCAAGTTTTTCAAATCAGTCGAAATACAATCAACCTATGGCTTCAACGTAAAGCCACCACTGGAGATTACCAAGCTTTACCAAATCAACCATTAGGGAATGGTGATAAAATTACTGACTGGGAAAAATTTGGGAAATTTGTCGAGGTTAATGGGGATAAAACCCAAGTAGAGATGGCCAAACTATGGTCAGTAGAAATTAAAGAAATTAGCGCTCGCACAATATCAAGAGCCTTACGGAAAATTGGGTTCACTCGTAAAAAAAAACTTATGGTTATCAAGAACGAGATGAAGTTAAACGACAAGCATTCAGTGAAGAGATAGCGATGTATAAACCAGAGTCAATAGTCTATATAGACAAAGCTGGACTGGATAATAGAGAAGATTATAGGTATGGTTGGAATCAAAGAGGCAATCGCTTTCATGCTCTTAAAAGTGGCAGGAGGCAAGGGCGAGTTAATATGATCGCCGCTTGTTGTAATGGGAAGTTATTTGCTCCGTTTACTGTTGAGGGAGCAAGGAAGCGAAACGTATTTGAAACTTGGCTTGAAACTTGTTTAATTCCAGCGCTTAAACCCGGACAAATAGTGATTGCAGATAATGCTACATTTCACCGAGGCGGATGTATTCAAGAATTAATTGAAGCGGCAGACTGTCACTTAAAATACTTACCGCCTTATTCGCCTGATCTTAATAAAATTGAGCGATGTTGGTCATGGTTGAAGAGTCGAATTCGTAAACAACTCATTCAATTTGACTGTCTTCGAGATGCCATAGAAGATGTTCTTCGCACAGCGTCCTAACTGCCTTGGCGATTGCTATATTTATCAACGAAAGCGATTTCCAACACGAACTCTGCGTGTCTCTATATTGCCTTTCCGAATAGGGGTACACAAATATGCACCCAAATCCATCCAAACGAAAACTTTATGCAATAAACTACAATCCATACCATATTTGTTCAAAACAGGCTGCACTTTTTCCATATTTAGCGATAGATTATCTGCTACTTGGCCGATTTATTCATAAAAGTTTTTCGCACCCTTCGGTGAAATTAAAACCAGGAATTTTGCAGTGGCAGAACGAATCTTAAAGTACACCTTTAACTTCCACAATGGGAGCATTAGATTTATTGAGTTCAGGACAAATAGGAACTCTGACTGAACAGAGGCAAAAAGTCCTGAGCATTGCCACCACTAATACTGAACACCTGATTTGTTTGGTGAACGATATTCTCGATTTAGAGCGGATGAAATCGGGCAAAATCTTCATGCAAAAGGCCAAGTGCAACACCGCAGACTTGCTAATTATGGCAACGGAAGCGATGCAAGCAATGGCAGATAAATTACAAGTCAGACTGATTATAAATCCTGTGACAGTTCAACTTTGGTTTGGGCAAATCCCAATCGCCTTCTGCAAACCCTCACCAATTTACTGAGCAACGCGATTAAGTTTTCTGAACCAGGTGACACAGTGTGGATAAGTGCCACTCTCTCAGAATCCAAAGGCGTTGAGGGCATTGGATAGCATCTGTCAGACTGAAGCGCAAAGGAATTAGTCTATAAATAATTTACGCGCTAGGAAAGCGATCGCCCCTACCAATATCCTCCAACAACCAGGCACGCAACAGAGGATCTAAAACCAACCAGGGCGGCAAAACACCAGATAAGCTCACAACTTTCATTGCTTCCTTAGAGACTTCAGCAATACTATAGCCTAAAACCCTTACTATCCAAGGCTTTGATAGTGATGCTAAAACCGTCCAAAATTATTTTGGAGAAAATAGTTGACACAAGGAGTTGGGTTCGCTATATTGAATAAGTGCTGGAAGCGGAGCGCGAAAAAGCGACGCTAAAAGGACACCGAACCTTGAAAATATTATAGTTTGAAAGCGATTATACAGCAAGTGGATTGCGTCAAGCAAATAAAAATAACTAAGCTGAAGTTAAAAAAGAGCAGCTAAGTTGAGCTATAGAGCTTTCCAATACAAAACGGAGAGTTTGATCCTGGCTCAGGATGAACGCTGGCGGTATGCTTAACA
>NZ_JABXKL010000021.1:15114-42655 GCF_017114995.1 Nostoc sp. NMS9 | reverse complement strand
CTAATTTTACTTTCTACCATTTTTTTGTGCTTTGATTATATTTTGGATGGGTCTAATACAGAGACTAAATTAAATCTGTAATAAATTTGTAAATCATAATCAAAAGTTCTGTTCTTTAAAATATACTAATTTTCATTCAACCTCTTAAGCGCATATTTACGTATAAAATCGGCAGACTAAGTGGCTAGCATTTTACTTTCATACTTAAGCAACTAAGTAGTATATACTACTTAATATACAACATCTCTCTAGGAATTTATCGCAATTATAATGCTTGGATGAACTAACCAAAAATTAATTATGAAGGAAGTATGAATTTTGTCAAGCACTGTCTGAAATCCTTAACATAAAACAGTAAGCTAGGACACAGCAGCAAATAATTCTAATATTACCGATTAAGCCAAAAGTATACTAAAAAGGCAATTGCACCTCCATGTGTTAACTTCCAACAATGACACAAGCCTACAAAAAGTCAGGAGTCATCCAATCCGAATATTAAATAATTTGGATTGGTCTAGGTAATCTATGAATTGTTTTCTTGGATACAGGAGTTATTGATGGTGGCGAGAGTGCTTCTACCTACTAAAAAAGTGCTTGATTTTCCTATTACTGCTTTACGGTTTGACGAGCAGATACAAACAATACTGAAGTGGGCGAGTAGGCGTGAGAGTAAAACTGTATATGTAGCTAATGTACACATGCTCATTGAAGCCCATTGGAATCCAGAGTTTGCCACCGTATTGCGAAATGCAGATATAGTTACTCCTGATGGTATGCCTCTGGTATGGATGATGCGAAAAATGGGAGCGCTTTACCAAGACCGTGTGGCAGGGATGGATATTTTTCTCGCATTGTGTCAGCTAACTCAAACACAAAATCTGAGCATTTTCTTTGTAGGTTCCCAAACAGAAATTCTGTCTAGGATGCAAAACAGGTTAGAGAAGGAATTTCCGCAGATAAAGATTGCGGCGATGGAACCTCTACCCTTTCGTCCCCTAACTGAAATTGAAGACGAAGCCTTGGTTCAAAAGATTAACTCTAGTGGTGCTAGCGCTGTCTTAGTGTCATTGGGATGTCCCAAACAAGAAAATTGGATAGCTCAACATAAGGGCAAAATACAAGCTGTAATGATTGGACTGGGTGGAGTTTTCCCAGTTTATGCCGGAATTCATAAGCGGGCACCCCGCATAGTTCGAGACTTAGGACTTGAATGGCTATATCGATGGATTCAAGAACCGCGCCGACTTTGCGGCCGCTATGCGAAGACTATTCCACTCTTTATATGGCTGGCTACTAAGCAACTACTATCATCAAGTCGCATTGCAGGGGTCTTCCTTCACGAGACTGGGGACTAAAGAAAAAGAAATACGGTAAGACTGACTCTAAGCGGTTCATCGTCAAGGTAAGCAGATTTTAGATGCTAAGGAAAGAATTTTATGCCTGAAGCACGAAGATTCAAGGGTTCACCTGAAAGTGATAAAAGAAGCAAAGTGCAAGGATTCCCACCAATCAATGTCCGGCTGTAAAAACCGATTATCTGAATCAACTATTAAAGTACTTGACATTAACCCAGGACTAAGTGTTATATTAAGCATAGTGAAATTGTTGGGGCGTCGCCAAGTGGTAAGGCAGCGGGTTTTGGTCTCGCCATCCCTGGGTTCGAATCCTAGCGCCCCAGTTAATCTAAAGACAGGCATAACAGCCTGTCTTTTTGAGTATTTAATTGCATTTTTAAGATGTGTCTCAATGCATATAATTCTGTAAATGTTACTTATCAGGAGATTTGAGAGCTTGATCTAGAGTCTTCCGAGCCAGTTCTGCTTTAGCTCGCGCTTCCTGGTAACGCACATTAGCTTGGGCAAAATTTTTGAGAACTTTAAAACCTTCCTTGAGTCGAGTAATTTCCTCTTCTGTCACCGACTCATCAGTGAACAGAATATCAACAGCTTTGCGAATTTCCAACGCTTCAGCTCGTGACTCTTGAACTTTCAGCTTGAGCGTGGCCAGGTTACTTAGAATCTGGACAGCTTGTGTAATGGTATCCTCACCATTAGCAGTATCAATAGTTGATTCTTTTACCTCAATTAATTGTTGAGGGCCAAATCCTTCTTCCAGTTCCGTGGGTAGCTTACCTGCATCCATCAGTTCCATTAGCTGATCCATTGCTTTATCACGGGCTTTGGCTGAATCTTTTCCAGAAACAGTAAGGATAATTTCTGGGCTTTGAGCGAGAGTGTATTGAACCATATTTGAGCAGAAAATTTGCTGATTTAACCAAGCTAAGGTAGGTAATTATATCATTTTGCGTGTCAGGTCATTTGTCGGTTTATCGACTTTAGTGTTAGTTTACCAAATTCATGTAAAGATTTCGTTAATGAACAGCAACTACCTACAGCAGCATTAGCTACTATTCAAACGTTTTCAAAACCTTTAACGAGTTGCCGAGCATTTTCTCGTAAGGCTTCAACGAAATATCCACCCTCTTGCACAAATAGTGTCGGTAGATTCAGAGAGCGAATCATTCTACCGATTTTATAGTAAGAATTAGACTCCAGCGCAAAGCAACCCAGGGGATCAGATTTAAAGGTATCGAAACCTGTCGCCACTACCAAAGTTTCAGCCTTGAACGATAATACCCTGCTGACAGATTTTTCTAGAGCTTTTAGATAAAAAGCCTCATTGCTTCCTTTTGGCAGTGGAATGTTCAAGTTATATCCTTTGCCATCGCCTGAGCCACATTCGTTTTCAAAGCCACTATAGAAGGGATAAAAATCTCTCGAATCGCCATGAATCGAGATTGTTAAAATATCGCCACGCTGATAAAAAATCTGCTGCGTACCGTTACCGTGATGCATATCAATATCAATAATTGCCACTCGGTCAAATTGCTTGCGAAGCTCAACAGCAGCAATGGCAATGTTATTCAAGAAACACATGCCCATTGCCATATCGCGGCAAGCATGATGTCCACTTGGTCTACACAAAGCATAAACAACCAGTTCCCCAGCTTTGATCCGAGATGTCGCTACAATCACCGCAGATACGCTACCTAGTGAATTTTCCCATGTGAATTCCCCGATTGGTGCCGCACAGTCAGCGATGTACCATCCCGCTAAAGCAACAGGGTTTTCGTTGAAGTTGACCAGATAGCGGTTTGGGGAAATATTGGGAAATATTTCAGTGCTAGCATTCTGAATTTGTGACCAATGCGACCAAGCAACCTTGAGATAGTCAATATATTTAGTGTCGTGTACTGCAAGGATTGATTCGCGAAGGATTGAGATGCAAAGTTCTGGCGGCGGTGCAAATTCTATTTCGCATCCTGCCTCCAACAACCCCAAAAGAATTTGCCGACCCCTTAGCGCTACATCGGGGTGTTCAACGAAGCGTCCTCTTTGAAGAAATTGCGAAGGGCCTTGAGCTTCAAAGTATGGACTGACAATGGCTTTCATATAGATAAAATAGTAAGAATTTCTATTTTTAATGATTTCATGCTTTATTCCTACCCCTGCTAAGTCGCTCAAAATAAAACTTTATACTTAAGAAAAGGGAATAAGTTTTAACAGGAGGGGAGAGCAATGGCTCCCAGTCCCACCATCATGCAAGCTGTGGAACAACTGGGCTACCGTGTCACCGTTGGTGATGTGGCAACTCAGGCAGGATTGAACGTCGCTGAAGCTAATCAAAGCTTGTTAGCCCTGGCATCTGATGCTGGCGGACATTTACAGGTAGCGGATTCAGGTGATATAGTTTTCCTTTTTCCACAAAATTTTCGAGCAATTTTGCGTAATAAATACTTCCGGCTACGATTGCAGGAATGGTGGAAAAAGGTCTGGAGTGTTCTGTTTTACGTGATTCGCGCTTCTTTTTTAATTTTCTTAATTGTTTCCATCACCCTGATAATTATTGCTATCTACATTATTACTACCTCTATCAATTCAGACCGTAACGGCGACAATCGGGGCAGTAATTACGGCGGTGGGGGCTTCTTCTATTTTCCAAATTTATTTTGGTATCTTAGCCCAAATTATGACACCCACTACCAGGAACGGCGACGTGAAAGCCGACAAGAAAGCAATCTGAATTTCTTTGAAGCTGTGTTTTCGTTTTTGTTTGGCGATGGTAATCCAAACGCCAACTTAGAAGAACGTCGCTGGCAAGAAATTGCTACGGTGATTCGGAGTAACCGTGGTGCAGTGGTAGCAGAACAAATTACCCCATATTTGGATGACATCGGCGAGGGATACACAAGAGAGTACGAAGATTATATGCTGCCCGTTCTGACGCGGTTTAATGGGCAACCAGGGGTAAGCCCAGAAGGGCAAATTGTTTATTACTTCCCAGAGTTGCAGGTGAGTGCAGTTAAAAAGCGCCGTCATGCAATATCAGATCACTTAGAGGAATTTCCCTGGCGTTTTAGCGCCGCAAGTTCCGGGCAAATTATGCTGAGTGCTGGGTTAGGGATACTAAATTTTGTTGGTGCTTTAGTACTGGGAAGTTTATTGAGAGATGGAACTGTTGCCGTCCAGTTAGGTGGACTGGTAGCTTTTGTGCAAGGAATTTATTGGCTGCTATTGGCTTACGGAGCAGGTTTTTTAGGCATACCGATATTGCGTTATTTCTGGATTCAGTGGCGTAATCGCAAAATAGGTGATCGCAACCGCGATCGCCTTTCCAGAGCAAGGCTATTGGCAAGTTCTGATGCACTTTTGCAACAAAAAATCAACTATGCCCAACAATTTGCAACAGAAAAAGTCATTGGCAACGAAGATTTAGTGTATTCTAGCGAAACTGACTTACTCGACCAAGAAGTTGAACGTTCTGCAAAAATTGATGCTGAATGGCAACGGCGCTTAGAACGTGGGAGTGGGGAATAGGGAGCAGAGGGGCAGGGGAGCAGGGGAGCAGGGGACAAGGAGATAAACTCAGCACTGGCTCAACCCTAGCTATCCGCTAACAGCACTCCTTTGCCCCATGCCCAATGCCCAGTGCCCCATGCCCAATCCCCAATTACTTCGCCTGAATTGGTGTTAGAGCTACACCTTGATAATAATGTCCCAAAATTTGCAGATGGTTCACTCCTTGCCGAGCCAGATTGTACGCCCCCCACTGACTCATGCCTAAAGCATGACCGTAGCCAAGCCCTTGCAGTACAAAACTACCATCGGCCCCCTTGGTGACCCTAAATTTGGTACTTTTTAACTTGAGGGCTGTTCGCACTTTCTCGCCTTCCAGAACCTTCGTGCCCTTGTTGCCGACAATTTTTAAAACTTTAACACTGCCAAAAGGTGAGTATGTTTCTGGAATCATCGCCGTCACACTGCCCACCTCAGGAAATTTAGCGCTAATTTCACTGGGCGAGAAGGTTTTCACCCAATTACACTCGCGGATATTTTGATCGTAGTCTTGAACAGCACGTAGATAAGGTTCGCTGCTTCCCCAAACATCTTCTACGTTTTCAGTGTGTCCCCCAGAACAAGCGTGGAAGACTGAGAGAATAATCCGGTTTTTGTAAGTTAGTACCTGCCCTAGTGTGGAATCCACTGCGGTGTAAGTAGCAGGAGATTCACTAATGACACCTTTGTAAATTTGCCAGCGATCGGGGGTATTGCCTAAATCGTAAACGGGATTATTTCGTTGTTTTTCCCGTTCGTAGAGGGCATAAGTGCGGGCTGCGATCGCTTGGGCTTTTAAAGCTTCTTGGGGCCAGCTAGCATCCATTTCGCCACCAAGAACACTGTAGAGATATTCTTGGTCATCAACCCAGTTAACAGCGGTTAAGCCTTTTTCTGTGGGGACAACCAGAGTTCTGCCTCGATACCAGCGATCGCCAATATAAACAAATCCCTTGCCAGTTGGCTCAATCCAAAATAAACCAGATTGCCACTTATCTAAAGCAACTCCGCCAGGAACGGCTTGGGCATAATATGCACTCATTGCTGGCAACTGTCCAAGAGTCCGGCCAGTACTATCCTTAACGATCCCAGTGGTGGAACTACCCACTTTTACCTGATTAACGCCCCTCTCAATTGCCACGCGTAGAATTACAGACGCTTGGGCTGGGGCAACCAAAGCAATCCACAAAAAGATACTTACCCACCAATAACGTACTTTAATCTGAGAAAATAAGGAGTCTAAGTAAAGTTGGAATTTCATACCGATCATCTAATCACACTAGTATCTAATTGACGCTCTGGATTATGGCGTCTACTACTTTAAGATGAGACAGTTCTCCAACGCAGGAGGTTGCCACCTCCTACTAATTATGCATTTTGCTTTAACTATAAGTTTGCTTTAACTATTAAGGTAGAAATCAGGTGAAGGGGGAGGAGGGGAGACAAGGAAACAAGGGGGAATTATTGAACAAGTCTCTCCCTTGTTTCTTCTCCATGCCCAATGACGGCAGTTGCTCCACTTGGGGAAACCCCAAGACCGCACTGCCTCCCCAATGCCCAATTCTCCCCTGCTTCTTCAGTCTACGATGCCAATACCTTTTGAGAATTGCTCGCTTCATTAGCGATAATTCCAATTAAATTTAACTTACTCAAAATTTCTGTTGCTTGAGTCAGTTCAGTTCGAGTCACTTTCCCCATGCGCTCTACCATTACAATACCACTGCAAAAAGATGCCACAATACTGGCATCAACCGTGCCTAAAATAGATGGAGCATCTATTAGTACTAGGTCATAACTTTGCTCAAAGACCTCTATTAGTTCTTTCATCCGTTGAGAACTGAGCAACTTCACTGTGTCTTCTGGTTCTGGCCCAGCAGTCAAAATATCAATCGAGGGGTGAATGGGCTGGATGTAATCTTGAAAATGAGTAGTTGTCTCATCAACTAATAACAGAGATAGCCCCCAGTCATTGGATAGTTCCAGAATTTTGTGCAGGCTAGGATTATGTAGGTTAGCATCAATTACTAATACCCGTCGATGCATCCGGGTAGCACTAGTTACAAGGCCTAATACTAAGGTTGTCTTCCCTTCCCCTGGTAGTGCTGAAGTAAACATCAGCGACTTGAACCGTAAGGGATATTTTAATATTTGAATATTTTGGTAGATCATGTCCAAAGTTTCATGGACGGGCAATTTATTACTGGCTTCTATTACAGAAGAATCTGAGCTTCCTCGGCCATTCCAAGCCAGGCCCAGCCGCCGCTTTTTGACACCACGTGACGGGAGTTTTGGTACCGATCCCAGTACACGTAGGTTCGTCAGTTTCTTTAAATCTCCGGCACAATAAATAGCGTCATTAAACTTTTCCAAAATCAGGGCTGCTAAGATACCTAAAATCGGCCCAATTACCGCTCCTCCAAGCAAGAGTAATAATCTGTTGTTACCCATATAAGTACCGGGAGAAGGTTCTGCCAAAACTTGCCAGTTATATCCTTCCTGAGCAATTTTCAGTCCCAATGACTGTTGCGCCTGGAGTAGTTGTTCAAGGTTTTTGCGACTAGTTTCTACCTTTGGCAGCAGATGATTATACTCTGCTATTATACTTGGGTATTTGTTTAGCTCAGAGCGGAGCCGCTGTTCTGACTCGACTAGATTTTTTTCATTGGCAGTTAGCCCCAAAACACTTGTCTGTACCAAAACAAACTCATCTACAAGTGTTGGATCAATCCCTAACATTTGTCCTTTAAATAAGGGTTTTTCCTTACTGCTATTAGTAATAGTTTTCACCTCTTCTCGTAATAGGGACAGTTGACTTTGGCGTTGCTGCTTTAGTTTTTGTACCGATGGGTAATCATCTGTATAGCGGAGCCGCTCCTTAGCCAATGCTAGTTCAGTCTTTTGAATTTCACTTAATAATGATTGATAGCGGCTTGACTGATTTAAACGAGAAGAAATTAGTGTATTCTGCTGGGATGAAGACGCTATTAGTTGCTCTAGATTATCGTAGCGAGCGTTTACATCTTGAAGGTTGGCACGAGTGGTTTGTAGCTGTTGTTGAATATCGGCTAAAGATTCTAGCAGGATTTTACTTTGGACTTCGGGATCGACTAATTTATGTTTCTTGCGAAATTGTTCTAAGTTTTTCTCAGCTTTACTCACCTCTTTTTTTATCTCAGGTAGGCGAGTGTTTACAAAAGTTAATCCCTGATTCAGACGTTCTTTTTGCTGCTGTTTGTTGTAGTTTTGATAGACTTTCTGTAGAGCTTGAAGTACTCTTTGTGCTTTTACTGGATCTTGATCATTAAAAGAAACTTTAAATGCCTGATTAAAAACTTTATTTGCCCCTATGCCTCCCGCTTCTGGTGTTACTTCTAAAAATGCTTTTTTGTTGTGTTCTTCTTGACCATTGATGTCTTGTAAGGTAATATCAGGATAATCAGAATGGAGTAAATCTACAGCTTTCTGAAGCAACTTAGAACTCAGCATGAGTTTCATCTGAGTAGTGGAATCAACAACTTGAGAATTTGAATCAGTAACCTGAGTATTTGACTGTGCCCCTTCAGATAAATTGGAATTCACCAATATCTGCATATTGCTCTGGTAAGTAGGTTTGGCCATGACAGCCAAGAGGCTAGCAGCTGACATAACTATACAGGAAACCCCAAAGATCAGAAAGCGTCGGCGAAGCAAAATAGTAGATAGTTGTCTGATGTCAACTGCGCCTTGTGCTGAAGTAGTAACCTGTTGCTCTTGATTCAGACTAGTCTTAGCCACTATAAAACTCCTCTAATATCGAAACACTATATTTATTTGGAAGATTTATGAGAAATATGAAATGATTTTTTTACACTTAATAGCTGCGATCGCATACTTAATTCTTCTTCCAACAATGACAAGCAAATTTGGCATAACATTATGCCAACTGGCGCTTTCATGTTCATCAATTCATCCATATAAATTCTTAATCAGTGTTGGAAAAATAAATTTTTAATAAATATTTTATTTAAAGAAGAAAAATCTTGACGAAAAATTAATTATTTTTCCTAAGTATTTGAGTATAAAATTATCCAATTCACAACATTAATATATATTAAAGTTATTTTGATAACTTGTAATAGAATAAACACACTGAGAAAAATATTTAAACCATACTATTTGTATATTCTTGATACATCTAGTTAACCGCAAATTGTTGGTTAAATAGTTGACTTACTCAGAAAACTAAACTGCTGTTTATTTGCTTGATATTCTGATTGAGACTATTAAAATCTAAGATAGAGCCTGGTTAATTTTAGATTTTAGATTAGAAGCGTTCAATAGGAAATCTAAAATCTAAAATCCAAAATCCAAAATTTAAACGCCTACCTTGGTTAACTCTACTTCCCGCCGTCTGGGTACTTCATGAATCATAAAATCGTAAGCCATATCAGTACGCGGAAAAATAGCACGAGCTTCTTTGAGGAGATCCTTCAACTCCAAAGTATTTCCGGGAGCATAGCGGGGACTGAAATGACTCATAATCAGTTGATGCGCCCCAGCAGCTAAAGCTGTTTGCGCTGCCATTGTGGTTGTGGAATGCAATCGCTGAAAAGCCATATCTGCATCTTGATGGGCAAAGGTTGCTTCGTGAATTAATACATCAACATCATGAGCTAATTCCACTGCACCATCACAATAAATTGTGTCTGTACAATAAGCAATCTTTCGACCAATTTCTGTAGGGCCGCACAATTGGGTGCCATCAATCACCCGTCCGTCCGTAAGGGTAACTGTTTCACCGCGCTTGAGTTGACCGTAAACCCGACCAGGAGGAATTTGCAACGCCTTGGCTTTTTCCACATCAAAGCGTCCGGCTCGGTCTTTTTCAGTTACGCGGTAGCCGAAAGCTGTAATCCGATGATGCAAATTACCGCAGCTAACAGTGAAGTCATCGTCTTCATAAATTATCCCTGGACGGATGGCGTGAACTTTGATTGGGTAAGAAAAGTGCGTGTAGGAATAACGTGAGGCGGATTGAATGTAATCATTTAATCCAGGTGGGCCATAGATATCAATTCGTTTCACATTACCAGCCAAGCCGCAAGTAGCAAGAAGTCCCATCAAGCCAAAGATGTGGTCGCCGTGCATGTGGGTGATAAAAATTCGGGAGAGTTGACTGATTTTCAGTTCACTCCGCATAATTTGATGCTGAGTACCTTCGCCACAGTCGAATAACCACAGTTCTGCCCTTTGGGGTAATCTCAGAGCGACACTGGAAACATTGCGCGATCGCGTGGGTACACCGGAACTCGTCCCTAAGAATGTTATCTGCACAGTGTTCTTTAGTCTTCCTATTGCTCAATTTGCAGCTCTATTTTCTATAGTGGCACGGTTAATGAGTAAAATATTTAGGATTTTGGGGATTGGGCATGGGGGATTGGGCATATAAGCGATCGCCTTAATAAAGCTTCTGGGTTTATTTAAACCGTAAGCAGAGTGTGAGACTTGAGGAGGTATCAATTACTCAATTCTCTTGAGCAATCAACGCTAAGTAGCCAGATTCATGAATCCTTTAAACAAATACGGCAGAAATATATGAAGTTTTGTAACACAGTGCGTAATTATTACTAGCCAAGCTGAAGTCATAATTATCGGAGTTCGCAAGAGCGTTAGAAACCTAATGCTTTCGTACCGCTCTAGACTTTGTATTATTGATTTCTTCGTTGCCAAACTGTACTAATCAAACTCACGTTAATTTAGTACATCACAAGATAAGTTCGCACATTTGTCAGTCTACAAGGAGAGTAAAATTTATGGAATCTCAAAAAATACAGCAGTTAACAAACGACATTCAAAATGAGTTTAGTGAAATACCAAAAAACTCTGAGGTGGATGCTGCGCTTGTTGTAAATGAAAATGAGGGTGTATTAGACAACAATTCGATAGACTTGCACACCAGTACCGACTCAAATGAAATTGAATTTAATGATGCTGTAGGTGATAATCAAGCTCAAAAATCTTCACGAATAATTCCTGGTCAACATATTAAGCAAAAGGGTTGCTACTTGGACAATCACGGCAGTATGATCTGCCCTTGAAAACATTATCATTTTTTCGTTATGGCAAAACAATGTTTTGCCATTTATATTATTTTGCATAGGTAAAAGTAATTGACACCCTTATGAATTCAGCTCGGGAGATTCTTGGTTAAATAAGTTCACTTGAATTTAAGCTGCATAGATAACCTAATTATCCTAATTAGTAATGAGCAGTAATTCATTAAACTATTGTTTTTTTGGGTGAATTCTGTAATGAATAAAAGCCGAAGCAATTGGTACTGTAAGTTAGGATTAGTAAGTGCCTTAGGAATTAGTGGAGTGCTCACATTCTTTGGGAACTCTGCTTTAGCCCAGATTATCAAAGATAACACCCTGGGATCTGAAAGTTCAGTTGTTACACACAAGATAATCAATGATCAACCTACTGAACAAATTGATGGTGGAACAACTCGTGGCACAAATCTTTTCCACAGCTTTGAACAGTTTTCTGTACTTACTGGAAGCACAGCTTATTTTAACAATGCGGCAAACATTCAAAACATCATCAGTCGGGTAACAGGTAAGTCTTTTTCTAATATTGATGGCATTATTAAAGCTAACGGTTCAGCCAACCTGTTTCTGATTAATCCTAATGGGATTGTTTTTGGCCCTAATGCTTCTCTAAACATCGGCGGTTCATTTGTGGGCAGTACGGGGAGTAGTTTGAATTTTGCCGATGGTACAAAGTTTAGTGCTACAGATCCCAAAGGCGTACCCCTGCTAACAGTAAGTGTTCCCATTGGTTTACAATTCGGAGCAACTGCGGCTCCCATCCGCAATCAATCCCAAGCGAATCCAGATGGCGTACCTGACCCTGTTGGTCTTCAAGTGGGGCTAGGTAAAACCTTGGCACTTGTAGGTGGTGACATAACACTGGAGGGCGGGAATTTAACAGCACCAGGAGGACGAATTGAGCTAGGAAGTGTCACTGCCAATAGTTTAGTTAGTTTGAACTCAACAAACCAAAGTTTGATTTTGGGATATGAAAATGTCCAGAATTTTCAGGATATTCAACTAATCCAGCGGCAAAATATTAACGGTACTGGAGTTCCTTCTCAAGTGGATGCCAGTGGAGATGGTGGCGGTAATATCCAAGTGCAGGGTAATACAGTAGAACTCATTGGTAATCTTGTGCGAATCACAACTCGGCCTACGGCTACGGGAAATGGCGGAGACTTAACAATTAACACGACGAAATTAATTGTTCGGGATGGTGCACAAGTATACACTTCTTCTATAACCAAGGGTAACGGGGGAAATTTGACTGTGAACGCCTCTGAGTCTGTAGAGCTAATCGGTGGGTTTTTTAGCCCAAATATGGGGAATCGACCTAGTTCATTGTTTAGTTCAACAGGCTTTGCTGGAAATGCGGGTGACATAACTATCAACACGAAAAGGTTGTATATCCAAGATGGGGCCAACATATCAACACAGACTCTAGCAAACTCACAATTGATAGCAGCTACAGGGGCAGGAGGAAATTTGACTGTAAACGCCTCTGAGTCTGTAGAGCTAATTGGAACCTCAGTAAATGGTTATCCCAGTGGCTTATTTGCTGCGACTAATGGTTCTGGAGATGCCGGAAAACTGAAAATTACCACAGGGAAATTGATTATCCAGGATAGGGCTGAATTAAATGTGAGTAGTAAATTTGAACAGAATTTCACTTACCCAGGAGATGCATATATATTAGGTAAAGCAGGTGATCTAAATGTAACTGCTCGCTCCATACTTCTGAACAACGCAGGAAAACTCACATCTAATAGTGATTCAGGTCGGGGTGGTGATATTTCGCTACAGGTAAGGGACTTCTTACAGTTGCGGCGCAACAGTCAAATAACTACTAATGCAGGGGGTAAGGGAGATGGTGGTAATATCTTCATCAATGTACCTAATAGTAGTAATAGCTTCATCGTACCTAATAGTAATACCTTCATCGTCGCTGTTCCTAATGAAAATAGCGACATCAGTGCTAGTGCTGTTGGCGGCAATGGTGGTAATGTCAAAATCAACGCTCTTGATATCATAGGCACGCAATATAGAGAAGATCCGACTAATTATAGTGACATTACTGCCAGTTCCGAGTTTGGATTAAATGGCACTGTACAAATCAACTCACCAGATGTTGACCCCAGTAAAGGATTAGTAGAACTACCCGTAAATCTGGTTGATGCTTCGCAGCAAATTGCTGCTAGTTGTAGTTCTGGTGGAAAAATAGCACGAAATTCATTTATTATCACTGGGCGTGGAGGACTAGTAGCCGATCCCACGGAGCCATTGATAGCTGATGATGCGGTACTGGCAGATTGGATCACACTCTCTCCACATAATCAGAATCGTGCTGGCGGTATTCAGAAAAGAGCCGTTGTTCAGGCGCAGCGAAACACAGAAGAAAAATCACAGAAAGTTAATTCTGTCAATGAACCTACTCAAATTGTAGAAGCCCAAGGATGGGTAATGGATGCCAATGGGAACGTGATTCTAGTTGCTCAAGTACCCACAGCGACCCATAACTCCTCGCTCACCTCTAAATCTTGCCCTGCTAATTAGGCGTGAGTTCGACAAACCTCTCCCTACCTTCAACTAAAGTTCAAGCTTGTCCCTCTTTGATCTAAAGAGGGACAGGTTTTGCGTAGTCAAACCAGGGAGAGGTCTTTGTCTTAAGATTGTTTTAGGATAAACGCAATCAGCAATTGTGTAGGCGTAGCCAGCCGTAGGCATCGCCGAAATAACAATTGCGTTCGCCAAAATAACAATTGCGTTCGCCGAAATAGCAATTGGGTTCGCCGAAATAGCAAATGCGTTCGCCGAAATAACAATTGGGTTCGCCGAAATAACAATTGGGTTCGCCGAAATAACAATTGGGTTCGCCAAAATAGCAAATGCTGTCGTTCTGCTCCCCACAAATTATGATTTCATTGCAAGTAGAGTAGCCTCATATCAAGGCATGAATTTAGAATTTGAGTGGGATAACCAAAAAGCTAGTTTGAATCTCAACAAGCACCGCATCAGCTTTGAAGCGGCTAAGACTGTCTTTAACGACTCTCTAGCTTACATATTCAATGATGAATAGCACTCTGTTGGTGAACGTCGAGAAATCATCATCGGACATGATCAAGACGATCGCCTGTTATTAGTCTGTTTTACAGAAAGAGCAAACGTTATCCGTATCATTAGCGCACGTCTAGCAACCAAGAAAGAACGAAAAGATTATGAAGAATTCACAGGCTTCTGAATTCTGCAACAACGCAGATGATGACTTGCTTCCAGAGTATAACTTTGACTATCGCAAAGCCTTGCCCAACCGTTTTGCTAGTCAGCAAGAAAAAGCTCCTTTGACAGTTACTCTTGATGCTGATGTCGCTGAGATATTCAAAACATCAGAAGCTGTTAACAACGCTCTCCGTGCCTTACTCTCAGCAATTCCAAAGACTGAAAGATAAATTGCGTAGGCGTAGCCCGCCGTAGGCATCGCTATTGCCTATTCTCTAACTCGCCCATAGCCAAAGGCGCTCATGTTGACCACCTCACAAGATTAAATAATTTATGGCGTTGGAAATCCCATAAGTTAAACAGTCTCTGGATCAATGTTTAATTCTCGTAACTTCGCGGCCATGCGCGATCGCAATTGCTGCTCTTGTTGTAACCGTTCTGCTCCCCACAGCAGCAATTGTCCAGCTTCATCCCACCAGCGCAACCAATAGCCAGTGCGATTTACTTTCACACCCTGCCAAATTCCTAAAAACAGCCCAATGCTGGCAATCCAATACTGTCTATCCTGATTCGGTTGCTGGAGTTCATATTGTCCTGAAGCACCTAGTTGATAGACTTCCACCCACCCCGCCTCTGGTTCAAAAATTACATAGATGGGGACTTGGAGAATGCGCTCATAGTAGTACCACTTACCAGGTGGGTACTTAGCTTTAATTGAGTACTCACTACCTTCTGTCTCTGACAAAAATTCCATGACGATTGCCGGAACTTCTCCTTCTAGCTTCTGGGTATAACTACGACGGTTTTGGTTTGGTGGAACTGTCGGTAACACAGAAGCGACATAGAACCAATCTGGGGCTTTAATCACCAACTTGCCATCTACAGTTGCACAAATCCCAAAATTTGTACCAATAAGTATTTGAGGCTGAATTAACCCTGCCAGTTCCAAGCTTTCAGTGAGGGCAAATGCGACCGCTGGCTGACTGATGTTGTCCACAGGCTCATCGGGTAAAGGAAAGTCATCAGGTAACTTTTCCCAAGTGACAATGGGTTCACTGATGGTGGTTGACATAAAAACCTGGAATCAGTTGGCTATTGCTATTATGTCGCACAACTTTTTGCTTGTGATAGTAGGGGGAGTGGAGAGTGGGGAGATGAGGGAGATGAGGGAGATGAGGGAGATGGGGAGATAGGGGAGAAATAACCAATGTCCAATGCCCAATGCCCAATGCCCAATGCCCCACTCCCTAACTCGTCTCCTGAATTTGTAGACGTACAGTGTGTTCAGTCGCACCACTAAGTTGCAATTCCATGATTTCACCACCTAGAGGTTCCAAGCAAGTGAGGAGCGATCGCAAGTTGGGTGTACTTGCGCCAGTATCTACATATAATCGATCTGCTAAATTACCAATCCGTTTCCAAGTCATGTACAATTTAGCGATCGTTTGTTCAATTTGCGATGCTTGATTTACCAAATCAGCAGCTATGCTCAAACAGCCGACTCTTTGGGCTTCTTCTAAGGCTGTTTCAATGTCAACATTTTCCTGTGTCAGCGCCTGAACTTGAGCCGCACCTTTGAGATATTTCGCCAAGTTACGCGCTTCAGTAGTTACCTGTTTCAGGGTATCCACATCAGGATTGGCAGCTATTTCCTTTTGGATAAACTTTTGATGCGATTCTGGCAGTTTTTCCATTTCCTTCACCAGTGGGGCAATGTAGCGTGGGGGAAGGGTGTTATCTGCGGCTTTTTCTTTGACTGCTTCGGGTAATAAATCTGAGGACATGGCTGTCCATTCATCGCTGAGTTGACGTACTTCCCGCCTAGTGATGCGATCGCCTTTTTGGGCGGCTTCACTCACCATCTGTTGCACTTCGGGGACTGCTTTGGAGGTTTCGACAAATGCCCGTTTACTGAAGTTGTTCACAGAACCGGGGTCAAGTTTACCGTCTTCAATCAGAGTATCAGCACTATTCGCCAATTGAATCCAAGAGTATGCTTGACTCTTGCTGATTTCCCGCTCTTTTAGCCATCGGAGAAAGCCAGTACCGCGTCCGTCACCACCCACTTTTTCTCTGTCGCGGATCGCCCGTAAAATTCGCCCCCGCCAGATTTCAGTTTGCAAATCAAAGCGATCGCATACCTGCCAAGCTATTTCTAGCTGCTGTTGAAAATCTGATTCTAGAATCTGTTCATCTTCTGGATCGGGCAGTTCAAAGCTGATATCGGCTGGCTGTAGTAAAGCAGCAGCAAGGTCGTTGATGGAGTCGGTGTCTTGCACGATTGATGACTAACTAGTGGATGCGATCGGCTTATTATGCCACAATCTGTGGACTCTCACTTAAGGGGGAGTATAGTATTTTGAGTTACAACAAAGATAGTAAGAAGGGGTAAACCACCTTTGTAAAGTCTTTAATTAATCAGAGACAATAAAGATAAAACGATGAACCAGGTAGACTACCTCCGCATTAGCTTAATTGATCGCTGCAATTTTCGTTGTCAGTACTGTATGCCAGAGGGAGTAGAACTGGACTATATTCTCAAGCAACAGTTATTGAGTGATGAAGAACTACTCACCTTAATTCAAGAAGTATTTATTCCAGTAGGCTTTACCCGATTTCGTTTGACTGGGGGGGAACCTTTATTGCGTCCGCGTGTGGTGGATTTGGTAGGTGCGATCGCAACTTTACCCCAAACTCAAGACCTCTCAATGACCACTAACGGGTTTTTGCTGGCTCCGATGGCACAAAACCTCTACAATGCTGGTCTGCGACGAATTAATATTAGTCTTGACTCTCTCGATCCCGACATTTTTGATCAAATTATTGGTAATCAGGGGCGTTCTCGTTGGCAAGAAGTTTGGCATGGGATTCAAGCTGCCTATCAAGTCGGATTCGACCCCCTGAAGCTGAATGTGGTAGTGATTCCTGGCGTTAACGACCACGAAGTTTTAGATTTAGCCGCGCTGACAATTGATAAACAGTGGCACGTTCGATTTATTGAATTTATGCCTATTGGTAATATGCATTTGTTTGGCGATCGCGGTTGGGTATCTTCAGCCGATTTACGAGAACGTATTCGCGATCGCTGGGGCTTGACAGAATCACAAGTTCGTGGTGCTGGCCCTGCTGATGTCTTTCAAATTCCTGCTGCGAAGGGGACACTAGGATTTATTAGTCAGATGTCGGAATGTTTTTGCGATCGTTGTAACCGGATGCGCCTGAGTGCCGATGGCTGGCTGCGTCCCTGTTTATTGAATGAAACTGGTCAAATAGATTTAAAAACTGCCCTGCGTTCTGGTGTCAGCACCGCTCAATTACAAGACCAGGTGAGACATTTACTCGGAATCAAGCCAGAAATTAACTTTAAACAGCGTGATTCTGGTAATTTAGGTACATATACCCGCACCATGTCGCAAATTGGGGGGTAGTCATTGGTCATTTGTCATTTGTCCTTTGCAAATAACTAAGGACAAATGACTACGGACAAATGACGATTACGCTTGTCGTGAGTAGTATTCCACCACAAGTAGTTCATTAACTTGTAGTGCCACCCATTCGCGCTCAATAACACTGTTGACTTTACCAACCAACTTATTTTTGTCAAACTCCAAATGACTGGGGAGGTTGGCCAAACCGGGATATTGCAAGTTAGCTTCTACCAACTTCCGTGATTGTGCCCGATCTCTGACCGCAATTACTTCACCGGGACGGCATTGGTAGCTGGCAATATTCACCACACGACCGTTAACAGTTACGTGACCGTGATTTACCAGTTGACGAGCCGCTGGGATAGTCGGGGCTATACCCAAGCGGAAAACTGTATTATCCAAGCGCATCTCTAGCAATTGCAGCAGCACTTGTCCGGTAGAACCAGTAACACGTCTGGCTTTCCGCACATAACGCAGCAATTGCTTTTCAGTCAAACCGTAGTTGAAGCGGAGCTTTTGCTTTTCCTCTAGACGGATAGCATATTCAGAGCGCTTCTTGCGATTTTGACCATGCTGCCCAGGTGGGTAAGCGCGTCTGGCACTTTTACGAGTTAATCCTGGTAAGTCGCCCAAGCGGCGGACAATTCTGAGGCGGGGCCCTCTATATCGGGACATGAGTTTCCTTAATCTAATCCTGTTTAAACTTTACCCAAACATTCTATTTTGACATTCCACTGATGATAAATCAGCGGATTCTTGGTTTTTTGAAGGTGCTTGCCTTGGTATGACGTATCCTACCAATGTAGAGGCATCTCCTTTACACCAGTTGCTTTAAGTCGGTTGAGCCGACACACTGGCTTCCAAGCCTAAATTCCGACGTGCCCCGCCGTACTACTGCCAATAAGTTTTTTGTGTTTATTTAGTTTCGTAAGCGACTCAATCATCAGATTGGTTTACGTAGTATTCTTACTCTGAAATACTTTTTACGTTGCCTACTTATCTTTCAAACAGCTATATTAACATAATTTTGGACATAATTAATTATGTCTATACTTTACTACCGCCGAAATTCTTAGATTACAGAGGATTTTTAAGATATTTGAGTTAGCATAACTTTGGGTGTTTGGAGAATGGCAATGTCAATGATCAAAAAAGTGGTTAGCAGAGGTAAGAACAAACAAGGCAGTTCCACCTCCAGGATTTTAACATTACCGGTTTTGGCTATAGCTGGATGTTTAACAATCTTGCCTAATGTGGCTGTTGCTGCCTCCTACAGGAATGATTATAGTGTCTGTGCTGGTCGCCTTTTGAGTGTGGGTGTAAAGGCAGAAGCGGCATCAGAAGGTTGTGCAGCAGCACTGCGTCCAAAAGATTTGGCTGCTTGCGTGGTGAAAATTGATAAGGAAACCCAAATTGCTGCAACGGATGCGCTTTCTTCTTGTGGGAAGGCTCGGCGTCCTGAAGAGTTAGCAACCTGTGTAGTTGGCGTCAGCCTAAGTACTAAGGAAGAAGCTAATCCGACAGTTTTAGATTATTGTGGACGCAGTTTGTTACCCGTGCGCTTTGGTCAGTGTGTGGTTGGCTTGCGTAGTCAAATCGACTTTCCCGCTACTCAAGCGCTAGATACTTGTATCAGTGCTGATGATAGTGTTATCGGTGCTTCATCTTCGTCTACACCGCCAACGATAATTCCTGCGGGTTCAAGTCCAAATTTAGAGACTACCCCATTTCCAAACCAACCAGTTGTTCCAACCCAACCAGTTATTCCAACCCAACCGGGCACTAATTAGATTACAGTGCTTTGCGTAATTGATTGAAAATACAGGTTGAATATAGAGTGGCTATTTGCCAACCTGATTCAGGGACTACCAAAAAATAAATCATCCGATTTTAATTTGTAGGTTGGGTTGAGCAACAGCAAAACCCAACCTTATATATTACAATGCTTCAACCTGACTGGGTAATTTACCTTTGCTGACTATATAGCTTTCGTTAGGCAATGACAGTAATATTTACATTAGTCAGCATTGTCTGATTCGAGAACTGGGCGATTTGAACTTGTGCAGCTTTACCAATCTCATCTGCGTCAAAGAAAAAATTACCCGTAGTTTGATCGTAGATAAAGCGATCACTTGCTGTTGTCACACTAATACAACTTCCGTCAAACGCTCTATTAGCTCAGAACTTCAGTACCACTTCTGCCACTTGTGGGCATTCTGATACCTAGCACTGTCCCCAAAGTGTCCACCGACCAGGTAAGCATTCAAATAAATGAAAAACATTATAATGCTCCTCTCCAACGCAAAGAGGAGTTGGAGAGAGGTTAGTTGAACTCACGTCAGTTTTTCAGCTTTGGGAATTTAGAATTTTGCACAGTTTCACAGTTAGTTGTACTAGTCTTCTTTTTCACCAAAAGCCGTCTGTAAAACCACTGCAATACCACCGTCTTGGTGATATTTATCTGCCCAGGCACGGATAACTTCATCCAATTCTTCCATAGCCTGCTCTATTTTTTCTGGGAGTATGTCAAGTTCTTCCAGCAAGCGCATGGCGTTTCGTCGCCGTTCTGCCCAATTTTTCATCATGCGGAAATACCGAGCGGTATCTTCCACCGTGATGTGTGTACGTTCTTCATCGTCTGTTGGGGTATAAGAAAGACGGGTAAGCGCGTAGAAGGGCATTCCCCAAGGAGAATCAATCCGTGTTACCGTTCCTGAGTAAAGCAGACGGCGCTTGATATGCTCACCCAAAGCTTCACTCAAAGGCATTTGGTGTTCGGGTGGTAAGTCTTCTTGCGATCGCTTGTGTAAAAACTCGATCAAATCCAGAAACTCAAAGGAGCTAACTAACTGAGCATCAGGTAAATTACTGGGCAGTTTTTGCTCAATTTGTCTTTTTTCTTCACTTGTCAGATTGCTACCAGGAACGCGCGATCGCCCCGGTTGCCAAGGATATTTTTCTAGCCAGACATAAGGCAATTGAATTAAATAGCGAGGTTCTTGAGAACCCAGCATTTTTAACAGTTTGCCTTCTGTTAATGCCTGTCTGACTTCTTCTACAATAATTTTTACTCGTTTCGGCTCCAAGTGATGCAAATGCCCTGTCATTCGCAGGTTTTGTCCCTGCTCTAGATAGGTCATGTAAATTGCACACTTTGCTGCTGTTGCGGCTGCATCTAAAAATGCCCCATGCCTGTGCCCACTCGTCCGCATGGCACTAAAAGCCAGATAAAGCATGATCTGATCCATCGCACTGGGGTCAAGACGTTTGATCAGATCTATGTCGTTACTCATATTACAGACAATTGAATAGCACGTTTACACAATTTTTAATCGAGTGAAAATAGGTAGTATACACCTGGCTAAAGGCTGTCTTTACTTCAAACTATATTAGTATGCGATAACGACGATATCGGTGGTAGCACAAACTACCGTTTTCGCATATTTCCTGGTACAAAAGCAGAGTCGGTAGTTGTCACTATAATTGTCTCTGCATCTAACCAGAAAATTAGAGACACCACCAAATCCAGCTTAACGGTGGTTTATGTCCCAACAGTCAACTATGCTGCAATTAATCTATAAAGCCTTTCAGTTTTCTAGTTTTTTTCATCTTTCAAGAGCAACAACGTCAAGCTGATTACACCTAATTATGGCACTATGCCGACTCAGAGTAAAAACTAGTTTGCGCGGTTAATCTGAGATATCTGTTACTAGAAAAAGATGCTTTTTTTCAGCTTTGGCGAATTATTTGTAGTACACAAGTGACTAGAAATAATTGGGAATAGTCTCAAAACAAATCGCTTACCAGGTGTAGCCACATTTAGAGGTTGAGCTATACAGATCATTGTGAACTATCATTCCGTTTACAACCTCCAGTGATGTCTCGGCAGTATCAGCCGTTGGCTTGAGGAAAGATAGTAGACATCAAGTAGAGCAAATAATTCCAATTTCAAAATACCTGTTGTTTTTCAAATATTGTTCATTATCATATCACTATTTTTTACTTTTGAGATAAAATTATGCATTTTAAAGTTGATAAATGATGACTATTTAAATATTTTATATTCTACTTAAATCAAGGTTTGATGATATTTTTATATCTACTCCTAAATCCAAGTTTTATTTATTATTTTATATTGATGTTCGGACACAAAAAGCCGCGATAACTTCCGACTAAATCGCGTATCTATAAGGCTTTGCCGCTCGTGCTAATAACCAAAGTATCAGTTAATAGCCATACATATAATAAAACATCTTGGGTTCCATCCGATGATTATTTAGAGATTTTTTTGCAATAAATTTATATTTATTTCATGAAAGAATTTTATTTTTTCATGATTTAACTAATTTATTGGCTACTTTCAAGTATGTTTTTACCTCGCTATTTTATATATTTGAGAGACTTAAATTACGTAGATGGTTTGTTGCTATAAAAGGGTGATAATCTGCAACAAGCTACGATATCAGCTTCTTTTTATGGGTGTCTGGGCGATCGCAGATTAAGTTGATTAGTATAAAACGACAGAAGTAAAGATACCATCTTAGGAAACCCAATAAGTAAGTGGGTGTAAATAATTAAGGATTTGTAGTGACTGAGTGCGGTCTTCTCCCAAAGGGAGAGGCCATGCGAACGCGGAGCGTCTCGTAGAGAAGGGGGCTTCCCAATGAGCAACTAATAAATCGGAAGGATAAGGGCTTTAACCCTCACTATAAGGCCATTTGATTGACTTTACGCTGCTTAACATAAGTTAGTTTATTCTTACCCAGTTACTTTGCCTCCCACGCTGAAAAAACAGGTAGTCCGACCGCCTAATATCAACAAAGTGCGTTTGGCTTGAAAAAACGGGTTACTCTAAACATTTCTGCGACTTCTTCATCTCTTAGTTCCAAAATCTGCTGCAATGGTCTTAACTCCTTGTGAATCTTCTCTCTGAGCAAGTACTCGTGCTAAATTGCTGGAGTCAGTACTACTCGTACTGCTTACATATACGTGTTTTCCCTATCTGTATCAGGCTAAATCCCTAAAAATATATTACAAGTCTATTTATTTTGATTACTACTCATCGATCTATTAAGTGTTGTCTGGACCTATACAGCAGTCTGAAATCATTCATAAAAACTTAAATCCCCGACTTCTCAAAGAAGTCAGGGATCTTGTTTGTCACAGATGATTTAAAGAAGTTACAAGTGGGCGCATTAGCGTCGGGATTGATGCTGAGAGTGATGGGGAGTAAAGTAGCTCCCATCACCCTTAAGCTGATTGAACTCGCCATTTAATTCGTGGGACTAGAGGGTTTAACCTGATTTCGCATTGTTTCAAAGCTGAAAGCAGCCGCGCCAAAGGTTACAAATAATACTCCCAGAATTTGCACAATATCCAAATTTTCTTGAATGATTAACCCAGCGAAAATCACGGTTAAAACTGGGATGCTACCACCGATGAGCGCCGATCGCGAGGCACCTAGTTTACCAATACCAACATTATTGAGCAAATAGCCTGCAAGAGTCAGCACACCCAAAATAAACGCGCTTAAAACCAGTTCCAGCATTTTAGAGGGGTCAACTACTACCAAGTTCCAATTGCTTGGCAAAGGTAGCATCAAACAGATAAAGCTCAACAACAGCATGGTAGTGAAGTTAATTAAAGTAAAAGTCACAGGATGCAGTTTGCTAGCACAGACTCGCGTCAGAATTATGTAGGCAGCAAAAGCCACACCCGAAAGAATGGCGGTGCTGCTTCCCATTGAAGTATTACCGATACTGATGGTTGGAGAACCCCCTAAAACCAACAATTCACCGCAGCAAATTGCGGCGATCGCCGCGATGCGGAATAGAGTCGGGCGATCGCGAAACAGAAACCACGAAAATAGACCACTAACCATTGGATAGATAAAGAACAGTGCGATCGCCATTCCAGTTGTGACTTGAGCGATCGCAATGTAGATTAGTACCTGAGATAAAAACAAAAAGCACCCACTCACAATTGACAACACCAAAATCTGTTTGGTAGCTGCATTGGCAGGTGTGGCATTTCCTCGGACTGAAGCAGACAAGTTTTCCAAGTCTTGCCACAGTCTTGGATGCAATATAGGAGACAAAAGCACCATTAGTGGTACGACTACCATAAACCGTAGCGTCAAAATTAACAGAGTATTGCCCAAAGTCGGCGGTAGCAACTGTTCTACCTCTAATACTCCAAAAATCTGGGAACCTTCGTGGAAAATCACCTTGATGGCTACGTTGTAAAGCGACGATACCACTGCCGATAATACGATCAACAAAAAACCGATTTGGAGTGTCGATAAGCTAGAGGAATTAGGCGATCGCGATTCTGGAGGTTTTGCTTCCGCTTGCGGTTCTAGCGCAGTAGTCGATGAAGATTCAGCTTTGCTTTGCGATACGTTCTTACGGCGGACAGAAATTGGTTCAGTAGGAATCTTTAGAGAAGGCCGGATTATTCTCGGCTGTAGCAAAGATGCAGTCGTAGGCTGTGATTTCGTTTCGTTTTCCGGCGATTCCTGATTGAGGACAGAAATTGGCTCGGTGGTATTGTCCTTTGGTGGCGGAACTACAGCCGCAGTAGGTTCTGATGGCGTTTCCCTTGACGACAAATCCTTGCTAGGAGAAGAAATTGGATTCGCGGTATTTTTTTTAACAATGGTTGGCTCTGATGTTATTTCCCTTGACGACAAATCCTTGCTGGGAGAAGAAATTGGATTCGCGGTGTTTTCTTTAACAATGGTTGGCTCTGATGTTATTTCCCTTGACGACAAATCCTTGCTGGGAGAAGAAATTGGATTCGCGGTGTTTTCTTTAACAATGGTTGGCTCTGATGTTATTTCCCTTGCCGACAAATCCTTGCTGGGAGAAGAAATTGGATTCGCGGTATTTTCTTTAACAATGGTTGGCTCTGATGTCGTTTCCCTTGGTGAAAATTTATTGGAGATTGGGGAAATTGGCTCAAGGGAATTTCTTACTACTTGCTCAAACTCTGGTAGAGATGTTTCAACAGAACTGTTTTTTTGTGGCTCCGTAAACTGCAAAACAGTAGGTATACCTGCTGTTGCTGATTTGCGTGAAGTTTCTTCTATAGTTTTTTCTAGTTCTCCATGCAGGCGGTTGACAAACTCCGTCAAAATCGTTTCCCCTTGCTGCTGCTGGCTATACATCCGTGACAACTGTTGGGAAAGATTACTTTGATAGTTCTTCAGTTCCTGTTGTAAGGAATTAAAGGTAACAGTAACGGTGTCATCCAGACTGTCAAACATGTGTTCGACTTTTTCATTAATTTCACCTACTACATTGCTGCTCACTTCAGCTGACTTCAGCGCAGCTTGTTCGTAAGATTTGCCCTCTATGTTTTGATTAGCTAAAGTTGCCAGAGAGGATTGCAGTTGTGAAGATATATGCTTTGCCAGAACTTCTGCCAGTTGCCGAATTAACACTTGCTGCTCGGTGATTTGGCGCACTTGTTGTAAATGCTCTTTTTCCTCTACCAAGCTTTGAATCTCATCAGATAACCGATTTTTTTCTGACTGAAGCCGCTTTACATCTTCTTGCAAGGCTCTGAGGACATTCTGCTGAAGATTTTCTAAGTCTTCAACTACAGCCCAAAGAGCATTTTCTGCTGCTCTAGATAGCTCCCCTCTGACTCTTGGGTTTTCTGGTTGCTTCTCGAATCGCCCCATTAGCTTCTAACCTCTAACACTTTGACGATAAAGCTGCTTCCTGTACACTTTATTGGCGGTCATCCTAATTTCCTGTATTTTGTCAGATAAATTAAAAATTTTAACAGCACTTCCGCATTTCAACGTAATTCTGTCATACTAGACACAAGTTAGCAAAGCATCTAAGTTTGCCACACAGCTTACTACACCGTGTTTTCTTCAGCATTGATAAGTATTTAACCATTAGATTTGGAATTTTGGTAAGGTAGCTCCCGTCTTGGTGAGTCCACTTGCCGTCTTGGCGCTTTGCGTCGTTAGCGCAGCGTTAGCGAGTCTTCGAGCGTCTGGCAAAGTGGCGAACCCGAAGGGCGATTCCCATCGTTAGCAACGCCAGAACATCTGGGGGATTGCCCAACCGAAGGGATTTTGGGTTTATTGCCACGCCTGGAAGTCCCTGAAATAGAGACTTTTTTATTTTTGGTCAGTTTAATTTCATAAATTATTTGCCAATGAAATTTTTACTTTTAAAGAAATCTCACTCCAAATAAATATTTATTGTTTTACTGCCAATAATAATTGTCAAAGATTTACAGATGCGTGTGCGTAGGCGACTCGTTGCTAGACATCCCCACCAAATTGTCTGACTTGCGAAACTAGCTGTAAATTTGTGTGGAATGTAACTGGTGTGACAGTTTATATCTCTAAATGGAGATTAAAGTATCCTTCTGTGGAAATTCAAAGTTACGCTATCCCCTGCACAACATTCTAATGAATGAGCAACAATTCTGCAAAAGCACGCTTTTTTTGGCGTTGTTGCAGTCTGGGTTTTGCTTTGAGTAAATTCCAGTAGAGGAAAAGTTTGGAAAATATTAATAATTCTTAGAAGAATAAAATCCGGGCGATGCTGAAGATGGCAGCGCTAAGGGCAGCACTCACGGGGATTGTAATTAGCCATGCGGCGGCAATGCCTTTTAGTGTTTGAAACTTAATTGACTTGAGATTTTGCACTAGTCCAATACCAACTACACCACCGACGAGAGCGTGGGAGGTGGAGACTGGTAAACCTAGCCGGGAAGCGATGAGGATGGTGGTAGCAGTTGCCAGTTCGGCACAAAATCCACTACTGGGTTGCAAGGCAATGATGTTTTCGCCAATGGTGGCAATGACCTTTTTTCCCCAGACAGCTAGACCACCAACAATACCAGCACCACCAAGGATTAAAATCCAAAGCGGGATAGTTAAACCATCATTAGGTACGCTACCAGTGCGATTGATGTAAACGATCGCAGCTAAAGGAGCGATCGCATTTCCCACATCATTAGAACCGTGAGCAAAGGCTACAAAGCAAGCACTTAGTAGTTGGAATCGGCCGAATAATCTTTCTACAGGATTAGGGAGTATTTCTTCCTTGTCTCTCTTATCTCCCAATTGTCGCCAACTCATGATTGTGAGTCCAACTGCTGCTACTGCACCGATTAATAGGGGGATGTCGTAAGTAGGGATTGTAAAACCAACTTGCTCAATTACAAAATTGGTTAGCGGTTCTGTGAGTGGTGGTAATACAATCACGCCGAAGACACCTAGCAGCAGAGTACTCAACCAGGGAATCCATTCTTGTAACTGGACTACTTGATTGGGTTGATCTAAAATCCAGTGCTTGATTTGACTATAAAATAGAGCAGCGATCGCACCACTAATTAACGGCGTTAAAATCCAGCCAATGGTGATCGAGCCAATTGATGACCAATCAATTGCATTTACTCCCAAAGCTACCCAACTAAATCCAGCGATCGCACCAACAACTGCATGAGAAGAGGATACAGGTAAACCGCGTGATGTGGCAATTTGCAACCACACACCACACGATATTAGTACTGTTACCATTCCAACAACGAATATTTGGGGTGTAGCTGCGAATAAGGCGGGATTAGCAATTTTCGTTGCTAGAGTTTCCGTTACCTCATGTCCAAACAACACAGCACCCGTAAACTCTAATACCCCAGCAATGATTAGTGCTTGTTTGAGGGTGACAGCTTTGGAACCTACAGAGGTTCCCATCGCGTTAGCGACATCGTTTGCTCCGAGATTCCAGGCGACGTAGAAAGCTAATAGAGCGACGAAAAGTAAGGTAATAAGCATTTTGTTGGGGACAAGGGGAAAGTGAGAGAGATGAGGATGAAACTTGAGCTTTTAAGGGTGAACTTTGAACCTTTGAGCTTCGTCGTTGAACCTTTGAGCTTCGTCGTTGAACCTTTGAGCTTC
>NZ_JABXKL010000021.1:0-15104 GCF_017114995.1 Nostoc sp. NMS9 | reverse complement strand
ACCTTTGAGCTTCGTCGTTGAACCTTTGAGCTTCGTCGTTGAACCTTTGAGCTTCATCGTTGAACCTTTGAGCTTCGTCGTTGAACCTTTGAGCTTCGTCGTTGAACCTTTGAGCTTCACCGTTGAACCTTTGAGCTTCACCGTTGAACCTTTGAGCTTCATCGTTGAGCCTTTGAACTTTAAACTTCTAGTTTAAACACTCTCTCATCTCTCATCTCTCATCTTCGTCATCTCCCTTTTACGGATAAATCAGTATTTTATAAGTATCGGGTGTGGGTGCGATCGCAACTTCCACAGCTGCTGATAAATCTTTTAATGGATAGCGATCGCTAATCAATGCTTGCACATCAATGCGCTGATTAAATACAATATCAGCTGATAAATTCTGAAGCCGATAAGATGAGCTATAACTACCTATCAAGTCAATTTCTCGACGGTAGAGGATATTCGGGTTGATGGGAATTTCCACCTCATCAGGGAATTCGGCGAAAAATAGGATTTTGCCACCTTTGCGGGTACTATCAAGTGCTTGAAAGAAAGCTTTCTCACTCGGAACAGCCAGCAGTGTAACATCAACACCTAGTCCACCAGTTAGGGTATGAATTTTGGCGGGTAAATCGGGATCGCGAGCATCAAAAGCCGCTTCTGCACCGACACTTAAGGCTTTATCAATTCTAGAGGGTAGTAAATCAGTAGCGATCGCTTTTGCTCCAAAATACTTCACCAACATAATGAACATTAACCCAATTGGCCCAGCACCAGTAACTAACACAGTTTGTCCTGGGGCAATTTGGGCTTTTTTCACAGCTTTCAAGCAGCAGTTCGTTGGTTCGACAAAACTCGCTTCTTCAAAACTGATATTATCCGGGATGGGAATTAGCCCACCGTTTTCCACAATATGTCCAGGAACCTTGACATAATCAGCAAAGCCGCCGCCACTGGCGTTAAAGCCTGCGGTAGTGGAGATGTTCTTGTAAACATCGCACATAGAGAAATTATCACTTAGGCAGTAGGCACAACGCATACAAGGGATGTGGTGCATCACCGCTACCCGTTGTCCAACTTGCCAACCTTTGACATTATTGCCTAATGCTGCGATCGTGCCGGCAGTTTCATGTCCAAAAATGCGCGGCGGTTCATATAGCGGATAACGAATTTTTTTAATATCTGACTGACACAACCCCACAACCCGCACCTGTACCAGCACTTCATCTGATTCCAGACTTGGAACTGGGATATCTTCGTAAGAAAGTTGATTAACGCCTCTAAATACCTGTGCTTTCACGTTGGTTTTTCCCCGCTCAACGATACTAGATGTAACATTAGTGGTCAACGTTAAGCTATTTATTATCGGTTAAATTTACTTTGTTCTAACGCAAGTCACATGCCTTTTCTAACGAAATGCTGCGCCTAGCTTGCTTCCCCATTCGTAAAGCGTCCCGTAGGAAACAGATACACTCCAAACTCAAAATTAACTAATTCTGGGGGTTTAACTCCCCCGCTTCTAAAAGCAGCAAGTTGTGTGGCGAGGTCTAAAACTCCGTTACAAATTACGAATTATGAATTATAGCGTTTCCTAATCATAATAAGGTAAATTATAGTCCCCTCCTCGCTTGCGGGGAGGGGGTTGGGGGTGGGGTTCTTTTACATTACTCAATCGAGAACTGCTATATTTTAATTCTTAGTCTTAGGCTTGGATGCAAGTACCTGAACTGATTTCCCATCTTGGAGAGCATCCGTAGGATTAGTAATTAACCTAACATTAGGGCTTAAACCAGAAACGACTTCAACTTCAGTACCATAATCTCGTCCCAGCTCTACCTTCTGGTATTTAACTTTCTTTTCTTTCGTCACAGTGGCTACTTGTATACCATCTGCATTAATCACTAAGGTATTAGCTGGTACTAATAAAGGTGGATTAGCACGTTCAGTCTTAAAAGTCACTTCAGCATACATCCCAGGACGCAACACATTCTCTGAATTCTGTACTTCAATTTCAGTTAAAAGGGTATTAGAAGTAGCATCTAAGACATCAGCAGTCCGAATAACTTTACCAGAAAAAGCTTTTTTCGGTAGCTCACGAACACGAACAAGCGCAGTTTGTCCAGGGTGAATTGATTGAACAAAAGCCTGGGGAACATTAATTCGGATACGTAAATTATTTGTCTGAGCAATCTTAAATAACCAGGAATTTCCACTATTATTATTACTACCCGCAGAAATTAAAGCTCCAGTATCTATATTGCGAGCAGTAATTACACCTGCAAAAGGAGCAACAATTTGTTTGAATGTTTGTAAAGCAGTTATCCGTTGTAAATCTGATTTACTAACACTTCTACTTGCAATAAACGCATTAATGTTAGCTTTCTGGGAATTAATAGCTGCCAGAGCAGTATTTACACTTTCTTGGTCTGAATTAACGCGAGCAATTAAAGTATCTACATTAGCTTGACTTGCATTAAAAGCAGTTTGACGTTCATCAGCAGCTTGTGTAGTTACGGCTCCTTGCTTTTGAAGTAATTGCCAACGTTGCCAAGTTTGACGTGCTAATTCTAGGTTAGTACGTGCTTCGGTTAATTCCGCCTGTCTAGCTTTTAAGTTGGCTTTTGTTTGAGAAAGATTACTTTGCTTTTGCGCTAAATCTGCCTGAACTTGAGCAAGATTGGCCTCAGACTTTGCCAATTCTGCACGAGCTTGCTGTACATCTTGGTCAGTTTCTGGGGCATCAATTATAGCTAGTAGCTGCCCCTGATTTACACGTTCGCCAATATCCACTAATTTTTTTTGTAAATAGCCACTGGTACGGGCATAAATGGTAGTTTCTTGGCTTGCTTGAATACTGCTAGGTAGAACTAATTCGGTGAAATTAGCAGCAACTTTTGGTTTAACTACATTGACCGAAGAAACTTTTTTTGTTGTAGATTTAGCGAAAGCATTTAATTCTGATTGCTGTTGTAACCGAGGTATAACACCAAGTGCTAAAAGCGCAGTTACAACTAAAGTAGTCGTAGCGATAATGGTGATAAAATTGAAGCGACTTTTTTTAGTCGTTGCCGCGATTGATGTGAGATCAGAATGATCAACTTTGGTATTTTCTTGAGTATCCATACTAGAAAATTTCTATTTGATTTGTTTATTTATGAAAATCTAGGTTTATCTTCTATTCCCGATTTTTTAGATAAATCGGGAATCTAATTATTCACGAATAGTTTACCGATTGGCTACAGTTAATTTGATAGTAGAAGATAATTCTTCCTCTAAATTTTGAGGTTCTTTTCGGCGCAAAATACTGTAAATTACAGGTACAAAAATTAAAGTTGCCACTGTTGCTGCTAATAATCCACCAATTACAGCACGTCCTAAAGGAGCATTTTGTTCACCACCTTCTCCTAAACCAAGAGACATTGGCAACATCCCCATAATCATGGCCCCAGCAGTCATTAATACTGGACGCAAACGGGTATAACCAGCAGATAAAGCCGCAGAAACAGCTTTTTCCCCTATTAGACGTTGCTCATTAGCAAAGGTGACGAGCAAAATACTATTGGCAGTAGCAACCCCAATACTCATAATTGCACCCATCAAAGAAGGTACGCTAAAAGTCGTATTAGTCACAAATAGTATCCAGACAATTCCTGCTAAAGCATTTGGTAGTGCCATCATAATAATGAATGGATCAATCCAAGATTGAAAATTGACTACTATTAAGCAATAAACTAATCCAATGGCAAATATCAATCCTACTTCTAATCCTAGAAAAGATGAATTCATCGTTTCTACTTGGCCTTTCACCATAATTGACGTTCCACGTGGTAACTTATGCTGAAATTGTCCAACTATTTTATAAATATTGCTGGCTACACCACCTAAATCACGACCTTGAACATTGGCGTAAATATTAAATACAGGCTGTACGTTGTAATGATTAACAACAGCAGCAGCTTTCCCACGTTTAACAACAGCAAGATTGCTTAAAAGTTGTGACGAGCTAGAACCGTTAGCTACAGGAGTATTCTGAATTTTTTCTAGTGAGTTAAGTTTGTACTGAGGAACTTGTACTGCTATTAAATAACTGACTCCTTTGATAGGATCGAGCCAAAAATTGGGTGATGTTTGACCACTAGAACTTAATGATGTGAGTAGGTTATTGGCAACATCTCGTTGAGTTAAACCGCTACGTTGTGCTTGAGAACGATCTACATTAATACGTAGGTCTGGGGCATCAACGACTTGATGTAAATGAACATCAACTGCTCCCGGAATTTGAGCTATTTGGGTTTTGATTTGTTTGGCAATTTTGTAGTTATCCCGACGATTTTTAGCTGGGCCTATGACCTGAATATCAATAGGGGCTGGTAAACCAAAATTGAGAATTTGAGTTACTATATCCGCAGGTTGGAAAAAGAAGGTTAATTCAGGAAATTGGGCAGTTAATTTTTGACGTAGTTGTCTAACATATTGCCAAGTAGAATGATGTTTACCTTCTTTAAGACCTACAAGAATTTCTCCATCACCAGGGCCGATGGTTGCTGTGTCACTAAAAGCGAGGTTTACTCCACCTACAGGTACACCAATATTGTCAAGAATAATTTCTAATTCTTCCTCAGGAATAACTTGGCGAATCTCATTTTCAACTTGAGTAAAAATCTGTTCTGTCTTTTCAAGTCGTGTTCCCGCAGGAGCGCGGACATGCAACCGGAACTGACCTGCATCTACTTGAGGAAAAAAGTCTTGACCAACAAAAGGTAGTAAAACTAAGGCGCTTACCCAAAAAGCACCAAACATTGCAAAAACTACACCACGATGATTTAGAGCTTTAGCTAAAGTATTTCGATAGTTTTGGCGAAATTTCTCAAATTGACGGTTAAACTGCTCATGAATCCGCCAGAAAATATCTTTTTTAGGAATTACATGACCATTACCGTTATTATCTAGATTTTCATGTTCAGTATAAAGATGTAGTTCTTTACCAAGCAGAAACTTTGCCAACATTGGTACTACTGTACGCGACAGTAGATAGGAGGCAAACATCGCAAAAACAACCGCCATTCCTAAAGGCATAAATAGCGATTGTGCTACTCCTGTTAAAAAGACAATTGGGATAAAAACAATACAGATTGCCAAGGTTGAAACGAAAGCCGGAACAGCTATTTGTTGTGCGCCATCTAAAATAGCTTGTTGTAGAGGTTTTCCTTGTCCCAAATTGCGGTGGATATTTTCGATTTCTACTGTGGCATCATCAACTAAAATCCCAACTGCTAGAGATAGACCTCCCAAGGTCATAATATTCAAAGTTTGTCCTATCAATCGCAGAGCAATGATAGAACAAAGAATTGATAAAGGAATGGAAATTGCCACAATTAAAGTGCTGCGCCAACTGCCTAAGAATAATAAAATCATCGCGGCAGTTAAACAAGCTGCAATCAATCCTTCGGTTAATACTCCGTGGATGGAAGCTTTAACAAATATAGATTGATCAAATAAGATTTCTAAATCTAATTCTTTGGGTAATGTGGCTTGAATTTTTGGTAGTCTTTCTTTGACTCTAGCTACAACATCTAAAGTTGAAGCACTACCACTTTTGAGAATAGTTAATAAGCTAGAACGTCGCCCATCTCGACGAACAATATTGTTCTGCACTGCAAAGCCGTCATGGACTTGGGCAACATCACGTATATAAATTACAGTACCGTTAATCTGTTTAATGGGTAAATTGTTTAACGCGTCTAAGACTTGGGGACTACTATTGAGTCGAACACTGTACTCGCGATCGCCTAATTTGGCATTTCCCCCAGGTAAGATAAGATTTTGGGCGCTGATTGCGGTTGTGACATCTGTAGCTGAAAGACCTTTGGCAAATAGTGCCTGCGGGTCAATATCTACCATAATTTGCCGAGGTTTGCCTCCATAAGGTAACGGTACAGACGCGCCTTGAACAGTCGCTAGCTGAGTCCGCAGAAAATTATTGCCGTTATCGTAAAGTTCTTGCTCTGATAGTGATGTGCTGCTAACACTTAGCTGAAGAATGGGCACATTAGAGGCATTGTAGCGAATAATTAAAGGAGGTGTAATTCCTGGAGGTAAACCTCGAAGAATCGTTTGAGTATTAGAGGTAAGTTGAGCTACTGCTGCTTCAATTTTTGCTCCTGGTTGGAAGAAAACTTTAATGACGCTAACACCATTGAGTGATTGTGATTCGATGTGTTCAATGTCATTGACAGTGGTTGTAAAAGAGCGTTCACTAGCTGTAACAATACGCTGTTCCATTTCTTCTGGTGAGACACCACCATAAGACCAAATTACACTGACAACAGGAATATTAATTTCTGGAAAAATGTCCGTTGCCATGCGCGTAATAGTAACTACTCCTAAGACAAAAATAAGTATGGAAGTAATTACAAAAGTGTAGGGACGACGAAGAGCAAGTTTAACAATCCACATTATTTTTTAGTTTAAATTCTTCTTTTTTCTTTAGTCTGTCAGTGCGATTTACACTAAAGGAAATTATTATTTAAATTTTAGTTATTCATTACTAATTGCCAAATGAATACTCGCTCAATGCCTTCATTTGCAATCAGTTAGATTTAAAAGCATTAAGACTCATTAATCCGGTAAATCGATAGATTTACAGTATTTTGTGTGAAATTATCTTTGCATACAGATGTGTAAAATGCAAGACCCTGTACCTCACCAAGACAAATGTGTAATATTTCATACGTAATTGCGGTAGTACATTTTAATGGTTTGTAGTAAGCACTTTAGTGCTTAGAAAAGTCCTCTTAAACTTGACAAAAGCTGATTTCTAGAGGTGAATTATAAACTCAGCTGATAAAAGTAGAGCCAAGGATCAACCGAAATCAGCTAGATAGCTAACCCTGGTAGAGGATTTGGTCATGGTTCATCAGACATACATAGCAGATGTCTTAGTTGTCGGTGGAGGAACCGGAGGCACTGCGGCTGCTATCCAAGCGGCGCGACGGGGAGCCAAAACCATTCTGGTGAGTGAATTTCCTTGGTTGGGAGGAATGCTAACTTCGGCTGGAGTGTCTGTACCCGATGGCAACGAATTAGAAGCCTTTCAAACGGGGTTATGGGGTGCGTTTTTGCAGGAATTGCGACAACGACAGCCTGAAGGATTAGATAACAGTTGGGTAAGCTTTTTTAGTTACGATCCCCGGATTGGGGCAAAGATTTTTGCAGATTGGGTGCAGGAATTGCCTAATCTGCACTGGATTTCTGGACAAGTACCTTTAGAGGTGTTCCGGCAGGGTGATTTTATTACTGGTGTCCGCTTTGCTGATTTTGCTGTCACAGCCAAGATTATTCTCGACGGTACAGAGTTAGGAGATTTATTGGCTTTAGCTGAAATACCTTACCGTTGGGGTTGGGAATTGCAATCTGAGTGGGGAGAACCCAGCGCCCCAGCGACTTTTAACTCTTTAACTCAGAAATATCCTGTGCAAGCGCCCACTTATGTAGTGATTATGCAAGACTTTGGTGAAGTGACTGCACTAGAGATTCCGGCTGCCCCTAACTATAATCCATCACAGTTTACAGGTGCTTGGGATGGCTATGGAGCAGAGACATTTTTAAATTATGGACGTTTGCCTGGTGGCCTGTTTATGATGAATTGGCCAATCTGTGGCAATGACTACGGCGAAGGGGTAGGGCGATTGATAGAGTCAGATGTATCCAGAGATGAATTCATCCAAGAATCTCGCTGGCACAGCCAAAATTTTGCTCATTTTATCCAAAAACAGCTTGGTCGTCGCTATGGTTTAGCAAAAAAAGTATTTCCTCACACCCCTACAGCTTTTGCATTGCATCCCTATTACCGGGAAAGCCGCCGCTTGGTGGGGCTAACTACTGTCCGAGAACAGGATATTTTGCCGATCGCAAGAGGTAGAGTTGCATCTATATTTAATGATGCGTTCGCCCTACAGCCCTTCGGGCATCCTACAGCAGGCGTTTGCGAAGCGATCGCGGTTGGTAACTACGCCAATGATCATCATTATCCTGGCGTTCAATTCCCACTGCAACCAAAATCTATCCGCTGGGGCGGACGTTGGACGGGAACTCCTTTTACAATTCCCTACAGTTGTCTAATTCCAACCACAACAGATGGTTTCTTGGTGTGTGAAAAGAATATTTCTGTCTCCCACATTGCCAATGGCGCTACCAGATTACAACCTGTGGTTATGGGAATTGGTCAAGCAGCAGGGATGGCAGCGGCGATGTGTGTTGAGTTAAAATGCCAGCCGAGAGATTTACCTATAAGGAGACTGCAAACGGCTTTATTAGAAGATAATCGCTCAAAAGCGCTAATTATTCCTTTTTTTAATCTTCCCCCCAATCGTTCGGATTGGCGGCACTGGCAACTGTATTACTTAGATAATCCACAAGCCTATCCAGCTAGTGGCGATTGCCCTGACTCCGCTTTTGACAAAGCATTAATTCAGGAAAGTAACTGTTTCAAAGGGATTTTTTACCGCTTGGAACAGCAGGAATACAAATTCACTGTCACAGCCCCAGCCGCATATCAAGGGCAAAGTTGGCAGCTTATGACTTTGCGATCGCATATCGACGAGCAATTACGCGCTTATCCCCACGAACAATTAGTTACATTGTGGGGTCATCACAATCACTCTGGTAATTGGTTATTAGTCGAACATTTAAAAGAACAATAAGAAGAGTTTATTTTCAGTAAAACAGAATACTTTTTGATGAATTGTCCGGATATTAATCAAAAAGCTAAGTATCAGTGAAGTGGAGAGTTCCAAAATAGACATCTGCTATGCGTGCTGCCATTTCACTTTTAGTATCGAGTCTGGTGTTCGGCCCCTTAGCTTTTAACTGCCAAGCAATGGTCAATCACTTATCAACAGGGCTGCCTTCCACGCCTACTTCGGAACAGTGGCTCTCGGCGGCATCTGAACAAGCTTCAGATGATGCGCCACGTCATCGCGGTAGTGGGCGCAGAGAAGTGACACAAAAAGTCCGAAATATCTATGCTCTGGTTTAACTACTGTAGGGTAATGCCTCTTTTCCCAAAGGAACAGAATTACCAGAAAACAGGATGCTGTGCTAACATCTATTACACAGCTTTTCTGGCAGAGATATATACAGTTGACACACGAAAGTCTTCAGCGATCGCTTAGTATTTCAACTGCAAGCTTTGTATATATAGTTGGCCTCAATCCTCCCGATCAAAAAGCAAATCAAATTAAGTGCTTTGATCAATAGCATTACCAACTCCTCAAAAGCTCTACAACTGTTGCTCATATTCGGTGGAAAGCTTTGCATCTCAATCCTCAACGGCTCTAGAAATAGATGTTACTTAGGCCATCAGTTAATCTAAAGCACATCTAATTCAGACATTTTGCTTGTTGAGGAAATAGTCTTAAGGCAACTTCATTTTATTCGCCAATAGATTTTCTTCTCATACATTCAGTAGCTGATTATCTACATAAGCAAGTAACCGATCTTCGCTCTGACATCTGTTTAGCGTCCTTTGCCGAAGCATAAAATCCCTTTCGTTTCATCTCTTGCTTATCTAGCGTATGGATTCGCACAAGTAGTATAGGTTTATTGCACTTGCTAACAAATCTACTATTCTTGACCTACTTTTGCCCCTTGGTTCGTTCTCCTCGTAGATGGCTGGCGACAAAATAAGTGTTAAGAAGGATTTGCCAGATCATCTTAGTCTTTTTAATTATTTTACACCCAAGGCCAGATGCAAAATTTTGCATTTGGTCTTTTTAGATGAATTTTACTTAAAGAAAAGGGAGTAGGGAGTATGGGGATGAGGGAGAACAACTATTAATTATTTCAATGCCCCATGCCCAATTCCCCATGCCCAATGCCCTTTTACACCATTGTTTTCTTGCGATTATTTTCTGTTCCCTGGATGCCGTTGAGGAACATTGGCACAAATTTCTCAATAAACGTCTGTGGATCGCGCTGCCAAGCCCTCTGTGCAGCTTGAATTCTAGTAAATTGCAATTCAGGTGCTAGCAAAGTCTGGGGTAAACGTTCCATCAAGTATTGGGGACGTTGCCAAAGCGGCATGGTATTTGCGACTTCCACCAGGTTGGCAACTCGCCGTAGTTCTGCACCCAAGGTGATATCCATTCCTGATTCAAACGCCGCTTGTTCAATTGCGGTATATTTTCGCTTAGCTTGCTCTACTTTTTGCTGATGTTCTGGACTCTTACGCGCAAGTTCTCCTAGCCAACGATTACCCCACCGGACGTGTCCTACTTCCTCTGGGAGAATTTTTTCAATTGTTTCCCGAATTTTGATGTTTTCTTCTGTCTGCGGTGCTTGTTTAAGCGCGTAAATGTGGGCAGAGAAATACTCACAGCCCCGTTTTTCGGTGACGTTAATTGCAGCAAGCGAAGAAATCACAAAATCTTCGAGGTCTTGGACTGGATCTTGTTGTTCGCGATCAAGTAGGCGTTCAAATTCATTGATATAGGAAGAACCGGGAGGCTTACCAATATCTGCTCCCAGGTCTGTCAACAAGTCAGTTAGCCAGATGGCATGACGAGCCTCATCTGAGATGTGATGAGACAAATCCCGCACTAGTTGCCGTGGCTGTCCATTCAGTTGTTCAATTAGCTCTGTGAGGTCTTTGCAGCTGTGTTGTTCGCTGTAACGGTAGCGGTTGAGGGTAATGAGATGGATTTCGCGATCGCATACCACCCGTTTTAATATATCTCTTGCACTCAAAACATTCTGAAATTTACGCGGGTAGGTAACTGTCATAAATTATGTAAATTTTTGTAAATCTTTATTTAATAGTAACTTAATTTTTGCGAGTGCTGTATTTGTGCAGCTTCAACGAAAAAAAGAGTAAAAGTCACAAAAATTAATCACTTGAGTTGAACTGAACTGTAAATAAAAGTAACGAATAAATGTTCAGTCTTGGGTAAAGTGTGTTTTTAAGCTCAGACCAATCTGAAGCTAGATGATTTTAGTTATCAAAAGTGAATTGGAGAGATTTTCCCCCAAAGCCGGAAAATTGTAGGCAAACAAAATATAAATTTTTGTAAAAAGTAGCTTATGTTACAGAACTTTTGTTATATTAGTCTTGTAAAGAAAGGAAAATTATATATTCACGAAATAGAGAGGACTATGGTTATGTCTATCGCAGATAAATCTCGTGCATTAATGGTGCGCGAACATCAGCAAGTCAAGAATCGCCAACAATCAATACTGATGCGGGCGGCACAAGAACTTGGTCTTCCTGAAGAAGCATCTCACTACTGGAACCCGATTCAAGGGAAGGTAGATGCTAACACTCGGATGATTTATGGGCCCAGCCATGCTTCCATGAGCTAAGTTTCAGAAGTTATAAGCTGGATTTTTTGAGTGAATGTCTCAACTGACAAATCTGGAAAAAAAAGCCACCCTCTACTTTAGGGTGGCAAAACTTATTACTTTTTAGTTAGATACGACTCTTCATTAAGCATCGTAGTAGAGGTAAAATTCGTAGGGATGAGGACGTAGCTGCAACTGTTTGACTTCGTTACCTAGCTTGTAGTCAATCCAATTTTCGATAAAGTCTTCCGTAAAGACACCTGATTCTGTCAAAAAGGTGTGATCTTTTTCCAGTGCTTGCAACGCCAGTTCTAAAGAACCTGGAGTTGAAGGAACCTTTGCCAGTTCTTCTGGAGAGAGTTCATAGATATTCTTATCTAAGGGTTCACCAGGATGGATTTTGTTCTTGATGCCATCGATACCAGCACAAAGCATTGCAGCAAATGCCAAATAGGGGTTAGATGTAGCATCTGGACAACGGAATTCCAAACGTTTGGCTTTGGGGTTAGTGCCAGATAGAGGAATACGGATAGAAGCAGAACGGTTCCCTTGGGAGTAAGCCAAGTTAACAGGAGCTTCATAACCAGGTACTAGGCGCTTGTATGAGTTGGTGCTAGGGTTGGTAATTGCCAACAGCGCTGGTGCGTGTTTGAGAAGACCACCAATGTAGTACAACGCCATTTCACTCAAATCAGCATACTTATCACCTGCAAACAGAGGTTTGCCATCTTTCCAAATGGACTGGTGACAGTGCATTCCCGAACCGTTATCGCCAAAAATTGGTTTTGGCATGAAGGTGACGGTTTTGCCGTATTTCTTGGCAACGTTCTTGATGACATATTTGTAAATCATCAACCAGTCAGCCGCTTCGATCAACTTACCAAAACGGAAACCTAGTTCGCACTGACCACCAGTAGCAACTTCGTGGTGATGCTTTTCAATGGGTACACCTAATTGTGCCATCGTCAACAGCATCTCTGTACGAATATCTTGGAAAGAATCCGTCGGTGAAACTGGGAAGTAACCTTCTTTGAAACGTGGTTTATAACCCAAGTTGGGTTTTTCATCTGTACCAGCTTTACCGGAATTCCAAGCACCTTCTTGGGAGTCTATGAAGTAGTAGCCTTCGTTAGCAGTTTGTGCAAACCTAGCACTGTCAAAGATAAAGAACTCAGCTTCAGGGCCAAAAAAGGCTGTATCACCTATGCCAGTGGAAACCAGGTAATCTATTGCTTTTTGGGCAATAACACGTGGGCAACGGTTGTACCATTCACCTGTGCGGGGTTCTTTAATACTACAAATTATACTTAGCGTTGGGACTTCCATGAATGGGTCGATCCAAGCAGTGTTGGGGTCGAGTACCATCGTCATGTCCGATTCGTTGATCGCTTTCCAGCCCCGAATGCTGGAACCGTCAAAAGGTACGCCATCAGTGAATGCAGTCTCATCGATTTGGTTTTGGTACAGTGTGAGGTGTTGCCAAGTCCCTACTGTATCGATGAATTTGAGATCGATCAGCTGAATTTTTTGGTCTTGGATCAATTTCAAGACTTCTTGTGGTGTTGTCATTGTTACTCCTTCTCTACCAATTTCCTAAAGTAATACCAGAATCTTCCAAAGCATCCTAACCCTGCTGATCTCAATCAAGCCGTGACACACCAGAAATATCTTAAATACTAGACATTAGCGGATTTTGTAGCTTATGTTACAGATATCTCGATTATCAGGTTATATTAACCTTTCGGCGAGCATCTGTACAAAACTGGAAAGTTCATCATATAGGGGTCAACTTTGGCATAGAATCCATAGATAGTGGATAGATTGTTTTTGTGCCGAATCTATTTTTAATAGCACAAAACTTTACTGGTGCATAAGTGCAGCCAAATAAATATCAAACCATAAATAGCAATGATTGGGAGAAGAAGGAATGCGCGATGCGGTAACAAGTTTAATTAAGAATTATGACCTAGCTGGTCGGTATTTTGACCGGAATGCGATCGATAGCCTAAAGTCTTACTTTGATAGTGGTACAGCAAGAGTACAAGCGGCGGCGGCAATCAATTCTAATGCGGCTGCACTTGTCAAGCAAGCTGGTTTGAAGTTATATGAAGAACTGCCAGAATTGATTCGTCCTGGTGGAAATTCTTATACGACTCGTCGTTATGCGGCTTGTCTGCGGGATTTAGACTACTACTTGCGTTACGCCACCTATGCGCTGGTTGCTGGGAACACGAATGTATTGGATGAACGAGTGCTGCAAGGGTTGCGGGAAACTTACAATTCTCTAGGAGTGCCTATTGGTCCTACGGTTCGTGGTATCCAAATTCTCAAGGATCTGATTAAGGAACAAGTAGCAGCAGCAGGTGTCGTTAATACTGCTTTTGTAGATGAACCATTCGATCACATCACACGCGAGTTGAGCGAGATAGATATTTAGCATCTAGTCCTGGTGACTAGAAATCGCAGAACTATACAAACAAAGTTCGCATAAGTGGACTTAATATTTATCGCACTTTGGCTTGATTGGCAAGGTGCGTTTACTTTTATTAATGCAAAAAGTTTTTGTTTGACAAATTAATTAGTAGTACTGGGAAAATTTTATACCTGCTCTTATGATGTTTATTATTGATATAAATAATTTTGGGCAATAGTTCTATGAGTATTAATGATCTAGAATTTCTGCATGGTGCGGCTTTTCTTCGACTCCTCTTGTAATTAATTTAGATCAAGCAATTAGAGAAAAGAGTTCAGATACAGAAAATCAACAAGCTCGCAAATGGTTAGACCAAGCTTACAAAGAGTTAAATAAAACTGCTGAGAATTTACTTCCAATTACTGAACTTATAGATGAATTACAAATTCAACTAAGACGTGCAATTCCTAAAATAATTAATGCAAATAACCCTGAAAAAGAGCCTAATTATAATCCTGGTATGAACATATTAATCGGTGGTAATAGATTAGGAAGAGGTGTAACAATTGATGGTTTAATGGTAACTTATTATGGACGAGATGCAAAACAAAAAGTAATGGATACAGTTCATCAACATGCTCGAATGTATGGTTATAGTTCACAATTAAAAGATGTAACTCGCCTCTTTTTACCAAAACATATACTAGACGCTTTTCGTTCTATTCACGAAGCAGATGAAGCGATGCGACAAGCAATTGGAGATGATATTCATAATATTAAACTACAACCTGTTTGGATAGGAGGAAATCTTAAACCAACTCGTTCTAATGTTTTAGATCCTTCAGTAATTGATGTATTAGTACCAGGCTCATTAGTTTTCCCTCAAAGTCCAGCCTATAAAAAAGATGAAATCGAGGATCATTTCAAAGAAATTGAGAACCTTTTAATAAATTACCAAGACAATAATCAATATTATGAAGTTGATATAGAATTTATCATTAAAATACTCAATTATACAAAAAGTCATTATGTCCTATCGGAAAAATGGGAAGATAAACGTATTATCAAAGGATTAACAGATATAAAATCAAAGGGTATGACAAAGGGTCGTTTAAATGTTCGTAGAGGTGAAAGAAATAATAATCAGGGATTAGATATGACGAGAAAATACCCTTTTTAGTGGATGTTTGGCTTCGGATCAGGTAGGTGGTCATTAGAGGCTAAAGAAAAATATCCCGATGTCCCAACATTAATTATTTGCTATCAAAAAGGTGAAAAAAGCAAGAAATGGGATGGTCATCCTATATATCTACCTATAGGACTCCTATTTGAGTTTTGAACAAATTCCGTACATCTGAAGGGTGGCAAA
>NZ_JABXKL010000102.1 GCF_017114995.1 Nostoc sp. NMS9 | reverse complement strand
ATGGGATATCACGATTACTCCAGTTTGATTGGGATCTTATTTTCTTGCAAGTCCCTTATTGGTTGGTCTTTATTAAGTGGGTTAGGCTTGGCGTTGCCTTATGTATACGTAATCCAGGGAGTGCTAGGTGGAACCCATACATTAGGAGATTTGGCCCTTTACACTGGGGTAATTTTGGAAGTGCGCCGGAGTTTGGATAATCTGATGTCTGGCGGGTCAGAGTTATATAATATTGCACTAGCAACAACGCCGATTTTCCAGCTTTTGGAGTTAGAGCCGCAGTTGTCCTCTTCTCATGCAGAGTTGCAATCAAAGTCAGTAACAAAGGTATGGAAAGAAGTCAGAGAATCGGCTGCTAACAATCAGAGCTTTCAAAGAAATGGGAATCATCATCGGCAAGTTTTATCAGCTGTGAATGCAACTGAGTATGAAGCATTGCAAACAGGTATTTACATCAGAAATCTGGCAAAGATTAGCAATCGCTCGTGCCTTGCTGCGACTCTCTCCAGCCGAATTAGTCATCCTTGACGAACCAACAGCAAACCTCGATCCGAAAACAGAACATGAGATTTACAATATTTTGCGTAACCTAGCGAAGGCTAGAATAGCCGTTGTAGTTAGCCATCGCCTCGCTTTGGCAAAACTAGCAGATCGAGTAGTAGTACTAGAACACGGTCAAATTATCGAAGTAGGCACTCATGATCAACTCATGGCACTAGGCGGACAGTATCACTTAATGTTTTGTCGTCAAGCTAGTAGTTATAACTGATACCATTTCTTTGTAAGGCTGCACTAAACCTTTGAAAATAATTGCCTACTCTTACACCGATCCGCTATTAGAATCTTCTCCCGATCTAGCCGATTGGGGATGGGAGGTGGATCGGGTTTATGAAGATTTGGGCAAGCCAGACTCTTCTGCACGATCGCAATTACAACAATTATTTACCGATTGCCAAACTGAACCAGCAGATTATCTCCTGATTCGTCGGTTGGAAGAATTGGGCGATACTGTAGAGGAAATTAGCGATCGCCTTAATCAACTCGAAGTCATGGGAATCGCAGTAATCGCCACTGAACAGCCCTACACTTCCGAAAATTACCCTCTGGGTGCTAACTTGCTGAATTTGCTACACGCAATCCAACGACAGCAACGTAGTCGTCGCATCCGTCAAGGACACGCCCGTAATCGTCTTGAGGTTGCACCGCCACCCGGCAAAGTTCCCTACGGCTATCGCAGAGGTAAGGGAAAATATACCATTGACCGCAGTACTTCACCAGTAGTAAAAGATTTTTTTGAACACTTTTTACTCTATGGTTCCCTGCGGGGTTCAGTGCGTTACTTGGCGAAAAAATACGGCAAGAAAATCTCTGTAACCACAGGAAGACGTTGGCTGACTAATCCAGTTTATCGCGGCAATACAGCCTACCAAAATGGTGAAATTATCTCCAATACCCATATTCCGATAATTTCTAAGGAAGAAGCAGCCCAAGTTGACCGACTTTTACGCCGTAACAGCCGTTTACCATCCCGAACTGCTAGCGCACCGCGTTCTCTGGCTGGGTTGGTTCTCTGTGCTGAGTGTCAGTCACATCTGACAGTTACCCGTGTTACCCAACGCAACCAAGATAAAGAGTATCTTTATTTACGTTCTACTAGCTGTCCCCAAAGCCCCAAGTGTAAGGCTATTCCCTACCAAGAGGTGTTGGAACATACCATTGAAACCGTTTGCCGTGATTTACCTCTGGCGGTAGCAGGAATGAATTTTCCTCAGTTGGATGCATTCAAGAATAGTTTAGGGCAAGCGATCGCTCGTCAGCAAGAAATACTTGCTCAGTTACCCGCTTTAATTGAAACTGGAATTTTAGATGCCGAAACAGCAAAGTTAAGGGCTTACAAACTCCGCACAGAAATTTCTGCACTTGAAGCAAAGCTAGCAACTCTCCCTCCAGTTAACTTGCGTTCTGTTGCTCAAGCTGTTTCTATACCACAATTTTGGTTAGATTTGTCGGAAACAGAACGACGATTTTACTTTCGAGAATTTATCAGACAAATTGACATTACTCTTCAGAATCAAGAATTAAAACTCCAAGTTATTTTTATTTTTTGATTTAATTGAAACGCTATTTTTGAGACGGTTGATCCTTAGTATACGCAACAGGTTTTGGCCCTGCATTCCGCACATTGATAACTTTATTAAGGATATCAAACCAAAAAGGCGCACCCATAGCAATAGCAAAACCACTCACTATCCAACCGCAAATTAATTTAAAAACCTGTGAAGTTCTGATATAAACTCTATTCGATTTCGTCGTATCTAATAACTCAAACTGTTGATTAATATTTTGCCATCCAATCGGTATAGAAGCATTTCCTAATAGTTTCTCAATATCCCTTCTGGCTGCTTCATCATTGATATAATCGATTCGTTGACTTGCACTTTGAGTAATGGTAGAGCGGATAACCGAATCCTCCGATAGTCTTTTAACCAAGTGAAATGTATCAGTATTGGTTAAAAAGGCAACTGATATTCCAATTAAAATAGCAACTCCTTTGGCATTGCGCTTATAAACACCGCTTGCTCGATCCATAGAGCGATCAAACCATGTTTCTACTTCATTTTTAAATTGATTCGCTTCCTCTGTGAGATCGCCAATCTTTATCCTGCTACGTTGAGCAATTACACTAAGGCTCTTGATTAAACTATTAGGGACTTCATCAGGTAACTCATTATTAACAAAATCTATAAATTTCTGGTCAATCTCTCCATAAATTTCTTGAATTTTTGTGTAACTTGCACTATTTGGATTATTAATACCTTTTTTAAGTTCTTTATAAGAGGCTAATATCATCTGCAAGTTGGTTTTTGCTTCTTCACTAGGATGTTTAACATGATTAATTAGCTGGGGAATTTTTAAGGTATCTAATAAAGTAATTGCAAATGTTTCAGAAGGAAGATAGGAAGGGCCACTTTGTTTTTCTAGTACTAGTTTATCAGGGTTTTTGGTAATTTCCTGGAAATGCTTTTCTACTTTACCCTTGGCTTGTTGATTCAATGTATTAATCAAAGGATCGTTATAAAGTTTCTGTACCAACTGGATTGCATTAATAATATCTGATTTTTCACTTTCACTACCACCTGATAAAAGTAATTCAATCGAAGTTCTTAAATGTTTAGCTCTCCATTGTAATAATGTAGCGATTATTTCCTGGATTTCCGAAGCTAGCAAGCTCAAAATCAAGTAAATAAAAACTAAGCCAAGAGTAATATCTACAACTACAGGTAAATTCATTGACAGTCTCCAATAAGTTTTTAGCTGTTTATTGTTATCAAAAGTATTTAAAATATTGTATATCATATCTATTATATACAATATTTACTTAATTAAATTTAAAATATATTTTTTCTTTATTTAGATAATTTTATTCAACCAAAATAAATTTTCAATTCTTAAATATACTTTTAATCAAGAAATAATTATATTTATCGTAAAATTTTTATTAAAAAGCATTATATATAGTTCTTGAAAGGATTCAACAGACTATTGAATTAGTGTAGAGATCGCTTATTAAGTTTATGAAATTATAAAAACTAAGTAGATAAAATTAAAACCAATGGTCACATACAAAATAAAATACAAGTTTATTTACGGACTATATAACAGGTAATAAATTATTTATCACTTGTATTATTTTTATCATTTATTAGCTTAAATGTTATTTAAATAACCAATATAATTTTTTTAAAAAATAGCGCTAATTATAAAAAATTGAGTTAATCTTGGAAACTAGCAATTGTTAAAAACATACGTTGTTACTGGGTGGCAACATTGGAGATTCGCTAGATGTCTCTATGTAATCAAACCAGCAAGTAAAATGATTACCAGAGAATATGCAAGAAGGAAGCTTTATTTGGAGTCATCTGGAAAAACAGCATCGCACGGTTGGAAAATGGATTGATTGGGTATGGCTAATAGTATTGCTGTTGGCAGCAGTATTACTGTTTAGCATCAATCTGGGAGGGTTGCCGTTGCGAGATTGGGATGAAGGTACTGTGGCACAGGTTGCTCGTGAAATTTGGCACGCCCCAGCTGGTTCAATGCCTTGGCTTTACCCAACGTTAGGAGGCGAACCATATCATGACAAGCCGCCTTTGATGCATTTGCTAATAGCTTGGGCTTATTCTCTAGGAGGCGAAAATGAGTTGACAACACGCCTACCTGGAGCAATTTTAACAGCAACATCTGTACCTTTACTGTATTGCATTGCTCGAGAAATATTTCGCCAACGTTGGGCTGCTATTTATAGCGCCTTGATTTACCTAACAATGCTACCCGTGGTACGTCATGGGCGGTTAGCAATGTTGGATGGGGCGATGGTAAGTTTTTTGATGGTGATGATGTTGTGCGTGTTGCGATCGCGCCGAGATTTACGTTATTGTCTTGGTATTGGTGTTAGTTTTGGGTTTATTTGTTTAACTCAAGGATTGCTAGGTGTATTACTCGGTGCGATCGCACTTGTATTTCTGTTTTGGGATACGCCACGACTGCTCACTTGTTACTATCTCTGGATAGCAATCTTAATTGGCATTCTACCTGTAGCTGGTTGGTATGGTGCCCAACTAATTCACTATGGTTATACTTTCGCCCAAATTGGTATTGCAAACCCATCACTAGGCCGAATTGGCTCAGTTGTAGAAGGGAATTCTGAACCACCTTGGTACTATGTGATTGAACTTCTCAAATACACATGGCCGTGGTTATTATTCTTACCACAAACTGTCCGCTTAACCTGGGAAAATCGCAACCTTAGCTGGGCAAAACTAGTAATGGCGTGGAGTGGGGTTTATCTGCTGGTAATTTCCTTCATGATTACGAAAGTTCCCTGGTATCTATTCCCGATTTACCCTAGTTTAGCTTTAGCTTTTGGTATCCAATTATCAGAAACGGAAAATTCGCCTTTACTCTCATCCTATCCCCGTGCTTGGGTTGCTGGTTTGGCAATACTTGCTGTGGCTGCTTCTGCTGGTAGCATTTATTTCAGTGCGGGTACAACACCAAAAACAGACTTACAACTGATTTTTGCCGCCGTAGCTTTAACTATGACCTTAGCAGCTATATTGGCAGAACGAGGCGACGGACAATTTCTGAAGATTTTGTTTTGGGGAAGTTATATTTCGCTGCTACTGTTAATGAAATCTAACTACTGGGTTTGGGAATTATCTGAAGCCTATCCAGTTAAACCAGTCGCCGCTATGATTGTACGAGCAAATCCAGCGACGAGGAAGATTTACACTTCTTTTCCCTACCATCGTCCTTCGTTGGATTATTATAGCGATCGCACCATCATTCCCGCTTCTGTTGGTGAACTGGAATATTATTGGCACTACAACGGCCAACCCTACTTTCTACTTCATGCATCTGATTTCAACAATCTTGAACTAGAGTCGATGAAGCTAATTGACCAAGCTGAAGGTTGGAAGTTAGTCACAAAAGATACTAATCGGCTGTAAAAAGTCCAAGATTTAGTTTGAAGAAATGATAAACTCCGTAATCTTGCGGTTTTGCCCGCGAGATTAATTTTTCTATGCTGATAAATATTACGAAATATTTTATTCATTAAATTTAGCAATCAGGTGCTTATGGAGTTACAAAATATTTCATTCTTATCAGAAGAAGTAGGAGAGCTTGAGACAGCAGCAAACCAATCATTTTCAGAAGCCTGGGCGAAGAAATATTTGCGAAAGCTAGCTGAACAAGACGATCGCGTTGAAGTTATCAAGCGCAGTGGAATCGCAACTGAGATTGCAAGAACGTTAATGCAAACACTCAGAACCACGAGTATTCAAGCATGGACAAAAACGGAAGCACTTTTGTCTCAAGAGGTGATTCGGCATCAAATTGACCCTCAATTGATCGATCCGTGGGCAGTCACAAAGGATGCTCACCAGATTTATCAAACTGCCCTCTCAGCCTATGCTGAACAAATTCCCCCACCGAAGTTTTCTACTTGGATTGCCAAAGATTTGGGAAACATTCGGCAGAAGTACATGGCAGATGATTCTAGAGCGATCGGATTTATTAGTATGCAGTTCCACTACAGCGGACAAATGCTGCTCAACTTGACACCGCCGGCGCAGCAATCATCGCTGAGTGCTTACTTCAAGGTGATTGATGACCATCTCTATATGCCTCTCCAGCGTGCTTACCAGGCAGCAGCCCAATATGCTTACGACGCACCACCGTTACAAGCTGTCCAGCAACTTTTACCGTTGTGCAGCGAGATTGCAATCAAGATTGTGGAACAGGCGATGCAGTTATATCCCAATTATCATTGCTACACAGGTCGTTTAGATGACACCAACATTCAAATTTCGAGTCTTCGTGATATAGAGATGTTTCAGGTCTATCTATGGGTCTGTGTTTTGGAGAACAATATTAGCGCCGTACAACAAGAGCTATTTCCCCTGTGTATCATGCTCTATCCCCGATTAAAGGTACGCTGGGAATTGGTTCGGCACTTGATTCACTCGCTCGGCACTGAGATCCGTTCTCGTCTGGAACCGCAACAGGCTGCTTATTTTCTCCCTTACTATAAATCTTTGTGGGCAATGTTTTCACCCCAAGTATTGCCGGATAGTAAATTATAAATGCTTTAGTGTCCCGATTTTCCAATTGCACAATAAATTAGATAGGTATAAAAAAAATAGGCAAACTGGAGTATTTAAGCATACTAAGTACTGACAAATTTCAATTACTTCAAAATTTTAATAGGCAATTCAACCTCAGCATTGGACGAAACATCTGCCTGTTGAGCCATATTTACCTACTCATAAACTTCTTCCTCTCGAACACTTACTGTCTGCTTAGAATTTTTGAGTTGCCAAGCCACTAGCTTTTCTTTTCCAGGTTCTTGAATTTCACCAAAGAGCTTAAAATCGTAGATATCGTGCAGGCGATCGCAGACCTTCTGAGAAACTAAGATAGCTTCTGGCGGACAAGCAGACTTCAACCGATTGGCAATATTTACGGTATCGCCCCAAACGTCGTAGAGCAATTTATTTTTGCGGGCAAATGCATCTAAAGTATAAAAATCCTTTAATAGCAAGGGTTTCGGCGTTTTTTCATTTAGCCTGTTTTTTCGTCAAGATCCTTATCCAGCAGGGGTTTCAGAAATCCCGTGCGTTCACCCTGCCAAATTCATCTTGCGAACCCGATTTCACAACCGCATCAAATTCCCCAGCCCCCACATTGCAAGCGCTTTCGATTAAAGTATTGATGGGTTTGACAAAGATTGCGGAATTGTAACTTCAGCGATCGCTAAGTGAAGATTTATATCGTGAGCCATTAGGCATAATCGCACCTTCCAGGAAAGCATTACTCAGTTCAGAGTCGCTCACTTTAGCATTCTTGAGATTAGCACCAGTTAGATAAGCTCCTTCCAAATTAGCACCACTCAAACTAGCATCTCTCAAATCTGCACCACTCAGATTGGTATGACTCAAATCTGCACAAATCAAATTAGCGCCACTCAAATTTGCACTACTAAGATTAGCCTGATTCAATCGAGAAAAACCCAGTTTTGCATAACTTAAATTTGCACCACTAAGTTTAATCTGACTGAGATTAGCATTATCTAAATTGGCATAGCTGAGATTGGCATTAGTAAAATCGCTTTCCATTAAATTAGCTTTACTGAGATTGGCATGGGAGAGATTAATATCTACTAACTCCGCACCAGGAGCATCCAAACCTCTTAAAGAAACACCATCCTTATTCAAATCTTGCAGTGCCAAAATTCTGGCATAACTAACTTTCACACCGTGTGCTGCATCAATCGTACTCCAGGCTTGATAATGAAATTGTTTTCTGCGATCTGGAGCTTCCTTAATGAATAGAACTAGCGCCACCACCAAACTGATAGTGTCAGCAGCACCCAAAGCCTTTGCCAGCAGCGAATTCTCATCGACAATTACAACAACTACGGTAAAAATGACTACTGAAACTATACAGACTAACCATGTTGGTGCTATCCAGAAAGTATCAATAAGTTTTTTGGGAATTTGTTTGAGGACTTCACTTAATGGCTGTTCTGATATTTTGGTCTGAAATTGCTGATAATTAACGGTCAAATCATTGATAATTTCTTTTAAAACTTCACCATCTAACTGAACTGATATCAGAGATTTTTTCTCTGCTTCTGCTGTAGATTTAAATAGTTGATATTCTTTTTGAATTTCTGTTTTTAATATTGCAGGTTTTGCTAAAGTTTCAGTTTGTTTTTCAGCTTGGACAGGTTTTGGTGAAGATTCTTCTCCCGCGCCTTTTAACATCAACGCAGTAATAGCTCTAAAAGCATCTAGCCAAGCTTTTTTGACTTCAGTAGTCCAATCTTGCTGGAGATATTGCTCAAACGTTACCAGTAGTGCTTCCACAACTGGTCCATAATGTTTGGGAATAGCTCCATAGCCGACGTGTCTAGCTCCTAGAGCCTTGAGAACTGGTTCTAAAGCTTCTGGGTTGCGGAGATTTTCTACTACTAAAACCAAAGAACTTAATAGTTTTTTCTCTTGCTTTTTCATATCTGTTTTAGTAAACAGTGGTTTCATTTCTGGGTGAGCTTGAAAAAGATTATCGTAGAAACTGGCTGCAAATTCATCAGCGCGTGGTTTAACTTTTTCAAAGCTTTGCTCTAAAAGTTCAACATTTAAAGACATACTTTTTCTTTTACAAACTCAAATTTTCTAATTCCTGCCATAAAGTAGCCATAAAATCATTAGCATCCTTAATACCCATATTTGCCAGTGCTTTCCACTCTTCAGTAGTGTAATCTAAATCCTGTCCCATAATGTCTTGAGTCCAATAAGGTAACTTAGATGGATTTTCTATTAGGTCATAAGTCATTTCTAATATTTTGGTTCCTGGAGTATTTTTCCCAGCCTTTGTAGTCAGGCAAAAAGCCAGTAATTTAGCTAGATTGCTTTCCGGGGGAATAGATATCAGGAAAGCCATATTTTGTGCTAAGATAAACTTGTCTAATTTCATATTTATTTTTTCTTAATTTACAAACACTTTCACAAAGGCTTTTTATTCTAGATTTAGCAAGTAAAAATGTACCTTTTCCAAATTTATATTAGAAGAATGATGTTGATTGCGGTACAAAATACTTTTCATGATAGAAGAAAGGCTTTTTTTAAATCCCATTCACGATGGGATTTAAAAAGTCTTTCTCAGCTAAATCTGTTGAGAGAGCAATAATTAATTATCTTTCTACCGGGGATGCAGCAGCAGAGACAACGTTAAGGTTAGCAACTAACCCGTAGGTTGATACATACTCTTCTAACTCTACTAAATCGACTGTGCCATTTTTATCGGCGTCAAGAATGTTGAAAAGAAAATCAGTTACGTACCTCCTGACATCTTCAGAGCTACGTTCGCCTGTTGTCATATCTTCTATTCGACCTAAAAGCTCCATAATCTCGTCTTTATCGAGTGCATTGCTGCCATCTGTATCCAATTGCTGGAACAGTTTTCTCACATCTTCTGTTGCCATTCTCGAAGAACGCAGTGTTTCTCGCAATAATTCATTACCAAATGAATTCATAAACAATATCTGCTCAACAAGTGGTATGCAGAAGAATCCCAGTGCTGCCCAAAAAATTGCATATCTTATGGCGTCGGGATTTGCAGTTGCACTAACTCCGAGGAAAAGAGCAGCCCAAAGGAAAAAGTTGGGATTAACAAGCAGGATATAAGCATCTCTAGCTTCTGCCTTATTCAGCTTGCCTTTTGTAAACACTGAAGTTAATACGGCAAAGACGCGCATTAAGATAAAGACTAATGTTGCCACTGCCAGTTGTTGCAGACAAGCTAGCGATCGCGTTGCATCCGTTGAGAAAAATAAATCGCCCAGGAATGTTGATGGAGTAAACTGAAACCCAGTTGCCAAAGCCATTAATGCGACAGCAAGCACTCCAATAAATTTCCAGTTCTTACTGTGGTGATTTGATTCAACAGGAGATTTGTCACGCCAAAATTGAGCGATCGCTCCCGGTATTGCCAAACCAACAATTAGAATGACACCGAAAAATATCAGGCTTGAACTGTTAATTGGTAATTGTTTTGCCAAGCCAAATGTCACAATCAGTGCAGCTGGAGCGATGATTGATAACGTCCTTGATAAGATAGCCGAGGGATAAAGATTACCGCCCCAGAGTACTGATAAAACTGGGGAAGTAAGGGCGGGTGGAACCATCCAAAAAAGCACCCACATAACTTTGTACAAATCCCCTGGATTTTGATACAAGATTCCAGAAAATATTAAAAGTAGCCCAACTACCCATCTCACCAACATCCAGGCGTAGACTATATACTTCACTGTTGAAGTTACTTTGCGTTTACTCGCTGCAAAGTCAATATCCAGGTAAGTATAAAACGTTGAAGCCGCCAGACAGACAACGATGATCGCTCGAAATAGTTCTGAGGGAATTCCAACTGAGGAGGCGCTAATTGCCCTTACCAAGCATCCCAGTAAGAACGCAGCAGCATAGAGCAAAATTGCCCACATAATTGACAGATCGTTGATCTGTTTACGTTTTTCAGCTGCACCACCGGATTCCTTGTCGCGAAACTTGACTAGCTCCTCACCACTGAGAGCTTTACCATTAGGGAGTTTTAGATGTTTATAATCAGTCGGTGGTAAATCACTTAAATAAAGTGCTAAAGGCTCCAATACATATTGGTGGCAGACTACTAAAACAGTTTCGCCCCGTTTCAAGTGCGGTACAACCTTGTCCTCGTAGAAACGTTCAGCGCGATAGTAAACTTGTGAAATCTTCTCGCCAGCCGGAGGTGCTTCGTTATGGGAATGCAACATTTCCTCGAAGCCTTCGTAGCCAAGGGCAAGACGAAGTAGATTTAGGTTACGTCCTGCAAAAATGCCAAAGGATTTCTCGCTAATCCGATGGTCAATCTCAACAGGAATATCGGGCGACTTCAACGCCTGACTTTCAGCAAGGGCGATTTCACAAGTTTGCCGCGCCCGCCTCATGTGAGATACGTATACTGCATCAAACTTCACACCCTTTTTCTTAATGTCAGCACCTGCACGGCGTGCCTGTAACCTACCAAATACGGTGAGGTCAACATCTAGTATTCCTGCAAAAATGTTGCGTTCGTTGCTAGTGCTTTCACCATGCCGAATAAAGTATGCACGTCCTGGATAATCATCCTTTTGTGCAACAGACGCGCTGGTAGAATTATTAGTTTTTACCACAATTGTTAATAGTTTGAAGTTCGATATGTTAACCCTCTTCCATCACTCTCACTAACTAAAAATCGAAGCTAACTTTTAAACCTCATATAATAGTCAGAGGGTTAAAGCCTTTATTTTTTAACACAATGTTAGTACTCTTGATTTTTTGGTCAAAAGTCTTGTGCCATAAGAAATTTACATTTATTCTCTGGCAAGAGTAATTAAGGGCGTTAAAGTAGAATAAGGCTAATTCACAAATTTCTCAATGGCTTTTTAAGTTAACTTTTTACAAATTTAGTAAAGATTTAATGCTTTTTCCAAAATAGGGAAATATTTACTAGCATAGTTTGGCGGAAATAAAGAGATCATACTTGTGGAACAAGAAATCATCAGGTTAATAACTGTTGTTTGGGTGCATTATATACCTGCACTTTTGAGAATGGTTTCCCTGACAGCACCCAAATTAAAATTATCGGGGGGACTGCATTCAACACTTTTGTTCAACTAATAGAGATACGACTAAAAATAAATGTAAAGATGTAGCACTGCTACATCTTTACAAGAGTTATAGATAACGCATATTTAATTTCATTAGATGTCTAATGGGCGATCACTCTTTAAAGGGACATAATATAAAACCGTGTCCTATTTGGGGTAATAAGACACGATTTTATAAGAGCATTTAGTTATAATATTACAAAAATCAAAGTAGAATTTGATTTATACCAAAGTAATCGATTTACTGAGATTTGTTTCCTGGGTCATTAACTTTCTCTGTTGTGGGAAGAATTTGGCGATCATAGCTTGTCTTTTCTTGGGTCAAAGCGATCGCACTAAAAAAAATGGCACTACCTACAGCCAAGGCTACCATAGGACGCTTGAGTAGGACAAAATCTCTGATAATCCTCGCTAAAGGTCGGCTTTGACGACGTAGCGACGAAGACATCATCAATTGTCTCCAAGTAAACGGATCGCGGACATAATGACCACTTTGGCAAACTACTAGCCTTTCCTGGCAATAGGGACAGCAAAACAAGCCCATGCGCGTTTTAACTGGTTTTGGCGTGGCATTTCTTTGGCAAATTGGGCAAGTAACATAATGATTATCAAAAGTGTGTATATTCATTTACCTCATCCGCCTAGTCCATTTACTCGCTCTATAACAATAGCTATATTGAATTGGGATCAATTTACGATCTAACATCAGGCATCAATCATACATACATTCTATTACTACCAAGGATGGCTTAATGGTCGCAACACGAGTATAGCTAGATTTAAGCAAGGATGACTCATAGTTAATGTTTACGGGTGCGTCCACCCAGCCGAAAAAACTTTGTTGTCTCTAGAAAAAATAGCGTTGGCGATCGCTCGCACCCCACTAGCCGCAGCTACGCCTAACTTAGGTATCGCTGACCCTTAAATAATTCTCTCTCATTTAACCATTCTCCCCACAAAAATTTTGCACAATGACGTTTTTAGTTAAAGCTTTGTAAGTTAAGCAAATAAAGTCTACTTGTCCGGTTGCTAAATAATGGCTCACAATGATAAGTAACAGATAAAAATTTAAATTTTTTCTTACATTTACCCCGCCTCTCAATGACTCTCTTGCCTCCCACTCAACTGAGGAAGGTAACGGAACAACCTGCCTTTCCTACACCTTCCGCTCATCTAGCTCACCTAATTAATCGTTTTCAACCATCCCCAGAAACAGTTGTGCTGTTTTTAGCCATGCTCATTGGCGGTGGTACTGGTATGGGTGTAGTCACCTTTCACTATTTAATCCAGTTGGTTCACCAGCTGATGCTGGAAAATTTAATGGGTCAAATTGGCGCCTGGGGTGCTTGGACTTTAGCCTGCGTTCCCACCCTTGGCGGATTAATTGTTGGCTTGATGCGTTGGCGTACTCAAGACTTTGGCCCTGGACTTTCATCTCTCATCGCCGCTTCTCAGGGAACAGAGATTAAGCGACCACTACGACCAGTGACAAAAATGCTGGCTGCATCTGTTTCTTTGGGGAGTGGTGCTTCTTTGGGGCCAGAGGGGCCGAGTGTCGAAATTGGCGCAAATTTTGGAATGTTGTTCTCTGTGATCCTCAATGTATCTCAAGAACGACAACGTTTGCTGTTAGGTGCTGGCGCGGCGGCTGGACTGGCTGCGGGATTTAATGCTCCCATCGCTGGAGTCTTTTTTGCCCTAGAGGTGGTGATGGGAGCTACATCTTTTGCTACTTCTGCTGTCAGTGTGGTGCTGCTAGCAGCGGTGGTAGCAGCATTAATTGCCCAAATTGGTTTGGGGGCTCAACCTGCTTTTGATTTACCTGTTTACCAAGTTCGCAGTCCCTTGGAATTACCTCTTTATCTTGGTTTGGGTTTAGGGGCCAGCCTAGTTTCTCTGGCTTATACTCAATCAATTCGTTTAGCAAAAGCCTGCTTTGCTGGGAAGGTTCCAGGTTTTGATTTTTTGGGACGAATTCCTCAGCCAATTCATCCAATTATTGGCGGTGCGATCATTGGCGCTGTTGCTTTGCACTTCCCGCAAATTCTGGGTGTCGGTTATGAAACTGTAGAAGCAATGCTTCAAGATGTGGAGTTTCCACTCTACTTATTGGTGGTGTTGTTGGTGGTGAAGTTATTGATGACTGCAATTAGTGCGGGTAGTGGTTTCATCGGTGGTTTGTTCGCACCAGCAATGTTTTTAGGTGCTTCTTTTGGATCGGCTTACGCCAAAATGTTAGCCGTAGCATTCCCCACAATTTGCGATCAAATGGCGGCTCCCCCAGCTTACGCAATGGTGGGAATGGCAGCAGTGCTGGCTGCTAGTGTGAGAGCGCCGTTAACGGCTATTTTAATGCTGTTTGAATTAACCCGCGACTATCGAATTGTTTTACCGTTAATGGCAGCTGTAGGTTTGAGTGTTTGGCTAGTAGAAAGGATTAAACCAACTTTTAACTCTAACTCTAATCTACAACAGATTGGGCTTTCGGAATTGAAAGATGAACAAGCGGAAATTGTGCAGCAAATTTTGGTCGAAGATGCCATGTACCCCTGTCCCAAAAAGTTACCTGCAACCCTGGGAGTATTAGATGCAGCTGTGGAAATGACCCGCGATCGCGTCCTTAGTGCTTTAGTATTTGATCAAGCAGAACAATTAGTTGGTATACTTTCTTTGGAAGATATTAACCGTGCCCTTGCTATTTGGCAAACATACTCAAATTCCCTAAGTGAAATTCCAGATAATTTATCCAGTCAAACTCTCATAGACATTTGTACTACTGAAATTCTCTATGCATGGCAAGATGAACTTTTATCTGAGGCTTTAGACCGGATGAGTCTTCGAGGTTTACATCAATTACCAGTGGTAGCACGAGACAAACCCGATCGCATTTTGGGTTTATTAGAAAAAGAGCAAATTGCATTAACCTGTAATTTAGCAGTAACACGCAAGGCACTTCGCCACTATTACCAGTCTTACCCACTACACATATAGTCATTAGTCATTAGTCATTGGTCATTGGTCATTGGCTTTCACAAAGGACAAATGACACTTGACTAATGACTGTTTATAGTCATTTTTTTTCACAAAGGACAAAGGACAAATGACAACGGAGAATTGACTAATGACTATTTATTAAGCCGTGGCTTCTATGGCTTCATCATCTTCGCGATCTTCTGGATCTACCTGTCTCAGACGAATGTGCTTTTTGCCTAAAGTGATCAAAAACTCATCTCCTGGTTTAAGATTCATCTGTTTTGTATAAGCTGAACCTATGAGTAAGTTACCATTCGATTGCACACTAATTCTATAGCTAGCACTACGTCCACCACGCCCATTAGCGCTGGGTGTACTGTCTAACTGAATGCCTTCAGCATCAATTAGGGCATTTAAGAACTTCATCATATTGACGCGCTCTATACCATTTTTGGTAACGGTATAGTAGCCGCACTTCTTGGCTTTGTCTTCTTTGCTCTCGCTCTCTAGCTCTTTGACTTTTTTGAGCAGTTCTTCACCGAGTAGGGGTTCAATTTTTTTCTGTTTAGGCATCAACTTAGGTCGAAAATGAATGTTTGAAGTGTTTGAATCGATTTTATTTTAGCTGAGGTTGAGCTAACAGGAACATAATCCTTTAGTTTTTATCTCAACCTAGCCAAGTATATTACACTCAGATGCACAATTGTTATGCCATTACCAATATTGCTAAGACAATCTATTTTAGATAATGCTGGCAATGCTGATAACTATATATATGTATATAGTTTGTGAATTACTGCTAGACTATATTTGTTTTAAGTTTTCTAAACTAACGCTCTAAAGGTTGTCTCTTTCTTAAGGATGAGAACTGAGTCATAGAATGATAAGCAAAACTGATCCTTAGTCATTGGTTATTTAGAAACGACAAACTAAAGAAGTTTAAGAGTCGGAAGCCGACCATCAGAATTTCTTTTCAGGGAGATGCAGTGCCAACGAAGACAAAGGACAAAGAACAAAGCTTGCCAAAATGAAATTAACTACCAGAGGACACTATAGTGTGAAGGCGTTGCTAGATTTAAGTTTACAGCCAAGATATGGGCCTGTATCTGTGAGAGCGATCGCTAAACGCCAAGATATCCCAGCTCCTTACCTCGAAAAACTACTAATAGAAATGCGTCGTGCGTCTTTAGTGAAATCAATTCGTGGTAGCATCGGCGGATATCAATTGGCAAGAGAGCCTGCACAAATATCTATAGGACAAATTTTAGAAGCTGTTGGCGAGACTAGCCATTTACCTCATCACACCCCAGCACCTACACAAGCCGAAGATTGGGTAACGTTTAGCCTCTGGCAGAGACTCAACCAAAAGGTTAAAGAAGCTTTATACAGTATTACTCTGGCAGACCTTTATTACGATGCTCGGAGTCGGCAAGCTTCCCTTGGAGAAGAAGCTAGTTTTGTGGTTTAGTCAAGAGTCAATAGTCTAAATATTGACCCTTGACTTTTAACCCTTAACTCGTGACTTATGACTAATAATATCTATATCTTAATAATTGCAGCATTTTTAGATTACTTAATTGGCGATCCTTGGGATTGGCCTCATCCAGTGCAAGTTATGGGGTGGCTAATTTCTCGCCTAACCAAATTTTTTCTCCAATTGTGTCAAAGTTCTCTAACACAACGCCTAGCTGGAATTTTACTAGGTATTATTTTAATAATTGGTAGCGGTTTTGTTGGCTTTTTGATTATTCAAATTGCCAGATGGGTTCATCCACTCTTAGGAATTGCAATAGATAGCATTCTTTTGGCTAGTTGTTTTGCTGGCAGAAGTTTGCGAGCAGCAGCGGAGGCTGTTTTACAACCTTTAACAGTGGGAGATTTGGAGAAGGCTCGAAAAATTTTAAGTAATTACGTTGGTCGAGATACCCAAAACCTCTCACAAGCAGAAATTTCACGAGCCGTTTTAGAAACGGTTGCAGAAAATGCCACCGATGGGGTCATGGCTCCGCTTTTTTATGCAATTGTTGGTGTCTTTATACCAGTTATGGGGCCAACTCCCTTGGCTTTAGCATATAAAGCCAGCAGTACCCTTGATTCAATGGTAGGCTATCGAGAAGCACCCTATACTTATTTAGGATGGTTCTGTGCGCGGTTAGAAGATTGTTTGACTTGGCTACCTTGTCGGTTAACAGTCGTGACTCTGGCGCTGCTATCGGGCAAACCGATGCATATTTGGCAAATTTGTCGTCGGGATGCAATTAACGATCCTAGTCCCAATTCTGGCTGGAGTGAGTGCGCCTATGCGGCATTTTTGGGTGTGCAAATGGGGGGTACAAATTGGTATCGGGGAGTAGCTAAGTACAAACCACTGCTAGGAGATGCTATTTATGCCATTACTGCAACTTCTATTCAGAATGCTTTACAGCTGACTCGATATTGTTTTTTGCTATGGTTAGGGATAGCGATCGCAATATTCTTAATGCTCCCAAATAGGTAATGAGAAATATAAAGTTAGGAGTTAGGAGTTAGGAGTTAAGAATAAAAACTCCTAACTCTTAACTTATCACTCCTAACTGATGACTTGCTATGTCTGCCAAAGTAGTTGAAATTCTCTCATCCGAAGAAATCCGTCGTACCTTGACTCGCCTTGCCTCTCAAATTGTCGAAAGGACGCGTGATTTGTCTGAGCTGGTACTTCTTGGTATTTATACCAGGGGTGCGTTATTAGCCGAATTATTGGCGCGTCAAATTGAGACGCTCGAAGGTGTAGCAGTGTCAGTCGGTGCTTTGGACATTACATTTTATCGAGATGACCTTGACAAAATTGGATTGCGGACTCCAACGAAAAGCGAAATTCCTTTTGACCTTACCGGGAAAACGGTTGTACTCGTGGATGATGTGATTTTCAAAGGACGGACGATTCGCGCTGCTTTGAACGCAGTCAACGATTACGGTAGACCAGAAGTGATTCGTTTAGCTGTGTTAGTAGACAGAGGCCATCGAGAATTACCAATTCACCCAGATTTTATTGGCAAGAAGTTGCCTACAGCTAAAGAAGAAATTGTCAAAGTTTACTTACAAAATTCTGATGGACGAGATGCAGTCGAGTTGATTGCAGATTAGGCTATGGGGGCAGGAGGCAGGAGGCAGGAGGCAGGGGGCAGGAGGCAGAAGGCAGGGGGCAGGAAGTACAAACTTTTTGTGTCTGATGCATAAATCCTGCATTTTGTCCCTCATGTACTTGAAAACTAATGTAAGTAATCAAGCGGACATGAGATTACGGGTAAGGGTAACTGTGAAAAGAAGTCTGTAGAACCTCGTTAAAAAATAAAGATTGTTTGGCTGTCTTGTCAGCAAACCACAACTTCTAATGAGAAAATAAGACATTACAACCAAGCGATCGCAATTTGATTGTTAACAAGCTCGTTAATCAAACCCGACTTTTTTGAGGTCAAAGAGCAAAAAAGCCTTATCGGACATGAAGTAGAAAGCTTGTGCCATAAAATACTCCTGAAAGCCAGTCCTTATTGAATAAGGTTTGTGTAGAATTTGGTGGTGAGGTTATTTACTTGATTCTCAATTGCAACAATCCAGGTTTCATTTATGAGTCAGTCTTTTTCTCAAAACCAAGCAAGACGAAATCGTCAACAGAGACTCTGGCAACAAAAATGGAGTTTAAAGACTAAAGCAATGGTTTGGGCACTAAGTATCAGTGTCCTTCCTGTAGTTGCAATTGGAACAGCTACTTACAACTATGGCATTGATTTAATTAACACACAAATTCCGCAAGTCAGCCAAGAGAGTGCACAAAGTTCAACAGAAACTGAACTTGTCCTACAAAGACAATTGTCACTCTTGTTAACTGGTATGGGAGTGACAGCAATTTTAGCAGGTGCGATCGCTATTTTTGTGACGAATCGAGTTATGAGTCGAGTCAGCAATGTTGCTACAATCTCTAATAATATTAAAAAGAGGCTACGTCCAGACAGTGAGTTTACTCAAGTCTTCATTGCTAGCCAAGATGAATTAGTGATGTTAGAGAGAAACATCACCTTATTTACAGACCTGCTTTCGGTTTTAGTACAGGAGAAAGAAGCCGAAGCTGATTACTCCCAACTATTAATAAAAATTACCCGTTGGGTTCGAGAATCATTCAATCAAGAAGATGTTCTCAAAACTACCTCAGAAGAAATTCGTAAAGCTTTAAGCATCGATCGCGTAACCATCTTTTGCTTCGACTCCAACTATAATGGAACCTTCATCGCCGAATCGGTAGCACCTGGTTTACCGAAAATATTAGGGGTTACAGTCTCTGAGCCTGGATTTGAGGCAGAGTATATAGACAAATATCAGAATGGTACTATCCATGCTATTGATAATATCCATAAAGGCGATCTCAGTGATGGTGATATTGAATTGCTGGAGCAATTTGCTGTCAAATCTAATTTAGTCGCACCTATTCTCAAAGGCAAACAGCTATTCGGTTTGTTGATTGCACATCAATGTTCTAGACTTCGCTTTTGGCAACAGTCTGAGATTGATTTGTTGGCTCAGATAGCCATGCAAGTAGGATTTGCCCTTGACTACGGCAACCTTCTACAACAAGTAGATACCAAGGCAGATAACGCTCAGGTATTTATCGAAATTACCCGCAGCATTCGCCAATCCCTCAACGAAGAAGATGTCCTCAAAACCACTGTGGAAGAGGTTCGTAAAGTACTGAGTACTGACCGAGTGCTGGTTTATAGCTTTGACGCTAATTGGTCTGGAATTATAATTGCCGAATCAGTGATTCCAGGTTATCCCAAAGTTTTGCGGTCTGAAATCCAAGACATCTGCTTCGGTCAGGGTTATGTAGAAAAGTATCAGTCTGGTCGCGTTGTAGCCACAAACAACATTTATGAAGCTGATTTGGCTGACTGCCATATTAACTTACTCGAATCCTTTGCTGTGAAAGCAAATTTGGTCGCCCCCATTCTCAAAGATGAACAGTTATTTGGCTTATTAATTGCACATCAATGCTCCAGACCCCGTGATTGGCAACAATCTGAGATTGATTTATTTGCCCAGATAGCGATGCAAGTGGGGTTTGCTCTCGACCATGCAAGACTCCTGCAACGAATCGAGGCTGAGGGTGTGCAAAGTCAGTTGTTAGCAGATACTATCGGCAGTATTCGCCAATCACTCAACGAAGAGGATGTCCTCAAAACCACTGTGGAAGAGGTTCGCAAAGCTTTGAGTACCGACCGAGTGATGGTTTATAGCTTTGATGCTAATTGGTCTGGAATAGTGATTGCTGAATCAGTTGTTCTCACCTACCCAAAAGTTTTGCGAGCTGAAATCCAAGACCCATGTTTCGGTCAAGGCTATGTAGAAGAGTATCAGTCTGGTCGCGTTCTCGCAATAAACAACATTTATGAAGCAGGTTTGGCTGACTGCCATATTAACTTGCTCGAATCCTTTGCTGTGAAAGCAAATCTGGTCGCCCCTATTATTAAAGATAAAGAGCTATTTGGCTTGTTAATTGCACATCAATGCTCCAGACCCCGCGATTGGCAACAAGCTGAGATTGATTTATTTGGCCAGATGGCAATGCAAGTAGGATTTGCTCTCGACCATGCAAGACTCCTGCAACGAATCGAAGCTGAAAGGATGCGAAGTCAGTTACTAGTGGATATTATCCGCAGCATTCGCCAATCCCTCAAAGAAGAGGATATCATGAAAACTACTGTGGAAGAGGTTCGCAAAGCACTGAGTACTGACAGAGTGTTGGTTTATAGCTTTTACGCTAATTGGTTTGGAATTATTATTGCTGAATCAGTGGTTCCAGGTTATCCCAAAGTTTTGCGGTCTAAAATCCATGACCCCTGTTTTACTCAAGGCTATGTAGAAAAGTACCAATCTGGTCGCGTTGTCGCAATCAACAACATTTATGAGTCTAGTTTGGCTGATTGTCACATTAAACTGCTCGAATCTTTTGGTGTGAAAGCAAATTTAGTAGCACCAATTATCAAAGATGAGCAGCTATTTGGCTTGTTAATTGCACATCAATGTTCTGAACCCCGTGATTGGCAACAATCTGAGATTGATTTATTTGCCCAAATAGCTATGCAAGTAGGATTTACTCTCGATCATGCTAGGCTCTTACAAGCGTATCAAGCTGCTGAAGCTAATTCTGATGAATAGTAGGGGCGCGCAGCTGTGCGCCCCTAATTGATATATGTATTTTTACGTTACGCTTAATGTGACTTTTGACGAAGAAGCTGCCAGAGCGATCGCTAATGGTAAAATTCGATGTTCCTGAATTTGAATCCTGGCGTGGAGTGTTTCTGCTGTATCATCCGGCAGCACTGGTACTGCGGCTTGCATTAATATTGGGCCGCTATCCATTTCTAAGCAAGCTATATGCACTGTACAACCAGTGATTTTTACACCAGATACCAAGGCTTGTTCTACAGCATGAATTCCCTTGAAACTAGGTAACAAACTAGGATGGATATTAATAATCCTCTCAGGAAAGGCATCAATGAAAACTGACGTTAATAGTCGCATCCATCCTGCCAAAATCACCCATTCTACATCGTAGTGCCGCAATGTCTGCACAATTTTTTCATCAAACTCTTCTCGATTTTGATAGTTGCGGTGATTTAATAAGACAGTTTCTACACCTCTATTAGCTGCTCTGACGGCTGCTTTCGCCGAGGGGTTATTGTAAATTAAAACTTGAATTTGGGCATTTAGCCGCCCATCTTGGATAGCTTGGGCAACTACATCAAAATTGCTGCCATTTCCAGAAGCCATAATTCCCAGTTTTAAAGGAGCGAATTGTTGGCAATTATCGCTAATGTTGGGAGAAATTAAGCTCAGGGTAGAATCAAGGCAAAGAGTCATAACAGCTAGGAGGGTTAATTATAGATGGCAAAAATATATACTAAGTCGTGGTTGGATAATGATACAGTAGCGGCGTGGATTTTTCTCGCACCAGCATTAATTTTGCTGGGTGTTTTTATCATTTGGCCGATTGCCTATTTGTTCTACCTCAGTTTCACTGCTGGTAGTTTCACCTTAAAAGGTATTTATTGGATAGGCTTAAAAAACTATTGGCGCTTGCTACTCAACCCCGACTTCTTGCAAGTGCTGGGTAACACCTTTTATTTTACGATCGCCACTATCATTCCCAGTTTAGTTATCTCCTTGGGATTGGCAGTACTATTAAACCGTTCTATTCCCTTGCGGGGCATCCTGCGAAGTGCTTATTTTCTACCTTCAATTATCTCACTTGTGGCAGCAGGTTTGGGGTTTCGCTGGCTGTTTCAAACATCAGGGCCAGTTAACGGACTTTTAGATTTTTTTGGCATTTCAGAAATACCCTGGCTAGGAGACACATTTTGGGCAATGCCGGTAATTATTTTAATGAGTATTTGGAAACAACTCGGTTTCAATATGGTAGTTTTTTTAGCAGGATTGCAAGCAATTCCCTCTAGTCGTTATGAAGCAGCAGACTTAGATGGAGCAAATGCTTGGCAACAATTTTGGTATATTACTTTGCCGGGATTGCGCCCGACTGTCATATTTGCAATCATCACTACTGGAATTTTTACATTGCGGAGTTTTGAGCAATCTTATGTGATGACTGGCGGTGGACCACTGAATTCGACTAATTTGCTGGTTTACTACATTTATCAAGAGGCTTTTGGTCAGTTTGATTTTGGTTATGCAGCAGCAGGAGCGACTGTGTTACTAGCAGCAACGTTGGTACTAGTTTATTTGCAACTGCAAACTTGGGGAGAGGAGTAGGGGGAGACAGGGGAGCAGAGGCTACGGTGTACACACAAGTCAAATTACCCCCCTCAATCCCCCGATGCATTGGGGGAAGCCGGAAATCTAGTTCCCTCCCCAATGCATCGGGGAGGGTTAGGGTGGGGTAAAAACCAGATTCGTAAACTACTTCAGACTTGTGTGTACACCGTAGGGGGCAGGGGATGGGGGAGTTTTGGAAGTTGCTAAATCATCCCGCTTTCTCTGCAATGTTAAAAAATGTCGTGCATTTAATTAGAAATAGCTAGAGTTTCTATTTCTTATATAGGCTGCGATATTCCCAAGGATTCACAAATTTAGTATCGCTCCAAACGCCGAGCCGTTGTTCCTTGGCCTTAACTTCGGCTTGTTGAACTAAATCTTTACTAGGACACTTGTTTAAATAAGGACGATACACTTTTGCCAACCCTTCTTGCAACAATACCTGTTGCACAAAAGTGCCATTTTTTAAACGGACTTCGGCAATTTTACGCCCATAGCGATCGCTATCGGTGATATTCAAAGTCACGCGATCGCCTCCTTGTTGTACCAGTTGTTGCACCCGTTCTTGAGCTTTCACACCCCAAGTAAATTGATTGCGATCGCTAGTGCGTCTACTCTGTTTTTCTTTGTTTGTATGGGCTATTTCTGGCGCATCTACACAAGCAAAGCGCACGGTAAAGTTTTTGCCATTGGTATCTTTCACTACTAAAGTATCGCCATCACTGACTCGCTCAACCGGTTCTCCAGAATTACCGATAAAGCGATCGCAGCCCATCAAATTCAAAATTATGATAGTTGCACAAAGCCAAAATCGCACTGGTTTAGTTAATTTCTCCATCCAAACTTACCTGCATTACCTCTGTGGAATGATATTAGCAAAATACAAAGATATATTTTTTTCATTGCACCTTACTACCTATTTTTATGTCAGTCAAGGTGATAAAGAAAAGTTTTGTCACCTGTAGTACCGTAAATAATACTCATCTAATATGGTAATTATTTAAACTAATTTTCCTTCTCTCAGAGTAACCGAAGAGGAGTAAATCAGATAATAGTTGAACCTGGAAGTTCTGTAACTGGTGGTTCTCCCCAAGTTTCAATTTGGTTAAACGTGTGTCGGCTGAGGGGATAAAACCGCACGCTGTCTTCTGAAACTTTCACTTGTTTATGAAGTCTTTTTCGCAGTTCATTATATTTATTTTGGTCAAGAACACATTCAAATACTGAATATTGCACTCGTTGACCATATCCTTCTAATAAATCAGACACTTTTTTGCGTCTTTTATCGCAAGATATGTCATATACTATTACATAAAATAGCATTCAACGAATTTCATAAGGCTTATAGAGTTTGCTAGGCTGATAAACGAATTCTTTAAAAGATTTAATTTGCTGTGTCATTAAATCCCAACGAGGTTGTTTTTCTCCCTGAGAATTTTGTACTTCTTCTGACAAGCGTTGTAAAAAATATTTGATATATTTTGGGCGACCAGAGTTATTCAGATAGCAACCCCCATCATGATATTCAAAATCGTTTTGAGTATCCATGACTTTGCTATTGATTAACCAAAGTACCAGAGAATCAATAATTGGGGCACGAAATTCTTCAATTAAATCGGAAGCAAGAGCAGCATGACGTTCTGTGCCTTGATGTAGACAAGCGTAGTAAGGGTCTAGTCCTTGGAGTTCAATTATTGTCAACAGGTGATTCCATAAGATTTGGTAGCCAAAACTCAGCATCGCGTTCACCGGATTTCCTGGGGGACGGCGGCTACGCGCTAAAAATACAAAATCGGGATTATTCAAACATTCACCAAAGGCTGAAAAATACTGCGCTGCACCAGCCCCTTCTAATCCCATCAATCGCTCTGTCGTTTCAGCTTCTCCTGATTTTTGTCCTAAAACTTCTAAACTTTTGATGGCAATTTCAGCCGTTTCGGACGGGTTACGCCGTTGTTGTCTCTGTAAAAATGTGCGGCTATTTTTCAGTTTGGCTTGGACAATTTTTCTAGCTGCTAACAAGCGTTCGATTGCTGTTAATTGTTGCTGATAACGAGATAATTGACGATATCCCCGTTCAATTGGCATGAGCCGACCATAGCAGTATCCCATCCGGGATAGATAGGCAATGGGGATATCTCGCCATAGACAAGTACGAATCGCCTGGGTAGTGATTTGAGATTTACCAAATATTAGTATTTGTTCCAGCAATGGTAATTGTACTTCGCCATGAATAGTTTCTCCTTGTTTAATAATTAGGGTTTCTGCTTTGAGGCTGATATAACAACCTTGTCGGGAGACGTAGAGTGTCCGCATAAAATTTCTAAATAATATCAAAAGAAAAGGGTTAAAATGTTGTTAGTTATTTTTTACTTTCTTTGGTCAGTTGTGACTGTTGGGAAATGATTTCGGCTTGCAACTTTTTAATTTGGGATGGTTGCAAAAAATTCACTACAGCATCACCTGCTGTAGCGTTGACAAAGCTGGCGACGGCGATCAAGATTGTATTGATGATTACTGCTGCTAGCCCCAAAGGTGCTATTAACAAGATAATTAGAGTGATAGCACCGTTGAGTAAGGCTATCCCAAGATTACGGATTAATGCAGCGCGAGAAGAGATATACATAAATATGATGTTTGATGGTTGTTTCTGTTTTTTCTCTATACCTTAAAAGTAGGTGCTGGTTTGAGATCCTGCTAGTGGTTTCATGCGAATGACAAATTTACTAAGTTTTTTTACTTTCCCTGCGGCGGGGTCGGCAAAACTGGGAAATGCCTATGTTCTCGTTGACCCTGCCGATGTCTCTCTGTACAAGGATTCCAGCGTTTTTATATTTCCTTGTAAAGGTAAAAATTTCTCTATTCACCGACCCCGTCGCAAAGAGCATCTGGACATCAGGCACCATAAGAGTTTAAATAAGAGGGGTCGCTTCTCTTCAGAGAAGTGGAATTAATGGAAACGTGACAGGCTCGGGTTCACCCACGGCCAGGTCGGGTCGCTTCTCTTCAGAGAAGTGGAATTAATGGAAACTTCTGCATGGCTTGGATGGTCAAATTTGTCGATTGCCCATGTCGCTTCTCTTCAGAGAAGTGGAATTAATGGAAACTGTACAAGACCTTAAACCACCTAACACTAGACCACCAGTCGCTTCTCTTCAGAGAAGTGGAATTAATGGAAACCCTTAGTTTCATTTAAATCAAACTTTGGTTTAGGAGTCGCTTCTCTTCAGAGAAGTGGAATTAATGGAAACTGTTCCCTGGATTCTGATTAATTAATTTGTGACCCGTCGCTTCTCTTCAGAGAAGTGGAATTAATGGAAACAGTATTTACTCCATCCCCAGTAGTTGTAAATTCTACACCGTCGCTTCTCTTCAGAGAAGTGGAATTAATGGAAACTTGAGCTGCTTGCGCTCGGCACTCTCGAAATCAAACGTCGCTTCTCTTCGGAGAAGTGGAATTAATGGAAACCTGAATTTTTCATCAAAGCATTTTCTGATGAAGGCGTCGCTTCTCTTCGGAGAAGTGGAATTAATGGAAACTTTCGCTTACGTGGTTGAATTTTTTGTTAACCTCAATTCCTGTCGCTTCTCTTCGGAGAAGTGGAATTAATGGAAACGAAGGTCAACAGCATCCAAGTAAGTGAAAGTATAGTCGCTTCTCTTCGGAGAAGTGGAATTAATGGAAACAGAACCATGCTGTAGATTGGGTTAATCATATCTACAGGTCGCTTCTCTTCGGAGAAGTGGAATTAATGGAAACCTTAACCACTTTACTCCCTCTGCTTTACCATTTTTGCAGTTTGTCGCTTCTCTTCGGAGAAGTGGAATTAATGGAAACTCTTGGATGATGCCAAAAGTATCCTCTAGTTGCTCAAGTCGCTTCTCTTCGGAGAAGTGGAATTAATGGAAACTAGAAACTGCATAGATTGATCCGCGTCGGTTTTTAAGTCGCTTCTCTTCAAAGAAGTGGAATTAATGGAAACACAATTTCGTTGTCCACTACTGCTGTCTCCACATTCATGTCGCTTCTCTTCAAAGAAGTAGAATTAATGGAAACCGAATCGCGCACTCCATAACTTCCGAGCGGGAGTCAGAGTCGCTTTTCTCTTCACAGAAGTGGAATTTCTCTAAATAAAAAGGTCGAGATGTAAATATCCCGACCTTTAAAAGTATTTTGGAATATATATTTTTATTTATCGTACAATCAAGGGTTTAAGACCCCTACGTCTACACGTAGTATCAGTTGAGTTGGGGTTTAAATCCCCAACTCCAACTGTCTTTAATTTTGAATTTTGAATTTTGAATTTTGAATTGTTAATACTGCTCATAAACTTTAACAATCGCCTCACCAATTCCTTTAACCTTAACTAACAATTCCTCTGGTTGCACTACCTTCACATTACCGCCAAAACCAACAATCCACCGCAGAAACTCCACATCACCCAAATACCATATAGGCAATACCACCCGAAAGCGATTAGGAAACTGTTTATTTGTGGTTTTTTTCAGGCAGAAAATTGACTTAGGTAACATTAATCTTCCGCCCTCTACAGGTGGAGACATATTCATTTGTCTTGCAGGGAATCTCTTAGTTCCTTCTGTAATAAACCGGAACATAAAATCATTAAACCACAGTTCTACTGTAATACAAGCTTGGGAATGTTCTTGTTTATCTTTAGAAAGGAATTGGCGCTGGTTACTGGCACTATACCCCAAAAAAATCCCCACGCTAGCAGCAGAAAGCTTCTGTAATTTCTCTAATGATTTTTCTTGTTCCTGTTTAGAACGGAATCTTCCTTGAAATTGACCTATGAACAATCTATCCAAACGCTCAAACCGGAACAGTCCTGCATACTTTCCACCTTCACACTCAAAACCTAAATACCACGCTTGGTTACAAAACACGATTTGCAAGGGAAATGCTAAAAAAAAACTTTCTTCATCAAGAACAAACTTACCGCCGCCAGAAAAGCGATTTAATTCCAGTAATTGTCCTTTAGCGATCGCCTCTTCCAATTGCTCTAAATTCCTAGACAGAGCATCGGTTGGTAAAAACTTTGGGTCAATCATACTGCGATTAGCGATCGCCCGTACCGGATACACATGATTTACCCCTAACTTACTTTTTACCATCCGTGTGGCAAATATTTCATAAATCTCCAACGCTACAGGATCATCAAGGCTTTTAGCCTGAGACTGGAGAACATCAAACACTTTGGTTAATTCATGTGTTGATAAAATCGCTGTCCCTGCAAAGTAGCCATCTCTCAAGGGAAATTCTGGCAATATTTTATAAGGCTTGAGAACCTTTTCAATGTCCTTGCGGACAGTATCTAAACCATCGCCATCGATAATCCCATTTTCCTTGAGTGCAGACACGAGCGTTTGTAGGCTTCCCTTCCCTGTATCTTGCAAAAATGGGTGGTGGAGAATCAAGCGAATGATTTGTATCAACCTCCGAAAGCTGTCGCAGTCAGAATAAGCATGAGTTACAAAAGTCGATGGTGTAATGGAGCGATCGGGTGGTACAGTGATGCCAGAAGAAGGGGCAATACTATTGACTCCAATGAGGGAATTTTGTTGTAGCCAGTGTAAGTCAGATGCGATCGCATTTTTATTAGCGTAAATAGTACCGCATAATTTATCCATGAAAGCGGTAACTTCCTCTAAAGAACTTGCAAACGCAGGAGCATTACCCAAAATGCTTTCTAGTAAACTGGGGTGAGTGGTTTGCAGATTCCCAATTCCTGGATAGCGAATAATCAGGGAAATTAAATGCATTAAGCGCTCAAAGTCCAGCAGCTTACTGTAACCGTGTAAAGTAGTGTGGTGATTACGATTAGCGCGGTTGGTAAGGGTACGCTTAAGCTGTTGAATTTGGGTTGGAATTTGTTGAATATCAAACTTGAGGGAGGTGACATCAATTTCTTTTACAGATACAAATCCCTCTGCTGCTACTGGCGGAAACTCTTGCAGAGATTTGTGCATATTCTCAATTATGATCTCTGGAACTTGTCGGGTGCGCTGTTGATTCCATCCTTTACAAGTTGCCAAAGGAGTTTGCAAATACCACCCCATCCACAGAACCTCTTCCCCATGCTGTCCAAGGCAAGCAACAGATGAATTTAGCTTTTTTAACAAATCCATCCGCCATACACGCTTGGCATTGGTAGCGTCATAGATTACAGAATCACCTTGAGCAATTGCATCAGCAATCTCAGAAATTACTTTTTCTTCTATCTGACTCCATTCACCCTGGATACCTGCATCGCCATAGAGTTGTTGGCGAATTGCATCAGTGGAGACAATGCGATAATTCCCCAGTTTTGCTAACTCGACCGCGAAAGTGGTTTTCCCACTACCGGGGATACCGATGACGAAGTGACAGATCATTAGGAGTTCAAGGATAAAAGTTTTTCGGCGTTGCTGAATCAAGGGATGATTCTTGTGGGGTGGGCATCCTGCCATTGGTGTCAAGTTAAGGCAGAAGCCCAAATGTCAAAGGTATGTTCATCGAATTCGGGGTGTCGTTTATTGAATTCGGGTAGCCGTTTATTGAATTCGGGCAGTCGTTTATTGAATTCGGGCAGTCGTTTATTGAATTCGGGGTGTCGTTTATTGAATTCGGGGTGTCGTTTATTGAATTCGGGGTGTCGTTTATTATTTTTGTTCAATTTTAAAGGACTTCCAGAAATTAAATTATTCAATTGTGAGAGCGAAGACTATTGTGAAATTCTTCCTCCCCTGCTCCCCCTGCTCCCCCTGCTCCCCCTGCTCGCCAAAGGGATGGGATGTTTTTTTAGTTGGAAGTCCCTAATTTGAGGAGAATAAAACCTAAACACAAAAAGACTTTTCATCCAGTCTCCAGTCCCCAGCTATACTAGTTGACCCCAGTGATTTCATCTTAACTTGACACTAATGGCAAGATGCCCATCCCACAAAACTAGTAAAATCATCCCGCAATTATGCAACGCCAGTTTTTCTACTTTAACTTTTAACTGTTATTTGTTTGTTGTCTAGGCTTTTCAAGCGAATGACGACGGTATTAATGAAGGGTTGAATTAATTTTGCTTCTCAAACAGAGAAGCGAGTAATCGGATTGTTTTTCCATTTTCTACCGATTTAACCCAATCGATAGGGAATGGCTTCGGCTGGAATGATGACTTGGGTGACGGGGTTTCGATTAATTCCGATTTAACCCAATCGGTAGGGGCAAGCCGCGCAAGCTTCACGGGAGTATCTGGCTAAAAAGTTTCCATTAATTCCGATTTAACCCAATCGGTAGGGCCAAATGCTTCTGAAGGTTCCACCGCTAAAGAGGTTTCCATTAATTCCGATTTAACCCAATCGGTAGGGTGCTTGAATCTCTTTATGGCGGCAGGAATAATGTTGTTTCCATTAATTCCGATTTAACCCAATCGGTAGGGCCTAAACGACATGTATTGCGAAGGATTGATGGCTACTTGCGTTTCCATTAATTCCGATTTAACCCAATCGGTAGGGCACAGTAACACATGTAGGAACTGTTTACGGAACGCGCGGTTTCCATTAATTCCGATTTAACCCAATCGGTAGGGTTTTGATGATTTTTTGAAATTATCTAATAACCAGTTTCCATTAATTCCGATTTAACCCAATCGGTAGGGTCTTAAGAGAGGCCCACACCCATCCAGCCCTTTCTACCGTTTCCATTAATTCCGATTTAACCCAATCGGTAGGGAGTTCGTCTAGGAGGCTTTGCCCCGTAAGGCTTTCAGCCACAAAATCGACACCATTCTAAAAAACATTATATATGTTGTGTAAAATTTAAAAACACGCATACCTCAAATCCTTACCCAGTAAGCAATCGACACCACTCAACGAAAAATATAGGGTTTTGGCGATTTGGTGAGTGGTGTCGATGAACGTCTCAAATTTCCCGTTGACAGTCAACAGTTAATAATTGCACAAACAAGCAATTAAATTAATGTATTGAAATTTAAAACTCCTCATACTCTCTCCGCCTCTATACCTCTGCGTGAGATACAGCATTTTGCATCTAAATGAAGTACATTCTTTACCCCCCTTAATCCCCCCGATGTATTTCCTAATCTAGTTCCCTCCCCTTTCCAAGGGGAGGGTTAGGGAGGGGTATTTTTGTACTTCATTAATTTGCAATCTGCTGTAAATCATCTCACAAATATGCAACGCCTTAACAGAGTACACAATTAATCTTGCTCAGACATCCAAAAAATATTTCGTCATTCGCATGAAAAGGTATTTACATTCTCGATTTTTCGGAGAAGATGTAAATGTCACAATAATTCCCCCAGTCCTACATAACTCCAAGCTTGTACAAAGTGCTTAAGTACTATATGTGCTTAATTGGCTTATTTTATTACTAGCTTACCTCTGAAAACTAAGCTATTAATTGATAAACCAAGAATTATTACAAAGTATAACTACTGAGTACAAGTTCAATTTATTACTGTAATTTAGACAAGACCGCATCCAGTAACTATGGTAAACGTGGCCAAATATACAGCAATAACCTTTGCTCCGGTGCAAGGTTTTATCGAGAAATCCCGTAAACTCCGAGACTTATATGGTGCATCTCTGATTCTCTCCTATCTCAGCCAGCAGCTAGTAAAAGAAGCTGAAAAAACTACAACAGTCATTTCCCCAGCAATCCCTAACCTCCAAAAAGGAATGCCAAATCGCATTCTTATTAAAGGAGAATTTTCAAAATCAGAGGTAGAAAAAACCTTATTGTCCGTGTGGAAGGGAATGTTGCAGGAATGTCGGTGCTGGATAGAAGCGAAATTACCTGACTATACATACTACTGGGAGAGGGAGTGGGCAAACTGGGGAAACCACGCCTGGGAAATTTTTTGGGGAGAAGGCGACAGTATTAAAGCGGCGATGGATGATTTAGAAACCCGTAAACTTTGCCGTGGGTGGACTGCTGTCAACTGGATTGGGGAGAGTTCTAGTTTAACAGGTACAGATGGAATTGCATTTCCGGGATTAGGTGGAGAAGCGAGAAATCCTAAAAATCGCCAGTGGACTATAGAAAAAGACGATATAAAAATCTTCTATAAACGCCTTGCTTGTGTATTAGAAAATCGTTCTCAAGATGCAGAACCAGAGGGTAAGTTTTTTGCACTCAATGAAAAATTAAGTATTCCCGAATTAGTGAAACGTTTAGTCACCTTACCAGAAATCGCCAACAATTTAGGGATGTCTAAACTAGAAAGCTTCAACGAAATTTATCGAGGCCCCGAAGCCAAAAATGAGCAAGGTAAAGGACGCTGGACAGGTTGGTTTATGGGTGATGGCGATGAGGTAGGGAAACACCTAAAGGAATTAGCAGACTTAGAAAATGGAGATGATGAACTGAAAAAGTTTAGTCAAGCCATGCGTAAGTGGGGGGAAAGTTTTAGCGATAAATTTCCTAGAGAAATCGGTCGGGTAGTTTATGCAGGTGGAGACGATTTTTTAGGCGTAATTTATCGAGACAAAGATCAAGAACCGATTACAGCCCAGCAAGCTTTTGCATGGTTAATTACATTACCCAAAATTTGGGAAAGACATGACCAAAAGATAGGCTTAAGCGTCGGATTTGTTTGGGCAGGTTCTAGCGTCCCCCAAAGAGATATTTTACAACATTGTCGTGAGGCAGAAAAGCTAGCTAAATCTTCAGGGCGTGGGCGAGTCACCATCCGAATTGTCTTTAACAGTGGTCAATATGTGCAGTGGACTTGTCCTTGGGATTATTTAAATATTTTGACCAAGTATCAAGACAGAGAAAAAAAAGCCAACTGGAGTCATATTTATCAAGATTTAGCTCAATTAGAATCCCGACGTGCTTTTAATCTTGATAAAAAGAGCTTTGTCGAAAAATTCGCTATTGAATTCTTTGATATTTACTTTCCAGGCGAAGGCAAAAAATTACTAAATTATGAACATGCTAAACGTCTCGTGGGTTTTGATGATGAAGATGTTCCTTATGACAGAGCAAAAGCCACAATTGATTGGATTAGCAATTTAATTAAAGTAGGCTGGCATTTATGTTCAAATACCTAATTACTATTCGTCCCTTGGGATTAATGTATGGAAGTGCGGGTGCATTTCTTTCACCAGAAAACCTAGTGGGTCGTTCTGGTGCTAAATTCCCACCAGAAACTGCGACTCTCTCAGGTTTGATGTTTAGTGTTAACAAGATCAAAGAAAAGGTTACTCAAAGTGAGTTGAGTAATAACCTATGTGTAGCAGGCCCATTTTGGGCAAAATACAAGGAAAGACAAAATTTTTATATTCCCATTCCTTGGCATAAAATAATTGCCAAAAAAGCCGTTGATGAGTGGCAATTAAAGGATGGTAAATGGGAGTTAGAAAATAAAAGCGAGAAACTAGAACCAGATTATCGTTGGCAAACAATCGATTCTTGGGGAACTCCAGCTAAAGCAATCAGGACTAATGATTATAAATCTGTTGCTGATAATCCTTGGAAATACGTTTCTTTTTTGCATCCCAGAATTAAAGTAACTGAACGGTCTGTAGAAAACTCCGACGGACTTTTTCTAGAAAATTCTGTCCAAATGGCAGACGATACCTGTTTAGTTTATCTATCAACGTATCCTATAGAAAACGGCTGGTATCGTTTTGGTGGTGAAAATCACGTTGTCGAAATAGAATGTGAGGACATTACAAATAAGAAATTTTTAAATCTATTAAATCAGCCAATAGAACGCACCTTTGCCTTAATTACACCAGCTATATGGGGTTCTAACCGTTTTTCTCACCGCCATCCTCAACATGAAAGTTTTCCCGAAACTCTAGAAATGCTAACAGATAAACCAGTACCCTACCGTTACCGCACCAAAGGGAATTTAGGAAGGGGACGTTACGCAGTTCCGGCTGGTAGTGTTTATGTGCTTGCAGAACCGTTAAATAAACCTTGGTGGTCATGGGATGAAGCATGGTTTCCCAAAGAAGGTTACAGCCTTAAACGTGTAGGATGCGGTTTATGTTTACCAACAGAAATTAAAGGAGTCGCCTAAAATGTACAAAAAAGCTTATGGAATTATTGAAACCTTAGCACCTTTGCACGTCGGTGCAACTGCTGGAGAAGAAAGCGGTAATTTAAACCTCATCTTCCGTGACCAATTTACTCAAACTGGTATTCTTCCCGGTAGTTCGATTCGCGGTCGCCTGCGTTCAGAAATGCGCCTGCTAGATGGAGAACAAGCAGCAAAATATTGGTATGGCAATGAAGCAGGTTCAGAACAATCAGAAATTAATAACGAGTCTATTATCAAATTTGAATACGCTTCTATTCTCTGGCTACCGGTCTTTTGTCCCGGTCAACCAATTGTCTGGGTAACTAGCCCACGTTTACTCCAACGCTACCAAAGAATTGCTGGCGATACTGTCAAATTTAATGGTAAATCTCTCAAAGAAATAGATATACCAGACCCCTATACAGGCTCAAAGAACTTAAAAGCGCGGGAATCTCAAGGTAAAAAGACCCTGTTTTTCAATTTAGGATTTTTGACTATCAACAAAATCGTAGACTTATCCCTTTGGTTTCCATCAGGAAAAGAAAAGCCAGCAGTGATAGTAAACGATAGCGATATTTCTATGATTCATGATATGGCTTTATATCGTCAAAGTCGCGTGCGCTTAAAACCTGACCAAAAGGTTGTTGATGGTGGTGGCTTCTTTAACACTGAAGCCTTACCAGAAGGAACTATTTTAGTCTTTCCCATCGCCATCAAAGATGATAAATCAGGTAAACAATGGGAACCCTTAAATGGTACTCAAAGCACAGATATTTATCTTGGTGGTTTAGAATCCATTGGTTTTGGTCACTGTAGTTTAACTTTAAATGGGGTGTGAATATATGACTTGGAAATCTTACGACTTAGACCAAGAAGCACAACGCCTAGTCCTCAAACACCGCGACCAAAAAGGTGTTATTGGTCAATCTCACAAAATGCGAATAACTGTAGCTTACGGCTTAGAGAGGTTTTGGGGAGAACAATTGCGACTTTTAGACAAAGAAAAAGCCAAAGGCGAATATTGGCGCGATACATGGAAAAGCTTTGTCAAAATCATGCAACTGGCTGGAATTAAGCTTCCTCAAGAAGATGTCAGCAATAATGAAACCTTAAAAATTCAGCAGTTCGCCGCCAAATTATGGGAACTTCCCATTGAAGACCAAAGAATTTGTTTAGCTGTGCTTACTCAATTCTGTGACAGTTTGGTTTGGTGGACTCAGCGCTACAAGAAATCAGGATTTGCAGATGAATAATAGTAATGAAGTTCCCTTAATGTTTCAAGCGCAAATCTCAGGGCGCGGGCAGATTCAATATATCAGAAATCCCGAACAGTCTGAGAGATGGGTTGATGAATGGGTAGAAGGTTCTGCAATCGACCCTCCCACATTTAACACCAATGTTAAAACAAAAGAATATAAAATAACTTGGCGCTTTGTTTCTAATAGTGGGCAAGACGAAGATATAATTCGGCCAGTCATCGCCGCTAAGGGATTTCCATTTTACCCAGGCGCAAGCATGAAAGGCGCTTTTTTACGTGCTTGTACCTCAGAACAGGGTGCAAGATATTGCGGTGGTAAACTGACTGACAACGATGCCATACCGGGAATTCTTCGCTTTCATGGCGGTTATCCTAAAGACGCAACTTGGGTTGACCAACCATTAATTGATGTAGTTCACCCTCAACAAGATTGGCAAATTAAAAATAACGGTAGCCACTCGGCATTTATTCAGATATCCCTCTATCAACCTACCTTAGTATTTGGCATTTCCAGCACCGAAGCACTAGAAGCCAGTGAATGGGAGACTATCTGGAGTATTTGGGATAAAGCTATAGAACGAGGTATTGGTTCTAGAGTTAGTGCTGGTTATGGTCAACCGATAAATCACCCAGAAACCAAATTATTCACTGTTAATCTGCGTGGACAAGGATTAGCCTCACAATTAATTGATAAAACAGGCGAGTTTCGTCCCAATATTTTTAAAGCTGCTTTACGTGGTCACACCCTGCGGTTATTTAGCGGCATTACTGATGAAAATACAGCCGAAGAATTAACTAGAGAGCTTTGGGGAGGATTTGCAGGGAGAAATGGTGCTATTGTCGGACAGCTAGGAATTGCTTTTAATGCTGTTGATTTAGAAATGGATGTATATCGGTATGGTAATGTAACCATGCCTATTTATGAATTAAATGCAGGAACTTTAAATATTCTTAGCATGGGTGATACCTCACAAGAATACAAAAAAGAGTTAAAAACATTAGCAACACAAATTTTAAGATTTGCTATGCTGCTTGGTGGCTTTGGTAAATCGTGGCGACGCATTGACCATCGTCTATTCTTTCCAGAATATTTAAATGGTAAACCCATGATAGGTTGTCATTGGCAATTTACACATCAATCAAATCAATACTATTTCCCAGTAAATAACATCAACCATATCACTAATATCCTAAATGATATTCATAAGACTGTAAATAACTGGCTAAAATTAAAAAATAAAACCCCAAGTAATAAATTAACTTCTTGGCGTGAATCATTTCATCCGCAAAAAGTTCAAGTCTGGGGACGCCTTGCACAAGATGAAGATGATAGTTTAGCTGTGAGATGGTTTCACGGTAATTACCAAGGAAGTAAATCAATTAAAGGCTCAAGTCTTACAGGTAGAATGAGTCAGATTGGTAGAATTTGGCATCGAATGTACCCTCGGTACATGATAAATAGGGAAGGAGAAATGAAGCGGAGGGGAAAAGAATTTGTAGAGTTACTCACCATTTTTCCTGATAAAAAAGATGAGAAAACACAAGAATTTTTAACTTTCTTAGCAACCAGCGAGTTTACCAAACTTTGGGGAGAGTAAATATGAGTATTTGGATTGTCACAACAGGTAATAGCGATGTTCTCCTCAAAAAGGATAAAAATTGGGGAAGTTTATATAGTGAAGTTAGATATAATTTGGAGTGTACAGAGTTTGCTTCACCTACTCAGAAAGATACCTATAATAAAGAGGCTGGATATACAGTACCTGCTAGAGTTTTAGGTCTAGTATATGAAAATAAGCCTGATTATTACGAGTCAGATTTAGAGTTTCCACTGCTTGATACTTATTATCAATATTTTGTAGAACAAAGTATCAAGCCGGAAAGAATTATAATTCTGCTCACAGACCAATCTCAAATATTCAATCAAGACAAATTAATTTATGAAAAATGTCCCTACTGGCAAGACACTTGTACACTTAAGCCTCTATTAGAGTGGTACTTACAAAGAAAATTTGACTGTCAATTAGAATTTTTATATCTTGCACCAAAAAATGATAATAACGGTATAGATAATTGGAATGAAACCCTTTCTTTGGTAGAAGAAGCATTCTGCAAGTTAGACTTTAATCCACTAAAACCTGTTTATGTTAGTCATCAAGCTGGAACACCAGCTATATCTTCTGCTATACAATTTGTTAGCTTAGGCAGATTTCAGAAAGTTAAGTTTTTAGTTAGTAATGAATATTTTGATGAAAATTATGAGCATCAATCTAAATCAGAAGCTATTGAAAGCTCTAATTATTGGCGAGGAATGCAGATTCAAAAAGCAAAGCAATTAATTATCAAAGGATTACCTGCTGCTGCAAAAGAAATTTTGACCGATATAGTTGATGATGAGGTAATGGATGAAATAAATAAAGTTGTTGATTTATTTAATATCAAGAGTTCCTTTCCCAAAGGTCAAGAGTTTGAAGCTAAATCAGCAGTTAGTAGAATAGTTATTTCTCTTGATTTAATTGAGATATTCTTTAATCAAGAAAACTATATCCAGGGAATAGCACTTTTAAACGCCACTCAAGAGACATTTTTAAAACCTGCTATTATTTCGCAAAAAAGAAAAAATAATGATTCTCTTCTCAACCTATCAAGTATAGTAGATTGGGATAGAGATGGATTATTTATTAAATCTCAAAATAATCTTAGTCAATTGAATATTCCCCAAAATATCACATTATTTTTAAAGAGTTTAAATTTTCCTATTCCTGTATATAATGAATATGATTTTCCATTTTGGGAAAAATATCAAAAAGAAAGTCATAGAAGGTTTAAGCTGAATAATACCAGACAGTTTAAATGGCTATGTGAACTTAAACAGGATTTTAAGCCTTGGGAAGTTTTGTCATGGTCATGCCAATATCAGAGAGAAAGAGAAGATGACCTTCGTAACCAATTATTACACAATTTACTTGGTGTAGATAAAACAGAACTGCTTGATTATATTTTGGGATATAATAAAGGCTCAATTAAGGTTTTTTTAGGAGATATTCAACAAAAAACTGATGAATCTTCTAAAAAGATTAATGAAGTTGAAGTAGCTTATCAACAAAATGTAAAAAGCAAATTTTTGAAATCTTTAAAACTCTTTGGTCTTTCACAAGAAACCACGATTGAAAATAAATTGCAGATTAAATTACGACAAATAGCTGATCATATTAATTAATTGTGCAGTTATCTAGCTTTTAGGGGATTTTTATATGTTCATCGACACTATTTATAGAATCCCCGAACCCTTCCCCTACATTTTTCGTTGAGTAGTGTCGATTGCTTACTGGGGGAGGATTTTAGGTATGTATTTTACTAAATTGGCTCTATGTCTTAAGGTAGTATGTGTCTGGGATTATACTAAAGTTTTCATGCGAATGACGAATTTTTGATCTTCGCCTAATTTTTCTGTGGCGGGGTCGGCAAAAGCTGGAAATGCCTATTGTCTCGTTTACCCCGCCGATGCCTTGCTGTCTAAGGGTTTTAGGAGTTTTATCTGTATGTAATATGCTTGAATTTGGCTGTAAGTTTATACCCCGTCGCAAATGGCATCTGGACATCAGACTGCGTAAGGGGTTAAATAAGAGGGGTCGCTTCTCTTCGGAGAAGTGGAATTAATGGAAACGGAACAGCGACAGCAGCGGCGCGATGAAGGTCAAGTCGCTTCTCTTCGGAGAAGTGGAATTAATGGAAACCGCGCAACCGCGAACAGAACTTCGCGCTGAACCTGCTGATGGATCCGGAGTCGCTTCTCTTCGGAGAAGTGGAATTAATGGAAACCTGAAAGTGGTGGCGGACTTCGCGTTCGGACGCCTGTCGCTTCTCTTCGGAGAAGTGGAATTAATGGAAACTTTTAGTGTCTGAGGCGGTTGATTTTTTAAGAAGTCGCTTCTCTTCGGAGAAGTGGAATTAATGGAAACGTGGAGCTAATTCAACAGAGAAACAATTAGCTAACGTGTCGCTTCTCTTCGGAGAAGTGGAATTAATGGAAACTTTCTAAAGGGAAAGTTTACACAGCAGATAGATACGGTCGCTTCTCTTCGGAGAAGTGGAATTAATGGAAACTTCTTGTGTCAATTCAGCCAAGAAAGAGTCAATTTTACGAGGTCGCTTCTCTTCGGAGAAGTGGAATTAATGGAAACTTGACGAACGCGCCTTCCGGCAGATCCTGCGCCGCGCGCCAGGGTCGCTTCTCTTCGGAGAAGTGGAATTAATGGAAACAACCTATATGCCGTTCAGTTCTATTAATTGTGCAGGTCGCTTCTCTTCGGAGAAGTGGAATTAATGGAAACTTGGTTTAGATTATGTCGCCCACAATGAAAGCAATATTACTGCACGCAACCAACTTTTTACTGCAAGAGCAACATAAGCTGATGTTACCAATTCAATTGCTTTTTTCGCGTCTTCTCCTCAGTAGAAAACCCAATATCCGTCGTCTAAAATTTCCTTTAAAAGGAAATTGGATTTGACAAAGTATAGTACTGTTAGCTCCCCAACGCTAGCTCTGTCACGAATTTTTTCAACAGTTTGACAAGTCTATGAAGTTTTTGTTGAAGTTGAGCTATCTCTTGTGTAAGCTCATCTTGCGAGATCCCTCTAGTGTTGACTATTTCAGCGAGTTTGGCGCTCGCTTCATGTTGTGCATTAGGAAAATCCAGGTATTGCTGAAACCGCTCTACTTGTGCTTGAAATGTTGAGATTGTTTCCTGTGTGAGTATGAAGTTTGGAGCGATCGCCTTGTTGGAAGGCTCTACTTGATTGGATAGCTAGTTATCCAATTATAATAAAACAAGCGATGCCTACGGCGGTAAACTACGCACTTTGCAGATTACTGTAACAGTAACAATCAAACATCCGCCTCCCGTTGACTGCGGAAGACAGCAAGTATCTACTGTATTTTCATATTCCCGCAGCTGCTACACTAGTCATGGAAGACCTAAAACAAGTAACAGATAACTAGCGGTATATCCAGCTATCCAGCAAACCTGAGTTGGGTTATTCCTAGAAAAAAAACTATGAAAGCTGAAGCAGAAAACCATTTCAGGCTGACTTGTGAAGTAGAAACTACCCTAAAAGTGATTGGCGGACGCTGGAAAGTTTTGATTATTAGAGAATTAATGGTAGGTGTCAAACGCTTTGGTGAGTTGCAACGCGCTTTACCTGGAGTTACGCAAAAGATGCTAACCCAGCAACTCAGAGAAATGGAAGAAGACGGCATTATCCATCGAGAAGTTTATCCCCAAATTCCGCCTAAAGTAGAATATTCTCTAACACCTTTAGGAGAAACTTTGCAACCAATTCTTTATGCTATGCACGAATGGGCTGTTCAACATTTAGCTCGAACAAATCACCATTAATATTGAGCATAGATAATAAATAATAATTAGCTACCTTATAATTTTAGTTAGCAGATTTCTCCGAATTAGGAATTACTAATTACTTTATTCATTGCTTCTTAAATATTCAATCGCTGCCTCTAATTTTGAGGGGTAACTTTCAGCAAACCTTTCAAACCAAAGTCCTTCAGACGAAAGTGGATCTACTTTAGATAACCATTCTTTCGCCTGTACTTGCAAAGCCTCTAGTTGTTTGGCTTTGAGTTGTTCTTGTCGAATTCGTTCCTGTTCTAGTTCTTGCTGTCTTTTTAATTCAATAGCAGCATCCTCTTCGGCAAAATCAGCCTTAACTTCTGCCAAAAGGTTATCCATCAAAGATGCCGACTTTGGCGATGATGGAATAAACGATTTGGCTACAACTGATTTTGACTGCTGCTGTTGTGGTTGTACTTCTTGACATTCAGTTTGGAGTTCAGCTAATAGCTTATCAATGGAATCCATTTTTGCAATTCCTCATAAATAGTATAGCTAGTCATTAATGGCATTGAGTAGCACTTCCGATAGACTCAAATCTTCCATATCTTCCATAGTAATGGTGTCACATATATCAAACTTAGCACCAGCACTTTGGAGTTCATCATCTAAGACTTTGAGAAAGCGGGTAGCTTGTTGATCTGTGCCAACTTGAATAAAAGAAATAGCTAATTCTTCATCTCGATCGATGCGACGAGAAGCTTCAATAATCACCCTCATGACTGCTTTGCGATCGTCCGGCTCACCATCAGTAACTACTAAAATTGTTTCACCATTTGGCTTGGTTTGACCGGCTGTTTTGCGTTGAAGATAATCATCAGTTGCATGTTTTAACACACTTGCCAAGTCAGTTGTACCAGAGGGATCGTTCTCTCGAAAAATTTGTGATACCTTGCTGGATGTGACGTTTTCGTATCGCTTGAATTTGCCAGAAAATACATAGATAGTGATGCCATCCGGGTCAAATTGCTCACACTTACTAGCTAAAGCTAAAGTTGATTCTTGGGCTGCAACCCATCTAGTTCTACCACCCTTTTGATCTTGGGTTGCCATACTACCGCTTTTGTCAATAATCAAGGTATAATCACGATTTTCTAGCATTATTGAATTCTCCAATTAAGAATTAACAGTTACTCAACTATGGGCGATCGACAAACATACAGCAGAGTTTAAATTGGTAAGGTACACAAGCGAAGTCTGTTACCTAAATATAAAGCGTGTTTTACTCCTGAATTCTGCTGTATTAGTCAGTTATTGCGTTCGTCAATACATCTACAAGACTCATTTCTTCTAAATCGTCTAAAGTGACGGTATCGCAAATATCAAATTTAGCGCCAACACTTTGTAACTGGTCATCCAAAGCTTTGAGAAACTTAGTTGCTTGGGCATCTGAACCTACTTGAATAATCGAAATTGCTAATTCTTCATCACGTTCCATTTGGCGAGTAGCATGAATGATGACTTCAAACACAGCTTTGCGATCGTCTGGTTCACCATCAGTGATAACTAAAATTGTCTCTCCGTTTGGCTTGGTTTTACCGGCGGCTTTGCGTTGAAAGTAGTTATTGAGCGCATCTTGAAGTACACCTGCTAAGTTTGTTGTGCCAGAAGGGTCATTTTCGAGAAATATTTGGGCGACTTTGGCTGAGGTGACATCATCGTAGCGTTTAAATCTCCCAGAAAACACGTAAACGGTGATGCCATCGGGGTCAAACTGTTCGGCCTTTCTGGCCAAAGCGAGAGTAGACTCTTGAGCGATTTCCCATCTACTTCTACCACCCAGTTGGTCGGGTGTAGACATACTACCGCTTTTGTCAATGATTAATGTATAGTCGCGATCGCTCATCATAATCTTCCTTTGATTGTTACCCTGTGGTTCTAGTCTAATCTACGAATTTGACGATACCGCAAGCATTTTAAGGTTTTGTATCAATTATGCTATTCAAAAAAGCCGCGTCACAGTTGATGAATGCGTTGGCGTAGCCGCCGCAGGCATCGCCGAACCTAACCTAATCTCTTTGTTCCCCTAGAGAACAAAATCTTACCAATCTCCAGTGATGCACAGAGCGGCTGGTGAGCGGAGTCGAACCATGTCGAAGTGTCCCCAATTCCCTGTTGCACCCGTAGTGACTTTGGGAATAATAAATACTAGTCATACTGGCATATAGGGAGCTAAACAAAAGCTGTTTAGCTAAATTTTAGAGATAAATTCGGGTATGAACCATCCTAGTTTCTTAGATAACCCCGCGCCAAAACAAAACACGCAGCAGCAAAACTTTTCTTTGGCATTTCTGCATCAGACAATCAACGGCATATCTGACCCAATTTTTGTCAAAGACCGTCAACATCGCTGGGTATTACTTAACGATACCTACTGCGATTTCGTCGGTCATAGCCGAGAAGAATTAATTGGTAAGTCAGACTATGATTTTTTTCCGCAAGCAGAAGCTGATGTGTTGCGGGAAAAAGATGAACTGGTTTTCACCACAAATATTACTAATGAGAACCAGGATATTTTTACTGATGCTCAGGGTATAAACCTCATCCATCTTGAGAACTGGAGTTTTTCAAGAAGATATATCCTACCTTCCGCACCCTAACTGTCACACATCAACAAAAAACCGATTAAATAGTAC
>NZ_JABXKL010000094.1 GCF_017114995.1 Nostoc sp. NMS9 | reverse complement strand
CTGGATAATTTCACTTAGTTATTACTTTCTTATTCCGGAAAGTGACAGAAGAGGGCTAAATGCTGTAAATCGTAGAAGGCGATCGCACTATTTACTCGAAGCTGGTTGGCGTGCTGACAACGCAATTCAAGGCGTTGGGCGCACTCACCGTACCAACCAAGCTTCTGCACCAGTCTTCCGTCCTGTGACTACTAACGTGCGCGGTGAACGCCGATTCATCAGCACGATTGCTAGACGGCTGGACAGCTTGGGCGCACTCACCCGTGGTCAGAGGCAAACTGGCGGTAACGGTATGTTTGATGCCAAAGACAATCTAGAATCGAACTATGCTGAATATGCTTTATACGAGTTGTTTAAGCAGATTTTTCAAGGTCGATTTTATGAAGTTCCTCTAGGGAAGTTTGAACAGATGACCGGACTTAGCCTCACTTCCACTGAAGGTGGAATGAAGATAGACCTTCCACCCTTGCGACAGTTCCTCAATCGCCTGCTGGCTTTGACAATCGGGATGCAAAATACGATTTTCGAGCGTTTCGAGTTGCTATTAAGTCAACAAATCGAGACTGCGATCGCAAATGGTGTGTTTGAAGTTGGAGTAGAAACACTTCGGGCTGATAGATTTAGTATCGAAAGCTGTGAATCAGTTTATACTCATCCTCAAACTGGTAGCGTGACCAATTACTTAAAGATTGAGCGTGTCCAAAAGAACAACATCAAAACGGCTGATGAAATGCTTGAGTTTGTTGTTAAGTATCAAGGGCAACTCATGATCAATGAGAAATCCGGTAATGCGGCTGTGAGCATTCCTACGCACAGCTTCTTTGATGACCAAGGCGGGGTGATTCCAAGAGTTCTACTCGTTCGTCCACAGAAAGAAACGCGTGTCCCTGTCGATAAGTTGGAAGCGTCCACTTGGAAGCAGGTTTCGGCTGATGCCTTTGTTGCAGCTTGGTCGAAGGAAGTTGACCAATTGCCCAGATTCACTACTGATTATATTCACCTTGTGACTGGGATATTGCTGCCAATCTGGAAAATGCTACCCCAGAAGAACAATCGAGTATATCGGTTGCAGACCAGCGATGGCGAGAAAATTCTGGGTCGGGTGGTCAGTGCAGTAGATATTCAATCTGTGGCTGAACAACTCGGACTTAAGAGCAAGCTGTTAAGCCCACAGGAGTTAGTCTCTTTAGTGCTAAACGAAGGCTATTCCCAGCAGTTACCGGGTGGCGTTACTTTACGGCGTTCTTATATTGCCACAGAACCTCGCATAGAACTGGTTAATGCTATCTCACTGGCAGAGCGACTCTTAGCTGTTGGCTGTTTCACTGAGATCATCAACTGGAAAAAGCGGGTGTTCATTCCGGTTTCAGACAAAGCGCCAGCTATTCTCGCGGCTGTGATTGAAATCTTGGGATAAGTCAAAAGCTGATGTATTTATTAGATACATCAGCTTATTTTTCGCTCAAACAAGAGTGTGAAGAAAGGGAAATGGGAAAGGGAATAAGTAACTTAAAAGCTCTTGTTTCAAATATGGACCGGAGGCGGAGCGGCTCCGGCTCCGCACTGCTAAGTTATCGCACTACGTGCCTTAAAAATCTTCTTTTTTTATTCGACCTATTTAAAAATAGGGGCTTCATACCATGAATGTAAAATGGTAATCAGCATCACCATGTCAGAAAAGAAAAATTGTACACTTAGAGAATTTACAATAATCCAACTTTTTTCAGGCGCGATAGCAATCCAGTCCGGGTGCTATAATTTTTTTGCATCTGCTTAATAGAAACTTTGAACTCCTCTAGCTTTCCTTGATATTCAGCCAATTCTCGCAAGTCAACTAAATGTGCAACTGCTTGGTCATAAGTTTTGGATTGCTTGAATTCAAGTAACTTATATATATTTGACCATACTTTATCTTGATTTTTAGCTAGAACTTCTAACTTGCAGATTTTTTCCTGTTGTGCTGCTAATTTTTCTCGTTGCTGACGTTGTTGCATTTGCTCATTAGCATTTTCTAGTAGCTGGGAGAATGAGCGTCTGTGAGTATCATAATTGCTATCACTTTTGGGAATTTTAAATAGTTCTCGCAGTCGGTTTACAAGTTGTATTCCAACATTAATTTCACCTGTTGCCAATTTCAAAAGAAAATAGTCTTTTTCCTCTGATGACAAAGCTGTAATCCACTCTTTTATGGGTTCAGTATTTTCTTTTTTATCAATACTCACTTGAGATGCCGATGCAATTAAATCCTGGTCAATATCAAATAACTCTATAAAAGTCCCAATCGCATCAGGTAGCTTTTTCAAGTTGGCTGGGACAGTTGGTTCAACTAAATCTTCTTCATCTTCCCCTTCTTCAATTGCTATTGAAGCTGCTTTTAACCAAGCCAGATAGAAAACTCGGTAATCTCCTTGCAAAATATCATCACGCAATTGCACTAATTTTGCTAGCCATCCTTCTCCTTCTATCCAATCTCCATATTCTTCATCCTGGATACTGATATCTACAATTACATAATTTTTGCTACTTGATACAGTAATTTTATCAGGTAAACAATAAGGTTCAAAAACTGATGGAGCAACCACTGTTTTAGGGAAACGAAACATTAATTGTCGCGTTCCCCAATTCGCCATGTATAACATGATGTCGAAACACTTTTCTAGAACTTCCTTGGGTTCACCTCGAAAGTCTCCATAGCTGTAGGTAAAAATTGCGTTTGTTGCACTCAGTTGTACCCGACTAGATAAACTACTTATATATGCTTGTTCTGATGCAGTTAATGGTCGGTCTAATGCCTGGAATTCGTAATACTGGTACTCGCTCATAGTTTTCTTTATCTTTAATAAAGTATTTTATTTTTAAATATTTGGTATTTGCCAATTAATTTCTGATTGTCCATAAGAAATTAGGGACTTGCAAGAAAATAAGATCCCAATCAAACTGGAGTAATCGTGATATC
>NZ_JABXKL010000082.1 GCF_017114995.1 Nostoc sp. NMS9 | reverse complement strand
TTACATTTTTTCATCTTGAAATTTAATTGTTTAGCATAACAGGTACTGAAGAACCTTTATTTTTAAGCATAAATTGCTCCAGATCGTGATATTGCCCTTTGAAGAAAGCATACTGTTTTAGTACACCCTGACTGTGAAACCCTAACTTTTCTAGCAACTTTTTAGAAGCGATATTTTCTAGCATGACTTGGGCAACAACGAAACGCAAACCCATTTTCTGAAACCCAAATTGCAAGATAGTACCCATCGCCTCAGTCATGATGCCTTGTCTCCAAAAAGCACTAGCAAGCTCATAACCAACTTCAGCTGAGTGTTCTTGCGGGTTCCACGTAAACCCACAAGAACCAATCAAAATGTTGTCTTGCTTACGGGTAATTCCCCAGCGAATCCCATCTCCTTGCTCAAACCGTTTGGCTCTACGTTCAATGACAGCGCTCGCTTCTTTAATAGAAGTGAAAGTATCAAGATCGTGAAACTGAGTCACACCTGGATCAGAGAGGACAGCAAAGATAGCTTCAGCATCCTGCAACGTTGTCTCACGAAGAAGAAGCCTTGCTGTTTCTAATTGAGGAAAGGAAGATGGTGAGAAATCTTTGTTCATAGTTGCTCGCCACAGTGACAAGACAATTCAAAAGGCTCAAGGCTGAATAGTCTTCGCCGACTGGTTAAATAACAAATCTCGTAACTTATCTGGATCGAGCGTTTCAGTTTTGAATGCTTCTGCTTTTTCGTAGGCGCGAATTGTTGCCGGACGCGCTTTAATTGTCTCAAACCAGCGCTTGAGGTGAGGAAAATTCTCTAGGTTTTGACTTTGGAGTTCATGGGGCACAATCCAGGGATAAGCAGCAATATCAGCGATGGAATAATCGCCAGCTACAAATTCTTTATCTGCTAATTGCTTATTTAGTACTGCATATAAGCGTCCCGTCTCATTTACGTAGCGGTTAATAGCATATTCAATTTTTTCGGGAGCATAGACGCTAAAGTGATGATTTTGTCCTGCCATTGGCCCCAGTCCTGCCATTTGCCAGAACAACCATTCTAAAACTTGAGCGCGATTACGTAAATCTTGGGGGATTAATTTCCTGGTTTTTTCTGCCAAATATAGCAAGATTGCACCAGACTCAAATACCGAAATTGGCGCCCCTCCATCTGCTGGCACATGGTCAATGATCGCAGGCATACGATTGTTAGGAGAAATCTTCAGAAATTCCGGCTTAAATTGATCCCCAGCCCCAATATTTACAGGAATTATCGTGTATGGTAAGCCGACTTCTTCCAAGAAAATTGTGATTTTATGACCGTTTGGAGTTGCCCAATAGTAAAGTTCAATCATGATTATTTTTCCTGAAATTGTGCTATTTTTTCTAGGTTAATAGTGCGTTACAGACACCTTTGGTATTCATATAAGTGACCATCAAATAGTCCAGACATCTGACACCTCTTAATTACGAATTACGTTAGCGTAGCGTTAGCGAGTCTTCTCCCAAGGGGAGACGCCAAGGGCGATAGCGCAGCGTTAGCGAGTTATCGAGCGTCACGAGCGTCATTACGAATTACGAATTAGATTGTGGTGATTTTGCGATCGCAGCCCAAACTCTATGGTGAACCTGAAGAATTGGTGTAGGATATTTTGTTTTGAGCAATGTTGCCAATTCCTGGTCAAATACTTCTACTTTTTCTGGTGTCAAGCTGGCTCCCACACCAGCACTCGCCCGAATTCGTCCCCGCCAGTCTTCGTGTGTATAACAGACAAATACATCGTAAGAAAATGTGCGGATTTCTCGAAAACCTCCTTCGCCAATGTCTTGTAACCACAAGGGATGCAATCCATTACCGCCGTCCAGATTCCACGCCAGATTATGAGCTTTGATCAGTTGTTCTGTTGCTTCAACTACATTACCTTTTAAGGGTATCCAATCAAAATGTGCGATCGCGATCAAGCCATTTCTTCTCAATATCCGAGTAATTTCTTGGACAGCACGCGGACGGTCAAACCAATGCCAACACTGTCCAGCTGTCACCACATCTGCGCTGGCATCTGGTAACTCGGTATTCTCGGCAGTTGCGACTCGATAATCTACTTTCAGTTGCACAGCTTCGCTTAACAGTCTGGCTTGTTCTAAAAGTGAGGCTGATGGGTCTATGCCAATGACATCAGCACCTCTATCAGCAAAGCCCCGCGCTAGTGTTCCTGTTCCTGTACCGAGGTCAACAATATTCTGCCCTGGTAAACCTATACCATATTCAGAGAGTTTGTTAAATAATGAACTAGGAAACCCAGCGCGGTGTTTTGCATAATCAGTAGCAGTTGCACCAAAATCAATTTTCATACCTTCAAAACTACTTTTGTAACAATTGTCCAAGCTAGAAGTTCTCTACCCAAGGACGTAGTTGTACTTCATAAGTCCAAGCACTGCGGGGTTGGCGGAGAATGCTGAGATAAGTTTGAGCGATGTCTACGACGGGCTACGCCTACGCATCCGGGTCAAGAGTACTATCAGGATTATCTACTGGATGTTGGCGGTCTGCGGATCTGATTGCCCCATCAATCACAAAATGCGCCACATGGATATTCTTTGGTGCTAATTCTCTAGCAATACTCTGAGCCAAACCGCGTAGTGCAAATTTACCCATTGCAAAGGGAGCAGACAGATGATAACCCTTAACACTGGCTGAAGCTCCAGTAAAAAATATAGCACCGCCACCAAGTTGCAAAAACCTTTTGGTAGCAGCTTGAGCCACAAGAAAGCTTGCTGCACATTTATAACCACTTGCGATCGCAGCTCAATTTCCACACCTTTTTTAAAGTAACGTATACAATGGACGGCTACTACCGCCAGCAACGGAGGCAGCAGCCCAATCAGCAGCATTTTCAGCCGGAGAAACAAGATTTGAAAAGGGTTTGGGCTTAAGTAGGACACCAATGCCCTCAACCCTTACCCGCTCTTAACCGTTAAGCGCTTCTTCTTGATGGGTTTGGATTACGCAATCAGAAGTGGCATAGGCAACGCAGGTAAGAACCCATCCCGCGTCCATTTGATCGTTGTCTAAGAAGTTCTGATCCGATTGGTCAACTGTACCTGAAATCAGCTTGCCGGTGCAGGTAGAGCAAGAACCAGCGTTACAGGAATAGGGCAAGTCTAGATTATATTCTTCATTAGCGATCTCTAGGATGTACTCATCATCAGGAACGTCAATTACTTGTTCACCCTCTGGAGTACGCAATGTAACTTTGTAAGTTGCCATGTAAAAATTCCTTACTCAATATAAACTCCATTTTCGATACTACGGGTTTATGTGCAGCTAGTCTAGAGTGAAATCTGGTTGATTATTTTACATCTTGAGACGCTTAGTTTTAATCGGAAGTAAGAGTAAAAAATGCTGCGATCGCTTCAGCAAATCCCTCAAATGAACTATAATCTCTAGCTACGATAGAGACATTCATACCCAACTTTTGGGCATTAGCAGTTGTATAAGGGCCGAAACATCCAATAACACAATGTTCATAATCGCTTTGTGAGTTGACCATTGTCAAAAAGCTTTCTACTTCCGCCGTGCTACTAAAGGCAATTACATCAATCATTCCTTGACGCATCAGATTTAATTCAATACTGTAGATACTTGTGTTTAAACCCTGTGTAATATACGTGGGTACGCAAGTTACTTCTATGCCCAATTGCTGCAAATTAGTAATTAAATTGGGTACAACATCAGGCTCAGGTAAACCAACAACTTCTGGAGCCGGGATCAGCACTTTTTTCTGGTGAATTTGCGGAAGTTTCGCTAATTCAGCCACAATTCCGGCTGGGCTAGGTTCTGTTGGAATTAAATCTACCTTGCCACAAAAAGATAATAAGCTTTCTGCATCTTTTCCTAAAGCACATAAGTGACATTTTTCTACCACAGAAATGGGAATATCTAAATCATTCATGCGGTGAAAAAATGCAGTGATTCCGTTTCTACTTGTGAAGACAATCCAATCAAATTCGTCTATGTGGTCTAGAGCAGTATCTAACTGAGTGTAGTTTGATAAATAGCAGGTTTCTATAGTAGGCATGAAAACAGGTAAACCACCTTTTTTGATGATTTGTTCGGATAACCTATAAGCATAATTTCTCGGTGCTGTTACTAAAATTCTCTTGCCATAGAGAGGTAAGTTTCTAGATGGAGTGAGCAGGTTGATTTTTTTTGACTTGGTGTACATTGGTTCATCTCCCATTTCATTACTATTCCACCTTAGAACGCAATACGCTTGAAATTTTCCCTTTCACCGACCATGTACATCGCTTCAAATCTGAAAAAGAATCTAGAGACGTAGCAGTACTACGTCTCTACAAGGGTTCTGGATAACGCATATTTAATTTCACTCCTATGTCTATTCAGCAATGCCAAAAAGTTGATGTAAATCCTAGCCATTTTTCTAGGGTGAATTCTCCCCATCTTTCCGATGTCGTCTGTGTTGAGAAAACGGCACGATCTGAATATCTAAAAACGTTTGCGGAAAAATCTTATGTCTTCATTACTGGCTTTGTCCAACAGTTTAGCTGATACCGTAGAACAAGCTGGGAGTGCTGTGGTTGCGGTGAATGGGGGTACACGTGTTTCCCCAAGCGGCATTCATTGGCGTAATGGCATTATTGTTACCTCTGATGAGTGCCTCCAGCGCTATGATGATATCACCATTACCTTATCAAATGGTAGCACTGCACCAGTAACACTCGTCGGTCATGACTCTAGTACCGATATAGCCGTTTTTAAACTAGAAAATGTAGAAATACCTGTGGCAAAAGTTGGCGATGCCAAAACGCTTAAAGTCGGTCATTTGGTATTAGGACTGGCAAGAGGTAGCGAAGGTGACTTAAGGGCGGCAATGGGTGCAGTGAGTGTGGTTAGCGGTGCTTGGCGGAGTATGAGTGGCGGCAATATTGACCAATTCATCCGCCCAGATATCACCCTTTACTCTGGCTTTGCAGGCGGACCGCTCGTAGATGCTGCTGGTTTTGTGGTAGGCATGAATACATCGGGGCGGCGTGGTACTGCTCTGACTATTCCCACTGCTACAGTCGATCGCGTGGTTGACCAATTAGTAGCAAAAGGACGCATTTCTAAGGGCTACTTGGGTGTGGGAATGCAACCTGTACGTTTACCAAAAAACCTGAAAACTGCTCTCAATTTAAGTTCGGCAACTGGGGTAATTGTTGTCAATGTTGAGGCTTCGGGGCCTGCTGACAATGCAGGTGTGCTGCTTGGCGATGTTTTGGTAACGTTCGATGGCGTAACTGTAGGCGATACAGGTGATGTGTTGGCGCTGCTCAATAGTAGCGATCGCATTGGTAAAACTGTCAACGTGCAAGTTGTCCGGGGTGGAGTGTTAATTGAGTTAGCGATCGCAGTTGGCGAACGACCTACTAAGGAGGAATAATGCCAATTTGGGATGGGTTTAACTAGCTCTGTCAAGATTTATCTAAATTTTCTATTCATTTGAGCTTCTGAACTCGAAACTTTGACCTCTGAACACGGAACTTTGACCTTTTTGCTCGAATGTTCAAACTTTGAACTCGGAAGTTTGACCTTTTTGCTCGAATGTTCAAGCTTTGAACATGGAACTTTGACCTTTTTGCTCAAACGTTCAAGCTTTGAACTTGAAACTTCGACCTTTTTGCTCGAACGTTCAAGCTTTGAACTCGAAACTTCAACCTTTTTGCTCGAACGTTTTACTGATTCTACTTTGACTTTTGACTTTTGACTTTTGACTTCCCCGAAGGGGCTGACATGCTCAAAAATTGTATAACATGGCAAACACAACATTAACTAACGTCGCTGCTGAATTGACAGAGGTAGCTGCTAGACTACGCCTACGCACTGTGAAAGTGAAAAGCGGCTCTCTAGGAGTCGGTTCTGGTGTCATTTGGCAACCTGACGGACTAATTATTACTAATGCCCATGTGGCAACCAGCAACCGCGCAACTGTGGAATTGGCAGACGGAAGAGTATTTGATGCGGTGCGTACCCAATTCGATCCACAGCAGGATTTAGCAGCTCTGAAAATTGTCGCCACTGATTTAACTGCTGCAACCATCGGCAATTCTGAAGCGCTACGAGTGGGTGAATTAGTCTTGGCGGTGGGTAATCCCTTTGCTGACAGTGGCGCTGTGACAACTGGAATTATCTATGCAAATAATCCACGAGCAGTTATGGCCGATTTGCGGCTGTATCCTGGTAATTCTGGGGGGCCACTTGCCGACTGTCAAGGCTTTGTCGTGGGAATTAACACGATGATTGCTAATGGTTTGGCTGTGGCAGTTCCCAGCAACACCGTTGAGCGTTTTTTACAGGGAAATAGTCGTCCGCAACTGGGAGTTACACTGCAACCTGTGCTTTTAGGTAGGCGTAGCTTGGGTTTATTAGTCTTGTCAATTTTACCTGGCAGTGCGGCGGAAACTGCTGGTGTGCAAATCGGCGATGTTTTAATTGGAGTTTCGGGGCGATTATTCACTAGCATGAATGACTTAACCAAATATCTCCATGACTGTAAAAAATCTGTGCCGCTACAACTCCTACGCGGTAGACAGCAATTCGTGATTTATGTTGCCTTACAGTCTGAGAAAACTGCTGTGGAGGCGACATGATTCGGGTGATGGTGGTTGCTACTTCCCCTGTGGTGCGAGCAGGGTTATCAACTGTGGTAACTACCAATCCTCGGCTGACGGTTGTGGGGAGTGCATCCGATTTGGATATATTGGCAAGTGAAATTGGACAATTACAACCAGATGTGGTGCTGGTAGATTTGAGCGGTAATTTTCAACAAGCGGTGTGGGAAAAATTGCTGATTATTCAAGAACAGCAATATCCATTAGGAATGATCGTCATTGTTGAAGAACTCGACAGCATCGACTTAGAGACGGCGTTACGTTCTGGTATCCGGGGAATATTGCCCAGTACTAGCACAGAGTCAGAAATTGTTGCGGCTGTGGAGGCGATCGCTTTTGGTTTACTGGTGCTGCACCCGGATGCTGTAGAATTACTATCTATCCGCGAAAAAATCGTCACGAATCCTGTACAAACCTTGACACCACGGGAGATAGAGGTTTTAGGAATGCTTGGGTCAGGGTTAGGAAATAAAGCGATCGCAAAACGTTTACATATTTCTGAGCATACCGTCAAATTTCATCTCTCATCCATTTTTCAAAAGCTCAGTGTCTCCAGCCGCACCGAGGCTGTTGCTGTGGGTGTGCGACTGGGTTTGATTATGCTTTGATCGAATGATGACATACAGCCTCCAATCAGGTCATGGTGTATGTATCACATTTGAGCGATCACTTTTATGAACATTTTAATGCTATCTTCCACCTTTCCCTATCCACCAACGCGCGGAGGAACCCAAGTTAGAACATTTAATTTACTCAAGTACTTGAGTCAACGTCATACCGTCACCCTCGCAACTCAACGCGAGGGTGATGTTACAGACGCAGAAATAGCAGGATTGCGCGATTGTGTAGATCATCTAGCTATTTTTGAACGCCCACCAGATTCTCGAACCACCGGAATATTGCAGAAAATACAGCGATTTGGGAGATTTTTGCAGCAGGGAACACCGCCAAGTGTACTTAACCGCTACTCAGTTGAGATACAAACATGGGTTAATAACTGGGTGGAAACGGGAAAATGTGATGTAATTACTTGCGAACATAGCGTCAATGAAATTTATGTGCAGCCACATTTTCAGAAACAGCTAAAAACCATAGTTAATGTTCATAGTTCTGTTTATGCTACCTGTCGGAACCAGCTAGCAACAGGCATTTCAGAAAATTCACTCAGAGACAAAATTAATCTGCCACTTTTGTGGCGTTATGAGCAAAACTACTGCGCTAAATTTTCGGCAATTGTTGCGACAACAGAAGAAGATAAAATTCAACTACAAGAATTTAACCCCAATAGTGAAATTACAGTTATTCCCAATGGCGTAGATTTAGTTTCTTTCCCTAACCGTACCACCGATCCAGGAGGACATCGCCTAATTTTTATTGGTGCAATGGATAATTTAGCAAATATTGATGCTGTCTGCTTTTTCAGCAATGAAGTTTTGCCAGAAATCCAAAAATTCTATCCCGATACAACTTTCGATATTGTCGGTTCTCACCCAGTGGCAGAAGTTTTAGCACTTGATAAAAAACCAGGAATTAATGTGCTGGGGCGTGTACCTTCGATGGCAGAATATTTGCATCAAGCCACCATCTGCGTTGTACCGATGCGGACTGGGTTTGGGATTAAAAATAAAACTTTAGAAGCAATGGCAGCTGGTATACCTGTAGTAGCCAGCGATCGCGGCTTAGAAGGATTAGCTGTAGATGCTGCTAGTCATCCATTACGGGCATTACGAGCCAATAAACCAGCAGAGTACGTCACCGCTATTAGTCAACTATTCGATCGTCCACATCTGCGTTCCGAATTGTCTCACAATGGCAGACAACTGGTAGAAAGAGAATTCACTTGGGATATTGCAGGTAAAAGCTATGAACAAGTTTGTCTTGGGAGAGAGTAATACTAATTCGTCATTAGCACATACATAAAAATGCTTGCTCTGACAAAGATCCCATCACTAACTCTAGATAATTTTTAATTGTTCTTTCTTGTCTCTGTGGGACAAATATGTGTAGAAACGTTGCAATGCAACGTCTCTATATCGGTTGTGCAAATTATCTTATCTAAATCGTATTGGTTTTTAGTTAGCTGGTGAATAAGCACGTCAATTATTGTCAAATCTAGTCGAACAACCTAACACAAGTAATTTCTTCTGCTTACGCTTCTTCTTATTTTTGAGAGTAATCAAATAATTATCAACGTAGCGAAAAGCAGCTGCACCGTCGTAATCAGCAATAGCTATAGCTTGCAAGAAAACCTTTGAGGGAATTTCAAACCCTAAAAATTTTTCTGTTAAGATTAATAAATCTTCATCTGTGGCAGGAAAAGTAGTTTCTTCTGCCCCTTCTGAATCAGAAAATATATCATCAATTAATGCTTTATACACTTTGTACCTCCCCAAAAGCATAAGATGCAAAGCCTGTAATGAAGTTTAGCTGCTGATCGCGAGTTTGTAAGTTAACAGGGAGTTCAGTACCGGGACATCCGATTTCCCGTAAAATTTCCAAACAATAAGCACCGAGTTGAGTGTATGGAGCTTGCTCCAATTCTTGAGCTACTTCTAGAGCCATCTCCAGATTGACTTGGATAACCGTCTTTACAGGGTTGGTCATAAATCCGCCCTAATAAACTGGATGCTCTAAGTTTTGATCACAAGCACAAATAGCGTAACGGTGTTTTTGCGGAATTTATGAAGAGGGGAAATTAAAGTATCAGCGCATTTGCGGTAATGTACCCAAAGTTATGCAAACTAAGCCCAGAGCTAGGCAATTTCTATCTACGTGCGATCGCCTGCCCTAATACGTATAAATATGTACAAATACTTCCTTATTATTGCCAATATACTTACTTTTTGTGGGGTAAGCCGAAAAGCCTACCCCACAATATTGGATAATTTATTTATTATAAATCCCTAATATCTAGTCTTGGAGAGTAGTTTAACAGAAGCCACTACCAGATTGCATCCCTTCTGCCTCCTGCCCTCTTCTATGCTTTGACCTTAGCTTTAGACCAGACACCATTTTCATCTTCATCATATTGCTGGTGAATAGTCTCCCAAGCAGCTTGTTCGGCTGTGAACTCGTCACTTCTTTCATTGAGTACAGCATTATAGCGCTCAATGAATGTACTCTGAGCTTCATCAGAAAGATGAGCGCGAACTTCAGGAGACAAGTCTGCTGGACTGTTGCACTGTCCAGAACAAGAACGAGCGAAAGTTTTCTCAATCGTATGAATTTCTTCACCACCAGCACTTTCGAGCAGCAATTGAAATTCGCCAGTGCGATCGCTCGGAACTTCTGCCATCACGAAAAATTCGCCAGCTTGTAAGCGAGTTTGGTAGATAGCCGCTTTATCTTCTGGCATTCCCAAAGTGGTTAGAACCGATACTAGACCAGCACCTGCACTACCTGCGATCGCTCCGCTAGCAGCCCCCAACAACACTGCACCAATAGGCCCTGCTGCCACGATTGGGCCAACAAAGGGAATAAACAATACGCCTACACCCGTGAGCAAGCTAAGAAAGGAACCAAACAAAGAACCGAAAACTGCTCCTGTTCTCAAACCTCCGAGAATCACATCTTTTTTACTAATAAAGCCAGCGATTCTCGTTTCCGACTGGAAATTTCTACCCATGACCGAAATATGATCTCTAGGCACACCCCTGTCTAATAAACGTCGAATAACATCATCAATTTGCTTCTGCTCTTTGAATACAGCAGAAATAGTACGTTCTGCTTTATATACTTCTGGCACTTAAAAACTCCCTGTATTATGTTGTTTTTGCAATAAAGATGACAAATCAATTTTGGATTTTAGATTGACTGCACTCATAACGGGGAACCACACGGTGGACGGATTCCCCGACATAAAGGAGCTAGTCGCATGGATGCGTCTCCCAACTTGACGCTAGTCGCCTCAAGTTGTGTTGGCGCACGAACCAATTTTCAATTCCAAAATCCAAAATTGGCATCGTGAAGAGGTAGATGCAGGCAGATTAATTCTTTCACATCAATTGAGGGAAGAATTAATCCTCCCTCAACTGATGTCAGATGCAGCCATCCTTAACTCAGATGTTATGAACTATACACCTACGGGAGTCTTAGCCCCTGCTGCTGGCTGTCTACCATCTGAGTCTATTGCCTCACCTTCAATAAATGAACGCAGCATCCAAGCTATCTCTTCATGCTGTTCGAGTAGTCCAGTTAAAAAGTCAGCAGTTCCCTGATCGTGGAACTTATCACTAGACTGATCCACATGGTCTCTCAAATTACGAATAACCTGCTCGTGATCGTCCACTAAATTAGCTACCATCCCTGTTGCTGTGGGCACACTCCCAGCATGTTCCTTGAGGGTAGCAATCTTGAGAAATCCCTCCAAAGAGCCAACTGGATAACCGCCCAAAGCACGAACCCGCTCTGCCAAAGCATCAATATTTAGAGTCAGCTTTTGGTAGTGTTCTTCCCAAAGCTGGTGCAAAGAGCGGAACTGAGGGCCAACGACATCCCAGTGGTACTTTTTGGTTTTCACTAGCAGTAAATAGGCATCTGCCAAATCTTGATTTAACAGATTAATTACACCTTGACGCTGTTCGTCCGTCAAACCAATGTTTATCGCACGCATTGTTTTCCATCCCTAAGCAAACTTATTTATTAATTTGCCAAATTTTCCACATAATCCACATCAACCAAAGGAAATATTATGAGTTTAGATTAATCATCACATTCCATAGCTATACTTACACCTTAATAGGGATGAACATATTTTTATATTTAATTGTAAGTTGCGATCGTCACATTAAAAAGTAGCAATGGGTCACTGCTTTGATGCAATCACCCATTACTAGCAAAAAATTACCAAGGTATTAACTCTGTTACTTACCTGTAACTTTGTCCAAGAAACTCTTTGCTTTTTCTTCCACTGAGGTTGCACCCTGTGAATTTTCAGGACTCTTTTGCTTCTCAATATCAGCCGCTCCCTGAACTTCATTGAGTCCTTTGTTGGACTCCTTTTGAACCTCTTTCAATCCTTGTGGTGGTTCTTTAGCAGCTTCATCAGTTTTGCGCTGAATGTCAAGCAGTTGTGTAGTACCTTCGGTGGGATTACTTTGGTAGCTATCGATTGCAAAAGCAGGAAAAGCATTAGAGAATAATACTAGGGCACAAGTAAAAGCCACTACTAGAAAACGCACTGGACGGAAAATAGATAAAACAGAAGTAATCATCTTCATTTGAAATCCTCAGATAACAGCTTTAACAACGCCGAACTTTTACTGAAAGAGCGAAGCATATACCTTTAATTAGCAATTTTAAGCAATAATAAAACTGGCAAGCTCCGCTTCAATTTAGAAGTTCTTGAAAAACGAACCTGACGAAGAAATCTCTTTTGTCTTTCTGCATTGGATTAGTAAGGGATAATAAGCAAATACCACCTTAACTTTTTAGCAAAATCATTAAATTTCATAATTGAAATTCTTCGTTTCAGGTTCCCTGTTTACACTTTTACTTTGAAAAAGCTAACGTCTGCATCAATCTCTAGAATGAAGTTTACTGCATCTTTAGTTGCAATAAAATCAGTCTCTAGGTATATCGACTTAATCTAGTTTTGGCAGGTTAATGGCTCCACTATTTATGTTCAGTTAGCTCAACTTTATCCAATCAAAGGAATTTAAGGAATATGCACTTGAGAGTAAATTTGTAAAGTATCAATTTATATAAAGATTCTCCTTAATCCCCTTTCATAAAAGGAGAAAAATAAATCTTTTCTTTAAACTTGATAAGTCTGCCTTATTACCTCTTCTATTGAACTTACCCGATGGAACATTTCTATTAATTCATGGGATCTTGTTTTTCGCTTTGCCAGCAGTACTTTTAAGGGCGTTAAATAATGAACATCTGGGTCATCTCCTAAAGCAACTTCGGCTGCTTGCAAGACTTTTGTCGCATTCTCAAAAATATCTTCGTTTTCAAACGCTTCTTTTGCAGAAAGTTGGTGTAACGCTGCATCGGGTACAGTTGCTCTACCCAGTAAGGTTTCATCTAACACCAAACCTTTCAATAATATCAGCAAAGCCGCATAGATTAAAAAATCATCACAACTATCACAAGCCTTAAATTCAATGCGTCCCACTTCAGCCGGAATGCGGGCAATTTTTGTTAAGGCAGGTATGCTATTAATCAGTTGTTCTTCTTTTTGAACAAAAACCAGAGTAGCTGGTCTTTTTCCAGTTCTGATAAATGTTCGTACCGATAGTCCATCCCATAAACCTCCATTATAAAAGGGAGAGCTATAACTAAAAGGAACGATATAGGGACTGTAATAAGTTAACTTTCTGCCAAGATCAATCACATCTTCAGTTGACAAATCTGCCACTGAAATATTTAAATCTGGCCCATAAGATACCATGTGAATATTAGCAGTTTGTTCGTCAGGATAAGCTTCTAGCTGTTTGATTTCATAATTGTTTAATGGGGGTTGAGGCTCAAAAGCTGGATTGTAGGGATTGAAACTAACCAAAACTGGTGATAAGCCAAAGTCAGCAGCCACCTTGCGTAGCAAGTCAAAACTTTCTGATAATTCAGTAATAGCGCCTTGAATATTAGAATGGATAGTTGTTCTAATTTCAATACCTTTAACATGACAGTCTATCACTTGATCAGAATCCGCAAATCTTTCAAATCCCTCAATGTACCATCTTTTCATCTTAATACCCGCATCGCCGATGCGTAGTTGAGGATAGTCACTGGGGTATGTGGGTAGCCTTTCAATAATTTGATTGAAATCAGCAAATTTTGTGTGGTAAAAATCAGCAAACTTTCCCTCATTGTTCAAGAAAGCGACTTCATGTTCAATGCCAAAGAAAAACATTATATATACCTTAATTTTTTAGAGTTAACGGAATTTAACTAATGCCAAGCGATCGCAATCCCACAAACAAGGAAGTAACATCAGTAAACGATTCATTAGAGAAAAGCGTCGGCGATATTTAGCTGGCAGGTTCGCATACTTAGAAAACTCCATCACTCTGTAGCGCAAATTACAGTCTTGAACCTGATGAATATTTGAGATACTCCAATCGAATTCAACTTAAGTATAAAAATTCTCAATAACGGTATAAATTGATTTTACCTTAAGACCGACTATTGCGATTTGAAAACTTCTCCGATTTATTTTTCTGTGCTGCTTTCACTATCTTCATAGTCACTGGTTAGGGTAGCGTAGTAGTGACCGAGGAAAGCTTGAGACGTGAGTTTATGACAAGTACCGTTCAATCCCCCTACAGCAGCGAACAGATTGCCGCTTGGTTGCGTGGACTGCTTACTATTGCTTGGGCTGATGGTAATTTTGACGATCAAGAACAGCAATTAATTGCCAGCATCACCAAAGATGAATTAGCTCCTAAGATTAAATGCGACTCACTAGAGATAATTACCCCAGAGGAATTAGCCGCAGCCTTGGGTAAAGGTACACCACCCGCGGAAAACTTCTTAAGGACAGCGGTGATGGTAGCGATCGCAGATGGTACTTATTCTCCCAGCGAAGATGAGGTTCTGCAACAGTTCTGTCAAGCCTTGGAACAGCCAGAGAAGTTACTAGAAGCCCTTCGCCACACTCTGGAACACCCACAGCAAATTACCCCCACTATCGCCAGCACTGGGCTGACAAAGCGTCAAATCAATGCCCTACACCCCCTGCAAGACTGGCTTGATGGGCTAGATATCCAAGACCCAAGAGTAGCACGCTTTTTGTGTAAAATGATTCCCGCCCAGTGTCCCTTTGAACGAGATATCACCCTATTTGGACGCAAGATTGTGCATATCCCACCAATGTGTAAAATTAACCCTTTATATGAGCAATTGGTAGGCTTACGTTTCCGCGCCCTCTCTTATTTAGCAGATAAATGCGGTGAAGATGTTTCACCATATATTTGAGTAGGGAGTAGGGAGTGAAGGGGACAAGGGGACAAGTAGACAAGGGGACAAGGGGGAGAATAAAAAATTACCTCTTTCTCCTCTGCCCAATGCCCAATGCCCAATGCCCAATAAATAGTTCTGTAGTTGAGTGAAAAATCTGACTCTGCTTTTGGGAATACTTGATTTATTCACCTGACTAATCTAGAACTCAGGCATTATTGAGTATGAAATGGATGAAACCATCTCTATATTTTGTACCCTTTTCCTTACCTTTGTATTTACTTTCTGCTTTAACAGCAGAGGTACAGGCTCAGTCGTACCATCCCAATAAAACTTGGCAAATTAGTCAAACATTTAAGCCACCACAGCGGGGAAAACCTCCTGCAAGTGCAGGTGGTTCTACCCGTGGTAGCTCTTGTCTAACAGGCAAAAAACTGATAATTCCCTTAATACCTCCAGATAAATTAGGGCTGACATTTGCTCAACATCCAACATTTTTCTGGTATATACCTCCATCTCAACTCAAAACAGCCAAGTTTCTGCTCTTGGCTGAAGACCAGAACGTATTTTATGAAACCTCTTTTACACTTCCAAATAAACCGGGAATTATTAGCTTTAAACTTCCTGACAGTGCCCCTGCACTCGCTGTAGGTAAAACTTATCACTGGTATCTAACAATTGTTTGTGATAATCAAGACTCTAGTGAAAATCCCACTGTAGATGGTTGGGTGGAACGCACTCAGCCAGGAACAACTTTGTCGGAGGCATTAGCAAAGGCAAATTTGTACAAGTTGCCCACTATCTATGCAGAAGCTGGGATTTGGCATGAAGCGCTGACTAGTTTAGTGCAGCTACGCCGGACTGAGCCGAATAATTTCAAAGTAAAGCTGGATTGGAGACAATTTCTCAAGTCAGTGGGTTTGAGTGCGATCGCTTCCGAACCATTGATAGATTGTTGCACATCTACGAAAGAAGGGCATGGGGCATTGGGCATGGGGCATTGGACTGAGGGAGAATTTCCAACTCCTAACTCTTGTACAGACGCGATTAATCACGTTTCTTGTACAGACGCGATTAATCACGTTTCTTGTACAGACGCGATTAATCGCGTCTCTCAGCACTAAATATTATGTGGGCAAACCTGAAACCGCACATCTGGCAATGGCGGGGTGTTTTACTTGCTGTTCCCAATATTACAGCCCTGGTGATTGCAATACGCTTGACTGGATTACTACAATTGTTGGAATTGGCAGCACTAGATCAATTTTTTCTCTTGCGTCCACAAGAGTCGGCTGATACCCGCATTGTCATAGTTGAGATTAATGAAGCAGATGTCCGCAAGCAGGGACAGTGGCCTATGCCTGATGGAAAACTTGCTAGTTTGTTAGAGAAAATCAAACAGCAAAAACCCAGAGCGATTGGTTTAGATATTTATCGTGATTTACCCGTCAATCCCGGTTATCAAGATTTACTTAAGGTGTTTAAGTCTACTCCTAATTTGATTGGAGTCCAAAAAGTCTCTGATACTATTGATAGTTCGGCGGTTGATTCGTCTCCAGAACTGAAGAAACTTAATCAAATTGGGTCGAATGATTTACCCATAGATGGGGATGGCAAAATTCGGCGAGCATTATTGTACGTAAATTTAAATAATGACGAAATTCTGGAAAGTTTTGGGTTAAAACTGGCATTGTTGTACTTGAAACCTGAAGGTATTACTGCCAAGCCATCGGCAACTAACTCTAATTATTTGCAGTTAAATCGGGGTGTTTTCCCGATTTTTGAAGCTAATGATGGAGGTTACGTCCGAGCCGATGCCGGGAGTTATCAAGTGCTGTTGAACTACCGAGGACGGATACAGCAGTTTACTAAGGTCTCTCTTACGGAAGTGCAAGAGAACCGCATTCCACGAGATTTAATGCGAGACAAGGTGGTATTAATTGGTGCTACTGCTGAGAGTTTAAAGGATCTATTCTATACGCCTTACAGCAGTAATGTCTTGACTGACCCAGAACGAATGGCGGGTGTAACAATTCATGCTAATTTGATTAGTCAAATTTTAAGTGCGGCGATGGAAGGTCGTCCGTTGATTAAGTGTTTACCTGACTCGCTAGAATGTTTATTGATTTTAATTTGGTCAATTATTGGTGCTAGCTTGTGTTGGCTGCAACGCCACAGTAGCAACCAGAAAACTTTGATGGCTCTTAGTGTAAATCTTGCAGGTGGCGGTTTAATTGGTGGCAGTTTTCTGGCGTTTTTGGCTGGTTGGTGGATTCCTGTTATACCTTCATTGCTGGCTTTTGGAGGTTCTGCGATCGCACTTACTCAGTATATTGCTCAAAGCGCTACCGAGATGCGAAAAACCCTCGGTCGCTATCTAACTGATGAAATCGTCGCCAATATCCTCGAAACTCCTTCTGGGTTAAAGCTAGGAGGAGAACGCCGAAAAGTTACGGTTCTCGTATCTGATTTAAGAGGATTTTCGGCTATTTCCGAACAATTGCCCCCTGAAGAAGTAGTGAAGATTTTGAATCTTTATTTGGGAACAATGACAGATGTGATTAATCAGTATAAAGGCACGATTAATGAGTTTATGGGTGATGGTATTTTTGTGATTTTTGGTGCGCCAATTAGTCGCAAAGATGATTCTGAACGAGCGATCGCCTGTGCTATTGCCATGCAATTAGCAATGGAGCAAGTGAATGAACAAAATCAGCAAATGAATTTCCCAATCCTGGAAATGGGAATTGGGATTAATACAGGCGAGGCTGTAGCGGGAAATGTTGGTTCTCAAAAACGCGCTCAATATACAGTTATTGGCAGTCATGTTAATTTGGCTGCTCGAATTGAATCTTATACAGTGGGAGGACAGATTTTAATTTCTGAAAATACCTGTAAGGATGCCAATATTGACCTACAAATTGCTGGGCAATTACAAATAGAACCCAAGGGTATAAAACACCCTGTGACAATTTGTGAAATTCGTGGCATTGGTGGTAAATATAATTTATTCTTGCCTAAATATAACGAACAAATGAGCGTTCTCACTCCAAGAGTACCTGTAGAATACATCATTTTGCAGGGGAAACATGCAGTAGGAACAGTATTTATGGGGGAATTGATTAGCCTTTCAGAAAAAGGAGCGCAGCTGCAATCGCCACATTCTTTAGAACTCTTGAGTAATCTCAAACTCAAGTTATTGATTGAAGCAGAAATGGCTACAGAAGAAGAACATATCTATGCCAAAGTGATCGAACAATCTTATGTTGACGAGCATCTTTTTCTGCTTCGGTTTACAGCAGTTCCCCCAAAAACTGACGCAATTCTCAATGCACTGCGTCAGCCTGGGTGAGATTAGGGCATCAATATTGAAATCGGAGGTGTATCTAAATAGGGTAAACCGAAAAAGTAGGTAGTCTAGCTTTTTCTAAAATAGTAACAATTGTTGCCGATAGAACCAAGCGATCGCGGTAAGATTTTGGACTTAAGCCTGATCCAACTCCAATAACTCCTTAATAATTCGTAATTCGTAATTTCTGGTATGAAGCAACTAAGTTGAGTTGTGGAGTTCAAAATATGATTTTTTCTAAAACTGAGATTCAATTACACCCAAAATACAAATGACAAACGGAAACAACTTTCAAAGATTAGTAGAACTTGCAAATGATTATGGAATTATTTGCGAACCAACACCAGAAGAATGTTTGATTGCATCCTTACCTGGAGACGATGATTTCTTATTAGCTTTTACTTGGTCTGGTACAGTTGAGGGAGAGCCGCCAGAGCATGAGTTAATCGCAATTAGTGTACAAGATATAGTCAAAGAAGTTACCGTTGCAGCTTGGCAGATTCCTTTTTATTTATTCGGAAACGTTTTAAGACAAGCTCAAATGCTTGTTGCTGCTCACAAAGATTTTGTTAGCAGTTAGTAGACAAGCTTTAGCTAAAAACTCCTATCCCTGTCAACTGTGGCAGGGATTTTTATTTGAACTATTGCGCCTAACGTAAGAGTTGCTGACACGGATGCCTTGTTTGATAGGAATAAATAATGCCTTCACTCTTTCGCATTCCCAGCGCCATGCATTCTCTAACAAGATTTCTTTTCCATTAATGAATTTGATAAATTCTTTTAAAACTTTCAGCGTAAGTTTCTGTATGACTGCTCATTTGACCCCTTCCTTCATTAAAAGACTTGTTGCTCTATCTAACGAGTAACTGAATTCACGTTTAGCTCCTAACCAGTTAATAGCAGACAGACAAAAAACTACAACGCAAATCATCACTGAAAGGACTCCAGCTTTCCAATTGGTTACCCAGCCTTTGGTTATCCAGCACGTAAAACTTATTCCGAATAATGGAGTAATAAGCAATGAATTTCTGAATAATCTGTTTAAATTTTGTATGTACTCAACTCTCTTGACTAAATTGTCTGAGCCGTTTTGATATACAAAGATTAACTTCTTATCTTCTTCCCTATCCACCTTATGATTTTTCTGGAAAAATTTTATAAAAAAACTCCAAGTATCTGGAGACATAAAACGATGCAAACATGCTCCCAAAATATAAGATAAAGGGAGAATAATGAATCCTATGAGGGGAATAGATTTGTCAAGATTATTACTCTGAAACCAGGTGGCAATGTCGTAGATATTGAAGAATGAAAGCACAGTAAAAAAGATTGAAAGGAGCGCGATTAAGCCAGTTACTAAAAATTCAGAAAGCAGTAAGGTTGTACCCATATCTTTATATTCCAAAACTAAGCTTGATGGATGAATAATATTTATCTGGTTTTGTCGTTTCTGTTCTTACAATCAAATTACTTCATGATTGGCCTCAACAAGTTCTTTTGAGACTCGATTTCAAAATCACTTAACTAACAACCTAGTACAGTACGGCGTAAATAAACCACCCATTCAAAACCAATGAAATGCTTACGCTGTATTAATTTTGAATTTTGAATTTTGAATTTTGAATTTTGAATTCCGCCTTGCGGTACTAGCTGGCTAACGTTTCCAATCAGCGGCGGCAGACAAACTTGGTAACCCCACAAGCGGCTTTCGTCCGTCTGCTGCATTGGGGCGATTGGAGTTCAATCAACCATAGCTACCTAAATCTGAGTGCCGACTATTAACCAATACGGTTCAGTTAAGGCTAAAAACTAAAACTGGCGTAGTAGCGTGACATACTTAAAATGTTGGGTAAGAAGGCTAAGGACTAGCACCGTATGAGTAACCCCAATAAATACACCGTCAATTTGAGTGAAGCTGAACGGGAACGGCTAAAACAGATCCCAGTCCGCTTCATCGATGTCAAAGCCGAGCAGGACAACATAGGTTCCGGCAATGCCCTGAACGGTGAGTCCTTGATTAGTAACTTTTACTCTTATGGCAATTTGGATTGAAGCAGTTAAGCGACTCAAACTAGGTAATAAATCTCACATAGCGACCTTCAGTGCTGGCATCTTCTTTGGAGTAGCTAACGGCATGGACTTGATGACCAGAGGCATCCTTTAGGCGGATTGTGCCGCCTTTGTTACCGAGTTGAGCCGTGTTTCCAGATAACACGATGCGTCGTGATTCACCCGATCCCAATACACCAGAAAGCGTTTCTGCAAGATTATTGCGATCGACAATAGTCCATCCGGTTAAATCAACATCTGAAGATGAGGCATTACCGATGACAACCAGTTCTTTGCCTGGATCGCTGCCAATTGGGTTTACTAATGCCCGCTCAACGTAAATATCTGGGTTTGAGACGTTCGAGGGTGTGCCATTCCCATCTGGGCCTGGGGGAATATTCGATCCGGCTGGAATAGTTCTGGATTGGTTGGGTATACGATTTCCACTGCGATCATCTGTGGGCAACCATTGGGTCTGAAAACGGAGAAACAGACCAACATATCGATTGGAGAATTTTAAAATTAGTCCACCATCTTGGAAGACACCGTTGTCTTTCGCAAAACGACCAGGAGGATTACCTTGATTCATGTGGATATCATGAATGCCTTGGTTGGTGCCAAATTCTCGATCAATCGGTCTAGGATTAAACGGTTGACCTTGTTCAGGAAATTTAGCACCGAAGACAAAGATATCGCCATTTTGTGACTTGAGACTTTTTAAATCAGTAATCAGACTATCTTGTAAATCGTCATTCTCACCTGGTCCAGAAGGTAGTACTTCTACACCTGTGGGCCAATCAAATAATGGAGAGCGCAGAAAATCTAAGGCGCGGGATACAGAACGAGAATTGGATGGTAGGGGAATAAATCCAGGCTCAAGATCCGATAGACTCGCTAAAATTGGGTGTCCCTGGAGCGGATCTACACGATGGAATATCAAAAGTGATTGATCTCCAGATAAGACGTTAACAGGAACCCGCCATGCCTGATTATTGCGATCGATAACCCGAATTTGGAGATGTGGCGTATCTTGGTCATCTTCACGCTTGAATACATCAACTTTGCCAGCTAGAACACCATACTCTAAAGACATATGAACACGACCTCTTCACTGAAAGGTTTAGCGAACAAATTTAGCTGTGGTACATATGACATAACGGCTTGGAGTTCACCAGACAGCATTGCACTTTGCATCATAAATAATAGTGTAAACCTCTGTTCCGGTGCAACTACTGGTTATACAGCCAAGACAGAAATTTTCTGTATAGGGGTCAAATGAGCAGTTCTACAGAAACTTACGCTAAGAATGGTTATCACAACTTTTTCTATAGTTAATAACGTTTCTACTCTGATAAGTAACGCTTAAGTTGTTGTTACTACGGCTGAAGTTGTGCTTATAAACGTTCAAGTTGTCGTCAAGACACAAGAACACGATCATAAATTAATTTTTCCAGTTTTCATCTCTTCTATCTGGATTTTTTACTGGCTGCTACTCATTTGTTATTCAAAACGGTAGCCTGGAATAGTTCAGCAACTCACACACATTGCATTATGTTACCTAAACCCAAAAAGCACTGGACACCTTCAAATTGGGCCAGTTGGAAGCCTTTCGGCATTGGCGAACAGTACCCCAATAATTATTGGGAGGTATTTCGGGCAATTTGGCTGTCTCGTGACAAACTACCTTATGCGTGGAATATTCTTGATAAAGGTGTCTGCGATGGTTGCGCTCTCGGAACAACCGGGATGAAGGATTGGACTTTAGATGGCATCCATCTCTGCAATGTCCGGTTGCGGCTGTTGCGAATGAATACTATGCCAGCTTTTGATCCTGTGCTATTGGAAGATGTTTCGCAGTTACAAAATCAAAAAAGTGCCCAATTGCGCGACTTGGGAAGACTCCCGTACCCGATGATTCGTCAACGAGCTGAAAAAGGCTTTCGCCGTGTGAGTTGGGATGAAGCTTTAGGGGTAATTAGCGATCGCATCCGCACTACTACACCAGACCGTCTCAGTTTCTATGTTACCAGTCGTGGTACTGTCAACGAAACTTATTATACCACCCAAAAAGCTGTGCGGGCAATGGGAAGCAATAATATTGATAACGCTGCCCGCATTTGCCATTCTCCCAGTACAGCAGGATTGAAAGCTGCTTTGGGTGCAGGGGCTACCACCTGTTCTTATAAAGACTGGATTGGCACTGATTTATTAGTTTTCATTGGCTCGAATGTTGCTAACAATCAGCCTGTTACCGTTAAGTATCTCCATTATGCCAAAAAAGCTGGCACTAAGATTGTAGTCATTAACACTTACCGTGAGCCAGGAATGGAGCGCTACTGGGTGCCTTCAATTGTGGAAAGTGCCGTTTTCGGTACAAAGTTTGCCGAAGACTTCTTCTTAATTAATATGGGCGGGGATATAGCATTTTTAAATGGCACTATTAAACATATAATTGCTAATAACTGGGTAGACCAGTCATTTATAAATTTATACACAGTTGGCTTTGCTGAACTCAAAGCATCGTTAGAGAGCCAATCTTGGGAAGAATTAGAGCGGCTTTCTGGAACATCCCGCGAGTCAATGCACGCCTTTGCCAAAATGGTCAAAGAAGCTAATAAAGCCGTATTTGTTTGGAGTATGGGTATTACTCAGCATGAATGCGGTGAAGATAACGTGCGAAGTATCATTAATTTAGCTCTTACCAAAGGTTTTGTCGGTCGGGAAGGCTGCGGTTTAATGCCAATTCGCGGTCACTCTGGGGTGCAGGGTGGTGCAGAGATGGGATGTTATGCGACAGTATTTCCTGGTGGTAAACCGATTACCCCAGAAAATGCTGCCCAATTGAGTCAACATTGGGGCTTTGAAGTGCCAGCAACTAAAGGTTTAATTGCTCCAGAAATGATTCACGCTGCACATCAGGGGGATTTAGATGTGTTGTTTTCTGTGGGTGGGAATTTTTTAGAAGTGCTGCCAGAACCAGATTATGTGGAAGCGGCGCTGAAGCAAATACCTCTACGGGTACATATAGATATTGTTCTCTCCAGCCAAATGTTGGTGGAACCTGCTGATACTGTGGTGCTGTTACCTGCGACGACTCGCTACGAAATACTAGGAGGAGTCACAGAAACTAACACCGAACGCCGGGTAATTTTCAGTCCAGAAATTCCGGGGCCGCGGATTGGCGAAGCGCGTCCTGAGTGGGAAGTATTTTTAGAATTGGCAAGGCGGGTAAAACCAGATTTGGCAGATAAGCTGACTTTTGCTAACACCGCTGCTATCCGTCAAGAAATTGCTCAAGTCGTCCCCCAATATGCTGGTATTCAACACTTACAACAAGCTGGCGATCAGTTTCAATATGGTGGCTCACATTTGTGCTTTGGTTGGAATTTTCCTACAGCCGACGGGAAAGCACACTTTGGCGTATTATTGCCACGCCAAAGAGAATTACCAAAAGGTTATTTTTTATTAGCAACACGCCGAGGTAAACAATTTAATAGTATGGTGCAGGAACGCAAGGATGCAATTACTGGGGCGATGCGAGAGGCGGTGCTAATGAATGCTGCTGATGCGGCAATGTTGGGTTTAAAAGATTGCGATCGCGTCATTCTTAAGAATGATTTAGGCGAGTTGTTATGTCAAGTCTACATTGCCCCAATTCAGTCAGGTAACTTGCAAGTACATTGGCCAGAAGGGAACGTGCTACTAGATAAAAGTAAGCGATCGCTCGAAGGTGTACCTGATTATAATGCGATCGTGCGGTTGGAAAAAGAATCCGACAAATAGACCATTTGTAGAGACGCGATTCATCGCGTCTTTACCCAAGGATGTGTTGCAATCATTAATTGAATTGGTATAATCAAGCGGACTTGATATAACTTGCATCAAGACTACCGCAGAGATGAGGATCTTTGCGGTAGTTCTAAGTTAACCACTATTAAAGTAGAACAAAAACAGCCAGGTATAGCTTAATTTGCGACTTTCAGTTATCCCAAATTCTAGAAAACTATTGAGAGTTCTTGGACTTGACTAACCCATTGCTTGCACCGCACTCAGCATGAAATTAATCCGTTGCTCAAACTCTAGCTTTTTGATCAATGCGACAAATTCATCCGTTTCACCAGGAAGTTGATAGTCGGAGGGCACTTGAATTATGCTTCCATCCTCCATTCCTTGTGCTAGCAGAAACCAAACGTCTAATTTGGCATTGGGACTTAGGGCATTATAGGCTTGGCTGATATCGTTAGCTGCACCATTAATAATGTCGCGTTGTGCTTGCAGTTGCTCTTCAGGAGACAAGTCCAGGAATTTGTCAAAGAGTGTTTTAGCAGGAACTTCTACGCTTTGAGGAGGTGCAGGTTTTAGCTGCTCTTTAAGATCCAAGTAACCGAACCAAAGTAGGGCTAGCTGAGTATCTACATCAAAGCGTTGAAGACTTTCTAAAGCCGGTTTTGTTGCTTCATCAATTGTGTAAGTCATAAAAAACTCCAACTAAGTTAAGGGTATTCTGATTTCGTTAGTTACTGTAAAGATTTGTTTTCAGTACCTTCATATAACTTAACGAACGAATGGAAATAGATAACCCTACTTAGGGTAGGGATCACTACATAAGACAGATATAGATAACTGAAAATTGCTAGTTACAAAAATGCCTATTTCGATGTATATACAAGCTAAGTAACGTCTGTGACTCTAAGCGATCGCTTGAAGGGGTTCCTGATTATAATGCAATAGTACGCTTAGAAAAGCAAACCTAATATTAACGCTTTCCGACTGCGACGTTCAAGTTAACATCACTCCAAAACTTGCAGCCATGTCTGTCGCCAAAGATTTTGAAACCCCAGAAGATGTTATATTTCCACCAGGGGATTTAGAAAGTAACGAACCACCATTGGAAACATACCTACATTTGCAGCAAATGCTGCTATTGATAAAATGTCTTGATTGGTGGTGGCGAGACCACAATCGCTTTAATGACTACTTTGCTGCGGGGAATCTTAGCATTCATTACAGTCCACGCCAGCGTAAATCCGAAGACTTTCGAGGTCCAGATTTCTTTGTCGTTTTAAATACTGAACGCAAACCCCGTGATAGTTGGGTTGTTTGGGAAGAAGATGGGAAATATCCGAATTTGATTATAGAACTGCTTTCAAAGTCAACCGCAGCGACCGACAAGGGCTTAAAAAAACAAATTTATCAAGATATCTTTCGCACTCCTGAATATTTTTGGTTTGACCCCAAGAATCTAGAATTTGCTGGGTTTATTTTGGTGGGTGGTACGTATCAACCTATAGAACCCAACCCACAAGGATTGTTGTGGAGTCAGCAGCTAAGTTTGTACTTGGGCGTTCATGAAAATCAATTACGCTATTTCAATGCCGAAGGACAGTTAATGCCCACACCTGAAGAAATTGCCCAGTGGGAAGCGGAACACGCCCAACAAGAAAGACAACGTGCTGAACAAGAAAAGCAACGTGCTGAACAAGAAAGACAACGTGCTGAACAAGAAAAGCAACGTGCTGAACACCTAGCAGCAAAACTGCGAGAATTGGGTGTTGACCCAGATACGATTTAAAGTATGTAGACTTGCTCTAAAAATCATGGAAGCTCAGTTTATGACAAACTCGAACAGATATTATCTGAGATAGAAGAAATAGAATTTTATTGCCTAAATGCTTTGCTGGATGTATTAGGGTTGCATTTGGCGGTAACAGTTAAGTTAAGCTGAAACCTACAAGCATAATTAACAAATTACTATCATTTATTTTCGACAACTTCCAGACCTGTCCTAGCTACTGATTTAATATCAACATTCTGATTGTTTAGCAGCACTACTATAGTAGTATTTTCATAGGGTAAATATGCAAGCAATGTTACAAAGCCATAAGCTGTACCACTATGCCCAATTGCTTTGGCTAAAGGAGATGAGAACCTTTCTACACCCAAGCCATAACTATAGCCTGCGCCATTATCTTTAAATTTCAGCATTTCTTTCATCATTTTTGAGGAAAGTAAGGTTTTTTTGACAAATAACGCTTTGGCGAACTTGGCTAAATCCTCTGCTGTTGAAACCAATCCACCATCTCCCAAACCATTACCATCATTGACTTCGGCGTAGCTATCTAGCTTACCATCCTTATTGCGATCGCCATAACCTGTAGCGACTTCTCCAATTGTCGGTTCGCGCAATTCTGTGAAGGTATGTTTTAATCCTAATGGTTTTAAAATCTGACTGCGGATTGCTTGGGCGAGAGTTCCTCTAGTGATATTTTCAACAATCAGTTCCAAAAGAATGTAGTTGCAATCAGTATAAATAAATTTTTCTCCGGGATTTGCCTGCGGTTCTTCTTGATACATATACTGAATAGCTTCTCTGGCTGTCCAAGGCTGTGAGCGGCTTCTTTTCGCTGTAGCTTGAATAAACTCTTTTGTTTCTAGGTATTCAGCAACACCACTGGTGTGGTTGAGGAGTTGACGAACTGTAATTTTGTCGCTGTTGACAATATGAGGAGTGATGTCTCTTGGTAAGTAGGTTGCGATCGCCCGATCTAATTCTATCTTCCCTTGTTCCACTAATTTCAGCACAACCACCGCCATAAAAGTTTTACTCATACTGGCAATAGAAAAGCCATCTGTGGGTTTCATCCGGGTTTTAGTTGACAAGTTACTGACACCAGATGCTCCCAGCCAAGAACCTTTAGGTGTAGTAATATACATGACTGCACCAGGAATTTTCTGTTCTACAATTATCTCATTTAAAAGTTTCTGTAGTTGAGAACTTTTTCCTACGGTGGAGGTAGATATCACTTGTTTAGCAAGAGATTTTTCAATTACTCTCTGACTAATGTTATTAGCCACTAAATATCCTGTAAAACCAAGGGAAATTACAAAGACTATTGCAAATAAAATTTTACTGAAAGCCAAAAGTTTTAGGTTCATTTTACTTCCTAAACAGAAACATAGCCGATCTAGCTCAACTGCACAAAGTAATTGGTAAGCATCAACCTGACATCTGACATATAAATAGCATTACTTTGTTTCCAGATTAGTATCAAAATTTCAATTCACCAACTTTCACAAATATGAGAATGCCAACTAAAAGTAAGACCAAAGCCACTGTTTGGGTAGTGGAAAAAGGTCAAATACGGACTCGTTTAGACCAACTTACCACCGAAGAACCTTTAGAAATTCGTCTTGTTCCTTTCCAGAAGACGGTAGCTGTAACAATGCGGACACCAGGGGCAGATTTTGAACTAGCTGCTGGTTTCCTCTACAGTGAAGGAGTCGTTAATAGCAGGGAAGATATTCGACGTATCAGCTACTGCGTAGATGAATTAGTAGATGGTGAACAGCGCCATAATATTGTAAATGTGGAACTGCGGGATGGGTTGATTCCAGACTTACAGCCTTTGGAGCGTCATTTCTATACAAGTAGCGCCTGTGGAGTGTGTGGTAAAGCTAGCCTTGAGGCTTTGCGTCTGCGGGGATGTCCAGTAATTTCCTCTGGCCCAACGGTAAAACCTGAGATCGTATACAGCCTACCAGATAAACTCCGGGCTGCTCAAGGTATCTTCACTGCTACAGGAGGTTTGCACGCTGCGGCTATCTTTGATGCTCAAGGACAACTGTTAAACCTGTGGGAGGATGTTGGGCGACACAATGCTTTGGATAAATTGATTGGTACAGCTTTGCTCAGTGATGAATTACCTTTAAATAATTGTATTGTCCTGGTCAGCGGACGCTCAAGTTTTGAGATTTTGCAAAAGTCTACAACTGCTGGAGTTCCCATTGTTTGTTCTGTTTCCGCTCCCAGTAGTTTGGCGGTATCTGTCGCCAAAGAATTCGGGATTACCTTAATTGGATTCCTGCGCGGAGAACGGTTCAATATTTACACTGGTTTACAAAGAATAAACGCAGCTTAAGAACACTTTCGTAGTGCCGTGGCAAGGCTTAAAATGATGCAAAAAAATTTGTAGGTTGGGTTGAGGAACGAAACCCAACACTCGCAATACGGTTCGGTTAAGATTTTTGATGAAAATTCTAAATCACAAAAATGGGATAAATTATCACAAAGACGCGATAAATCGCCGTCTCTACAATAATCAGTCTTTTGTAGAGACGGCAATTCATCGCGTCTCTTGCGTTAACCGAAAAGTATTGCCAACACTCCGATCAATGTTGGGTTTCACGTTGCTCAACCCAACCTACATCTAATGCACTATTTTAGCTGTCTTGAGCCAAGATATTGAGCCGTTAATTGCGATGAACAAAAAAATTACATAAAGAAAAGCAATAAATTTAACTTCTTTAACGTAGTACAACCAAATACCAATAACATCAACAATAATCCAGTAATACCAGCTTTCAATCCTTTTTTGCACCATCAGCCACATAGCAGTAAAACTCATAATTGTTGTGAGTGCATCTAAATAAGGAAAAGAAGCTTTCTCTAAAAATATTGCAGGGAGTAAATGGTGAATTTGACTCATCAAAGCTCCTGTTGCAAATGAAACTGCTATTGTAATTGCTGCAATCAAAACAATTTTACTTGAGGGACTATACCGAACCTGCAAAACTTTACCAGTATCACGTTCAGGTGTAATCCATCGCCACCAACCATAGACACTAATAACTAAATAGTAGATTTGTTCTAACATATCCGAATACAAGCGGATTTGATAGAAAAGCACCATGTATAGCAAGACGCCGACTATCCCAACAGGCCAAGTCAGGATTTTCCTCTGAGAAATTAGCCACACCGACCAGAGAGAAAAAATCGTTCCCAAGAATTCTACATAACTCATGGGGTATCCCATAAGATTAAAGGCGATAGTATTTACACTCCAAAATTTAATCATTTTAATGCACTTTATCAAACAATTTAATGGGAAAATAACTCTCCCAGGTTGCCATACTTGTAGTAGCTAGACAATACTCTTTTAACAAAACTAATGCGTGTATTCAGATCGCCATTCAAGCGAAAAAAGGAAATTTTTCTAATAATTAATTCGTTCTGAATCTGTTTTTGAAATATGTTACGGTTTGCGTCTCCAGAGCGATCCCAGGTATCATCATAAGGTATATCTGAATCGCAAAGAAACACTAAATCATAGCGCGACATGGCTTGATGGGCAAGTTCTACTAACTCTGGAGCAACAGTTTTGTGGTAGTACAACGAGAATTGATAGGTTGTCAATGCATTGGTATCTGTAAATAAATACTGATTTGCTTGCAATAAGAAGGCTTCTTCACGTTCTAAATGCCCTTTGGCAATTTCCACAAGTTGGGAGAGCGAAAGTTGTCTATTAATTTGATATTTTTCCCAATACTCGCGTCCATACTCAGGCATCCATACAGTGTTAAACTCTTTAGCTAATTGTGATGCAATGGTGGTTTTACCAGTTGAAGGAGCGCCCATAAAAACAATATTAGCGATCAGATCGCGGTACACATCAGGATGTAAATACTCCCGAAATGCGTAAGCGTCTCTTCTTACTTGCGTTCCAGAAATTGGAAAAGTTTGGCGATCGCAATCCACGAGCCGATTAACTGCCCCTAGCGCCTGACTTACGTGTTCCCCGTAAAATTCACTACAGTAAAAGTGGGTAATTTTTTGTGATTTTAATTGTTTCAGGATGTAATCTTCGTGCTTTTGCTTAATCTCAGGAGTATCACCAACCTCAGTTGGCCCATCCCACGCTTCAATCACCTGGATTTGTGGATAAATTTGCCGCAGCCAATTCGCTCGAACTGTTAAAGGAATAGCAGTCACTTCTGGACAGTCATAAATCATCACCAGCACTTCATCCATCTCTGCTAAGGCTGTTTCAATCACCAATTGATGCCCTTTATGGAGAGGCGCGTATTTACCTAGCGTGAGTCCGCATTTACCAGTCATAATTTTGACTTTCCATAGATATCTATTGTTGCCCCATGACTGCCGCTTTACAATTAGCCAAAAGGATAAAGCCTCTCGCAGGCATTGTCTCTCTCTTTTTGGCAGAGGTATTGTTTTTCACCGTAGACAAGTTTTTTAATATTCCGCATGGCTCAAGTAGGAGTAAACTACGACATAGTTTACTTGGTAATACTGAGCAATGTATAGAAAGACTAAAAGGTTTACTGCTATTTTTCTATTGGTGTTTTCTCTGATTGTTTCTATCAACTTTTCTGCGATCGCTCAAGATAGTTCAGGTATCCCTTCTGTAAATTTTGCATCGTCTCGCGCTTGTTATGTTCCTGCAAATCTCAGAACTGAACGAGTCATTGCTGATAACGATCGCAGCCAAGTTAAGATGGGCGATCGCATTAGGGTAAAAGTTAAAGGATTGTCAGCAGCAGCCACAAGTGCAACGCCTAAAGGCAATTCATTCGATCCTCGCCAATTAGTGTTGTACCTGAATGGCTATCAGCTAGAGAATGTCCACGGAGAACCAGTCAGCGTCATGGAGGAGGGTGAAGATCAAAAGAAAACTCTTAATAATGATTGGTTAGCTTTTCAGCTTGAACGTACTGATGTATCTGAAACTGCATGGAATTCGCTACTTGGTGGCAGGCCTAAATATAGTATTGATACGATAGTTGGGGTAGGCTGTCCCAGTAAAGTTGCGATTCTGGTGAGCGATCCTCTCTCACCTCCTCAATTAAAAATAGTTCTGTTATCATGGCGATTTTGGCTGTGTCTGCTTCTAGTTATAGCTATTATCTTGATATTTATCAGATATGGTCGAGACAGTCTACGTAGCCCTGGAATAGAAGGAATTTACTCTACAAAAGAAGTAATCAATGGTCAGGAAATGTTGATTACAAAAGAGTTTCTACCTGCAAAGGAAGCTCGTTCGGGAATTGCTAAGTTTTTTCTTGGTTCAAATGAAGAGTATAGAAATCCCTTCAGCTTATCGATATCTCAACTTGCTTTCTGGACATTTCTCATTTTTTCTGCTTACCTGATTATCTACGGCATAACAGGAGATTACACCAATATTTTAACTGGACAATCACTAGTTTTATTAGGAATTAACTCTGTAACTGCATTTGGTACTTCATTAATTGATGGGCAGGGGAATGAGAAAAATAGAAAAGGTAGTCAAGGCGTTTCTCAAGGTTTTTTTAATGATGTCTTATCAGATATTAATGGAGTCAACTTTCATCGATTCCAAACATTTATTTGGACAGTTGCCATCGGACTATTTTTTGTTTGGGAGGTAATTAAAAATCTCGCCATGCCAGAATTTGATGATACACTTCTGGCGCTACAAGGAATCAGTGCCGCAACATATCTTGGACTGAGAGGGCAAGAGCAGCATGGTATGACAAAAGATCCAGAACCTGCATCTGGAGAAGCTAACTTATCTCAACAACTGCCTACACCAGAAAACGATCGCACTCCAACTAATACTTTGTCAAGCTAGTTTTGAAGGTTTGTGGTCAGGACTTTAGTGCTTAAAAATAAGGACTAAAGTCCTTAATACGAACTTGTTAGTATGGGCAATAATCTAAAATATTAGGATCGGCTAGATTTGCAATCATAGCTTGTATGGTAGTTCTGCACACACTTTCAGATTTCATCGACTGCGATTTTGCTATCAGCGACTCATCTTGTAGCTATTGGTACGAAGGGCGTTGTCCGCAAAATGGCGTAGGCGTAGCCCGTCGTAGACATCGCCTAAAATTACCCCGCACTTCAATGTCTGAAGCGATCGCCCACGGACTAATGCAATATCTTGCCAACAATGACTGTTATTCTCGTGAAGGGAAGATGTATGGAATCCTATTGGTTGAACTGCCTAATGGCGAACAACGGGTACTAAAAGCTTTTTCCGGTCTTTTGAATGGTTGCAGTGTGGTTGAGGGCTGGGTGCCGCCAATTCCTGGACGAGACGAAGTTGCTTTCGAGGAAGCCCGTACTTTGGCTGAGTTGGACGCGATTAAGCAAGAAATTATTACCTTGAAGCAACTCACCGAACGCCAGCAGTATGAAATCCTGTTTAATGACTTTGAGCAGCAATTACAAGCAATGAGTGATCGCCATCGCTATTGCAAACATCAACGACAGGAAAAACGTCAGCAACTCTGCAATACACTCTCTCCCGAAGCACTCACGATTGCCCTTGAACAACTTGACGAAGAGAGTCGTCAGCAGGGAATTGAGCGACGACAACTTAAACGCCAGCAAAATGCCCTATTAGAGCCACTACAACAAGTAATTACAGCGACGGATGCGCGAATTAGCGAACTGAAAAAACAGCGTAAAGCACTTTCTTGTCAATTGCAAGCTCAGATGCACGCTAGCTACAGCCTGACTAATTTTTCCGGGCGATCGCAATCATTGCAACAATTGATGCCAGGAGGTTTGCCCACTGGTACAGGAGACTGTTGTGCCCCAAAGCTTCTTCACTATGCGGCTACACATAATCTTAAACCCCTAGCAATGGCAGAATTTTGGTGGGGTGCGTCTTCCGTAAATCAGGATAAAATTCCGGGAGAGTTTTATGGAGCGTGTGCCGAGCGATGTCAGCCATTGATGGGGTTTCTGCTCTCAGGCTTGAAACCTCCCTTCTCTACTAGGGAAAAGGGAGTAAGAAGCCCCTCCCCTGATCGGCTACGGTGTTGTATACACAAGTCCTTCTCACCCCCTCTAACTCCCCCTTGCCAAGGGGGAGAACCGGGAACCAGATATTTTCCCCCTTTGCAAGGGGGGATTAAGGGGGGTAAATCCACATTACCAAGATGTGTGTACACCGTAGCTCCTGATTGGGGAGAGGTCACTTTACCCATTATTTATGAAGATGAATGGTTGATTGCTATAAACAAACCTGCTGGATTACTTTCGGTACCTGGTCGTTATCGCAATCGCCAAGATAGTGTCTTGAGTCGCTTACGTCATTTGTTACCGGATGGCATGGCACTTATATCTGTGCATCGCTTAGATCAAGAAACTTCTGGGATTTTGTTGTTGGCACGCGATCGTCAAACCCATCGGCAACTCAGTCAACAGTTTGAGCAACGCCAGGTTCACAAGGTTTATGAAGCCATACTTTCTGGTGTTTTAACTGTTGAGCAAGGTAAAATTGACTTGCCACTATGGGGAGATCCTGAAAATCGCCCTGAGCAAAAAGTTGATTGGCAGTATGGTAAACCTAGCTTGACACACTTCCAGGTTATAGCGAGAGAAGGAGACTACACTCGCGTAGAATTTACGCCATTAACAGGACGCACTCATCAATTAAGGGTTCATGCAGCTGATGCGCGAGGACTTGGGATAACTATTTTAGGCGATCGCCTTTATGGATGCTGTGCAGTTACTAGTCGGTTACATCTGCACGCCAGAGAACTTCGCCTTCAGCATCCGCAGTTAGAAAAAACCCTGCATTTACAAGCAATTACACCCTTTTGACCAAGAAAGGGGTGTAGGGGTATAGGGGTGTAAGGGTGTAGGGTCAAACAGAGGATCTTCAAAGTTGTACACCCCTACAAGGCAGCTATTTGGGTTCAGAGCCAACACCAAATTTACTTGTTTTGTGGTCAATAATCAAGTAGTGGGTTCAGAGCCAATACTAATTATTTCCCCTACACCCCCATACCCTTACACCCTTACACCCCTAGTTTTTGACGAGTCATATTATGAAAAACCTCAAAGAGCTAAAGCTACGCTTTGTCTCTCCTAACAGCTAGTACAGCATGGCGTAAATAAACATACCATTTCAAATGGCGCAAGAGCTTGGAATACTATTCTTTTGACTTTTGACTTCCGCCTTACGGTACTAGCCTATTGCTTTTTAAATTTGTATGTGATATTTTTTGCTTGTAGTTAATTCAACGGTTATCCGACCGAATTACAGTACTTACAGAAATTAATATAACAGCTAAGAGGCTTCCCAATAAAAATATCCAATTACAAATGATTGTGAGACACCCCACAAAATTGGATAATTTATTCCTTGGAAATCCCTAAATCAGAGGTAAAGACAAGAGTGCTGGAGTTGACCTCTAGACTCTCATTCTTGTCTTTTCTTTAATAAAAGGAGTAATAAAGGAGCAGAGGGAAAGGGGAGCAGGGGAGAATAATTTTCTCGTTCCATAGCTTAGTAAGGGGATTCTCCTAGTCCCCAGTCCCCAATCTGACGATCGCAAATCTAAAATTCAAAATTACATGACTAAAGTATTCATTCTCGATGCCAACCAACAACCGTTATATCCAGTACGCATCAGCCATGCTAGGGTGCTATTATCACAAGGTAAAGCTACCGTATTCCAGCGATATCCTTTTACTATCATTCTGAAGGAGTCCCTTTCTCATCTAAAACTTGAGCAACTTGGCTTTAAGATTCATCCTGGGATTAAAATAAATCGTAATTGAATTCTTAACTACCAATTACGACTTAGCAATTAGTTAATCTTAGTCGCCTCCTAAACAGAGGAATATAGATGACGAACCACACTATTTTAGAACCGTTACCAGAAGACCAATGGTTTATTGAGAGCCAGGAACTACGATCCTTTGTAGCAACAGTACGGGAAATTAGCGCTAGCACTGTTGGCGATCGCCCACAAACTCTCGCCAGACTAGAACCCTATTTTCAAGAACTCCTTGCCCAACCGGAATGGCTACTGGAAAAGTTTGCCCAAGTCAATCCCGAAAGCCGGATGGGTGGCGGTATTGGCCAGTGGCTGCTTTATCGCGCTAAAGACCGTTCTTTGTCAGTATTCAGTTTGGTGATTCCCCCAAACTCAACGACTCCCGTCCACGACCATTTAGCTTGGGGATTGATTGGTTTATACAAGGGTAATCAAGAAGAAACAGTCTATCGCCGTGTAGATAGCGGTGATGCCGAAGGACACGCACAATTACAAGTAACTGAAGTGCGATCGCTTCAACCAGGGGATATCTACCGCCTCTTACCCCCAGATGGTGATATCCACGCTGTCAAAACCACATCCCAGAGCGCATCTGTATCCATCCATATCTTGGGTAATGATACTGGTTGCGTTTGGCGTCACCAGTTCATCCCAGAATCTCACAGCGTCAAATCCTTTCGCTCTGGATATTCCAACGCTCCCTGTAAAGAGGAAGAAGAAAAAGAATATGTCCAGTTACATTAGACCACAACCCCCAGCATTCGAGCGAGTTGAAGACGAACGCCTCCACCGCAAGCAACGTCTCGCCGCTGCCTTTCGCCTCTTTGGAAAGTTTGGGTTTAGCGAGGGAATCGCAGGCCATATTACGGCTCGTGATCCGGAGTTTACAGACCATTTTTGGGTTAATCCATTCGGGGCATACTTCGGTCATATCCGAGTTTCTGACCTGATTCTAGTTAACAAAGAAGGTGAGGTGGTTAAAGGCGATGCTGAGGTAAATCAAGCTGCTTTCGCCATCCATTCTCAGATTCATGAAGCTCGACCTGATGTAATCGCGGCGGCTCACGCCCATTCACTTTATGGCAAAGCCTGGTCTAGTTTGGGGCGTCTCCTTGACCCCTTGACTCAAGATTCTTGTGCTTTTTACGAAGATCATGCCCTGTTTGATGATTTTACAGGTGTTGTTTTAGAAACTTCTGAAGGTCAGCGATTGGCGCAAGCTTTGGGACCAAAAAAAGCCATAATCCTACTTAACCATAGCATTTTAACTGTGGGACATACAGTCGATGAAGCTGCCTTTTGGTATATTAGCTTAGAGCGATCGTGCCAAGCCCAACTGTTGGCTGAAGCTGCGGGTAGACCCACTACTATCAAACACGAAACAGCCCGTTTAACACAAACTCAAGTGGGGTCACATGTAAGTGGGTGGTTCAGTTTCCAGCCCCTTTACGACCGGATTGTGCGTGAAGAACCTGATTTGCTAAATTAGTGCTGTGTTTTTTGACACTGGGATATTAACAATTTAAAATTCAAAATTCAAAATTATTCGCGCCGCATCTCCTAGAGAAGAGAGTTACATAAGGGGATTTAAACCCGACTGTAGCTAGTTAAGAACAGGGTAACTGAACTGAGCGCAGTAGCTCCGACTCCGCCTCCCAGCTATTTATTGTCAACTAAACTTAAATTTATTTATATACTCCGGTAAACCTATAAGTTTATAGTATTCATATAGCTCAGAGAAATCATTTTGATGATTAACCAAATCTTTCGCCGTTTCATTGCCAAGTGGATATCGTTGATAAAATTCAGGAATATCCCATTTAACAACCAACATAAATTATTCTTTTCTTCTCCTTTGCCAACAGTGGGGGCTTTTGTTACAGGTCTTTGTCTGAGCTTGCTATTTGCTGCTTGTTCATCGACACCGACTGTTAATGCCCCTAATCCCAGTGCCACATCTGTTAGCAATTCGGCTTCCAATAATAAAGCAACAGTAGTCAGATTTGGCTATCAAAAATCGACCATTTTGCTGAGAGCTAAGGGTGTTTTAGAAAAGCGTTTAACACCTGAAGGTATTACTGTAAAATGGACTGAATTTCAAGCAGGTCCACAACTACTAGAAGCCATGAATGTGGGTAGTATTGACATCGGACCTGTGGGAGAATCACCGCCAATATTTGCTCAAGCAGCCGGAGCATCACTAACTTATGTTGTTGGTACTGCTGCTACTCCGGCTAGTTCAGCAATTCTTGTTCCTCAAAATTCACAAATTCAAAAACTTACTGACCTTAAAGGTAAAAAAGTTGCATTTCAGAAAGGATCTAGTGCCCATTTATTGTTAGTCCAAGCTTTAGAAAAAGCCGGATTAAAATATACAGACATTGAACCTAAATATTTGGCTCCGGCTGATGCCCGTGCTGCATTTGTGAAAGGGAGTGTAGATGCTTGGGTAATTTGGGACCCTTTCTATGCAGCGGCTCAAGAGGCGACTAAAGCCAGAGTCCTAATTGATGGCACAGGAATTAATAAACAGGGAGGATATTATTTGATGACCCGCAAATTTGTCACTGAAAATCCCCAAACTGTCAAGGCAATACTGGAAGAAATTAAAAATCTAGAAGAATGGTCTAAACAGAATCGAGAAGAAGTAGCAAAAACTCTTGCACCTGTGTTAGGAATTGACTTAGAAACGATGAAAAAAGCAACTAATAGACGAACTTTTGGTCTTGTACCAATTGACGATAATCTAATAAATCTACAACAAGGTGTTGCGGATACATATTATAAATTGAAGCTAATTCCTAAAAAGGTAAATGTGAAGGATGCAGTGTTGACAAAAGAAGAATATGCTGCTTTCTCACCAAAAACTTAAATTAGGGCAATGAATCGGGTGTAGGGATATACAGATATATATCCCTACAAATGAAATTGGTGTTAGTAATAAAACAACTGACAATTTTTTAATTTTGAATCCTGGAATTGATTATGACTAATCCTACAGAATTACTGCGATCGCGCTACGGTGAAATTCCCTTCAATCCCGAAATTGGATGGAATGATTCGCTAACAGCACTACTATCTCACCGTTCAATTCGGTCTTATCTATCCGATCCTTTACCACCGGGAACTCTAGAATTACTAATTGCAGCTGCCCAATCTGCATCTACTTCCTCTAATTTGCAAACTTGGAGTGTGGTAGCAGTCGAAGATCAACAGCGCAAAGAGGAGTTATCCAAGCTAGCGGGAAACCAAGCACATATTAAGCAGGTTCCTTTATTCTTGGTTTGGTTAGCAGATTTGGCGCGTCTAAGTCACGTTGCTGACAGTCGCGGCATATCTCATGATGCGCTGGAATATTTGGAAATGTTTGTGATGGCAACAATCGATGCAACATTGGCGGCGCAAAATGCAGCAGTTGCAGCCGAGTCACTCGGTTTAGGAACAGTATATATTGGCGGAATCAGGAACCGTCCGCAAGAGGTAGCACAGATATTGAATTTACCCTCCTCTGTGTATGCTGTATTTGGATTATGTGTGGGCTATCCGAATCCTGAAGTAGAAGCGGCGATTAAACCACGCTTACCCCAGTCAGCTGTGCTGCATCGTGAAACTTATAAATTGGCAGAACAAGAAGAAGCGATCGCTCACTACAACGACATCATCAAAGAATTCTATACTGAACAAAAAATGAATATTGCTGGTGATTGGTCAGAACACTCAGCCCAACGCATTGCAACTGTAGAATCATTGAGAGGACGCGATCGCTTGCGTGAAGCTCTCAATAACCTGGGCTTCAAATTACTGTAAATTAAGAAGAATCAAGATTATGGATTTGCAACTCCGTGGCAAAGTCGCCTTAGTGACAGCTGCTAGTAAAGGTTTGGGCAAAGCTACAGCGAGGCAATTTGCCCGTGAGGGTGCAAAAGTTGCCATCTGCGCCCGCAGTGAGTTAATTGACAAAACCGCTGCGGAGATTGAAAGCGAAACAGGTACAGAAGTGCTATCTCTGCGTGCGGACGTTACTAGTCAAGAAGATATTGAACAGGTAATTAACGCCACAGTGGAAAAATTCGGCGGGTTGGATATCCTCGTTACCAACGCCGGAGGCCCACCTGCTGGCACTTTTGATGATATTGATTTGGCAACTTGGGAAACTTCGATCGACTTGACTTTGCTGAGTGCGGTACGCCTGGTAAAGTACGCTTTACCTCACTTACGCCAATCTATCGCACCAGCAATTCTGACCATCACCTCAACCTCAACTAAACAACCAGTCCAAAATCTGGTTTTATCTAATTCCATTCGATTAGCAGTGATTGGTTTAACGAAAACTCTCAGCCAAGAACTGGGTAGCGATAAAATTCGCGTCAACAGTATTCTACCAGGCTGGACATATACAGAACGGGTAGAAGAATTAATCGATGCCCGCATTGCTAAAAATGGTGAAACGAAAGAAGCAGAAATTGCTAGAATCAATGGGACAGTTCCTTTGGGTCGTATCGGCACACCAGAAGAGTTTGCCAATGTTGCGGTATTTCTGAGTTCACCAGCAGCCTCATTTGTGAATGGAGTCATGCTACAAGTAGATGGCGGAATTATTCAAAGCACATTTTGAGCGGCTTGATCGATCGAACAGAATTCAGGAGTCAGAATTCAAAATCAATTCTGTACGACTGGAGGATAGCGAGTCATCATACCCTTACAGGGAAGCAAGCTACGCGCAGGGTCTCGTAGAGAACGTTGGGCTGTTTTCCTCCTGCCTCCTACCTCTTGCCCCTTGCCTCCTGCCTCCTGCCTCCCAATACGGTTCGGTTAAGGCAAGAGACGCGATAAATCGCCATCTCTACAAAGGACTGATTATTGTAAAGACGGCGATTTATCGCGTCTTTACGATCTAGGGCTTGTGATCAAAAAACCTTATCCGAACCGTATTGCCCTGCCTCCTGCCTTCCTCGATAAAAACTAACTTTGACTACTTTCATCATTTCTTCAATTGTTCTAAATAGACAGCAACCACTATCATAATGCTGTTACATCTTTGTTAAGAATAGTTACAGGCTCTTAACACAAGGAAATTTTTATTATGGTAGTCTCACTTGAAAAGAATGCACCACATCGGGTTGTAGTTGTTGGTGGTGGCTTTGGTGGACTGTATACAGCAAAAGCTTTGAAGACAGCAAATGTAAATGTTACTCTCATTGATAAACGTAACTTTCACCTATTTCAGCCGCTTTTATATCAAGTTGCCACAGGTACGCTATCACCTGCTGATATTTCCGCACCATTACGATCTGTATTCAGCAAAAGCAAGAATACAAAAGTGTTGTTAGGAAAAGTAAATGATATCGATCCAAAAGCACAACAAGTTATTCTGGGTGATGAAGTAGTACCTTATGATACATTGATTGTCGCCACAGGTGTTAACCATTCCTATTTTGGTAAGGATAACTGGAAAGAATTTGCTCCTGGCTTGAAAACTGTTGAAGATGCCATAGAAATGCGTCGCCAGATATTTTCGGCATTTGAAGCGGCAGAAAAAGAAACCGATCCCGAAAAACGCCGTGCTTTTTTGACTTTTGTGATTGTCGGGGGTGGGCCCACCGGTGTAGAATTATCGGGGGCGATCGCAGAATTGGCATACCAAACTCTCACAGAAGATTTCCGCAGCATCAACACCTCAGAAGCGAGAATTATACTATTGCAAGGGGGCGATCGCATCCTCCCACACATTGCACCAGAGTTATCGAAAGTAGCAGCAGAATCTTTGCAAAAGTTGGGTGTGGCTGTCTACACTAACACTAGAGTGACAAATATTGAAGGTAACATTGTTACTTTCAAGCAAGGCGATGAATTCACAGAAATTACCTCAAAAACTATATTGTGGGCAGCAGGTGTTCAAGGTTCGCCTATGGGGAAAGCCCTAGCAAAAAGTACAGGTGTAGAGTGCGATCGCGACGGACGTGTGATTGTAGAACCGGACTTGTCTATCAAGGGTTATAAAAACATTTTTGTAGTAGGAGATTTAGGCAACTTTTCCCATCAAAATGGTAAACCCTTACCTGGTGTTGCACCTGTAGCCAAACAACAAGGAGAGTATGTAGCTAGACTCATTAAACGCAGGCTTCAAGGTGAGACTTTGCCACAATTTCGTTACAATGACGTGGGTACTTTGGCGATGATTGGGCAAAATTTAGCTGTCGTAGATTTAGGCTTAATCAAACTTAAAGGTTTCATTGCTTGGCTCTTTTGGCTAGTAATTCACATCTATTTCTTAATCGAGTTTGACACTAAAATAGTAGTAGCAATTCAGTGGGGGTGGAATTATATCACTCGTAATCGTCGCTCTAGATTGATTACAGGTCGAGAAGGTTTTGTAGAAGCAAAAACTGTTAACAATAGGGTACAACAGCCTTCTGGGACACCTCTTTAACTTCAGGTATCACACCCAATAGGACTCATATCGTGTCTGGCTCAAAACTTAACCGCAGGAGGCAGGAGGCAGGGGGAAAAAGGCTTTTGGGATTTTTGCACAGATGCGGCGATCGTAAGTGATTAATCGGACTTGATTTCACAAGCTAGGTAATTCCTATACTTGCAAACTGCTGTAATTTAGTGCGATCGCGATTGCACTACACAAGATCGGACTTGGTTGAAAATCCCTATTTTGTTAGGGTAGCAAACGCTATAAACCCTTTAAATTATTTACTGTCGTAGCTAGCGATCGCAACAATCGTAGATAAAGGAACTTCCGCAAAATACTGTTGCTGAAATTGTTCTTCTCGAACAGCAGCTAAAAATCGTCCAACGGCTTCGTCAGCAAGGTTTTCGGCACTATCGCTTGGATGCCAGGTAATTTGTAAAGAACGGTCTTGTCGTTGAACTGTGAAGCCTAAGTATTTTAAAGCTTTGATTCCGACAAGTAAGGTTTGGTCGCTGATGCCGATTTTCTCTAAAAGTTGTCCGCGGGTAACTAGTTGATTTGTGCGACTGAGATATTTAGCAATTCCGACAAGAGTCAGCCAAATTTGATTAGGTGGTTGGTGCTTAGGTTTAGACCAAGCGATCGCTAATTGTTGCTGATTGTCAAGCCCAGACGTAGAGCGGCTGATCGCCAAACATCGCCGCAACCACATGCGTAAATCATCCCAATTTGTGGGACAATCTTCAATAATTAGTGCTGAATGCTGAGTAGTGTTAGCGGTAGCGAGGCGTTGAGCCACTGCTGAGTGTTCCTGATTCCGTAAGTCTAGGATGAAGGGTGTTAGCGATAGCGGGGCGTTGAGCCACTGCTGAGTGTTGAGTGCTGAGTTAGCAGAAGAACGCACGGCAATTAATCTGATTTCATAACGTTTTTTGAAGGTGTTGTAGTCTAATTCTGCTATGCAATCACATCTTCCTATAGGCAATTCATCTTTATAGTGTCCCCACCATAAGCCAGGAAAAGCACTTCTGCTAGAATCATCTTGAATATCAAACTCAGTTTTAATGTACTGTACCTTTTTCCCTTGCCAATCCTGCTGATTGCGATGCCAAGAATTTTCAAACCAACAGTTTTGAATTAGCAATTTCGGAACAGGATTACCCATTCCACAAGGTTCTAGCAGTTTCAGTTCCAAAAATAACTCTTTCCCCAAATCTGCAACTGTCACCGTCAAGTCTGCTTGCACGGTTGGCATTAGAGTTGTACTACCTAAAGATTGCCGCAACTGCTGATTAATCGCCGCTGTAAATAAAGGAATGTTTTCCACCAACAAACTCAAACCCGCTGCAAAGGGATGTCCCCCAAAACGATGTAACAAATGTGCTTGCTCTTTCACCAGTTGATATAAATCGACAGAATTCACCGAACGGGCAGAACCCCTTGCAAGCAAAGAAGAAGAATTGCTCCCCTGCTCCCCTGCTCCTCTGCTCCCCTGCTCCCCTGCTCCCCTGCTCCCCTGCTCCCCTGCTCCTTCTGTACTCAACAAAATCGTCGGGCGTCCAGTTTCTTGTGCTACCTGTCCGGCGACTAAGCCCAATACACCCGCAGGCCATTGGGCATCTTCTAAGACAATGACGCTAGTGGTTGATAAATCTAGTTGAGTAAGTTTTTGCGCCACTTGTGCCTGCACATCTTTTTGTAAAGATTTGCGGCGGGCGTTGGCGAGTTCTGTAACTTCGGCTAGTTCGTTACAACGTTTGACATCCCGACTAGTTAATAATTCCACGCAGAAACTGGCATCACCTTGGATGCGACTAACGGCGTTAATTCTTGGCCCCAAACCAAAAGAAATATCTGTGGGGCGATCGCCACTTTTCTGGCACAATTCTAATAATCGTCCTACCCCTGGCCGCCGCCGCGCTGCTGCTGGCTGTTTAAAATCTTCTTGCAATCGTTGAATTCCCATCTGTGCCAAGTAGCGACAATCTCCACTTAACTGCACCAAATCGGCAATTAATCCAACTGCAACTAAATCTAATAAATCCTCTAACGGATATTTTGCAACATTGGGCAAGCTTTGATATAGTGCTTCCACCAACTTATAAGCTACCGCCACCCCAGAAAGATTAAATAACTGATGTTCCTTTGGTAAATAGCGAGGATTGATAATCGCTGCGACGGGTGGACGTTCGGCTGGTAAGGTGTGATGGTCTGTAACTATTACATCTATGCCTAGCTGTTTGGCATAAATAATTTCCTCAATGTTTGTGCTACCTGTATCACAAGTAACAATTAATTTGTAACCTTGTTTTGCTAAATTATCAATCCCTTGATTATTAAGTCCGTGGGATTCTTTCAGGCGATTGGGAATGTAGTAACTTAACTGGGTATTTTGAGCGAAAAACTGCCCCAATCCATCCCAAAGTACCGATGTAGCGGTAATGCCATCGGCATCGAAGTCTCCCCAAATAACGATTTTTTCTTTAGTATTATATGCTTGTTGCAAGCGTGCGATCGCCAGATGCATTTCTTGCCCAAACTCAAAGGGACTTGCTGGTTGATAAGCTTTATAGTTGATAAAAGCTGTTAATTGTTGACGATCTTTAATACCTCGTTGCCACAACAACTGCGCTGCATACAGTCCACTTGATGCAGGTGTATACTGTTTCACTGCTTGGATAAACCACTCTAGTGGTTGTTCAGTTGCTGTTATAGTCCACTGCTGTTGTTCTAGCATACAAACAAAGTTAGGATTTAGAAGTTAAAACTCTTAAAATACAAGGATAATTTGTAAACCTGTGGAGTTGACCTTTAGAAGAGTGAAGAAAGGTTCCAGGAATTGCTAAGATAATCTGGTCATCAAGCTGAAATTCTAATTCTACCTCTTGAATAGATAAAGCTTCATCTTTGTGACTATGAATGTGGTAAGGTGTAAAGTTTTGTTACTGAACAGTGATTCTCTACTCTCCGTAATTGTTTAGTTAATTTTTAACTAATCAACTTAGCAGCACCAAAAGTAGCATTGAACTTGCGACACCAGATAGCGGCAGATTTGTAATCTGCTAAATTGATGTTGTTAGGAATAGGATATGTTTGAGCGCCGCTATATTTTTTTAAGGGAGCAAGAATGATATAATCTCCATTTTTGAAAGAATAAGCTGGTGGCTTAGTTGAACCAATTACATTATCTGAACGATGCAAAATTACGACTAAATCCGGGTCTGATTCCGAGATTTTAAACGATTGTCCAAGCTCTAGAAATAATTTACTGTCTTTCGTAGTAATACTGACTGTTCCTTGAGTTCTATATTCTCCAGAAACAAAAGTACCTGACTTGTGAGATTGTACCGAAGGGGTTAAAGACTGCGCCAGAGTTGAAGATTTGGCAACAGATATATTCACTGCGATCGCAACTTCTTTAGACTCATTATTTGATACTTCTCGGACACAGCTAATCATTACAAGAGAAGAAAAAATTAGTATTAATAAATTTCTGATTTTCATAATCAACAATATAGGTTTTGAATTGAGCTTTGAACTAATTATTGCTTACATAATTAAGTAAGTCGGCGCGAAAAAACCAAACTATGTAAAGATAAATAAATACGGAGA
>NZ_JABXKL010000052.1 GCF_017114995.1 Nostoc sp. NMS9 | reverse complement strand
TACGCTTTTGCTCACTTTTATCTAACTTCTGAAAAAATGGGCGAACCGGGAGTTATCATTGTTCAAATGAGTGATGCACGAACATTACAGAACCTTGATGAACGCACCCTGGCACTACATGAAGTGCGATGGCGTACCTACGCCCCTGCTTATATTTTGCAGAAGGTATGGGTGTCTGGATTAAACCATTGGACAACTAAAGCATTAAAAGAAGCTTTCGCTAAAGACTTGAGTTTAAATATATTTGTCGATGCCGAAATCTCAAAGCTCCGAGATACCATCCGCCAAGGGTTGCAGACTGGTAACTGGGATATGAAGGTGGGAGAAAAGCTGTTTATAAAAACTGATGACGGTAAAATTACCCTACCTGACTCCATAGAATTTTCGGAGAGGATGGAACTCTACCGCCGGGGAATTCTGGAACCACCGAAACCGCGAGAAATTGAACTGAATGCTCAAGTCTTGTCCAGTACAGAATCGGTAAAACCTGTGCGGATACGGTGGAAAGCATCGGGGGCTTTGACGATTAAGCTGTATCAAGATGGGAATTTGGTTACAGGGGAGTTTCGCCCTAGTGATGAACATGAGACAGCGATGCCTTCTCTACGAGAGGCTTCGCCAACGGCGGGCTACGCCTACGCTAAAACCACAGCTTTCAAAATTATAGCTGATTATGGCAATGGCGAAGTTGCTGAGAAGAAAACCCCAGCAAGCATTTTAACCTACGGTACTGGTACACCCCGCACACCTAACGGGAGCGAAAAAATTGGCGATGACTGGAATGATTTATCTCTGTTTAAAGCCAAACCGGAAGAATTTGATTTGGAAGGAACACTCGATCGGGTGTTTAATGAATTAAGCGATCGCATCCAAGATAATCAAGTTCAGGGTATCCAGTCGTTGGAAATCTCCGTTGGGCAAGTAATGGACTACCGCAAGTTGATGACGGTTTTCCCTATGTTAATCAAGCTACCCTTGCAAATCGACCAAACGGCAACTATTACTGTTAATGAACAGTTTATCAGGTTAGAGTATCAAGGGCCAGTCAAAGGATTTCAGAGTTTTCAGGGGGCTGTTAACACTTGTACTTGGTATTGAGTGCCTTAGTGTTGCTCTATCAAACAATTGTCGATAGCTGTTTTGCAAAATAGGCGCGATAGAGTTCGCAACGCGGTAAGATGCGATCGCCCTCAAAGCGAATTAATCCCAAACTTTCAAGTTTGTAAGTCTCAACAGGATTAAGAGGAATACCTTGCTTTGCTGCCAGAATTTCAGCATAAATCTTTGCAAGTCTAGGATTTTCTTGCAGTTTGATCAACTGTCGCCATAAATGATCGCGGTAGATACCACCATTGGCCATAGCTTCCTCTATTATTTCTTGCAGGGTCATTTCTTGAGACCTAAGATAGTACAAACTAATCTGAATTAGTGCTGGATGTCCTCCTACTAATGACATTAATTGGGCAAAATCTTTAGCTTTAAACGAGTCTAAACTATACCGCCTAGCTAAATCTTCTACTTGTGGTTGAGTAAAATCGTTCAGACGAATAGGTAGACCAATATTAAAAGGAGAGAGGTTAATATCCCTAGAGATGTACTCTTCCGTTGAGTAAACCATTACTAACCTCAGCTTTTGCCACTTGGGATTGTGTCGTGCTTCCTCACACCATGACCGCAACAAAGCAAAAAACTCGTGACAAATGTGAGGATATTCAAAAAAACGGTCAACTTCATTCAACACTAAAACCACTGGGCTTTGACATTGATCGAGCAAATAGTTTTCTAAATAGAAGCCGCTACTCAAGTTGTAGCCAATTTCTTCATTCCATTTTTCTTTGAGGTTGGGGTCAATACCTAATTGAGTTGCAATTTTCCAGCAAAGACGACGCAACAGTTTATTTAAATCAGTTAGACACTCACTATCGAATTGGTAGCAATTCAGATTCACAGTCTGATACCCAAGTTTCTGTGCAAACGCACAAAGCCGCAACACAAGAGAACTTTTACCCATCTGTTTGGGAGACCTAAGGCGAATCACGCAGCCACTAGTAGTTACTTCTCGATAAACCTTTCTCTCTAGTGGAGGACGTTCAATATAAAAGTGAGAATCTAAAGGTACGGGTCCATCCGGGTATGACCAAAGATTTTCTATCTGTTCAGTTTGTGTGTCATGTTCTTCGACAAATGAGGTTAATTCGGAACGTTGAGATAAATCTTCTTCTATATTTGCAATAGACAATAACTCAGATGTTTCAGTCTCATTTGCTTTGTTGACTATGGCGTAGTCTTCGCTGTGTAATTCTAGATTAAATGCGCTAAAGCAGAGTTTTATAGTTTTTTGATCTACACTTTCACTTAAAGACCATAATTTACTCAAAGTTCTAGTAGAAACATGAATGCGCGAGCTTATTTCTTCTAAACTCAAGTGTTCGCCTTTATTTTCTACTATCTCCACAGAAAGAATTGCTGATTGTAACCGTTTAATTCCTGTGGATGTTAGTACAACTCCTCGTGTGCGTTTAGTTTTATACATTGCTGTTACAGGTATTTATTATAAATGAGTGTCACAAGCAATAATTTTTTCTATTTGCCTACTGAAACTGGAATTTAACGTAGCAATTTTTAATACACTATTCTTTCATTTTTCGTAAAATCCATAGGAACTCTAATAAACTAAGTTACATTATATTAGCTTGATAGTAAACACTGACATCAATTATCTATTTATCCTACTTTTCCCACTTTTCCTACTTTTCCTACTTTTCAACTCGGTGTTTTGATGGTAGTCTTGCAAAAACTCTCTGAAGAAATAAAGGACTTGTATTTGCCTGAATTTGTACAAATGTGATTAAATAATGTAATATTTTTAACTTATATAATTTATGACTTTTTTGTTGGTGTGTTGCAAAAATATTATCGCTTTAGTATAACTCTAAATACTGAGTATTAATAGTTGTAGAACTACTTGTAATCAAAACTTGGCAGAAATTATGCACAAGCAAAGTCCACAGATATACGACTAGATGATGTATTTTTAGTAGTAATTTATACTTATTTTTCAGACAAGCAATGCAGAACTTATCTAACAGATGTATTCTGATTACTAGTTCCTATTAAGAAAAGAGAAAATTTTCTAACTGTCTTGATACCCATTGAGGAGTGAAAACACTCCGGTAAATCGGATTTTTAACTCTCAGATAGCCGTTATAATTTTCCACCAAACCAGATAGCAACAGTTCTGTCTGTTCTTCACTATTATCGGCTGGTATCAAGTTCTCTATCGGGTTCCTATTCCTTAGTTCCTCTACTTGTAACACCTGTTGATAAATTTTTAATAACTTTCGTGCTTTGTGTTCGTCAAAAAGTAAGCGATCTCTTATGGTACGGAGATGTTGAGGTTCATCTTGGAATTCCCAATGTTGAATAATGCGCGATCGCACCAATTGTTCTATCCAATATCCTTCAGTACCGTTCGGTATAGTAATCGCTCCTTTATAACTTTCCAAAGCAACTTGCACAACTAACTGACAAAGCTTTTGCGTGAGAAACGGCTGTCCTCTTGTCCAATGAATAATATACTGCAATATTGCCTGTGGCTGGGTGACTACTTCTTCTAAACCTTCAAGTAGGGGCATAGCTTCATGTAATTGAAAGTCACATAACTTAATTGCTTGACCAATCTTAAAGGGATTTCGATATCGATCGGCAATTAAGTTAGATGGACTGGCTACACCAAACAAAGCAAAACCCAAGCGTTGAAAGCTTGGGTTGTGTGCTTGTTGTTCATAACAGTAACGAATCCAGATAAAAAAATGGTTGACCGGGAAATTCAAACTTAGCAGGCTATTAATATTATCGATAAAGATAAAAATGCGATTATTTTGAAATTCTCTCAGCAACACCTGTTCAACAAATTGATACAGTTTTTGTACAGGGTAAAGCTCTGATTGTTGCTCCCACCAACTCCCAACGTTGACCCGTTCTGTCAGATTTAACTTGTGAAATAAGCTGACAATAATGCCCTTGTACCATTGTATAGGTGTAATTTGATTAGTACCTAATAGGACTGAATTCAAATAAACACATATATAATTTTCTTTTTCTAAGCGATGAATAGTCCGGTGTAGTAGAGATGATTTACCTGTTTGATGGGAGTTGAAGACGTAACAAAAATCTCCTGTTTTTAATCCAGTATAAAGTTGTTCGTCTGCTTGACGGACAATATATGTAGAGTCATCATACTTCAGGCTACCACCGACTTGATATCTCATAGTCAAGTCAATTATTATAAATAGGGATACTTATAATTTTGTAAGCGATACTATATTTAAACGCAACAATTTTATGATATGATTTAACTATTATTTCCATTCTTTTTACTGTTATTTAAGTTTTAACTGTTTTATCTTTACTTGGATTATCTGATGGCAATCGCCTTGTTTCATCACTTTCAGGAAATAGCTTATTTCTAACTTTTATGCTATATGCCGAGCTTTCTCAATCACTGCGCTCACTTCCTTTTCATTGCGTTTTTGAATTGAACTTTGATAAATCTAAGTTGAGATTTTTAGCGATGGCGTAACCGCCTAGCTGATCGCAACATATAATTCCTCACTCAACTTGTCTTGGTTAGTAAGTAAAGCATCGTGATGAGTAGATGGACATAAATAAAGTGAAGACAGGGCAGGTAAGATGCCTACCCCATACCCCATAAGAGGTTAATTGTTTTTGTGGGGTGGGCATTATGCCTGCATAGTCAATAAAAAAGCATTTTATATTTAATTAAGTTCATCTACTTATTGCCAATGTAAACGAGAATGTAAATCAACATAGTTCATAATTTTTCACAGCAGATGTGTAGTGGGAAATGACAACTAAATTAGCCTATGAAGAAAGCAAATTTTTTGAGAAAAAATTATATATTTTTAGATAACTAAAGAATAATTGCTCAAAAGATAATGCCAAAGTCGATCACTCTATCATGTGCAGACTTATCTTCTCTTAGCTAAAAACAAAAATCAAGGAAAGTTAAGACATTTAACTAAATTCTTGAGATAGTTAAGACAGCAATACTGCTCAGTTAAGGAAAAAAGTAAGCTGAAATCCTTGAAATATCGTTGTCTATAATGCCCAAAAGAGGCTTAACCGAGCAGTATTAGTTAAGACAGTTAATAAAAAAGTAAGTAAGTTGTGTTATGAACTAAAAAATTCTTAAAATAATGACACAACCATTCTAAATCAAGAAAATGCGATTGTTATCTGGTAATAAAAAGCCTGAGCTTACTCAAATTTATAACTGGTCTTGAAATTTCCTTTTTGACGCTTTGCTTTAGTAACTACTACACTTTTTAATTCATTAAGTGATTTTAAAATTGAATCTCTCGACCACAGGTTCATCGCTACCACCAGACAAACTAAGCTATTTGCTGGTGAGTCCAGTCGGTGGTGTCAGTTTCTGTCCCGTAGAACTGGCGTTAGCGAGTCTGCGTAATCTTGCAGAGAAGCTACACGTAGCATCTGTCTGCCACACGCTGCGCGAACGTAGAGAGCGTCACCCGTTCGCGCAGCGTCTCCGCTAGGAGAAGGGTAAAGAACGATTTCTTCACTTGTTTTGCTTGGGGTGATTGCTTGCTCAATAGCCCTTGCAGTATCGTTGTCTGGTGTTGCTTTTAGCAAATCATTGCTTTGTATCATTGGGGACAACAGCAAGAAGTCTTTGAGATACACTACAGTTTATTTTTAGTCTTGATTAGAATTCCTAATTTACAAAACTTTGAGCCTTACTAAATCGTACTGAATTATGATTCAGTAAATATTTTAAATATCTATCTACTTAACTTTCTTAACTTTCTTAACTTTCTTAACTTGTTTCTTGACTAGTTTCTTAAATGTCTTAACTGCTATTGCGTTTTATTTAAAAAACTGGGATTATCTACTTGATATATCTACTGGATAATTACAAAGATATTATGATTACGCTTCCAAATTAGTAATAATTTTAATTAATAGTAAGATTGAAGTTTAAAATAGAAGCTAATGCAGTTAGATAATTCTAGTAAAGTTTTAGCAAATTTAAGTAATAAAAGTTTTACATACAGAGAAATAGAAGTTGCTATTCGATCGAGTTTAACTGTAGATGATTGTGTAGTTATAAAGAGAGAAACAGAAAAGCTAACGCAGGAATTAGTTGCCTATATAGTTCCATCAAGCTTATTTGCACCAGAACAATTGTTGTCTGACCTACAAACAATTCTGCCTAGCGAATTAATACCCACAGCACTCGTACCAGTCTCCACTATACCCCTAACAGATCAAGGGCAGGTAGATGAAGTTACTCTAGCCAGCTTAGAAGCTATTGACTCTGAATTAATGCGTTGCATAGAGGAGCAATTAGAGTCATTGCCAGAAATTGAGCGTGTTGCAGTGGTTGTTGAACCCTTGATTACAAGTATTCCTCCTGTCCACTTACAGGATTTGCTAGGCAACACTCAAGCAATGTCTCCGACAACGTCTCCGACGATCGGCTCTGAAGCTAGCCAGCAAAAGGTACAAGCAACTATACTTAGTCAGAAAATAGAAAACAATAACCCGTCCTCGTCAAAAAAGCTAGCTATTAGTCATGGGGAACCACTGCAATACTCCAAAGATGCTCCTAAAACTTTAAAAGAACTACTACAACGAACTGCTCAACATTCAACTCAAGGTATTATTTACATTCAGTCTGATGGTAGTGAAAAAGTTCAATCTTATGGAGAATTGTGGCAAGATGCTCAACGGATTTTAGCTGGATTCAGAAAGTTAGGACTCAAGCCCCAAGATAAAGTAATTTTTCAACTAGAATCCAGCCAAGATTTTCTCTGTGCTTTTTGGGGTTGTGTGCTAGGGGGCTTTGTTCCAGTGCCAATATCCATCGCCCCAACATACGAACTAGCTAATAGTATCGCCAGCAAACTTCAAAACACTTGGCAGATGCTGGGGAAACCCCTTGTACTAACCAACGCTTCTTTAGCTTCCAATATTGATGACTTATCAAAGTTTCTGAATTTAGAAAACTTTCAATTTGTAACTATTGAGAAGTTGCGTGAGTACGAAGCGGATTTCAACTTGCATCAAAGTCAGCCAGAGGATTTAGCGATTTTGTTTTTGACTTCTGGCAGCACTGGTATACCCAAGTGTGTGATGCTAAATCATCGCAATTTATTGAGTATGACGGGTGGCTTAGTTTTGATGGGCAATTTTTCCAATCAGGAAAGCATTTTAAACTGGATGCCTCTGGATCATGTGGGTGCGCTAGTTTCCTTGAGCATTATGGCTGTTGACTTAGGTTGTCAGCAAATTCATGTACCCACTAACTTGATTGTGCAAAATCCGCTGTTGTGGCTAGATTTGATTGATAAACATCAAGCTACGATTAGTTGGGCACCTAATTTTGCCTTTTCGCTAATCTGTGATCGCGCGATTGAGATTAACCAAAAACATTGGGATTTATCGTCGATGCGTTTTATAATCAACGCTGGAGAACCCATTGTCACTAAGATAGCTAGGAGTTTTTTAAGGCTGCTTCAGCGTTATGGTTTACCAACGAATGCGATTCATCCAGCCTTTGGGATGAGCGAAACCTCTTCTGGTATTACTTACTCTGATAGCTTTTCTCTAGAAACTTCATCAGATGACACTTTATTTGTAGAACTGGGGCTTGCAATTGCTGGTTCTTCACTGCGGATTGTTGATGAAAACGAACAAATAGTCATGGAAGGTACGATTGGTAGTTTACAGGTAAAAGGTGCATCTGTTACTAGTGGTTACTATCAGAATCCACAGGCAAACCAAGAAGCTTTTACCCTCGATGGTTGGTTTAATACCGGAGATTTAGGATTTCTCTATCAAGGGCGTTTAACTATTACTGGACGGCAGAAAGATGTAATTATCATCAATGGACTCAACTACTACTGTCACGAAATCGAAACCGCCGTTGAAGAAGTTAAAGGAGTAGAAGTTTCTTATACAGCTGCCTGTGCAGTGAGAGAACCAGGAATCAATACTGATAAACTAGCTATCTTTTTCAATACTTCTCTTTCTGATGATGGCAATTTAGTAACTCTGCTTAAGGAAATTCGCACTTCTGTTGTCAACAAGGTGGGAATAAACCCAGATTATCTAATTCCAGTAAATCAAGAAATTATTCCTAAAACCGCTATTGGTAAAATCCAGCGATCGCAACTGAGCCAGCGCTTCAAAACAGGTGAATTTCAATCCATTATTAAACGAATTGATATATTACTGGGTAACGCTAATACCATTCCCGACTGGTTTTACCGTCAAGTATGGCAGCCCAAAAATCCCATTACTTCTAATTCTTCTTTAACTGTTATTAATTCCACTCTAATATTTATAGATTCATTCGGCTTAGGGGCATATTTATGTCAGATATTATCAGAGCGTAACCTGCCATATATAATTGTTTCACCCGGAGAAGATTTTCGTAAAATTAATCGCTCAAGCTACACGATCACTCCAGGACAATCCAAGGACTACGAACTATTACTCCAATCCTTTGCGGCAAATAACATAATTATCGGACAAATACTTCACCTATGGACTTATGACCGATATAGTGGCGAAGTCAAAAGCTTGGATGCTCTCGAACAAGCACAGGAAAATGGAATATCTAGTCTATTGTTCCTGGTTCAAGCTTTAGCCAAAGTTCAAGGTTTTGACCATTCGGTGCAATTATCATTTATTTCTAGTCATATCCAGTCCATTTCCTCATCTGAACCCATAGCTTACGAGAAATCAGCAGTATTAGGGTTGCTGAAAACCATTCCTCAAGAATTACCTTGGTTGAACTGTTGTCACATTGATTTGCCTTTCACTGAAGTTGAAACCAATGGAGCTTATATCTTACAAGAGATGCAAGTTTCCTCAAAAGAACAAGAGGTAGCATATAGGAATGGGCAGCGTTTAGTTCCTTGCCTAGAAAAAGTTGATTGGACTAACAAACCTAAATCTCCTGTCAGCTTCAAGCGAGGAGGAACTTATTTAATTACCGGAGGACTCGGTGGTATAGGTATTGAAATTGCGCGGTATTTGCTGAAAAATTACCAAGCTAGGCTATTGTTGGTTGGCAGAACTACTTTACCAGATAAAAGTACTTGGAATGAGCATCTAGAGCAAACAGATACTATTGCACAACGCCTGAAAGTTTATCAGGAACTAGAACAGCTTGGAGGAGAGGTAATTCATGAAGCTGTTGATATTTGTGACTGGAAACAGTTACAGATAATAGTTGAAAAAGCTAAATCCCGATGGGGTAAGAATCTAGATGGGATACTTCATTTAGCCGGAACTTCCCATGAACGGCTTGTACTGGAAGAGACGCAGGAGAACTTAGCAGCAGTGCTGCGTCCTAAGGTGTTGGGTGCTTGGGCGTTGCATCAATTGGTCAAAGACAATAAGGGCAGCATTTTTATTAACTTTTCTTCTGTAAACGGTTTTTTTGGTAGCACTGCTTTCGGGGCTTATGCTGCTGCCAATAGTTTTCTCGATTGCTTTTCTTATTACCAAAATTCCCACAGTGAATTAGCGAGCTATTGTTTAAGTTGGAGTATGTGGGATGAGACAGGCATGAGCCAGGGATATCAGATGAAGAACCTGATTCGCGCCAAAGGTTTCTATGTGATGTCTTCCTCCCAAGCAATATCTTCAATGCTTGCCAGCTTACAACATCAGCAAACGCATCTATTGATAGGTTTGGATGGCAGCAACCAAAACATTCAACGTTGGCAGTCGTCAGCTTTTAATTTGCAGAAGTTAACTGCTTATTTCACTGCCAGTAGTAACGAGGTTCAATTACCAGAATTGCGAGTGCAAGACCGCTTTGGAAGTTCTTGCACCTACAACTTAGTACAACTGCCCCAAATGCCTTGTCTCGAAAATGGCGAAATTGATCGCGATCGCCTAATTAGGAAAATTAACACTCAGGAAATTAGGGAGCGGATAGAACCACGCAACGAGATAGAGTTAAAAATTGCTCAATGTTGGCAGCAAGTACTGAAATTACCGCCTTTAAGCATTAATGACAACTTTTTTGAGTTAGGGGGCAATTCTCTCCTAGCTGGCCAAGTGATTTCTCGGTTACGCGAAGATTTCTCTCTAGAGTTATCTCTACAACGTTTATTTAGAGCGCCTACGATCGCCAGTTTAGCCCAAAGTATTGAGGCGATTTTAGGGGTAACTCAGGACAAGAGTGGATCTATTGAGGCACTTGCAGAAGAATATGAGGAAGTAAGGATATGATCACAGAACAGTTTTTAGCTAACCTGCAAACAAAAGGCGTAAAAATCTGGATTGACGGAGATCAACTTGGCTGTCGCGCTCCTAAAGGAGTAATGACAGCAGACATACAGCAGGAACTTAAAGAGCGGAAAACAGAAATCCTAGCTTTTCTCAAAGAAGCTCAAACAGCTACACAATCTAACTCTTTCCCCTTAGTGCCTGTTTCTAGGGATGAGGAGTTACCTTTATCTTTTGCACAGCAGAGGATGTGGTTTCTTTATCAACTAGATAAGGAAAGCCCATTTTACAATGAAAGTTGCCAACTGCGGATTGTTGGAAAGCTCTCAGTGACAGCCTTAGAACAGAGTATCAACGAAATTATCCGCCGTCATGAAGCCTTACGAACTAGCTTTGCTGTGAGAGAGGGCATCCCTTTTCAGGCGATTCCTGCGGAAAGCTGCGCTAACGCGTCCACTGTCACCATAAATATACCTGTGATAGACTTGCAGGGTTTACCAGAAGCCTCAGTGCAACAAATAGTCACTCAGGAAGTTCGCAAACCCTTTGACTTGGATAGTATTCCTTTGTTGCGAGCTACTCTACTGCGCCAGGAAGTAGAATCTCACTTGTTAATTTTGACCATGCATCACATCATTACCGATGGCTGGTCAATGGGAATATTCTTCAAAGAATTAGAAGTCCTCTATCATGCTTTTACTAAAGGGCAACCAAATCCCTTACCAGAATTAACGATACAATACGCTGATTTTGCCCTCTGGCAACGCAAATGGTTAACTAAAGAAGTTCAAGAAAAGCAACTTGAGTACTGGAAACAACAGTTAACTGGCGCACCGCCCTTATTGGAGTTGCCAACGGATTATCCGCGGCCACCAGTCCAGACTTTCACTGGTGCTACCAAAAAATTTCAAATCGAAGAGCATTTAACCTCTCAACTACTAATCCTCAGCCAGAAGTCAGGTGTCACCTTATTTATGACCCTGCTGGCAGCTTTTGGCATTTTACTCCATCGTTACAGTGGTCAAGATGATATTTGTATCGGTTCGCCTTTTGCTAACCGTGATCGCCAAGAAGTTGATTCACTAATCGGCTGTTTTGTCAATACTTTGGTGTTGCGTACTCAGATTGAAGATAATCCTAGTTTCTCTCAATTCCTCCAACAAGTTCGATCTGTTGTTTGGGATGCCCATGCACACCAAAATCTACCATTTGAGCAAGTGGTAGAAGCACTACAGCCGGAACGTTCTCTTAGCTACAACCCCTTGTTTCAAGTAGTGTTTGTTTTGGAAAATTTCTCCCTCGATACTTTAGAGTTACCTGATATTAGTCTGACTCCAGAGATGGCAGAGCGGGGTACATCTCAGTTCGATTTGAGCCTCTCGATTTGGCAGATACAAAAGGGATTAATTGGGTCGTGGGAATATAACAGCGATTTGTTTGAGGCGGATACAATCGCTAGGATGACAGGTCATTTCCAGACAATACTCTCAGCAATTGCTGCTCATCCCGACCAAAGAATTGGAGAATTGCCTTTGCTAACTGAACCAGAACGGCATCAGTTATTAATGGAGTGGAATAATACCCAGGCGAATTATCCTCAGGATAAGTGTATCCATCAATTGTTTGAGGAACAGGTTCAGCGTACCCCAGATGCAGTGGCGGTGGTGTTTGAAAACCAAAAGCTTACCTACCATGAATTGAACAGTCAGGCTAACCAGTTAGCTCATTACTTGCAGTCTTTGGGTGTGAGAGCCGATGTGCTGGTTGGGTTGTGTGTAGAACGATCGCTCTCCATGATTGTGGGAATTTTAGGAATTCTCAAAGCAGGTGGGGCTTATGTGCCACTTGACCCAGAGTATCCCCAAGAGCGTTTAAGCTTTATGCTCGAAGATACTGGGCTATCAGTTGTCTTGACTCAAGAAAAACTAGTTGACAAACTAGGCGATCGCCTCTGGCGCGGCTTTGCCGATTCTCCAGAGGAGACGCTACGCGATCGCAAAGTTGATGTAATTTACTTAGACTCAAACTGGGATATCATCAATCAACAAACAAAACATAACCCGACTACCAGCACCAAAGCTGATAACTTAGCTTATGTAATGTACACAAGCGGTTCTACAGGTCAACCCAAAGGAGTTGCTGTTGATCACCGAGCTGTGAACCGCTTGGTAATCAACACAAATTACATCGACATAAAACCAACAGATGTCATTGCACAAGCTTCAAATTACGCTTTCGACGCTGCCACTTTCGAGATATGGGGTGCGCTACTTCACGGGGCGCGGTTAGTAGGAGTGAGCAAAGAGTTGGCTCTTTCTCCACAAGATTTCGCTGCCTTTATGCGATCGCAAGGTATCAGCGTATTATTCTTGACAACTGCCTTGTTCAATCAAATTGCTCAGGAAGTCCCTTCTGCTTTCAATTCACTACGGCATCTTCTATTTGGCGGCGAAGCAGTTGATCCTAAATGGGTAAAAGAAGTACTGAAAAATGGTGCGCCACAGCGACTACTTCATGTTTATGGCCCGACAGAGAATACAACATTTAGTTCCTGGTATTTAGTGCAGGATGTCCCTGAAGACGCTACAAATATTCCTATTGGTCGTGCGATCGCTAATACCCAAGTTTATATATTAGATAAAAATCTCCAACCAGTACCTGTAGGTTTACCGGGAGAATTGCACATCGGTGGTGCTGGATTAGCACAAGGCTATCTCCATCGTCCTGAAACTACCGCCGAAAAATTTATTGAAATTGAATTATTCGATCGAGTTGAGCGAGTTTACAAAACTGGGGATTTAGTACGCTCTTTCCCAGATGGCAATATTGAATACATAGAACGCATTGACAATCAAGTAAAAATTCGGGGTTTCCGCATCGAATTGGGCGAAATCGAAACAGTTCTGAGCCAATATCCCCATGTGCAGGCATCTTGTGTGATCGCCCGTGAGGACATTCCTGGGGACAAACGCCTAGTCGCTTACATTGTGCCTCAAAAAGAGCAGACTTGTACTGAGCGACTTGCCCTGAGCGCAGTCGTTGGCGCAGCCTCTCGTAGAGAAGGGAATCGAAGTACATTTACAGTAAGCGAACTGCGTAGCTTCCTAAAGGAAAAGTTACCAGAGTATATGGTGCCAAGTGCAATAGTCATCTTAGAAGGTCTACCACTTACCTCCAATGGGAAACTAGACCGCCGCGCACTGCCCGCACCTGATTTACACAGCCAATTATCGGACAAATATGTTGCCCCACGTAACCCAATCGAAGAAATTCTGTCAGGAATTTGGGCACAAGTGCTAAAAGTAGAGCGAGTGGGCATACATGATAACTTCTTTGAACTTGGGGGACACTCTCTACTAGCTACCCAAATAATTTCTCGCATACCAGAAGCCTTTGGGACTTCCTTACCGTTGCGTTCTTTATTTAAATCACCAACAGTAGCCCAGTTAAGTGAAGTCATCTCATCTGAACTTCAAACTGGTTCGAGTCTAGTGCTTCCGGCAATTTTACCCGTTTCCACAAGACTTGACATACCTCTATCTTGGGCGCAGGAGCGCCTGTGGTTTCTCCATTATTTAGAAGGCGAGAGTGGTGCCTACACAATACCTTATGCTGTACGCCTAGAGGGGAATATCAATGTCAAAGCATTGTCAGGGGCAATTGAGGCGATGGTGCGGCGACATGAAGTTCTACGTACTCGGTTTGAGATTAAGGATGACAAACCAGTACAAGTAATAGACCCCAATATAGACATAACGTTACCAGTGGTGGATCTACAAAATGTGGCAGATCCCTGGAAACAAGTGGAGCAACTAGCGATAAAAGAAGCATACAAACCATTCGATCTGGCTAGAGATCCCATGTTGCGGGTCAAGATGTGGCAAGTTGCTCAACAGGAGTATGTACTGCTATTAGTCATTCACCATATTGCTGCTGATGGTTGGTCAATAGGCGTTTTGATCCGCGAGCTGTCTGCCCATTATCGAGCTATTTCCACAGGTAGTTCTGTTGAATTACCAGAGTTATCTGTACAGTATGCCGACTTTACCGTTTGGCAGCGCCAATGGCTGACAAATCAGGTACTAGAGCGTCAGTTAAGCTACTGGAAGCAAGAGTTAGCGGGAGCGCCACCTTTGTTGGAATTGCCTACAGACCGCCCCCGCCCAGCTATCCAGACTTTTCAAGGAGGAATCGAGCGATTTCAAATAGATGCCTCGCTGACTTCTATGCTTAGAAAGATTAGCCAAGAGTCAGGAAGCACTCTGTTTATGACACTGCTGGCGGCTTTTGTCGTGTTAATGTCCCGCTACAGTGGACAAAAGGATCTTGTAATTGGCTCTCCAATTGCTAATCGCAACCGCAAAGAAATCGAAGAGTTAATTGGATTTTTTGTCAACATTTTACCCCTGAGGTTCGATTTATCAAGAGAACTGACCTTTGCAGACTTATTGACGCAGGTACAACAGGTAACTCAAAATGCCTACGAGCATCAGGATTTGCCTTTCGAGATATTAGTCGAACAGTTGCAACCAGAGCGAAAATTAAATCGTAATCCACTGGTACAGGTGGTGTTTGTCCTCCAGAATGCCCCCTCCTCTGGTTGGGATCTGCCTGGCTTAAGTGTCGAGAAAATGCCTTGGGGTCTTGATGCAGCGCGGTTTGACATTGAACTAAACTTTTGGGAAACCCAGTCAGTCCTTGAGGGCTATTGCTGTTACAGTAGCGATTTATTTGATGGGTCAACTATTGCCCGCATGATGCAGCATTTCCAGAATTTGCTAGAAGCGATTGCGCCAAATCCACAGCAGCCAGTGGCTTTACTCCCCTTGCTCACACAGCAGGAGCGTCATCAACTGTTGATGGAATGGAACAATATTCAGGTGAATTATCCCCAAGATAAATGTATTCATCAGTTGTTTGAGGAGCAAGTAGAGCGTACTCCAGATGCCGTGGCCGTAGTGTATGGAAATCAACAACTGACTTACCGACAGTTGAATTATCGCGCTAACCAGTTAGCATATTACTTGCGCTCATTAGGTGTAGGAGCAGATGTGCTAGTTGGTTTGTGTATGGAGCGATCGCTCTCAATGGTCGTAGGACTACTTGGTATTCTCAAGGCGGGTGGTGCTTATGTACCTCTTGACCCAGAGTATCCCCAAGACCGCTTGAGCTTTATGTTAGAAGATGCTCAAGTGTCGGTACTTTTAACCCAACAGCAATTAGTAAAGTCTGTTCCTAAACATCAAGCGCGTGTCGTCTGCTTAGACACCGATTGGGAAAAAATTGCTCAAAACAATGAGTCAAATCTGGAAAACACTGCTACACCCGATAACCTAGCATACGTAATTTTCACTTCTGGTTCCACAGGTAAGCCTAAAGGCGTTTTAGTCAATCACTCAAATGTAGTGCGTCTGTTTGCCGCAACAAACTCGTGGTATAATTTCAACTCTCAAGATGTGTGGACAATGTTCCACTCTTATGCATTTGACTTCTCAGTGTGGGAAATTTGGGGTGCATTGCTGTATGGTGGACGACTGGTAGTAGTGCCTTATCTGGTGACGCGATCGCCCGAATCCTTCTTGGAGTTATTGTGTCAAGAACAAGTCACAATTCTCAATCAGACCCCTTCAGCCTTCCGCCAGTTAATTCAAGCCGAACTGTCAATTGCAACTGCTGGCGACTTGAAATTACGCTTAGTAATTTTCGGTGGGGAAGCACTCGAACTCAAGAGTTTACAACCTTGGTTTGAACGTCACGGCGACCAGTTCCCCCAATTAGTGAATATGTACGGGATTACAGAAACTACTGTACACGTCACTTACCGCCCATTGAGCAAAGCTGATTTAAATCACACAGCTAGTGTCATTGGCCGTCCAATTCCCGACTTACACGTGTATGTGCTGGATGAACATAAACAGTTAGTACCGATTGGCGTTCCTGGTGAGATGTACGTTGGTGGGGAAGGAGTGACACGCGGCTATCTCAATCGTCCTGAATTGACAGATGAACGCTTTATATCTGATCCTTTTAGCAACAACCCCAAAGCCCGACTATACAAAACAGGAGACAAGGCGCGTTATTTGCCCAATGGCGAGTTAGAGTATTTAGGACGCATCGACAATCAAGTCAAGATTCGCGGTTTCCGTATCGAGTTAGGCGAAATTGAAGTAGTTTTAAGTCACCACCCCTTGGTACACGAGAGTGTCGTCATCATCAGAGAAGACACCTCTGGAGATAAACGTCTTGTGGCTTACTTAGTGCCTGCTGTTCATCAAAAAACATTACCCCAGCAGGTTGCCCAATGGCAGACCGAGTACGTTAGTGACTGGCAAATGCTCTATGAACAAGCCTATAGTCAGCGATCGGCATCCACAAATGACCTCACGTTCAATATTACTGGCTGGAACAGTAGTTATACCAGGCAACCCATCCCAGATGGGGAAATGCAGGAGTGGGTTGAGAATACAGTCAGCCGAATTTTGGCTGGTTTTCCGAAACGGGTACTAGAAATTGGTTGTGGAACAGGGTTACTGCTTTCTCGCATTGCCAAGCACTGTCAACAGTATTGGGGATGTGATTATTCGATCGCCGCTATACAGCACGTTGAGCAGATATGCTCCACGGTTGATGGTCTAGCTCATGTGCGGCTGCTGCACCAAATGGCGGATAACTTTGAAAGTATCCCTAAAGGAGAATTCGACACTGTTATTTTGAACTCAGTAGTGCAGTATTTCCCCAGTGTTGAGTATTTATTGCAGGTGATAGAAGGAGCAATGAACGCGATCGCCCAACAGGGTACGTTATTCGTGGGTGATGTCCGCAGCTTACCATTGCTGGAGCCATACCATGCAGCTGTGCAGTTGTCCCAAGCTGCTGAGGATAGAACTATTGAGCAATGGCAGCGAATGGTACATCAGAGTGTAGCCGTTGAAGAAGAATTGGTCATCGACCCCAGTTTCTTTATCGCCCTCCAGACACGCTTTCCTCAGATTACTTGGGTGGAAATTCAGCCCAAACGCGGTTACGCGCAAAATGAGCTAACCCAATTCCGCTATGATGTTACCCTTCATGTCGGTGCTGATGTTCAAACAACTAACGTTTCTTGGCTAAACTGGCAACTCGATGCCCTTTCATTCACACAAATTCAACATCAACTGCAACAACAACAGCCAGAACTGTTGGGAATTAGGCGCGTGCCGAATCAACGAGTACAGCAAGCACTACAGATTTGGCAATGGTTGGAAAATCCCCCGGTTGTAGAAACAGTCAGCCAACTGCGGCAGGTATTAGCACAACAGCCAACAGTTGGGGTCAATCCAGAGCAGTTTTGCCAATTGGGGCAGCAACTCGGTTACACTGTCCACCTGAGTTGGTGGGAGAGTAGTCAGGATGGTTGTTATGATGTGGTGTTCTGCCGCAATAATTCAACACAGACACTTGCACTAAGAGAAGCCGAAGTGTCTGACGCACAAAGGGCGATCGCCCACTTCGACTGCACTCAGTACAAGTTCTGGGATAGTTCAGCCGTTACAACCAAACCCTGGACTGACTATACTAACAATCCCCTACGCGGCAAGTTAGTCCAAAAACTGGTGCCGCAGGTGCGTGAATATATCCAACAAAAGCTACCTGATTACATGGTGCCGCAGGCTTTTGTCATTCTCAATGCCCTGCCGTTGACACTCAATGGCAAGGTGGATCGCCGCTCCCTGCCTTCACCTGATACAGCCACAAGAAGTCTTTCTACTGGCTTTGTTTTACCTCGCACCCCAATTGAAGCTCAACTGGTTCGGATCTGGAGTCAAGTCCTGGGAGTTGAAAGTATTGGTGTTAAGGACAACTTCTTTGAGCTAGGTGGTCATTCCCTACTAGCTACCCAAGTCCTCTCAGAGATCAACTCAGCTTTTCGACTCGATCTGTCTATACAGATAATGTTTGAGTCTCCTACAGTAGCCGGGATAGCAGAATACATCAAAGTAATGGATTGGGCAACACAAAATTTGCCAGTAAAAGAAGTCAGCGTCGAAATAGTGGAGTTATGAGCATGACTAACAGCATTATTGAATTTCTCGATCGCCTGAGCAATTTGAATATTAACCTAGAGGCTAATGGCGAACGCTTGCGCTGTCATGCACCTGAAGGGGTGTTAAATCCAATGCTACTTCAGGAAATAACTGGGCGTAAAACAGAAATTATGCTGTTTTTACAGCAAGCAAAGCAGGCTAAGACTTCTCATCAGTTGCCCATTCAAAGAGTGCCACGAGACGGTGAGCTAACACTGTCTTTTGCCCAACAGCGACTCTGGTTTCTGCACCATTTGTCACCCGACAGTCGTTCTTATAATTTCCTGGATGCTCAGAGGCTACATGGGTCGCTGAATATAATTGCACTGGAACAAAGTCTTAATGAACTCATTCGCCGCCATGAAATCTTAAGAACTACTTTTCCTACCGTAGACGGACAACCTGTTCAGGTCATTGCTGCTCCCACTACCTTCACTTTGTCAATCCATAACTTGCAGGGATTGTCAGTCCAGGAGCAAACTGATCGGATTCAACAAATAGCAAAGTCCTTTGCATCCCAGCCCTTTAATCTAGCTGTTGACCCCTTAGTACAATTCACTCTACTCCAACTGAGTAACCAGGAGTATGTACTGCTGTTAAAGATGCACCACATCATCTACGATGGCTGGTCTTTGGACATCTTCAAACGCGAGTTATCTCAGCTGTATGCAGCTTTCGCTCAAAGATTGCCCAACCCACTATCTGAATTACCTATCCAGTATGCTGACTTTGCGGTTTGGCAACGCCAGTGGCTAACAGGCGAAGTCCTGGAACGCCAACTGAATTACTGGCAGCAACAATTAGCAGGTGTCTCTGGCGTACTAGAACTGCCTACTGATAAACCACGTCCCCCAGTGCAGAGTTTCCGGGGTAGAGTTGAGCGTTTTCAACTGGATCGTGACCTCACACAACGCCTCAAGCAGTTGAGCCAAGAGTCAGACGCAACATTGTTTATGACTCTACTGGCCGCTTTTTTGGTCTTGCTCTCTCGTTACAGTGGTCAGTTAGATATTGTTGTTGGCTCCCCGATCGCTAACCGCAACAACAAGAGCATCGAGCAGCTAATAGGTTTTTTTACTAATACCCTAGTATTAAGGGGCGATCTCTCTGGCAACCCCAGCTTTGCTGACTTCTTAGCGCAAGTGCGGCAAACCACATTGTCAGCCTACGCTCACCAAGACTTGCCTTTTGAGATGTTGGTAGAAAAGCTACAGCCAGAACGAGATTTGAGTCGTAATCCCTTGCTACAGGTAATGTTTTCCCTCCATAATACCCTACAGTCTTCTTGGGATTTGCCAGGTTTAACTATCCAGGACATATCCTTGCCAATTGATGAAATGGTCCGGTTTGACCTGGAAGTTCACTACTGGGAAGTTTCAGGATGTCTGGAGGGTATTTGGAATTACAGTGCTGATTTATTTGATGCAACGACAATTACTCGCATAGCCCAACATTTTCAAATTTTACTACGAGCAATTGTTGCCAATCCCAGAGCGCCAATTGCAGAATTACCACTGTTGACGATCGCAGAACGTCATCAATTGTTGGTGGAGTGGAACAACACTGAAGTAGACTATCCTGGTGATAAGTGTATCCATCAGTTGTTTGAGGAGCAGGTAGAGCGCACCCCGGATGCTGTAGCAGTCGTTTTTGAAGATCAACAACTGACTTACCAGCAGCTGAATACTCGTGCAAATCAATTGGCACATTACTTGCGCTCATTAGATGTGGGAGCAGAGGTGCTAGTTGGGTTGTGTGTGGAGCGATCGCTCTCAATGGTGGTAGGACTACTAAGTATTCTCAAGGCGGGTGGTGCTTATGTACCTCTTGACCCAGACTATCCTACTGAGCGTTTGAGCTTTATGGTTGAAGATGCTCAAGTTAGGGTGTTGCTGACTCAGCAGCAGTTAGTAGAATCTTTGCCTAAACATCAGGCGCGTGTCGTTTGCTTAGACACCGATTGGGAAAAAATTGCTCAAAACAATGAGTTAAACCTGGAAAACACCGCAAAACCCGATAACCTGGCTTATGTTATCTACACTTCAGGTTCCACAGGTAAGCCTAAAGGCGTTTTAGTCAACCATGCTAATGTAGTGCGTCTGTTTGCAGCAACAGACTTTTGGTATAAATTTAATTCTAATGATGTGTGGACAATGTTCCACTCTTATGCTTTCGACTTTTCTGTATGGGAAATTTGGGGTGCATTGCTGTATGGTGGACGACTGGTAGTAGTGCCTTATCTGGTGACGCGATCGCCCGAATCCTTCTATGAGTTATTGTGTCAAGAGAAAGTCACAATTCTCAGTCAAACCCCTTCAGCCTTTCGCCAGTTAATTCAAGCGGAACAGTCAGGAATAACTGCTGGCGATTTAAACTTACGCCTAGTAATTTTTGGTGGAGAAGCCTTAGAAATCAAGAGTTTGCAGCCTTGGTTTGAACGCCACGGCGACCAGCAACCCAAATTAGTGAATATGTACGGGATTACGGAAACCACTGTACATGTAACTTATCGTCCATTGAGCAAAGGCGATTTAAGTGGAACCGCAAGTGTAATTGGTCGTCCAATTCCAGACTTACAGGTATATCTGCTAGATGAACATTTACAGCCAGTGCCCATTGGAGTTGCAGGCGAGATGTATGTTGGTGGTGCTGGGGTAACTCGTAGCTATTTGAATCGTCCCGAACTGACCCAACAACGGTTTATCTCTCATCCTTTTAGCAAGAATCCCCAAGCACGACTATATAAAACAGGGGACTTGGCGCGTTATTTGCCCAATGGCGAGTTAGAGTATTTAGGACGCATTGACCAGCAAGTGAAAATTCGCGGCTTCCGCATCGAACTTGGAGAAATCGAGGCGGCGCTAACACAACACTTGGCTGTGGGGGAAACTATTGTAATCGCGCGAGAGGATGATCCTGGCAATAAGCGTCTAGTAGCTTATATTGTCCCTGACCAAAAATATGCTTTTCCAATTTTACAACTTCTTCGTTTTCAAAATAAAAGCCTGTTTAATGAAGGGTTACTCTATAAGTTGCCGAATGCCATGATGGTTGTCCATCTGAATAAAAACGAGACAGAATTCGTCTACAAAGAACTTTGGGAAGAACAGACTTATTTAAAAAATGGCGTCACTATCAATGAAGGGGATTGCATTTTTGATGTGGGTGCCAATATCGGTCTGTTCACACTCTTTGTGGGTCAAATATGTAAAGATGTTTCTATTTACGCATTTGAGCCAATTCCGCCTGTTTTTGACCTACTACGCATAAATACTGAGAACTATGGCTTAAACGTGAAGCTATTTAATCTTGGTCTTTCCAGCGAGACAAAGAGTGATACCTTTACATATTATCCTCAAATTTCCGTCATTTCAGGACGCTTTGCTGATACTGATCAAGAGCGAGAGGTAATTAAATCCTTTTTGCTCAAACAACAAAATATTGTAGAAAATGAGACAGAAATATCTAGTCAGGCAATTGATGAACTGCTAGCAGAAAGATTGCAGAGTCAGCAATTCACTTGCCAGTTAAGAACAATTTCTGATGTGATTGGTGAGTATGGCGTTGAGAAAATCGATTTGCTGAAAATCGACGTGGAGAAAAGTGAGCAGGATGTGCTCTCAGGCATCCAGCAAGAAGATTGGCAAAAGATTAAGCAGATAGTTGTAGAGGTTCATAACATCAATGGCAGGTTGGAGGAGATTACAGCCCTGCTGAAAAAACATGGATACGACCTAACTATTGAGCAGGATGCTTTACTAGAAGATACTGTACTCTACAATATTTATGCTAGACGACCATCCATAAACCAGTCCCTCCCAGAAGACCCTGGTAGCGGGTTAGTCAGTGATTGTGTAAAACCGACCTGGATCAATGTGAGTTCATTACTCAGTGAGGTTCGCCACTGCCTACAAAAGAAGTTACCAGAGTACATGGTACCAAGTGCTTTTGTGCTGCTGGAATCTTTACCCCTGACTCGGAACGGCAAAGTAGACCGCAACGCCCTACCAAAACCAGACTTAGACAGCACACTGCTAGAAAAATATGTCGCCCCACGTACACCGATTGAGGAAATACTGGTACAAATTTGGGCGCAAGTCCTTAAAGTAGAGCGAGTTGGCATTCATGATAATTTCTTTGAATCAGGGGGACACTCGCTACTAGCAACCCAATTGCTCTCACGCATCCGCAACATTTTCAAATTAGAATTACCACTGCATAGTCTGTTTGCAGCAACAACGGTTGCCAAATTCGCACAAGAGATTAAGCAGTTACAACAACAAAATTTAGAACTGTCTACACCACCTATCTTACCAAGGGCAAGTGATGCTGAATTACCACTATCATTTGCTCAACAGCGTTTGTGGTTTTTAGACCAGTTACAGCCTCTCAGCGCCTTTTACAACGTACCTGTAGCTTTGCGTCTAGTCGGAACTCTCGAAGTTGCGGCGCTACAACAAAGCTTACAAGAAATTATTCACCGCCACGAGGCATTACGTACTAACTTCATTAAAGTTGATGGAAAACCAACTCAAGTTATCCAAACACAAGCGAATTGGAAAGTATCAATTGTTGACTTCAAGTATTTATCCACAACTGAACAAGAAATTGCAACACAGAAATTAGCGCAACAACAAGCTATTCAACCTTTTAACCTGGCAACTGAACCATTAGTTAGGGCGACATTAATCGTACTGTCCAAGACAGAACACGCCTTATTAGTGTGTATGCACCACATTGTTTTTGATGGCTGGTCAGTGGGTGTGTTTGTTCAAGAACTAGCAGCGCTGTACAATGCTTACTCTCAAGGTCAGCCGTCACTGTTAGCACCACTGCCGATTCAGTACGCAGATTTCGCAATTTGGCAGCGAAACTGGTTGCAAGGAGATGTTTTACAAAGCCAACTAAGTTACTGGCAACAACAACTAAAAGATGCACCAGCTTTATTGTCCCTACCCACAGACCGACCTAGACCATCTGTGCAGACTGACAACGGGGCATATCAAGAGTTTGCACTCTCAAAGGAGCTAACCAGTGGCTTGACACAACTGAGTCAACAACAAGGGGTGACTTTATTCATGACGCTGTTGGCAGCGTTTGATACTCTACTTTATCGCTACACAGGACAAGAAGATATATTGGTGGGGTCTCCCATTGCTAACCGCGATCGCAGTGAAATAGAAGAGTTAATTGGCTTTTTTGTCAATACCTTAGTCATGCGTACAGATTTGGCAGGCAATCCCAGTTTTAGCGAATTACTGGGTCGTGTTCGAGAAGTAGCATTGTCCGCGTATGCTCATCAGAACTTGCCTTTTGAAATGCTGGTAGAAGCATTGCAGCCAGAACGGGATCTCAGCTATACACCACTATTCCAGGTGATGTTTGCCCTCCAGAATGCGTCCACATCTCAAGTAGAGTTGACTGGGTTGACTGTCACTCCATTGATAACAGAAGGCGCAACGGCAAAGTTTGATTTAAGTTTATTAATGCAGAACACGGCCACTGGGCTGGTGGGTTTTTGGGAGTACAACACTGATTTGTTTGATGCTAGTACCATTGAGCGAATGACTGGTCATTTTGTGACATTACTTGAAGGTATTATTACTAACCCACAGCAGCTAATCTCACAATTCCCACTGTTGACAGCAGTTGAACAACAGCAGTTATTAGTGGAATGGAATGATACTCAAGTAGATTATCCTTCTGATAAGTGTATTCATCAGTTGTTTGAGGAGCAAGTTCAGCGTACACCCGATGCTCTAGCAGTGGTGTTTGAAGATCAACAACTTACTTACCACCAATTGAATTGTCGCGCTAACCAGTTGGCGCACTACCTCAAGTCTTTGGGAGTGGGAGCAGATGTGCTAGTAGGCATTTGTGTGGAACGCTCAATAGAAATGGTGGTGGGACTACTAGGTATTCTGAAGGCGGGTGGGGCTTATGTGCCACTTGACCCGGAGTATCCGACTGAACGTTTGCGCTTTATGCTAGAAGATTCTCAAGTTCCAGTGTTGCTGACCCAGCAGAAACTCCTTGACAGACTTGCCCAACATCAAGCACAGCTTGTTTGTTTGGATACTGATTGGCAGCTGATTTCTCAGTTAAATCAGGATAATCTAATCACGGAGGCACAAACAAATAATTTGGCTTATGTGATTTATACCTCCGGTTCTACAGGTCAACCCAAGGGAGTGCTGATTGCCCATCAAGGATTATTAAATTTGGTGTTCTGGCACAACAGAGCTTTTAACATCACTTCATTAGACAAAGCCACTCAATTAGCAGGAACAGCATTTGATGCTGCGGTATGGGAATTATGGCCTTACCTAACGACAGGAGCAGGTATCTATTTAGTCAAATCTCAGCTTCTTAGCTCGCTAGTGAACCTACGAGACTGGTTAATTTCAAACAAGATTACTATCAGTTTTCTGCCAACACCACTAGCACAGGAGTTATTGTCTTTGCAATGGCCAACTGAAAATTTGGCTTTGCGTTGCATACTGACTGGAGGAGATAAGCTTCATCAGTATCCATCAGATTTAATTCCCTTCCAAGTGGTAAATAACTATGGCCCAACTGAGAATACTGTTGTCACAACTTCTGGATTGGTAGTTGCCAAAGAGCAAGAACAGATATCACCGACCATTGGGCGAGCGATCGCTAATACACAGGTTTACATATTAGATAGCAATCTGCAACCAGTTCCTGTTGGTGTGCCAGGAGAGTTACATATTGCTGGTGTTGGCTTGGCAAAAGGCTATCTCAACCGCCCCGATCTAACAACTGAGAAATTCATCTCTAATCCGTTTGAGGAAGCAGAAGGGAGTAAATTATATAAAACTGGGGATTTAGCACGTTATTTACCGGATGGCAACATAGAATACCTAGGACGCATTGACGATCAGGTAAAAATTCGGGGCTTCCGCATCGAGTTGGCAGAAATAGAAGCATTGCTGGGGCAACATGATGATGTGCAAGTATGTTGTGTCATTGCTCGTGAAGAAACTCCAGGTAATAAGCGCTTGGTCGCCTATGTAGTGCCGCAAAAAGAGGTCACACCCATAACGAACGAACTGCGTCAGTTTCTTTCCGATCAACTGCCTGGGTATATGGTGCCAACTGCTTTTGTGATATTGGAATTCTTACCCCTGACACCCAACGGCAAAGTAAACCGTCGCGCTCTACCTGCTCCAGATTTACAACAGGAGCTATCAGATTATGTAATGCCAAATACAGAAGTAGAAAGAATCATTGCTGGCGTTTGGCAAAAAGCATTGGCAATAGAAAAAGTGGGAATTTACAATAATTTCTTCGAGCTAGGAGGCAATTCGTTACTACTGGTAAAAATTAATCAGCAATTACAAGAAGAACTTGGTTTAGAACTGTCAATAGTTGATATGTTTAATTACCCAACTATATATAATTTGAGCCAATATTTAAATACTAAGTCTCACAAAGAAAATACAATCAAACAAAACACTTCTCGCACTCAATCTCATAATGAAGTTAAAGCTTTAAAAAGCAAACAATTACAATCCAGGCAACAATACCGCTATCAGAAAAAAGGTAGAAAATGACAATAGATTTAGTGCATAACAATAATGAATTTAACGGTTCTGAAATAGCAATAATTGCTGTTGCTGGTAGATTTCCAGGTGCAGAAGATATTGAATCATTTTGGCAGAATTTACGAGATGGTGTAGAATCTATCTCATGGCTAACGGATGAAGAATTGATAAAATCTGGAGTTTCTCTAGATTTACTTAATAATCCTAATTATGTAAAATCTAGTGCTGTTCTATCAGATATTGAATTGTTTGATGCAAACTTCTTTGCTTATAGCGCCAAAGAAGCTGAACTAATAGATCCACAACAACGCCTATATTTAGAATTGGCTTGGGAAGCTACAGAAAAAGCTGGTTATGACCCACAAACCTACAGTGGTTTAATAGGGGTTTATGGTGGTGTAGGTATGAGTAGGTATTTGCTCAACAATCTAATTCCTCATCATCAATTATCAGAAACAATTGACCCTCTCCAATTAGCAATCTCCAATGATAAAGATTTTTTACCGACACGAGTTGCATATAAGCTTAACTTGACTGGGCCAGCAGTAAATGTGCAAACAGCCTGTTCTACTTCTTTGGTTGCTGTTCATGTAGCTTGCCAAGGTCTCTTAAATGGTGAATGTGACGTGGCTTTAGCTGGTGGAGTTACTCTCAGCATTCCCCAAAAAATAGGCTATTTGCATCAAGAGGGAATGATTCTTTCTCCTGATGGACACAGCCGTACTTTTGATGCTAAAGCACAAGGAACGATCGCTAGTAGCGGTGCTGGGATTGTGGTATTAAAAAGATTAAAGGATGCGATCAGCGATCGCGACTACATTCATGCCATTATTAAAGGCTCAGCAATTAATAATGATGGTGCCATGAAAGTGGGCTTCACTGCTCCTAGTGTTAGTGGTCAAGCAGCAGTGATTGGCGAAGCTCAAGCTATAGCTGGTGTAGATGCCGAAACAATCTCCTACATCGAAGCTCATGGTACAGCTACACCTTTAGGAGATCCGATTGAAATTGCAGCTTTAACTCAAGCTTTTAGTCAAAGTACTGATAAAAAAGGTTTCTGCGCTATTGGTTCGTTAAAAACCAACTTAGGACATTTGGATACAGCAGCAGGTGTGGCAGGTTTGATTAAAACTGTATTAGCACTGCAAAATAAAATGCTGCCTCCTAGTTTGCACTTCGAGACACCTAATCCCAAAATTGATTTTGCCAACAGTCCTTTTTATGTCAATACAACCCTGACTGAATGGAAAACAAATAACACCCCTCGCCGTGCTGGGGTTAGTTCTTTTGGTATCGGAGGTACTAATGCTCATGTCATTTTACAAGAAGCACCTTTAGAAATTCAAAATTCAAAATTCAAAATTCAAAATTCAAAAGATGCAATCGAACGTCCTTTACACTTGTTGTGTTTGTCGGCTAAAACTGCAAATGCACTTGAGAAGGTAACAGCTAATTTAATCGCGCATTTAAAAGAGCATCCAGAACTAAACTTAGGTGATGTAGCTTACACCCTCAATAGTGGTCGCCGGGGTTTTAATCATCGACGGATGTTAATTTGTCAAGACTTAGAAGATGCTATAGAGCCAAAACAAGTTTTTACTAATTATACAGAGATTACAGAACGGTCTGTTGTCTTTATGTTTCCCGGTCAAGGTTCCCAGTATGTCAACATGGCGCGGGAAATTTACGAAACCGAAACAGTATTTAAAGAACAAGTTGATTATTGCTCAGAAGTTCTTAAACCTTTACTAGGACTAGATTTACGTCATATTATTTACCCCAGCGAAGAAAATATTGATGAGGTATCAAAGCAACTTCAACAGACAGAAATTGCTCAACCTGCTATTTTTGTAATTGAATACGCCCTAGCTAAATTATGGCAGTCATGGGGAGTGGAGCCACAAGCTGCGATCGGTCATAGTATTGGCGAGTATGTAGCAGCAACTCTAGCAGAAGTTTTTTCCCTAGAAGATGCCTTATCTCTGGTAGCAGCACGCGGACAGATGATGCAGCAACTGCCCACTGGAGCAATGCTTTCAATTCCCCTGCCCGCAGACAAGGTAAAATTCCTATTAGGGCAAGAACTGTCTGTTGCTGCGATTAATCAACCTTCGCAGTGCGTAGTTTCTGGCTCCATAGCAGCAATAGATGCACTACAAAATCAGCTTGCTGCTCAAGGGATTGAATGCCAACCTTTGCATACTTCCCATGCTTTCCATTCCCACATGATGGAACCAATCTTAGAGGCATTTGCGGAACGAGTCAAAAAAGTTACTTTAAATCCCCCCAAACTTCCTTATATCTCCAACCTCACTGGTACTTGGATTACAGTCACACAAGCCACAAATCCTGACTACTACGCTCACCATCTGCGTTCCACAGTGCTGTTTGCCCAAGGTGTCGAGAAATTATTGGCAACACCAGAGCAAGTCTTACTAGAGGTGGGGCCAGGACATACACTAACTACATTAGTTAAAAGGCATCCAGACAAAGCATCTGCACAAACGGTCTTGACTTCGGTACGTCATCCTCAAGAAAAGCAATCCGATACTCGTGTTTTATTCAATACATTAGGTCAACTCTGGTTGACTGGGGTCAAAGTAGATTGGTTTGGATTTTATAGTCAGGAGAAATATTACCGTCTTCCCTTACCGACTTATCCCTTTGAACGCCAACGTTATTGGATTGACCCTCCACAAAAAGCAGCTTGGGGACAGTTGCAAATCTTACCCACAACATCACAATTGTGGACATCGCTTACACAAGCAGGTCAAAAGCAAGCAAGTGTGAGAAATGCAGAATTCAACGAGTTAACATATCAAGAGAATAGACAGTGGTTGGATCGTTTATGTACAGCCTATATCAGCTCTGCATTCAACCAATTAGGGGCTTTTAGTAATCCCCAACAAAAGTATTCTTTAGAGAATTTGTTAGCGCAATGCCATATTTCTCCCCGCTATCAGCAATTGTTGTCTAGATGGTTGCAAATATTGGTGGAACAAGGACAACTACAGCAACATGAGGAGTTATTCACCGAGCTAGTGCCATGTTTGCAAGATTATATTAACGAATACTTAGAAGAAGTCAGAACCAGATTCGCTGCTTCATCTCTAGTAGATTTAGATTTAGTGCAACGCTGTGGTGAAAATTTAGCTGCTATTGTTGTTGGTGAACAAGAACCATTAGAAATTTTCAATGAACTGATTTACCAAAAAGAAAACAACAATTCACATTCAGAATCTACCTTAAATACTTACTACAACTCTATCTTGCGCTCAAGCTTAGAACAGCTAGTCAAGTCATTGCCATCATCCGTTCACCTGAGAGTTCTGGAAATCGGTGGGGGTACTGGTATGTCTACGCAAGCATTATTACCTGTGTTGCCGCCCAAACAAACCAACTATACTTTTACTGATATTGGTAGCGGTTTCCTGACTCAAGCGCAACAGAAGTTTAACGACTATCCATTTGTTGAATATCGATTACTAGACATAGACAAATCCCCAACTGAGCAAGGATTTGAAAAGTACAGCTTTGATGTAGTCATAGCTTCTAATGTATTGCACGCAACTCAGAACATAGATCAAACACTCTACCATGTACGCTCTTTATTAGCTCCTGGCGGCTTCCTATTACTGTGGGAAATAACTCAACCGAAAATAGACTTTGATATTAGTTGGGGTCTGCTGTTGAAACCTTTAGACGATAAAAGGCGCAGCCCAGGTCAGCCTTTTATCATCAAAGAACAGTGGTTTGAAGCATTACGCACTCAGGATTTTGTTCAAGTTGCTGCGTTTCCCGAAACTGAAGCGTTTGAGCATCAAATTATTATGGCTGTTACTTCTGCGTCAGCCGCATTTAGCGCAAAAGCTGGGCAAAAAGAGACTGACTCAAAATCAGAGATTTCATTACAAAGAAAGGCGGATGTTCTTCAGCTAGAAAAATTATCTGCACTCCACTCCAGACCGAGTTTGCCAAATTCATATATAGCTCCCCGTGATGAAACTGAGCAAAAAATTGCCGATATTTGGCAAGAATTATTAGGAATTAAACAGGTGGGAATAGATGATAATTTTTTTGAATTAGGAGGAGATTCATTAATAGCTGTTCAAGTTTTATCCCGATTGCGAAAAGCTTTTTCTATTAAATTAACTGTAGCCAGTTTATTTGAATCTCCCACAATAGCTGAAATAGCACCAAAGCTAGGAAAACAACAATTAAAACAAAATACTAAGACAGTTGCAATTGGTAGGGAAAAAATAGAAATATGAGCAACGTATAAAAGTTTCTCTACAAATATCGAACCTTACAAAATAAGTTGTGATTAGCTTACACATTCTGCTGAATTAGTTGATAATATGAAGGATATGATTCTATGAATCTCAAGCAATTTGTAGTAGAACTCTCTCATCAGGATGTGGAGTTGTGGGTTGAAGGCAATCGCTTGTGCGTTGATGCTCCAGAGGGAGTATTGACACCAGAAACTCGTGACTTATTAACTAAGCATAAAACAGAACTTATCTTGTTGCTGCACCAGGAAAATGCAGACAACAGTACAGATTTACCCCTGATTAAAGCCAAGCGTCCTCAGAACTTACCTCTGTCTTTTGCTCAAGAACGACTCTGGTTATTAAACCAGTTGGAACCAGATAACCCCTTCTACAACGAACAAGTAGCTTTAAAACTTCATGGTAAGTTGAACGTCGTGGCACTAGAGCAAAGCCTCAACAAAATTATCTCTCGCCACGAAGCCTTACGTACCAATTTCCACACCTTCAAGGAACAGCCAGTTCAGGTAATTGCTGAAAGCTTAACCTTAAATTTGTCAGTAGTAGACCTAACAGAGCTACTTGAAAGTGAAAGAGAAATCGCTTGCCAGCAATTAGCTACGGCAGAAGCTATTCGACCCTTTGACCTTACTAACTCTGGTTTAATCCGAGCTTCTGTGCTTAAACTCACAGACTTAGAACACGTCTTGTTACTAACATTTCACCACATTGTTTTCGATGCTTGGTCAATGGGCGTATTGATGCAAGAGTTAGCAACCATTTACTCAGCACTCTGCAATAACTTGCCACCAGAGCTACCAGAGCTACCAATTCAGTATGCCGACTTTGCTATTTGGCAACGGCAATGGTTGCAAACAGAAGTACTACAAACGCAGCTGGATTATTGGAAGCAACTACTCAAAAACGCTCCTACCTTACTAGAATTACCCACAGACAGACCAAGACCAGCCATTCAAACTTTCCAAGGCGCAATCCAAAGTGTCGAATTTTCAGAGGAACTGACTGAAGCGATCGCCAATTTCAGTAGGCAAGAAGGAGCTACACTGTTCATGACGCTGTTCGCGGCATTTGTTACCTTGCTTTATCGCTATACAGGCTCGGATGATATTGTAGTGGGTACGCCTCTTGCTAAACGCGATCGCTTGGAACTTGAAGGGTTAATTGGCTTTTTTGTCAATACTTTAGCACTACGTACCGATTTGTCAGGCAACCCCAGTTTTCAGCAGTTGCTCAGTCGAGTGCGGCAGGTGATGCTGCAAGCTTACACTCATCCAGACCTCCCCTTTGAGGAATTGGTAAAAGCATTGCAGCCACAACGAGACCTCAGCCATACACCACTGTTTCAAGTGATGTTTGTCCTCGAAAATGCGCCCACATCTGAGGTAGAACTGCCTGGACTAACTGTCAGTTCATTCGGTACAGAAAGGACAACTGCCAAGTTTGATTTAACTTTATTCATTAAAAATACTACCTCTGGGCTGATAGCTGCGTGGCAATATAATACAAACTTGTTTGACTCTGGCACGATAGAGCGGATGGCAGGTCATTTTGTGACCTTGCTAGAAGGTGTTATTGCCAACCCACAGCAGCAAATTTCCCAATTGCCCGTGCTGACACAAGTTGAACAACAGCAGTTGTTAGTAAAGTGGAACAATACTCAAGTAGATTATCCCCGTGATAAATCTATCCATCAGTTGTTTGAGGAGCAGTGTTTGAGTACACCCGATGCAGTGGCGGTGGAGTTTGGCAATCAACAACTGACCTACTATAAATTGAACTGTCGTGCTAACCAGTTAGCCCATTATCTAAAGTCTTTAGGAGTGAAAGCCGATGTGCTAGTTGGGTTATGTGTTGAGCGTTCCTTAGAAATGGTCGTAGGACTATTAGGGATTCTTAAGGCAGGCGGGGCTTATGTGCCACTTGATCCAAACTATCCTCAAGAGCGTTTGGCTTTCATGTTAGAAGATGCTCAAGTTTCAGTATTGCTCACCCAGCAGTCACTCGTTGACAGACTACCTCAGCATCAAGCAAAAATTGTTTGCTTAGATACTGACGCTGGACTGTTTTCTCAATTCAGTCAGGAAAATCTTATCTCTAGCGTACAAGTTAATAACTTAGCTTATGTAATTTATACCTCTGGTTCTACAGGTCAACCTAAAGGCGTAGCCCTTAATCAGCTTGCTCTTTGCAATCTGATTCTGTGGCAACTTCAAAATAATACAATTTATACTGGAGCAAAAACCCTACAATTTGCCCCTATTAGCTTTGATGTCTCCTTCCAAGAAATATTCACTACCTGGTTTTCGGGAGGCACATTGTTCTTAATTACAGAGGAACTACGCCGAGATCCAGTAGCTTTGTTAGGTTTCCTCGAAGAAAAAACTGTTGAGAGACTGTTTGTTCCCTTTGTTGTCTTACAGCAACTAGCTGAAGTCGCTGTTGATAGTGAATTAGTTAATAGCCATTTGAGGGAAATTATTACTGCTGGGGAGCAGTTGCAGATTACTCCGGCTATATCTCAACTGTTCAGCAAATTAAATGATTGTACTTTGCACAATCATTATGGGCCATCGGAAACCCATGTAGTCACTACTTTTACACTGACTAATTCAGTGGACACTTGGCCGTTACTTCCTCCGATCGGACAGCCAATTGCCAATACACAAATTCATATTTTAGATAAATATTTACAGCCTGTACCTATTGGTGTGCCAGGAGAGTTATACATTGGTGGTGTCTGTTTGGCACGAGGCTACCTCAACCGTCCAGAGTTAACACAAGAAAAATTTATCTCCAATCCGTTTGAGAAGCTAGGAGAGAGTAAATTATATAAAACTGGGGATTTAGTACGCCATTTACCAGATGGCAATATCGAATACTTAGGACGCATAGACAACCAAGTAAAAATACGTGGTTTCCGCATTGAGTTGGGAGAAGTTGAAGCAGTACTAAGCCAGCATGAAGATGTGGAAGGATGTTGTATCATCCCCCGCGAAGACACTCCCGGTGATAAACGTCTAGTCGCTTACGTAGTAGCACATCAGGACTGTACACCCACAATTAGCGAACTGCGGCAATTCCTCAAAGAAAAGCTGCCAGAGTACATGGTACCGAATGTTTTTGTCATTTTGGAGTCCTTGCCACTAACTCCTAGCGGTAAGGTAGACCGCCGTGCTTTGCCGGAACCAGATTTATACAGCGAAATCACAGGTAAATATGTAGCCCCACGTACTCAGATTGAAGAACTGTTGGCACAAATTTGGGCGCAAGTGCTGAAAGTAGAACCAGTAGGGATTTATGACAACTTCTTTGAATTAGGGGGACACTCCCTACTAGCAACGCAACTAGTTTCACGAATCCGCAACATTTTAAAAGTGGAACTACCATTGCGTGAGTTGTTTGCCACAGCAACACTAGTTGAATTGGCACAAGCAATTGAGCAGTTACAGCAACAGAACTTAGAACTGTCTGCACCACCCATTCTACCAAGAGCCAAGAATACAGACTTACCACTTTCATTTGCTCAACAGCGTTTGTGGTTTTTAGATCAGTTTGAGCCGAACAGCCCCTCGTATAACATTCCTGTGACTTTACGTCTAGTAGGAACTCTTAATGTTGCAGCCTTAGAGCAAAGCTTACAAGAAATTATTTATCGCCACGAAGCGTTACGCACTAATTTCGTCACTGTTGATGGACAACCAACGCAAATTATTAGGGAAGAGGGAACAGGGAAGAGGGAACAGGGGACTATATCAATTGTTGACTTGAAGTATTTATCGACAACCGAACAAGGAAGTGCTTTAGAGCAATTAGCGCAACAACAAGCTATTGAAGCGTTTGACTTGGCCAGTGAACCATTGCTCAGAGCGACATTGCTAGTGCTGTCTCAGACAGAACACGTCTTTTTAGTGTGTATGCACCATGTTGTGTCTGATGCTTGGTCAATAAATGTACTTATCCAAGAACTAGCAACCCTGTACAATGCTTATTCTCAAAGTCAATTCCCATTGTTAGCGCCACTGCCGATTCAGTACGCAGATTTCGCAATTTGGCAAAGAGACTGGTTGCAAGGAGATGTACTGCAAAGCCAATTGATTTACTGGCAACAGCAACTAGCAAACGCACCAGCTTTGTTGTCGTTACCCACAGACCGAACCAGACCTGCTGTACAGACTTTTGCTGGCGCATATCAACAGTTTGCACTATCAATTGAGTTAACTGATAGATTGGTAAAATTGAGCCAGGAGCAAGGAGTTACCTTGTTCATGACGCTGTTGGCAGCTTATGATACTCTACTTTATCGCTACACAGGACAAGAAGATATTTTGGTTGGTTCTCCCATTGCTAACCGTAATCGTAATGAAATTGAGGGGTTAATTGGCTTTTTTGTCAATACCTTAGTCATGCGTACTAACTTGGCAGGTAATCCCAGTTTTAGCGAATTACTGAGTCGTGTTCGAGAAGTAGCTTTAGGAGCTTACGCTCATCAGGACTTGCCTTTTGAAATGCTTGTGGAAGCATTGCAGCCAGAACGGGATCTCAGCCATACCCCACTGTTCCAGGTAATGTTTGTTCTGCAAAATGCGCCCATGTCTGCATTAGAACTGACTGGGTTAACTGTTACTCCATTGATGACAGAAGCCACAACGGCAAAATTTGATCTTACCTTGCTAATGCAGAACACTACTACTTCGGCTACGCTCAGTACAGGTACTGGGTTGGTGGGTGTGTGGGAGTACAACACTGACTTGTTTGATACCAGCACTATCGAGCGAATGACTGGTCATTTTGTCACATTGCTGGAAAGTATTATTACTAACCCGCAGCAGAAAATTTCACAAGTACCCCTGTTGACAGCATCTGAACAACAACAGTTACTTGTTGAGTGGAACAACACTCAAGTAGACTATTCCTCTGATAAATTTATCCATCAGTTGTTTGAGGAGCAAGTTCAGCGCACCCCGGATGCTGTAGCAGTCGTTTTTGAAGATCAACAACTGACTTATCGACAGTTGAATTGTCGCGCTAACCAGTTAGCACATTACTTGCAGTCTTTGGGTGTAAAACCAGATGTGCTGGTAGGGTTGTGTGTAGAGCGATCGCTCTCAATGGTCGTAGGATTATTAGGAATTCTCAAGGTGGGTGGAGCATATCTGCCACTTGATCCAGATTATCCTCAAGAACGTTTGAGCTTTATGCTGGAAGATGCTCAAGTTCCAGTGCTGCTGACACAACAGCAACTCCTTGAAAAGTTACCTCAACATCAAGCGCAGATTGTATGTTTAGATACTGACTGGCAATTTATTTCTCAGTCAAGTCAGGATAATGCGTTAGCGCAGCTTACCGTAGGTATCGCCGATGTGCAATATAGTAACTTGGCTTATGTGATTTACACCTCTGGTTCTACAGGCAGACCCAAAGGGGTGATGATACCACATGGCGCGATCGCCAACCACTGTTGTATTATTCAACAAGCTTACGCACTTGGAAAGAGCGATCGTGTACTCCAGTTTGCCTCAATCAACTTCGATGCCTCATTAGAACAGATATTTCCGACACTAATAGCTGGCGCTACCTTGGTACTCCGAGGCTCAGATGTATGGACTCCGACAAACTTCCAAAAAATAATTTCGGATTTTGGACTGACTGTCGTTAATCTCCCAACAGCCTACTGGCAACAATTGGCTCAAGAGTGGGCCAAAACACAAGTGTTAGATACCAACAGCCAACTGAGACTTGTGATTGTTGGTGGAGATGTAATGTTGCCCGAATATGTTGCGATTTGGCAACAAAGCGCAATGTCTCGTGTTCGTCTGGTCAACGCCTATGGCCCCACAGAGACAACCATCACTGCAACCCTGTTTGAAATTCTTCCCCAGTTGAGTGAAGACATCAATCTGAAAAAAATGCCTATTGGTCGTCCTCTGCCTAACAGGACTGTATATATTCTAGACAGGTATTTACAGCCTGTTCCCATTGGTGTGCCAGGAGAATTGTACATTGGTGGTGTGTGCTTGGCAAAAGGCTACCTCAACCGCCCAGAACTCACCCAAGAAAAATTTATCCCAAATCCCTTTTCTGATGCCACAGAACGCCTTTACAAAACAGGAGACTTGGCACGTTACCTGGCTGATGGTAACATCGAATACCTTGGTCGCATCGATAACCAAGTGAAGATTCGCGGTTTCCGCATCGAACTTGGAGAAATCGAAGCAGCCCTCAATACCCACCCCCAAATCCAACAAGCCGTAGCTATTGTAACAGAGGATATTCCAGGTAACAAACGCTTAGTTGCTTATGTAGTCAAGAGTGATGAATCGCTCACCACCAACCAACTGCGTCAATTCCTCAAGCAACAGCTACCAGAATACATGATTCCCAGTGGCTTTGTCACCTTAGACAACCTACCGTTAACACCCAACGGCGGCAAACTAGACCGCAAAGCATTACCAACACCTGATGGGGAAATTAGCCGGGAACATGAATACGTAGCACCACGTACAGCCATAGAACAAATTTTAACCAATATCTGGCAACAACTGCTGCTCAAAGAAAAAGTCAGCATCCACGACAACTTCTTTGAAATTGGTGGCGACTCCATCCTGAGTATTCAAATAGTTTCTCGTGCCAAAAACTCAGGATTACAAATCACTCCCAAACAAATATTCCAAAACCAAACCATCGCCGAACTTGCCACGGTTGCCAATACAACAGTGAGTGTTGAGTCTAAACAAGGTATAGTGACTGGAGTTGCATCCCTAACACCCATTCAACAAAGGTTCTTTACACAAAATCGCCCAGAAGCCCACCATTATAATCAATCAGTTTTATTGCAGATTCCAAATAATCTGCAAAGTGAATTAATTGAAATAGCCCTGAAAAAATTACTAGAGCATCACGATGCTTTGCGTCTAAAATTCATATCGGTTGCAGCTGAATACAAACAAATAAACCAAGGGTTAGATGACAGGATACCATTTGCCGTAGTAGATTTATCATCAATGCCCAAACGTGAACAGCTGCTAGCTCTAGAAAAAATCGCCGCAGAGTATCAAGCAAGTTTAAACTTGTCAATAGGGCCGATAATGCAAGTGGTGATGTTTAACTTGGGTAATGAAAGTGATGCTAGGTTACTAATTATTATTCATCACCTAGCAGTAGATGGTGTAAGTTGGCGAATTTTATTATCAGACCTACAAAGAATTTATCAACAACTAATTACTCAGGAACCTCCAAAGCTAAGTGCGAAAACAACAGCATTTATTGATTGGTCAGAAAAATTAAACAATTATGCACAGTCAGAAATTATAAAACTTGAGTTAGACTATTGGCTGAACCAAGCTTGGTCTAAGATAACACCACTACCATCAGATTATACTGACATTCAACAAGAAAATACAGTAGGTAGTGCTGCTTGTGTGTCAGTGAAATTAAGTCAAGAAGAAACCCAAACTCTGCTGTTGTCAGTAAACGAAGCTTACAACACACAAATTAACGATATACTGCTAAGTACATTAGTACTTTCAATAGCAGAGTGGACGGGAAATTCAACAGTACTAATTGACTTAGAGGGACATGGCAGAGAAGAACTATTTTCAGATGTAGACTTCTCACGGACGGTAGGTTGGTTTACCAGTTTGTTTCCCGTATTATTGCAATTATCTTCATTAAACCAACGAGGAGAAATAATCAAATCAATTAAAGAACAATTACGAGCAATTCCTAATCGTGGGATAGGCTACGGTATATTGCGTTACTTGTGTAAAAATCCGACTGTTAATGAACAAATAAAGACAATTCCTGCTTCAGAAATTAGTTTTAACTACCTGGGACAATTTGACCAAGTACAATCAGAAACTGGTTGGAAATTTGCGCCTGAATCTACTGGTGCTAGCCAAAGTTTAAAACAAACTCGTGAGCATCTATTGGATATTAATGCTCTGGTAGTAGAAGGTAAATTACTAATTGATTGGACTTACAATAGTCATGTTTATACTCGTGCCACAGTGGAGAAATTGGCACAGAGCTATATTCAATCAATCAGGTCAATAATAGAACATTGTCAGTTAGCAGAGAATAGAGGATATACACCGAGTGATTTTCCAGATGCACAGTTAAATCAATTACAACTGGATGAGTTATTAACTCGGTTCAAAACTAAAAACATTGAATCAATTTATCCACTTTCTCCTTCACAACAGGGAATGCTTTTCGAGACTCTATCTGCTTCTGAGTCCGGGATACATCTTGAGCAGTGCATTTTAAACTTGCAAGAAGAACTAGACTCTTTAGCTTTTGAAAAAGCTTGGCAGCGTGTCGTCGATCGCCACTCGATCTTCAGAACAGCCTTTATTTGGGAAGATCAAGATGAGCCACTTCAAGTTGTACTGAAGGGAGTGGAAATTTCACTGGAGCAGCAAGATTGGCGCGGACTTTCTCTGTCCCAGCAGCAAGAAAAATTAGAAACCTATCTCAGTGCAGACCGGCTGCGTGGTTTCGAGATGACTGAACCACCGCTAATGCGTTTGGCGCTTTTCCAAGTAAGCTCGAATGCCTATCAATTCGTCTGGACTTCTCATCACATTCTTACAGATGGCTGGTGTGTGCCTCTCATTTTCAAGGAGGTTTTCGCATTCTACGAGGCATTCAGCAGAGGTCAAGATTTATCACTGGAACCCAGCTATTCCTACAGAGATTATATCGTTTGGCTAAAACAGCAGGATTTGTCACAGGCAGAGGCATTCTGGCGGGGCAAACTTCAAGGTTTCAAAAGTCCAACTCCATTAGGAATAGAAGCTGAACCTGTTAATTTTTCTGCCCAGGAAGAGCGCTATGGTGAACAAAAAAGCCGCTTGACAGCTTCGGCAACAGCAGCTTTACAGTCTTTGGTGCGGCAACATCACTTGACCTTAAATATTCTAGTTCATGGTGTTTGGGCTTTGCTCTTGAGTCGCTATAGCGGTCTGGAGGATGTGGTATTCGGCGCGACTGTCTCTGGTCGTCCCTCAGAATTGGTAGGGGCTGAATCCATGTTAGGTCTATTCATTAATACCTTACCGATGCGGCTCCAGGTTTCTCCCCAAGCATCACTTTGGTCTTGGCTTAGAGATATCCAGGATCAAAGCTTCATGCAAAGCGATTATGAATACTGCTCTGAAGGACAAATTCACGAATGGAGTGAAGTACCCGGATCATTACCCCTCTACGAGAGTCTTCTGGTTTTCCAAAACCATCCAGTCGATTCATCAGTAAAACAGGTTGCGAACCATGACAAGAATCAATCTCAGGCTCGTTCTATAGGGGCGCAAACGAAATATGCCCTCACCATTCTAGTTAGCCCAAGTTCAGAGTTAGAGTTTCGCATCATCTACAACCGATACCGTTATGACAATCCGGCTATAGCCCTGATTCTGGAAAATTTTCAGGCTTTGTTGAACAGCATTGTTGACCTTCCAGAGCAGTACCTTGAAACACTGATAGAAAGGATTTCAGCAGAGCAAATTCCGCAAGTTAGACCGCCTCACAAATTTGTTCAAAAGGAACTCCAAAAAGGCTTTGACGCACCCCGAAATCTTTGGGAATTTCAACTGCTACAAATTTGGGAAGACATTCTGGGCATTCATCCTGTCAGCATCCAAGATAACTTTTTTGAACTTGGAGGTCATTCTCTTCTAGCTGTTCGTCTCATGACACAGATTCAAAAACATTTCCAGATAAATTTACCTTTAGCTATTTTGTTCCAATATCCCACTATCGAACAACTAGCAAATTTCTTGAGTTCCTCAACAGATCCTTTACCTTGGTCTGCTCTAGTTCCTATCAAAACTAATGGCAGCCAACCACCACTGTTCTGTGTTCACCCTGGTGGGGGAAATGTTATTTGCTATCACCATATTGCTTATTATTTGAGTTCAGAACGACCATTTTATGGATTACAATCTGTTGGCTTAAATCCCGAAAATCAACCTCATACTAGCGTTGAACAAATGGCAACTCACTATATCCAAGAGTTACAAACGGTTCAACCTCATGGCCCTTATTTTCTCTCTGGCTGGTCTTTTGGTGGCTTGGTAGCTTTAGAGATGGCTCAACAACTTTCCCATCAAGGTGAACAAATAGCTCTGTTGGCTCTAATAGATACTAATCCTCCTTGTCTAAGTTATAAAGGACTAATAGACAATGCTTTTCTATTAGTAGAGTTATTCAAAGATCGTTTAGACCTCTGTTTAGAGGAAGTGCGGCAATTAGAGCCAGAGGAACAGATAATTTATGTCAAGGAACAAGCTAAACAGAAAAATGTAGTTATAGAAGGTTTTGACTTTGATCAAGCTCCCCATCTTCTAAAAATTTCCCAGATCAACGGTCAAGCCGTACAAAAATACAAAGGTCAATATTACTCAGGCTCAATTGTTCTATTTAAAGCCAGTGAGACTGATACCGACTTTGAATATTACTGGAAAGAACTGGTGGAACATATAGAAACGGTTGTAGTTCCTGGTAATCATCTAAACATGGTGTCACCACCTCATGTCCAGACCCTAGTTCAAAAACTCGAAAATTTTCTTGAACAAGCAAGAAACCAATCAATAGGCATTTGCTAAAAAACTATGTAGAGACGCTAAATTGATGTCTCTACGTTGTCAGTAAACACCCTTTAAATGTAATGAATTCTATTATGATTGCTAGTTTTAACCAAATTAAATCCCAGGTGTGGAAAAAATAGTAGTAAATCTAGTTGTAAAAGCTTTTAATTTAATTTCAAAAATATGCAAACTCAAGTTGTTCAAGCTAAACCCTCAACAAATGCTTTTTCAGATTTTATTCAATTTTGGCAAGATATAAGAGCGATCGCCGGCCCTTACTGGTATCCAACAAAGCCAGGGGAAAGAGCCTTTTCAGACGTTATTCGCGCCTGGGGAATGCTTATTCTTCTAATATTGCTAATATTCTCCCTTGTCGCTGCAACTACTTATAATAGTTTCATTCATCGCTATTTAATCGATGTCATCATTCAAGAAAAAGATTATTCTAAATTTACTTATACTATATCATTTTATGCTGTTGGACTTGTCTTGATAACGCTTTTAGTAGGATTTACTAAATTTATTAGAAAACAAATTTCTCTTGATTGGTATCAATGGCTCGACAATCATATTTTAAATAAATATTTGAACAATCGTGCTTATTATAAAATCAATTTTAAAGCTGATATTGATAACCCAGATCAACGTTTATCTCAAGAAATTGAACCAATAACCAGTAGTGCCCTCAGTTTTTCAGCTACTTTACTAGAAAAAGCACTGGAAATGGTAACTTTTTTAATAGTTGTCTGGTCAATTTCCCAACAGATAGCTGTTGCTCTGCTTATCTATACAATTATAGGCAACTTTATTGCTGTTTCCTTAAATCGAGAATTAATTAAGATTAATCAAGCAGAACTTGAATCTAAAGCTGATTATAGTTATTGTCTAACTCATGTCCGCAATCACGCTGAGTCAATAGCTTTTTTTCAAGGAGAAAAACAAGAACTGAATATAATTCAACGCAGATTTACTATCCTCATAAAAAATATTAAAGAAAAGATTAATTGGGAAAGAAATCAGGCAATTTTTAATAGAGGATATCGAGGTACTATCGAATTTCTCACGCTCTTAGTACTCGCGCCTTTATTTATTAGAGGTGAAATTGATTTCGGACAAATTGGACAAGCTACTACAGCTTGCTATTTCTTTGCTGGTGCTTTGGAAGAATTAATAGCTGAATTTGGCGTTTCTGGACGATTTTCTAGTTACGTTCAGCGTTTATCTGATTTTTCAGATGCTTTAGAAGCAGTGGCAAAACAACCTGAAAACGTCGGTACTATTAAAACAATAGAAGAGAATTATTTTGCTTTTGAGAACGTCACTTTACAAACGCCAAACTATGAACAGGTAATCGTCGAAAACTTGTCACTAGCTGTTCAACCAGGAGAAGGTTTATTGATTGTTGGGCCAAGTGGTCGAGGTAAAAGTTCTATGTTGAGAGCGATCGCTGGTTTGTGGAATGCAGGAACTGGTCGTTTGGTGCGTCCTCCCCTAAAAGAAGTCTTATTTTTACCCCAACGTCCTTATATAATTCTGGGAACTTTGCGTGAACAGTTGCTTTATCCTAAAACTAATCGTCAATTGACCGACGCAGAACTCAAAGAAGTTTTGCAACAAGTTAACCTGCAAAACTTGCTAAGTCGAGTTGATGGTTTTGATACTGAAGTTCCTTGGGAGAATATATTGTCCTTGGGAGAACAACAACGCCTGGCTTTCGCACGCCTGTTAGTGACTAATCCAAGGTTCACTATATTAGATGAAGCAACAAGTGCCTTAGATTTGAAAAATGAAGGAAATTTATATCAACAGTTACAAGAGACGAAAACGACGTTTATTAGTGTTGGACATCGAGAAAGTTTATTTAATTATCACCATTGGGTTCTGGAACTTTCACAAGATTCTAGTTGGCAACTTATGACTGTGCAAGATTATCGAAATCAACAAACAATAAATATTCAAAGCACGCCTAATAATGAGTCGCAAAGTCAATCACAAATATTGACGGAAACAATCACAAGTGAAGGGCTTTCTCATAAGGTAATAAGTGAATTAACTAACTATTCCATTAGCACTATCAGAAGTAAGGCAAGCAAAGGAGATTCTATCACTACTAGGGACGGCTTGACGTACCGCTATGACAAAAACCCAAGTGTGTTGAAATGGCTGAGAGTTTAGCGGTTAGACAATTTTAGATTTTAGGTCGCACCTTTAGTGCGCTTTCAACACAACTTGGATTTTGAATTGACCCTAGATATAACTCCGAAAGAAATTAGCAGGCGATCGTACTCTTAATAAATCTAAATTATCTAATTTAAACTTCTGGCTGCGTATCTGTTTCGGGTAATTAATAAATTTGACGCAATTGGAAAACTGCACTGGCTGTATCTATTCCCTTTTTTGACTGAATCAGTTAATTCTATCGGCAATCCGAATATTCAAAATTGTCCCTCCCAATTGAATTTACTACGAAAATGGAGAAGGAGAAGCAGCCGAGGGCTGCTTCTCCTTCCCTCTCTAACAATGATTATTATTATGCCTTGGTGATTTTACGGGTTGTGCGATATCGTAACGGGGAACTGGAGGAGCTGGGCGACAACCTGGTTCGGCGCGCCAACAGGCGCGAGGTCGACGGGTTCTTGCAGATGGTAAACGTTACCCTGCGGCGGAAACTGCGCGAGGTTGTCGTTGAGCAGCTTGGCCGTCTTAGTGTTCGACAGCACCAAGGGCGGACCGCCGCCCGGCGGCTTCTCGATTGTCACCTTGAAATCCAGAAATATCGTCTGCCGGAAGGTCGGCGGGAGATTCCCGATGACTTCGAGCAGGCTGAGCGGCGTCACGTCGGTATCGGACTGAGTGAGGACAACCTTGCCCAGCACAGGACTATCAGCCGAGACCTCGAAGCCGATCACCTTTAGCTTGACGCCGCCGAGACCTGCTCCGAGGTTCTGCTCTACTCGCACCTTGATCCCTCCCTTGAAGTCCAGCGTAATGATCCCCAGGACGTCCACTTTCAGGGGCACATTGACCGCGTACATACTACACGGGATCTCCAAACCGATCGGCGGAAGAAGTCCACTTAGCATCATGATGTTAACCTCCAACTTAACTAGAAATGATTTGGTTAATTAGCTTTTTCATCAAGATATATCTCTGATTGGTCTACTAATTGACTATTAGTTTTTTTAAAGACCGTGTTTGTATCATCTAGCGATCGCTATTCAAGATGCAAGGAAAGTTAAGACAGTTAAGACGGCTCATAAATATTTGATATTAACTTAATATATGCTTCATGGCTGCTTCTCATTCATTTATCAATTGGATTTGTCACATTATTGCATTGATGAATCGAATGCGAGATGCTATCCCAGACATCTCAAATTATGAAGATTTCTTATTTTTATCTGCTTAGAGTGATGGAAGAGTGCTAATGATAATCTCAGCGAACCCACCCCTACTTGTTCAATAATGAAATAAAATTGCTATAGTTTGATATTGATTACTCCCGGTTCGCCCATTTTTTTATGAGTTAGGGAAAATAAGCAGTTAAAAGTAT
>NZ_JABXKL010000092.1:184078-245217 GCF_017114995.1 Nostoc sp. NMS9 | reverse complement strand
TAGCGCCCGCAATCTTGAGGCGATCGCATGATTCATATTTTGATTCAGCAACGCCAACTTTAGTTCAACGGCTAATATAGCGATACCATTCAGTTAAGCCAAAAATTTTTGGTAAAGATGCGAAACTGGACTGTTACCCTGCTGCGCTAAGGTGTCTCTACAAGTTTCTCGGCAAACCTTAAAGCAAAAAGGTGTAGACCTCAACAGCGTCCAAGCCCAAGTAACAGAAAGAAGCGCAACAAGTACTATCTCTGCAAAAAGCAGGAACTTGTCAAGAAGATAATCTTGATTGTCCACGATCTAGCGATCGCATCTCAAACAAAACGAGTGATTCGAGTCGAAGATGGTTTAATTAGCTAATTATGCTGTTTCTGGGTTTGTGTGTGTGCGCTTCCAAACCTCCTTCCCCTTTTTTTCAGTACCCGTCGTAGTCGATCTGCACTCAAGTTTACTTGACGCTCAGATGCCAGTTTTTTTGCTAATTGTTTAGAGTTATAAGTCTCTGATTCTTGAGCTAAACAATTTTCGAGATAAACCAAATCCGATTCCGAATATCGAGGTTTTCCTCCTCGACCAGGAGCATCCCATAAACCTGCTAAACCCATTTTTTCCCAGCGATGAAGGGTTTGACGCACTGTTGAAATCGCCCAGTTCAAGCCTTTTGCAATTTGCTCATTTTTTAAGCCACGAGTATTCAGCAGTAAAACTTGAGCACGATCCTTAGTACGTTGAGGAACATCTTTGGCTTTTCTCAACTCTTCTAAAGTCAGCTTTTGTTCTTCTGTGAGAAACACTTTTAATCGGCATCCCATAAACAATAACCTTTTACACAATCAATTTTTGTTATTTTTGTATCTATTTACGCCTGTATACTTACAATTGCTTGGTATTTTATAATACATTCTAAAATCTGAACTACAAGTATTAAGGATGTCGGCGTCTATAAGGCTACTACGCGATAAGTATTGGCTTGAGAACACTATCAAAGTTTGCAATTTTTCATCAACAATGGATTTTTATAAAAAGTTAGGCACATCAATCTGACACCATTAACCTATATGGGCAAATTTATCTGATAGCCTGAAGCTGTAGCTTATAGCTATAACAAGAAGAATTTGTTGGCGTTGTCTTGATTAATGTTTAAAGTCGATAATAAAGGACTGTATCATTAAATTCCTGAGATTATTCCTATGCTTACGGAGGTTTATCGAAACTTTAAAAATTATTTTGATGCTAGTTTCCATTTGGATGAGCGGAAAAATATATACAAGCCCAGTTCCTTTTTATTCAACTAGTTTCTAGACATTTGCCTTGATTATTTCCAAAAAAATATCTGTTTTATCGACTTTACATAAAGTTTATATTCTATGCCACCATATTTTTGATTAAGACAACAATATATTCAATATCCATTGAATAAACTAATGTTAACAGCTTATCGGATGCTTATTAGAAGCCTAAAAAGGTTTGTCCTACCTTTCCTACCTTTCCTACTTTTCCTACCTTTCCTACTTAAGGGAGTACTCGAAAAATATAAATTTTTCTACTTTATAAATATATTCTCTGATAATATTAAGTATTAAAAATAATTTAGACTGGGTAGATAGACCAGAAATCTAATTTTGTTTAAATTATGCTTGTCTAGTTAAAAAATATAATTGCTATGATATTTTTGAATTAAGATCAAGCCAGATAAATAGCAAAAATAAGTAATCAGTGAAATTTAGGAATAAATTAATATTTAGTATATTTTTTGAGTCATATTTTTTGCTAAAAAACAGCAACAATTGATACAAGTTAAATTTTTAAAAAACTGATATTCATTACAACTTCAAATAAAAATAATAGAGACAATGGGGGCAGAAGAAAAACCTGTTAATTTGCGCTCGGAGACGAATAATGGTAGCGATCGCAGAGAACGTTCAACATCGGCTAACTATACAAACTGTAGAAATTGCCCCTAACACAACGGCGATTCGCTCTCTTGATTGGGATCGCGATCGGTTTGATATCGAATTCGGACTGCAAAATGGTACAACCTACAATTCATATCTAATTAGGGGCGAACAAACAGTTTTAATTGATACTTCTCACCAGAAGTTTCGTGATCTGTATTTAGAGACCCTTAAAGGTCTTGTCAACCCCAAAACAATTGATTACATAATTGTCAGCCACACAGAGCCAGACCATAGCGGCTTAGTAGAAGATGTCCTCCAGTTAGCTCCTAGAGCTACCGTCTTAGCCTCAAAAGTTGCGCTTCAGTTTTTGGAAGGCTTAGTACACGACCCTTTTTCCAAGCGGGTTGTGAAAACTGGCGATCGCATCGATATCGGCAAAGGACACGAAATGGAATTCGTGAGTGCGCCTAACCTGCACTGGCCGGATACAATCTTTAGCTTTGACCGCAAAACCCAAATTCTCTACACCTGTGATGCTTTTGGGATGCACTTCTGTGACGATCGCACCTTCGACGAAGATTTAGAAGCGATCGAAGCTGACTTTAGATTTTACTACGACTGCTTGATGGGCCCTAATGCTCGTTCTTTGGTGAATGCCATGAAGCGGATGGGTGATCTCGGAAAGATTAATATTATCGCCAATGGTCACGGGCCATTATTATACCACCATTTAGATGTTCTGACCGGCTGTTACGAAAATTGGAGCCAAAAACAAGCGAAAGCAGAAACAACAGTTGGCTTGTTTTTTGTCTCAGAATATGGGTATGGTGAGCGCCTTGGTCACGCAATTGCTGAAGGTATCTTGAAAACTGGCGTTGGCGTAGAAGTACTGGATCTGAGTACTGCTGAAAGCCAAGAAATTCAAGAACTAGCAGGGAGAGCAGCTGGCATCATTATTGGTATGCCCCCAACTACTTCCGCCGCCGCCCAAGCTAGTATCAGTTCGGTGCTAGCTGTCGCCAAGAACAAGCAACTGATTGGGCTGTTTGAATGTTACGGTGGGGATGATGAACCCATTGATACAATCCGCAGACAATTTCTCAACTCTGGCATCAAAGAAGCCTTCCCAGCGATTCGGATTAGAGAGGCTCCCACAGCATCCACATTCCAATTGTGTGAAGAAGCGGGTACAGACATCGGACAATTGCTAGTGCGTGATCGCAACATCAAGCAAATCAAGTCCCTTGATGTCAACATGGAAAAGGCGCTGGGTCGCATTAGTAGTGGACTATATATAGTCACCACAAAAAAAGATAATGTCTCAAGTGCAATGCTGGCATCGTGGGTAACGCAAGCGAGTTTGCAACCCTTGGGATTCACAATTGCCGTTGCGAAAGACCGCGCCATTGATTCCTTAATGCAAGTAGGCGATCGCTTCGTCCTCAACGTTTTAGAAGAAGGCAATTATCAAGAACTCAAAAAACACTTCCTCAAGCGCTTACATCCTGGTGCTGACCGCTTTGCAGGAGTGAAAACTCAAACCGCAAAAAACGGTTCGCCGATTCTGGCAGATGCTTTGGCATACATGGAATGTGAAATACAGACCAGCATGGAATGCAGCGACCACTGGATTTTATACTGCACCGTCCAAGAAGGTCGTGTCTCCAAAAACGATGGATTGACAGCCGTTCGCCATCGCAAAGTAGGTAATTACTACTAAAGATTGGGCATGGGGAATGGGGCATGGGGCATGGGGCATGGGTTATTTTCGCTGTCTCCCTCATCCCCCTCATTCCCCTCATCTTCCCCAATGCCCAATGCCCAATGCCCAATTCCCAATGCCCAATGCCCAATGCCCAATTCCCCAACTTTTAACAGCTATGACCAATTCCAAGCCACGCGACGTACAAGTTCTACCAATTGCTACAAATACTAAGGCGATCAGAGCACGTAGTTGGTCACGTCTGCGGTTTGAAATTGAATACGCACTTGAAAGAGGTACTACCTCCAATTGCTATTTAATTGAAGCTGATAAAACCGCACTTATCGATCCACCGCCAGAAAGCTTTACCGAAATTTATTTAGAGGCATTGCGGCAGACTTTAGATTTACAACATTTGGATTATATAATCCTGGGCCATTTTAGTCCCAATCGAGTTGCAACCCTCAAAGCAATTTTAGAACTGGCACCACAGGTAACTTTTGTCTGTTCTCTTCCCGGTGCCAACAATTTGCGTGCTGCTTTTCTAGAGCATGATCTCAAAGTCTTGGTGATGCGGGGGAAAGAAACTCTGGATTTAGGTAAGGGTCATGTTTTGAAATTCTTGCCCACTCCCAGTCCGCGTTGGCCGGAAGGACTTTGTACCTACGATCAGCAAACCCAAATCCTCTACACAGATAAGTTATTTGCAACTCATCTCTGTGGTGATGAAGTGTTTGATGATAACTGGGAAGCGCTTAAAGAAGACCAGCGTTACTACTTTAATTGCCTGATGGCTCCCCAAACTCCTCATGTGCAAGCAGCTTTGGAGAAAATATCAGATTTGCAGGTGAGAATGTATGCTGTGGGTCATGGGCCCTTGGTACGCACCAGCTTAATCGAACTCACCAAAGCTTATGCAGAGTGGAGCCGTTCTCATAACGATCGCGAAATTTCCGTTGCCCTACTTTACGCTTCAGCTTACGGAAATACAGCGACTTTAGCACAAGCGATCGCTCTGGGACTAACTAAAGGTGGAGTTGCGGTCAAATCGATTAACTGCGAATTTGCTACTCCTGATGAAGTTCGCATCAACCTAGCACAGTCAGAGGGTTTTATCATTGGTTCTCCTACCATCGGTGGTCATGCCCCAACTCCCATTCATACTGCTTTAGGTATTGTGCTATCAAGCGGTGACAACAGCAAACTCGCTGGGGTTTTTGGTTCCTACGGCTGGAGTGGCGAAGCCTTTGACTTAATTGAAGGTAAACTCCGAGATGCTGGATATCGCTTCGGCTTTGACACCCTGAAGGTGAAGTTTAAACCTGATGATGTCACTCTCAAGTTCTGTGAAGAACTAGGTACAGACTTTGCCCAAGCACTGAAAAAGGCTAAAAAGGTACGCGTACCACAACAAGCAGCTACTCCAGTGGAACAGGCTGTTGGGCGGATCGTTGGTTCCGTCTGCGTGGTGACAGCTAAACAAGGAGAAGTGTCTACCGCAATGTTAGGCGCTTGGGTTTCTCAAGCCACCTTCAATCCACCCGGATTAACTGTGGCGATCGCCAAAGACCGAGCGATCGAATCTTTGATGTATCCGGGCGGTAAGTTTGCCTTAAATATTCTACCTGAAGGCAATCATCAAGACTACATGAAGCATTTCCGTAAATCTTTCGCGCCTGGGGAAGACCGATTTGCCAACTTTAGTACAGCAGTTGCAGATAACGGCTGTACCATCCTTACTGATTCCCTAGCATATTTGGAATGCTCAGTCAACCAACGTCTGGAATGTGGAGATCATTGGGTTGTGTATGCAACTGTGGACGAAGGGAAATTACTCAAGCCTGATGCTGTTACTGCCATTAATCATCGCAAAACCGGCACTCATTATTAGATAGTGAGAAATTTAACTTAACGGAACCGCTTTAGCTTAAATATGCCAAGGCGTTTTAATTAGAAAAATCTTCTTTTTCTTGTGGGATGGACATCTTGTTCGTCCCACTTTTTTTGTCAAGATATAGAGTCCGCCCAAGGAAATTTTAGTTATCTACTAAGTTATATCATGTCCGCCAAATCACCCATAATAAAAGAACCCCTCCCCGCAAGCGGGGAGGGGAGCTAAAGCGCAGCTTTTGCGGGGTGGGGTTCCGGTTATTATGGTTAATTACCCGGACATCATATTACCTATCTTTGGACGAGAAATTGCATCAGAAAAACGTTCAGCCTCGCTGTGGGTTACTAGTACAGGTCGGCGGAAATAAACTTACCATTTCATGACAGCCATAAAGCCCAAAATTAAACCCTTTTGACTTTTGATTTTTGACTTCCGCCTTGCGGTACTAGTGATTGACCTGAAAAGCGGCGATATTGTCCATTCCCTGCGAATAGAGGGGTGGTACTGGAATTGTACGACGTGGTAGCACTTCTGGGGGTACGTCGTCCAATGGCGATCGGGTTTCGCAGTGACGAAATTCGGCGGGTAGTAACGGTGGGATGAGAAACAATTCAAAATTTATGTCTAATTCAGCAATTTTTCACCTATTTTATCTCAACGGCAGCAACGGCTTTATATAACAGTTTGCCTCAAGCGAACCTTATTATGTACGTCCCTAGCGATGTCTTTGAAGCAAGAATTTCATGAAAAGTCATAAGATTTCACAGGATATGGAATCAGAAAAATGGTGCGTGCAATTCTCAGTATTAAAGCGGAAACAACATAAATTCACTTGCTGAAATTCCGCAATTGCCACAAAGACAATTGCAAAAACGCAGGGTAGCCTTTAACTAGAAAAACAGTATCAGGCAATTGCTAGACAAAACTTTTATATTATCTTTGTTGTTCTTATGACTCCAAAACACACCAAAATTAAATTTCCTCTTTGGCAGTATCTGAACCAGCCTTTATTTAGTCGCGATACTAAATTAGTATTGAATCCCCAACGCTTTGTATTGATCTGGCGTCTGCAACTTTTAGAACGTTGCTGGACTAAAGAATGTGATGCCAAAGGGCCTCAACAGCATTAGATATTTGAAAAGCTGCTGAACTCAACTAAAAGCTGGCAAACTAAGCCTCGTCTACAGAACGTGGCTTTTTGCCGTCAAGTAAAGCACTGACAGTCATATCTCCCATAACATTAATCGCGGTACGGCAGCGATCCAAAAACCAGTCTACAGTAACTAGCAAAGCGATGTATTGGGTAGGTAAACCGACAGAAGTGAACACTAGTGTCATCGTTACCAGTCCAGCATTGGGAATATTTGCCGCACCTACCGATGCAAAAATTGAGGTAAGGATGACAATTAACTGCTGTCCTAGACTCAGATGTTGTCCAATTAGTTGGGAAATATACAACGCAGACATTGCTTCATAGAGGGCAGTGCCATCATTATTGAAATTTGCCCCGACTAATGCCCCCAAGGCAGCAGAAGATTCCCTTAAACCGACTTTTGTTTGCAAAACCTCAAAGGTTACGGGCATTGCTGCCGCAGAGGAAGAAGTTGAGAAAGCTGTCAAAAAGGCATCAGAACCGCCAGCTAGGAATTTTAACGGGTGTACCCAAGAACCAAATTTTACTCTGATGAGATAGTAGCACGCTTGCAATACCAGTGCTAACAATACGGCGACGATAAATGCACCCAAAGATTTAAACGGTGCAAAGCCCTGCATCGCAATAGTTTTAGCTACAATCCCAAAGACTGCGAAGGGCACTAAGGCAATTACCCAGTTGAGGATGCGGACTACTGCTTCAAATAAAATTCCGATGACATCTTCTATCGGCTGGAATCCATTCTTGCCTTGGGCGATTTGTTCAGATTTTAATCCCCGCAGAACGATGCCAAAACTCAGGGCAATCACAATCAGCTGGATAACATTATTATCAACTAATGGCTTCAGGACAGCTTCCGGTACAGCATCTTTGAGTATTCCCCAAGGATCGAGACTTTGAGGAGTTATTGCCGTACTTGTTGAGGTGCTTACATTGCCCCAAGTCCCTGGACGCAGTACATTAGCTACCAAAAGTCCCACTAAAATAGCTACGGTTGTGTTGGTTAAAAGTAGTACTGCCAGCCGCCGTCCGGCTGTACCAGGGATATTGGTAGTCATCAAAGTATGTAGCACCGCTACCAGAATCAAGGGTGTAGCCAAGGCGCGGAGAGCCTTTAGCACCAATTCAGCTGGAATTGCTAAATTGTTGATTAAGGTGGCATTGCTGGGATTGGGATTCCCCGCACCAAGGGCAATTCCGACGCTGACTGCCGCTACTAAGGCGATGAGAATTTGCAACGTGAGAGGGATACGCTGCCACCAAGGGCTAGCTTTGGTTTCAGGCGAAGTAGTTCTCTCTGTTTGACTCATTGGCTAGATACTGCTTAACTGCTGTAACTATTAAAACAACACTAATGATAGTGATAATTCCCGAAAAAGAACAGCTTTAATTTTGGTTAAAAACTGTTAATCTAAGATTCCGTTGCTTTGCAAAATCTGGCTCGAAAGGGTATACCACAAGGTAGGCCCCTAGAGGTATCTTGGCTTGTGGTTGGAGATGCTTATGTCCTTTGTTCCTTTACATATTCACAGTGACTACAGTCTACTTGATGGGGCCAGTCAGCTTCCAGAGTTGGTGGATCGAGCGATCGCACTGGGAATGAAAGCGATCGCTCTTACCGATCATGGTGTCATGTATGGAGCTGTTGAACTGATCAAAATCTGCCGTAGTCAAAATATTAAGCCGATTATCGGCAATGAAATGTATGTAATTAATGGCGATATTGAAAAACAAGAACGCCGCCCAAAATATCATCAAGTCGTTTTAGCTAAAAATACCAAAGGTTACAAAAATTTAGTCAAATTAACCACAATTTCTCACCTCCAAGGTGTTCAAGGCAAAGGAATTTTTTCTCGTCCTTGTATTAATAAAGATTTATTAAAAGAATATCATGAAGGCTTGATTGTCACCAGCGCTTGTTTGGGTGGAGAAGTTCCCCAAGCGATTCTCAGTAATAGACCAGATGCCGCCCGGAAAGTTGCTCAGTGGTATAAAGATGTATTTGGTGATGATTATTATTTAGAAATTCAAGACCACGGTTCCCAAGAAGACCGGATTGTGAATGTGGAAATTGTCAAAATTGCGCGGGAGCTAGGGATTAAAATTGTTGCTACTAATGATTCACATTTTATATCTTGTTTTGACGTTGAAGCTCACGATGCTTTACTATGCATTCAAACTGGCAAGTTAATTATTGAAGATAAGCGGATGCGTTATAGCGGTACAGAGTATCTCAAGTCTGGTGAAGAGATGCGGCAGCTATTTCGTGACCATTTGCCGGATGATGTGATTGCCGAAGCGATCGCTACTACTGAAGAAGTCGCTGATAAAGTCGAGCCTTACCATATTATGGGTGAGCCTCAGATTCCTACACCTCCCATTCCTTCCGGTCATACTGCTGACACTTACGCCGAAGATGTTGCATGGCAAGGACTTTTAGAACGATTAAATCGCAAATCTCGCCAGGAAGTCGATTCCGTCTATAAAGAAAGATTGGAATACGAGCTGAAAATGATTCAGCAGATGGGTTTTTCCAAATACTTTTTAGTTGTATGGGACTACATCAAATTTGCTAGAGATAACAATATTCCTGTGGGGCCAGGTCGGGGTTCGGCGGCTGGTTCATTAGTTGCTTATGCAATGCGAATTACTAATATTGACCCTGTACATCATGGGTTACTATTCGAGCGTTTCTTGAACCCAGAACGGAAATCAATGCCTGATATTGATACGGATTTCTGTATTGAACAACGGGATAAAGTTATTGAATATGTAACTGAGAAATATGGTGCAGATAGAGTTGCCCAAATTATTACTTTTAACCGCCTAACTTCTAAAGCAGTTTTGAAAGATGTTGCCAGAGTATTAAATATTCCCTACGGGGAAGCTGACAAAATGGCGAAATTAATTCCTGTGGTTCGGGGGAAACCAACGAAACTCAAGGTGATGGTTTCCGATAAAACTCCAGAACCAGAGTTTAAAGAAAAATATGATAAAGAACCTCATGTTCGTCATTGGCTTGATATGGCAATGCGAATTGAAGGAACTAACAAAACATTTGGTGTTCATGCAGCAGGTGTGGTAATTTCCGCCGATCCACTTGATGAAATTGTCCCGCTACAGAAGAATAATGATGGTTCTGTGATTACCCAGTATTTCATGGAAGACCTGGAATCAATGGGTTTATTGAAAATGGATTTTCTGGGTTTACGGAACCTGACGCTGATTCAAAAGACTGTTGATTTGATTCAAGAAACGAGAGGATATCGGGTCGATCCTGATGAAATTCCTCGCCAGGAAAGAAAAGCCCAGAGGATATTAGCTAAAGGTGAACATAGCAGTCTACCTAAAGATGTACAAAAAACTTATGAGTTATTAGAAGCAGGTGAGTTAGAAGGAATATTTCAATTAGAATCTTCAGGGATGCGTCAGATTGTGCGAGATTTGAAACCTTCTAATATAGAAGATATTTCTTCAATTTTGGCACTTTATCGACCTGGGCCATTAGATGCAGGACTAATTCCTAAATTTATTAACCGCAAACATGGTCGAGAAAAGATTGATTATCAACACACCATTTTAGAACCAATATTAGACGAAACTTATGGAATTATGGTCTATCAAGAGCAAATCATGAAAATTGCTCAAGATATGGCGGGATATTCTTTAGGACAAGCTGACTTACTGCGTCGGGCGATGGGTAAAAAGAAAGTTTCTGAGATGCAAAAGCAGCGAGAAAAATTCGTGGATGGCGCAGCAAAAAATGGCGTTCAGAAAAAAGTTGCGGATGAATTATTTGAGCAAATGTTGAAGTTTGCTGAATATTGTTTAAGCTATGACACGGAAATATTGACCGTAGAATATGGATTAATGCCGATTGGAAAAATTGTAGAAAAAGGCATTGAATGTACTGTATATAGTGTTGATAATCATGGAAATATTTACACCCAACCTGTGGCACAGTGGCACGATCGCGGACAACAAGAGGTGTTTGAGTATTGTTTGGAAGATGGTTCATTGATTCGGGCAACAAAAGATCATAAATTTATGACTGTTGATGGTCAAATGTTGCCAATTGATGAAATATTTGAACGCGAATTGGATTTGATGCGGGTAGAGGGTTTGCCAGAATGAGGGCAATACGATTCGGTTGATGACAATTCTAGATCGCTAAAAATGCGATAAATCATCACAAAGACGCGATAAATCGCCGTCTCTTGCCTTAACCAAACAGTATTGGGAATGAGGAGAATAATTACAAATTACGTTAACGCAGCGTTAGCGACGTAGGAGCGTCATTACGAATTACGAATTATTTTAATTGCGGTTTTCCCCAAAGTATGGTTTCCTCCTTGTAAATAGCAATTCCCGGTTTGGCTCCTTTGGGTTTGTAGACGTGTTTTAGCTGAGTGTAAACTACTGGCACTTGCTCACTCTGACGGGCGCGACTGTAGTAAGCGGCAAGATTAGCTACAAATTGCAAATCAGCCTCTTCAGCAATAGCACCTGGTTCTAGACGTAGTAGCACATGGCTTCCTGGAATTTCTTGAGCGTGAAACCAGATGTCATAATCCCCTGCTACGCGAAAGGTCAATTGGTCATTTTGGCGATTGTTACGACCGATTAATACTTCAAAGCCGCCAGGAGTAAGGTAACGATGAAAGTTGGTGCTGGGGGGTTCATTGGCACTGCGGCTGCGGTATTCTGGATCTTCTAGATACTTTTGCCCAATCAACTCTTCGCGGATTTCTTCTAAAGCTCGTAAATCTTCTGCTGTTTGGTAGTTATCTATCTGAGCGATCGCAGCTTCTACTTGCTCTAAATACTCAATTTCTGTCTGCACTTCCAATAGTAGCGGTTCGACAGCAGCACGAGCGCGTTTCAGCTTTTGGTGCTGTTTGTAAAGACTTTGGGCATTTTGGACAGCATTTTTATCTGGCAACAGAGCGATCGCTATTGGCAAATTTGTCTCAAAATCAGCAAGGATAATTTCTTTCATCCCCGGTTCCCAGTTTTGCAGGTGAGCCATCAATAAATCAGCTTTTTGCCGATACTCATCGGCTCGATCTGATTGCTGCAAGCGCGTCTTAAAGGTTTGAGCTTTATTCCGTAATTTCGCCAGAATATTATTCAATTTCTGACTCAACTGATGACGCAATTGGGAAAATAACTGTTGATCAATCTGATTACTGTAATAGCGGTTGAGCAACTCCTGGATATTTTTGACCTTTTCAACTGCACCCCAACCCATTACGGTGTAACCATCTTTTGTCCAAGCGGGTTGAAATTTACTAGAATCCAAGGCTTGCAGCCATTCTTGCCAACGCTCAAACAGCCGTCGCCAGTCGTCGGGGTTGAGAGTATCGGTGGATGTTTCTGGTGCAATATTTGCTTCTAGCAGCATTAACTCTAGTAGTGCTGCACTCAAACCACTATAACTTTTGAGCAATTGCCGCTTGATTGCTCCTGGTACTAAACTTACCCTTTCTTGCCAACGTTCTTGGGATTCATTCAAGTAGGGGACAGTTCCAGTTAGTTTCGGTGGTGTTTCATAAGGTTGTCCGGTTTGGATGGGACGGACACTAGATTGTTGCTGACTGACTTGATGGGCGGCGGTGATAATTATATTGTTAGCGTCGGTGAGAATGACGTTGCTATACTTGCCCATGATTTCTGCATAGACATGATATAGAGCGCTTTCTCCAGGACGACGGGCAAATTGCAAATCAATAACACGCTCCCAAGGAGCGATCGCTTCAATCGCCACCAATGCTAAACCACCCAATTGGTGTATCAATTGTTGGCTAAAGGTAAAGGTATCTGGCGATCGCGGTGGTGGATCGCCGATACAAATATGTGCAGCTTGGGGATGCCAAGAAATCTGTAGCCAATCTCGCTGTTCTAGGGTGCGTAATGCCATCGCAATCGTGTAGCGATCGCGCTGATAAACCTGTTCTAAGCGTGATGGTAGCCAGTTAGCGCGGATTTCGCTACAAGCAGCTGTGAGAGTGGTAAAGTCAACTGGTTGCAAAGCGATTACTTGTTAACATTCAAATGGTAGCGATCGCCATGCCTTTATTTTTGTTTAGTTAAAGCATAAGAGACCTCAACTATCATAGCGGTTACTTGGTTTGGTGATAGCTGCGAATAAAAAAAACGCAGAAATTATCATCAGATAAGCTTCTGCGTTTAAGTCATAAGTTCGTTTTTTATACAGTTTGTTTTTGGTGTTGAGTTTTCTAAGCTCAGGCGATCGCTGCCAAAATTAAACCCAAAATATTATCCGAGTTACTCACTCACCATTATCTGTGATGCAAAAGAATTATTTAGCAACCAAAACTGGCTTTTTTGCTGTTGATTGCACTAGTTCGGCGGTTGAGTGTACTAGTTCTTTTGCTGTTGATTGCACTAGTTCGGCAGTTGAGTGTACTAGTTCTTTTGCTGTTGACGCTACTGTTTGTGGCTGCAACAGTTGGGTGTAAAGTTCACTCAGTTGATTTGCGACACCATCCCAGCTAAACTTACTTTCAACGCGCTTTCTACCGGCTTTACCCAATTCATCTCGCCATTCTGGATTTAGGAGAATTCGGTCAATAGCAGAAGCAAAAGCATCTACATCTTGCGCTGGAGCCAATAAACCAGTTTCTTCATTAACTACAGTAAACTGAAGTCCGCCGACATCACTTGCTACAACTGGTGTACCGCTTGCCATCGCTTCGATCGCCACTAGTCCAAAGGGTTCGTAGTGACTGGGAACAACGCAAACATCGGCAGCGGCGTAATAAGTTGGTAAAATATCTTGACTTAGACGACCAGCAAAGATGGTAAAGTCGCTCATTCCCAATTCGTTGACGATTTGCTCAATGCGATCGCGCTCAATTCCGTCGCTGTTACCTGGGGTACTACCACCACCAATAATTAGCTGGAGATTGTTGGAATCGCGTAATCCAGACTGGTTTAGTGCCCGCACCAAGGTTTCTATACCTTTGCGTTGGTCAAAACGCCCTACATACACTACAACTTTAGCTTCTTTGTCAATTCCCAATTCAGCCCTAGCTGCTTCTCGTGCAATGGAACCAAAGCGCTGAATATCTGTACCACAGGGAATGATGTCGATATTGCCTTTTGTGGAAACTAGCGATCGCATATGTTCCTGTTCTTGCGGACTTGTCGCCACAATTCGCTCTGCATTTTCCAACACCTGTTTTTCCACTGCTAATCGCTGACTAGCAATCATAGGAATATCTTCTATAGTGTTGTACTTGACTGCTCCTAAGGAGTGGTAGGTGTGAACCTGTTTACTCTTTTGGATTTTCTTTAACTGCATCCCCACCCAACTAGAGAGCCAATAGTTAGTATGAACTAACTCGTATGTAACATCATTTTTTACTTGAAATTTGAGGAAATTATCCACAAATTCTGGCAGATATTCAAAAATTTCATCTCGCGGCACAAACTCAAGGGGGCCAGCTTTTAAACGAATAGTTCGACAATTGTTGCTATGTTCAATAATCGAGTCTTGCTCCAGACTCACTTTGCGGGTAAACATATCAACTTGCCATCCCAGCTGCGCTAGTGCTTCACCCACGTGGCGCACATAAACATTTTGTCCCCCAGCTTCTTCTTTCCCTATTTCAATCGCTGGGTCTCCGTGGACGGAAATCAAGGCGATACGTTTTTCGGTGGTAGAGTTCATAGTTTGTGTGTTGCTGATTTTAACAAAGTTTTAGGCTGTTCCAAGCTCGTGTATAGCACACTTGTCTGAATTACTTAGGAACTTTGATTAATATTGATTTTAATTTACTATGTCTATTTTTGTTTTACATCCTCTGTCAGAAGTATACTTTTAGATTAAATATTTGTATTTAATTTCTTTAGATATAGGAAATTTTGATCCTTGTATCTCATCCTTTTGATAGATTAAAATTATATTTTTTAATTCGTACTTAGCTCTAATTTCATATATATAGCAATCCTATTTAATTTGCTCTCCACCGAGAGACTCAGCTCCCCGACTTCTGTGAGGAACATCTGGCGAATAAGGGGTCTTACCCCCTAACACGTCTCAAAGCAGCAAGTCAGAAGATATAAAAAGTAGAGGTATGACGCTGCATCCAAAGAATCAAGGGGAAATACCAAGAACGAACAGCACAAATAGCGCCTGCGTTATTCCCAAAAGGAAATTTGTACATGAAAATGTACGATGAATTGGGAGTGTTATATACATACAAAGATTTTGCTGTGCTATTCCCAGGCAGGTGCGGACAATCAGCAATATCTTTAGGTAAGCTGGGATTATAACTAAGTTTGACCTGTGACGGACGCTGTAACGCTACGTGATAACATTTCCTGCATATACTTAGATGTTTTCAAAAATCAAATCGGCTTGCTATAGGATAAAAATATATTTATCTAGCTTATATTCTCTAAAATAAATCTAAATTCTGTTTTTAAGCAATTCTACTGATTTTGCTTCAAACTAATAAATATAGTTACCACCAATTTTCAAACGGAGAAGATTAATATATGAGTTTGATAGATGGTATATTTCTGACGCTGTTAAATACTGTAGTCTGCCTAGCACTGCCTAAGCTGCTATCTGTAATTATGCCTGTAAAAAACCAAAACACTGAGCCTTCAAAGTCTGCTATTACATCACAAGATTCCAACTCGGAAATTCCCAGTTTTTCTTAATGTAAACTGATTATCTGTAGATATCGCCTTGATGAGGAGAAAACTTAGTTATTGGTGCAAGGCGATATCTGAACCATAAGTTATACACATCTTGTTTTGGGAAAAGAATGAGTGTGTTAACCTCGACCTTCTACTTTTTGTTATTTTAATCAAAAACGAGAGTTTGATTATTTATTTGTTCTTGCTGTAATTATTTTAGGTCTGACGATAATAAAAAATGCCAGCAAAGTAAAAACTAACATTTGCCAGGTTACTAAATTCCAGCCACCAAGATTCCAGCATAATAAGCCAATACTAGTACCTACAGCACCGCCGATAAAATAGGTAGTCATATAAACTGTGTTGATGCGACTATTCGATTGAGCATCAAGAGTGTATATCCTTGCAACATTGGTGACTTGGACTGCCTGTACACCTACATCTACTAACAATACAGCAACAGCGATCGCTAGTGCAGAATTAGAAGCAATTTTAGCAATTACTAAACTTGCAATCACCATCGATACAGCAATAGTCAAGGAACGTTGGGAGTTACCTCGATCGGCTAGTTTACCAAAAACTGGTGCCATCAATGCACCTGCGATCGCCACAAAGCCATACATCCCAATTGTGTCAGATTTAAAATAAAAAGGCGCTCCACTTAAATGGAAAGTTAGTGTTGTCCAAAATGAGCAAAAGACACCAAACAATAACCCGCTAATTAAAGACGCTTCTCTTAATAATGAAAAACGTTTTAATTGCTGAAGTGTTGAGCTTAATAATTCTAAATAATAACCATCAAATTCATTTTTGACATTAGGCAAGTATATTTTTAATAAAACAATAACAATTAAAATCATTACTGCCGAAAATCCATATACATAACGCCAACTCAACCATTCAGCAATATAGCCACTAAAAACCCTTGCTCCTAAAACTCCAATCAATATACCAGTAAAAATGTTGCCTACAGTTTGACCTGTAGTTACTCTATCTATACTTGCTGCTAAAGGTAGAATAATCTGAGCAGAGACTGTCGCAATCCCAATTGCTACGCTCAATATCCAAACTTGGACGATGTTTTGTGAAAACGTCATGGCTATCAACAAACAAAACAAACATATCAGTAAACAAAGAATTAATTTTTTCTTGTTGATTTTATCGCCCAAGGGAATTAAAAAGAAAAGCCCCAAACCGTAACCAACTTGCGTAAGCACAGAGATGCTACCCGCTTCGCCTTCACTGACTCGAAAAGATGATGCAATATCTTTGAGGATTGGCTGATTATAATAAACGTTAGCAACACAGACACCAGATGCGATCGCCATAATCAGTACCTGGACTTTAGTTAATCCGCTACTTGAGATTTGTTTTTCCATTCAACCTAAAATTTATACAGGAAAAAACTGGTTTACAGTACAGCTAAAACCAGGCAATAGCGGAGAAATTATATTATCATTACTAAATAAAGTTGCTACCAAGTTAAGTTGACTTTGTTCGCGCCGATAAGCCTCTAGTTTACGCGATCGCCAATCAGCAATCCAATATTCTTTTACTCCTCTGGAAGAATAAAGTTTAAGTTTAGCTTCTTTATCTCGTCTTAGGTCTTCGTTGCTAGCAGACAAAACTTCGACTACTAAATCTGGTGCGCCAGTTAAATGTCCTGCTTCATCCAATGTTAGCGCCAAGGTTTCTTTAGTAGCCCAAACTACATCAGGAATCACATTATCTGATTCTGAAAATAAAACACCAGGGTTGATAACAGCTTCTCCTAAACCAGTAGAATCTGACCAAATGTTAAGCTGTTGGAAAATTCTGCCACAAGTTTGCTGATGTTTAAAGTGAGGTGCCCTGGTCATAAATAATTCTCCATCAACTATCTCGTAGCGCGTGCCTTCATTTTCTGGTAACAGTTCCACATCCTGAGTTGTCCAGCGTACTCCTGTATTAAGCATCTGACTCATTGCCTAACTTTTTTAATCTTGCTCTTGTATTTTAATCATAAAATTTAAGTTTAGCTTCCTTATCTAGTCTTTCAAAAAACAAATATATGAGCAAATAGTAAGACTTAAACAAAATGCACCAAATAAAACGCAAAACCAGCCAACCAGTATAAGAGGGTTAGAGTTATCTTGAGTGAGTATCAGAAATTCCTGTTCAGAATCGTTTAGAAAGGCATTAATTTTGTCAGCAAGTTTTTGTGCAGATAGTTGCCAGTAGGAAGAGTTAGAAATACGATAGTTTTTTCCATCCTTAATAACAGGACTTTTTCTTGTCATTCATAACAAAACAATCATTATGTTTTTTATTACTTGTCCTAAGTAAATTTTATTTACGATTTTCGCGCCGCCACTTACACCGCACTAAGCGAATTTCATCAAAAGTGTAACTTTCACCTAGTTGTTCTTTGATGGGAGTGAGGGAAATGTCTCCGAGTACTTCTAAAACTTGCCAAATTTTTTGTTGATGTTCTAGAGGTATTAATTGATTTAAATCAACTGGCTGATTTTTTTCAATTAGTTTTTCTAGATGATTGCTAACTGTTGCCGGACTAAGGTTGCGTTTTTGGGCAATTTGAGCAATATTTAAACCTTGTTGATGTAATTGTAATGTCTGCAATTCGGTGTAAGAAGAAGATGAGTTGCGAGAGGATACGGAAGTAACAGATTTATTTTGCAAACCTTTTTCTTGGCGGTAGGCGCGAATTTCTGTAATAAACTTTTCGCCATATTGAGCGAGTTTATGACTACCTACACCAGAGAGTTTGGCAAATTCAGCTAAGTTTTGGGGTTGCACCTGTACCATCAATTTTAAAGTGGAATCGTGGAAAATAACGTAAGGTGGTACAGATTGCTCATCAGCTAATTGTTTACGTAGCGATCGCAACTTCTGTAATAATATTTCTGCAACTTCTGCTTTTTCACTCCCCTCTTCCCAGGTAATCTTTTGAACTGTGGTTACAGCTAGCGAAACTGTGCGTTGTTTTCGCATTACTTGCCAACTTAAAGCATTTAGTTTTAAAACTGAGTAACCATCGCTAGTTTGTTCTATTAACCCTTGATGTAAAAGCGATCGCCCTAACATTCGCCATTCATCTACAGTTCTATCTTTACCAATACCATAAGTAGAAAGTTTATCGTGTTCGTACTGGATAATTTTGTCTTTTTTTGCCCCCCGCAACACATCAATTATGTGTAGCATCCCAAACCTTTCTTTGCAACGCGCCACACAAGATAAAAACTTCATGGCTTCAACTGTCCAATCTTGCATGGGTTTGGGATGACGACAATTGTCACAGTTACCGCAATTCCCAGGAAACCTTTCGCCAAAATAACCTAGTTGAATCGTTCGCCGACAATCAGTACCTTCAGCGTAATCGATCATCTGTCGCAGTTGTTGTTTGGCAATCAACTGTTCTTGAGGATCAGTTTTTTGATCGATACTCCATTCAATTGTTTTAACATCACCAAAGCTGAAAAATATTGTACACCGAGATGGTTCTCCGTCTCTACCTGCTCTACCCGATTCTTGATAATAACTTTCTATATTTCTAGGCATATCAAAGTGAACTACCAACCGCACATCGGGTTTATTAATTCCCATCCCAAAGGCGACTGTTGCTACCATAACCCGGACATCATCTCGAATAAATCGCGTTTGATTACTACTACGTTCCTCATCAGTTAATCCGGCGTGATAAGGCAGAACAACAACCTTATCATTTTGCAGTTTAAAAGTGAGTTCATCAACTTTTTTACGAGTTAAAGAATAAATAATTGTTGAACCTTCAGTTTCTCGAATTAGTTCTAATAATTCAGTGTAAGCATATTTAGTTTTAGGACAAACTTCGTAATAAAGATTTTCACGATTAAAACTGGCAAGATGGATGCTTGGTTGCTTCAGCCCTAATTGTTGAATGATATCACTACGGACGCGATCGGTTGCTGTGGCGGTGAGAGCGACTGTAGGGACATCAGGATAGCGTTTCCGCAGAGATTTCAACTGGCGATATTCTGGGCGAAAATCGTGTCCCCATTCCGAAACGCAATGCGCTTCATCAATAGCAAAGCTAGAAATACCAATTTTTTCTTTAACTAAATCGAGAAACGGGAGAAACCTTTCACTAAGGAGACGTTCTGGGGCGACGTAGAGTAATTTTACTTTACCGTTGAGGATGGCTTCTTCCCGCAATCGCACTTTGTAAGCATTCAAACTGCTATTGAGAAATGTCGCATTAATATTATTATTTCGCAGCGCTTCTACTTGGTCTTGCATCAAAGCAATTAACGGCGACACCACCACCGTTAGTCCATTTTTTAACAATGCTGGTAACTGAAAACATAGAGATTTCCCGCCGCCAGTCGGCATCACAACCATTAAATCTCGATTTTGCAGCGCATCTTCGATAATTTGCCGTTGCCCGGGGCGGAATTGGTCATAACCGAAGTGATATTTTAGCGCTTGTTCGAGATGGGGATACTGAAGCATAGCGATCGCTTTTTCGGGTGCTGTCTGCGTGAGTAGTGATTGAAGATATCAGGATTTTAACTCACATCATCGCTAGCTTTGGTCAGACTTGCGTTTCTTGAGTCGAGGTTTTTGGTTCTGTTGAGATTGTTAGATAAGTGGTTAACGATGAACAAAAAGTTAGCCAATCTCAAGCTGAGTCCCTAACTAAGTTTTTTTAACGATTGTTATTTTGAGCTTTCTTTAGCAGCTCTTGACTTTGGACAGTGAGAAAATGGTAGGGGTATAGTAAGGCATTTTAGCTGTGATTCTAAAGCATCAATCTTTCGTAAAAGCGATACTCCCCACACTATAGAAATCACCAACTTGATAGTCATGCCCACGAGCAAAAGTGTCACTATTGTGGCATTTTTCTTTTGTTGAGCCAGCCTTTTTTGTTGTTCTGCAAGTCGTGCTTCGACTTCTTGAGCACGTTCAGCCTCTAATGCTTGCTGTAATTCTCGCCGATCTAATTCTTCACTAGCAGCTAAAAATCGATAATCTAAGTTGCTCAAGCTTTTACCATTTGCCCAAGTTTGAGCATCCATCAAAGCTTGTCCACGCAATAGGCGAGATTTATCCTTTTCCTCTGAGGCTACCCATGCATTAAAGCTTTCGTAGTAGGGGCGCAAGTAAGCTAATTTTTTTCCAACCCATTCTAAATTAAAAACTTCTTGATAAATTCGGTTTTTTACCTGGAGACAACCTTGTTTTTTGATTACCAAACCAGACAGCAACAGTTCTACCTGTTCTCGACTATCGTCGGCTGGTACTTTCATTCCTTGGAGGATTTGTTGATAAATTCCTAACAATCTGGCGGCAAATTTTTCGTTTCTGAGGATGCGATCGCGAATAGTTCTTAAATGTTCCGGTTCATCTTGTGATTCCCATTTCTCGATTATATGCGATCGCACCACATTTTCTATCCAAAATTCTTCTGTGCCAGGAGGAATTTTCAGCTTTCTACCCAGATCATCTTGAGATAAATTTACAAGCAGCCGACACAGCTTTTGAGTAAGAAATGGTTGCCCTTTTGTCCAAGCTAATATTTCTTGCAAAACTTTTTGGGGATGATTGTCTTTAATATCCAGTCCCAAAGATAGTGGTTGAGCTTCTTCAAAGGTGAAACCATTTACTTGTATGGCTTTACCAAAATTAAACGGTTTAGTATGATTTCGATTTAGAATTAATTCTGAAGGTGTCGCCACCCCAAAAATTACAAATGTAATCCGATGATACTCTGGATTAATTGCTCGTTGGTTATAACAGAACCGAATCAAGTTAAAAAAGTCATCAACACAGAAATCGAGGCTGAGTATACTATCAATTTCATCAATAAAAATAAATAGTCTTTCGTTAGGAAACTGAGTTAATAAAATTTCCGAAATAAACCGACTGATTTTCTGAACCAAAGAAAGATCATTTTGTTCTTGCCACCAGGTTTTTAAATTGATTTTTCCTAAAAGTTTAAAACCCAACCATAAGTCGCCGACAAGTCCTTTATACCACTGTTCTGGAGTTATATTTTCACAACCAATATTAGTCATATCAACGGTGGCACATCTAAAGCCGTCTTGTTGCAAGCGGTGCTTTGTTTTTACCATAAGTGAAGATTTACCCATTTGCCTACAGCTTAGGATGTAGCAAAATTCACCCTGTTTCAAAGCTTCGTAAAGTTCCACATCCGCTCTACGCTCAACATAGCTAGGAGCGTCACTAGTGAGAGTACCACCAACTTGGTATCGATAATTTTTCATTTAATTGATTTTTAATTTTAAATTACTTCTATATCTCAATCAAGAAATTTGGATTGTGACAGGTTATAAAACTCCTATAAGATCGATGAGTAATTAGGTTTGTAGTAAGAACTTTAGTGCTTACTATGAACCCTCAAAACTATCTAGAAAATTCACTAGAAGCATTAGCACTATTTTGCTTTCCAAATTGTTGACTAAAATAAAGACGATACAACTCACACATGGCACTAGCTTGATTGCCGTTTAGTTGAACTAAACCCATACTTTCTAGTTTGTAAGCAGCGATCGCATCTAACTCTACTTTTTGCTCTGTTGCAATTACCTGTTCCATAGCTGACATTAATTCTGGTTCTTCTTGCAGTAGTGTCAACAGTTCTCGTAAATGCTGACCATAAATTCCTACTGGTGTAGATGCAGTTTCTAATAACACCTCCAGCGTCATTTCTCCCTGACATAGATGATAAAATGCAAGGCTAACCAGATAGGGATGCCCTCCTACCATTGCTTGTAGGGGTGCAAGGCATTTTCCTCCTTCCGAGTCTGCTGCCCAATCTAGTCCATAACGTAATGCCAAATTCTGTATCTCCTTAAGGCTAAATGGTGGCAGCGTAATTGTTATCCCTACATTGAAAGGCGATTGGTTGAGCTTAAGCGGAATATAAATTTCTGTTGTGTGAACCACCACCATCCGCAGTTTTTGCCAAGTCTGATCTTGCTTTGCTTGTTCATGCCAAAATCGCAGCATTGGCAGAAAGTCTTGGGCAATATTGGGATGTTCAAAAATCCGATGGACTTCATTCAAAGCCAAAACTACAGGACTATCATTAATGTATTGCAACAGATAAGCTTCAAAATAGATTTTGCAGCTTACCTTGCTGCCCATTTCTATATCCCAAAAATCATCTACACAAGAAAGGAGATTTAACTGCCTACTGACATTTACACAAAACCAACGCAAAAATTTATCCAGGGAAGCAAAAACGTCTTGGTCAGCTTCTTGAAAGTCCAAATAGACAATTTGATAATCTTGCTCTCTAGCATAAGCAATCATCCGATTGAGCAGGGAACTTTTTCCCATCTTTTTAGGTGCTTTGATCCGGATTAAGCAACCAGGGTGTAAAATCTCATTACAAACAAGTTCTTCTAGGGAAGGGCGATTGATGTAAAGAGGAGAACCCAGCGTTACAGGCCCGCTAGGAAATTCTATCTTGCTTGCTAAAAAAAAGTCTGGAGAAACCATTTCTAAGCTAAATTCTTCACCGAACTTTTGTTGGATCTGATTTTCCTGATTATCTATCTCGTCTTGCAAGTGGTTACTCAAGGCTAAATGGAGATTTTTTTTCGTTATTCTTTTTCCAAGTGCTATAGAAAGGTCTTGCCACAACTCAGAACCAACTTCCTTGATGTAATTGTTGCCGTAGCCTGATACCTCTGCCATTTCACCGTAAGTTTTGCCCAACCACGATTGATAGAGCACAAACCATTGAATTGAATCGAGAGGCTTGTCTTGCAGAATTTTTTTTATAGATTCTAGAAGCTTATCCACAGAGTATAAATTGTTAAACAGCTAGGCAATTTACTTATACTTTCCAGCCTAGTAATAATATACATCTGAAATATCTCTGAAAAAAAAATACTTGAAAACAGAAAAAGTTAAGATTGCAATTAATTTAGTATACCAAAAATGTTATTATAATTATTTTTTTGAAGGTTTTTTATATAGAGGTTAAGTCGGTAAGCACGATAAAACCAATATATATTTAGTTTTGTAAAAACGGTGAAATAACGAATTTGTAAAGTATGTGCTGTATTTACATTTCGTAAAATACTTAGGGATTTTCTCGCCCACTTACTTAGTTCAACCTAATGCAGCCTTGAAAAAGCTGATGACAATCATGGCTCACTGGTATGAGATCCTAGAGACAGTCAATGTACGCTCAACAGAATGGAACAACATCAGAAACCAACGGTTATAATTACGGGTGCCTCTTCGGGGGTGGGTTTATATGCTGCAAAAGCTCTTGCTGATAAAGGATGGTATGTGGTACTGGCATGTCGGGATTTAGCAAAGGCACAAAAAGCTGCTCAAGCTGTGGAAATCCCCTACAACAGTTATACCAGCATACATATTGACCTTGGCTCCTTGGAAAGTGTCCGACAGTTTGTGAAGAACTTCCGAGCCACTGGAAAGTCTTTAGACGCTTTGGTGTGCAACGCTGCAATTTATATGCCCTTAATCAAAGAGCCTTTACGCAGTCCAGAAGGTTACGAGTTAACTGTCACTACCAATCATCTGGGTCATTTCCTATTGTGCAACCTGATGCTAGAGGATCTGAAGAAGTCATCTTTAGAGCCAAGGCTCGTAATTTTAGGAACAGTCACGCACAACCCAGACGAACTCGGTGGGAAGATTCCGCCACGTCCCGACTTGGGCGATTTGCAAGGCTTTGCAGAAGGGTTTAAAGAGCCAATATCGATGATTGATGGCAAGAAATTTGAACCAGTCAAAGCTTACAAAGACAGCAAAGTTTGCAACGTGCTGACTATGCGGGAACTGCACGATCGCTATCACGAGTCAACTGGTATCGTCTTCAATTCTCTCTATCCGGGATGTGTTGCAGAAACGCCGCTATTTAGAAACCACTATCCCCTGTTTCAGAAAATCTTCCCATTATTCCAGAAGTATGTGACTGGGGGATATGTATCTCAAGAGTTGGCGGGAGAACGGGTTGCTGCTGTGGTTGCCGATCCTGAGTATAATCAATCCGGTGTTTATTGGAGTTGGGGAAATCGCCAGAAGAAAGATGGCAAGTCTTTTGTGCAAAAAGTCTCTCCTCAAGCCCGTGATGACGACAAAGGCGATCGCGTCTGGGAACTAAGCGCCAAGTTGGTTGGACTTGCCTGATGATACAGGAGGTGGCGTTACCCTTGTGCATGATTCATAGATTCATTTTTTTGAATTAATTAGTATTATGTGCAGGTAAGTAAGTAATGGTTGAGGTGATTATTACGTCACCTCTGACTTTAGTAAAGTTGTAGACAAAGAAAATGATATGGCGCTTAACTATTTCAGAGCAAGTATTTCTTCCTTATTGCATTGAAAAACAACCTGACGAAAGATACATAGTGCTTAATAAGGAATACAAGCCAGTTGGTTTTAAGACCAGGGAACATATTAAGTATGAAGAGTATCCTATTTGCGTGAAATTGAAAAGTATAGGTTCAGCAACAGCAGCAAAACTGTCTTACAAAGGTGATTCAAATACAGACACAATTTATCTCTACAACGATGGTTGTGTTCCAACACACAGTGCTGAACACATGAAGAATTATCTGAAACGCCTAGAGATATTGGCAAAGCTTAAAGTTGATTAGTTAGACAATTGGCAATTACTTTAGTCCGTAGGGTGCATTAAGATGTGACGCACCGATGTTAATTGTAAAGATATGTGAGAATTATCTAAAGATTTCTGATGGAAACTGCTATGTCTTCCCTAAAGGCGCATTCCCAAACCCTATATGAGACTGATTACTTGCAATGGCTAGAAACGACTGTAGAAAAATTGCAAAATCAGGATTATGCAAACGTTGAGTGGGAGAACCTAATTGAAGAAATTGCCGATATAGGAAGGAGTGAGCGCCGGAGTCTCAAGAGTAATCTGATTGTAATTCTGATGCATTTGCTCAAATGGCAATTTCAGCCCGACAAAAGAAGTGGTAGCTGGGAAGCAAGCATCATTGAATATCGTAGACGCGTCAAAGAAGCTCTAGATGATTCACCTAGTCTCAAATCCTATCTTGAGATAGTTTTTGCTGAGTGTTATGCACAAGCAGTTAAACAAGCAAAAGCTGAAACTGGCTTGTCAATGGAATCCTTTCCTCTGAACTGTCCATACCAGCGAGCAGAAGTCACAGATGATGAGTTTTTACCTGAGTAAGCACTGAATCGTTCTATATGTGCTGTTTCACTCTAAAGTTATACCTCTCTATTCCCTACTCTTTACTTATACATGAAAAATATGTATAATTGCGATTGCATAGAAGGGGAGTAGCTGCTGGCAAAAAATATAAAAGCCAGTACATCTGAATCAACATACTGGCGATGAGCCTGGTTCAGATGGCAAATAATCAATATTTGAAAGCGAGACCTTCACTAAGTTCACACCGAAAAGTGTAAACTTGGTGAGGTCTTTTGGTTCTCATCAAGCTTCACATCGGTAAACGATTCTTCAGGAGCTTGAGAGAGTGCTAACAGCTTTTACCGCAGGTTTATTATTAATTACAGTTTCCGAACTAGGCGATAAAACATTTTTTATTGCTGTAATTTTGGCAATGCACCACCCGCGGCGACTAGTATTTATAGGTGTGACAGCTGCTTTAGCCGCGATGACAATCCTTTCGGTGCTATTTGGACAAGCAGTATCTTTGTTGCCAAAAGTTTATATTCATTACGCCGAAATAGCTTTATTTATTGCCTTCGGTATCAAGCTGTTATATGACGCGAGTAAGATGTCAGCTGCTTCTTGTGATACAGAAGTTGTAGAAGAGGCCCAAGCTGCGGTGAAACAAGCAGATTTGCAGTTATCAAAGCAAAAAACTTCCTTAGCAATTGTCGTAGAAGCCTTTGTGTTGACATTTATGGCAGAGTGGGGCGATCGCACTCAAATTGCTACCATTGCCCTAGCAGCAGGCAATAACCCCATTGGAGTGACAATAGGTGCAATTTTAGGACATGCCATTTGTGCTGCGATCGCAGTTATCGGCGGCAAAATGATTGCCGGACGCATTTCTGAGCGTCAACTCACTCTGATTGGCGGATGCCTCTTTTTAGTCTTTGGTATTGTTGCTGCCATTGAAGGAGCGTGAAGAGAAGAAGTAGGGGAGAAATCAATTCAAAATTTCAAAATTAAAGAACTTCTGCCTTCTGCCTCCTGCGTCCTCTTTCCCAATGCCCAATGCCCAATGCCCAATGCCCAATGCCCATTACTTAGGAGTATTTCCCAATGAAGGCGCGGGAGATGAAGCAGATTTAGGAATGGGGGAAACTGTTCCTGCCTTCTTAATTTCGTCTCTGTACTTAGCAGGTGCTAAAGCTGCGGCACTATCAAATAAAGGTTTTGCATCTGCGTCTTTGCCCTGTTGTTTCAGGAGCATCGCTTTTGCCACGACAGGGCGAAAATCTTTGGGATCTTTCTTAATTGCCTGATCATAAACAGAGCTAGCTTGAGCGTAGCGTTTCTGGGAAGCATGAACAGAACCTAACAGCACCTGCACTGCTACTATATCTACACTTCCAGGCTGAATTGTATTTGCTTGGGCTGCGTTAGAGAGGGTTTCTTGCAACAAACCAATGGCTGCTTCGGGGCGTTGCTGACTGATCAATAGAGCCACCATTCCTTGCAAAGCCTTCAAGTCGCCTGGTTTCGTGGACAAAATCGAGCGATAAGCTTGAGCAGCTCCTTCGCGATCGCCAATTTGCTGTTTGGCTTGAGCTAGTAACACTGAATATTCTGACTGTTCGGGATTCAGCTTGGCTAGCTTTTCTAAAGGTTCAATGACAACTTGGATATCAGCTGGTTTAACCTCGCTTTTATCTTTTTGACTCAGTAATTGCAGCCGTGCCTGTAACAGACCCTTAAGCGCAGTCTGATTTTCTGGTTCCCTTAGCAAAACCTGTTCATAACCCCGTACTTCGTCTTCCAGTTTTGATTTTTGGTCAGCGGAGGGCAAACTGCCTCTGGTGCTAGCGGTATTTTGACTTGAGGGTGGCGTATTATTAAATGCTCCAATTATGGGAATCACCGAAACACCCACAAAAGCAAGAATTGCCACCGCTAAGACGACTTGAACTATCCAACGATTGCGCGGTTGAGACACAGTTTTGTCTTTCTCCTGAACTCTAATGACATTATCATTTACACAAATCGTAAAGTTAAAAATTTCCAAAACTTTGCGGAATACCGCCAATTGCCTGTGAATTTTATAACAATTAACTATCCACACTGCTAAAGTAAGTGATGACTTTAGGAGGAGCCGTCAGAATTGTAGCTATGATATGCTTCCGAAACTAGTGTAAAGCCGCTAAATTAGACATTTAGTGTTTATACATTAAATTTAGCGCCTTTAGGATTGTATAGAGTACCCTAGTGTGATTTTGTGAAAAACCAATATACTTTCATCAGTCGCACAAATGCTCTTTCCAGCTGCCTTTGTAAAATCCCACAATGGGATGTGTCTCCGCCGCAAGGAGTTTTTATGAATTCCGACCTGATGCCGTTGCCTGAATCTTCCAATTCTTCTGCCTCTAACCAGGGCCCAACTAACGTAGAGGCAGCCGCTAATGTTCATATAGCAGCCCAGTCCTCTAAAGAAGTTGACAATTTGCCTGTCAACTCCACCGAGACTGACTCAAATGGGAACTTGATTAATCGCCAGCAACCGATTCCGCCTCCCAGTGAACCGATGCAGTATCGAGCGATCGGGTTAGTCCGGGGTCGCTATCATGCTAGCAGCGAACAATTTACTCAAGGTACGCTGCTGACCGCAGATGGTGTAGAACTCAATGCCGTCCTCCTAGGCCGGATTATGAGCTTAGTCAAAAATCATCTAGACTTAGAAAAAGAACACTTGTGGGTAGTATATCCACGTACCAGACAAGAAAATGATACCTTGCACATCCAAATCGTCGGAGTTTGGGAGCCAGAAAATCTGGCGAAAAACTCAACAGATGAGGACGAATCGGATTTTGAGTTGCAAGAGTTAGAGACACTCGATGATGGCTTATCCGAGAACTCTGAACTAAATACAACTGCCCCCAGACCTTCATCAGAAGTTGCAGATGGTGGTTTTTCTGTTCGTGGTGAAGTAGTATACCAATCTTTTGATGCTAAAAGCTTGGTAGTCAAAATTAGGCAGGCTCCACGCAAATCAACTGACAAACCCAAATATTTTAAGTTGAAATTGAGGGGTGTACTAACTACCAAAGCAGTGGGTAAATTCTGGGACTTCCAAGCCAAGCGGGAAGCAGACGTTTTAGTAGTAGAAAAAGCTGAAGCGATCGCTGATTTGCCCAAAAAACGCAAACCACCATTTAAAGGTGGGCCTCGTGCTGGCAGTGGTGGTGGTGCTGGTGGTAGAAAACCATTCCCCCCCAGACGCACTGGCGAAACTCCTCGTCCCATCAAGAAAACAAGTACAGGCGGCGACCCTTCAGTGGTGTCAAAACCTATACCAAAAACACCCGCTCCTAAACCCATCAAGCGACCGAAACCGACTCAAGAGTAGGGAATGAATGGGGCATTAGGTATTGGGCATTGGGCATGGGGCATGGGGCATGGGGTACAAGAGGCAGAGGTGTGGAGGGGCAGAGGGGAAAGACTTACTGCTACTTCACCTCTGCTCCTCTGCGCCCCTGCTCCCCTGCTCCAATCAAAAATCCGTCCGACGGTCTTGGGGTAGAAAAGATCGCTCCATCGGAATTGGAGAAACTGGTTCTGTAAGGGTAAACGTACCTGCTTCGATCCACTTTTTCAACTCTAGAGCGACTTGCCTAGAAAAAAACAAACTCGCTAAGGGGGCAGAGCGTACTGCTTTGCCCTCTATGGTGATCCGCCCAGATTTGAGTTGGGCGTAACTGACCAAACCAAAGGTGGGACGGACGCGTCGGGGAATGGAAAAATCTACTATTGGGGCTACTAAGTCTTGATCTTGGACGGCGCAGTGTTCAATTACTTGTTCATTTAATACAGGTAGTGGTACACCAACTCCTAACATTAATGAGGGACCATAACTTTTGAAATAACACCCCCGCACCCAATGAGCATCCATTTGCTTGGCATCACCAATTAAAGCTAAAGTGGCAGAAGGCCCAATCGGTGTACGATTAGCTAAACGCTTTTGTAAGGGGAAGTGCTGAGTGCCTTCCCAAGCGACATAGCCAATACCACCGCCTAAAAAAATTCGAGTACCTATACCAATGAGCTGCAAATCGGGGTCGTTGAGTAAGGGGGAAATCGCACCGGGATTAGAATAAACAGCATTCCCCAGACGCGGTTGTAAAGGACCGAGATAAGTGAAGAGGGGGCGATCGCCACCATTTACACCAACAATAAAATTTTGATAAAGATTGCGCGGATTGAATAAATAAAACTGATTAATTGTGTCATTGGTAATTGTAGTTTCAAAATTTGCTCTGGGGTAACAATCTGTTACTTGTCCTTGTGCTTTCACGTGTATAGATTTACCAGCGATCAAATCTTCTATTACATGACCGCCACCACGTTCTCGCAGTTCTTCCCCATCCGTCGTCTCTACAGCACAACTCGCACCCAAATATAAATCTACTGCACCAAAACCAGAGTATGCTGGCACGCCATCTAACCAACAACGGCGAATTTTTATCGGGGGATCAGTATGTCCCAGATTGATAATTGCACCACTTGATTCCATCGGCTCAAAAGTACCAGTGGTAATTACATCAACTTCTTTAGCAGCTTTAGTAACACCGATTTCTACAACTCGTGCTTTTAATTCTTCAGTTGTCAACACTACCGCACGTTGGCGCTTAATTTTCTCGTTAATTTCTGCAATTGTTCGCATCTTATCAGTGCTTACGCTTCCTGGTGAATGGGGAATGGATCTAATGAGTCAAACAAATCAGAAGCAGAGATAACAAACCAGAACAAACAATAGCTGATTAGCTAATTGTGTCCATGCTGGTGGTTATTCTTTCAAATAGGATTTCTTCAGACTGACTCAAAAGTATGAGATTCCCAACTTTTTTAAGAAGTTAGGAATCTTATTGTTTTTTCACTCCAGCACTCATTATCCAAATCGCTTCAAAATTTGCAATACTTCATATAACTCCGAGTGACTAATCTTATTTTTTCAAGATATCATCATCAATCGAGGGATTCTCATTTATATCTGGATTTTCAGCCGTCCAATTATTATCTGTTCCAGGAGATTCAGAAACTATCACAAACTCAGTCTCTTTTCTATTGTTATTCCCCCATTCATCCAAAACATCTTTAATTAACACTTCTTGCAACCAAATTTTAGCGACAACAGTTAGAGGTAGCGCTAGAAATAATCCTAAAAAGCCAAAGAAAGTCACAAAAAATAGCTGGGCAATTAAGGTTATGGCTGGCAGCAATGATACTTGATGCGCCATGACAACGGGCGTGATGAAATTACTCTCAACCTGTTGAATGATAAAGTAGAGAATCAAGACAGCGATCGCTTTCCAAGGTTCATCCAAGAAGGCGATCGCCATTGCTGGGATTACACTCATTGTTGGCCCCAAATTGGGAATCAAGTTAAAAAATCCCGCTAAAACCGCTAAAGCAAGTGCGGCCTTGACATGCAAAATTGATAAGCCAATCAGACTCATCAGACCCACTACAAAGATGGCAATGAAAGCGCCTGTAATCCATCCCTCCAAGGAGACTTCACATTTATCTAAAATCCCATCTACCCGCCGCCGATAAAATGAGGGGAAAAGCCGCACAAATACTTTGCGGTAAGCCACGGGGTCGGCTAACATCATTCCTGTTAAAACCAATACTAGCAAAATCTTGAGGACAACTTCCAAAGAGCCAGATACAAAGGCGAAGGAGTTTCCCAGTAGCCGATTGGCGAAGGGCTGTACTTGTTGAATGAGACTATTGATATCTGGGATGTAAGGAACTAACTGGTCAGGAATACGAGTTCTCAGGGCATCAAGCCAACTATTAAAGCGTCCAAACCCTTTAGGAACTTGATAGGTTAGCTCTTGAAACTGCTGGGCAAATGGCGGCACAATAAGCCAGAAAAAACCCACGACACCTGCGAAAAAGATAGCTACTGCTAGAAGGACGGCGAATCCACGCCTCATACCAAACCTTTGGAAGCGTTTCGCTAGCCGATTTAAGGTGGTGGCTAACACAACTGCGGCAAACATGAGCAAAAGCACTTCCCGAATTTGCCACAAGATGTATAAAGAAAGAACTATGGCGATTAAGCCGATCCATTGACCGAGGTTCACAGGCTAACTCCCAACGGTTGGCAAGATGCAATTTTCTTGTAATTAAGCTAGGTTAGCTGATTTTAGGAACTTGTGCGTAAATGGTTTGAGTTAATTTTGTTTTTGTGCTTGAAATCGCCACAGTAGAGCGATCGCTACGATCGCAATCGGTAACAATACTATAATCAGCGCGTTGGTTGCTGTCGCCGGAATTGGTAGACTTGGCCCTGCATACTTAATCAATACTGATAACAAAGCCGAGAGTAAAAGCAGTTTCAGAATTAATCCTAGTTGATTTTCCATAAAAGTACGGCAATACAGATTTTTGTGGTACGCACAAATTTGCGCTGTACCGTCTAGTTTCTACAATAAACCCACAGATACAATGCTTGTAGGTTTCACAAAAATATAATTTTGAGTACCTGTCAGAAGCTAAGAATGTGAGGCGCGATCGCTATTGCACTTTGTAAGTGCTGTCTGAACCACAGACAGCACATTATATACGAATAAAGCTATGCAGAAAGTAACCAAAGCAACCTTTGATTAATTTAAATTAAGCACAAAGGGATGCAGAGTTTTACCAAACTTTATTTGCTCCGAACTGGCTCAATTCTATATTTAGCTTTAATCAACTCAGGCAATTCTATCAAAAGTTTTTTCACTCTAGCTTGAATATATTTAGGATTTTTAGGTACACGTTTAGCTATATACCTTAAGAAAGCAATCTGATAGCCAAACTTATATTTAATTGCGGAAAATATATTAGGCTTGACCTGGTTAGCTGAACCTTTGTCTAGGTTTTTTAACTTTGATACTTCACGATAATATACAGGATGCTCTCCCCAAACGCAGGCAAAGTGTACAAGAGCAGGAGACACCACCTGATTGTATTTTTGAAAAGTAGATTTACCTGTAATCGCATCTATATCAAAAGAACCACGAAGACCGATAGGTGTTCGCATCATCTGACCATGATCTTCAAACATATATTGATTGTGTAGCATCATAGCTAGACCAAAAATACGTTCATCATTAGGGCCATCTCCACGAAATTCACTAATACCTAACTTTCTCCAGTCTCTTGAAAATTCTACTGCTGTTTCAAAAAATGCCTTTGTAGTATCGTTTTTCTCAAAATAATAGAGACCTCCATTAAATCTAGGTAGTTTTGTGAGATTAAATAGTTTGAGTGTATTATCTACATCAATGAACTTATCTTTATCACCTGCTTGAAGATATGTATTACCTGCCACACTAAAACTTCTGCCTTTAAAATCATCAAAAATAAAGTTAATATCCCTTACTGCTATGCAATCACTATCAATACACAGTGTATATTTAAATGGAGAATAATCATAGACATGAAGCTTTTGTTTTACGTTAGAACCATATTCATCTCTAATATTTATAACGTAATTATAAAGCTCTAGTAAATCTTTATCATTTTCATTATCAGTAACAATAGCACGCGGAACATTTGGTGAATGAAGACGTAGAGAACGTGCTAATGACTTTGCCATTTCTAGATAATAAGATGCTCCGTAAGCATAGGTGATAATGCCACGTTGTGAAATAACCATTATTTTTTAATAATTAATAGGATACAAGCTTTAGTTGTCTAATCGCATTCTAACTTAGACGCCAAAGGATGGATATCTAGTAATATCAACTAAGCTTAAATTCTATATAAATTATCCGTAAAGTATAGTCTAAATTTTATTTTAATCTGTAGAAACAGACCTGTTTGATTGCCTTTGAAACAACATTTTAAAGCTATAGACAGGTTAAAAGAAAAAGGGATATGTACAGCAATAAACAACACAGATATAAGATTTTATATTCATCCGATCCTAAAATTAAATGTAGAAAATGGATTTCCATTACATCTATTAACTTGATATGAATTTCCATTACATCTATTAACTTGATATTGAAGTCAGTGCCAGAACCTAGCGCGATCGCTGGTATTCTTCTTCTGTCACTTTCCGGGAGGCTAATCTCTAGAAGCTCTATCAGTCAATCAATACAAGCTATCCTATTAGAAAAACTTGGTTATTGTATTTGTATATTAGGAAAAAATCTTGCGATGCCTGCGGCGGGCGGAGCCATCGCTGCCAGCTTGAAGTACCTAAATTCGGTCAGCGTTTTGAATAGTACTGAGGCGATGAGCGATCGCAATTCTTATCACTTTTAACTGCTCTAAGCTTTGACTGACAATTGCTTGGGTTCTATTATCTAAGGCACTAGTCGCTTCATCAAATAGCAAAATCCGCGGTTTCAATGCTAACACTCTCGCAATCAACAGCCGTTGTCGTTGTCCGCCAGAGAGATTACTACCTCCCTCACTCACGACTGTATGCATTTGCATTGGCATCGCCGCAACGTCATCCGCGAAACCTGCCATCTAGGCTGCTTGCCAAGCTTCATCCATCGTCAGAGACTTTGAATTTTTCCCTTCCTGCAACGGGAAGGGGGTTAGGTTTTTCGTGGGTCTTTCCAGATGACCTGAAAAGTCAGAATCCAGCAACTTTACGGAACGCTTTTTTACGTCAAACTCAACCAGCCAAAAACTTGTTCAACAGTCAGTTCCAATTCGATACCCTCAAGAATGGGTAATTTATCAGCACCTTCGTATAATTCCAATCGCTGTCCAGGAAAAATTCCCAGCACACTTTCGTCTTCTGGGTTAATTAACCAGCCTAGTTCAGTACCATTGCGTGAACAATGCAATAACTTACTCAATACTTTTTTTAACCTTTGCTCTGAGGAAAGAATTTCAATTGCCCAGTCGGGATGAATTTCAAAGCGATTAACAATTCTGCCAGATGGAGTTTTAGGAATTCTATCCCAGCGAAACACAGACACGGCTGAGGTTGGCACGGCTGAGGTTGGCACGGCTGAGGTCGGCATCGCTGAGGTTGGCATCGCTGAGGTTGGCACGGCTGAGGTTGGCACCGTTGAGGATAGCACGGCTGAGATCAGCACGGCTGAGGTTGGCACGGCTGAGGTTGGCACCGTTGAGGATAGCACGGCTGAGATCAGCACGGCTGAGGTTGGCACGGCTGAGGTTGGCACCGTTGAGGATAGCACGGCTGAGATCAGCACCTCTGAGGTAGGCAAGGGTAAGGTTAGCAAGGGTGAGATTGGTACGGCTGAGATAGGCAAGGGTGAGGTATGCATTGCTGAAATCGATACCTCTGAGGTCGGCACTGTTGAGGTCAGCATAGCTGAGGTCGGCACCCTTGAAGTTAGCACCCCTGATAAATAGCCCTAAATTGTCCCTAAAGGCAGAAATACCAAGGCAATGGCTATAGCCTATAATACGGAGCAAGCGTTGTGAGTCAAATTGACCACTATCTAATTGATGCAAAAATTCTTCATACTCACTCTTGTTAACTTGAGCTGCAACTGCCCATTTCTCCAGCCATTTTTGCCGAAGTGAGTCATCCATTGGCTGAAGTTCGACGCGCTTCAAGCTTTTGGTTTGTGAAAGCAGGCGCTCAATTCCTTGCAGCGCTAGGGGACGACCGGTAATCAAAAACTGATGACGGCAAAAGGGGTCTTTTTGAAACTGCTCCACCTGTTCTAAAAATTCCTTCAAGCCGCCGCTGGCTCGTCCTTCTAACAACAACTCGTCAAACCCATCCAGTAAAAATAAAAAGCGAGTATTTTTATCGGTCAGCCAGCCTGAATCACTGGTGACAAAATCAAGGTGTTGTAAATAGTTCTCTAGAGTATCAGTTAAGTTATCTTTTAGTACACGCAAATCTCGCAACCGAATCAGAATTGGGGTAAAGCTTGGATGTAATTCGCGCTGTACCCAATCGGCAAACATTCGACAAAAGACACTTTTCCCCCGTCCGGCTTCGCCCTGAATAAACAAAACTTGTTTGTGTTTTGCATTTGGGTCATTCAATATTGCCTTAACCCACGCTTCCAGTTCCAGATTTGCATCGTCCTTGGCATCCAGTTCTTTGACTTGCAAAGGTACATACAAGTCCCGAAAGGTAATATCGGTTTCATCAAAAATATTTTCTTCTGGCTTTGGTTTAATTACCTCTTCCAAATAATCTTCAATATTCAGATTTTTCTCTAGCTTTTCTTTTCCTCCGGTGCTATACCATTTCCAAAGTTTGTCGGCTTTCTCTCCGACTTCTACCAATGCGTCTTGCATATATTCATCAGTGTGACGCGCCACCCGTTCAGTGAAAGTTTTTGCTTCTGCCTCGGATAATCCGGCTTCTTGCAAGCGTTGTTGTAAAATCTGATTAAATGATTCTGCTAGCTGAGATTCGTGGAAATAGAGGATGCCTTTTTTCACTTTCCGCGCATCAAATTCTTGCTCACCTAATTTCTGAATTTGTAAGGCTAAAGCATGAGAAGCTGGAAGGTTTTGATCAATTTTATTGAGTAATTCCGAATCTTGTTTAAGAATATCCTGAAAGCTATCTATGTAAGCACCCTGACTAACTAGTAGCACACAGTTTTCTAAACTTGGCTCTTTGTTGGTTGCATCAATAATGAACTTTAGTATAGTAATGGCGATGGGTGCAAAGGGAATTACTTCTTTAGTAATTTGACCGAGAGGAGAATTAAATACATCTAATAGCGACGAAATCTGTTCTAGATATGGTTTGAAATTTTGAACATTGGGTTTTTGCTCCTTAATTGCTTTTGCCAAATCAAGCACGGCTTTAGCAGCTTCGGCTCCAGTCTTTGTTACCTCTACGCCTTGTCCCCAATTCAAATCCTGAATGTTTCGCAAAAACTTCCAGAGCTTCGTCATCGCCATAGACTATTCTCCAACAGCATCAATTTGGTAAAAATGCACCTGTTTAGCGCTTTTCGTTTATATGCAATAGACTTTGACCTCTCTCCAAACCTCTCTCCTAAAAGGAGAGAGGCTTTGAAATTTACTCCCAACGCTAGTAGGGAAGGGGTTGGGGGTTAAGTTTATATTGCACTTAACTGAGAACCGCTATATTACTTAACTCATAGTTAACCAGCTAAAAACTTGTTTAACTGTCAGCTTTAACTCGGTATCTGTGAATGTAGGCAACTAATAAGCTATTGTATATAATTTAACTCGCTACTTGGAAACGCTGTTAGTACAGTTTTAAGTTTCCCGCAGAGGCGTAGAGACGCAGAGAGTAGTATCAAAGACTCGTTAACGAGTATCAAAGGTGGATAAATCTAGTTCAAACACTCATTAATGAAGCTCAAAGACTCATTAAAGGAGTTCAAACACTCATTAATGAAGCTCAAAGACTCATTAAAGGAGTTCAAACACTCATTAATGAAGCTCAAAGACTCATTAAAGGAGTTCAAACACTCATTAAAGGAGTTCAAAGATTCATTAAAGGAGTTCAAACACTCATTAATGAAGCTCGAAGACTCATTAAAGGAGTTCAAACACTCATTAATGAACTTCTGAGCTTCATCCACAAGTTTCAAAGACTCGACAATCACGAATTACGAATTACGTAGCTTGCTTCTCGCCGTTCGCATAGCGTCTCGTAGAGAAGACGAGTATTACGAATTACGAATTAGTTTTAACTCCGTTGCCAAATTTTAATTGTCTTATCCAAACTACCACTTACCAACATCTCGCCGGAAGCTGTGAAGGCTAATGCTGTAACTATATGAGTATGACCTGTAAACGTACCCAGCAATTCCCCGGTTTGTAGATGCCACAACTTAATGGTTTTATCAGCACTACCGCTAGCAATAATTTGCCCATCGGGACTTAAAGCGATCGCATATACTCTATCTCTATGCCCTTTAAGGGTATGAAGTAATTCCCCAGTCTCCAATTGCCAAACTTTAATCGTTTGATCCCAGCTACCACTCACAAGTAGTTTACCATCTGCACTGATTCCTAAGGAACAAACGATGTGAGAATGACCCATAAAAGTATGCAGTGGTTGTGTATCTTTTAAACTTTTGATTCCCGTTTGGGGTGAGGTGCGCCAAACTTTGATTTTGCGGTAGCTACCTGTAACTAGAGTTTCGCCGTCTCGACTTAAAACTAGGGAATGAGCAGCTGTATCATCTAAAGAAAGTGCGATCGCTACTTGACGTTGCATCAAATCCCAAAAGAGAATTTTTCTGTCATCTCCGCCTGTCGCTAACATTCTCCCATCTGGGGTGAAAGCAGCACACCGCACTACTCCATTATGTTTGTGCAAAATATCTATCAAGTCTAAAGCGCCTACGTGCCAAAGCTTAATTGTCGAATCTGCACCGCAACTCACTAAAGTCTGTCCATCTGAACTAAAAGCTAGGGAATTCACTTCATCCACTAGCCCAGATATTACCCAAGGATACTCTGATAATGTCTCTATTAATTCACCCTTGCTTAAATCCCAGAGTTTCGTCTCTCCACGACTACCACTTGCCAATATGGGTAAGGCTTTGCCATTGTTACACCCGGAACTGAAAGCTAGACAATTAATGCCTCTGGTGTGTCCTTGCAAAGTCTGCCAGCATTCCCAGTCACCGACTATACCCTTGAGACAATGTTCTGATGGTAAAGTCTGTATTGTATCTGCGATCGCTCTCTCATTAATTACTGGCGACGTGTCTTTTTTACCCATAAGTGATTCTAAATACCAACTCAACCCTCCCGCATATAACAAATTACTCGGAGTTACATACAGTTTTGGCTCAGAAAATTCAAGTTCATTTGTAGGTAAAAACCCTGTCATTATACTTTGTTTCTCGTAACCTAAATTACCTGTAGATGGATAAAACAAACAGAGAAAAATTAATACTTGGTGATTTTTTAAATCTTCTTGAGTAACTGACCACCTAATTTTGTCTTTCTTAATACCATTAAAACTTTCTCCATCAGCAACGTAAACTTGAACGCTTAGCTGAGGATGATCTTTGAGCGTATAAGGAAATTTACTTTCGCCACCCAAATTTCCCTCATCATCTAAAATCATGTTTTGCAAAGTATCTTGTGACACCTTTTTTACTAACTTGCCCAAGCGTTCAGTTATTACCTTGTCAACAATATGCTCGCGCAAAAGATAATCTTGGGCTTGTTGTTGGAAGTATTTGGGAAAGGGTATCGTCCAGTCAGGAGGCTCAGGATATTCCGGCGGTGTCGGCGGCGGATTTTTGGCGAGAACTTCTGCTTGTTGGCGAGAAAGTTCCTGGAGTCTAGCCAAAGGCTCGCCCCAAAGGGCCATAACTTCAGTGTGACAACCTTTAACTTGACTTTCCAGCAAAGATAAGTCATAAGTTTTAGGTTTTTTCACACGTTGAAGGAAGTCAATTTGTTGAGCTTTGAGTAAGCTAATCCAATCCATCTGCATTCCTGCGGCAAACTATTGCATACCTACGGTAAGCTATACAAATGCAATTACTCAAGTTTATAACCTTACTTAATTAAAAATTCAGTAATATTAACAGTCTAATAAAACACAGCCATTGACAAATGTTTCCGGGAAAGAGATAGATGGATAGCACTTAGACATTTCATGAACTGATGCAGTTGAAGTATATAGAATTAGATGAGATCAGTCAATTCTAACGGAGATAGAGATCGAGATACTGTTTCTCTAGAAACACTTCTAGCTGTAAAGGAAAGTTGAATTTGAGACGGATTTAAAGATTACAGTAACGTTAAGTCAGCAAATAGCTACATAAAAATAACCTAGTGACGATAATTCTCGGAAATATCATCTGAAATCAAAATAAATGGTGAAGATTGGCTAATTTTAACCTTTGCGTTTTGGTTGTCTGGGTGTAGTACTTACATCAGAAGAGTCACCAAAAGTATCCCTTGCTTCAATCTGTTTAATTTTCATTTGCAAATTCAAGTCATCGCTACTAACAATTGTTTCTAAATTCGCTAATCTCCGTTCTAGCAGTTCTATTTGCTGCTGGTGCAAATAGTTAGTTTTTGATTTTTGCTCATCAGAACGCCAAACAGCAACTGTACCAACAGCTGCGCCACCAATAGCAACTAAAGGAAGAATAGCACCGCTTCTAGTAACGGCTGATAATGGGACGCAAACTCCCAGAATAGCTACTGTAATTACCCAAATTCTTGTGGTGGCAGATAATCTGACATCTTGGTATTGTTCTAGATTGGGTTGAGATTTTTTAGCCATAAGTAAATCCATTGAAAAGTTATTTGCTACATTTGCACAAATATTTACTAAAATACTTCCTACAATTGGGTTAGGTATAATTGCTATTTCAATATTTTTGTAATTATAGTTACCCCGTTATTTGCGATCGCTAGATTGGGATTGTTAGGAGCAGTTGTACCTGGGGATAGAAAAATTTTCTGAAAATGATATTAGGAAGAACCAGATGACAGTTCGTGCTTTTTTCCAAGCTGCTAAAATTGAGGGTTTCCAGTCTCCTTACGATACCATTCACCTGAAAATTTTCTATCCAGCACAGATATCGAGGCGTAACGTAGAACGAAATAGGGGAATTTTGCCAGTTGATTTAGAAAAAGCACCTTTTCCAGTAGTGATTTTCTTCAACGGGTTTAACTGTGATGCTCAACAATATCAATGGTTGGCGGTTAAACTCGCTGAACGTGGACTAGTGGTGATTCTCTTTAACTGGATTGCGGAAATTATACCAGGAGTAATTAGTCTGAATCCAGGGGTTGATTTTGAAAAGATGAAACCAACAATTTATCGTACTGTTCCCACTGCTTTGGCTTTGCCAACACTGCTAGCGAAAGTGGAACAGTTACAGTTTGAGGGTATTTTAGCTGGAATGCTTGATCTGCAACGCATAATTTTAGGTGGACACTCCGCAGGTGGTAGAGTAGCGCTCGAAAATGCTGATCCTCATTTTTTCCCTCAAGTTGCAGCATCTTTTGGTTATGGTTTACACACTATGGGAACGTTATTATTGGGGTATGAAGCAGGTACTATCTTACCCTTACCAGACTCCCTACCACTTCTACTGATGGGAGGAACCTGCGATGGAGTGATTGCTTACAGCAGCGATCGCTATGGTGTAAGTCCTGGAAATACTACCACCTCAGTCATCCGTACATTCCAAGAAGCAATCACTGGAGGACGAAATGACAGCTATCTAGTACTTTTGGAAGGAGCAAATCACTTTTCGATAGTTGATCGGCCAGACTCCACCTTAGATACACTCTTGTTGGACTTTCCCGCCACCCAACCTCAAGAAAGCTTCCGTTTGCTGATGGGTGAAATCATTAGTTTGTTTATTGACACTCATGTTCGCCATCAACCAGAAGCATCGCAGTCGCTTGAGCAACTATTAAATACTGCCAATCCTCTGATAAAATCCTTTGAGCGTAAATAGTTAAGTTTATTATGACAAGTGCATCTTATATTTTTCTAGCTGGAGCAAGTCGCGGTGTTGGTCGAGAAATTGCTCAATATTTGAGGGCGCAACAGCTAAAAGTCAAAGCACTCCTGAGAACAGCAGCAGTTGCTACTGAACTAGAAGCAATGGGTATTGAAGTAGTTCTGGGTGATGCCTTGAATGTTGGCGATGTAGAACGCGCCATCCAGACAGATCAACCTATTCACACCGTTATCAGTACAATTGGCGGTTTACCATCAGATGTAGAAAGACCGGATTACCCTGGTAATAGAAATCTGATCGATGCAGCAGTTAAAGCTGGAGTACAAAAGTTTATTCTTGTATCTTCCATCGGTGCTGGCAATAGTGTTGTTGCTGCGTCACCCCAAGTTTTAGAGGTACTGGGAAAAGTTTTAGCTGAGAAAGACAAAGCCGAACAACACTTAATTGCCAGTGGACTTACCTACACAATCATCCGTCCTGGTGGACTAAAGTCAGAACCAGCAACGGGTAATGGCGTTTTGACTGAAGATCCGCACATTATTGGTAGCATTAATCGTGCAGATGTCGCGCAGTTAGTTGGTCGCAGTTTAAATAGCGATCGCGCCAATAATAAAATATTGTCTGCTGTAGACCGAAATATGCTATTCGGACAAAGAGAATTTGCAGAATTTTCTTTGGAGTAATTTAAGCACGCCAGCGGAGTATTTGACCCTTGACAGGATTGACAAATTCTCGTCCTTCAGCGACAGATCGAGCATACTCCCGCTTCAACTGGTAATACCACTGCGCCTGCATATCTGAGTCCTTAATCAGCCGCAGCACAGGGTTATATTTCAAACCAATCTGCTGCTTTTTTACTACCGTTCGGTCTTGGCCAATGAAAGTCCGCGCCAGCACATGTAACAGAGGCTTGAAAAATCCCACCCAAGGAAGTGTCCAGTAAAGAGCAAAAGTTACCTCCGTTTCTGTGTCTGAAATTGGTGTAACTGCCGTCAAATTAACGACTCGATGATTACCAATGGTGGTTTCTTCAATTCTGACTCCAGGTAAACGAAAAGAAATCTCCGTTTCCGGGACACCACCGCCAATCAGCCAGTATAATCGACCCCCATTCGCAGGTAATCGGTGTCGTCGCATCGTAAAGCCGTAGGGCGAAGCATCAAATTGCTTTACTTCCTCGTGCAATTGCTCATTTCGCCACCACCAAGCGCGATGAACATAAGGTGAATGAGCCGGGTCCATCAGACCTACCACTGCATGATCTATAAAACAAGGGAATTTTACCACCTCGACAAACTGGTGAGAGCGATCGTCAAATCCTGGAATTACCGGAATTTCCATCTCAGAAGCAGGTTGAGGGTTATCGGGATCGGGCATATATATCCAGATATTTCCTTGGGCTTCCCGAACACTATATGAATGCACGTCAAAGCGACTCAAATCCATTTGCTGCTCCTCCACAAGAGAAGGTATCGCAGTACAGCGCCCAGCGGAGTTAAAGCGCCAACCGTGGTAACAGCATTCAACTTCCTGCCCATTGAATCTCCCACAACTCAAGGGCACACCACGATGGGGACAAATGTCGGTCATTGCGGACACTTTGCCATCCTGGCTGCGAACTAACAGCACCGGTTCTCCTAAGAAAATGCGGCTGATCATCATACCTGGCTTGATTTGATCGCTAGGCAAAGCATAGTACCAAGTATTACGTAATACAAAATTATCGTTATTTTTCATAACTAATGGGGTCTGCCTTTGACACAATGAAAGTCCTGGTTTGTGGAAAGGAAGGTAATGCTGGAAAACATTCTTTCAAGTTTTTAATTGCTGTAGGTAAATTCAACTGATACAGTTGTTGGTCGTGTTCGTAATTTTCTCAGATTTAGGTTGTTCTAGGAAGATTGCAGTTTGAAATTGCATTATTCGCCATAAATTTGTACAAATACCGTTCTTTTTCGCGGGCCATCTAACTCAAAAAACAACACAGATTGCCAGGTTCCCAGAGCTAATTTACCATCCACAATGGGAATTATCTCACTCGTGGTCAGCATCATTGCCATTAAATGAGAGTGAGCATTAATCGGCTCATCTTCTGGAACATCTCTTAAATGTAAATCATTATGCAAATAGCTATCTGACTCTGGTGCTAATTTTTGTAAGAATATTTTTATATCTTCTAATAATCTGACTTCATTTTCGTTGATAGCTAATGCGGTTGTAGTGTGTCGAGAAAATACTAAAGCTTGTCCATTTTTAATTGATGTTGAGGCAATAAAATCTTGAATTTGTGGGGTGATATTATGAATATTAATTTTTGACTCAGTTTCAATTTCAATTAACTTATTAATAATTGGCATCTGTTGAATTTTATATTTGGGATTACAAACGAGGTACGCTAACACAGCTTAACGCCCTGATAAATTTAAGGAAAAATCTAAAATCCAAAATTGAATGACTCCTAACTCCTAACTATAGTTTCCAAACCTTGCACTAATCTCTCTATACCTTCTTTTACCGTCTCTTTTTGCAGCGCCCCATAAGCAACACGTAGGTAGCATCCGTCATCCATGCCAAAGGTTGTACCTGGAATAACTGCTACTTTATGTTCCTGAATCAGTCTTTTGACTAACTCAAAAGCATCCATCTGGGTATGAACTTTGAGTAAAAAATAGAAAGCGCCATTGGCTGGGATAATGCTACATAAGCCTTGTAGACGGTTAAGGGAGTCTAATACTAGTTGGCGTACTTGAGCGATCGCTCCTATATTACTCTTCAAATACTCCTCTTTTGCCTGCAATGCCCCTAAAGCTGCATATTGAGAAATGACTGGCGGACAAATCAAAATTGTATCCTGAACTTTTTTAACAGCGACAAGTAAATGTTTGGGAATCACCATGTAGCCAATGCGCCAACTGGCAAAACCGTATGCTTTGGAAAGGCTATAGAGAGAAATGGTGTACTCGCTACTATTACCAAATGCACCAGGTGAAATGTGTTTTATCCCGTTATAGGTAAAGTATTCATAAGCTTCATCGCTGATGTGATAAATACTGCGATTAGCACAAATTTGATTTACTTGGCGCAATACGGCTTCAGAATAGACAACTCCAGTCGGATTATTTGGTGAAATTGTCACCACAGCCCGTGTTTTCGGAGTAATTGCTTGAGCGATCGCTTCTTTTCGCAGTTGGTAATTTTCATCTGTCGCCACTAATACCGAACGACAACCAGCCATTGCGATCGCCATTTCGTGGTTGAAATAGTAGGGTGTATTTAGAATAATTTCGTCACCTGGGTTAGTGATAGCAAGAATGGCATTCATAAATCCCATATTGCTTCCTGCTGTCACAACGATGCAGTTTTCCTGGTTGATTTCAATTCCGTTGAAGGCTTGCAATTTTCCCACAAGTGCTGTCAGTAAAGGCGGAATTCCTTCGACTGATTTGTATAAATTATTAGCTGGTTCGGCTAAGAATTTGGCTAAAAATTCTATGGCTTCATGTGGTGGGTTGTAAAAAACAACACCTTGTCCTAGAGAGATTGTTCCAGGAGAGTTTTTAATCAGTTCCCCAACCACAGGAATAATTGGCGACTGTACCGCCTGCATACGAGAGGTTAGGGATTCCATATTACCTTGCCTATGTACCTGCCTTTAGTATCTCTTAATAGGGGAACAACCAACTAGTACAGCACGGTGGAAGTTTACCTACCTTTAACAATTGATCAAGCCTAAACCTTGTTAATTGAGATAGTACTTAAATTTACGTAGTACTGTATTAGTATTTTCCCTGTTTAATATGATAATATTGTACTATACACTACGCGAATATACTCTTATAGCAGATAGAAAATGAATTCTTACCTCTGCCATATACCCTAAGCCTTTGCTGGGTAAAAGTTCCATCCGTAATGCGGAGTTGCTGATATCGTTTCTTTGTGAAGTTGTATATATTTACTCCCAGCTACGTCGGTTACCCAAGTTATTGGGGAGACTACAAGAGGGTCTTGTTATATGTATCTTCACCCAGGATTGGTATGAGTTAGGAACAATACAAAACCAAAGGAGTAAGAGAGAGAATGCGTCTTAAAAAGCTAGTCAGCTATGGAATTTTTGTGGTGTTGCTCGTGATCGGGTTTAGTTTCACTTCAATTGCCCGTGCTTTTGACTATCCACCCCCAACTCAGAAGGTTGCGATCGCTCAACAGACGAGCGATCTTATGTTCAACACATTGTTCGCAGCGCTAACACAGGAGTTCGACGAGACGACGGCAGAAAACGTGGAGCAGGGTAAGCAGTCCATCTCACTGATATTTAACGATCAGAACAAGGATATGCGGTTAGTCGGCACTGTTGGCCCGCTTCGGGAAAACGATCGCCCCAGCGACAACTTTGAGCGTCAGGCAAACGCGCTGGCGCTGGCAGGGCAGGCGTACACATCCGTCCAGCGTGTGGACAATAAATGGTACTATCGACGCTCAATTCCTCTCAGCAACTTCAGGGCGGAGTGTGCATTGTGCCACATCAATTTCAAGCCCGGCCCTACATCAGACCAAGTGGGTGCGCTCATGCTCAGAGTGCCAATCAAGTAGTAAGTGACTTCCAGAAAATAAAATAATTATTGTAAAAAATAGGGAGTCAGTGCTACCGTCGGCAGCACTGACTCCGTGTTTTGTAGTAAATTCAACTATGTATGGCTAGAGTTTTTAATCAATCGAAATCTGCTGAGGACCAGTGGCTTTGCCGTTATGTGCATCCGTTGTGGTGCTGCTGGTGTAACTATTTGAGCGGATCTGTTTATCTAGCCAGCTTTTAACTGGATCATCTGCAAGATTGAGTCGAAGCACACCAGAGAAAAACCCACCCACAAATGAGACTGGATACCGAGTAAATTCTCTGAATATAGGTGACAATTCATCAATGAACATAAAAAGACTCCTGGCACTGCCGTAAAAAATTATTACTTCTTAATTGATCGTAACGTGTTACGGCATTGGGTATGGGGCATTGGGCATGGGGCATGGGACATTGGGTTTAGTAGTTCCCTTGTCTTCTTCATCTCCCCTACTCCCTACTCCCCATTCCCTACTCCCTTATCATTTCGTGTTATGAGCTTGGTTGCTGATCGGGAAACATACACTTATCAGAATCACAACCACTAGGGCCAGCCTCTGTCATTTCGCCTAAATCGTAGCGGCTTAGTACTGCACAGAAATCATCTGTTTTGCGCCGCGCTTTCACCTCTTGAGTTAAGCGCTCGTAGGTTGATTTATTTATTGGTTCAAATGGCAAACGTGGGAATGATTGCAAATCGTCAAAACGCGCTAAAAGAGCCGCTGAAATATATCCTTCATCATTCTGGATGGTTTCGTAAATGCGCTGTCCCAAAGGCTCGATTTCATCAGAGCGAAGTTCCAAAGTAGCTGATGTGTTGTGAGTCACGTACCAACGTTGAACCTGGAGGACAAAATCAAATTGGGCTAAGACTGAAAATTTAGAAACATCAATTTCATCAGCCCCTGGTAAATCAGCCCAAGTCACAGAAACAGGTATTTCCACTAGCCATTCACTCACCCGTGAATCAAAGGGATCGTTAAGCAAATTGCCCTGTTCATCTTTGTCTGATTGAGAGGGAATGATGTTGTAACCATAGTCAATACAAGCTAAGGCTACTGGGTCATTTTTACCGAAGGTGATTCGACGAATAAATCTTTGGGCTTTGGGAGGATGCCACCCTGAACTAGCATTAGTTAATAAAGCTTTAGTGCCACTGGGTTGCACTGTGGTGCAACGATTTGGGCGCTTGAGATTGTGGCGATCGCAATAATCCCAAACCACCCGATGTACAATATCTCTCCAATAAGTTAGGTATTTCTCTTCCTTACGCTTGAAAGCTAATCCTTGTGCAGTTGCTGGTCTTCCTGCTTCCCACCAGCGTAGCCAATCAATGCCAAAAGCATGGACAAAGAAATCAAATAAACCTGTAAAAGAAACTCCGACAATCGGGTCTAATTCACGGCTGTATTGATAGCGTGGTTCTAGGAATTTGTGATTTAAAAGTGCTGCTACAGATAGCGCCCCAGCAGTGAAAGCTTCCTCCTGTTCTTTGTAGTTATGTGGGTCAATTTGATTGAGGTGAACCTCAGACAAATTGCAGTGGAAGTTACTACCGATGATTTCCAGATTTGTTACCCTAGAGGCTTTTTATCCTCTAGTTCTACTGCTTGATTATTTGCAGTAGCTCCGCGTACATTTTGCAGATGTGACTTCAGATAATAAAAGTGTTTTTCACATCCGCCCCCGCACTCTTGGAGAGATTATATTCTAGACACCAATTTTCGATGTAGTCTAGTTTCACTCTCTACGCTGTACGGTGTCAAAGGCTTTTTACTTCCTTTGATTACCACGGGATTAGCATCTCAGCTTTCCCCGTTTTTGCGAGGTTTTTAACGTGAGGCAAAATCAATTACCACACGGATTTAAACCGTAACGAGCTAAACGATGTTCTAGCTCATTAGCATCAAGATTTCGATAACGTTCTTTTAACCACTGTTTTGCTGTTCCTTGTTCATAAGCTTGCAAAAAATTAACTTTCAAAGCTTGTGTTGGCAGCAAATCAATGTTTGATCGCGCTACAGCTTCACCAGCCCATTGAATTGCTCCCTCTCCGCTGTAATATTGTTTGCGGACAGCACCAACACATTCTTCTAAGGTCGGCTTACTGTGAAAAACTCTTGTATGGTTTGCCATTCTGAGTGCATCACGCTCTGGATCGATTCGCCAGTTGCCATTTTCATCTTGCTGCCATAAGTTATCTTTGGCATCGGCAAACAAACTATCTTTGCTAGAACCTTGCCTCATGCCAGCTGATCGCCTAATATTACCGGCAACAATTGTGACAGCAGCTTGATCGATTAATAGACAGCATTCAACTGAATTTAATTGTCGTCCTACAGCTTTATTCAAAATAGAAGCACAACGCTGATAAAGTCCGGGCAATTTTACAGGATTAGCAACTCCTCCAAAGCCGTTGAGAGTTTCTCCTGATTTGCGGACATCACTGATATCAACTAGTACTTCGACTTCTAGTGAAAACTGTTCATCAGTAGAGAGTTCTAATAGGGTTTGATATGATTCAACCCAACCTTCACGGCTATCTCCAACGTGAATAGTGACGTTATTGCCTTCTATATGAGTTTCAGTATATTCACGCCGCTGTTGGACAGGAGTGCTGCCAATTTCACCTTTTACAGTGACATTCAGTTGATTACGAATGGGAGGCAACTGGTTAATAAATTGTGGTTCTAGGACGGCTCCAGTGCCACAACCCATCATTGCCAAATCCATCATTAATCCAAAGGCACTCCAGTCTTCGAGATTGGTAGAAGTGCAATTATAAGCCCCGGAAAAGTTCTTTGGCTTGGTTATCCAGTCTGTACCACCAACCCAGAGCCAGCGCCCACTAGGCATAGCTTTCAAGTTGCGCTGCATCTTATCCAAGATGACAGCTTCTTCTTGAGTTAGCTTTCCCAACTCGACTAAGCCGAGTAGAGTGCGATCGCATACCTCATCCCATGTTTCCCTAAGTCCCGCCTTTGTACGGCGGCTATAGGTTCTAAAAAATACGGGATTAGCAGCCGGTGCAGTTTCTGGAAACCTTGCACTCTGGCGTGTTCTTTCGAGATTCTGAACCATATATTAAGTGTCTTGCGTTCTTCTTGCGTGCGGACAGATTATGACTATACGCCAAGTAGTTTTAGTATTAAAGATTGTCAAATTGTCCACTTTACGCTAGCTATACCCTGCACTAATTACAACAGAAATTTATGATGTATAATATCCCTCACCCTTAAATAGGAGATAGATACTCAGTTTTAATTAGCACTATTAATTTTAAGTAAATTATCTCTATCGCCTCATCTTCAGGCTCTCCCCTTGACGACCTTCGGCAGCAACTAAAGGAAGGTAAAAACTAATACCCCAATTGATATACACAGATATAATAGAAAATTATCTGTGTCCATGTGCGCTGAAAAAAAATTAAAATGATATGGACTCCCCTACATGCAAAAATCCATCGCACAATTCGATCGCGCCACTTATTTGAACGCAATCAACGGCTATTAATCGCTGTCTCCGGCGGACAAGATTCTCTATGTTTAATAAAATTACTTTTAGATTTACAATCCAAATGGGGATGGGATTTAGGTATTGCTCACTGCGATCATCGCTGGCGTTCTGACTCCGAGGCTAATGCTGATCACGTCGAAAACTTAGCTAAAACTTGGGGTATATCTTTTTATTTAGAAACAGCGAACAAGCCTATAAATAGTGAAGCTGCTGCACGCGATTGGCGCTATCAAGCTTTAAATGCGATCGCTCAGGCAAATAATTATCAATATATAGTTACAGGACACACCGCAAGCGATCGCGCCGAAACTCTCCTCTACAATTTAATTCGCGGTACTGGTGCTGATGGTTTACAAGCCCTGACTTGGCAACGCCTTTTAAGTACAGGCATTATGCTAGTGCGTCCACTTTTAGAAATCACTCGTTCACAAACAGAGCAATTTTGTCAAGAATTTAAATTACCAATTTGGGAAGATTCCACCAATCAAGATTTGCAATATGCCCGTAACCGCATTCGCCAAGAATTAATACCATATTTGCGAGATAATTTCAACCCCCAAGTAGAATCAGCCTTAGCCCAAACAGCAGAACTTCTCCAAGCTGAAGTGGAATATTTAGAAGAAGCTGCCCAGGAGTTGCGGGATGAGGCATTGGGCATGGGGCATTGGGCATTGGGCATTGGGGATGAAGGAGATTCGCTTATTCTTCTTCCCTTAAGGTTAAATCGTCGAGTATTGCAGAAGGCACCACTGGCGTTGCAACGTCGGGTGATGCGTCAGGTATTGCAGCAAATACTGACTGATGCCCCTAGTTTTGAACACATCGAAAAATTAAGGGCTTTAATTATAGCGCCTAACCGATCGCAAACCGATCCATTTCCTGGTGGTGCGATCGCTCAAGTAGAAGGCGACTGGATCTGTTTTAAATAGTTATTTAAAGGCTTTTTGTTATCAGAGACGATGCACATTATTAGTTTTAGAATATTAAGAGAATATGCAGAGAACCATTCAGATTGCCAAGAAGCATTAAGCAATTGGTATAAACTTACTACTAAAGCGAAATGGTCAAATTTAGTTGAAGTACAGCAGGTTTTTCCTAAAGATGAAGCTGTTGGTAATTTGACAGTTTTCAATATTAAAGGAAATAAATATCACTTGATTGTTAGTATAGATTATGAATGGCAGTTAATTTATATTAAATATATCCTCAACCATGCAGAATATGATAAGGAGAACTGGAAAAATGACCCTTACTTTTAATCCAGATAAATACAAGGAATTATTAACAGCTTATCTTCCCAAACTTCTAAAGAGTGAAGCTGAAAATGAGCAAGCTTTAGGGATAGTGGAAGATTTAATGCACCGGGAACGCACCCCAGAAGAAGACGAACTTTATCAGTTATTAATTACTTTAATTGAAAAGTTTGAACAAGAATATTATCAGCCAAGCCAGCAGAATAATCCTGCATCTATGTTGTTATTTATTTTAGAAGAATCTGAGAGAAGTAGAGATGATTTAGTATCAGTTTTAGGGACAGAAGATTTGGTTGATAATATTTTAAATGGACAAGAGAAGATAAATACAGAACAAGCTCGTAAGCTGGGAGAGTTTTTTCATGTAGAACCTAGTTTATTTATAGAGTAATAATTAAGCTCGTAGTTCGTACTTGGACTTTAGCTAGGCTAAAGCCCAAATACTTGTTAAGATGCTAGTAATTCTGGCTGAGGCATTAAACTTTGGAGAGTATGACGCAACTGAGCGATCGCTTGGACTTGATAATCACCAGTTTCCTGGAATTGATCTAAAGATTCTCCAATTCCTTGCAGCTTTTGCCGTAATCCATCTAGAGAATCCTGAATTGGTTGTAGTGCTTCTTGATAAAGATTTACTCGACCATAGTATTCAACAGTTGTTCTTCGTAAGGATAGCAAATTTTCCTCAATCGTTTTCAGTTCTTGGCGCTTTTCATCTAGATCGTGAGTTTGATTGTCAATCATTCCCTGATTTAGCTCAAGACCAGAACGAATCTGCTCAATTTCACGTTCCAGCTTTTGGATTTCCTGTGAATATTGTTGTCGCTGGGTTTCAATTTGTAAGAGAATCGGTTCTAAATTAATTTTGTTGTTACTTTCTTCTTCAGTAACAGTATGTCCTTGCCGCCGTAGCAGTACAGCTTGATGTTGCTTAAGAAACTTCTGATGCTGTAGCATATTGCGGCGTTGTCCCACCAAACTGGAATTTAGCATCTGATAAAGGTCTTTTTCATCCGTTAGTTCCAGTTCCAAATTGATGTGGTCATGGTCAGATGCGTGATTTAATTTAGTTTGGAGTTGTTCTATAGCTTCTTGTTTATATTTCAGTTCTTGTTCTTGATCGTGAACAAAGCTAGCGTCGATTTCTAACTTATGCTGCAAGTCTTGCACTATCTTTTGTAGTTCTTCTAAAGGCATTTTATCCAAAGCCCCCACATCAGCTTGCTTGCCGAGAACTACGTCACCAGATGTTGCAGCTAAAGAGTGAATCTGTTGATATAACTCTTCGGCGTTTCGTAACTGCTCTTTGACGATCCGAGCATACTCTTGCTTACTGGTAAGGTCTGCTGTATTTATTTGCAATTGTGCTGTTTGCTGAACTAGAGAATTTTGCGCTTCTTGCAATGCATTTTGGCGATCGCTAAAAGTTTGTGATAAACGCTCAACTTCTTCTTGCTGTTGTACGATCGCAATTTTTTGCTCCTCCAGTTTTTGCCAGTGTGGGGTAAGAGTCGCTTGCTGCTTTTCGACCAATTCAAAGGCTAGATGCAGGTGTTCTCTAACTGTTTCCGTAGGAGTAACACGACTAGACAAGCGATCGAGTAACTCACTCATTACTCGACTTTGCTCCTCATCCAAAACCGTCCCTTGTTGAAAATCCGCTTGGCGTTCTTCCAGGCGACGCTGCTCACCCCGTAAATGCTCCCAAGCGCCTTCCAACTCTTGGCGGTTGCGCTCAATTTCTGCTTGTAATCGTTCAATTTCCTGGCGGGAGGTGTCAACTTCCTGTTTTTGCTCCTCTAGGTGTTGTACCTCATCCTCCAATTGCTGCAACTGTTCTGCTCGTACCTCCATGTCCATTTCACGGCGATTCAACTCTTGCGCCTGAAATGTTAGTGACTGTTTCCACTGATCGATCTCATCTTCCTTGAGTTTAAATTTCTCCAACTGGCGGGAAAAATTCTGCAAAATGTTGACGAGTGGACGCCCTGCTTCTTGAATCCGCTGCACTTGACGATTCGGATTCAGTTCAACCAATACCAAAGCACCATCATTTAATTTGCTTGCGTCCTCAGCGGCAATCACTTCTTCCGACACAGTACTCCAATTCTGGTCAGTTCGCTGACAAGCTAGCAGTTTCAGTTCGGTTTTGCCACCGCCACTGAGTAAACCACCTTTCTGTTTTTGTACTTCTGCTAAATACAGCACACCGTTAGTCCTTTATTGATGCACTTAAAGTTCATGTTTTGAGATATACCTTAAATAATTCTGTTAACTTGTCTTACTGAACCAAGGTTAAGGAGAACAAGACAGACAAAACTATAGACGCAAGATGTTACGTCTTGATACTTATAGAAGCGACCTGGTCGCGCCTTTATATTTTGTACTGATGACAGTGATGATGACTTCCGTGTTAACACTAGCTTTGTCAAAGTGTATTACGAAAGATGAAGGTTTATAGTTTAATGTATTCCCTAATGAAAATCAGAACAGAGTAAAAATCTTTTCAATACTCCATAATCAGTACTTAAAGAAGAAGTCATAATTCACGATTCAGAATTCAGCAATACTAAGGAGTACTTTTTAGCTAAATGCAGGGAAATTTAAATGAAATTGATATTTGCAGTATTCTGCAATTGATTGAATTGGGACAGCGAACTGGGCAACTATGGGTGGAAGCTTATAGCTCTCACCAAAACAATAAACTGGGTGGAGATGGAGCAAACATTTATCGCCCTAAACAACAGTCTTGGTTCGTTTTTTTCCTTAATGGTCAAATTATCTATTGCCAAGAAGGCGAGAGTAGTTTATCCAGAATTAGCGATTATTTACGTCATTATCGAGTTGAGATGCGACTCACCGACAAACAAATTGTCTCACTACCACCAACCGACGCGCCAGAGTATGCCTATCTTTGGGCACTCTTGGAGCGGAATATCATCAACCCAAAGATAGCTGGTAGTATCATTTACGGTTTAGTGCATGAAACTCTCTTTGACCTGCTGAGTTTACGTCAAGGTAACTTCATTTTCCATCAAGGTGCGGCACTTGCCCCGCAATTAAACACTTTTGAGATTGCTCCATTTGTGACAAAAATTACCAAGCAGCTGCAAGAGTGGAAGCAACTCTATCCACACATTCAGTCTCCAGAACAATTGCCAGTGCTCTCTGACAAAGTTCAGCTACAATCTTCTTTACCAGAAGCAACCGTCAGTAAGCTACAACATTGGGCTGATGGTAAAACATCCTTGCGACAACTGGCTCGCCATCTCAACCGAGACATTTTGACAGTCGCTAAGGCAATATATCCTTATGTGCAACAAAGTTGGCTACAACTAGTATATTCAGAGACTAATCAACCCGATACACACACGGATAGCTGGGAATTGAAGGGAAAACCGATGGGGCGGATAGTATGTATTGACGATGCGATCGCCATCGGTGAGACTATAAATTCCATCTTACAACCACAAGGTTATGAAGCGATCGCTCTTACCAATCCCTTAGAGGCACTGAGTCTGGTTTTTCAACTAAAACCGGATTTAATTTTATGCGACATTGCTATGTCGGAATTGGAAGGATACGAGGTTTGCGCCATGCTGCGACATTCAACAGCATTTCGGCTCACACCGATTATCATGCTTACTGGGAAAGATGGGTTTATGGATAGAGTCAAAGCTAGGATGGTCGGGGCAACAGATTATTTGACAAAACCGTTTACAGACAATGAGTTACTGATGCTCGTAGAGAAATATATCAACAACCAATGAAAATTGGGCATGGGACATGGGGCATTAGGAAAGAGGAGGCAGAAGGCAGAAGGCAGAAGTTCTTTAATTTTGAATTTTGAATTGATTTCTCCCTCATCTCCCTCATCTATGGGGCATATAAAGAGATCAAAGATTTGTTGATCTACTAAAAGATGAGTTAAAAGATGTTATCACAGAGTCAGTTAACTGAGTGAAACGTCAATCTACGGGAAAATAGTGAAGACATAAAATTAATTTATACAGTTAATACTTGCGGAGGAATCAGGGAATGTTCCAATTAGGAACGTCTAAATCAGGAGGTAAATAGACACTTATGAGCACAGTTCTGATTGTAGAAGACAGTATCGCGCAAAGGGAGATGATTACAGACCTCCTGAAAGCAACTGGCCTAACAGTTACCCATGCTAGTGATGGATTAGAAGCATTAGAGGCAATTCAAATAGCACCTCCAGATTTAGTGGTATTAGATATTGTCATGCCCCGAATGAACGGCTACGAAGTTTGTCGGCGGTTAAAATCCGATCCAAAAACCCAAAATGTCCCAGTGGTTATGTGTTCTTCCAAAGGCGAAGAATTTGATCGCTATTGGGGCATGAAGCAGGGTGCAGACGCTTACATAGCCAAACCGTTTCAACCAACCGAGTTGGTAGGAACAGTCAAACAACTGCTGCGAGGATAAGGATAAAAACAACATGGTCAGCAAACCGGACTTTTTAAGTGGCAGCGGTCAAGACCACTTTCGACCAGAATTACAAGTAGAAAGTCCTGAAGGTGAGTTACATTTGAGGTTTTACATTCCCTCGCATCAGGAGTTTGCACTACAAGCAACTGGCATCCGAGAGGTAATTGAACTAAGTCCTGATAGAATCACCCCGATTCCTAATGCTTCTCCTTTACTTTTGGGTACTCTAAATTTACGAGGTCGAGTTATTTGGGTGGCCGATTTGGGTCAATTTCTGGGGGAAGCAAGTGCATTAAACACGGATAGAGCTGAAATTTCGGTGATTGCCATTGAAGAGCAAGACACAATAGTAGGTTTAGCAGTAGAGGAAATCGGTGGTATGGACTGGTTGGATGTCCAGAATCTTATGCCACCAACTAGTGTTCCAGATACGATGGCTCCCTTTTTACGTGGAGAGTGGTCATTAGGTGCTAAAAATAACCAGTGTCTACGACTGCTCGATCAAATGGCAATTGTACGAAGTGCTAGGTGGGCAGGATGAAATTGGAGGAGGAAATGGCAGCAAGTATTGATAATTACGAGCCAACATATCAACAGGCGATGACCGCCTATGTTCAAAGAAATTATGAGGTTGCGGCCACTTTAGTCGATCAAGTGGTGCAAAATTTACCAGATGACCCCAATACCCATTTGTTGCGGGGTCACATCTACTATGTTTTACAGCAGTACGATGTAGCAAAAGAAGAATATCAACAGGTATTAGGCTTGACTAACGATCAAGAAATTATTGGTTTTGCCAAGAATGGAATTGACAATATCAATCAATATTTAGAGTCATTTAGTGGGCAGATCGATCCATTAGAAAATCAAGAGGAAATAAATTCCTCAGAGATATCTGATCCACTGGCATATAGCAAACCAGAATTAGAAGATTTAAGCGCTAATCAGGAGTTTGACAGCGAGAACCTTGATTTTAACTTTTTTGGAGAGCATCAAGAAAGTATGAATGGCGTTGAAGATACATCTTCAAAAAGCCCATTTGATATACCCACAGAAGATAGTATTGGAACAGAAAAAATCTCAGATTCTTCTATAGCTTTTGGTGACGACCCTTTTGCCATCAATGAAGAATCACAGGAAGAAGAGTCAAATAAAAACTGGGAGGAAAACACAGAATTAGAGTTGCCTGCTTTTTGGCAGGAAGGTATCTCAGAAGAAATTCTCGAAGAATCATTAGCAAATAGTCAATTCTCAGATAATGGGATAAATTATCCTCACGAAAATTCAACTATTGACAATAATAACTCTTCATCTAATTTCCAACCTGTCCAACCTGGTAATAGCGAGAATAATTACCCTGATTTGTTGAGTGAGGCAAAGTCTCCAGAGGAGAGTATTGGAAAATTAGAATACAAAAAATCTCGTTTTGGAGACGAAACTTTACTGATTGTTTCAGAAGATCTAAGAAATGATTCGCCAACAACAAATAAGTCGGAATACGGCAGTCAATATAACTTGTCTGAAACCGAATCGCATAACTGGTTAACACCAAAGGAAGTAGAGATAGAATCAGATTTTCAGCCGAATATACCTGATAATGAATCATCTTTTAATAGTAACTTTTATCAGAAGGAAAAGCAGTTTAAATCAGGTGAATTAATCGGGAAAAATAGCTTTGATGACGATGAAAATTTTGATATGGAAGCGTTTGAGTCTGCCTTTGGCTCAGAGAGTTTAAACTCTTATGAAGATTCAAGCAATATACTGAATGGAGAAAATTCTAAGAGTAATATCGAGTTTTTAGATGACTTTGAGGAATTTGACGATTTAGGCAATATTCCAGGGTTTGACCTGATCGAAGGAGATTCTAACTTCGGTAATGCAGCAATGCATTCTGCTCCAGCAGAAACTAGTGACACTGGACGCCCTCAAGTAGCGGAGGCTTTTCCAAGTAATTCAGCCGATCGCGAAGAGGAACTGTTCTCAATGACTGGTTCCCATGAAGCCGTTCCAGTCTTTAGCCAAACAGATATCTCGAAACTAGAACCCAACGTCAGCATCGAGCAGGGATGGTTAGCACCATTAGAAAATGCCTCCATCGAACGGAAACAATGGCTAATTGCTGGAAGTGTGGGCATTGTCTCAGCGTTGGTTGTAGCCACAGTTAGCTTTGTCGCCACCACATTTTCGCCACCCCAACAACGAGAATCAGTACGAAACACAGGTTGGGCAATGTCACTAGCCGCGGGGATTGCAGGTTTTGCTACCGCAGGCTTCATGGGGAATCTCGCGCTTAAACAAATTCGGCGCACAACTGATGATCTCCAAGCTCAGTTTGAGGCTGTACGTCAAGGAAATCTGAATGCTCAAGCCACAGTGTTTTCCGAAGATGAATTGGGGCATTTAGCCACTGGCTTTAATGAAATGGCGCGGGTAATTTTCACAACCACAAGTGAAGCCCAACGCAAAGCCGATGAACAAGAGGAAGCCAAAGAAAACCTGCAACGTCAGGTGATTCGTTTGTTGGATGATGTGGAAGGAGCGGCTAGAGGCGATTTAACAGTTCAAGCGGAAGTGACAGCTGACGTACTGGGAGCCGTAGCTGACGCCTTTAACCTAACAATTCAAAACCTGCGGGATATCGTTCAACAGGTAAAAGTGGCGGCGAAGGATGTGACAAAAGGTGCAACCAACTCCGAAACCTTTGCAAGAGCCTTATCTAGTGATGCTTTGCGGCAAGCAGAAGAGTTGGCAGTAACGCTGAATTCTGTACAGGTAATGACTGATTCGATTCAGCGGGTAGCAGAGGCGGCGCGGGAAGCTGAAACCGTTGCTCGTGATGCTAGTACGATCGCTCTCAAAGGTGGCGAAGCAGTAGAAAATACCGTAGCAGGCATTTTAGAAATTCGAGAAACCGTTGCCGAAACCACTCGCAAAGTGAAGCGGTTGGCGGAATCTTCCCAAGAAATTTCTAAAATTGTGGCGTTGATTTCTCAAATTGCTTCGAGAACAAACTTGCTGGCACTCAATGCTAGTATTGAGGCGGCAAGAGCCGGAGAAGCAGGACGCGGGTTTGCGATCGTTGCAGATGAAGTGCGCCAGCTAGCAGATAAATCTGCTAAATCCCTGAAGGAAATTGAACAAATTGTGATGCAAATCCAAAGCGAAACAGGCTCAGTAATGACTGCGATGGAAGAAGGCACACAACAAGTAATTAAAGGGACAAAATTGGCAGAAGATGCGAAGCGATCGCTCGAAAACATTATTCAAGTAGCGAATCGCATCGATATTCTTGTGCGATCTATTACTAGCGACACTGTGGAACAAACGGAAACCTCCCGCGCCGTCGCTCATGTAATGCAATCAGTAGAACTGACCGCCCAAGAAACTTCCCAAGAAGCACAGCGAGTTTCAGGTGCTCTACAACACTTAGTAGGTGTATCCCGTGACTTGATCGCCTCCGTTGAACGTTTCCGAGTGGAAACTATGGAAACCAGATAAAAAAGTTAGGAGTTAGGAGTGAGGAGTTAGAAATAAAAATCACAACTCACATCTTACAACTCATAACTCATAATTCATAACTCATAACTCATAACTCATAACTCATAACTTTTGCTATGCTGCCGGAACAACAACAGCGGATTTTGGGTTACTTTATCGAAGAAGCCAGGGATCACCTGAATACCATTGAGCAGGGCTTGCTGAATTTAGAGGGTACCCTGAACGACCCGGAAATGATCAGTGAGGTCTTCCGGGCGGCTCACTCCATCAAAGGAGGAGCGGCGATGCTTGGATTGACTAGCATCCAGCATACCTCCCACCGTCTGGAAGATTGTTTCAAAATTCTCAAAGATAATCCGGTTCAGATTGACCAAAAGTTAGAGTCTTTATTTCTTGGTGTCTCTGATACCCTAAAATCGCTGTTAGAGCATTTGAGTGGGCCTTATGGTCTTTCTGAAGATGCAGCTAATACTTTGATGTCAGAAACTGAGCCAGTCTTTCAATGGCTGTATCAGCATCTGGAACTACTTGTAGAACAAGCAAAGAGTGGAGTAGCCAGCAGTTCTGACACAACAGAACTTACAACCTCTATAGAGAATGTCTCCACACTTACAGAAATTTTCATGCGGCGAGATATTCCCGATCTGGCAGAAGACACCCCTCAGGAATCTCCAGACTCGGTAGTACCCCACGAGGCGCTAGACGCTCGCGGACTCGCTAACACTGGGCTAGACGCTCGTGGACTCGCTAACGCTGGGCTAGACGCTCGTGGACTCGCTAACGCTGGGCTAGACGCTCGTGGACTCGCTAACGCTGGGCTATCGCCAGTCGCCGCTAAAGAAAATAATAACTGGAGCGAGTTTCAAGCCCAAGTGCTGCAAACACTGCGGGAAATGTTGCAATTATTTAAGCAAACTACAACACCTTCAACTCGGCAAAACCTCCAGCAATGCTGTCACCAGTTAGTCAAACTTGGTGAAACTTGGAATTTGCCCAAATGGTGTGGTTTATGTCAAGCAGCAGCCAGTGCGATCGGCAATCCTGAAAATACTTATCTGACTTTAGCTAAAATCGTCATTACCGAAATCAAACAAGCTCAAGAATTAGTCCTGCAAGGTAGAGAAGCCGAAATTGCAATTAGTCAGCAACTAGAAGCACTTTTGAGCTTTGCAGAAATTGAGTTATTAGAAATTACCCCTGATTTGTTTGATGAACAATCTGCGGCTTTCACAGAATCAGAGCCAATTCTATCTGGTAACACCAAGGCGTTAGCCCAGACAACTGAAGAACTAAATCTAGACAAAGATAGTAGCGATCACCCCTCCCTTCAGTTACAAGGAATACCACTAAACGAAAGTAGAAACACTAGTCTTACTTTCACCACACATGACGAAGCACATCCAATCAGTAACAATCTTGATCCCAATGGGCCAGAGGTAGGAATAGCTGAGTTAAATACCCTTGCCGATTTATTTGACGGTGAGACTCCCGAACTAGATGAAAGTTGGCATCAAGAAGAAACCTTAGATATTGTTGCTATCGATGACTTTGGAATTGATTTGAGCAGCACTGAGGCTGAAGACGCTCATAACGATTTATCTGACTTACTCTCTTTTAATGAAGATATAAGCAACGGGCTACACCCAATAACCACAGGCACAACAGAAGATTTATCCCTGTTATTTGGCGATCATTTCCTAGAAAAAGATAATTCAGAACCTCAAAATCAACAAACATCTGCTACGCCTCTAGAGTTGAGCGATATTAACGAATTTGAGCTAAATTTAGACTCATCTTCTTCCGAAATTTTACAAGAATTTATTGATATTTCTAGTGATACAAACCAGACTACTAGCGAGATTGTCCAAAATAGTGTAGTCGAAGATTTATTGACACTGGGGTTAGATGATGATGAACTATTGCCAACAAGCAAAGTCACTCAATCAGAAACTGAGCCGTTCACCAGTGTGGAACTATCTACTAACCAACAAAACAATTTTGATAACTTATTCTTAGAAACTAAAAATGCAAATTGGGTAGAACAAATTATCCCTAGTGACTACATAGAATTACCTCAGCCAACAGACTTGTCTTTGGACAACTTGTTTGCTGAAATGGAAGAACAGCCACAACTATCGACAAGTAACCCAGAAATCAGTGATTTATTTGATACACCTCCAGTAACAGAACCTGAGTTTTCTCAATCAGAAAACGATCTGAGCAACTTCTGGAACCAGGAAACCACAGAGGAAAAGGACGAATTCGATTCCTTAATTGAGCAGAATGTGGAAAGGGCGTTAGATGAAAGTTTGTTTACTGCGGGGGCTGATGACATTTTTGCTGATAATCAGCAGTCCATACCTTCTCCTATAGCCAATTTTGATATAGAAGAAGATTTTGATATCAATTTCCAGCATCAAGAACAGCTAGATTTGATATTATCATCAGATTATGGAGATAATTTATTTGATGAATTAACATCAAGTAGCTTAACTATTTCTCCTATAATCAACGATACCTCCACGCCGGAAACGCCTTTATTCTCGCAGCATCCGGGGGAAGAAATTCTCAGACCGCAACAACCAGAATCTTTAGATTTTGTTCCAGAATTTACTAATCAGACCCCAGATATATCTGCTGTTGATCTGGAAGTTAATTCATTAGGCTCTTTTGATGAGAATCCGCAACTTCTGTTTGAAGATGTTGCTACAAATGAATTGACCTATATTCAGATGGAAACCACAGAAAATACTGTGGATGAACTATCAGAAACTATCAGTTTTGGGGAAAATTCAGATTCAGCGCCACCCGAAGCACAGCCAAGTGAATTGTTCGGTTTTTTCGATGAGAATCCACAACTGCTGTTTGAAGATGTCGCTACAAATGAATTGACCTATATTCAGA
>NZ_JABXKL010000092.1:0-183978 GCF_017114995.1 Nostoc sp. NMS9 | reverse complement strand
AATCCACAACTGCTGTTTGAAGATGTCGCTACAAATGAATTGACCTATATTCAGATAGACACGACAGAGAATACTGTGGATGAACTATCAGAAACTATCAGTTTTGAGGAAAATTCAGATTCAGCATCACCCGAAGCACAGCCAGGTGATTTGTTCGACTCTGAGGATGTTGCTACAAATGAATTGACCTATATTCAGATGGACACTACAGAGAATACTGTGGATGAACTATCAGAAACCGTCAGTTTTAGGGAAAGTTCAGATTCAGCATCACCCGAAGCACAGCCAGGTGATTTGTTCGGCTCTTTCGATGAAAATCCGCAACTGCTGTTTGAAGATATCGCTACAAATGATTTTACCTATATTCAGATGGAAACCACAGAGAATACTGTGGATGAACTATCAGAAACCGTCAGCTTTGGGGAAAGTTCAGATTCAGCATCACCTGAAGCACAGCCAGGTGATTTGTTCGGCTCTTTCGATGAAAATCCACAACTGCTGTTTGAAGATGTCGCTACAAATGAATTGACCTATATTCAGATGGACACCACAGAGAATACTGTGGATGAGCTATTAGAAACTATCAGTTTTGGAGAAACTTCAGATTCAGTCCAGACAAGCCCAGAAGTTTTAGAGACTGAGGAAAATAATAATTTAGAAACTACCTTTGATGTAAGAGAAAATACAGTTATTGAAAATAATTTATTGTTTATAGAAACCACTGAAATAGTTGCTCAAGAAGATGAATTTGCAGACTTGGCAGCATTATTAGGAGAGGAAGTAGCACCCATCCCCAAAGCTAAGAAGATACCAGAAGTAGATTTTGCTGCCTTGGAAGACTTGCTAAGTACAGATAACAATAGCGATGTCTACGACGAGCTACGCCAACGCCAGCCTTTCAACACTCAACCAGTCCTAGCTAAAAATGCTATTCCATCACCAGCCATAAAAGACGAATTTGGTGACTTAGAGAAGTTGCTGGCAGAAGCGAATCAAACAATATCCCATTCAAGTGTAGTAAAATCGAACACCAACAAAACTACTGGCCCCTCTACTCGTCGGGCTGCGAGATTTGAAGAAACAATGAAGGTTCCAGTTAAGCAACTGGACGATATGAGTAATTTAGTTGGGGAGTTGGTGGTAAACCGCAATACCTTAGAGCAGGATCATGAACGACTGCGACAGTCATTAGATAACTTGCTGATTCAGGTACAACAACTCTCAGATGTAGGTGCAAGGATGCAGGAGTTGTATGAGCGATCGCTACTGGAAGCGTCTCTGTTAGCTGGACGCAAAAAGAAAGACCCCGGCGGCTTACAAGCCCCTGATTCCAATGCCGATCGGGGTTTTAGCGAACTAGAAATGGATCGTTTTACTCCCTTCCACACACTCTCACAGCAGATGATTGAGCGCATTGTACGAGTGCGTGAGTCGGCTAGTGACATTGATTTTGTTACCGAAGAAACCGAACGAGTCGCAAGGCAGTTCCGCCAAGTAACCACCCAGCTACAAGAGGGATTAACGAGAGCGCGAATGGTGCCTTTTGCTCAAACTATTGATCGCTGGCGGCGAGGAGTGCGCGACAACGCCATTAAGTGTGGCAAACAAGTAGAGTTGGTGATCGAAGGTGGCGATACCTTAATTGACAAGATGATTTTGGATCATCTTACCGATCCACTGACTCACATGCTGAATAATGCGATCGCTCACGGTATTGAAACGCCAGAAGAGAGACAAGCTGCTGGTAAACCACCTGTAGGAATTATTACTATCCGTGCCTTCCACCAAGGCAACCAAACGATCATTTCCGTAGGCGATGATGGCGCAGGCATCGATTCGGCAAGGGTTAAGGCTAAGGCGGTGAAGATTGGTATGCTTACAGAAGCGCAGGCAAAAGCCATGTCTCGTCTGGAAGTCTACGATCTGCTGTTCCAGTCTGGTTTTACGATCAAAGACCAAGCCGATGAAATTTCTGGTCGTGGTGTGGGTATGGACGTAGTGCGCTCCGAAATTAGCGAAATTCGGGGAACAGTCAACACCGATTCTGCGATCGGCAAGGGAACCACCTTCACCATTCGTTTACCACTGACTCTAAGTATTTGTAAAGCTCTCTGCTGCGTCTCAGATCGCGCTAGGATCGCCTTCCCAATGGACGGTGTAGAAGATACGCTAGATATTCCAGTCAAAAATATTCAGCATGATGCCAATGGGCAATCATTTATTTCCTGGCGCGATACGGTGCTACCATTCCGACCTCTGAAGGAACTTTTAACCTTCAATCGCCAAATCAGTCGTGGTAATGTCTATGGCGGTACTAGAGATGATGATATGGTTTCTGTGGTTGTGGTGCGATCGGCAAATACCCTGATTGCTCTACAGATTGACTTGGTGTTAAGCGAACAAGAAATTGTAATTAAGCAATTTGAAGGACCAGCACCTAAACCCATTGGTGTAGCTGGTGCTACAGTTTTGGGTGATGGTCGGATTATGCCCATTGCTGACGTACTGGAAATAATTGACATCTTCCAAGGACGGATTTCTACACAAACTGGTGGCAATTCTTGGCAACAAAAACTCACTCCTCCAGATACCTCTCCCGCGAAGATTGACCCGACAGTGCTGATTGTCGATGACTCAATCACAGTCCGAGAATTACTATCCCTGACATTTAACAAAGCAGGTTATCGCGTAGAACAGGCACGTGACGGTCAGGAAGCTTGGGATAAACTCCGCTCTGGTTTGCCTTGCGATATCGTATTTTGCGATATTGAAATGCCCCGTTGCGATGGACTGGAATTACTCTCTCGCATCCAGAAAGACTCTAACCTTAACCACTTACCGATCGCTATGCTCACCTCGCGGGGTGCAGACAAGCACAGACAAATCGCTGCTCAACTCGGTGCTAGTGGCTACTTTACTAAGCCCTATCTCGAAGAAGCTCTACTTGAAGCCGCAGCGCGGATGCTCAAAGGAGAGAAGCTCGTTAACTAAATCAACCAAAAGACTTCGATTTTAGGGAAAACTCTACACGCTTCTACTTCGATTAAAGCTGATACTATTTTTTAGTAGTACAATTGTTCTATAAGCAAAAATAGCACGTATTGCCCCGTCAGAAGCCGGGGCTTTCCCTTTGAGAACAATTAGAGTGTATACTCCAAGTCTTAGGTCTATCTTTGTAATATGTAACGAAGCACTTTGACCTAAGACTATGCCTTCTTCTGAAAAATCTCTCACTTACCCAACCAGCTATAAGAGCAATCAAGCCGATAATTACCACGGTACTTTAGTCGCAGATCCTTACCGTTGGTTAGAAGATCCTGACTCTGAAGAAACAAGAACTTGGATTGAGGCACAAAATCAAATTACTTTTGGCTACCTGAGTGAAATTCCTGCTAGGGAAAAAATTAAACAGCGCCTCACCAAACTTTGGGATTATGAAAAATACGGTATTCCTTTTAAAGAAGGCGACCGCTACTTTTATTTCAAAAATGACGGACTGCAAAATCAAAGTGTCTTTTACACCTTGAAAACTCTCGACGACCAACCCCAAGTTTTACTCGATCCCAACAAACTCTCAGAAGATGGCACTGTTGCTCTTTCGGGATTGTCGATTAGCGAGGATGGTAAACTTTTAGCTTATGGTCTATCCTCCTCTGGTTCTGATTGGCAAGAGTGGAAAGTACGTGATGTTGAAACTGGTGAAGACCTCCAAGACCACCTGAAGTGGATTAAATTTTCTGGTGCATCTTGGACACATGATCATCAAGGTTTTTTCTACAGTCGCTACGATGAGCCAAATGAAAAAACTCGATTAGAAGATGTCAATTATTATCAGAAACTCTACTATCATCAACTAGGTAAACCTCAATCAGAAGACGTACTAATTTATCATCGTCCTGACCAAAAAGAATGGGGCTTTAGTGGTGGCGTTACTGAGGATGGACGCTATCTAATAATTTCAATTTGGCTAGGCACTGACTCTAAAAATTTAGTTTTTTCCAAAGATTTAACTAATCCTAATGCGGAAGTCGTAGAACTAATTAACCAATTTGAGGCAGATTATAGCTTTATCGACAATGATGATAGCGTCTTTTATTTTCGTACAGATTTAAATGCACCACGGGGAAGAGTTATTGCAATTGACACGAAAAACCCTGCATCAGAAAATTGGCAAGAAATTATTCCCCAATCTGCGGAAACTTTGGAAAGTGTCGGTATACTTAATAATCAGTTCGTTGCTGATTACCTCAAAGATGCTCACAGTCAAATCAAAATTTTTGACCTCAAAGGTGTGTTTATTCGAGAGGTAGAACTACCCGGACTCGGTTCAGCCGGAGGCTTTGGTGGTAAGCGTTATGATACTGAAACTTTCTATAGTTTTACCAGCTTTACCATACCAGGCACTATTTATCGCTACAACATGGTGACAGGAAAAAGTGAGATTTTTCGTCAACCACAGGTAGATTTTAATCCTGATGAGTACGAGACAAAACAAGTCTTTTATCACAGCAAAGATGGTACTAGAGTACCAATGTTTATTACGCACAAAAAGGGCATTAAATTAGATGGAAATAACCCCAGTTATCTCTATGCTTATGGTGGTTTTAATGCTTCAATGACACCTGGCTTTTCTGTGAGTCTTTTGGTGTGGATGGAGATGGGTGGTGTCTATGCTATGCCTAATATCCGCGGCGGTGGAGAATACGGCGAAGAATGGCATCAAGCAGGAATAAAAGATAAAAAGCAGAATGTCTTTGATGACTTTATTGGAGCTGCTGAGTGGTTGATTGCTAACAAGTATACTAAGACTGAGAAGCTAGCGATCGCAGGTGGTAGTAACGGCGGTTTATTAGTGGGTGCTTGCATAACGCAACGTCCCGATTTGTTTGGTGCAGCTTTACCAGCAGTCGGCGTCATGGATATGTTGCGGTTCCACAAATTTACCATCGGTTGGGCTTGGACTTCCGAATATGGTTCTGCGGATAATCCAGAAGAGTTTCCAGCCCTGTATGCTTATTCACCATTACACAACATCACACCAAACACAGCTTACCCAGCAACCTTAATTACCACAGCCGATCATGACGATCGCGTTGTCCCTGCTCATAGTTTCAAATTTGCCGCTGCTTTGCAAGAGGCTCACGCAGGCGATGCGCCAACGCTAATTAGAATTGAGACTAAAGCAGGACATGGCGCAGGTAAACCCACGGCTAAAATTATCGAAGAAGCCGCAGACAAATGGGCTTTTTTGGTACGTGCTTTAGATGTGAAATTTTAGTAACTTTGTCGGGTGGGCATTGCCTACCCTACGAGACTAAACTAACTATCGCCCTGACTAACTTTTCTGGCTCTACAGGTTTTGTAATGTGAGTTTGAAATCCTACCTGAAGCGCTCTTTGTTGGTCAATTTCTGCGGCATAAGCGGTTAGTGCGATCGCCCGAATGCTTCCTCCTTGATTCGGTGGGCGAGATCGAATCTGCTGCATCAGCATATAGCCGTCCATCTCAGCCATACCGATGTCACTCACTAGGACGTCAGGAGTGAACTGCTCTAGAGCTTGCAAAGCTTCTAAGGCAGAAGCGACAGCTGTCACATTTGCACCGCTTTGTGACAGCACAAATGCCTGAAATTCGCGGGTATCGGTATCGTCATCCACCAGCAAAATTTGAACGCCGTCTAAAGGCACTTCTGCTTCTGTCTGTGTGTGTATTATTTGCTCAGATGGAATCAATGTTGCCTGCTGCATGACAGGTAATTGGATGATGAAGGTTGCGCCTTGATTCTCACCCTGACTTTCTGCTGTCACCGTCCCCCCGTGCATTTCTACAATTTGTCGCACGATCGCTAGCCCCAATCCCAAGCCGCCAAATTTGCGTGTCGTTGAGCCGTCTTCTTGGCGAAAATACTCAAATATATGGGGCAAAAACTGTGAATTGATGCCCTTGCCAGTATCGATTACCCGAATCTGAGCTAGCCCGTCGAGTTGCCGCAGTTCAACGGTCACTTGTCCATTGTTGGGTGTGAACTTAACTGCATTGGTAAGCAAATTCCACATCACTTGTTGCAAGCGGGCTGCATCACCAGAAATCGGAGCGATCTCAGAGTCAAGATCGAGAGCGATCGCAATATTTTTTGCTTCTGCTGCCAAACGCACCGTTTCAACGGCGGCAGAAATCACAAAGGTCAAACTGACCAAAGCCGCTGTTAAGTTGAGTTTACCCTGCATGATGCGGGAGATGTCGAGCAAGTCTTCGATTAGTCGCGTCTGTAGATTGGCATTGCGCTCGATAGTTTTCAAGGCTTCAGCTCTACGAGCTTCGCTCAGTTTGCCGTTTTGTAGTAAGTGCGTCCAGCCCAAGATCGGGTTGAGAGGCGATCGCAATTCATGGGACAGCACTGCCAAAAACTCATCTTTAATCCGGTTGGCGCGATCGGCTGCTTCTCTTGCAGCTTGTTCACGGGCAAAGAGTTGTTCTCGTTCTGCCTGAATGCGTTTTTGCTCAGTGATATTGAGTACAGTGCCGACAAAGCGTTGTGGATTGTCGGCAGCATCAAAGTAAGCCTGTCCTCTTGCGGCAATCCACCGTTCAACCTTATCCTGAATCCCGATCGTGCGATATTCTACGTCATACTTGCCGCTGCTTTTTGGATTCAAAGTCCATTGCAGCACCTGTTCTAGTCGTTCGCGATCGTCAGGGTGCAGTCCGGCAAAAAAGACCTCAATGCTGCTCTCGGCTTCTGGTGGTAAGCCAAACATGGCTTTGCAACCCTCATCCCAAATCAATTGGTTGGTAATGAGATTCCAGTCCCAGGTGCCTAATTGGGCAGCTTCGATCGCCATGCGGAAGCGGTTTTCACTGTCGCGCAGTGCTGCTTCGGTGCGGGCGCGTTCGATCAGCGGAGCGACACGCGCTGCAACGTTTTCCAGCAACAACATCTCATCCGCCTTCCAATGGCGCGGCTTGTTGGAACTGACTCCGATCGAAGCTACCCAACGCCCTTCACGGACAAACGGTGCGATGACGTAGGATTGCATATTGATCAGCGTGTAATTGTCGGCGAAATCCTTTGTCCACGGATGCACGTTCACGTCGTCAATCCCGAACGGTAAACGTGCCGCCGTTTCCCACCATTCCTTCGCGCCGAAAAGGGAAAGGTCATAAGTTCCGGCAAGATCCGATCCGTCGAGCCGCCAATCGGGTAGAACCGTTACCTGGCTGCCGTCCGGCGTGACATCAAGATAATAGCAGCGATGCCCGTTCAAAAACGTTCCGACTTCGCGCGTGACGATGCGGTTGATTTCCACTGCATCCGTCACCGTGCCGAGTCTTCGGCTTAACTCGGTCAAAAACTCCACTTGTCGTTCGGCTTGTTTGCGCTGAGTGATGTTGCTGAAAATAATCGCGACTTTATGCTCTTCCGGCTCGTCCACCGGGAAAGCGTACAAATCGAACCAGAACCCCATCGCTTCGGAACTGTTGACCCACCGTTCTGGCTGTCTTGTTTTGACGACTTTTCCGAGAGTTTCTGCCCAGTGCGGCTCAATGTCTGGCACCAACTCGCGGATGGTTTTGCCAATTGCGTTTTCGAGCGCGGTGATGTTCAAGAACGCCGGATTGGTTTCAAGAAAGCGGTAGTCAACTGCCTTTCCGGCATCGTCGAATAAAACTTCGACCAGACAAAAACCTTCGTCAATCGAATCGAACAGCGTGCGGTATTTCTCCTCCGATTCGCGCAAGGCTGCTTCAGCGCGGGCGCGTTCGACTGCCGCCCAAGTGCGCTCGGCTACTTCTTCCGCCAAGAATATCTCATCTGGTGTCCAAGCTCGCGACCCGGATGTATGAACTGCCAGCCCAGCTACAAATTCGCCCCTCTTGACTAGGGGTATACCGATGTAAGCACCGATCTGGATCGCGGCATAGGCTGCTCGCTGATCTGGGGACAGGTTGGGATCGGCTTCCACATCAGACGCGGACACGGCGCGACCAGTGCGGTAGGCTGCGAGTAGCTTCGGCCCGAACGAATCAACCGGGTAGTTGCCAGCGAGTGCTTCGGCTCCGTTAACATAATCACGCTCAACGACGTAATCAGCGCCGCGAACCTCGAAGTACACCACACGGTTCGCGCCGAGATACTCGCCAAGAACACGGCTGGCCGTAGCCTGAATCTCTACTGGGTCGGCAAGTGGGCGGAGTGCGTCGGTGAGAGAGACGCGGAAAGCATTAAATTCGGCGGTTCGCCGCGAAAGTTCTTCTGAGAGTTTGCGATCGCTAATATCTTTGAAGACAATGGCAACTTTTCGCGCTTGGGCTTCACCCATGCGACAGGCATAGACATCGAACCATCGGTTCATTGCCAGAGAGCCATTTTCAAAGCGAGCAGGTTCACCCGTTAGAGCAACTTGACCGTAAATCTGAATCCAATGGTCTTCTAAATCTGGAACTAACTGACGCGCCGTTTTCCCGACTGCTTGTCGAAGTCCCGTTTGTTGCTCAAAGGTGGGATTGATCTCTAAGAAGCGGTAGTCGCTGGCGCGAAGCGTACTGCCGGAGGCACTCGGTGTATCATTTTCGTCAAATAGCACTTCAATAATGCAGAAGCCTTCGTCAATCGACTCAAACAGCGTCCGGTAGCGTTCTTCGGATTGACGCAGGGTTGCGGCAGTTTGAATCTGCTCGGTAACATTCCTGAAATAAACGGTGATGCCGTTTGGGGCGGGGTAGGTGCGAACTTCGTACCAGCGATCGTGATCCGGGTAAAACGCGGTCATTGACGCAGCCACACGATCGCGCATGGTGCTCCAGTAGACCTGCGCCAACTCATTGTCAATCAGTCCTGGATACTCTGACCACAAATTCTTGCCAACTAAATCGCCTGGAGTGCGATCGAGTAGTGTTTCGGCAGATGGATTCATATAGGTAAACTGCCAGTTCTCATCCAGTGCAAAGAAGGCTTCAGCGATGCTCTCCAGAATATTTCGAGCCTGCTTCTCGCTTTGGCGCAAAGCTTGCTCTACTTGTTTGCGATCGGTGATGTCCCGCGTCACGCCTGCGACTGCATCTACTGCGCCGTTTATGCCCAAAAGTGGCACGAAAATGTATTCATAGGCGCGCGTGCCGATGGCGCTAGTGTAGGGCGTTTCGTCCTTGAGCGGCTGGCGCGTGGCGATCACCTGTTGAATCTGCTGCTGAAGTCGGGTCGCTAAATCCGTTGGATAATCCAGCTCAAAAAAGTTTTTTCCCAAAGCTTTATCCGAAGTTTTCTGCCAAAGATTGAGCAACGCCGGGCTGACATACGTGAACCGTCCCGCCAAATCAAAGGTGTAAATAAAATCGGGAATTGCAGCGACGAGCGCGTCGAACTTCCGCAGTTGCCGTTTGAGTTCGGTGCGGCTCTCGCCTAATGCTGTTTCAGCACGGGCACGCTCGACAGCTGCCCACGTCTGTTCTGCTGTTTCCTCGACTCGTTTCACCTCGTCTTCCGTCCACGGGCGAGGGTTTGCCTGATGCACCGCCAGCAAGGCGACAAATTGATCGTTCTTGATCAGCGGCACATCAATATGTGCGGCAATATCAATCGTTTGATACATTGCCTTCTGGCTGGCTGTGTATTTAGAGTAGTTTGCCACATCAGGAACGATCGCCGTTTGCCCCGCTCGATGGTCGTCCACCAGGTTGCGTCCGAAGTCTTCCAGATGGTACAGCCCGTTCAGTTCGGCAACACCGTTTGTGTAGTTCTTGTGAACGATGGCCTCCTTGCCGTTCGGTGACACTTCAATGTAAATGACGCGGCTTGCGCCTAGAGACTCACCCAGAATGAGGGCAGCGATCGCCTGAATTTCATTAGCATCACTCAGCGGGCGTAGCGCATTGGTGAGCTTGACTCGAAACGCATCGGCTTGGACAGCTTGAGGCAAGGCATATGTTGATGTGCGCCCTAGCAGCAGATCGGATTCTAGCTGCTGGGCTTGATCTAGTTCTGTTAACAGGAGCTGCACAGCCGTTTTTAGGTTGTCCGACCAGGTTTCGACGGCCCCTAGCGGCGTTTGCGACCAATCGTGCGATCTCAACAATGCACCGATCTCGCCGCCACCAACAAAGAGGTTTTCAGCCTTTGTGCGATCGGCAGCCCATCCCCGGCGGTGTCGCATCTCCCGTTCTAAAGCCTTAACTATTAAATCATTAAATGATTCACTGCCTTCCTTGAGTTTCCTGGCTTTTGCAAGCAAGTCAGGCGGAAAACAGATTGTTAAGGCTTCGTGTTCCATAGCAATGAGTGTAACCAGATATTGATATTATTTATTGTATTCTGCCCATAGAATAGTACGACTGAGTTTGCTTCTACTCTCCTTCTCTGCAATCAGAGGGTGAGTCTTAATATTGATAGATGAGTTAAAATTCAATCAATCACTCTAGGCAGATATTAACTATGAGATGGGAATAAGTTTGCGAACACAAACAATTACAAGATTTACCCTTCAAAATTGAATTAAATAAATGGGGTCAAATCGTCATGAGTCCAGTCAAAATTAAACATTCTTTTTATCAAGGAAGAATTCAACGTTTATTGGAATCTTTATTGAATACAGGAGAAGTAATGCCAGAATGTGCTATCAACACATCAGACGGTGTGAAAGTTGCTGATATTGTCTGGTGTTCAGAAGAATGATTTTCTCAAATTGAAGATGAAGTATCAGCGTCTATTGCACCAGAGATTTGTGTAGAAGTCAAATCAACTGGTAACACTTTGGAAGAAATAGAATTTAAAAGAAATTTATATTTAGAAGCTCAAGCTATTGAAGTATGGTTATGTAATGAACAAGGTCATTCAATTTTAGATTTTGGATTTACGATTTTGGATTAACCTCTCCTTGTAAAGAAGAGGCTTAAATATTGAACTTTTTTGTTTTTTCTCCGTAAACGGAGAGGCTTGAAACGTATGATTGGATTCTAGATTTAGATTTAATCCAAAATCCAAACATCGTAAATCCAAAATTGTCTCGGTCAAATTAAATTCTATAATGAGCAAGGTGAATTAGAGCAATCTTTGTTAATTCCTAAGTTTCCTAAACAAATTAAACGGTAATTGTAGAGAAGAGGGGAGAGAGCGTAGTTTACCGCCGTAGGCATCGCCTAAATTACCTATTTTTAATATAGGACTCCTATTTGATTTTTGAACAATCAAGCTGCCTAGAAGCTTGACATACAAAGCTTGACTTCTCAGTATACTGAGCAAGATTCAAGTAGGATTCCTATATATATCTTAAATTTATTCATAAACTCTACTTCGATGCTGAATTAAAATAATCGTTACTTGATTTAAATTATTATCTATTTCATAAATGACACGATATTAACCTTGGCAAAGGGTGAAGGTAAACAATTATTTACTTTCACCCTTAATGCTTTGCTCCATCTAAGCAAAAAGTTTAATATCTTTATCCTTCTTATGTAGTTAAAACGCGACAGCTTGGGCTGTACCAGTCAAATGGATTGTCGTATAAGTTTGTCTTTGCCCCTGGTTGAATTTAGGAATCACAGAAAAGAGGTTTGTTGTTGTGATTCCCTTAGTTTCTACTACGGCTGATTTGCTTTTTCCAAGGTTTACACGGGGTAAGATCAAAGTAAATACGGTATTGCCAGTATCTACTGTCTTACGGATAGTTACAGTTACTAGTGTACCAATTTCTGTTTCTACACTACGGATCTGCTCAGTACCTTGAAAGTTTAATGTCTGTTGCTTATCTTTATAGGTAAAAAGGGGCTTGCCAATAAAGCTTGTCGTTGAGTAACTAATGCTGACATTCTTACCTTGAAACTGGTATAAGTTTGGTACTACTTCTGAGGCATTAACTGATAATACAGGTATTGCTGTTAACAGCATACCTAATGTGAACGATCCAATTAAGTTTCTTGTTTGCATATCTAAAAAAGTTTTTGCTAGTTTGACAGAGATACTTACCCGAATGGGATGACAACAGGTATCAAATCAATTTTAAAAGTAGATATTACTACAATCGTGTAAAATGGAAAACATTGCAATGCTTGTTAATCTATTTGCAATAATTTCTAATATTCTGTAAAAGTTTGATCTGCAAACCTGATAACCCTTGGGTAGTTTTAACAAATGTACCCAGATATGCTACGGGCAAAAAAGTAGTGCAGCAATAAGTTTACACATCATCTCCTGCCACATTTATTTTGAGGGGATTTGATTTCATTTTTGTCTTATTCCCTCCATAACTAGCAACTTGAGTTAGATTTAGATTTTGAAACACCCTTTGGGGTATTATTTTAAGCTTGGAAATTTTGTATTGCTTATGAAACGGCGATCATACATGCTTCTAGGATTTTTCCTCAGCCTTCTTTTAACTATCGTGCCTTTGTCAGGTAATTTCACTAATGCTGCAACACCAACAGCAATCACACCTGTCTCTGCTCTCTCGTTCACCCAAGGCGTGCAAAAAACCTTATTGGACAACGGCTTAACGGTATTAACCAAAGAAGTTCATACTGCTCCAGTGGTGAGTGTGCAAGTTTGGTATAAAGTTGGCTCACGCAACGAGGTTAAGGGAGAGAATGGTATTTCTCACCAGCTAGAACATTTGATGTTCAAAGGCACAAATGACCGTCCAGTACAGTTTGGACGGTTATTTAGTGCCTTGGGTAGCCAGTTCAATGCTTTTACTAGTTATGACGAAACAGCTTACTTTGGCACAGTGCAGCGAGACAAATTGGAAGCACTGCTGACACTGGAAGCCGATCGCATGGAAAACTCCTTAATTGGGCCTGAACAACTCACCAGTGAAAAGCGGGTGGTGATCTCCGAGTTACAGGGATACGAAAATTCACCAGGTTATCGTCTGAGTCGGGCAGTGATGCGAGCTGCTTTCCCCAATCGAGCCTATGGTTTATCTGTGGGAGGCACAAAAGCCGATGTCGAGAAATTCACGGTGGAGCAGGTAGGGAATTATTACCAAACCTACTACAGCCCAGAAAATGCCACGTTGGTGATTACCGGGGATTTTGCCACAGAACCTGCACTCAAAGTTGTGAAAGAAACTTTTGGTAAGTTATCGCAACGAGCAAAAAACCAGACGTTACAGAATGAAGCAGTTGATAATGCAACCAGAGCACTTGATCGTTTCTTAGCATCTAATTCTATCGCTGACGCTTCCCCATCTACCCCTGTTGCGAAAAAAGCGCCGATTGTCCTCAAGCAACCTGGAAGTGCAGCACTATTGCAAGCAGTGTATCCTCTGCCAGATATCAAACATCCTGATGTTCCGGCAATTGATTTGATGGATGCTATTCTCACAGGTGGACGTAGTTCTCGGCTTTATCAGGCTTTGGTAGAATCTGGACTCGCGAGTTCAGTGAGTGGCGGTGCTGCTGAACTGATCGAACCGGGTTGGTATGAAATTAATGCTACAGCGGCTCCTGGTCAAGAGTTGGGTAAAATTGCCCAGGTACTTCAGGAATCTTTAGCAAAATTGCAAGAGAAGCCTGTTACTTCAGAAGAATTGAACCGAGCGAAGACGCAACTGCAAGCCTCATATATTTTGGGAAACCAAGATATCACTAGTCAGGCTAATCAACTGGGATATAACCAAACGATCGCAGGGGATTATCATTTTATTGAAAAGTATCTAGCTGCGATCGCTAAAGTTACCCCTGCTCAAGTCCAGAAAGCAGCGAAAACTTACCTCAATCCGGCTCAACAAACCATCGGCTTCTTTGAGCCGACTCAACCAGATGGTAAACCAGGGAGTTCTAACGCTGGTTCTAGTCGCACGGTGGAAAATTTCAGCCCTGGAAAGCCTGTAGATCCAGCAGAACTAGCAAAATATTTGCCACCTGCTACATCAGAGACAGATTCTAATAAACAATCACTACCAGAAGAGTTTACCTTAAAGAATGGTTTGAAGGTTTTGTTGTTAAGCGATCGCAACCTTCCCACCATTAACCTGAGTGGACAAATTGACGCTGGTACTGAATTTGACGGCAATCAAAAAGCTGGATTAGCGAATCTAACTGCAAATAACTTAATGAATGGGACGCAGACTAAAAATGCTCTGACCCTAGCAAAAACTTTAGAAGACCTGGGAGCCGGTTTGAGCTTCAGTACTAGCCGCGAGGGAACTAACGTCAGTGGTGAGGGACTTTCAGCAAATCTGCCAACATTGATTCAAACTCTGGCAGATGTGTTAGAAAACGCCACTTTCCCAGCCGATCAGTTGGAACTGAGTCGCCAAAGGGCACTGACAAGCCTGAAAGTCCAGCTAGATGACCCTAGAGGTTTGGGAAAGCAAGTATTCCAACAGGCAATTTACCCTGAAAATCATCCATTCCACAGTTTTCCCACAGCCGAGAGTTTAAAGACTATTACTCGTAATGATTTGCTTGGTTTCTACCAGACACACTACCGACCGGATACCACAACGATCGCAATAGTTGGAGACTTTGATTCAGTTAAGGTAAAAGCTTTGCTAAATGAGGTGTTTGGTAAATGGCAAGCTACAGGTAAGCCACCTGTTCTCAAAATACAAACCGTACCATTACCGCAAACTTTGACACAACTAAATAAAGTAATTCCCGGTAAAGCTGAGGCTGTCACATACATCGGCTACAATGGCATCTCTCGGAAAGATCCGCGTTATTATGCGGCACTGGTGCTAAATCAAATTTTGGGTGGTGATACCTTAGCAAGCCGTCTGGGTACAGAAGTGCGCGATCGCCAAGGTTTAACCTACGGTATATATAGTGCTTTTGCCGCCGGAATCAATCCTGGCCCGTTCTTGATTCAAATGCAAACTGCTCCTGGAGATGCCCAAAAAGCGATCGCCAGTACTCTCGCTCTACTAAAACAGTTACGCGAGCAAGGAGTAACTGAGGCTGAATTCAACACAGCAAAACGCTCAATTACCAATAGCTACCCCGTGGATTTAGCTAATCCTAGTAATGTATCAGGTATTATTTTGGACAATGCTGTTTTAGGGCTTTCACGGTCAGAGATCCGAGAGTTTCCTCAGCGGATTCAAGCAGTCACTATGACTGATATGCAACAGGCAATTGAAGATTTAATTAAGCCAGAAAATCTGGTGATTGTCACCGCCGGTCCTGGAGATAGTGTAACCAAGGGTAGCTAATTATTTCAGACACATAGCAATCCTATCTGATTGGTAAAAATCGCAATAACAAGATCCCCAACTTCTCTAAGAAGTCGGGGATCTCATTGTTCACAAATGATTTAGGATAGCTAATATCACCTCCTGCCTCCTGCCTCCTGCCCCCTGCCCCCTTCAAATTGAATAAGACACTGGGAAAGACTTTGCATCCTTTGGCTTCACATACACTCGCTGTTTTGGTTCTAACTCTAAGTCATTAAAGCGATCGCGTGTTAAATGTGCCATCACTACTTGCCCGTCATCGAAAGTTAATTCTACCTGAATTTCCCAACCCAAATGTATCAATCGGCTCACTGTTGCAGGTGTAGTGGTACCGTTGGCAACCTTTTCTAAAATCACATCTTGCGGACGCAAAAAGACTTGTGGGTGTGGCGCATCAAACCCGCTGCTTTGAAAAATCTTTGAGGTGCTGGGTAATACATTCACCGGGCCGATGAAGCTCATTACAAATGCGGTGGCAGGATTATCGTAAATTTCAGATGGTGTCCCCACCTGTTCCACACGTCCTTTATTCATCACCACAACCTTATCGGAGACTTCCATTGCTTCTTCTTGGTCGTGAGTGACAAAAACCGTGGTAACATGAACCTCATCATGGAGGCGGCGTAACCATGCCCGTAAGTCTTTGCGAACTTTAGCATCAAGTGCGCCAAAGGGTTCATCTAGTAGTAAAACTTCCGGTTCTACTGCCAATGCCCTGGCTAAAGCTACCCGTTGTCTTTGACCACCAGAAAGTTGTGATGGATAGCGATCGCCTAATCCACTCAATTGCACCAATTCCAGTAACTGTTCTACCCGCCCCTTAATCTTCTTTGGCTGTGCCTTACGAATTTCTAAGCCAAAAGCAATATTTTGTTTGACAGTCAGATGCTTGAATAGGGCATAGTGTTGAAACACAAAGCCAATATTTCGCTGTTGCACACTTTGGTATGTAGCGTCCTTACCGGTAAGCAGGATTTTGCCGCTATCTGGCATTTCTAAACCTGAAATTAACCGTAATAGCGTTGATTTACCCGATCCCGAAGGCCCTAGCAACGCAACTAACGAACCACTCTTAATTTCCAGGCTGACTTGATCGACTGCCTTGAAACTCCCGAATTGTTTGGAGACGTTCTCAACTACTATACCCACTGCCTCTATACCTCTGCAACTAAATCTACAGATCCTTGGTAGGATTACTGTGTCTTACATATACCATACATTGTTATTTATGGATGAAGAAGATTTAGCTAGCGCAACTGCCGCAATCAAGGAAGCTACAGTCAGTACCACTGCAATCAAGGAAGCTACAGTCAGCACCACTGCAATCGAGGGAAGCACAATCAGGAGTCATGCTAACCATCTCGGCACAATTGCAGCCCAAATCGGCACAATCAAAACAGTCAGTATTGTCGCTACTAATAAATGAGGATTTTTGAGCAACTTTACCAGGTGCTTGTTGTGATTGCTGCGTGTCCGCTTCCTCCTCTATGGATTCTTCTGAGTTATCGCTATGCATTCGCAAAATTTGGTTAGCTTGCTTGCAAGCTTGAAATCGTTCACGTGAATTAATAAAAGCTGCTTTTAACCCTTCCTTGGCAACTACCTGCTTGATGTATTGAGAGCAAGATTCGCCGCCATATAGTATTCTGTGGGCACAAGCAAAACCTTTGTGCGGGGAAATGTGCTTTTGATACCCAGTAATTACGGTGGTACTAACTTGTCTAGTAAAAGAATCGAACAAGGAAATCTGCATATTTTAGAACTGGGAATGGGGTATGGGGCATAGCGGACTAGCCAATATTCTTCATTCTTCCCAATCCCAATTCGTATCGAAACATTAAGGAATATTGCATTTGTGCAGAAACCTGAAGGTAAAGCGCCAAATCATCAGAAAGACCGTGGTAGTATGCTCTCGGTAAATGTGAAGATTGGGAGAAAGACCTTTGACACTACGGGTTGCTGTTATTGGGTCAGGCCCTGCTGGTTCATCTGCCGCAGAAACACTGGCAGCCTCTGGGATTGAAACCTACCTGTTTGAGCGGAAGCTAGACAATGCAAAGCCTTGTGGGGGCGCAATTCCCCTATGTATGGTGAGTGAATTTGACTTACCACCAGAGATTATCGATCGCCGGGTTCGGAAGATGAAAATGATTTCACCTTCCAATCGTGAGGTTGATATCAATCTGATAAATGAAGATGAATATATAGGAATGTGCCGCCGGGAAGTGCTAGATGGCTTTTTGCGCGATCGCGCGGCAAAAGTAGGCGCAAATTTAATTAATGCCACTGTTCATAAACTCGATATACCAGGAAACAATACCGATCCCTATACCATTCATTACATTGACCACACAGATGGTATATCACAGGGTATTGCCAAAACTCTGAAAGTGGATCTAATTATTGGGGCAGATGGGGCTAATTCCCGCGTTGCCAAAGAAATGGACGCTGGGGATTACAATTATGCGATCGCTTTCCAAGAGAGAATTCGCTTACCCGAAGACAAAATGGCCTACTATAACGACCTCGCCGAAATGTATGTCGGTGATGACGTTTCTACCGATTTCTACGCTTGGGTTTTCCCCAAATATGACCACGTAGCTGTTGGTACCGGTACAATGCACATCAATAAAGCCAGCATCAAACAGTTACAAGCTGGTATCCGTGCCCGTGCTTCCGAGAAGTTAGCAGGCGGTAAAATCATCAAAGTCGAAGCCCACCCCATTCCTGAACATCCCCGTCCCCGTCGTGTTGTCGGTCGCATCGCTTTGGTGGGAGATGCTGCTGGTTACGTTACCAAGTCTTCTGGTGAAGGTATTTATTTTGCTGCTAAATCTGGGCGGATGTGTGCCGAAACAATTGTAGAAGCATCTAACAGTGGTAGTCGTATTCCTACAGAAGGCGACCTTAAGGTTTACCTGAAGCGTTGGGATAAAAGATACGGACTCACTTACAAGGTGTTGGACATTCTGCAAAGCGTGTTCTATCGTTCTGACGCCACCCGCGAGGCGTTTGTGGAAATGTGCGATGACCTCGATGTCCAGCGGCTAACATTCGATAGCTATCTGTATAAGACGGTTGTCCCAGCTAATCCCATCACCCAACTGAAAATTACTGCCAAAACCATTGGTAGCCTAATTCGCGGTAATGCTCTTGCACCTTAATTGAGTGCAAAGGACTGGGACTTGCAACAAATAAATTACCAATTTTGTGGGGTGGACATCTTGCACGCTTATTAATCAGGGCGGGCGAGACGCCCACCCCACAACATATATCAATACGCCCCTCTAACTGCCGTATTTCAGGTAAAAATAATTCTGGAAAATCCCATCTGGGTCATACTTGCGCTTGAGGGCGAAAAATTTAGTAGCTTGTGGATAAGCTCTATGAAATTGTTCCGGTGTGGCATGAAGACGATAGGGGAGATAGTATTTACCACCGACTGCTAGGGCTGCCTCAATCAGTTTCTGGGTCATTACCTGCATCTTTGCCTCCGCTTCTGGGGTGCGTTGCTGATGAAACAGCATCACCAATCCAAAAACTTCCCGATCGGCATATCTGAGAAAACTGTCGTTATCCTGGTGAACATTTCGCACCGTGACATTGAGCAAATCCCCTTCGTTCTGGGGAATAATGGTGCGACACTTCTCTAAAAACGCTTCCAGAGATTTAGGGGGAATAAAGTACTCATGCAGGATGTCAGTCTCTGCCTGGTGACGATTCTCAAATAAGGTGGAGGAACGGTTGAGAATCTGGTTTCTCAAAACCCGGTTTCCGGCTTCTCCTCCAACGATTTTTTCTAGTTGCCAGCGCAAACTTTTGCCATAGTCACTGCCGATGCTGCCACGGAAAACCGTCCGAGGTAATCCAGACTCGGCTTGTTTTTCTAAAGAGACAATAGCGGGGGTTGTTTCTGGAACTCGGTGATAGGTGGTAAGAATAGTTTCTTGTAAAAAGCTTTCCGGTGCGACAGAAAGTCTACCGTATACCATACCAATAGTGGCTGCATCATCTACCCGTTGTCGATAGGTATCAATATAGTTGTCGCTCTTAATTACGAACCGTTCAGCTATATATGTTTCATTGGGTACTACTCTCAAGTCCACGTCAAGAATGATCCCAAATAGTCCGTAACCGCCTAAAACTAGAGAAAATAACTCTGGGTTTTCCTGTCTGGAACACTCCACAACCTTGCCACTTGCCAGCATTAACCGGAAACGTTCGACTGTGCTAGCAAAGGGGGGACTATTATGTTGCCAGCCATGAGCATTGGCACTCATCGTGCCACCCACAGAAAAATCGTTGTTGGACTGCATGACGGCGACAGAATAGCCACGTTCATTTAAATAGGGAATAATCTCAGACCATTTAGCTCCTGATTGCACCGTCAGGATTTTAGTTGCCGGGTTGAATTGCATCCGGTTGAAGTGGAGCATATCCAGGGAGATGCCATTAACATACAGAGTATGACCACCCATAGTGTGGCGTGAACCTGCGATCGCTACCTTTTTACCTTGACGCAAGGCATCTCTAAGTACAGACTGTAGTATTACCTCAGTAACTCCAGGCTGACTCTTAACCTGCTTAATTGTCACCTGTGTCTGGTTCAAGTGACTGGCATCATCAACTGTGCCAGGAAGCAGAGGTTGACGGTCATCGCGATCGCTCCAGGCTATTAAAGTCAGGTGAGTAACAGGTCTGGCAATGACTGTCAGGGCAATAGTGGTAGTTGCCAAAAGGACAAGCAGGATAATCTTCAGCCTGCTTTTTAAGAATTTACTGCGGTAGGAACGCTGCATAACCTGGATTGAGGGGGCAAAATAGAAAACATGACGATTGAATCCGATTCCTCTAATCTACCAACCCCAAAACCTATCCCCGAAAATGACTTGCAGCCAGATGACTTTGACGGTAGTGCAACTGAGAAGAACCTAAGCTCAGAAGTACTAGCGACACAACAAGCACTAGCAGCGATCGCATCTTTGCAATCTCCGCAACATACAACTGCTCTCAAACAAGCCCGTTCTGACTTCAAGCAACCCATTACCAACCAATTCACAGTTAAACCGAGGGCATTGCTGATTACTCTAATCGCGATCGCCATCACCTTCATGGGAATTATCCTCAATAACTGGATCATTGGCATTATCGGAACGCTGATGGCTTTGCTGTTATCCCTGGCGATATTATTGCCTTGGTTGCAAGAAGTTTTAGACGAATGGTTTTCACCCCAAGAACGCACCCTGTTTGTGGCCTTTTTGGGACTAATAGTAGCCATTATCGGCTTGATCAGATTCACAGGTGTAGGCGATCGCTTGCTGCTTTTAGGACGCCAGATTAACTGGGAAACTGCTGGTAGCCTAGCCGAATGGTTTGGTGCTTTGGGGCAAATTCTCATCGCCATCATCGCCGTTTACGTAGCATGGCGACAATATGTTATTTCCAAAGACTTGACAATTCAGCAAAACCTGCTGACAGTTCAGCAAAATATTATCACCCAGCAACAGACAATTGATTCCTATTTCCAAGGCATTTCAGACTTGGTATTAGATGAAGAAGGATTATTAGAAGATTGGCCCCAAGAAAGAGCGATCGCTGAAGGACGCACTGCGGCAATTTTAAGTAGTGTCGATGGTAGTGGGAAAGCGAAAATTCTCCGCTTTCTCTCACGTTCCAAGTTGCTGTCACCCCTAAAACGCGATCGCCTATTAGGTCGAGCCATTCTCGATGGAACTGGCGGATATGCAGAAGACCGCCTCGAAGGTGTGCGCGTCATCGATTTAGGCGTAATGCTAGCCGCAGCCGACCTTTCTGGTACTGATTTGCGTTGGACTGACCTCAGCGAAGCTAATCTTGTCCGCGCTAACCTAGCCGATTGCGACTTAGTAAAAGCCAACCTCTCCCGCACAATTTTATATAATGCTAATCTCAATGGTGCCGACATCAATGGGATTCGCCTATTCTATGGTGTAGTAGATAAAGCATCGCCCCGCAGTCGCACTGAACCACCAAATTATGAAACCGGCGAACAAACTGGCGCTGTGGTGGAAAATGCCGATTTCAGCAATGTCCAACGGATGTCTGAGTCTACACGTAACTACTGTTGTACTTGGGGTGGCGAAAAAACTAGAGGTACTATTCCTGGTGGTTGTGAAGGCATTCCTAATAAATTGGGAAGATAGTACCGCAAGGCGGAAGTCAAAAGTCAAAAGTCAAAAGTCAAACATTTTTAATCCCCATAAATAAATTTATGGGCTTGTAAACGGACGCCGTATTTCTCTCTACGAGACGCCAAGGGCGAACGCGCAACGGGTCTCGAAATACATTTTTTTCTTCTCCATAAATAAATTTAGGGGCTTGTATCATGAGTCTTTTTCGGTCATACACCCCAGTAATTCTCGCCTTCTGGTAGCGTGAGGATTTCAACCCCGTCTTCACTTACAGCTAAGGTATGCTCACATTGAGCAGAAAGCTTGCGATCGCGCGTTACAGCAGTCCATTTATCGCCCAGAACCTCGACTTCGTAAGTACCTTCGTTAATCATTGGCTCAATGGTAAAAACCATCCCTGGTCTGAGGCGCTTGCCCTTACCGCGTGTGCCATAGTGGGGAACATCCGGTGCAGTATGGAAAATGTTACTGATGCCGTGTCCAACGAAATCTCGCACTACAGAAAAGCCTTGTCCTTCAGCATACTCTTGAATGGCTGCACCAATATCGCCAATGCGTGCCCCAGGTTTAACTTCAGCAATACCCAAACGCAAACATTCCTCTGTCACCTCTACCAGCTTTCTCGTTTTTGGAGAAGGAGTACCAACAAAGAATGTCTTGGATGTATCGCCGTGATAACCTTCAACAATCGGCGTGACATCAATATTAATGATGTCGCCTTCCTTAAGAATTTGCTTGGCGTTGGGAATGCCGTGACAAATTACCTCATTGACACTAGTGCAAATCGACTTAGGATAACCCTTATAGCCAAGGGGTGCGCTTTTTGCTCCATGCGCTTGCGTCCAACGTTCGGCTTCATCATTTAGTTCAAGAGTGCTAATCCCTGGCTTCACAAACGGTTCCAGATGCTGGAGAAGTTTAGCAGCTAAACGCCCAGCTTGACGCATTTTGTCTAATTCTCTCTGGGATAAAATAACAATTAGTTCAGTTTTCTCAGTTTTCATTAACTTTTATCTAAAGTATGTTTCATAAACATAGTTAACCCTGTCTGTGCAGCTCTTTGTGCAGTATCAGCTACCTTGAGGGTATACAAGCTCTCCTCTGGGGTAACATACAAAGGAGTCCCGTCAAAAAGATGGTCTAAAACCATACTCGTGTCTTTGGCGAACAAACCCCGGCGAGGGCCAACCTCTATAGGTGTTGTTTCCCCTGGTTGGACGAATATTCCGGTGTCGCCATCAAAAATTAAACCACCTTTTTCACCGTGAACTTCAAACTTGCGTTCTGATTGCCAAATGCTTTCGCCTTTGCCATAGACTACTTGGGCTAAAAGTCCACTGTTAAAGCAGAGTTGACTAGTGCATAAACAGGTTTGGTAGTATTCCGGTTCTATTTCCCAATATCGCTGGTGACAGTTAACAGTAAATACTGTACCAAATAAATCGATGAGGCGATGTAGGCGAGACAGGGCACCAATTAAGGGAAAGCCGAACAACTCGTAGTTATAAGTCCATTTACGAGGTGCGGGATTTTGGGGATTGATGGTGCTGTAGCGAACATAAAACACTTCCCCAACTTTGGCTAAGTTTTGCTTCAAGGCTTGATGCAAACCACCCAAAAGTTCTAGATGTTCCACGTGCAAGAGTTTTTTTTGTGCTTTGGCTAAGGCAATCAGTTCCTCAGCTTCGACTACATCCAACGAAAGGGGATACTCCACAATTACGTGTTTGCCATTGTTAAGCGCTGCACGAGCGATCGCACCATGATCTCGATTAATAGTGGAGATCGCTACTAGGTCTATATCTTCACGCTCTATTAGCTCTTGCCAAGTACTCAAGACTTCAATCTGGTACTCTCTGGCAAAGGTTTCGGTTTTTTCTCTTGTATGACCAACAACTGCGACTATATGCGATCGCTGATCATGGAGCAATGCCTCAGCCCGGAACTTTGCCGCATACCCAGTACCTACCAAACCTACACGCACTCTTGCTTTTTCCAAAGCTGCTTCTGAATTATACATAATCCTCATTAGTTCTGTTTTTGATCTTCCCACGCTTCTAGCGGTGAGATTCTCTCTTCATGGGGTTCACCAGTCTAGACTCTACAACATTCGTCCTACCCCCTCAAGGACAAATAAGACTTTATTTGAAGCTAGATAGAAGTACGTATGCTCAAAAAGGAAGACTTCAAAAGAGAAGCCCCCTTTTTGAGACTAGGACTGTTTTTTCATAAGTTAAGAACTTTGTCAACAAAAAAATGGTAAAAGAAAAATTACGTCTCTACTGTTATGTTCTTTCATGTATAAGGGACGTGTCTAAATCAGATTAGAAAATGAAACAGTTCTACTTTTTAAAGGAGTTGGGGGATATCTTCTGCGTCTGACTTTTTACGTCATCTGGTAAAGCCCACGAAAACTTAACCCCTAAACCCCTTCCCGACACTCTAAGGGGGAAAATTCCAAGTCTCTTTCCTTTTAGGAGAGATTTAGAGAGAGGTTTTCTAGATACTGTGAAAAATCAGCTTCTGTGTAAGTCTTAACAAAATATAGATAGCATTAACCTTACTCATATTTCCTTTTGTAAACTATAATTTTTTCTAATTACAACCCGACTAAGGTAGAAAATAATATAAATAAAACTTATCAGGATTAAGTAACTAAATTTCATTACTAATCGGGTTCAATTTCCAGTTACATCGTTTAAATTTTCTCGTAGTATCAGAATTGAAGCAAATTTAAACCAGCGGCTAATTCCACAGAACAGCCGTGACCTTTGCCTTAAGATAACTTATACTGCCGTTTGCAAAAGAGAGGATTACTCAATGCCAACTTATAAAGTGACACTACTCAACGAGTCCGAAGGGCTGAACCAAGTACTTGACGTTGATGATGATGTCTATATTCTAGATGCTGCTGAAGAAGCTGGTCTTGACCTGCCCTACTCTTGCCGTGCTGGTGCTTGCTCGACCTGTGCAGGTAAAATCACCAAGGGTACTGTCGATCAGGGCGATCAGTCATTCTTAGATGATGAACAAATAGAAAAGGGATATGTACTGACTTGTGTTGCTTACCCAACCTCTGACGTAACAATCGAAACTCACAAAGAAGAAGACCTTTACTAAGAGTTAAGCGACTCAAACATAAACCTCTTGCAAGAGTTACTAATGTTGACAAAATAGAAGCAAGATATCTAGAGTTAACACCCTTGCAATGCAATGCCGTGTGTACCTCTGAAAGTGACTTTGACAAAAAGTCTAATTTTATGTTGAGCAGGAACACAGTAAATCTTGTGTTCCTGCTTAATTTTTTAAGTATGGAGTTTCCTCTCTATTTTTGCCTCTTCTTAACTCCCGATTCCTAGCTCAAGATGCAACTTCAATGGCAATTAGCTTAAAGCTTAATCTCTTTGTTGAGAATTTGAATCTGAGTACCAGGATAGTAAAATTGGAGAATTTTTGGACTTGACCAACCTAGTTTTGCTAAATTTTGAGCGCCAGTTTGACTCAAGCCGACTCCATGTCCTAATCCACCACCAATAAAAGCGTATCCCCAGAGTTCCGGTTTGCCTTTGTTCAGGGGTTCTATGTAAAAAAGCGTACTTATCGGCGCTGCAAAAGCACTGCGAACTTCGTCTTTGTGCAAAATAAAGGTGCTGCGATCGGTTTTAACTGCAAGTTCAAGGATACGTCCACTCTGGCTTCGCTCCACTACTGCCATAGCCTGAATTGTCTTAAATTTGGCATGGGGACTGTTTTTCACCTGTAAAAATTTCTGCAAGTCCTTGATAATATCCTTTAAAGGGGTTTCCTTATGCCAACGAAACATATCCCACTTGCTTTCATTAAATCCTTGTTGCGTATTAATAAATTTCTGGAAATTCTTTTCATCTGCTAAACTCTGCTTAGATAAGTCCCAAAAATTAGTCGGAGCATCTAGTACAGGACGCAAATAGGGGCGATCGTCGCCATTCCAGACATCGCTAAAAGAAGCGGTGACGCCACCAGTGGTAGAAGAATACAGGGCGTCTACAAGTTCATTTTTATAAGTTAGTACTTTACCCCTGGTTGAGGCGATCGCTTGGTCTGTTTTGGCAGCTGCTCCCTTCAACCCATAATAAACTTGGCAGTGAGTATCAGCACACAACTGATAGTTATCTGCGGCAAACCTGCGTAAATTTCTCAAGGCATAAGTCCGAGCGAGAATTGCCTGGGCTTCTAGCGCCGCTGTTGGTGCATCTGTGCCTATTTCGTAAGGTACAACCCCACGCAAATAAGTTTCTAAAGGTACTTGGTTAACGAGAGTATATGTGCCATAAGAATTTGGCTGCAAATTCATTCGACCTGCATAAAGACGAGCAAACTCTTGTTTTTCGGTTTTATTTACCCGAATCAAATTTTTATCAGTGCTAATTTCCAAGTCATTCGGGCTATAGCGATTACCATCTACCACCCAACTCACTCGCGGCACTTGCTTTAAAACTTTAGTATCAAGATATACTTTTTCTTGGGTAGAGGCTTGGATGTTTTGTAATAACAAGCGTCGCAGTAAAGGAGTGCTGTAAACATCTCGTTTTGCCCAAACCTGCCAGCGTTCTGGCTGGGCTATTTCCACTTCCATTCCCTGAGAACGCCATTTATTAGCACTGTCTTCCGCAGTTTCAAAAGTGCGGTATGTGCCCAAAACTACTACTTCTTCGACTGCTGACTGGGGTAAAGGTTGCATGACTGTTTCCAGCTTTACAGGATTCTTAGTAAACAGTATTTGCTGCTTATTGCCCGCTTGAAATTTTAACCTTAAGCGATCGCCTTTTATGGGTTCCAGTTGCAACTTGGCTGTGGGTTGATCGCCAAATCGCTGCACAATCCCAATTTTCAGTTCTATATCCTGGATGTTGCTTTCAGGCCCTGATGCAGCAGTCAGTCCCAATAGACAAAATGTTGTCAGCACAGTGTGGGGAAAACGCCAAAACGAAAATTTCATGGCTACCTGATAGGGAAGCGATAGCGAGTACTCAAGCGTCTTCTGCCCCTTAATGCGTCGTTGGAGCTGATTTTCCAATTGCTTTGTAGCGCGGTTTTTTTGTCGCATGAATGCTCCAATGATACCATTACCAATTTTGCCCTAAATATTAGTTGCAAAACGAAGTCATAATGACTATGATTTATATAGAGACAAAAAACAGAACTAGTTGGATAAACTCTTTATGGTTAGAGTCCAAGAAATTCCATTAAATCAGATAAAACGGCCATTGCCCCGTACAAACGATCCAAATAAAGTACAAGCCTTAATGGAATCGATTGCGGAGATTGGGCAGCAAGAACCTATTGATGTCCTAGAAGTAGATGGACAATATTATGGCTTTTCTGGTTGCCATCGGTATGAAGCTTGCCAACGTTTAGGCAAAGAAACCGTTTTAGCAAGAGTCCGTAAAGCACCCCGTAGCGTTTTGAAGATGCACTTGGCATAGAAAATGGGGATTGGGAATGGGGAATGGGGAATGGGGAATGGGGAATGGGGAGATGAGGGAGAATAATTAATAACCAATGCCCAATACCCAATGCCCCATGCCCAATCCCTAATTCCCGATGCCCAATTTCCAATCCCCCATTACATATAACCTAATTAGGAGAAAATTATGTCATCGAAAGTAACAGTCAAAAATGTAAATATCGGCATTGACGAGGTGAGTAGGGCTAAAATTGCCGATGGTTTATCTCACCTGTTGGCTGACACTTATACACTGTATTTGAAAACTCATAACTTCCATTGGAATGTAACGGGGCCGATGTTTCAAACATTGCATTTGATGTTTGAGACCCAGTATACAGAATTAGCCTTAGCAGTTGATTTAATAGCCGAGAGAATTAGAGCGCTTGGCTATCCCGCACCAGGAACCTACAGCGAATATGCCAAACTGAGTTCGATTCCAGAAACTCCTGGAGTTCCTAAAGCTGTGGAGATGATTCAGGAACTTGTGGAAGGACAAGAAGCCGTAGTCAGAACTGCACGGTCTATTTTCCCCGTGATAGAGGAAGTTAACGACGAACCTACGGCCGATTTATTGACTCAGCGGATGCAAGTACACGAAAAGACAGCTTGGATGTTGAGAAGTTTACTGGAAGAATAAAGAATAGGGAAGAGGGAATAGGGTATAGGGTATAGGGTATAAGGGGACAAAGAAAAACTTAATCGCCAATGCCCCATGCCCCATGCCCATACCCAATGCCCAATGCCCAATGCCCAATGCCCAATGCCCAAAAGTTGCAAGATTTAATGCAACAGGTAGGTATTTCTAGTTTTAAGGCGCTGAGTCGCGCTGCTGGTGTCTCAGAGCATCAACTTTTGCGCTTACGCCAAGGAAAGTTAGAGCAGATGCGGGTAGATGTGCTGCTTAAGCTTTCACCAGTGCTACAGATGCCATTGAATGAATTAATCGGAACTTTTTCAAGCGTAGAGTTGTTACAAGAGAATACAGCGCCTACTCAGGAATTGTTACAAGAAATTACAGATTTAAGAAAAGAGTACGATCGCTCGCAGTTTCAATTAGAACAACAGCGAGAATTATTGCTACAAGAACTCCAGCAGTCGAGTTTGCAACTGCTGGAGTCTTTATTATTGCAATGGCCAACAGCAGCACAGAAAGCGCAGGAGAATCCCCAGCTAGCAGCAGTGAAAATAGTACCGTTGGTGCAGAAACCCCTGGAAAAGCTTTTACAGGCGTGGGGAGTGGAAGCGATCGCACCTGTGGGAGCAGAATTACCTTACGATCCCCAACTGCACCAATTGCTGGAGGGAACTGCACAACCTGGAGAAACGGTCAAAATACGCTACACTGGCTACCTTCAAGGTGAGAAGCTGCTTTACAGAGCGAAAGTGAGTCCTGTTTCAGAGAGTGAGAAGTTATGAGTTACAAATTCATAACTCTTTACTTTTTGTATTGTCTGTCGAAAAATGACAGATATTGGGAATACTAAAATAGCAGAGGCGATCGCCTTCGGAAAACTTCTTTTAAAACCTTGGTGTCGGTTCTAGCTTGCTTGGCGCTCTTGAAACCTAAGTTTTTAGCTCTAGAGCGGTAGTTCAGAAGTAAATTCTTTCAATTATGTAAGTAATTGGACATAAATAAAGGTAGATCCTAGTTACTATCATAAGCACTCAGGGAGAAAAAGCTACTGCTAGACTCGGTTAAGCTATGCGTAGACGTAGCTAAGACTGTTTGAATTTTGAATTACTTAATGATAGCTATTCTCATCAGATTTATTGGAGAATCTCAGTTTTGCAAAAATTTTTGTTAAATAATCTGAAAAGCAGTAACTTCAGCTTGTATCTAAGTAAGTATTATATATTTAAATCCATAATATGCAAGTAAGTCGGCGTTAAAAAATCAAAATACATGATAAAACATCAAATTAACGAACGGCTTATAAATTGGTTATTTTAACATTTTTACAAAATTAAATATACCAGTTGTTTATCATGCCGACTTACTTAGCTGGTTGATTTATAATTAGTCTATTTCTAGTAAAAAAACTATACTTAATTAAGCTCATGGTTTTTTTGAATTACAAAAAAATAGATTCAAAATTTTATAATTAATCTTTATCTATCCTGATTAATTATCAATGATTACTCAATATCTAATTTTAAATTTTATTTTACAAGCATTTTTAAATGTTCTATAATAGCGAAATCAGAGTATTATTTACATAAGTCAGAGTGACATAATTATGAGAGAACAAGTAAAAGTTATTAAGCTCAGTGGTAATTTGAACGCCACAACCTCACAAGACTTTCGACAAAATATCACTGATATTCTAGAAAGTGGTCCGAAAATTGTATTAGTTGATTTTAAAGATGTAACGTTTATGGATAGTTCAGGTTTAGGAGCTTTAGTATTAGCTTTTAAAACCTTGCGAGCAGCAGATGCCAAGCTTGTTCTCTGCTCTATTAATGAGCAAGTCAGGATATTATTTGAACTGACTAATATGGATAAAGTATTTGAAATCTTTCCCAGTCAAGATGCATTTAATCAGGTTTTAGTCTCTAATACGTAATTAATCAAACTTCATTTGCAAAATAGATAAATCATCATCAAAAGCATCTTTGGAGTTGAGAGCTATTAAATAACTGAGTACGCGATCGAGTTGGCTATCAACAGGATCTTGTAAGCTAACTAGTAGCTGAATAAAAGCATCCAAACTCCAAAGTGTGCCGTCTGATTTAGTTATTTCATAAGCACCATCACTAAAAATATAAAGGGTACTGAATTTTTCAATATTGCAAAACTCATCAACATATTTTGCCTCTGGAAACATGCCAACTGGCATACCAGGGGTTTTCAATAGTTTAACTTCAGACTTTCTTGGAGATATGCCAGTTACTAAAACTGCTGGTGGATGACCTGCACTAGCATAAATTAACTGGCGGTTGATTCGGTTGTAAACTCCGTACCAAATGGTAAAGTATTTATCATTTTGATAATTCATCTGAAAAGTGTCATTTAAAGCCTTCAATACATCACTAGGTTGATAGTAATCAAGACCTTTGAGCGCACGGGAACGCAACAGATTCAGCACTGAAACAGAGGGAAGAGTAGCTTTTAGTCCATGTCCGGCAGTATCGAGTAAGTAAATTGCTAGATAGTCATCATCGAGCCAATAGTAATCGAAACAGTCACCGCCGAGTTGTCGTGAAGGAATGAATCGGAAATTTATATTGAAAGGTTCAGTCATAGAAAGAGGTAGCAGCGATCGCACATATTCTGCTGCTTCTGACATTTCTGATTCTAGAAGCAACTTTTGAGCCTGCAAATCTCTACTCAACTGATGCAGGCGTAATCCTGCTCTTACCCTCGCTTGTAATTCGTTATGCTCAATAGGTTTAGAGATAAAATCATCAGCACCAGCGTCTAGACCTTTGACGCAATCGGCAACGGAATCTAAGGATGTTAATAAAATAAAGAATGTGGTAGAAAATTTGGGGTCTGTCTTAATGTGGTGGCAAACTTCCAGACCATTCAACCCCGGCATGATCCAATCACAAATAATTAGTGCTGGACGATAAGCTAGTGCCTTTTCTATTCCTTCCTCGCCGCTACTGGCAGTAACTACTTCATAACCCTGTTTTTCCAACATCCTTTTCAGGAGTATTTTTATTGAATAGTCGTCATCAATTATTAGTATTTGAAACATATAAATTTGTTGAAAACACTCATTAATAATTTTTTGTCAAAATAGAAAATAAAAATATGATATGAGCTAATAAGCTAGTAGTATCAATACAGAGATGCTGCTATAGCGCTTATCGTACCCTCCGGATACTGCTTCTCCGAAGGGGAGACGCTAGCGCGAACGGAGAACTTGTAGAGTAGCCGTTACGCGTCTATGTATGCAATAGACTTTGACTCCTCTCTCCTAAAAACAGACAGTACCCTACGTTGTAGCAACAGGCGTAAGGAGTTGAGGGTTTGGTCTTTATTAGACTCAAATGAGAAGCACTATAACTCATTTCTATTTACTCATCGAATTTACGACTGTTTAACAGTCATAAAATATTATGGCGCTCCCAAAGGATTTAGCCATAAAAGAATGTTGCTTTTTAACTGGTTTAAGTCGCGGTATGCTTCTTGCTTGAACCATTGCCCTAAAGCGTCAAAGGGGGTGAAAGATGTTCCCGTTTGCCATTTAATATCTTGACCTAAAGGTGTTGTATGATTTCCTGGTAACGTTTGCGCTGTCACCATCTCATCAAAACGTTCTTGTAAGATTTTGGTTAAAGCTGCTGATTGGTCGATGCTGTCATTACTAAATTTTATTAATAAATTGCGCCGGATATTGTAACGCTCTTGGACAAGCTTGTTAGTTTCCAAGGGTGAGGGGGTAAACTCGATTGCAAAAGTAGAATTGAATTGTTCCACTAGAGGGATAGCTTCTTTAGCGGCGTAGTTGTTGAAGGATATTAAAATATTGCCTGCACGTTCTACTTTAAAAAGGCTACCAATCAGCAAGTGGAGTTTACAGCCCATACTGTGTCCAACGCCATAGATGGGAAAGTAAAGCTTGCGTAATGCCCCAGAATCATGCAATCGTTCGAGGGTGCGGTCAAAGTTTAACAGCACGGATTTTGCGATCGCAGTATGATCCAATGTATTGACGAAAGGCGTAGCAATTACAACATAGCCTTTACTTGCCAGTTGTTCGAGTAACCAGCGGTAAGTGATGTGCGGTGCAGTGGCGACAAATGCACCTCCTAAAAAATGAACGATACCTATGGGATTTCGGGGAATGATTACCCAGTTTCCTCTAATTTCTTTCCAGTCCATGCGGATAAGTGATCGCTTTACGAATATTCTTTATGTTAGACCGGGGATTGCAACCGTGGGAAAGATTATGGAAAAAAGACATTGAGAATATCTGACTAGTAGATTGGAAGGCAACCCACCCAGCAACCTCTATGGATTTATCAGCAGCATCTACGCTTTCTCCAACTCTTACTGAGTACCAAGTGAATTCACGAGTGCTTTCTAAATTCCCATACAAAACTTAATTACGAATTACGAGTTAACTTAACGTTGAGTCTGTAATCTTTTCATCTCGTATTGTACATCTAATGCAATTTGTAATGCTTCATTGAGTAACCTTCCATGCTCAGTAGCCTCCTCTGTTACTTGCATAGCTGTTAAAGTTGCTAAATTGTTGACAAATAGTTCTGTATTACTCAAGATAAAATTCTTATTCTCTCTCAAAATCCTTTCTGTCTTCAAAGCGCGAACTAAATCAGCTTTGGTGAGTTTAAGTGCTTCGATTACATCCTCTCTTTCCTTTATAATCACTTCTGGATTCCCAGCTTCTTCTATTTGGTCATTGATATCTATAACTCTAATAACAGTATTATATCTATTAACCTCATTTAACAGGATTTGCAGAGATTTTGTCATATTGGCTTTAACAAGCTTACTTCTACTTCTCCAGATAAAATATAAGGCGCTTTGCGTCAGACCACCAACCCAAAGCCCTAAGAAAATTAATAATATCCAAGATGGGATTGTTATCCACGTAACAAATATTTTAATAATTACATCAAATAAAATATAGACGAAAATAAATGTAGAAAATCCAATAAAAACTACAGTCGCTCCTTCAGAGCTTTTAAGTTTTTGTATATATATATATGCTAATCTCTTGAGAGAATTTGTAATGATTAAAAGTTCCCCGTTGACAGGTAGATTAGTCAGCTTTTGCAGATCGTCCTGACTAATTTCCAAGCCCTGTAAATCATCCCGCACAGCTTTTAAACCCTTGCCAGAATAGTTATTTAATCTAATATAGCAATCAAATTTCTAGAATGCTGGCATTTTGTCTAAACTTTTTCAGGTAAGTTAATACTTATAAGCAATGCCAGTAATTTTTGTACAATATGATACTTTTTTGCCAAGATAACTATTTACAGCATAATTCAGAATTTAGAAGTAAAACACGCTTTAAACCTGGGTAAGATACTTAGTTTGTGTACCTCATAAACTTGAAATCTGCTGTATACTATAGCAATCCTAAATTATTCGTGAGAATTGCTATGTAATAATCAGGATAAAAAAACAAATTAATTGCCTGTAAATAGAATTACAAGGCAACAGGTTATTGTTCTGGCAAAAGGTCATTTAATAATGGAAAAGTCCGTTTTTGCGGACTTTATTTGTTTAGTTATAAATAATCGTGTCTCAGTCGTTACATTAACTTCGCTTTGGAGAAGACTGTTTCTGTTTTGAAACACCAGGCTGAGGGTTTAAAAATGGGGGTATAGGACAGTCTAACGTCATGGCGATCGCTCTGAGTAAATCTGCTTCTGAAGGAGTAACTTTGTTATCTAATAGTACCGTGTGGGCGCAAGCATCAACAATAGCCTGTTTGAGTTTGGGAGTGGCAAGACGCAGGCGCTCAATACTTTTCTTTAGTTCAGTAAAATTACAACTTAATGGTATTTCTGGTTTTTCTTGCTCTCCGGCTTTGGGAAGTCGAAAAACTCCAGAACGAAAAGCATAGGCGATGTCTTCAGTAGACGCATCAGGTTGGGAGTGTCCGACACGGGCAATTACGGACAATACTAATAGACTATCTGGCCAAATCTGTTCGATGGAGGTGAATTCTACCGTTGTAGTAGATGTGGGATTTATACAAGGTTGAAGACGATGCCACAGTATTAACTGCAACACAAAATGCCACAGTGATAAACTTTCGGTAGCTACAACTAAACTGTGAACGCATTTGCATAGCCTTTGGCATTCTTTGGCAGAATTTTGGCGCAATATAGGCACTGCCAAATCCACAAGTGGTAAGCGAATTCTGGGATCTAATTGGCTAATTTCGCTACTTAGTTGTAGAGTTTTGTCTACCAAATCAGCAGGCTGCACCTCGCGTAACCAAGCAATTTGACGTTCTTGAATTTGGAGATTTTCCGTATCTAACGCTAGCGCCAAAGCGATGGCCATTGCACTTTGTTGCTCCCGCGCACCCAAACGCAGGGATTCTGGTAACTGCGATAACAGCGCTTGAGCATGGGCAAAATGCTCTGGTGTCACGCTTCCAACTTGGTTTACAACCTGTTCTGGCGTGGCGTTGTCACCACCAGCAAAACCCATTGTTAGGGATTCCTGAGAAGGAGAACGCATCTGATTGCGAGATGGCATTGCTGCTAAATTGCTGACGCTCAAACCTCCAACGCGGCGGATACGTTCTGCTAAGGGTGGGTGGGTAGAAAACATATTTTCCCAGAAAGAAGGGTTAAGGGCATTGCCAAAAAACATGTGGCTAGCGGCTTCTGCACCCGGCGATATTAACCGTGAATCCATCTGTTGGAGTTTTTGAAAGACTCCGGTAAGTCCGTTGGGGTTGCGAGTGAACTGTACAGCTGAAGCATCAGCGAGAAATTCGCGTTGGCGAGAGACGGCGGCTTTAATCAAGCGTCCGCAAAGTAATCCGATACCGCCAATTGCCATTAGTGCCAAGCCAAAAGCCCAGATAGGTAAACCCTTGTCTTCCTTTCCGAAACGGAAGCTACCGCGAATTCGCCAGAGTAATTCCCCGGTTAAATAAATGAACAAAATCCCATGCAGTAGTCCCACCAAACGCAAATTTAGCTGCATATCTCCATTGAGAATATGACTGAATTCGTGGCCAATGACTCCTTGTAACTCATCCCGACTCAAGTATTCCAAAGTTCCACGGGTAACTCCAATTACAGCATCATTGGGCGTAAATCCGGCAGCAAAGGCATTAATGCCGGTTTCTCTGTCGAGCAGATAAACTTGTGGGACAGAAATACCAGAAGCGATCGCCATTTCCTCGACAATATTTAATAGTTGTCGCCCTTGTTCATCGGCCATTTCTGGTAGCAGGAGTCTTCCCCCCAACTCTTGGGCAATTACGCTTCCGCCCTGCCGGAGACAGGCAATTTTGTACAAACTTCCCACTGCGATCGCAATTATTGTAATCCCAGCCACATAGAGAAATAACCCTGGATGCCACCAAACACGAGGAGCCATGCGAAACAGAAATAAACTGGCAATATAAATTGCCATAATCATGACTGCGATCGACAGGGAAAATAACCCGATTAATTGTTGCGTATTTTGGCGTGCCCGATCCTGATGTTCAAAGAAATTCATAGACACCTAAAAAGACACGCGTGGAGCATTTCTTATTTCTGGAGTAGCTTCAGGGAGCAATTCTGCAACAGTAAAGTTAAATGTATTTGCCACAAGGTTGCTAGGGAAAGATTCGCTTTTGGTGTTGTAAAGTGTCACCGCGTCATTAAAAGCCTGACGTGCAAAAGCAATCCGGTTTTCAGTGGAAGATAGTTCTTCCATTACCTGAGTCATGGCGCGATCGGCTTTCAATTCTGGATAAGATTCTGAAAGTACCATCAACCGACTTAACGCACCCGTCAGCGCCCCTTCAGCATTGCCCAACTGTTGCATCGCTTGGGGATCTCCAGGATTTTGGGCAGCGCGACTACTAGCATTAATTGCAGAATTTCGGGCGGCAATAACTGCTTCTAAGGTTTCTCGCTCATGTTTCATATACCCTTTGGCAGTTTCCACCAAGTTTGGAATTAAATCATAGCGGCGCTGTAATTGAACATCGATTTGAGAGTAAGCATTTTTGTAACGGTTGCGATACTTAACTAAATCGTTGTAGCTATTAATGATAATTACAGCAACAATGGCAACTAAAGCAACAGCAAATATTAAAAGCCCCATATTTTTAGATTATTTCCATCAGATACTTACTTTTTTGCAGATTTACCAATCACGGTAATCCTTATATCCAGCAGAATTTATGTGGATATAAAGATGAGTCTACTTGTAGCAAGTTGGCTTCGTCGTCTGTAAAATTAGTTACGCAATTTTACTGGTGTAGGATTTTTTAAATAACCGCAGAGGCACAGAGACAAGTAATTTCCAACAATTCCAAACTATTTCTGAACTTTATCATCTCTCTTTTCTCTCTGTACCCTACGCCTCTGTGGTCGATTAAAAATCGTAGCTAGATACAGCAGATTTCAAGTTGGAGAGGTAGACAAGCTAAGTCTGTTACCCAGATATAAAGCGTGTTTTAATTCAGAATTCAGAATTCTGCTGTATCTCACTCATGAATCTGAATAAATAGAGAATAACCACTGACAGCAAAAATAAAAAGGATGGCGGCAGGAAAAATTATTACATCCCTGACAATAAATAAAATCCAATCTTTTCTTAGTTCTTGTTTAAACTTGAGTTCTCGCAGTTTTCGCTCAAGTTCTAAGTCTTCTTGTGACTGCAAGTTTACAGGTGGCAAAATTAGCGGATTGTCACCTTTGCTGGCAATTATTTTTGATAAGTCTGTTATATCTGTCATGCTGTTTAGATACCAATAATTTCAGTTTCAGGATTTTGGTTATCATCTGCAACCGAGATAGGTTTGCCTTTTTGCTTGGTTTCTATAGTTACTTATAGGGGTAAATATAGCGAAGCTGTCATGAAGTGCAAACTAAATAGTTTAGTTTAGTTAGAGTTTGGAACCATAATATTGCCGGAAGGGCGTTCAAGAGATGTTTCCAGTTGACCGGAGGCAAGCGGATCCCCACTCGCGCTTGGAAAGTAATCGAATGGAAAACATTCAATCATTGTCACAATATAAGGTATCACAGCTTATCCCCACTCGCACTTGGAAAGTAATCGAATGGAAACTAAAGGAGAACGAATTCTCCGTTGGGATTGCGCTTGATGTCGAAGCAGAAACAAATGTATTACTTTCAGTAATATCACATGTAGATACGGTTTTAATCATGGGAATAAAAATTGGTGGAAGAAAGTTACCATTGAGCGAAAATGCTATACATTCAATAAGACGGGTTAAAAAAGAACTCGCTTTACTAAATAAAAATATTGAAGTTGGCATTGATGGAGGAGTGAATATATATACATTCGATATGCTATAAAACTTAACTGATTATATTATCGTCGGAGGTCTATTGTTTAATGATGCGAATCTTTCACATAAATGGAATCAATTTGGCTATAGCATGTTATTAAATACTCCTATGTTAACTCATGTAAAACAGTATAAAGGAGTCTTATGAAACCACTAACAACTAACGAAGGTTTATCTCAACTTGATAAACTACTGTTGAACAAACATAGAGAGGCAACAGGTAAAAGTTTAATGATAGGTATTGCAGGACCTGTTGCAAGTGGAAAGTCTAGATTTTGCAAAATTTTTACAGAAACAGCTCCAGACCTGTTAGAAATGGATTTAGTTTATCTTCCTTTCGACTATTGGATTAATAAGGATAATTTAAATTCTAAAACATATGCAGAAAGGTTCTTCCTAGATGATTTATCATTAGCACTAAAAAGTATCAAATCTGAGACAGGTTGGTTTTGTCCAAGGTATGACCTATCAAAAAACATCAGAAATGACGAAGGTTATAAAAAATATTTAGTACCAGAGCAAGTTGTCGAGTGGTTTAGAAGAAAATTCACTAAACTAAGTGAAGAATGTCCATTTAGTCACGCACCTGGGAGTAAAGAACTCTATTATGAATTAGAAACAAACAGAATTTATAGTTTCTTCATCCCGAAAGCAAATAGTCTTTATGTTATTGACGGTACAATGGTGTACTTCTATGGAGATGACTATAAATTATATGATGCAACAATCTATGTTTACGGGGAGTGGGCAACTAGAATTTCTCGAATGATCAGGAGATACAATAGAAAAGAAGTATTTGGTCAAACTATCTTAACAGAAAAAGAATATGTGAGGTTTTTAGTAAATGAGGCCAGGGCATGTGCTGATGAAGAGATATTAACACAAAAGGGGAAAAGCACCTTCGTAATTAAGAGTTCTACAGAAACTGTTTCTAACTTACTCGATTTATATTGTCTTAAGCAAAATATAAATAAAGACGAAAACATTAAAGAAGTGTATTGCCTAGATGAAGTTCAGCTCAATGAGCAAATCGACGAAGCATACAAACATTTCTCGACAATAAACGACTTAGAAACATTAAAAACACTTAGAACTGAATTAAAACATTTGATATTAAGCAAGCATTTATTAAAAGTTGATAATATTGATGAGGTATTCACCAAAGTAGATCAAGTGCTTTCATTCAAATAATATGCAAGAATTGATAGTTATAGTTACGGAATATATTGAAAAAACCTTGGGAAGAAACGGGCTTAAAGTAATGAATTTAATACCATAATGCCTTTACTGTGTCCCTAAACAGCACATAGAAATGTGTTTACTCAATACTTCAAAAGCCAATCATATTAAGCTTTATATGCTAAACTAAACCGTTTAGTTTGCATTTCGTGACAGCTTCGCTATATTTGCCCCTTATAGTAGTGCGTAGGCATCGTTTTTAACAGCATGTCAATATGTTGCGCCAGATTATTTAGTGTTTCATAAATTTCTGGCGATAAATCTAAATTTATTTAAATTCATTAGGTTTTTGCTTGTGTAGTTATTTCTATTTTAGCCACACTTAACCAGGTTTTGGGTTCATCAATCAAATCCAATACTTCTTGTTTAACCACTTTTGAACAAAAAATATCTAGTAGTCTGTCAAGAACTAATTGACGGATAAATTTCCTGTAGAGACGGCGATTTATCGCGTCTTTCTAACCGTCAAAATGAATTTGACAGACTACTAGTACAGCACGGCAGAAATAAACAGACCATTCCAAATGGCGCAAAAGCCGAAAATACAATTCTTTTGACTTTTGACTTTTGACTTTTGCACAGCGGTACTAGAGTATCCTGGCATCGCTCAGGACAATTTAGCGAAAAAAGAGCCAGAGAACTAACTCTCTGGCTCAAAGCTGGAGACAAAAGAATCATCAAATAAAGGCTAACTTGGGTAAGAACCTAAATTCTTCCCAGGTTATGCAGCCCTAAGATAGTACCCACTCCTAAGATATGACCAAAGGCAGTAGTTGCTAAAAGGGCTGGTAAACCAAAATTACCAAAGAAATTGGCTGAGGGTAGTTTTGGTTCTGCGTTGGGATACTTGATGGTAGATTTGCCAAAGGCAATGGCAACGATATTAGCAATAATCATAATCAGTCCAACTGTAGGACTCCATTGCAGAGGTGTGGTTGCAGCAGCGAGTAAGGTTGAAGTCAACACCTAGATTTGCTCCTGAAATTTATTAATGGTTGAAAACATAATCTGAAACTTTCCGAAGCAAATTCAAGAAATTACCCGATTTTGCATCAATATTTAACAGTTATTCTTACTACTTAATACAATATGAGTTCAACGCGGTGAGCTGATTGTGGTAAGTAGTTTGAATTTCAATGTCTGAAACAAGCAATTTGTTAGTATTAATTTATACTTCCAGCAGGATTCAGGAGTAAAATACGCTTTATACCTGGGTAACAGATTTAACTTGTGTACCTCACCAACTTGAAATCTGCTGTAGATAAAAGTGATTCCGATAAAATTATGTCAATGTATCTATAGAAATCTATGCAAGAGTTATGAACAAAATGCTCCCCGACTTTTTGAAGGATAGAGCTGAAGTCAGAAATTTAAAGAGCGGATTCACCTTTCGGTAGATTTAGACAGAATCATCAAAACTGTATATTTGAATGGAATAACACATAATTTGCCACAAAACCTCATGCTAAATCAGTAATTTCCAGATCAACAGATGAAATTTTGATTGAATTCTAGTTAATTTGTTCCTTAAGTTCCTCAAAAGCCATGACATCCCCTGAGCCTCAAACTGATTTTGGAGAAAAAGCTCCACAAACGTCATTTGAGCCACCTTCTGGAAAACGGCGGTGGCTTTGGTTGAGTTTAGCCGCACTCCTATTGTTATGGGGCGGAGCAACTCTAGTTTGGCGTTTACTCACTCCGCAAAATTCAGCACCTTCAAATGCTAACGCTCAACCTCAAGGGGTAAGAGTCAAAATATCAACAGTACAAAGCGGCATAATTGAGGAAAGTTCAGATTTTATTGCTAGTCTAAAATCCCTGCGCTCAGTCACGCTCCAGCCGAGGATTCAGGGTCAAGTTACCCAGATACTTGTAAAATCGGGAGATCCAATCGTTGAAGGAGCGGCAATTCTCCAAGTAGATCCTACGCCACAGGCAGCGATCGCTAGGAATAATAATGTACCTCAAGCATTTTTAGTGCAACTGGCAAATGCCCGTGCCACACTCAAATCTTTAGAAACAGAACGACCATCCTACGTTGCGAATGTGCAATTGTACCAGCAAAACTACGAAAAGTTTGTTAGCCTAGCCGAACAAGGAGCCGTGTCTCGACAGACTAGCAATCAGTTTGCTAATCGGCTTGCCAATGCTAAGACTAGTCTGGATGCAATAGATTCCAGGATTCAAGCACAACGAGCCACCATTTTGCAGGCTGAAAAATCCTTGCAGCAATCTAATGTAAATACTCAAACACAACAGCCACAGCCTGACAAAATTACCGCTCCCTTTAGTGGCACAGTTGGCAACATCCCTGTGAAAGTCGGTGATTTAGTTAATAATTCTACACCATTAGTTAATATCACCCAAAATCGACCTTTAGAAGTGAATATCTCTGTACCACTACAGCAAGGGCCCCAATTGCGTAAGGGTATGCTAGTAGAGGTGATGAACACACAAGGTCAAAAACTTGGTAGAAGTAGGATATTTTTTATTGCACCTAATGCCAGCAATGAAACACAAACGATATTGATTAAAGCACTTTTTGACAACACTAACGGTCAGCTACGTGCAGATCAATTGGTGAGGACTAGAGTATTCTGGAATCAGCGCCCCGGAGTTTTAATTCCCACAACAGCAATGACTCGTGTAGGCGGGGACACTTTTGTTTATGTAGTTGAAACAGAGACATCTCCCCAAGGTGTATCCCAACAAGTAGCTCGGCAAAGGCGAGTCAAGCTAGGCGAGATCAAAGGTAATAATTACCAAGTTATTGAAGGATTACAGCCAGAAGATAAAGTTATTATTTCAGGGTTGCTCAATCTCAGGGATGGTGTTGCGATCGTTCCAGAATTTTAATTAAGGGAAGTAGAGAGGAGGAGCAAGGGAGAAGTCTCAATCTTGTCTCCTACCAATTATTCACCCAAGAACATTACTATAGCGATCGCTCTTTGTTGGAGAACTTGTAAAGTAGTCTTTAGGTGTCTATCTATGCAATACACTCTGAACTCACTTCCATTCTTTTCTCCTAGCATTCATGACATTTTAAGATATAACTCGTTTTGTCAATAGTGATTACGCTGTAGAATTATCTATGCTATCGAGTATCTAATTAAGCTTTATACTAAATTTTAAGGCAAGGATGAACGATACTTTTAAATATTTGTAGGCGTAGCTAGTCTTGTCTATGAGACGCTATGCAAAGACATCACAGGCTGGAAATTTGCGTTTGTAACTTCGATTTTTACCAAGCCCTGTTGGGGCGGGTGTAGGGGTGTAGGGATGTAGGGGGGGAAAAACTAGCCAACCACCCGCATCGTCAAAAGCCCTGCCCCTTGGAGCAACCGTGTTGTCCGGGGTTTCAATCCCCGTCTAACATCTTACACCCTTAAACCCTTAAACCCTTAGACCCCTAATGAATAAGTTTAATCACTATTACTTATTGACAAATGGTTAATGACCTTAACCTGTCACCAATGAGTAAAAGTAAGCAATTACTTGATTACGTAACAGAGGTAAACAATTATGTCAGTGAAAATCATCCAGTCTCAGTGTGGTTTAGTTTTAACTTGTTTACTTGGACAGATAATGTTGTTGGCTGCGCCAGTACAAGCTGGAGTGGAGGGCAAAAGTTATAATGTTAATTTTAAGGCAAGTCAGGGAGATGATTTTACTGCTTGTTTTGAATTTAACGCCAATGGTAGCAGCCTACGCTTTGTTGGGCTAGACGCTACTTATGGGCTAGACGCTACTTATAGCCGTACAAATCTAGGTCGGGATCAGGGAAATTGGCAAGCAGTGACAAATCCAACTTCAGAAGAAAGTATCGCACTTAGCGGTAAAGTAAGACGAGACTCTGTTCCAGATCAGAGGATAAGTGGTAATGCTATCAATTCCAAGGGCACTACTTATACATTTAATGGAACACTCTTATCTGGAGAAATATGTCCACAGTTTTTGATTCAAGGGGAAGGTCAAGAAAATCCCTTCTTCAGATAATTAATCTATGCAGATTTGCTCGACCAGATGAGCTTTTGGTTAACGAAGACAGACAATTTATAAAAGATGTTTAAGACTATGGTCAATACAATACCTGTGTCATCAGCACTTAAATTCTGTCAAGTTCGGTAGGGCGTAGTTTACTGTCGTAGGCATCGCGTTTAGCTCAAAGAATACTCAGAAATTCAATTTAGCTCAACATATTCAACAATATTCGTCAAGCCTAGCAAATCTTAATCTGCTGTGAAGATGTCGCCAATAGGCCACGTATCCTCACTTTTTGCAAAGTATTTTCATTTCTCCCGCCTGAGAGTTACTTAAATTCGCTGGCGGGATTTTAGCTGGAATCAAGTCGACAGTTTTAGCAGCGATCGCTAAATTTAACCTTGGAACAGTACTGTAAGAGCAGATAATCACTTTAGTTAACCAAAATAAAACTCGATTAATCTATGGCATCAATAGCCGGAAAAGTTGCAATTATTACTGGTGCATCGCGGGGAATTGGACGAGCGATCGCACTAAAATTAGCTGGTAACGGCGCATCTATTGTCGTCAACTATGCGGGTAATGCAGGCAAAGCACAAGAAGTTGTTGCAGAAATTGAAAAGTTAGGAGTAGAGGCGATCGCTATTCAAGCTGATATTAGCAAAGTATCCGACATCGAACGGTTATTTAAGCAAACACTTGAGCGCTTTGGTAAAGTCGATATTTTGGTCAATAATGCCGGAATCGCCTTCTATAAACCAATTACTGAGGTTACAGAAGAAGATTTCGACGCGATTTTTGCCATTAACGTCAAAGGCACTTTTTTTGCTTGTCAACAAGCCGTACAACATATATCAGAAGGCGGACGGATTATCAACTTTTCCTCATCAACTACGGCGATGATGCTGCCAACTTATAGTGCCTATGTCGCAACCAAGGGTGCTGTTGAACAAATCACACGGGTACTAGCTAAAGAATTGGGTGCAAAAGCGATCGCAGTTAACGTTATTTCTCCTGGCCCCACCGATACAGAATTGTTTCGAGAAGGCAAAACACAAGAACAGATAGACAGGTTGTCCCAAATGGCTGCGTTTGGCAAACTGGGAGATGTGCAAGAAATCGCTGATGTAGTAGCATTTCTCGCTAGCGACGAAGCCAGATGGATCACTGGGCAAAATATTCGTGTCAACGGTGGAATCGCGTGAGGAAAAGCTCTCCTGATAAAAGCGATATTCCCGGTTTCAAAACCTCAGCCAGTAATGTGCAATGCCGTAATAGAAATTTAAGCCATGAATTCCAATATCAATCTTTTCACACCAGTTCAGGTTGGCCCTTATACCTTACCAAACCGGATTGTAATGGCACCGATGACACGTTTGCGGGCAATTGCAAGCATCCCCAACTCGCTGATGGCAACTTACTACACCCAACGCGCTAGTGCGGGGCTGATCGTTACTGAATGTACAATGGTTTCACCTCTGAGTTTAGGATACATTAACTGCCCAGGAATTTACTCAGAAGAACAAGTGGCAGGATGGCGGTTGATAACTAATGCAGTACATGAACAAGGGGGCAGAATTTTTTTGCAACTTTGGCATTCTGGGAGAGTTTCTCACTCAGCTTTACTTGGTGGAGAGTTGCCAGTTGCCCCTAGTGCGATCGCTGGGATTGGCTCACTCCACACACCCATAGGTAAAGTATCGTTGGAAACTCCCCGCGCTTTAAAAACCCCAGAAATTTTCGAGATTGTCGAGCAATTCCGCAAAGGTGCCGAAAATGCTTTGGCAGCTGGTTTTGATGGGATTGAACTTCACGGTGCATTTGGCTATTTAATCGACCAATTCCTCCAAGATGGCTCAAACCAGCGCACAGATGAGTATGGCGGTTCAATAGAAAAGCGTAGCCGATTCCTCTTAGAAGTTGTGGAAGCAGTCGCTAGCGTTTGGGGTGCAAACCGGGTTGGTATCAAACTTTCGCCAAGTAACACTTTTTATGGAATGCATGACTCCAACCCTCAAGAAACTTTTGGTTATGCAATCAATGCTCTTAACCCCTTTGGACTTGCCTATCTTCACCTGATGGAACCGAACGAAGTCGATTTAGCAAACCGCGAAGTCATGAACCCCGTTACACCCTACTTCCGCCAAATATTCCAAGGTACTTTGATTACCAATGGTGGCTATGATCGCCCAACAGGAGATAGTATTCTTACCAGTAGCAATGCAGATTTAGTTTCTTTTGGCAAGTTATATCTTGCTAATCCTGACTTACCAAAACGCTTAGAACTTAACGCACATTTGAACACCCCAGATCCAAAAACATTTTATGCCTCTGACGCCACAGGATACACTGACTACCCATTTTTAAAACTTCAGACCACTTAAAGGAATCACAGTCATCTCTAAATCAAAAATATAATTTGTCAATGCAGCATGATTTCCGATCCGGTTGCTGGCGATTCTGATTCGGGAATTGTACCTGGTACACCTTTTGAAGAAATTCCTGAAAACTGGGAATGTCCGATTTGCAGTGCTAGCAAAAAAACTTTTAAACCATTTGAGGGAAAAGTTGCAGCTTCAGACGACAATCAATTAGACACTCTTTTTTAGCACATAAACGCGAAGCATCTTAAGAGATACTTCGCGTTCTTGATTATTTATACACAGGGTAGGATCATGCATTCACCAGAAGATAACAGCCAATTTGAACGACAGAAACCAGTTTATCTAGAGCTAAATTTTCAGATTATTTGTGCAGTTGTACTAATTGCTGTTATCGGAGTTTCTAGTGTGACTCCGGCTTTTCCTAAGCTAGCTAAAGATTTAAATATTAACCCGAAAAATTTGGGTTTATTGATTACAGCATTTACATTACCATCTCTTATTTTAGGGCCAATTATTGGTATTCTTGCCGATAGATTGGGCAGAAAGAGAATTATCGTTCCTTCACTATTTATATTTGGCATAGCTGGTACTGCTTGCGCCTTCGCCCGCGATTTTAATTTATTACTATGGTTGCGTTTGCTACAAGGGATCGGTGCTGCTTCTTTGCTTTCTTTGAGTATCACCTTAATTGGCGATTTATACACCGGAGATAGACGGACTACAGCAATGGGTTACAATGCCAGTATTAGCAGCGTCGGTACATCAAGTTATCCAATAATCGGTGGCGCATTAGCAACAATGGGCTGGTATTATCCTTTCATGCTGCCCATATTAGCTATTCCTCTTGGGTTGTTGGTGTTGTTTGCACTTAAGAATCCCGAACCAAAAGGCGATCGCAACCTCCAAGAGTATTTGAGCAATGCCGTAAAAGTTCTGAAAAATCGTCAGCTATTTGGAATTTTTATTGCCAGTGCTGCTAACTTTGTTTTCCTTTATGGTGCTTATGTCACATATTTACCACAGTTAATTAACGATACCTTTAAAGCACCCCCTACGATTATTGGATTGCTACTTTCTAGTGTTTCTGTGGCAATTACGATCACAGCTTCCCAGTTAGGTAGATTAGCGAGAAGATTTCCTGCCACAAGTTTAATTAGTGCATCTTATGTTTTTTATGCTTTAGCGATGTTAATAGTCCCCTTTGTATCAAACATCTGGTTACTATTAATTCCTAGTACAATTTTTGGGATTGGACTTGGTATTGGTTTTCCTAGCATCCAAACGCTGTTAGCAGATTTAGCACCAAGAGAATATTTGGCGACAATTATATCGGTAAACGGGACATTCTATGGATTAGGACAAACATTAGGGCCGTTACTGATGGGTTATGCTTTTGGTTTTGGCGGAATTAGTAGTGTGTTTTATGCCGCGACTGGTTTTGCCGTTTTGATATTTTTTGTGTTTAGGTATTGCACTTGTAGGTAATTCGTAATTCGTTTAAGAAGTGAGAGTCTTTTCAATGCGACGGTCAGGGATAAGCCAGATGATCGCAACTAAAACGTATAATGCACAGGCAAGCCATGAGTTCACAAAGGCAAGTGGAATTGCCACAGCATAGAATACCACCGATATCTTTTCCTTAAAGTTTCCAGTGACTGCGATCGCTAGAGTCGAATCCTTGCCGTGGTAAGAAATCAGGGTGCGGGTAAGGATGAAGTAAGCGATCGCAGCCAACAACAACACCGTACCATAAAGGGCAACTGGCATGGCGGCAAAGTGATTCTCGCCCATCCAGCCAGTAACGAAGGGGATTAGGGACAACCAAAACAGCAGATGCAGATTAGCCCAAAGGATAGGGCCATTAACGTGGCGGACTGCTTGTAGTAAATGATGGTGATTGTTCCAATAGATACCAATATAGATAAAACTCAGCACATAGCTCAGAAATACCGGGAGCAGTGGACGTAATGCGGCTAAATCGAATCCATGCGGCACTTTGATTTCTAGCACCATAATGGTGATGATGATGGCAATCACCCCATCGCTGAATGCTTCTAATCTCCCTTTTCCCATGTACGCATTCCTTTTCAGGGTAACTGAAAGTTTAGGTTTAAAAACCCTTCATGCAGATGAAGGGCTAATCGCATCAGGACAGAGGAATTATTTTACACAATTCTTGGAACAGTAGGTTAACTACTTTACTCATCAGCTTTCCTTGGATGTGTTTACCACCTAGCAGCTTTTCACCCTGTTCAGTGACGTTAGCTTTGAGTGAGTCACGGTAGTTAATCAACTCCTTGGTTAGGTCATTGCTTGGCAGTCTTCCAGTTTCTACGCCAGTTAGAACATACTGCCACAGGCTGATCCGGCATAGGGATGAACCGCTAGCTTTTTCAACAAGTCCATCCCCCGACTGTTCCAGAACAGTACCCATTCCTAACCTCATTTTGAAAGTGTCGCGGCTGCGGTTGCGTTTAATTCGTTTGGTATCGCCGGCTAAACGTCGGACTGTGGTTTGTCCGTCTTTGCGATCGCGCTCCGTTTTCTTGACTTCGCGGACTTCGTACTCAATAACGGGCCTGCCATTGACACCGAGGAACGACTCAAAGGGGTAAATTCGAGTCAGCAGCCGCGATCGCACTCGCAACCCAAAACCGAATTTGTCAAATACAGTCATGTATGACTTGAATGCTGACTCAGACAACATTTCGCTGATTCTTGCTTCCAAGCGCCCTTCGTAGAGCGAGATATCGCACATCCATTCGGCGTGTAGTTCCAAAATGGGGTCAATTTCAATCCCGTAATCGCGGGCAATGGATATTTTATAGCGATTTTCGATCCGGGTTTTCCCGGCGGGCGAAATTTCGAGCCTTTTAGCCAACCATGCCCACAGAGGGGGTAAAAATCCCGCAGTGGAAACGCTCTTGCTGTGAGCGACCTCTGGGAATTGCCAAGCGAGAAGCTGCCTTGCGTAATTCACGATCGGCGATTGAACGCGGTTGAGATGTTCAAGCTGCTGGCACAGATCCCGGAGTTCGTCGATTGGTTCGGGACGGTGCATGAGAAAGTATCTTAGATTCAACTCCCCAGTTTCCAGCTGGTGATCTGGATCGTGACCGTAAGCAGCCATTGCTAAAGCGTCAGCAGGGTCACTTTTGTTCGGGAGGTTTTTACCACCTCGGTAACGTCTGAGTTCGACGTGACCGACCCAGAGGATTTTGATTTCTAACTTATTAAGGATGGACGCCCACAGTCTTGAATAATGGTTTCCGGTTGGTTCAAGAATGGCATAATCTGGCTTGATTTCTGCTAGATAATCGGCAAAGTCAAAAGCTGATTTTTGCTTTTTCTTAGCATCAGGATTGGAGTAAAAAGCCGGATATAAACTTGATGCTTTATTTCTGGTTTTATTCCAATATGCTTGTAATCCACCCTTGGGATATTGTGTTAAAATATGGCAAGTTACGCTTGATTTACTAACATCAATACCCAAAATAGTTAATTCTATTGTCATGGTTCTGCGTTGCTAAATGGTGGATTTCAAGGACTGGCATCCTTTGAGTAGCCCGAACTTAATAGCGCACGAATCACCCTAACGCCCCACACTTGAGGGGCGCGATTCAGGAGTAAACGCATTCGGGGAATTAATTAGAGAATTGCCGCGCATGAAAAGGAGAACACCTCACATTCGGGGCGCAATTCTATTTGAACGCCGCACTTTCTCTAGTTAAGTTGCTGATTGCTTTGGACACAATCCGCGACTCTGGCAGCAATGCCAGAGTTTCGGCTAGTGTGTCAGCTAGCCATCATCAGGCGTTTAATAATCCTCATCATCTTCGTCATAATTGTCGTCTTCCTCATCTTCGGTTTGCGTGACAACTTCAGACTCAACAGTGACAGCAGTAAGCAAATTTCTGAACTGAGGCATTGAAGGAGCAGCGGGATTTAAACCTTGGGCTTTTAAAAATTCAGCCGTCGCATCCCATTCTTTACGTAATGTATTGAGCTTCTTCTCTAATTCAGTGCATTCGCGCCAAATTTTATTCCTCTCATCGTAAAGGTCTTCAGCTTTTTTCCCGACAATTCTTTTAGCTCTTTCTCGTAACTCTTCTACAGTTGATTCAATAGATTCTGTTTCATCTAATTCAACTGAAAAGCCGATTCGCTCGTTGCTGTAACTACCAATTGAAATTAGAAAGTGTGCATGGATTGTTTTAATTTTCATCTTTGATATACCTAAGAGAAAGCTCTACGATTTTTTAATCGGTGATTGCCAGGGCGTTCAGCTAATAGTGTGACTGCTTCTTCCCAAGCAGCGATTAGACTTGCAATATCTTCACCGAAGAATGTTTGCTTGTCTCCGTTCTGCCAGGTTACAACGGCAGTGCGGCTGGGTAAGTCTTCAAACTGGATTTGGCGGATTTGGGCTAGGTTAATCCAACCAGCGGCTGGTAATTTGCAACTAAACACGGATGGTGTGTTGATTATGGTGTGCATTTTGGTAAACTAACGTTGGTATTGATCTGTGGCGATCGCGTTCTTGGTAGGGAGGCGTTCGCCTAAAAAATTTCAGCTAAAATCCGTCGGGGATATCATCTGGGTTTGGCTCATCCTTGATTTTTCCGAGTCTTTGGAGTTCATTTTTTAAATTCTCAACCTCTACCTTGAGGGCCGTTAATTCTTTCTTCCTGTCTCTGATTTCTTTATCAAGTAGGTTGTGTATATGCTCCTCATGAATTTGGCGCTCAACACTTTCTATAAGTGTCTGTGTTGCATATTCATGACTTTCATACTCATCAGGTATTACGGCAGTTTTCTCTAGTCGTGCCGAATTGTAATCGCCAAGATTTAGAACTCTTTGGTAAGTGATAGTTGTTACTTGCATTTGCTGAAAATGTGTTATTTTTGACTTGTACAAGTTTGAAGTGTTTGGGTAGATAAATTCATGAGCGATCGCAATTTTCAACCAGACTGCAATCGCAATTGAATTAACCTACAGTCCAAACTCTGTGAGGCGGTTGCGGAAAACCACTTCAATCGGGTCTGAGGATAGTTTTCTCATCATTTGGTAGTAGCTATCCGCATCGTTGCGTTTTCTAAATTGGGATAAAATAACCCAATTGCATGGCGTTGCTTCTTTGACAACGATCCAATCAAAAAGCTGTTGTCGATAAGTCATGGGTAAATGCTGTTGATAAATTAGGTTGGGTAGTTCTCTTTCAAAAAAGTGTGTAATTCCTCATCAGAAAATTGATGAAACTTTTGTTGTCCAATATCCAGGTAGTTCACTCGGTGAACAATTGCCGGTTGTCCTGTGTGTTTTGCTAAATCCTCTGTGACGAGGGCATAAGCGACAACCAAATATGACAGAAAGTCATTGTCAAGCAATACATCAGATTTGTGTTGTTTAATCTGCATAATTTAAATTTGATTACAAGAAAAACCAGTCAACCAATCAGCGATTGACTGATTTTTTGTGGAACAATCTACTTTTGGCTCATATAAATGAAAGTTATTTCATAGGCATATTCCTCTTACAAAAATAGTTAAGTTTGAGGGCGCGGTGATGAAGAGTTAGCCGTGCCCTTAATAATTAGGCGGCCATTACCATCGCGCTCGATCACCAAGTCGGCGCGGGGTGCAATTGACAAATTGCGAATTTTGCGCTGTACCCTTTTTTTAGCGATCGCTGGTAATTCTGATGGCAATAACTCCTGATGAAAATCTTCCTCAATGCCACGCGCCAAGCCAGGACGGGAACGATAAATCATCCCGTGGGCATCGTCAAGCAGTTGGGTGAGGGTTTTAACCTGACATTTCAACTGTTCAATTTCTTTTTCTAGTTGGCGAATCCGTTTTTTTCGTGTTACATATTTTCCTTTCTCAGTCATATAAAAAAGTGCGACCGGTCGCAGGTTTGCGCGAAATTCATAAGAAACTGTGAGCAATTGCATAACCACACGGTGATTTGCAATTTCGCGATCGTGCATCTGTGCGTGAGCCATTACCTACACGCCTGCCTCTGCGGGATTTTCACCCAGGTCTTAATTTCCACAGCCCACCGTGTCACCACGTCGGCAAATCGCCCATTGGTAACTGTGGAATGCCTTACTAAGGTCTTTTACAGATTGCGGCCGCATACAAATGCACGTCACCAGCTTTTATCTAAGCCGCGACTTGTATAGACAAACACTTTAGGTATCAACTCACTTACTTCACCACTTACGGGACACTGGTAGCCTGAAACACCCTTCATCAGCTTTCAACGGCTATTACACAAAGTGCTAATTTTCCCGGATTTGGCATTTGCTACTGAGATGAGACACTTTAGGTGAAACCAGTCAAAATACCTGTCCCTTACCGAGTCAGTTACGTCGGGCTGGTTTCGTGTTGTCTTTCAAGTCTCATTATGAGACCTCAAGCTGAATGTGTCAACTAGAGGCATCAAATTGAGACATATATGGTTACAATGGAATCAAGAAATCGAAAACAAAAGCAGGAGAGTGATTCACCTTTGGACACTCTGAGGATAGAACGAACCAAACTAACTCAGGATGAGCTGGCAATGCGTTGTGGTATTCCACGAGCGACTTATCAGCGCTGGATATCGGGTAAAACTGAAGCGAGGCTCACCATGTCTCAACTCAAAAACTTATGCCGCGAACTAAACATAGATCGCATAGATGAATTACCCAGCGACTTTGGGCCACCAAAGCGATCGCCCAACTCCGAAACCTAAAAACTCGCCACAGTGCTTGTCATAGCAATGTGGCGCGACGAAATCACTAACCTAATTATGACAGAATTCGACAACGGAGCGGCCCCCAGGCAGCTGACATTGTTCTTGGTGGAGTCAGTTGCAACGGCTCCCCCCTTCTCCCCTGGTCCCCCTTGGGAAAAAACCTATCGCTCCTGGCGCGGTGAATTTCAGATCATTGCTAGCAGGCAGCAGCGCAAAAAAACAGAATATGACATTGCAATTGAGATTTACGATCCACAAGGGCAGTGGCAGCAGCTGGTAGAGATTACCACTCAATCCCTCGATGTCGCACTACAGGAATTTCATGATACAGTTGACCACACTTTTAACCGTAGTGGTGTAAAACCGCTTGCCCCAGAGAATAAGACCGCTTTGGGGCATTCTTTTGGAGATGTGGAGGAAGTTGGTGACTGCGATCGCTGGAATCCAGCAGACTTTGGAGAAGTGCCGTTTCAGACCGACGGCAACCAAGTCACAATTTTCTGGGACAGCGACGAGCCACCAGACCCAGATGATTTTTTAAATCTGACCGAATTTAAGCAAGCTTGGAGCGAGTGGGAATCAGCCCGCGTTCTGGAACGGGATACACAGGCAGTTCAACTAGTAAGTAGTCACTCGCAGAAATCCGGGGGCGATGTCTACGACGGGCTACGCCTACGCCCGTCTCTTGTTCTGGAACGTGATACCAAAAATCCTGTTCCAGAACAAAAAACCCCAGGATTCGGGGACTATACCGATGTTCCAGAACACATTTTACCCGTTCCAGAACATCTTCACTGGGTAGAAAAGTACTGCCCTTCCAACCGCAAAGACAATCATTATTACCGATATTGCTGGAAGACCGGCACCAAGATTAAGCATCGGCACATCAGCGGGGGGAATGTGCGATCGCAGTTAGCCCAAAGTAGGAAGGAGGAAGTTGAGATTGCGATCGCGGATGGGCAGCCGCCAAGTGAGATCGAAAAGTTGATTCACTCCTGGCGCTCTTAACTCCTAACTCCCCATTCCCCATTCCCCAATGCCCAATAACTAATGACTAACGATTGAAAAAATGGCAGATATATCAGCCTATCCCCTAAGTTGGGCGACCATCTACCCCAGAACTCCAAAGCACCAACGCAAGGAGGCACGGTTTGAAGTCAGCTTTAGTGTTGCGCGCGATCAACTGCTTCACGAGCTCTCATTATTGGATGCATTCGCTGTGGTTATTTCTAGCAACGTACAGCTAAAGCGGGATGGTCTGCCTTATGCAAATTTTAAAGAACCAGACGATCCAGGGGTTGCAGTCTATTTCCGAATTAAAAAGAAAAACTACGTGCTCTGCTGCGATCGCTGGCTGTTGGTCAAAGATAATTTGAGAGCAATTGGCTTGCACTGTGCAGCGATGCGGGGAATGCAGCGCTGGGGTGTGGGCAACGTCGAGCAAGCATTTATAGGGTATCAAGCGCTACCACAGGCTAACGAGCTGCATGAAAAATGGTGGAGTGTGCTTGGTGTCAGACCTAGCGCCTCCTTCGACGAAATAAAACTTGCCTACCGCAAACTAGCTAGGCAACATCATCCAGATAATGGAGGAACAGAAGAACAAATGGCCGCAATCAACACTGCCTATGAACAAGCAAAGATTACTCAAGCAAAAATTACTGGTAAAGAAAAGTGATTGAGCCAATAAGATAAATGCGCGATCGCGGATGGACTAGCCCCGGTGGAAATTGAAAAGTTGATTCACTCCTGGCGCTCTTAACTCCTAACTCCCCATTCCCCATTCCCCAATGCCCAGCACCCAATGCCCAATGCCTAATGACAAATGACTTTTGACTTTTGACTTTTGACAAATGGTTATTCCTTATCATCGTCATCGTCATCAGCAGAGATGACGACATTCACACAGTCAGACCCAGCCTCAAAACCGATGATGGTAAACATTTCACCATAGGCATCTGTCAGACAAATATGTGCATTACTGGGAAAGTCTTGTAATTCTTGAATCAGTTCTTCTACAGTCAGTTCTTTAGTTGCAGTAGACATATTTCTCTCCGATTTAAAAATGCGATCGCCTTGTGAGTAAATGTGAGCGATCGCAGTTTGTACTGAAACATAATATCTATTCGCTTCACCACCTTATCCGCCCCGGTTGCGGTTTGTCATCGAAGAAGATTTCGATTTGGAGGAATAAGAGGTTGGGGTTCATAGAGTTGCGATCGCATTTTTCATATCGTCTTCACTAACCTCGATGTATGCCGAAAGTACCTTTAAATCAGCGTGACCAGTAATTTTTTTAATCATCGCCAAGTTGATACCCTTGTTCGCCAGATTGGTGATGAAGCTGCGGCGGGTACTGTGAGTGCTGATTCCTTTAGCTGATAATCCAGCTTTGTCAACCGCAGCCCGTAAAATTGCATCTGCCCACCTCAAGGTGATGGGTTTGTCTTCTTCACGATTAGGAAACAGCCAGACAGAATCTGATTCTGGCTTGTATGTAAGCAGTATTTCCCTGAGAACTGGATGTACTGGTACTTGTCGATTTTTACGGGCTGATTGTGCTTTGCGCTTACTGTTGGGTTTAGCCTTGCGCGTTCTGGCTCGAAAATTGATATACTCACGTGCGTTACCATCGTCAGTGTAAACATCGGCTACTCGCAGCTGAACCAAAGCACCCCAGCGCTCACCTGTGTACCAAGCTAAGTCAAAAAGCAACTTGTATTTGCGGCTCCTGATCTGTGTGCGGATTTTTGAGCATTCCGCATAAGTCAAAACAGCCGCTTGACCTTCTCTATCATTTTTCATTCGAGCTATTCTGTTCTGTTAACTGTTCCGGTTTAACCATTGAGGGTGGTAAAACCGGAATATTTCTCTTTTTAGCTAATAGCTAAATTTGGCTTAATCCTATTCACCACAAGGGTTATACGTCCTCAGCAAATGTGCTGCTTTTACATAAAAGTAGAACATTTACATAAATTTCAATCAGCCATACAACGGATTTATTCACCTCATCAAATCTGCTGTTATGGCACAAATCACAGACTTGACTTTTCAGCAACTTGAAACAGCATCCGGCTTAACTAATTTATTTGTCGTAGACCCTACTTATGGACTGATGCTGAGATTATCTGCCATCACTCCTAATGCTGTTCAGGCAAAGTCTGCCGCCGGAGTAGTGCAAGCTTTGTACCAACTCAGGGAATGCGCTGCTAGGGCCCAAGTGACGGTAAACGCTAATCAAGGCATCGGTGAAAGGTTAGCAGCATTCCCGCAAGCATCCACGGGCACAGCTGTTAATGGTTATGTGCTTTCTAGTGGTCAAATTATCACAAAAACACCATTAGCTTTAAGTGGAATTGTGGGAGCTAATAACTAATGAGTAATCCTGGTATTTTCAGAAATGTAAACATCCTGAAAGAACTTAATGCTAGTACGGGAACTGGAATGATAGAACTTTATCAACCCGGTAGGCTTAATAGCTTGGATGTGGTGAACAATGCCAAGTATTCAGGATTTATTACTAGTTTGAGGCTAACAGTTGATATTACTTCAATTGATGAACTAGAAATAGTTGAGAATGACACCCTAGCAGATGACGCAACTATTGCCGCTAATGCTAAAACTACTTTTAATAATAATCCTAAGAAGTGCTTGAGCTTTTTTATTGGTAATAGTGACACGCCACCAATCAAAGTGGCAGATATTTTCATTTTTAATCAACGACCTTTTTATTACGTTTCACTACTACCATATTTCACCAGTGCATCAACTTTTGATGTCGCACCCGATAGTATTATTGCAGTTCAGCAGAGGGATGTAGGGTACGGTTTAATGCAATATGATGACCGGATTTTGATACTCGGAACTGTGATAGAAGAATCACCAGTTTATGACCAATCAGTATTGAGAGTTGAATAAAATAATGGAAATCTCAAAGCTAAAAACTCTCACTACTCCCAACTTAAATGATCTGCTACCAATACTCGATATCAATGGTGGGGTAAGTGGTAAGCCTATTCTTAGGAAAGCAACTTTGAGTAGCCTGTTGGCACTAGCAGAGAGTGGTAATAGTTCAGGATTTGAAATTCCTACTCTTGTTAAAACTGTTGCTGATAATGGCGATTATTTTATTGGTATTGACTCAACAGGAACACCATATAAAATTACTAAAGCTAATCTTTTAGCAGGTTTGTCTAGTGGTGGAAGTGGAAGTGGAAGCGGAACGCCACAACCAAGTAGCACTATTTTATTATTGCATGGTGATAGTAGTCCGATTGTAGATAGTAGTAGTTACGCGTTAATACCAGTAAGTAATTCTGGTGTGACTATATCGGTAATGCTATCTAAGTTTAGTGGTTCATCACTGTTATTTAATGGTGGAATACTTTCATATAATTCCAGTAATTTCAATGTAGGCAGTGGAAACTGTACTGTCGAGTTTTTTCTATATACTAGTAATACATCATCGGGGCAAAATGTTGTTGATTTTAGACCATTAAGTACACAAGGTAACTACCCAACTATTTATTTACTTAATAATAAAATTAGCTATGCTTTTGGAAATATTACAGTTGATGGTAATGTAAGCCCATTAGTAAATGATTGGAATTATGTCGCCTTGAGAAAGATAGGAACAACGACAGAACTTTGGCTAAACGGCTCTAATGTTGGCTCTGGTGTTACTGGAAATTGGGGCGATAGTAACGGAATAATTCTTGGTACTGGAGCGTTCGGACTACCTTTTTATGGATACATTGATGAATTTCGATTCAGTAAGGTATCTCAAGATGTTTCCATAATCCCTTCACTTCCTTTTAGCTAATGGCAAAGGTAACTTATGCTGAACCAACTACTACTAGAACCCCGTTGCATTTTGATGTCTTGCCACCGATACAGCAAGCTTCACCAATAGCAACTCCGGCGACAACTAGACAACCTTTCAACGTACAACAGACTACCCCAGGGCAACTTGCAAGACCAATAAATTATCACGCTCAACCGCAAAATGTCCCCAGCGTACAAGAACAAATAAGGCGAGACGGTGCTACATGGAAAACAATCGATGTCAAGCCCAACAATACCGCTTCACCAAATACAAGATTTCAAGACCCAACGCTTCCTATGGGAGTTTCTCAAGCTGATGTAGAGGGTACTGCTGCTTTTGGGAAATTCTTACTTGGCTTTGGTGATCAGATATCAGGACAGAATACATTACAGAGGAATGATTATCAAGTCAGAGTAGACCAAAGATATATATTTACACCTCTAGAAAACTTTTCTTACGAAGTTGGTCGGAGAACGGCTGATGGTGTGCAAGATTTTGGTGAATCAGCAAAACAAAAATTAGATGATTTGTGGAAAAATCGCCCACAATTTGAAATTCCAACTATCAAAGTTCCTAAATTTAATATACCTGGGATGCCAGATTTAAGTATTCCAAAAATCCCAGAGTTTGATATACCTGAATTACCTAAAATCAAGTTTCCAGGATTACCAGAACCCAGGATACCAGAACCAGAAAGTAAGCCTCAACCCACTACTCAAGAGAAGGATATACCAACACCAAGAGAACCTAAACCTAAGCCTATACCGCCAACACTAATAAGAAAGCTACGGGAATTAGACCTATCACCCTGTGGAAGTATTTCATTCGCAATATCCTACGTTACAAAGACATTAGGTGAATATTTTGTACCCAATGAAGACAACACGGGAGGGCATTTTGAACAGATAACTGTACCAAGTTCACTTGATGAAGTATACGGTCTTTTTTCAGGATGGTATACCAGTATTTATCAAAACGACCCAGATTTTCGATTACCCACCATGAAAGAGTGGGTTGAAAGTGGTGGGGGAACTGGTAGTAATAAAGTGATTAATTTAGGTGGCGGAATAAGTTACAGAGTAGTTCAAGGGATTGGTAATGGTGTTTACGGTAATGGTAGTCCTTATGGCAGTGGCTACCCTAAATACTACGCTTCTCAGGATAATATTGCAGTCGATGGCTTGAAGGATAAAACATCAATCAACTATCTACTGGATTCCTTGTCATTTAGTGGTAGAACTCCAGAAGTTTATTGGTTAGATATTTCAAATCCTGATGCTAAAGATTGTCCGATTAACAAAATAGTTTTACCAGAACCACCACCATTACCACCACAAGATTGTGATTGCGCTATGACTTGTTGTCCAGAAATTGATTACAGAAAAATTAAAGCTTTGATTGATGATGCTGTTGAAAACATAGCACTGGCTGCACCTGATTCCTGGCTAATACGACCGGAACACCATAGACCGCAATTGATCGTCCAGTTTGGTGAGATGCTTGGTAACAAAAAAGTTGGCTCACCAAAATATACGCTTACTATCCCTCATCCGAAGCCAAATAAACCTAATAAGTCTGCAATACCTGCTTATAAAAAAGGTAATTGGGAAATAATATTCGTTTTGAAAGATAACAGTAAAATAACCATTCATGCTTTAAATGAAATTGAAGGCATGAAAGTTCTAAATGCTGCTAAAGCATTAGTTATTCCTGATTACCTAAAAGGTGGATATCTTTCTAAATCAGGCAAAGTAATTACACCTGAACCACTTGCTGAAATTCAGGTAACACCCAAAATGGCTAAATATTTTCCCAATGGTAGAAAATCCCAAAAACCAGAATGGATCGTCAAATTTTGAAATTTATCCCAAGCCTTGGTGGCACATTCCAGAAAATATTAAAGATGCTATCCCCTTAAAGGAAGCATCCAAAAAATTGCATTTGCATTACAATACAGTAAGATTACAGGCAATGCGAGGTAAAATTAAAGGCTTTAAAATCGGTAGAAATTGGTATATTGTTTTGCCGAAATAATCAATGCTTTTATCCCTTGTCGAGGGTTAAGTCCCGATTACAAATTTAGTTGATTGCAAGGCTCATGAAGGTTAGAACTGAGGTGTTACAAATTAGTCAATAACTAACGATGACAACTTTTGCACCTGGAACCAATGGAACCTTAAAATCTACTTCCTATGAAGCTGCTTTATTAGAAGCCGCTCAAATTTTAGAACTCGCTGAAGAAGGTTCCTTGACGCCTACTACAGTAAATTTTACAGATGTTTCATTCAACAACGCGCAAAAAACCGCCGATATTACTATAAATTTACCTGTCACTCTTGCGATTAGCTCTACAGATGGTAGTGTCAAAATCAGCGGTGATGCGTATGTAACTCCTACTTTTGCTAATGGCGGTGGCAGTGTGAAATCTGACACATTACCAGAGGCAGTTTTAGAGCTTGCTCAATTTCTACAAAGCTTAGAAATCGCTACAAGTGGAGCTGCGAATAATGTCAATATCGTTTATAACTCAGAGCAAAGATTTGCAGCAATCACAGCAAGCTTGCCAGCAGTTAAATCAATTAATAGTGATGGCGCAATCAAAATTACCGCAACTCCTTACCTTCCTTAATTAGTTACTAAAACTAGTCGCTCAAACTCTATTTTCTTCTACATTTATAGGTGATTTAAAGTGGCTCAAAAAGAAGTTGATGCTCCTAATCCCGTTGGCTCTGACGGGCCTGGAGGTGTAGCACAGGCACCAAATGCTAAGAATTATCACACTTTTCAAGTTAATTCTACAAAGCATGAATTTGTTGCCCCAGTTGACAAATATAGCGATTTGAAAGGTGTCCTTGGCTTAACAGATATTGATACCGACGATGGTAAAAAAGAACAAGGCAGAAAACTTGCACAAGGTTCTGGTTACATACACCTCAAAGTTGCTGTCAAAGGTGGTGGGAGCTTGATGATTGTTTGTGATCCTGCCAAGGTTGGCGATGCGCTGAAAGATGGCGCATCCAAAAAAATCTATGGCAAGGAGATCAACCGAATCTATATTCCCAAGAAGCGGGTTCTTATTTAATCATGATTCCTGGTGGAAGTTGGGCTTTAAAAACATCTTTGAATTTAAGCTCAAATTCCACCGAGCTAAATCAAAGTTTCTCTACTACGCATTTAGTTATCAAAACTACTTGTAAAGATTGTAAAGCTACCTGGCATAAGGCTGGATACCTTTACCAGTTTTTTGAAATTCCACTTATTGGGAAAGCGGAATTTCAACCAAGATTTTTGATTATTTTGAATAAATTAACTGTTGTTCGGCTGAACACTGTTAAACCTACTTATAAATTAAGGTTTGAGATGGAACCTTGGATTACTTCTCTTAACCTACAAATTTATGAGCCTTCAGTATCTATTGAGAGTTAAACAATGAAATTTGATTCTAGCTTTGCTAGCTTTCTATTAGCTCTTCTTGGTACATTATCGGGGTGGGTTGCTTGGTGGCTAAACAAAGTAAAATTTGAAAAACACCAAGCTGCTCTTGAGAGGCAACAAGCTATTCAACAAGCAAAAGCTGCTGCTGAGAAGGCTGTAAATGAAGAGCGGGATTTCAATCATCTACGCAACAATCAAATACAAATCTCGCAGGGCATTGCTACTGGATTTAAAGATATTGAAGCTGGTCTAGACCACCTTTCTCAGCAAGTGACTGAAATTAAGGCGTGGTTGATCCGCAACCAAGGCACTATTCACAGTGAGTAGTCACTGGGGATTCTATTTACTTGAAAACAAGTTGTGACATTCTGTACTTTATCGTACCAAGTAGTCGCCATTGATGAAGATTTTCGGCGGGCTACGCCAACGCAAAATATTTAATTATCACTCGCCAATTTCTGTCGTAATTCCCGAATAGCAGCGCTAGTATTGCGCTCGTAGGCAATTTTTAGAGATTCTGTGACTACCTCTGACACATTGATGTTAGGGAAATAACGGCTACTGATTTCAACAGTGTAGCGATCGCCTTGCAATCTGTAAATTACAAGCTGGTTCTTCTTGAACAACCAAACTTCTGGTACTCCATAAGGTAGGTAGTCATTTACATCAGTGTAGCTGGTGATGTCTATCTCCACCACTAAATCGGGTGATGGATCGACACCCCAATTGATACGATCTTTACCTGCGTTGGCGTAGCCCGCCGAAGGCATTGCCTCCCAGTTTTCAATATAAAAACAGTAGTCTGGTTCTTCACACAAACCATGCAATACCAGTATTTTCGGTCTTCAATTCCCAAAAAATGCTCACACAATGCTCAATTCTACTATTTTCAGCATTTGAGCATGAATAATTGGTATATTTTCATACTCAGCATTGATGCTCAATAGATGCTCATATTCTCAGAGATAAATCTTTCCCTGTGTTGTGTGCGAATTTACCTGGAGTAATAGCCCAAGTAATCTGAGCATACCTCTATTTGAAAAATGACATCAATTTTTCTCTGAAAAGCATAACTTTTTGAAATTCCCTTACCCTGCACCCCAAGGGTTCATTCAATTAGCTCCTCTGCCTTGCGTCAGCGCATTGTTGTTGCTTTGGTATAGCGCTGTAACTACCTGTCTTGCGTATAGCGGGAATAACCTCAGATGTAAGCCACTTCTTGAAACGCTTTGCTTGTGACTTGCGGCTGGTAAGAACGAGAGACTACAGACCTGACTCGTTAATACAAAGCGTCTCCCTGCCTTGACCTGATACGTGTAGTGTACGTATCAGCTTTTCGTCATCGTCAAGCCTTTCCAGGGCTTGACTTGTGTCACTGATTGCCAGTGCGTTGCAAATATCAGAAGCTATCCACAGCAAGACTTCTGCTGTACCAACAAACCGTATATCGTGTGACTCGAAGTTGAAAACTGATAGATTTGACCTCGTACCATACCTTGTTGTGAAAGTGTCATACACAACTGTCATCTGGAGTGACATTTCAAATGACATCTCTGTATGACACTTTGAAAACAAAGGTATGCTCAGTACTGCTAAAGTACCTGTAAATATGAATTTTCCCAGTCACAGTATACGTTGTGGCTTATCGTCTTATTTCTGGACATAAATAAGTTGACACTGTTTTATTTAGTGGCTACAAATAAGAAAAGGCAAATACAGCAAGGAAAGTAGAGATTTATCACCTCCATAGTGCTGTTACTGCTTTGTACACACACGAATTTAAGTTTATGCCTAGAGGTGTTCCCAAGACAGGTACACGTAAACCTGGAGGTGGCAGGAAGAAGAAGTTTGACATTCCTACTGTACGTAAGCGCATACCTAAAGCACTTGCAGAAAAAATTGAAGACATCCACCACTTTTTAGTGGAATTAGATGATGAGATTAGCGAGTGGGAACAAGTATGCGATGAAAAATCTACAAGCCCAAGATACGACCGAGCAAGGCAACTTGTTTTACTTCTGAGGGAGAAACTTGACGCATTAGGACTTGATACAATTTCCAAGCATTCTGATAACGAAAACAACAAACAAGGAAACAAATCATAAGTCATTCAACAGTTGAAAACCGATAGATGAGGCAGATGCTTACCTTTCCTGTAGTGTAATGCTTTGTAAAAAAGGTAGGAAAAGTAGGATGTTTTGTATTGAACCTTGATTTCTCCTGTTGACATTGATACATTAAGTGTGCATTCAGTAGCTACATCATCTGTAGACGTAATTTATGATAGAAAATAAAATCAAAGCAAAAACAATTTGCATCGAAAACCTGCAAACTCCAGAAATCGAGGAACTTACAGACTCGCAAACATCTGCTGTAGTGGGAGGGATCGGGGTCGAAAACGAGGGTCGTTATCTTATAAGACTTATTAACACATCGACTCCTTCTACGTTCGTCTTCAAATTATCCGAGTGATTCTTCTTCTTTCTTTGTACATAATACCTCACACCCGCACATCAAACCTACAACCTCGATTTGCTTAGACGAATTTCTGTACCACTTCTGCTAGTTCGGGGCGTTCCGATACCTGGCACTGGTTCCAAGGTAGGCTTAATGAAGCTGCGATCGCTGGAAGAATGCTGAATAATATTTACGCCTAGCACATTACTGCTAGGTTTTTTTATGGGTAGAGTATACCCTGCTTGTGAAGTGACATACACAATTGTCATTCCAGATGACATTTCAAATGACATATACGAATGACACTTCTGGAGAAGGGTAGGGCATAGACAAAAAAACAACAATCCCAACCTTATGTAAGTGAGCAAACTTTAACAACTCGCGTCAAAATCGCCTTTAGGGTACTTGCAGTGACTTGATAGTATGTTTTGATGTTTAAGGGCATTCGTGGACGTTCATGGACTCTACAGACGGTGATTTACTCGCGCTAGATCAAAAGCCAAGTAACGATAAACTCAGGGGTTACTTTTCAATCGCGAGTTAAAAACTCCGAAAACATGGAGCCATACAGCCTCTAGCGCAAAATGTTTTTCTAATACCTTAAGGTTCTAGAATAACTTTTTCTGTCAGGCACTTCTCAAGGGTGCGTCTTGGCAATACGTTCGCACTCAAGGAAGTACTTGCGGATAGCTTTGCCTTGTTCCGTCTGAGAGAACATGCCAAGTGACTTAAAGCCTTCAACAGTAATGAATATTTTCTGCTTCGGTCTACCTCCGTTACTTTTCCCGGAACTTCGGATAAAGTCTTCACCTTCTTCTAGTGCTTTGCTTATGGCATCCAAACAATGGTCTTTTCTTGAATACCCTAACCACTGCCACGCATAGTCAAGGTCTACCGGGAACTGCTCATCTGACTGGTAGAGGGAAAGTGCGAGTGATTGTAGCAACCTACCGATTTTGTTTCTTCTCATCTAGTGCCTTCTGAATAGCTTCTCTACAAAATTCAGGAGGGTTATCTTGTGCTTTCACCTCATCCTTCATTTCCTTGGTGACACGAAAGCTAAGATTGTCGGTCAGTTCTTTGCTTGGTTGATTTCCAAAATTCTCTGGATTCCCTTTCGGATTAGGCATTGTTGAGAAACGTAAACATAGCTTGAACGGATGCGCGCATCGGAATAGAGTTTTAAATCGGTAGGCAATCTGTCTGGAAAACTTGTTACCTACCGATACCACTTTTGAGAAATGGTAACTCTATGTTCACACGTTCAGAACTCGAAATCAAAACCATTGCTGAGTTGAGAGACTTGTGTAGGCGTTACGGCATCAAGCCAACCGGGAACGCAGGATACAAAGTTAGCTACATTACCTCGCTGATGGCATTCCCTGCCATAGCACTCAGCCAGCTAGAGAAAGGTATGGGATTAAGGAAGCTATCATTTGAAGCTTTTCAAAACCTGGGTAGTGCACTGGATGAGATGAACTCTCCCACTGATGAGCAAGCGGCACTCATCAAGCTGACGATGGAAGGGAGACACTACAAAGCACCCCAAAGATGGGAACAAGAAAAGCTTATCAACCTCTACAAGGCGAAACAGAAACTAGAAGAGGTTATGTCTTTACTGGGTGACTAAGCGGGAGATATTTAGGCGATTAGGAAAAACATCATGACTCAATCTTTAGTTACAGAGCCAAAGTATGAGTTATGGCGAGTAACTGTACCCACAGGTATAGGACGCCCTAACTTTGACATCGATTATCTATGTGCCGACCGTGATATGGTAAATGCGGTACTTTACTGCATTTACGGTCATTACGATTTTCGTGTAGGACTGGAAAAAGAATACTATCCGCTAATCACAAAGGAACATCCTACAGCCATAGTCATCCCTCCTATGCCGCGTGATTTTAGACAGTTAGTGTATTTTATTAGTTTGCAAACACCTGTGTGGGATTGATTGCATAACTGATAGTAAGGTGGCACATAAAAACCCTTTAGGAGAGTGACTTTCTAAAGGGTTTATTGTTTATTGGAGTATTAGTCTAACTAAGTTCACAAGAGAAACTTATTTATCCTTATCCTGAAGTAGTTTGTTGATTAACTCTTGCTGTTGCCGTAACTGTTCCTTCAATATTTCAATCTCTGATTGTTGCTGTGGTACTTCAGGATTAATTCTCTCAGCAAAAATAGCTACGTCCTGATAGTGTTTGTTGGATACTTCTATTTTGTGTCCACACCATTTACTAACTATTTTTTCATCTATCCCTAAGTCAAAAACAGCATGAGTGATAAAAGTGTGTCGTGTGTTGTAAGGTTTGATATACTTGCTAAGTTTCCCTTGTTCGATTAATGTGGGGATAATGCCCTTAATTGGACTACCTGTTGACCTACCACGCCAACTATGTCCAAAGGTATCTGAATTGATTGTTTTTTTACCTTTTGATTTAAAAACTATTTCGCCTGGTTCACCTTGCGGAATTGACTTCAAAAGATTCCATAATTCCCCATCTTTATACATCGGGAACCTCCTAACTTCTTCCCCCTTGTAAGTTTTGTCATTCTTCAGAGGATAGAATTTTTTTGTTGCCCTATGATAATCTTGCCAACTTCCAGGTAGGCGTATTACCGCGCCTGGGGGCAAATGAATTGTATCGGGTGTGACAACAGCAAACATACAAATCAGCCTCCACCTCAACTGTAATACTTTAAATATCAATTGCTGCGGCTGAAAAATACAGCAGCTATAACAATTAAACCTAAAAGTGCTAGAGGAACCCAGAGATTAGGGAGATCGGACAAACTCATAAAGGACTTCCAAATAAGTAGAGTGTATGAGGCAGATTGCAATAGACAGTCGCTACTTTATAAATCAACTTTTAGGTAAGTAGCTAGATGTAAATCAATTAAAGTTTGTAGTAAGGACTTTAGTCCTAATAATCCTTGCTTTGAGCGATGAATCGCTCACTACGAACTAGGATTTTACTTGATGTTTAATTATGCCTAACTACTTAAGCCTTTTTTTAACTTCCTCAGCCAAATTTTCTAGTAGTACTTCCACTTGTTCGCCTGTTTTCAAATCTTTGAGCGAGGATTTTTGCGCTGCTGCTTCTTCAGAACCAATAATTACGCAAAATTGAATTCCTTGCTTGTCTGCTAATTGAAATTGTTTACCCAAGGGACGCTTATCAAAGTTAGTTATCACATTAATTCCCGCCTGACGGAGATGTTGAGAAACTTTTAAATAAGTAGGCATTAAATCTTCTTGCATATTCACTACCATCACTTGGGCAGGTGTAGCAGCTAACGTACTAAGAATCCCAGCTTTTAACAAACGACTAATTAAACGAGTTAAGCCGATAGAAATACCTACACCAGGCATTTTCTCACCCAAAAATACCCCGACTAATTCTTCATATCTCCCGCCAGAACAAATACTACCTAAACCTTCATGTCCTAATAGAGTTGTTTCGTAAACTGTGCCAGTATAGTAATCAAGACCACGCGCAATGGATAAATCAATACAGAAACGGTTTTCAGCAACTCCGAGATTATGCACCCCTTCAATTACTGTTTCTAATTCGGTAACTCCTAAGCTCAATTGCTCGGTTTCTACCAGATTTTGAGCAAGGTGCTTGAGCTTATCTAAAACTTCATCAACTGAACCGTCAATTTTAATAAATTCAATTATTTTTTGAGCTTGCTCTACTGAAATTCCTTCTTTCTCTAAATCTTGTTTTACTTTACTTTCACCAATTTTTTCGAGAGTATCAACAATACTAATACAGGATTTAATTTGATTCTCAGCAATTCCCAATGATTTAAAGAAACCAGTAAGAACTTTTCGGTTATTGATGCGAATCAGAAAATCACCAATATTAATTGCTTCAAATATCTCAGTGATAATTGCAGGCATCTGAGCATCATAGAGCAAGCTGAGTTCACGACGAGCAACTACATCAATATCGCACTGACGAAACTGACGAAAACGCCCATCTTTCGCCCGTTCACCCCGAAAAACTACATCGGTTTGATAACGAGCAAAGGGAAAGGTTAATTCATTCAGGTGACGGGCAATATACGCCGCTAAAGGAACTGTTTGATCGAACTTTAAAGCTCTTGCTTCCGAACCAGTTTCGCCCGATTTATCTCTCTCAGCTTGGCGATTTGGTGGCAGTATGGGTTCAATTCCATAAATGATATTGTCACCTTGATTATCTTTAGCTTGCAGCACTTCTAAACGTTCTACAGCAGGTGTTTCGATGGGCGTAAATCCATAGCTTTCAAAAACTCTACGGATGATATCTAGCAAGTGTAATTCTAGACGCTTTTCGCTAGGAAGAAATTCTGGGAAACCGCTAGGGGTAGAAAAGTTTATTTTGTCACCTTTGGCCATGTATGTACCTTACTAAGTTGAAATTTGAGATGAGAATTATATCATGTCTGCTTGATTACTGAAACCCCTGACGGGTTTCACTCCTATGTCTATTTTATTCGTTCTTCTTGCACCAATGTACGTTGATAGAGTTGATCGTTCTTAAACCAATGCCAGGTACGGAAACGATAGTTATTGCAAGGGCTGAGGTAAATCACTTCATACAAGTAAGCACCCGGAGCCTTCTTAAAAGTAAATCGGAACATAATAGTTGCATCGTCTACTTCCCAGGCATTACCCTTAAGGCGTTCAGTGTCAAACCATACTTTTTTATCTCGATATAAACCAGGAAAATGATGTTCTTCTTGTTTGCCATTAGGCCATTTGTAGCGATTGATTTGGTAGTAGGAATAAGGAGGGTTTTCAATAAATTTGCAGCTTAAATGAGAAGTATATTTATCTAAAATTTTTCCTTCTGTATCAACCAGTGTATAAGAACCTGACCACTCTCCTTCTTGACGGGCCATTAGGGGCATTTCTGTTTTCATGATAGACATGTTCAACTCCTATTTTTATAAGCTTTATTAGAGACTATTATTTTTCATTTGTATTTATTTTTCCTGTTATGAATTCTCTATTCTCCCTTCACTATTCTTGATTATCAAACCACCAGGGGTCACTCATTGAGTTAGTTTTAATCAAAATAGCTTTTTTTCGCATAAACCTTTTCAGCGCCGCCGCACCCATGCGTGACTGTCCCAAACCGGAGAATTTGAAGGCGTTTTTCTCTCCCTCATGCATGATGGCGGTGAGTCCAGCATCGTTGATACTAATAGCACCTGCATCTATCTGGTAGGCAACTTCTAAAGCTTCTGTTTCTGAGGCAAATACAGCAGCACTTAATCCATAGATTGAGTCATTGGCTAAAGAGACTGCTTCACCTACTGTGGAAAAAGGCATGACTGGCATAATCGGGCCAAAAGTCTCTTCGGTCATGACTTTCATGGAATGATTAACTTGGGTAAGCACTGTTGGACGACACCACCAACCCCCACCTAAATCCTCGATTACACCGCCGCAGTGAATTACTGCTCCTTTTTCAACTGCATCTAGGAGATGATCGCTAATAACGGCTGCTTGTCTTTCGGCGATGATCGGGCCAATTTCTCCACTTTCGACTGTGGGATAGGCTAGCTCAAGGCGATGTGCTTTGGCTATTAGTTGATGGTAAAACTTTTCAAATATGGAGTCTGCAACATAAATTCGCTCAATTGAGACGCATGACTGTCCGGTGTTGACGACGGAACTCCACAATATTGCTGAGGTTGCTAATTCTAAGTTGGCTGATTCTAAAACGATCGCAGGATCTTTTCCTCCTAATTCCAAAAAAGCTGGAATAAACTGTTTTGCAGCAGCTTGTGCAACTTTTCTCCCCGTCGCTACACTGCCTGTAAAGCATACCAAATCTACATTTTCAATCAAAACAGATCCGGTTGCGCCTGCTCCTTCCACAAAAGTTAATACCTCGTGCAGTTTAGGAACGGTGTTGAGTGCTGTAATCAGTGGTGCTACAAAGCGGGGAGTGATTTCACTGGGTTTGACAATAACAGCACAACCTGCCAACAATGCCGGAATAGTATCAACAGTAGACAGTGACAGCGGAAAATTCCACGGGCTAATTACCCCAACTAGGGGATAAGGTACGGATGTTTGTTGTAAGGCAATAAAGGGAATGGCTGTATTTTTTGCCGATTCTTGCAGCAATTCCGGTGCTAACCGACACCACCGATCAATGCTGGAGAGAAAAGAATCTATTTCTAATATCGAGGTTGACAATCTTCCTGTATCATTTACCAAAGCTTCCGTGAGGCGATCGCGTCCAGATAATATCGCATCCTTCCACTGCTGTAAAGCTTCAATTCTCCCCTCTAAGCCCAACTGCTGCCAGCGAACTTGTGCCCTGCGCGTCCGCTTACATTGCTGTACCACCAGCCTTGGAGGCGGCGGGATAATTACATAGTCAAATTTGCCAGTTCGGGGATTGCGGACTTCTATTGGTTTTGTCATTAGGAGGCAGGAGGCAGGGGGCAGGAGGCAGGAGGCAGGAGGCAGAAGGCAGGAGTTATTTTTTGTATTCCAATGCCCAATGCCCTATGCACCATTCCCAAATTCAAATTATCCCCAGGTTGGTTAAGCGTTCAATGGAGGCTTGCAGTGTTTGCAATCTACTTCTCTTTCCAGCATAGTATTAGCGGGGTAAAAGTGTTATTGGTGGTAACTTTTGGCGTATAGTTCAAACCACTGGCGGGCAAGTAAATTATTTAACCACGGTCGGCGGCGATCGCTTCTTTGGTTGACTGCATTATAGGTAACTTGCAATGCTAAAGTGCGGTACGATTCTAAATTAGTGGACATGGAAAATTGAGAGTCATAACAAATGACCAATGACAAATGACTAATTTAGAGAATGCGATCGCCACCCCAGAGCGATCGCACAAGCCTATCTGTCAATTCCGAGCCAAACATCTGTGCGGCAAATTTATTACCTGGATCGCGTTCAGCACTGATACGGCGGAGCGCGAAATCACGAGCAGCTAAAGCCTCGCGTGCATCTTCTGGCACAGGTTCAGCTGCATCTACCCAAGTTAACCAGCGATCAAGTGTTTCGTGTGCAAGTGTGCGAGTTAGTTCGAGGGTTTCAAAAGTAGGTGCGCCTGTGTAGCAAAGACTAACGGGCGATTGAAATAGGCGAATATACGCACTCTTGCTAGTAAATACCTTGAGCCGCGAATCTTGCTGTAACTTTAAGAATGTTTCATTAACTGGTTCATAGTAGCGATCTAGAGAAGCCAAATCGGTTAAAAGCTCAGTCCGGGGAATGTAATCTATATAAAAGAAAATATTTGGAAGTGTGCCAAACTCGAAGGCCAAATGAGGAACCTGAATATGGGACTTCAACCAAGTGGTGAGACGCATAGTGCTAAAGTTTGATTTTCCGGGGTTTCCCAACCACGAATGCACTAGCCAGTCAATTTCTTCCCCTGAAAAAGCGGTTAGCGAACCCTTCATGTTGCCATCAAGACTGCTATATTGCTGTAAATTTTCTACAGAAGGGTCTGGATGTAACTGAAAACGAGCCTCTAATTTTTGGCGGAGTTCCTTTGTAATCTCCCACAACTGCTCAAATACAGCTTTATTATCTAAATCAGTTGGTTGCTGAGTCATGGTTTGAGTTTGCAGTTTTTCTATAAACTTCATATTTAGTTTGACACTTTCCGGTATCTAATTCGTTACTTATATCGAGCAACGCATTCATCGAATTCAAGACTGTGGGAAACAGACCATCAACAAAGCGCGATCGAGCTATTGTAGCAGCATCTTTTTTCACAGCAGAATTGCAACAATTTATCTCAGTCGATGATTCTTCATTTAGATGCTTTTGCTCTTAGCACAAGCTTCAGTGATAATACTGTAATTTTATGTAAAATTATTTTTTATATACTTAATTATAAAAATAAAAATAATTTTGTTGAGAATTATAGACAAATTAGAAGAAAAACAAATATTAATAAGTTAGTTGTTTGATTATAAATATACAGAATATGGGTTTTGATTTAGATAAAGCTTTTCAAATAGATATCGCTCAAATGAATTTGAAAAAAGCACATTCATTAGTATTTAGGTTACATGGTGAGCCGAAAATGCCTTTTGTCATTTGGTTACTGGAGAATCCTAATAGCATAATGGCATTACCTGGAAAAATTAGTCTGCTCCATCATGATTATATTCACATACTTTTAGATAGAGGGATTTCTTCTCAAGATGAAGCTTTTGTCATAGGATTTACAATGGGTAATGACTTAAAGACTAATCAACTACATTTATTCATCTATGAATTTTTTGCTAAATTTATATATCCAGTTCCTTATAATTTTTCAAAGTTAGACTTCATAAGTTTTAAATTAGGATTTATTTATGGCAGAAAGATTAAAATTAAACAAATAAGTGAAATTAACTTTGAACTTTACCAAAATGAAACCATAGGATTTTTGAGAGATTTTTTCGGTATCAATACTGATGAGTCTAAACTTCTACAAGAGTATTAATGGTGACAACACCGAATTAAAACATATCTAAAAAAATAGTATTAAAATGCACCTACCTTATAAACTAAGATTTGCTTCTTCTCAACTAATAACTGTAACAGTACTGCTTACTCTGCTCTTATTCATTCCTCAAGTTTGGCTCAACTTGCAAGCATATTATGAGTTCAATAGTATTACTAAAAATGAATTTAAACTCCAAATATTAAGTGATGAAATTACTTACTTTGATGAAGTACTAACTATGTCAGCCCGCATGAATGCTGCTACAGGAAACACTATTTGGGAACAACGATATCGCCAATTTGAACCTAAGCTTGATATTGCTATTAAAGAATCGATTAAACTAGCTCCTAAAGCATATAAAAATGAGGATGCCAAGAAAATTGATGCTGCTAATCAACGCCTGGTCGCAATGGAATATCAATCTTTTGATTTAGTTAATAAAAATCAAAAAGAGACAGCACAAAAACTACTTTTTAGCCGCGAATATGAAACTCAGAAGCAAATTTATGCTGATGGGGTGATGAAAAGAAAGTATAATATCTCACTGGAATTACAGCAGAAAGTTGATGAATATTATCAAAGAATCCTATGGGCAATTTCGGAGTCTAGTATAAGTTTAGCAATGCTGATTCCGGCATGGCTTTTGGTATTGCATTTATTACAGCAATACTTAAAAGCTAAAAAAATTGCTCAAGCCGCTTTAGAAGAAACGAATTATCAATTGGAAATGCAAGTTACAGAGAGAACGGCAAAATTAAAACATAAAAATATTCAGCTACAAAATACACTGCAAGAATTGCAACACACTCAAGTACAACTTATTCAAAATGAAAAAATGTCTTCATTAGGTCAGCTAGTTGCTGGCGTTGCTCATGAAATCAATAATCCAGTTAATTTTATTTATGGTAATCTGATGCATATTAGAGAATATAGTCAGCAATTACTAACTTTAATTAAACTGTATCAGCAACAATGTTCTAGTGAGAAATCAGAAATAACTACTCTAATTAATGAGATAGATTTAGAGTTTATTGTTGATGATATGCCGAAAATCTTATCATCAATGGCAGTTGGTACTGAACGTATTCGCGAAATTGTGCTAACTTTGCGTAACTTCTCACGCCTTGATGAAGCAGAAATGAAATTTGTTGATATTCATGAAGGAATTAATAGTACTCTATTAATTTTACAGTATCGTTTCAAAGAAAATCATAAACAGCAAGAAATTGCAATTATCAAAGATTATGGGAATTTGCCTCTTGTTGAATGTTATGCAGGAGGATTAAATCAGGTCTTTATGAATATCCTCAGTAACGCTATTGATGCTTTACATCAACGAGAAGTAGAGTATTTAAAAGGAGATATTGAAAGACAGCTTAATTCTATTATCATCCATACCCAAGTTAAAAATGATGAATGCGTAATTATTAGTATTAAAGATAATGGTTTAGGAATAACTGAAGAAGATCAAACTAGATTATTTGACCCTTTCTTTACTACTAAACCTATAGGTAAAGGTACTGGCTTAGGACTATCTATTAGTTACGAGATTATAGTGGAAAAACATAAAGGAAAAATTAAGTGTATTTCTGCACCTGGTAAAGGTACAGAGTTTGTCATTGAGATTCCTATCAAGCAGACACGTTCAATAGTTACCCATTGACAGAGAGCCATCGTTGCTATTTCAATTATTACTAATAGAAAATCCTCGACGCGTAGGTTTAATATTAGCTAACTCCACCTGAAAACTTACTTTGTCGCTCATTTCCCCGCTTCTCGCTTCCAAAGTCCACTTACCAGGACGTAAATTCCAAAATAAAGAATTAGCTAAGTTTGCATCTAACTTTTCGCCATTTAACCACCACTCCACTGGTGCAGATTTATTTCCCGCTAGCTTAAATTCAAGTTTTTGCTTTGCTTCTTCACCAGGATAAAGTAAAAATAAATCGCCATGATGCGGAGATAAAATTCTCAAATTGGTAGAAGTAAAATTTGACTGCTGTTGTTTTGCCAACCATTCATCATACTCTGGTGGCAAATTGAATTGATTCTCACGTTCATAATTACTTTTATCTTCAGGATAGAAATATTCCTGCACCACTGAGGTACAATCTGGGGTGGGTCGTAACCCAGAAATTGCACAAACAGGTAATTCCACTAAACCTTCTGGAGATGGAAAATCTGCTGGTTCTAGATGTTCGTGCAGATGCAACATAATTCGATTCCATAAGGGTGCTGCGCCTGTCACACCTGAAACTTGTTGCATTGGTTCGCCAGTGAAATTGCCTACCCAAGTAGCGACGGTGTAATCTGTGGTGAAGCCAACAGTCCAAGTATCCCGAAAATTGGAAGAAGTGCCAGTTTTAACAGCAACAGGAAAGGGTAAATTTAACACCGAGTCTACACCAAATGCTGTTGCACGAGCATGACTGTCACTGAGTATGTTGGTGATTAATTGCCAAATTGTCGGATTTTGGATTTGAGATTTGGGATTTTGGATTGGGGAATTGGAAAATGTGCTTACTAAAGGGGTAGCATCTCCTTGTCGTGCTATGGTCAGGTAAGCACGGGCTAATTCCCAGAGGCTGACTTCGCCACTACCTAGAGTCAAACCCAAACCATAATATTCTGGAGTTTGATTGAGGTGTTCAAATCCCAGTTGATGCAGTCGTTTTAAGAAAGTTTCCACACCTACTTTTTCTAAGACCTTTATTGCAGGTACATTTAAAGAATTTGCTAAAGCGATTCGCACCCGCACAGGGCCAAGAAACCGTTCGGTGTAATCTGTGGGGCTGTAAAGTTTCGCGCCGGGAATTGCATAATGGGCGGGTACATCTGCCAAAATGGTATTTGGGCGAATTAAACCTTTTTCTAAAGCTAGTTCATAGACAAAAGGCTTGAGGGTAGAACCTGGTTGACGTAGTGCTTGCACTCCATCATTGCGTCCCAGTTTGGCTTCATTAAAGTAATCAGGTGAACCGACATAAGCCAAAACTTCACCAGTGTGGTTATCAATCACCAATGCGGCTGCATCATGGACATTGTTAGAGGCTAGGGAAGAAATTACCTGCTGTAGCTGTGCTTCAACAAACTGCTGTAAAGGGCGATTTATAGTCGTGCGGATGGGGGAATTTTTTTCTGTTTGCGTCTTATCAAACTGATTGGCTAACCAAAATAAAAAGTGTGGTGCAGCGATAATTCCCCCTTGGCGAGACTGAAACACAACTTTTTCGGTGTGTGTTCTGGTTGCGTTCGTCGCAGACGTTGGCGCAGCCATCGCCTCACTAATATACTTTTCCTGTACCATACGATTAAGGACGTATTTTTGTCGCTGCTTCAGCCGTTCCCAATGCTCATAAGGATTAAAATATGTGGGATTATTAGGAATAGCAGCCAATAAACTAGCTTGAGCAAGATTCAATTCACTAGCTGGAATGGAAAAATAAGTCCGCGCCGCTGCTTCCACACCATATATATTCCCGCCCATTGGTAGCCGATTGATATATGCAGAGAGAATTTCATCTTTGTTCATCCCTGCTGCTAACCGCCAAGATAGCCAAATCTCACTCAGTTTACCAAAGAAGCTGCGGGGCACGGGATCTAACATCCGCGCTAACTGCATTGTAATTGTGGAAGCACCGGAAACAATTCTTTTGGCGTGGATGGCTTCTTTGCTGGCGCGGATAACAGCTTTTATATTCAACGCCCCGTGATGGTAAAAGCTGCCATCTTCGGCGGCTAAAATCGCATGGATAAAATGGGGCGAAACCTGATTTAAGGGTACTACTGATGTATGCTCTTGGTCACGAGTGAGTAGTGTTCCTAATGGTAAACCATTGCGATCGCTAAATTGCATTGCCAACTGATTTTGGGCAATATCTGCGGCACGAATGGGCGCAAAATAAGGGAGTAAGCGTACCACCAGACAGATTAGCAGCACAGCCAGGATAATCTTACTAGTGTGCTTAAGTTTGAGTAGCGATCGTAAAATTAGTTTCATCAGGGAATTCCCTGTCCAAGAAAACCTACCTTAATCTTGACGCAGCGATTACATCTACATCAGTAAATATTTCAAATCCTTAATAATTAATTTTTACTAATTTACCAGATGTAAATTAATGTTTGCGAAATTTAAATACTTCTTTATGGTTAAGAATTGTAGTCATTTTTGGAACAATAACACTAGATTAGTTATCTATGTAAATAAACATACGTTACATTCAAAGCTTGTGTAAAAACAACTAGTTATGCTGCGTCCTTTATTAATGTTCGCATTTCCGACTCTATAAGAGAATGCAAATTTTTATTTGCTCTAAGTTGTAAATTTTTTATTTTTAATTGCTAGAAAAATGATTATCAGAGTTTTACTGCGTTTCCAGCATAAAATAACCTATCACGTTCTTCGCATTTTTGGCAGTTCGTTAAAAAAAATTAGGCGTTCTTCAAGCCGGAAGAGAACAATACAGTTTCTCCTTCTCTTTACATTTATACTAGGGATGGCAGGGTGTAATTTCTTTGCTATCAATTCAAGTAAAGAACAACTTCCAGCAGTATCCCCACTCACACCACCAAAATTACCAGACTGGATTGAACAAATTAGTCCCATTGGAGATGCAAAACCCCTCAACCAAATCCGCATCCGTTTTAAAGAAGCTTTAATCCCAGTTGAAAGTCTTGACAGTCCAGAACAGCAGAAGTTATTACAAAAATTTGCTCTTTGGCCGCCTTTATCCGGTCAATTTCGCTTTTTAACACCGCGTATGGTGGGATTTCAAGCTGAAAAAGCATTACCAATAGCGACAAGATTTCAAGTCACTCTTAAAGCAGGTTTAGCCGATTTAAAAAATCATCGTCTAGACAAAGATTTACCTTGGACTTTCAACACCGAATCCATAAACTTAACTAATTTACCCGGTGTCAATCCCATTGAGAAGGCTGATATCGAACCAATTGATTTACAACAAAAGTTACAGTTTACTTCCAATGTCGAATTGGATTTAGCTTCTGTACAAGAACATTTACAGTTAATTCCCAAAGGTAAAAATAAAGGTACAGGTTTTAAAGTTGAATTAAATAAAGAAGAAAAACCATTAAAAAATGAAGAAGACCCTTTAGAAAAATTTGACCCTTCAGCACGCAATTGGATTTATAACCTCATCCCACAGCAAAATCTCGAAAAAGCAACCAGTTATCGCCTAATATTTTCTCCAGGAATACGTCCTGCTTATGGGAATCTGCCTACAGAGAAAGAATTTGCCACGAAGTTAGCAACTTATTCGCCTTTGGCTTTTCAGAAAATTAACTTTTACGGGCAGCCAGATGCAGGGGGAACTTTTGGAAGATTTATTAAAGGTAGTCCGCAGCTAGAATTTAATAATGTTTTATTGCCAGATTCAGCCAAAGAAAATATTTCCATTAATCCAGCACCAAAAGAGATTTCGAGAATTATCCAAATAAATGATGAAGATAAAATTGTCGGCATCAATCCTTATGCGCTAGAACCTGCCAAGACTTATACAATTACTATCGGCGGAAATCTCAAAGATAAATTTGGGCAGACTTTGGGTAAACCCATCACACTTAAATATGATACTGGAGATTTAGCTGGAGATATCTGGGTACCATCAGATTTGAATATTTTTCCTACAAGTAAAGATTTACAGCTAAATATTAGTACGGGAAATCTGCCAGAATCTAAATATAAAGCCGCTTATCGAGTAGTTCAACCGACAGATTTAGTTTATTTTAATAATAGTAGTGATTTATTACCACAACCTTCTGAATGGCAAAGCTTTAAGGTATCGGGTAATAAAAATCAATCAGTTGATATTGCTGTTCCTCTGCGGGAAAAAATAAGTGCTGCTACGGGAATGTTAGCTTATGGAGTCCAAGCCCGGACTAATAAATATCAGGAGAATGGGAAGGAACTGTGGCGTGAACCTACGACTTATGGCTTAGTTGAATTGACAAATTTGGGCGTATTTACTCAGTGGTTTCCTGAGTCAGGGTTAATTCGTGTCAATCATCTTACAGATGGTTCGCCAGCTAAAAATAGCGCTATCGAAATTTATCAATCAAAATTACAAGCAAAATCTCGTCCAGAAGCAGTACCTTGCGCAACAGGTAAAACTGATGAAAATGGAATTTTTAGAATTGTTAGTGAAGGATTACAGCAATGTTATTCTGGGAATGAAAGCTCTAGTAAATCACCACAGTTATTAGTAATTGCCCGTGAAAATCAAGATTGGGCATTCGCTAGAACTGAAGAATATAGCGGTGTTTATGGCTACGGTATTGATGCGGGGTGGCAAGATAGTAAGCCAGAATCACGCGGGGTAATTTTCTCGGATAGACAGTTATATCAACCAGGTGAAAAAGCTTGGTTGACTGGTTTTGCAGACTATTTACAAAATGGTGCGATTCAGCAAGATAAAAATGCTGCTTACCAATTAACTTTGGTAAATCCCGATGGGCAAAAAACCAGCTTAGGTACGCAAACTACAAATGAATTTGGCAGTTTTTCTCTGGAACTGCCAATTAAAACTACTCAGCGCTTAGGCTACTATACAATCCAGGCGAAAGGTAAAAATGGACAAGAAATTTCTGGAGAATTTCGAGTAGCTGAGTTTAAGCCACCTAATTTTAAAGTCGAACTTAACTTAGATAAAGAATTTGCATATATTGACGAGAAAGTGAATATTAATGCTACAAGCAATTATTTGTTTGGTGCGCCTGTGGAAGGTGGAGAAGCAAAATATTTTATCACTCGCCAGCAAGCTGATTTTGTTCCTAAAGGTTGGGAGGGATTTACTTTTGGTAGGCAATGGTTATGGCCGGAGGAAACGCCTACTATATCTAGTGATGTATTGCAAACTAATGCCCAACTAGATGTTAATGGTAAAAGTAGTCAAACGGTGAATGTGGCAAATGATTTACCATATCCGATGACTTACCAAGTGGATGTGCAAGTTGCAGATGTTTCTAATCTTTCTGTAGCGAATTCCAAAACATTTACAGCCTTACCGAGTAATCGCCTCATCGGGTTAAAAAGTAATTTCATCGCTGATGCTGGTAAGCCTTTTCCCATTGAAGTGATTGTTACTGACCCCACAGGTAAACCAATCACAGGTCAACGGGTGCGGCTGGAATTACAACAAATTAAATATAGCAGCGTCACGCAGTTGGTGGAAGGTAGCCGAACACCAAAAAATCAAGTTGAATATAAAACAGTAGGACAAGTAGAAATTACATCTGCGAATAATCCGCAATCGGTAAATTTGACAGCACCGGAATCTGCTTCATATCGGATTAGAGTTAATTTTAGCGGTGCTAAAGGTGAATTAAGTGCCACAGATTTACAAATTTGGGCAACTGGAGAAAATCCAGTATTTTGGGGTTCTAGAGAAGAAGATATTTTAGAAGTTAAATTAGATAAAAAAGAATTTAAACCTGGTGAAACTGCTACTGCCCTAATTCAATCTCCCTATCTAGATGCAGAATTGTACTTTGCTGTGATTAAAGACAAACCCCTTTATCAGCAGATTATTAAAGTTCAGGGAGGCGCACCACAAATTCAGTTTAAAGTCACCCCAGAAATGCTGCCAAACGCAGCCATTGAAGCTGTGTTAGTAAGACAGGGTAAACCCATAAACCAAGTGGAAGCGGGAAGTTTAGATAACTTGGTGAAGATTGGTTTTACACCTTTTAAAGTTAATTTAGAAGATAAGTATTTAAAACTGCAAGTTAAACCAGTGCAAGCATCATTAGAACCTGGTGCAGAGGAAACAGTACAACTAGAACTGAAGGACAATCAAGGAAACCCCACCAAAGGACAGTTTACAGTCATGGTGGTAAACGAGGCGGTGTTACAACTTTCTGGTTATCGTCCGCCAGATTTGGTAGATACAGTTTATGCAGAACAGCCAATTTCTACGCGTTTTAGCGATAATCGACCAGATGTCATATTACAAGCACAAGATGTAGCTAAACCCAAAGGTTGGGGTTATGGCGGTGGTTTCTCAACTGCTGCTGCAAATACTCGCACTCGCACCGATTTTAAAGCCTTAGCTTACTACAACGGTTCTGTGCTTACCGATGCAAGTGGTAATGCACAGATAACCTTTAAACTCCCGGATGACTTAACTACATGGCGAGTGATGGCTGTCGCTACGGATGGAAATCTGCGTTTCGGGAATGGGGACACAACGTTTATCACCACCAAGCCACTGCTCACTAATGCCATCTTGCCACAATTTGCCCGTCCAGGCGATCGCATTCTCGCTGGTTTATCTGTAACTAACAACACTGGGAATACAGGAAATCTCTCAATTAATGGCGAACTTAGCGGTACAGTGAAGTTTGCTGACAAAAACCCCACAGCCACTGCTTTGCAAACCAAAGCTGAATCCGCAACTCATGCTTATCGCTTTCCCATGCTGGCGGATAGCGTGGGAGTTGGTAAAGTTCGCTTTACCACTCAGCTAAATGGTACAGCCGCAGATGCTTTTGAAGTACCCTTGGAAATTAAGCCAATTGAAATTACAGAACAAGTCGTTGAATCTGGTGTCACTGAAAAACAGGTGAAAATTCCCCTGAATGTCGATAAAAATACCTTCCCTGATGCGGGAGGTTTAGATATTCAGTTGGCGAGTACTTTGATTCCAGAAATTAAAGCGCCAGCAAAACAAGTTTTAGAAGATGATGATTTACCATTTACAGAACCGGCAGCGAGTCAATTAATAATTGCTGCTAATTTGCAAACTATTGCACAGAAATATGGTCAGACATTTGCAGAATTTAATCCTAGTCAACAAGCAAGCCAAGCAATTGAAAAATTACAAAAACTCCAAATAGCCGATGGTGGTTTTGCTGCTTTTCCCGGACAAGAAAAATCCGACCCTTGGGTTTCTTCATATACGGGAGAATCTTTGGCTAAAGCCAGTCAAGTGTTCCCTAATTTAGTCGATTCTGCAATGCTGTCTCGCCTAAAAGCTTATCTGCAAAAAGTTCTGGCGAATCCTGGAGAATATGAGTTTTGCAAACAACTACTCTGTAAAAGGCAACTGCAACTTAATGCTTTAATCTCTTTAGCAGAATTGGGAGACAAACGCAATACTTTCCTTGTAGATATTTATGAACAGCGCAATAACTTTGATGTAGCAACTCAAATTAAACTAGCGCGATACTTATCTCAATTCCCAGAATGGCAAGATGAATCTCAACAATTAGTGAACAAGCTGCAACAGAATATTTATGAAACTGGCCGTACAGCAGTTGTAAGTTTACCCAGCAGTTGGGGATGGATGAGTTCATCTACCATGACGCAAGCACAAGCTTTACGCTTATTTATTGCCAAGCAGAGTAAACCCGAAGTTATAGATAAGTTATTTCAAAGTCTTCTGGCATTGCGACGGGATGGTACATGGCAAACCAACTATAATAATGCTCAAGCTTTAACAGCTTTGGTAGATTATAGTCAACTGCAACCCACACCGCCTAATTTTGTTGCCACAGTCGAATTACCTGGTAATAAATTAGGAGAAAATAGATTTAATGGCTACCAAAATCATAGCTTACAGCTAAATGTGCCGATGAATAAATTACCTCGTGGTCGTAATGATTTAACGCTGCAAAAATCAGGTAATGGCACTTTACACTATCTTGTCGCTTATAATTATCGCTTGCAAGGTAATCAAGCAGGCAGGTTTAACGGACTACGCATAACACGAGAAATTAGTCAAGTAAATAAAGAGAAAATTTTGCAAAAAACAGGTCTTTATGCTTTCGATAAACCCTTGACTTTAGCCTCTGGACAGGTGTTTGATATTGGTTTAGAAATCATCGCCGATCATCCTGTAGATCATCTGGTGATTAAAGATCCGTTACCATCAGGTTTTGAGGCGGTGGATGCAAGTTTTCAAACTGCTACAGCTGCATTACAAGCAAAAGCCGATAGCTGGGAACTTGGCTTTAAAAATATCTACCGCGATCGCATTATCGCCTACGCCGACCACCTAGAACCAGGAGTTTATAGCCTGCACTACTTAGTCCGTTCTGTTACTCCTGGTACATTTTCCTGGCCTGGTGCTGAAGTTCACTTGCAATATGCACCAGAAGAATTTGGGCGAACTGCTGAGTCTACATTGGTGGTTGAGGATAAGTTGTGACAATTTAAGATGTAAGAAAGGGAATCTAGAAATGTTCAAGGTGAGGAGTGTGTCATTACTCCTCAAGTGCTGATAGAGTTTTGGGTAGTTGCGACTCGCCCAATTGCTGTCAATGGTTTAGGATGGAATGCCAAACAGACACACACAGAGGTGGAACAAATTCTTGATCAATTTACGTTACTTGAAGACAATCCGCAGATATTCACCTATTGGTTGAGTTACATCACCACTTATAAAGTTATGGGTAAGCGCGTCCACGATGCGCGATTAATTGCTGTGATGTTGACACATGGAGTAAGAACCTATCCCACTAATGGCAGATTGTGGTAATCTATTTTTGAATTGAGTTGGGTGTATCCGTTGATGGCTGGACGTTTTGAGGGCTTGAGCGACCTGGAATGGAAGTTATTTGAGGATATATTTTCTAAGCAGGCATCCAAGCGTGGTAAAGGAATGCCTCATGCACCATATCGCCATGTATTAAATAGCCTGTTGTACATTTTGATTACTGGGTGTCGATGGTGTGATCTGCCGCGTGGGGAGACATGGGGATCTAAAAGCTCGTCCCACCGATGGTTAAAACGATGGCGTGAGGATGGAACATTTGAACATTTACAGGCGCGTATATTAGCGATGCCTGCGGCGGGCTACGCCTACGCTAATGATCAGGGACTGATAAACTGGAACTTTGGCGCGGTTGACGGGTCTTTTTCCCCCTGGGAAAGGAGGAGGTTCAGACGTAGCCGATGGTGGCAAAGGTAAAGGTATTCTCATTCACACGCTGACTGAAGGTGGTGGAATAAACTAAGGCTAATTGCACTACCCCAGCCAATGGTAACGAAAGAGAACAAGTAATACTTCTACTTGATAAAGTCAAACTCAAAACATTAAAACGCGGCAGACCACGTAAACGAATCAAGGTGCTGGCTGCTGATAAAGGGTACTACTCGAAACAAAAACGTGCTGACCTACGTAAACGAGGTATTCGTCCTCAAATCCCAAAACGAGTCTGGAAAACTAAGAAAAACAGAGCAAGACCCATCAAAATCTCTGTTCCTAGATTTCAGCAGGAGCGTTGTTTTGCTTGGTATCAACGCAAATACCGCCGTCTCGTTGTCAGAAGCTATGTCTACGACGGGCTACGCCTACGCACTACCGCTACTGAGAGAAGAGAAGGCGATATCGCATTATCGCCTATGCCGACCACCTAGAACCAGGAGTTTATAGCCTCCATTACTTAGCTAGTAATTATTATTACATTAAATTAGCCTAGTACTTAAGTACATTTGCAATAGGCACCAGAAGAATTTGGGCGTACTACTGAGTCTACAGTAGCACTGGAGTATTGGAAGTAATTATTGATACTATATTTAGCTATAACAAATTTAAAAATATTTCCAAGTATATACGAGTCTGCTTTCAAATCTTAGCTAGGGTAGAACGCTTAACTGACCGATTTGGTTTTTCTGGGCAAAGGAAACGCTCATATAAGACCATTTCTTAACAAGTCCACTTAAGTAAAAGCTGCGTTTATTACATAGAGATATTGAAGTTAAAGTAAAAACAAACAACAGTAAATTAGCTGGTTACAATTTAGCCTTAGCTTCAATACGATATAACAAAATACAGTTCGGATAAGCCTAAAACCCTGATGTAGAGACGCGATTTATCACCTCCTAAAAGACTAATTATCTACCAACCCTTAACTAAACTGTATTGCAATATAACAAATTAGATATTATTTGTTATTCAAATAGTGGGTTTTGATCTAATGACTATCAACAAAACTTTGGGGATTTAACAACCAAAACTAGGGCAGATTATCCTGGCTAAAAGAAGCGATAAATTACCTTTTTTTTGATATTAAATATTGATAACAAATGTAACTAAAAATGCAAGAAGTACTAACATTGATTGAACAAAAAAAACAAAAATATGCTCAACTACCCTTGTTTAATTTTATGCAAAACAAAAGTATAAATCCTAGACAAAGGTTAGCTTGGGCACCATGTGCTGCTCATTTTATTATGAATTTTGGAGAAATTAATAAGTATTTTTTGCGAGTAGAACCAACAAACGATCCAATTCAGGCATTAATTAACAAGCATACTTATGAAGATGATCATCATTGGTTGTGGTTTTTGGAAGATTTGAAAAACTTAGAACTTGACAAATCATTAAAATTTAGTGATGCATTAAAATTCCTTTGGAGTGAAGAAACTAAAAATGCTCGCTGGCTAAACTATCAACTATATCGATATACTTCAAATGCTACTCCTATTCAGAAAATCATAGTTATTGAAGTTCTGGAAGCGACAGGTAACATAATGTTTTCAACTGCGGCAGAGGTTGGTAAAGAAATTAAAGCCATTACCCAAAAGCCATGCCGATATTTTGCCGATTTTCATCTGAATGTTGAAACTGGTCACATCACGGGTACATCTGGAATAGAGCAATTTTTACAAGATATTCAACTATCAGAAGAAGCTCGGCAAGAAGCTTGTGAATTAGTTGAGAACTTATTTACAGTTTTTACGCAATTCACAAATGAACTTTTGGTCTATGCTGAAACCCATAAAATCGAGCAAGAACTGAAAGCTGCATAAATTATCAAACAAGCTTTTTTAAATTGACTTGCATACTTAATTTTAGACGAAAAGAGGAACTTTAACTATGTCACAGAATGTACAGGATGTACAAAATATTGTAATTGTTGGTGGTGGTTCAGCCGGTTGGATGACGGCAGCTTATTTGAGTAAAGCACTAGATAAAAATATTAATATTACTCTGGTGGAATCATCTAATATCACCAAAATTGGTGTTGGAGAAGCAACTTTTAGTACCATCAAAGTATTCTTTGATTTTCTTGGGTTACAAGAATATGAATGGATGCCAAAGTGTAATGCCACATATAAGATGGCAATTAAGTTTGTCAACTGGAATGCGAAGGGTCAAAACTTCTACCATCCTTTCCAGAGATATGAGGTCATCGACGGCTTTGATATCTCTGAATGGTGGCTAAAAATGAAGAAAGACCAAGAAGCATTTGATTATGCTTGCTTTCTAATTCCCTGGCTGTGCGATCGTCAACTATCGCCGAGATATTTAGATGGTAAAGTCTTTGACAACAAAGTTCAAAATGAATTCTCTCAAGATCATATCGTCAAGAAAAATATCCTGGATAAGTTAAAGATTCAATACCCCTATGCCTATCATTTTGATGCGAATCTACTCGCAAGATTCATGAAAGATTATGCAATGGAAAGGAGAGTGAAGCAAATTGTTGATGATGTGGTGGATATTAAGTTAACTGAGGATGGGAGCATAGATAGTCTCACAACCAAAGAGCATGGCATTCTCGGTGGCGACCTTTTCATTGACTGTACTGGTTTCCGTGGTCTTTTGATCAACAAAGCCCTTGGTGAGCCATTCATTTCTTATTCAGATTCACTGTTGTGCGATCGCGCGATCGCAATGCAGATACCAACCGATATCAAAAAAGATGGCATCAACCCTTACACCACCTCAACTGCACTTTCGTCTGGTTGGGTCTGGAATATACCTTTGTATGGCAGAAACGGTACTGGGTATGTTTATTCAAGTGCATTCATTTCTGCTGAGGACGCAGAACAGGAATTTCGCCAGCATTTGGGAGTCGCTGCCGATCATCGTCAAGCCTCTCATATCAAGATGCGGATTGGCCGTAACAGAAACTCATGGGTGAAAAACTGTGTAGCAATTGGCCTCTCCAGTGGATTTGTCGAACCACTAGAATCTACAGGCATCTTCTTTATTCAACATGGAATTGAAGAGTTAGTTAACCACTTTCCCAGCAAATCTTTTAATCAAGAGCTAATTCACAGCTATAACAAAGTTGTCGCTGACTGCATAGATGGTGTGCGAGAATTTTTGACACTTCATTACCATGCTAGCGATCGCACCGACACAGAGTTCTGGAAAGCAACTAAGAACAATATCAAAGTTCCAACAGAACTACAGGAAAAATTAAGATTATGGAAAAATAGACTGCCAAGCAATAAGACTATCAACCCAAAATACCACGGCTTTGAGTCTTACTCTTATTCGGTAATGTTGCTGGGGCTAAATTACATGCCTGAAAGTAGTCTTCCCATTTTAGAACATATCGGAAATCACAACGCCGAGGCTGCATTTTTGGAAATTAGGGAAAGAGCCAATTACTTAACTTCAACTTTACCGTCTCAGTATGAATACTTAACTCATGTAATCAAGTCACAAGAACAGTCGGAGTATCTTAGTGTGATTAGCGATCGCTCATATCAGATTCCTACACTAATTTCATAATTTAGGAGAATCCAATATGACCGTGAAACAAGTATGCGTGATTGGGGCTGGAGTCAGCGGATTAGTCTCAGCAAAGACGTTTCTTGAGGAAGGTTACGAAGTGACATTGTTCGAGAAACGGCAGGGACTTGGTGGTGTGTGGGAAAGGTCGAGAACTTACCCAGGACTGTCGATCCAAAATCCCAGAGACACCTATGCTTTCTCAGACTATCCTATGCCTGCCTCTTATCCAGAATGGCCTTCAGGAGAGCAAATATGCGCTTACCTTGAATCCTATGCCCAATACTTTGGTGTCACAGAAAAAATTCAGTTCGGTGCAAAAGTAACTAAAGTAGAGCGCAAATCAGAAAATATTCCTGGATGGATAGTTAGTGTTAGCTTTCAAGAAGATAGTAAGGAGATCGGAAAACAAAATTACGAGTTCGACTTTGTGATTGTCTGCAATGGTCTTTGTGATATTCCTTACATTCCTAACTTGCCGGGAATGGAAGAGTTCATTGCCGCCGGAGGTCAAGTAATACATACTAACGACTTTAATGACGGCTCTGTAATTGAGGGCAAGCGAGTGGTTGTTGTCGGTTTTGGCAAATCAGCCACCGATCTGGCGAATCTCGCAGCTAGCAAGGCCAAGGAATGTACCCTTGTCTTCCGTCAAGCGCTGTGGAAAGTTCCCAACTTCTTTCTCGGTTTGTTGAACATCAAGTATATTTTCCTGACTCGGTTTGCAGAAACTTGGATGCCTTATCATAAACTTCAAGGATGGGAAAAGTGGCTGCATAGTTTTGGGAAGCCACTGGTGTGGGCATTCTGGCGGCTAAATGAGACTATCCTGCGCTTACAGTTTCCCCTTGATGCTTGTGGAATGGTGCCCAAACAACCGATGAACAAATTGATTGGTTGTAGTATCGGCTTAGTGCCTAAAGGCTTTTTTGAATATGTACGCGCAGGTAAAATCCGTGCTGTTAAGACAAAAATCAACAAGTTTTTTGCTAGTGGTGTCGAATTGGATAACGGCGAACAAATACAGGCAGATGTTGTTGTCTTTGGCACAGGTTTTCTTCAGAATATCCCTTTTTTAGAAAAAAAGTACCACAGGCACGTATTTGATGAGCAAGGCACTATCTATCTTTACCGCCATCTCATTCACCCTCATGTTCCACAGATGGGTTTTGTTGGTTATAACTATACTTTCTGTGCCCAGTTATCAGCAGAAATTGGTGCTAGATGGTTATCAGAGTATGTCAAAGGTAGTATACCTTTACCATCCCCGGAACAGATGCTAGATGATGTAACAGCAGAGTTAGAATGGAGGAAGAAAGATAGACCCTATGCTTTCGTCAGTGGAGCATGTTTAATTCCTTTTACATTCCACTACATTGATGAATTGCTTCAGGATATGGGTCTGAGTAGCCGTCGTCAAGCAGGGAACTTGCTTGAGGAGTTTCTGATCCCAATAGATCCATCTGCCTACAAGCATTTGGGCGAGGAATTACAAGCAAAACAAAAACAACATCCATCTCTCAATGATTTTGCGATCGCGGTAAGTGTAGAGTTGAGAAGGGTTCGTTAATATCAACTCTTACTATCCTTAGCTTCAGTCAACTCCAAACCACTCACGATCGCAAACTGCTCCTTATAACGATTCCGATTTAAGCCAAAAGGTAGGGTACTTCTTTAGAGCCTAGCAGAACCCAGTCAAGCAATATCCGAGTCCGCCCTTGATCGCAACAACCACAGGAGCCACCCGGTCTTGTCAGCAAAATGATCCCGCGACCCGATCATGGTGAGACAAGTTATCAGGGTTCTGGACGGCTAGTGGGACGCAAGGCACTCGTCACAGGCGGCGATTCTGGCATTGGTCGGGCAGCAGCGATCGCTGTGGTAGATTTTTAACAGTGCTGTCTGCTCGCCCCATCTACTCAATACCCACACTATGAAAATCAACCGATTGCAGGAACTTAAGCAAAAACTGACGGACGTTGCAGACTTGTCCCATATCTGGTTATTTTATATGGATCATTTTGCGGATCAGCCAGAATTCACCGACCTGGGTGAGCCTGCCTATAATGAATACCTAGATGCTGTCCTCCACAAAACTTGTCAGCAGATGTTTGGTAGGGCAATAAAGATTACTGACTTTTTCCTGATCTACATAGCTCCGTATCATTTATTTCATGGAGCTTTCCAAGTTGAAGGACGTATTGGGGGTGTAATTTATTTCGAGGATATAAAAATTGGGTTACTTGCAGTGTCGGCAGATTATCCCCCTACCGATATGGTTAAGTATTCACGTTTTTCTGAGATGATTCAACTGTCGGCACCTAATCGCAACGATCGCAATTGAGAGAAGGTTAATTTACAGTCAAAGGAATCCCGTTATCTTTTGGTTTTAACTTGAGAATAAATGGCACAGCTTTCAATACCCAATCGGACACAGGTGTATAATTAGCAGCTTCTTCTCCAAAGCTAATAGAGAGCATATCTGTATGAATAATCCCTGGATTAAGAGGTATAGCTGCCATACCAGTCGGCAATTCTTGTGCCAAAGAACGAGTTAATCCTTCTATTGCCCATTTGGAAGCACAGTATGGTGCAACTTGGGCTGAAGTAGAACGTCCCCAGCCAGAACTAAAGTTAACAATAATACCCCGTTTGTTTTTTACCATTGCTGGTACGAAATGGCGAATTATATTCACTACTCCCTTTATATTAATATCTATTAGATCAGAAAATTCTTCGGATGGTATTTCCCACAAAGGTGCTGGGTAATTAGTAATTGCCGCATTATTAATCACTATATCTGGCGGTGCATATTTGTGAAGTACGTCTTCTGCCCATTTTTTTACAAGCTGTTCATTTGCCACATCTACAGAGGTGAAATCGTTGGGCGCACTAAACTTCTGGCGTATTTTATCGATAGCATCTGATGAACGAGCGCAACCAATAACAGTATGTCCCTCTTGAATAAAACCCTCGGTCATCGCATAACCTAGACCTTTGCTTATACCTGTAATTAAGATGAGCTTAGTCATATTTCTCTGCTATTCCTGCTCTGTTAGAAATAATTCGTGGGAAAAAATAACCATTACCTCTTGCTGTGACAATCAACTCTAACAAGTTTGGGATCGTAGCCAATCATCTCAAAACGTGTCTGCAAAATCCGGCGGATGCTGGCTTTATCGTCTACTACCAGGATTTTTCCTTTATGTCCTGACAAGTTTCTCAATCCTCGCCGACGGCGAGAACTCTTAAACCTTTATTATCCACTTATTAAGGCTCAAAAACCCAAAACAATCTTTACTTCTAGAGAATAATGAAGAAGCGATCGCTGTAAGCCATCTATTTAGGATGTTTCAGTTCCGCAATGATTCATACCGCCATTATGCAACGCCAAATTTTTCAGTAACGGTAGCTTGTCTCACTGTTGCATTGGAATCTCAATCACAAACTCAGTTCCCTCTCCCAGAGTTGATTTGCAGCTTAACTGACCCTTGTGTTTGTCCACTACCACTTGATAGCTAATTGACAACCCCAACCCTGTACCACTTCCTACTGCTTTAGTGGTAAAAAATGGATCAAATATTTTCTGCTGCACCTGTGCAGTCATGCCATAACCGTTATCAGCAATCCGAATCTTCAACGTGTTTACTTCTCCTAGTTCAGTACGAATACGAATCTGAGGATTTTTGCTGGGAGAATCTTCTCCATAGTTGTAGTCCTCTAAAGCATCGATCGCATTACTTAAAATATTCATAAACACTTGGTTGAGTTGACCGGCATAGCAAATAACATTCGGCAGTTGTGCGTATTCTTTAAAGACCTCAATTTCTGGGCGATGTCTATCGACAAGCTTTGCGTCTATGCTTTTTTCCTTGAGTCGGTGCTGCAAAATCATTAAAGTACTGTCGATGCCTTCATGAATATTTACAGGCTTCATTTCTGATTCATCTAGACGAGAGAAATTACGTAAGCTCAGAATAATATTTCGGATACGGGAACTTCCCACCTTCATAGAATCGAGAACCCTTGGGAGGTCTTCTGTCAAGAATTGTACATCCATTTCCTCAATTTTTTGCTCCACTATTGCTGAGGGATAGGGATACTGTTGCTGATAGATATTAATCAAATCTAGCAATTGTTGAACATAATCACTTGCATGATTAATATTACCATGAATAAAATTGATAGGGTTATTAATTTCATGGGCAATTCCCGCTACCATTTGCCCTAAAGAAGACATTTTTTCACTTTGGATTAATTGACTTTGGGTACTTTGTAATTCTTCTAGAGCTTCTTGCAGATGCTGATTTTTTTCGTTAAGTTCTGCTGTTCTTACTACCACCCTTTCCTCTAGTATATGACTGTATTCTTCCAATTGCTCATTCACTTCAGCCAAATTATTGTAGAGAATGGCATTTTCTAAAGAAATTGCAGCTTGGATAGTTAAGAGTTTGAGAACTTCTAGGCGATCGCGTGTAAATGCTCCTGTAGTTAAATTATTTTCTAGATAAATCAGCCCCAGCAATTTACCTTGATTAAGCATCGGAATACATAATATGCTTTTTGGTTCCTCACGGTTAATATAACTATCTACCGCAAAAGCAGCTTTAGCTTTAATGTCATCAATTACTAATATTTCTTGGGTTCGTTTGACATAATTAATCAAAGAGATAGGAACAAGATCGCTGGACTCGAAAGGAATAGATAAAAACTCTGTGTGAGTATCTCTAAAAGTAGAACCAGAACTAATTGCAGCAACAGTTAAGTCTAAGTTATTAGCTTCACTCAATATCAGCACACATTTAGAAGCTCCTGCATTCTCCATCACAACTTCCATTAAAGTAGAAAGGAGTGCCTCCAATTCAATCTCTCCAGACACTGCTTGAGAAGCTTTAATGACAGTTCCCAAATCTAACATATCTGAAATACTAGTGTTAGAGCCAATGACAGTTTCATTCGTCACCAGAGTAGATTTATTGCTAAGTGTAGATAGGTGTAGGCTCAGTTCAGGTAGATTCTTTTCACTGTAAGAATAGCTAAGTTCTTCTTGCTGAATTATGGGGAGAAGTAATTGAGGATAGCGTTTTTGCAAGTCATAAACTTTGGCTAATGCTCCCCAGCGAACATAGCAATAATAGGCATCAGTGAGGTAGAGTTGGGCGATTCTTTGTTTACCCCATTCGAGATAAAATTTAGCAGCTAATTCACAAGCAAGAGCTTCTTCGTTAATGTACTCATTTTCTTTGCTAAGGGAAATAGCGTACTCATAATTATCTATCGCTTCAAGATATTGACCAAGAACTCGATGCCGTTCCGCCTCTACTAAATAAAATTTATGCAAGTGATTCATGGGAGCCTGATCTGCCCAGTTTTGCATTTTTTTCTGATTTTCTGTCACTCTATGAAGGACTTCTTTTTGTTCAACTTCCTTGAAATCAGAATATACTGCTAGATGCGTCAATGAATCGTAGAAATAAAATTGAGCAGTCACGAACATACCTATAACAGCAGATAAGTACTTTTCTGCCATGACTGTGTTTTTAAGAGCTTGAGAGTAATCAGCCAGCAGATAAGATAGGTGAAGTTTGCAGAAATATAAGAAAAAAAGTGCCCCTCCATCTTTAGCTTTCAGATGAAGTGGTAGCATTTTATCCTCATCATAAACTTCACCAATTAAACTCTGCGGATTTTGAACATCACCAAGAAGATTCAAAATTGTCTGCCGAAATATTTCATTCCAATAAAATACTCTTTCTTGCTTTATTTGCTTAATAGTATTACTATATATTTCTATATATTGTTCAAGTTTTATTAGTTCTTGTCCTGTAAAGTACGCATGTTGAGAGTAACCATAAAGAGCATAAGCTGCAAATTCCATATCTCCTACTTCAAGATTAGTAGTATAAGCCTCAAGTAAAGGTTTCAATGTTTCCTTTAGATGCTCTTTCCAATGTCTGACAAGATGATTAAATGTTTCCATAACCTTGCCAGTTACTTCTCTTGTTTGGAAATTAGGCAACAAACTATCAGCTAGTTTCCCAAATTTATATCCAGAATCAATGTCTCCTATTACTCCACACAACATTACTCCATACATCACATACGCAAAAGCAGACAAAGGAGAATTACCAAATTTGATTGATAAATTGATCTGTTTCAGAATAATAAAGACTAATAATTCTGGCGCAACTGTATAAGCAAGAGCAATTACACTAGATAGAATACGCATGATTATCAGTGGTTGCGCTTCTGTAATCTCCGGCAGTTCAATTAAGTCTTGAATGGATCTATTAGCCATTTTTGCAGATGTTGTCTCTATTGCTAACTGAATATCTGATTGGCTGGGATTTGTAGGAAACTCTACTCCCAAAGTTTTCAAAAAGGTTTTTGCAATATGGACAGCTTCCAGTTCTTTTCCTTGTGCACCATAAGACTGTATTTCAACTTCATAAGCTTTCACTCGATCTAGTGGAGTTTTCGCTTTTACTAACACAACCTGGACACATTTTTCTGTATATTCAAAGTCACCACTGAGATATGCCGCTTCTGTTGCCGTATTATACAAAGCTAAGGTGATATCGTATTTAGTATCCCAACTATCATCTGCTAGTAGCTCAATTCCACTAGTTAAATACTTAAGTGCCGATGAATAAGCTGTTGATACCAAAGCTTTACGTCCAGCAATCAGACTCATTTCAGCTAACTCATAACGTTTAGCTTGATTGGTGATCAATTCAGATGCAATATTGAAATGATTGACAAGCTCAAAAATATTTTCTTCCCGTTCGGCAACTGGAGTATTTTTCAAGATAAGCAGCCCAATTTTTAAGTGTATTTGCTTGATTTGGTCTTTGGAAATTAGAGAATAAGCTGCTTGCTGAACTCTGTCATGTACGAATTTATATTTAGCTATTTGCAAATTATTAGTTGATAAATTTTCCGATTCTCTAGTTGAAAAGCTTAATAGTTGTCTATCATTTTCTGATGCAAAATTATAACCATCTTTATGAGGTATAATCAGTCCTTCAAGTAATGCTTGCCATAAATCAGATGCAGTATCTATTACAGATTTTTCATTAACAATTGATAATGTTTTTAAGTCAAACTCATTACCAATACAAGCAGATATTTTTAAGACATTTTGTACATTTTCGGGCAATTTTCCTATTTGGATGCCCATAAACTCTACTACATCATCCGTAAGAGATAAAGTCTTAATTTTGGTAATATCATACTTCCAGTGCCCAGCATCAAAATTTAATTCAATTAATCCATCATCATATAATAACTTGATAAATTGAAATGTAAAGAAGGGGTTCCCTTGAGTTTTGAAAAACACCATTTGAGTCAGAGGCACAGCAATGGCTTCTGGACAACGCAGCGTATCAGCAATTAAATAATTTAAATCAATCTGACTTAAAGGTAAAAGTTTAATTGTATTAATTACTCCTGCTGTCTTAGCAATTTCTTGTAGTGTTAAATGTAGCGGATGTAGATTTGAAACTTCATTATCTCTATAGGCACTAATGAGTAGTAAACTACCTTGATTTTCAGATATATTCTCTGCATCCTTAGCAAAGCGAGAAGAAGTTCCATCCATTAATAATTGAAGAAACTTCAAGGAAGCTGTATCTGCCCATTGCAAATCATCTAGAAAAATAACCAGAGGATGATCTTTAGTAGTGAATACCTGAATAAATCTCTGGAACAATAAATTGAAGCGATTTTGAGCAGCGCTACCAGTAAGTTCAGCAGATGGAGGTTGTTTACCAATAATTACTTCAAGTTCAGGAATTACATTAATGATTACCTGAGATTGCGTACTCAATGCCGATAAAATTTTGGTTTTCCACTGTTGAATTTGAGCATCTGTTTCGGAGAGTATTTGCCCAATTAAATCCCGCAAAGCTTGCACCAATCCTGACAAGGGGATATCACGTTGGAATTGGTCAAATTTTCCTTTGATGAAGTAACTACGCTGTCTAGCAATGGGTTTGTGGACTTCGTTCACCACAGCAGTTTTACCAATCCCTGAGTAACCAGAGACTAAAATCATTTCTGTGTTTCCCTTTGTTACCCGATCAAAAGTAGCAAGTAGAATTTCAATCTCTCTTTGACGACCATAAAGTTTTTCAGGAATGGCAAAATGATTTGAGATATCTCGAATTCCTAATTTAAAGGCTGTAATATTTCCTTTCTCTTGCCATTGGTTTTGACATTTCTCTAAGTCATACCTAAGTCCATGAGCACTCTGATATCGGTCTTCGGCATTTTTTGCCATCAGCTTGCTGATAATATCAGATAAAATTGTGGGAATATTGGAGTTAATATAGCTGGCTTTTGGCGGTTCTTTGGCAATGTGAGAGTAGACTAACTCCATCGGTTCAGTGGTACTAAAGGGTAGCTGTCCTGTCAGGAGTTCAAAGAAGGTGATACCCAAGGAATAAAAGTCGGTACGGTAGTCTATACCTCGATTCATGCGTCCTGTTTGTTCAGGGGAAATATAAGCTAGAGTACCTTCTAGGACGTTGGGATTTGTGAGAAATTGAATTTCTTTTGGTAATAGACTAGCAATACTAAAATCGATGATTCTAGTCTTACCTGTTATCGGATGAATCAAAATGTTAGCAGGTTTGATATCTTTGTGAATGATGCGATGGCGATGTAGCTGTTCTAAAGTTGCACTAATTTCAATGGCAATATCGAAAAACTCACTCAATGAAACAGAATAATTTCCTTTTTTCTGCTCTTCTTGCTGCCAGATATTAAGGGCAATACTCCCAACATCTTCCATTACTATAATATATCTATTGTCGTATTTTTCTAGGCTTATTGGTTTGACTATACCTGGGATTTCAAGATTTTTGGTAATGGTGTATTGATTATGAAACTGATTAATTTCAGCAAAACTAGGATCTTGATTACGCATCAATTTTAAAATAAATGATTGCTGATCTTTTTCTCTTATAGCTTGATAAACTAAGGTTTTTTTACCTAAATATAATTGCTTAATAAGGCGATAGCCAAGTATTAGAAATAGTTCGTTTGATTCTATTAACATTGCATCTAGTTATGATAATTTTCTTTCTATGGTTTAGTATACCCAGAACAGAGTTACTACTATCAGTGAGCAGGGCGATTTTGTGATGTACTAAAAATTAAGTGTATTAATCACCAATTTACAGCAGATTGTAGGTATAGCAGATATTCATTTTGCTGTATGTAGAGGTAGAGAATATACTGATAATGCTTCATGGTCTTAGCAAAATACATTTTACAAACTATACCGCGTATAACAAGGCAAGAATTTACGTAAGTTATAACCAAATTACAAAAGCGATGTCTGCGACAAGACGAAGCGTCTACGCACTTATAACCTTTAACTATTCAATTTTTAAGACTTCACTACTACCCATTGCGTCACAGCCGCCATTGCTCGCCAACCTAAAAATTTACCAATAGGTTCCGCCCGCTGAATGGCAATACGAGTTAAATTGCCACCGACTCGTTCATGCCATTGAAATAAAGTTTGCTCACCCTCTACCGTGACAACATTCGCTACTAAACGCCCACCCGGCCGCAATGCTTCCCAGCAAATATCAAAAAGTCCCATTGCTGTAACCCCACCACCAATAAAAATGGCGTCTGGTGCTGGCAAATCTTTCAGGGCATGGGGCGCTTTACCTTCAATGATTTGGAGATTTGGAGTACCAAGAGTGGCGGCGTTGTCAGCAATATACAGTAGTCTAGAGGAGTTGTGTTCGATCGCAATCGCTCGACATCGCGCATTACTCCGCATCCATTCAATTGAAATTGAGCCGCAACCCGCGCCCACATCCCACAATAATTCTCCTGGTGTGGGTGCTAAAGCTGCAAGGGTGATTGCCCTAACTTCACGCTTCGTTAATTGGCCATCGTGGTGGTAGGCGTTATCTGGTAATCCTGGTAATCTTGGTAATGGGATAACCCCAGTATCAGCAATACAATCAACTGCGATCGCATTCAACACTGCAACTTCAGTTTCACTCCAAGATGCAGCCGTACCTTCCACAATTCTTTCATTAGCGCCGCCCATACGCTCCAATACAGTGATTTTACTGCCACCATAGCCGCGATTTGTCAAAATTTGAGCAACGAGTGCTGGTGTGTCTTTACCCTCACTCAAAATCAACAGCCGCGCTCCCGGATAGATGTAAGACTGGAGTAGGGAGGATGGACGACCATTCAAACTCAAGGTTTCTACCTCAGTTAAAGACCATCCCACTCTGGCACAGGCGAGGCTGAAGGCTGAAGGTGCGGGGATAATCGTCATTTCAGAGACGGGAATTCGCCGCATCAAGGTGACACCAATGCCATAACACATCGGATCGCCGCTTGCGAGTACGCAGATTGACTGACCCCGACGTTGGATGATTTCCTCTACTGAAGCACTAATGGGAGATGTCCAGACTAGTTTCTCACGTTGGTCATCTGTAGGGAGCATCGATAAATGGCGATCGCCTCCCACAATTACTTTCGCTCGATCGAGTAAAGAAACAGCGATCGCACTTAACCCCTGTAATCCATCTTCCCCAATGCCAACAATAGAAAGCCATTTTTGTATCATGCTAATTCATGATTAATTACTTCATAACGTTGTTGGCAGGAACTTTTAACTGATAATTCCTAGATTGTTGTAGATTTCGATCAGATTGCCATCAGGATCGCGCAAATGAGCTGTGCGGATTCCCCAGCTTGGGCGATCTTGTGGTTGAGTCACAACGACTGCATTCTGAGCCTTTACTTGCTCATAGACTTCATCTACGTTATCAACTGCGAAAATCAAGACAATTTTATCTCGATTGACAACATACGAAGGCTGTTCAATTCTTGGGACTACTTCAGCCATTAATTCTTTTTTGAACAAACCCAGCTTGAGATATCCGGTATTAAACTCAGCATATCCGCTATCTTCATCGCCCCAATCGACATCAAATTTCAGCAGATCCCGGTAGAACAGAAAAGAATCTTTGTAGTTGGAGACAAGCAGTCTCAGGTGTGTTAGCTGAAGCTTCATATCTGTTGGGTTAGTCTACTAACTGTGAATTCTAGGTTCTGGGTGCAAAGTCGCTAGCAACTCGCTTTCGACAATTGCTAATTCATCAAGCCGTTGCATGACAATTTCTTTGTCGAAATAAGTAGCAGCTAAAACCCAATATATACCGTAGTGACGCGCTTCGGATGCCATTAGCCCACGATAAAATTTTGCTAACTCTGGCTCTGGACAGTAAGCAGCTAATAGTCCCAAGCGTTCGTGAGAGCGAGCTTCAATTAAACCAGTGACTAGTAAGGAATCCAGAAATCGCTCAGGTTCTTTGGGGCGGACAGTAGCTTTTAAAAGAGCGCCGTAGGGAGGCGGTGGTAGGGGAGCTAGGGGAATATTCCGGCGTTCTAACCATTGGTTAACTAGCTCAAAGTGTTCTAGTTCTTCGCGGGCGATCGCAGTTAACTCCCGTACCATTTTAGTATTGGAAGGGTAGCGAAACATCATATTCAAGGCCACGCCTGCTGCTTTGCGTTCACAGTGGGAGTGGTCGAGTAAGATGATATCTAAGTTAGCGATCGCTTGTTCAACCCAAGCAGAACTAGTGGGCTGTCTCAGGGCATTGATAGTCGATAACTGAGTAGGCACAGAGTCACAAAACTCCAGAATTTAAATTTGGCTGAGTATCATAGCAAATTGATTTTAACGGAATATTGTTTGGACAAAATTCAATAATTGATTGGCGGTGAAGGGTTTCGCTAAGAAGCCTTGGATACCAATACCCGTAGTTTCTAGTAATGCCTCAGACCTAGCTAATCCACTCATGGCAATAATTTGCACTTTTAGGTTGATGATTTGCAAGGTGCTGATGGCTGTTTCCCCATCCATTAACGGCATGATCATATCTATAGTGGAGTTCTGATTTGCGTCCACCAGTATCAAAGACTCATTAACGGAGTTCTGAGCTTCATTCACGAGTATCAAAGACTCATTAACGGAGTTCAAAGCCTCATTCACGAGTATCAAAGACTCATTAATGGAGTTCTGAGCTTCATTAATGAGTATCAAAGACTCATTAAACTATATTGACGCCTACGTAACTTCTTTAGTTACAAATAGCATTAATAAAGTTACGATTTTTTATTCTTATTTTTATCCTTATTTACATAGATTATACAGTCTATCTGAACTACTTCAGTATTTTTTTGTCTTTACCTATCAAATTCACAGGTTAACCTTCCTGCTCTAGAATACGTTTCGCCTCCAAAAGTTGCTGCTTATGTTCTTCACTAACTGTTGGGTATTGCAGATTTAGTTCTTCTAATTTTGTACAGATGATATTGGCAACGGTGAGACGGGTAAACCATTTGCGATCGGCAGGAATAATATACCACGGTGCCCATTTAGTACTAGTATTATTAAAAACCTCTTCATAAGCATTCATATAATCATCCCAAAAAGCTCGTTCTCGGACATCGTTATCTGAAAATTTCCAATTTTTTTCAGGAGAATCAATCCGTGCTAAAAAGCGTTTTTTCTGCTCTGACTTAGATACATTTAGAAAAAACTTCAAAATGATTACACCATTATCAACCAAATATTTTTCAAAGTTATTGATTTCTTCAAAACGCTGTTTCCATATCTTTTTTCCATTAGGGAAGTGAGGAAGTTGTTGTTTCTGAAGCATTTCTGGATGGACACGAACCACTAGCACTTCTTCATAGTATGAACGGTTGAATATACCAATTCTTCCTCTTTCTGGCAGAGCTTTCATTGAGCGCCACAAGTAGTCATGGTCTAATTCTTCCGCACTGGGGCCCTTAAAACTAAACACCTGAAATCCCTGCGGATTAACACCAGAAGTCACGTGTTTAATAGTGCTATCTTTGCCAGCAGCATCCATTGCTTGAAAAATAATCAACAGAGCATAGGTGTTTTGAGCATAGAGAATATTTTGGTAATTAGCTAGTCGTTCAATATCTACCTGTAATTTTGTTGCAGCATCAGTTTTTTCATGAAAATCAGTTTTATAAGCTGGGTCATAGTTTTTTTTCAGAGAAATCTTTGAACCTGGCGAAACAATGAAAGCATCATGATTCATGTATAAAATCTCCTAGCAGCTAATTAATACACAAGCATATTTTGAAGAAGAGGCAAGGGAGCAGGGAGCAGGGAGCAAGGGGGATGGTTCAAATGGGGATTAGACCCAATCAATTCGAGAACCACTTTTAAGAAGTGGGGGACGTAAGAACATGTTCCGCTCCGCTTCACGGCTTTTGATTGGGGTCATTTCCCCCCGCTCCCTGCCCCAACCAAGAGCCTCTTCGTTGATTGGTAATTTAGAATAATTGGTATATTTATTCACCAAAGTTTATCCTGATTTTTTAACCATTATGCGTTCTCCAGAAACCTTTTAGAGAGTTAGCACTGCTACCTCTCTACATTTTTTTCACTCATATCTCTATGACAAAACTTAATTATGAATTACTTCGGTCGTTTTGGCATAGGACGCATTGCTTCACGTCCCAAGATAAACATCCCCGTGACACCTAAACTGACAAACCAAATATATTGATACCAATATTGCCGAATCTGCTCAACTGTACTGGTTTTTGGATGCAATGTGTTTAAGTATAGCAGAAGCACCAATATCATGAGTGCTCCAAAACCAACAAGGCTCAAGCCAACAAGAATTCGTGCAGGACGCAGTTCAAAATCACTAATAGTATTTAGGTCAATTTCTGCCAGTTCCTTAAAGGAGTCATCTGCCAAAGATGAGGTTGCTTGGAATCTATTGCTCAGTTTTGGTGGCAAAATCGGCGACAGTTTCGCAACAGTTGGGCGACGAAGCAAAGCCTCAGTATCTCGCAGCAATTCCAGCGGCTTACGGGTAGTAGTTGGTTGAGCAAACTCTATGTTGTCTGTAGGAGTTGAGGCATTAGCTTTGCTTTCAAAATCCATAGTATACTTCAGAAAAACCAGGATATACATAGCCTAGCGAATCAAAAGACAAATGCGTGAAAATAATTCGTAATTTGTAATTAATTGATTTCTGGGAAAAAATATATTCTTTAGTCAAAGTAAGTGAATTTGGGCATTGGATAATTACAAATTACTCGTCCATCTCTTTTAATGTAGCTAATGCCGATGGAGATAAACGACTGAGATAGCGGAATATCCAGTATTTAAAGATAGTGTTTAAAATCACAGGAAATGTAGCAATAAAGAAAAAGATTACATTTCTACTGGCTGGTAGACCTAAATGTTCTGCCAATCCCGCCAGAAGAACTTCCCACCCATCTGGTGAGTGAAATCCTACAAATATATCTGTAAACAGAATAATTAAAAAAGCCTTGGCACTATCGCTGAGACCAGATACAATGGTATCCATAAAAGACTTAAGAATCACAATTTCTCTTTTGCTCATGGCGATAACTATACCAAAAGAAAAGAGTGATATTAAATCAGCAAAAGCATTACTAATACTACTATTACTTTTTCTGCTAAATTCTTCCGAGATTTCAATTGCTTTACTTTTGATTTTTTCTTGTGTTAGCTCTGAAGAAAGTGGTGGTGCTTGATTAATAAAATATTCAAATCTCAGTTCTTCTTGAAAATTATGTAATTCATGGAGAGCTTCTTTTTCCATGTCAGAATTGATGAATATTTTAGTTGTATTATCTCCTCTAACTCTTTCTAGTATTGGAGTTACTAAAAATTCTTTAGATAAATATTGAGTTAAAAGCGGTACAAGAATGAGAACTATCAAAAATCGCAGGGCAATTATTGTTCTACCTTTAGAAAGGCGATAATTCCTGACAAACTCTTCTTCTGTCTGCGGTGCAAAATCTGCTTGAATTTTATTAATTCTTCTGCCAATAGAACTCTTAGGCAGTCCAGGTTTTTGAATTTGAGCGTTAATTTGACTATCATTTATATTAGATGAATTTAGCTGTTTTTTTATTTCGTTATCATTAATGTTTAAAGGCTGATAAGTTGACACTAATGGAGTATTGTTAATTAGTTCATCTTTGATAGTATACCTCTCTACTACTTCATCAATAATCTTCAATTTTTCTAATAAAACAGAATTAGAGATATTGACAATTCCCCGACTAAGCTGGAATTCTGCAAGCCTGATCTTAATAATAGTTAGGTTCTTCTTAAGATATACTTGCCAATAAGACATTACATTTTCAGTATACTTTACTGATTGTAAAGATATTTTTTTGTTATCAAAATGTTCGTTCTCAATGTTTTTAATTCTCTGAGCTGCTTGGTAAGCTTCTAAAAGTGCCCTTTCTGGTGTATCTGAAAACCAACGGTTAAGCGATCGCAAATATTTTTGGAATGTTCTGGTAAGTGAGTTTTTCATTACATATATGACTTTTCGATAATGTGTATTATAGTTATATAATCATAAAAAATGGGTAATAACAGCTAAATAGTTAGTCCAATCCAGATTCAGTTAATATTCCCTGATGCAATGTCTAAGGGCGGGCTACGCCTACGTTAGCAATTTTATATTACCTGTAAACTCAGATGGATCAGCATAAATTGACACTGGTAATTTATACTGACAGTTTATCTATTACACTGTCATCCTTAATATCATTTGCCAGTATTTCTGTTCTATACAAAAGCCTTGATTGTAACATTTCATAATCGAGGCAAATCTTCCACTATGCAAAGTCTATCACTGTTAAAGGGAATAGGAAGTAAAGATGTTGCTTTCTCATCTCCCTTATCCCTCTATTCACTACTCGCCACTCCCAATTTTTAAATTATGAGTTTAAGTCTATGCATGATTGTGAAAAACGAAGCAGCAACACTGCCTAAATGCCTGAGCAGTGTGAGAAAAGTAGTGGATGAAATGATAGTCTTGGATACAGGCTCAATTGATCGCACTCCCAATATTGCCCAACAACTCGGTGCAAAAGTCCATCATTTTAAATGGTGTAATGACTTCAGTGCTGCCCGCAATGCAGCTCTCAAATATGTCACTAGTGATTGGATTTTGGTATTAGATGCTGATGAAACTCTGACTTCAGCAATTGTACCGCAGTTACGAGAGGCGATCGCTAGAGATGAATACCTACTCATCAACCTCGTCCGCCAGGAAGTTGGTGCAGAACAATCTCCCTATTCTCTGGTTTCCAGGCTATTCCGCAATCATCCAGACATTCGTTTTGACCGTCCTTACCATGCCTTGGTAGATGATAGTGTGTCAGAAATTTTAACCAGAGAACCTCACTGGCAAATAGGTTATTTACCTGGCGTTGCCCTTGTACACACAGGATATCAAAAAAGTGCGATCGCTCAAAATAACAAATATGCCAAAGCCGCTACGGCGATGGAAGGGTTTCTCGCAACTCATCCTGATGACCCCTATGTTTGCAGTAAATTAGGGGCATTGTATGTACAAACTGGGAAAATTTCTCAAGGTATGGATTTACTGAGACGAGGAATCACCGTTGCTGAAGACAACTACGATATTTTATATGAACTCCACTATCATTTAGGAATAGCTTACAGTCGGTTGCAAAAATCCCCACAGGCGATTTATCACTATCAAGCTGCCATCAAATTGCCAATTTATCCCATGCTTAAACTAGGAGCATACAACAACTTGGGTAACTTACTCAAAGCAGCAGGAGATTTCAACGGTGCGAAAACTGCTTATGCCACAGCTTTGAAAATTGATCCTACTTTTGTTTTTGGACATTATAATTTGGCAATGACATTTAAGGCTTTGGGTTTATTTGCAGATGCGATCGTATATTATCAACATGCAATCACTTTAAATCCCAACTATGCCGAAGCATATCAAAATTTGGGGGTAGTGTTGCTGAAAATTGGCAATCATCAAGATAGTTTAACGGCTTTTAAAAAAGCGATCGCCCTTCATGAAAGGTATAATCCCGAAGAGGCGAAGAGACTACGCCAGGGGTTGCAGGAGATGAAGTTGATATAGGGCATTGGGCATGGAGGAGAATAACAAATGACAAATGACAGCCTACGCGAAATCAAGCTAAAATTATATGCTTCTAGAGGAGTTCAAGAATATTGGATTTTGAACTGGCAATTACAACAGGTTGAAGTGTATCGCCGAGAAAAAGCAGTTCTGAAATTAGTAGCAACATTATTCGCAACAGATGACCTCTCTTCACCTCTGTTACCAAATTTTGTTTGCACCGTGGCGCGCTTGTTTGTATAGAATGCGCGGAATTTGAGCTTCAGAACATGAAACTTCAAGTTCAGAACACAAAACTTGAGCTTCAGAACATGAAACTTTAAGTTCAGAACACGAAACTTGAGCCTCAGAACACGGAACTTCAAGTTTAGAACACGAAACTTGAGCCTCAGAACATGAAACTTCAAGTTCAGAACACGAAACTTGAGGTTTAAAAATGAACTCCACCCGTTCTGAGTCGAAAAAGTGGAGTTAAAAACTTGGAGAGTTGGTAAATTCTCCTCACAAATGACAAATGACAACTGACAAACGACAACCAACTAAATACGCGACTTGACAAATTTCTCTAATCTATCCATTCCCTTTTCAATCGTCGCCATATCTGTGGCGTAGGAAAGGCGAATGTTGTCATCAGCGCCAAAAGCAATTCCGGGAATGACTGCAACTTGATGTTCTTCCAGTAAAGCGTCACAAAATTCTAGAGATTTTAAACCAGTTTTGCTGATATCAGGGAACAGATAAAAAGCGCCATCTGGTTTTGCGGTACTCAATCCGGGAATGGCGTTGAGTCTGTCTAGCATTACCTGTCGGCGTTTGGCGAAGGCTTGGCGCATTTCTTCGACACAATCTTGAGGACTTTGTAGTGCCGCGATCGCACCATATTGGGCAAAGGTACACACGTTAGATGTACTATGCCCTTGAATGGTACTCGCTGCTTTAATGATTTCCACGGGCCCTGCTAAATAACCAAGTCTCCACCCAGTCATAGAATAAGCCTTTGCAAACCCATTACTAATCAAAGTGCGGTCAAAAATTTCCTTCCCCAGAGAACCGATGCTGATATGTTCTGCACCGTCGTAGAGAATCTTTTCGTAAATCTCATCAGAGACAACAAAGATATCTGCATCAACTACTACCTGCGCCAGTGCTTTGATTTCATCTGGCGTGTAAACCATCCCTGTGGGATTAGATGGGGAGTTGAGGATAAATAACTTCGTCTTCGGCGTGATTGCTTTACGGAGTTGTTCGGGAGTAATTTTATAACCCGTCGTTGCATCTGTAGGGACAATTACCGAAACCCCGCCGACTAAAGTCACCATTTCGGGATAACTTAGCCAGTAAGGAGCGGGGATAATTACCTCATCACCTGGATCGATTAGCGCCACGATTAAGTTGTACAGAGAATGCTTACCGCCATTGGTGACGATGACATTCTCAGACTTGTAATCAAGACCGTTATCAATTTTAAGCTTGTGGGCGATCGCTTCCCTTAACTTTGGTTCTCCGGCTGCTGCACCATATTTGGTTTTGCCTTCATCCAAAGCTTTGACTGCTGCGGCTTTAATATGCGCTGGGGTATCAAAATCTGGTTCTCCAGCGCTAAAACTACAAACATCTATTCCCTCTGCCTTCAGTGCCTTAGCCTTGGCTGCGATCGCTAAGGTTAATGAAGGTGTTACCTGACTTACTCTTGCTGCCAGCTTCATTCTTACTATTTTTGGCAAATCTTTCACTTATTTAAGGATATCCCAGAATCCCTAGCAAGATTTGCTTTTTCTGAATTCGTTGGGGATTGGGGACTGGGGAATGAGGAGATGAGGCAATACGGTTCGATTAAGGCAAGAGACGCGATGAATCGCCGTCTCTACAATGATTTATCGCATCTTTGTGATCTAGAATTTTCATCAAAAAACCTTAACCGAACCGTATTGGAAGATGAGGGAGCAGGGGAGAGTAACTAATAACTTTGCGAAACGGTTTGATTATTGACTCTTAACAATGTATCGTATATAACTTTATTTTTAGTGTAAACTAACTGTTTTTATGCAGATTAAGAAACTTTTAATTGCATCTTCTCTACTAATTACTGGTATTTTTATACCTAATGCTGCCATTGCTCAAAATCGCGGTACTCCGGGTAAATTTGATTTTTATGTGCTGACACTCTCGTGGTCGCCGGATTATTGTGCAAAAAATGGCACCAGTGACCCGCCGCAGTGCAGTTCTGGAAGGAAACTCGGTTTTGTACTACATGGTTTGTGGCCACAATACCAAACTGGTTATCCTGCTAATTGTTCCACACAAAAATTACCATCGGAAGTAAAGCGACGGTTTCCTGATTTGTTTCCTAGCACGAAACTTCCCGATCATGAATGGGAAAAACATGGTACTTGTTCGGGAAAAACTCCTGCCGAATACTTGGCATTGAGTAAAAAATTAAAAGATGCGATCGCTATTCCCGCAGCTTATAATCGCCCTAATAAACCCGTGCGTACCACAATTACAAATTTTAAAAATTCATTTGTGAGTGCGAATAATCAAATTACTGCTGATGGTGTAGCACCTTTTTGTTCTGGTTCAGGAAGATTTTTACAAGAAGTCTTCTTTTGTTATTCCAAAAACGGCGAACCTGGTATTTGTAGCGCCGAAATTTTGAAGCGATCGCAAAAAAGTTGTGGTCAGCCAGATTTTTTATTGAGAAATGTTAGATAAGAATGGGGCATTGGGCATTGGGCATTGGGCATGGGGAAATAATTGTTATAACTCCTAACTCCTAACTCCTAACTCCCCAGTGCCCAATCCCCACTCCCTAAGCGATCGTCACATCCGGCGATAAGTAAACATCCTGAATGGTATGAAACAGTTTCACACCTTCCTCAAAGGGACGTTGGAAGGTTTTTCGCCCAGAAATTAATCCTGAACCACCAGCGCGTTTGTTGATTACAGCGGTGCGTATTGCTTCGGCGAAATCATTTTTACCAGTCGCGCCACCAGAATTAATCAACCCCACACGCCCAGAGTAACAATTTAGTACTTGGTAACGAGTTAAATCAATTGGGTGATCGGTTGTCAACTCTGTGTAAACGCGCTCATCAGTTTTGCCGTAACTCTTACCACTGGCTTTGGCAACTGCACCGTAACCATTGTTATTTTCGGGTAACTTTTGTTTAATAATGTCGGCTTCAATTGTTACACCCAAATGATTCGCCTGTCCGGTGAGGTCAGCCGCAAGGTGGTAATCTTTATCTTGTTTAAAGGCGTTATTCCGCAGATAACACCAGAGAATAGTCACTAAACCGAGTTCATGAGCGCGTTTAAAAGCTTTGCTGATTTCTTGAATTTGCCTGGTAGACTGCTCTGAACCAAAGTAAATTGTCGCACCTACGGCAGCGGCCCCTAAATTCCAAGCTTGTTCCACATCTGCAAACAATACCTGGTCAAATTGATTGGGGAAAGTCAGCAATTCGTTGTGATTGATTTTGGCAATAAAGGGAATTTTGTGGGCATATTTGCGCGAAACTATACCTAATGTCCCCAAAGTGGTAGCAACAGCATTGCAACCTGCGGCGATCGCTAGCTTGACAATATTTTCTGGGTCAAAGTAAATCGGATTGGGTGCAAAAGACGCGCCTGCTGAGTGTTCAATCCCTTGGTCTACCGGTAGAATCGAGAGATAACCTGTGTTTGCCAGACGACCAGTAGAATAAAGCAACTGGAGATTACGCAATACTTGAGGATTGCGATCGCTGTTGAGCCATATTCGATCTACGAAGTCTGGGCCCGGCAAATGTATTAAATCACGAGAAACTTTTGCTTTGTGGGTAAGTAGGTCTTCTGCCTCTTTACCTAGCAATGACTCAATAGAATTAGCCTCTTTTAGCGTTGTAGTCATAGTATTATCCTCAAAAACTGAGCAAATGACCTTGCCTTTAAGATAGCATTTCTAATATTGCTAACTTGGTTGTACGGAGATTAGTGATATGTCTTCTTTCTGAAGATATAGCAATCTTATTGTATAAGTGAAAATCAAAAGGCTCCGATTCCCTACTTACTTTTAAGAAGTCGGGAATCTTGTTGTGAATGATTAAGTAGGGCTATACTACCGGAAGTATTCAATCAACTTTCGGAATTAATGTTTTCAACTCAGTTATCAAGTTCAAACAGTACAATCATACTATATTGGGATTATAGCTGAAAATTGAATACCCATCTTCCCCCAATTGTGGTAATAATTTTGAACAGAATAAATACAATTTTATGAGTAAGTTTCAAATCGATATCGACTTCAGCAATATAGATTTAGCTTCCCTTGAGACAGAAGAAGATTTTCAACGAGAGGCAAAAATGTTACTCCCAAAGGCACTGGTCAAACTAGGTGAAAGTGTGGGTGAAAAGACTTGGGAAGAATTACAGCAAAAGCTGCAAGGAACTGGAGGTAAACTCAAATCTTCTCCCAGCGAGAAACGTAGGTTTATTCAAGAAACCGGAAGAACTTATCAACGAAATGCTAGTAACAGAGAAAAACAAGAACTGGAAGAATATATAGTAGAGCAATTACGCCAGCACAAGTAGTATTTGTCATAATTTAACTTACCGGACATGATTCAAATAAACCAGCGGCGAATTAACTCCACCTGGAAGCGATAGCCGTCGTCAACTTCCTCAATTAACTCACGTTGCAACAGCAAGTTGAAAGTAATATCAGCATCAGGAAACTGTTGCAATAAAGTTTGGTGGCTAACTATAGCCCCTTCCGCTTGAGCGGCGATAAAACGTAGAATAGCTTGTCCAGTGGGGTCTACTTGATTGTTTTGAATATCAGCAAAGAAGAAACCACCACTTTGTAAAGCTTCTGGTATTGCGGCTTCCACATCCGCGAAAGTTGCCAATCGCCGAACAGAGGGATTTTGTTCGTTCTTAAGGACAATAATTTCCGCGCAGAGTAGTTGTACCAAGAACGGGTGACAACGAGTGAGTTGTAGCACTCGCTCAACAGCGTTGGGTTCATAGCGGAGGGTAAAATCTTTGACGGGACGTTCAATTAATTGTCGTGCTTCCGCTTCTTTGAGGTACGAGATATGCACTACTTGGACATTAATGAGATAACTAGCCCAGCGCTGATATTCTTCGATAGTATGAGAGCCAGCCAGTAACACCTTGAAGTGGGGACGATGTTGGATGAGGTGACGCAGCATTCCTAAAACATCCTGTTCATCAAAGCGACCTTTGGCTATGGCGTTGTCTAGCACCTCGAATTCATCTAGCGCTAGTAAGGCGGTATTTTGTTCTAGAGCCTGTTCTACTTTATCTAGCCATTCATCGAAATAGGTGAAGGGGTCAGCTTTTAAAACTTCGCGGGCTAGGGACGGTAGAGTTACACCTTGCTTTTTCGCTGATTTCTCCATATCTCTAGCCAGGTTATAGAGAAAACCTGCATGGTCACTAGCTGATGAAGGTGCGCCTTGCAAGTCTACAAACATGGGGATGATGTTACTAGGTAGTAACTTGCCGATGTTATTGAGGAGGGAAGTTTTACCCATGCGTCGCTGACCGTATAGTAGCAAAGGTGGGCGACGGCGATCGCGCAGTAGTTGCTCAATGCGTAAGCCAATGTCATCACGCCCCGTGAAAATTTCTTGCTCCCGTGTGAGCGGTATGCCGATGATGTAAGGCGATTCAATTTCTTGGCGGAGTTCAGTAATTTTAGCCAGTTCATCTGCATAGTTAGTTACTATCTCACGCCAACTTTTGATAATGGGGTAGAAACGGACTGTGTATTTGTCGCTGCTACGAGAGAAGTTCTGCAACTGTAGGTTTAATTTATCTGCAACATCTCTGAGGAGTAAGCGCTGGTTATAAGCACTTGCTTGATTGAGAGCAGCATCAACATCCTCGCTGATACGGCTAAAGATTCGTAATAGAGGGCTAATTTCACTCCTTAGTTCGTCAATTACCAGACTGCGATGAGCTTCACGGATAGCTTCAACATCTTTACAGCTTTGTAAAGTGCGTGCATCTAGTTCAATTTGTGCAGCTTGTGCTGCCCAGCGCTGGGGGCTGGTACTGAGATATTCTAAAGCAGCTTTGCCTTCAACTGGGTTATTTTCGATTATTAACAGGAGATGCTCATCTAAACCAGGCAGATGTAAACGTTGCCACTCATCCCAGAAAGCGAAGTGAAAGCGCAATAAACACGGGCTTTTACCATTACGCCCTTTGTCTAATCTATAGAGGAGATAATTCCAGAGAATAAGAAATGGAAAGGATAAAACAGGTCGCCATGAATTAATAGTTATTCCCGCGGCTATCGCCACGGCTAGCGCCACGGGTGTCGCCACGGCTCCCGCCACGGCCACGGCTCCCACCACGGCCACGGCTCCCGTTACGCCTACTGCCACGGCTCCCGCCACGCCGAACGCCACGCCTACTGCCACGGCTCCCGCCACGCCGAACGCCACGCCTACTGCCACGGCTCCCGCCACGCCGAATGCCACGCCAAACGCCACGCCGAATGCCACGCCAAACGCCACGCCTTCCGACACATCTACCGCCATGCCTACCGCCACGCCTACCACCACGCCTACCTTCACGTGAATAAGTATAATTGCAATTGGTTCACGCAATGCCCCCAGTATTAAGCCCAGCAGTAAGTTAGCTAGGATAGGTAAGATAAAGTATGCCTGGATGAACAGTCGCCACAGAGCAAGGTTCCGCCATCGCCCTTGTCTCAACAAGATAATTAGAGAGGAGTCAGAGTCTAAAGCAGGGTCAATGCGCTCAAGGTGGTTACGCCATGCTGAAGGACGGAAGATAAGCCAGAAAAGCAATTGCAGACTACCGAGGATTAAGTTGGGGTGTTGTTGCGGTGCATTGGTGTAAGCGTTGGGGGGTAGTTGTGGTGAGGTCAACGTTTTTGCACTCCTAACGCGGTGTGGAACTTTCTCTCAAACCTAACCCCCAGCCCCTTCCCTACAAGGGAAGGGGAGCAAGACTTAAAGCCTCTCCCCGCTTCGGGGAGAGGTTTGGAGAGGGGTTTTAAGAATAAATCGCACATCGCGCACTCCTATTTAATACTCGGCTTTGCTGAATCAGGATATTAAAGAGCTTCACGTAAAAGCGCAAAGACGCAAAGAACAATCCATAGGTTAATTCAGCAACGCCAACTTTTCTTTCACTTTTTGACAGTTTGCACCCCAGGATATGCCAGAATTTTGGTGTCAACAGTTAGTAACGGACAGCCGTTAATTCTGGCAGTGGCTACAATGATTTGGTCAGATGGATCTCGGTGAAAACCAGTGAGTTTGGTTGATTCAACGATAATTGGAATTGTCAGTTCGAGTAGCTGCACTCCTGGATAAACTAAAGCTGCTGCTAACCAATCCTCAACTGAAATTGAAAAAGCAAGTTTGCGATTCTCAACCAGTTTGGCGACTTCCCAACAAGAAATAATGCTGACTCCTAGTCCTTGAGATTGATATTCTTCAATCCAATCTCGATATTTCTGGTTTAGTCGTTCATTATTATCTACCCACCAAATCCAAATATGGGTATCTAAAATTATCATTGCAAGACTTCCCAATCCTCTATAGGTACAGCAGGCTCAAAGGGATCATCATAGTGAATAACCGTTCCCCGTAAAGGATAAGGATTAGATTCTGAAGGTTGGGGAAAACGTTCTAAAACAATGATTTCTACTGCTTCGCCTGCTTTAAACGGTAAATCTTCAAGAATCAAGGTTCCGTTTTTAGTTAACTTTGTTTCAATTCGGTGGGCTTTCATAGTTACTCTGCTAGTTATGAATCTAATAAATCAGCAAATGGTTTTATTTGTCGTAATCCTTCCTCACGCCAATTATCATCATTTTCTCCTTCTTCTAAGTTAAATAATCTTTCTCTACACAGAATTTGCAACAACAGTGGCCAGCAGCGACTTTCTGTCAAAATCCACTCTACATCTTCGTCAGTGAAGGGAATGGGCGAACTTGCTATCAATTCTCGCGCTTCTGTCTCAGTTAATGCTTCCAGATGTGCGGTGTAACCGAAAATATTGAAAAAAGGTGAACTGTGTCCTGTGTTTCGCGCCATTTCAATCGGTGATTCGGGGGTAGCTAAGACAAATGCTAGATTTCCCCCTGTCTGGTTAGTTGCCAAAGACCGCAAACATTCCCAAAAGCCATCATCTAATTCTGGACAGCGTTCCAATCCAACACTAATCTCATCCAATAAGATGACTGTGGGAGAATGCAAATTATCGCTGACTACATCCATGAAACGATCTAAATCGCAAGGTGTCGGCACTTGCATCTTCAGTGATTCTAGGATGTACTTTAGCAATCCTTCTCGGCTTTGCATTCGTGCGTCTTGTAAGTCTACAAAAATCCAACGATAATTTTCTGGATGCGGTAGCCAGTCAGATTTTTGCTCAGGACGCAGCTGTTCTGCTGGGGTGGTGGTGATATTTTTTAAGTAGTGCAGCAGGGATGTTTTACCACTGCGCTTTTTGCCGATAATCGCGGTGTTTTGTAGAGGATGGCGTTTGAGTAAGTTGAAGAGGCGTTTTAATTCTTTTTCGCGTCCGAAAAAGTAACGCGGTTGGGTGATGGGTGCGCCTGTGATGAAGGGTGATGCTTCGCCGTTAGTTGGCTGAGGTTTAGGCGGTTGAGTTTCTGGTTCTTTGTATGCAATGTCTTGCCAGTCTAACCCCAGTTTTTTGGTAAGTTCTACGAAATTCAGATAGTCAACAGGTTTACCAGTGAGGAAGCTTTTGACTGTGGAAAGAGAAAATCCTATATCAGTAGCTAAGGACTGCTGGCTGGGATAAGCATTAACCTGAAGTGCTGACTTAACTTTTTTAATATACTCTGGGGCTACTCGGAGCGATCGCGCCATCATTCCTCATGGAGAATCTGCTGTGAGTATATCAGGTTTTTATACTAGCTAAATAGCCTTGCTGTTGAGCGATCGCCTCTTGCACTCTACTAAATTAGAGTCATCCTGAACTTAACCGATAATCAACTAATAACTCGTCTATGGATGACTATTTCTCAACTCCTTTCTCAGCCAGCACCAAGTTGTAATGGGAATGTAAGGAATTAAGGGCTTTAAAAATGAAACGAGAATTGGGAATTCTGCAAATTACCTTATCGCTTTGCGGAGTGATGATGTTTGGTACAGTCACTTACACTGCGATTAATATGGTAAATGGTCAATACCAAGTTGAAATAGCGCTCAATACTAAGGGATTCATCATTAAGTCAGATATTGACAAAAGGCAATGCGAAGCAGTAAAAAATATTGCCCAAAAGCAGGAAAGCACAAATTTCAACCATAAGACGATTAAGTAAGAGTAAAAATCAGTGATGAGTTAGAATCAATAACTTCTAATTTATTGTAAATGAGTCTTTGATACTCGTGGACGAGTCTTTGATACTCGTGGACGAGTCTTTAATACTCGTGGACGAGTCTTTGATACTCGCGGACGAGTCTTTAATACTCGTGGACGAGTCTTTGATACTCGCGGACGAGTCTTTGATACTCGCGGACGAGTCTTTGATACTCGTGGACGAGTCTTTGATACTCGCGGACGAGTCTTTGATACTCGCGGACGAGTCTTTGATACTCGTGGACGAGTCTTTGATACTCGCGGACGAGTCTTTGATACTCGCGGACGAGTCTTTGATCCTCGTGGACGAGTCTTTGATACTCGTGAATGAGTCTTTGATACTGGTAGTTTTTTTAACGAACCGCTAAAGACGCAAAGGACGCGAAGAAAGAGAAGAAATATCTCTATAAATGAAATGAAGTAAAGCGGTGCGTTAGCCTTTGGCGTAACGCACCCTACCAAAACGTTAAAGGAGTGGAAATTAATAAGGAGTTAAGAATAAATTACTCCTAACTCTTGTACAGACGCGATTAATCGCGTCTCTAATTTTTACAACGCACAAGTCAACTCGCCGGCTTTTTGACTGAAGCGGTGATTCTCCCGATAATCTACGGGACAATCTATCACGGCGGGCACATCTTGAGCGAGGGCTTCTTTCAAAGTGGGAATCAAATCTAAAGCTGATTCAACTCGGTAGCCTTTTAAACCCATACTTTCCGCTAATTTAACAAAATCGGGATTGCTAAAATGCACAAAGGATGAGTTTCCTTTGCCAAATTGATTTTCTTGCTTCCACTCAATTAACCCATAGCCACCATCATTGAAAATTATGGTGACAAAGGGTGTACCAACACGCAAGGCTGTTTCTAATTCTTGAGAATTCATCATAAAGCCGCCATCACCTGTGACAGCAACGACTTTGCGCTTAGGATGAACCAGTTTTGCTGCTAAAGCGCCAGGAATGGCAATACCCATAGCCGCGAAGCCGTTGGAAATTATGCAAGTATTGGGACTATGGCAATGATAATGACGGGCCATCCACATTTTATGTGCGCCAACATCAGAGATGACGATATCATCTGGGCCCATCACTTGGCGTAAGTCATAAATTAACTTTTGCGGCTTGATGGGAAATCCGTCATCATGGGCATACTGTTCGTAATCAGCCCGAATATCTGACCTTAAGCTGATGCCAAAGGGATCGGGTTTACCTTGTCGGTCTGCTAATTTTAAGATTTCATAGAGTGAATCTGAAATATCTCCCACGACTTCAGCGTTGGGAATATAACTACTATCAATTTCCGCCGGACTTACCCCAATATGCACAATGGGAATTTCACCATTTCGATTCCATTTCTTTGGAGAAAACTCAATCAAATCATAGCCGATCGCAATTACTAAATCTGTGTTATCAAACCCACAGGTAATGAAATCTCTTTGCTGTAATCCCACTGCCCACAAAGCTAAGTGATGGGTGTAGGGAATCACGCCTTTACCCATGAAAGTATTGACAACAGGTATATTCATCAGGGTGGCAAATTGCGTGACTGCATCACTTGCATGAGCGCGAATTGCCCCATTTCCGACTAAAATTAATGGGTTAACTGCTTGGCAAATTGCGGCTGCTGCTGCCCGAATGCTAGCAAAAGATGCATAAGTTTTTTCGCTATTATCCTTACGCAAAGGTTTGCCTTCGACGGGCATGGCAGCAATATTTTCTGGTAAATCGATGTGAACTGCACCAGGTTTTTCCGATTGCGATCGCTTAAATGCTTTTCGTACTACTTCTGGCGTAATACTCGGTCGCACAATCTGCTTATTCCACTTGGTAACAGGTGCAAACATTGCCACCAAATCTAAATATTGATGGGATTCAATATGCATTCTATCTGTTCCCACTTGACCGGTAATTGCCACTAAGGGCGCACCATCGAGGTTAGCATCTGCTACCCCAGTCATTAAGTTGGTTGCCCCAGGACCAAGAGTAGAAAGACATACTCCGGCTTTTCCTGTTAAGCGTCCGTAGACATCGGCCATGAATGCTGCACCCTGTTCATGACGAGTCGTAATAAATTTAATCGAAGAATGTTTTAACGCTTCCAAAACGTGAAGGTTTTCTTCACCAGGAAGTCCAAAAATATATTGCACTCCTTCATTTTCTAGGCACTGCACCAATAATTCTGCTGTATTCATTTTATTTCCCGACAACTCTATTAACGAATAAGACTTTTGTTCTTTGTCATTAGTCATTTGTCCTTTGACCAATGACCAATGACTAATGACTAATCATTTAACCCACACGGTTTTCACATTGACAAACTCATGTATACCTTGGATACTCAATTCTCTGCCATATCCAGAACGCTTGATGCCACCAAAGGGCAACCGAGGATCGGATTTGACCATACTGTTGATAAACACGGCACCAGCTTCGATTTCCTCAACTAAGCGATCGCTCTCTTGGTTATTGGTTGTCCAAGCACTTGCACCTAAGCCAAAGGGTGAGTCATTAGCAAGTTTGATGGCAGCATCAATATCTGGAACCCGGAATAACAAGGCTACCGGGCCAAAGAATTCTTCTTTGGCAATTGGTGTGTCGGTGGGGATATCTATGATAATCGTTGGCGGATAAAAGTTTCCAGGACGATCTGATAAAGGGTGTCCACCGGTGATGACTTTACCACCGCTGCTAATAGCACCTTGCACTTGTTGATCTAAATCCTGGAGAATACCAGGTGTTGCCAGTGGTCCTAAATCAGTATCTGGTTGCATAGGATCGCCTACTTTTAGCGCCTCAAATTTTTCTAAAAGCAATTTTTCAAATTTGTCTGCGATCGCTTCTGCGACAATAAAACGTTTCGCTGCAATACATGATTGCCCGTTATTTAACATCCGCGCTGTAGTAGCTGTGACAACTGCTGTCTCTAAGTCAGCACTTTCTAACACAATAAACGGGTCACTTCCTCCTAATTCCAAAACTGTTTTTTTAATTTGTTTGCCGGCGGCGACGGCGAGGGATGCGCCGGCTGGTTCGCTTCCTGTCAAGGTAGCAGCTTTTACGCGGTCATCAGCCATTAAATCAGCAACTTTAGCAGCGCCTATTAATAGAGTTTGAAACGCACCTTCAGGAAAACCTGCCCGTCGGATAATATCTTCAATTGCCAAGGCGCACTGCGGCACGTTGGAAGCGTGTTTGAGTAAGCCGACATTCCCCGCCATCAGGGCTGGTGCGGCAAAGCGAAAAACTTGCCAAAAGGGAAAATTCCACGGCATCACCGCGAGTATCGCACCCATTGGTTGATAACGTACAAAACTCTGGTTGGCATCAGTTTTTATACTGACATCAGCTAGAAAATCAGGGGCGTGTTCGGCATAGTAGCGACAGACGACGGCACATTTTTCGACTTCCGCGATCGCAGCTTTAAATGGTTTACCCATTTCTAGAGTCATTAACTTAGCAAATTCTGCTTTGTCTTGCTCTAAAATATCAGCAGCTTTTTGCAGCCACTGCGATCGTTCAGAGAAACTAGTCTGACGATAGTGTTCAAAAGTCTGATTAGCCAAATCGAGTTTAGCGTTAATTTCTGCGTCATTGAGCGCCTCAAAGGTTTTGAGCGTCTCCCCAGTGGCGGGATTAATGGTGGCGATCGCCATTACCTGACCTCCCGTTAAAAAATAGCTTCGGTAGGCTTCCTAGTGTTACACAGATCAATTCTGGAAGCTACCACCCAAATTCTAGTCTTTTAACCCAGAATTAGTTGCTGAATATTACAATTTTGCAATTATTTTTGAAATAAAATATACCAATCAATAGGTATTAATAGTGATAAATTAAATGCAATTAGAGTTGCTAGAATTCAGAGAATTGCAGCATTTCAATTCTCAACCATACAAGCCATAGAGGAATTAAGCTATGACTCAAGCTTTACGCAAAGTAGTTACATTCGATGAATTCGTTGCTAAATATCCAGATAACACAGGGAAACGTTACGAACTATATGATGGAGTAGTAGTCGAAATGCCCCAACCAACAGACGACCATGAAGAGGTTGTTGTATTTTTATCTACAAAAATTACTTTAGAATATAGTCGCCTCAGTCTGCCCTATGGTATACCAAAAACAGTATTAGTTAAACCACTTGAAAACGAATCAGCTTACTCGCCAGATGTGCTACTCCTAAATCTTCCTAATTTAATTAATGAACCTCTGTGGAAAAAAGAATCAACTGTTAGTCAAGCAGCATCTATTTCTTTATTGGTTGAGGTAGTGAGTACTAATTGGCGTGATGATTATCTGAAAAAATACGCCGACTATGAACAAATGGGAATTCCTGAACACTGGATTATTGATTATGCTGCATTGGGCGGTAGGGAATTTATTGGTAAGCCCAAACAACCTACTATTTTGGTTTGCTGTTTAGAAGAAGGTGAGTATCGCATTAGTAAATTTCGAGGAGATGACCGGATTCAGTCGCCAACTTTTCCACAGTTGAATTTGACCGCAGAGCAAATTTTTCGGGTTGGCAAATCTTTATCTAACAACCCAAGTTGTGTAACACGCAACTTGGGTTAGTAACTAATAATTGTTGGCACTGGCTGCAATTTTGTCTGATAAACCTTAACTAATCGCTCAATACCTTTGAAACGATAATCTCCCATTTCTTGGAAGTCTGAGGGTTGTGAAAGCATTGTATGGGTGGCTTCACTAATCACGCATTCGCTAGGGGGACAAACTGCTTCCATCCGAGCAGCAAGATTAATTGTTGCGCCTAATGCTGTATAATCTACCCTTTGGGAACTACCGACATCTCCCACCACAGCTTTACCGCTATTAATCGCAATACGTAATTGCAGGGGTTCGTGCCAAAAACCATTGGCATTAAGATGTTCAAGACGAGTGAGCATTCCTTTGGCAGCAGTAACAGCGCGATCGGCATGATCTACTTGCGGTTCTGGAGCGCCAAAAAATGCCATAATACAATCGCCAATATACTTATCTAAAGTGCCGCCGTAACCAAACACTTCTTTTAGCATTTCTTCAAATAAATTATTTAATAGTTGAGCGATCGCAGTTGGTGTTAACCTTTCAGAAATTGCCGTAAAGCCAACTAAATCAGCAAACAAAATACTGATTTCGCTCTCAGCGGGAGCTAAACGACCACTCGGTAATCCGCCTACAGATATCAACTGCTGTACAACTGCTGGAGAATGATAACGTTCTAGTCGGTGACGAATCATCTCTTCAGTTTTGAGTTTCTCTACCAGTAGCCAACGCTGCACACTAGAAGCTACAAGGTTTGCTAAAGCTGAAAAAAAGCTCAATTCTTCTTCACCTTCATTTGCCCAATGGTAAGAAGAAAAATTGGCATCGGCATACAGTACGCCCACAACTTTATTTTCATCCCATAAAGGCACCGCCATCGCGCTACGAATGCCTTTGACTAAAATACTCTGTTCGCTAGCAAACCGTTCATCCAGATGAGTATCACCGGTTTGAATGACTACTTTTTCGTCAAAGACCTTTTGACAGATACTACGACTAATCCAACTACCATCAGAAGGGAGATGTTTGTGTTGGGAAACATTTCTAGTGGCAGCATTCATTAATTCCAACTGGCCGCAACCATTGACATCAATTAATAATGCCAAGCGATCGATACTATCAAGGTAACGAAAAACTACTTGCTGCACCTGAGAAAAAATCTCTTCTATAGACGCGGCTGCACAAAGATTTTTCGCTATGTCCACTAAGTCTTTGAGACGGGCAATAGTTTTGTCCTTATTATTGATGTTGCCATCTTTACTATCAGCTGCAATCCATTGCTGTTGTAATTGTTCAACATTATGAAGGATGGTTCTTTGCTCATTAATGTCCGAAATTCCGGGATACTCAGGTGTCGGTTGAGAAACAGGGGTTGTGAGCAGTACAACCAGGCTGATATTGCCCAGCCAAATGATATCGCCGTGATGTAACTCTTGGGGATAGTTAACAAGATATTTATTGACTTGCGTCCCGTTTTTGCTGCCCAGATCCTCAATAGTCCACACACCGTCAACCGTTTTTACCAAGCGAGCATGGGTGCGAGATACTCCACCAAAAGGTAAGTACAAGTTACATTCCGGCAAACGGCCAATTGTAAATACATCTTGGTCAACTGCGATCGTTGTCTCGGTATCTCCCTCTTGTAGGCGTAGCGTAAGTTCAGTCATGAGTGTGATAGATCCATCGAAGCTAGAGGTCAAGCAACTCTAAGGTAAGTTATACCCTACAGGTTAACCTTCACCTTTTGTTTATGACACTGTTAACTGCATTCCGACAACTGTATGTGACAGATATTACATTGAATGAGGCAATTTTGCTAGAGTTTCAGTTCATATCGTGTCCGGCTAAAGACTTATCATTTAGACCGCAGTTCTTGCAGGGGGAAAGAGGCTTTTGGGATTTTTGCACAGAGTCGGTAATCATAAGTGATTAACCAGACTTAATATTCAGAGGGGATTGGCAGGATAAAAGTTTCTGGCACAACTCTATAAAGACTTGTGTGTACACCGAAAATTTGTAGGCCAGAGGAATAGAAGTGAGGTTTTCCAGAACCCGTGAAAAATCGATCTATTGAACAGCTAACGAATATCAGCGATCGCGTTTAGCAGAACGGCGCGATCCAGATGAACGAGCGCCAGGTTTCTCGCCATTGGTGGCAGGTGGGGCTGCTTTACGTTTAGCCGATATCTGTGGTAAAGGTTTAGGAGTACGAGCCGGACGCTTATCACCTCCAGGCTTGGCTCTGTGTTGCCGTCCATTTGGGATTGGTTCGGGGTTGGTATCGGGGTTGGGCGCAAAACCAGCAACCACTTCCTTCGGTAAGCGCTGCTCAATCAGTTTTTCGATATCTGTCAATAGATGCTGTTCATCGATGCACACCAGCGATACAGCTTCACCTGATGCGCCAGCGCGACCGGTGCGCCCAATGCGATGAACATAATCTTCTGGTACATTGGGCAAATCAAAGTTAACAACATGGGGCAGTTCGCTGATGTCAAGACCCCTAGCAGCAATATCTGTCGCCACCAATACCTGTAAGCTGCCATTTTTGAACTTTGCCAGAGCGTTAGTACGCACCGGCTGGCTTTTATTACCGTGGATTGCCAAGGCTTGAATCCGGTCTTCGCCCAACTGCTTCACCAAACGGTCAGCACCATACTTAGTGCGAGTGAACACTAGCACTTGATACCAATTATCTCGCCGAATCAGATGAGCCAGTAATTGGCGTTTCTTGTCACGGTCTACCTGGTAGACTTTCTGTGCGATCGTGTCGGCGGTAATGTTGCGGCGTGCTACTTCAATCATCGTTGGGTGATTGAGTAGTCCGGCGGCCAGTGCCTTAATCTTGTCTGAGAAAGTAGCGAAGAATAACAAATTCTGTCGCTGTTTGGGCAGGAGTGAGAGGATACGGCGGATATCATTAATAAAACCCATATCCAGCATCCGATCGGCTTCATCCAGCACCAAAACCTCAATCTGCGATAAATTCAGCGTACCCTGCTGTACGTGGTCTAGCAGTCGCCCTGGAGTAGCGACCAAAATATCCACTCGACTCCTCAAACGCTGTTTTTGTAGATTAATGCCGACTCCACCAAACATCACCATCGAGTTGAGATTTAAGTACTTGCCGTACTCGCGCACACTTTCTTCCACTTGGGCAGCGAGTTCGCGAGTCGGGGTGAGAATCAACGCCCGGATTGGTGGGTATCCATTAGGCGTACCTTTGCTCTTGTTAGACGACAATCGATGCAAGAGCGGCAGTGTAAAACTAGCGGTCTTTCCAGTACCAGTTTGTGCCCCAGCTAATAAATCTCTACCCGACAAGACAGCAGGAATCGACTGCATCTGGATTGGCGTGGGTTCCGTGTACCCTCGTTCGGTAACAGCACGGATAATTTCATTGGACAAGCCGAGATCGGAAAAAGACATAAGACTCCAAAAATAACATCGGCCTGTCGCCAATGAAGGCGTCAGTCTTAGGCGGACGGATAAAAAATCATTGAAAAGCTGGATGGGCAGTAGCGCAAAGACTGAAGAGCGAGTGCCGCAGTAGTTCATTCTAACAGATTGCTATCCTTTGTGTTGTTAAAGTTGCTCTGATTCAGTGTTGTGTTAAATTGGCATTACCTGCTTGTAAAGCAAAGTATTGAACAAATAGGAGAAATTCATTATCGCAATCCAAAAGCAACTGATTAATTCACAAATCAAGTCACCTAGCGTCTTCTTGATTGACCATGAGAATAACAATCGTGGTCTGATCGACACCAATGAGGCTTTACAGCTAGCCGAAAGCTTAGAGCTTGACTTAGTTGTAGTCTCTCAAGGTAAAGACGCTCCAATCGCGAAGATTCTCAACTATGGCAAGCTACAGTATCAAAAGAAAAAACGTCAGAGCCAAAGTGCTAGACCCACAGTAAAGGAAGTTCGATTCGGTCTAAACGTGGGTGTGGCTGATTACAATTTACGCATTGAACAAGCAGGTGAGTGGTTAAGTAAAGGCGATTCTGTCAAGTTTGCCATTCGTTTACGAGGCCGAGAACATCAATATCGTGACAAAGCGGGAGAACTGCTAGACCGAATTGCAAACGATCTCAGTCAAGTAGGTAAAATCCAGTCGCTGGATAAACGCGCCCTAGTTGTTCAAGTCATTCCTGCCTAGTTATCTGGCGATCGCTGGAGGATATATTTGTAACAGCTAAAGAACGAAAAAACCCGGAAGCAATACTGTAGCTTCTATGGAAAAAACATTGACATTCTCCCCATTCAAGACAGCAAGGGGATTTTTTCGTTGTGCATTGAGTCACGCTTGCACAAAGCTATAGTGGAGATAAGGATGGAACCTTAAACCAGTGGGGGATGTCATAACCCCAAGTACTGGAACATCGAAACATCCCAGATCCTGTCTACGAATATTGATAAAGCCAACCCCATTTCTGTGGGACTCAAAGCCGCACTGACACTTATAAGTGCGGTTTTTGGTTTTACGTCATATACTGCAAGATGGATTAATAGCTTTTAAGTTGAAAGCAAGAGAGTTTTACGTATAACAGAGGTACTGGGGGATTGAAAATTCTCTTCATTTTATCGCCAGTGAGAAAACCGTTCCACAATATCTTTTACTGTCTTATAACTTAGATAAACTGCTGGGCGATCTGGCGGCTAGAATACCCCTCCCCGACCATCGTTAAGACTTGAAAAGCATACTTATCTAATTGTTTTAATAGAAGGGGAAGCGATCGCTTCCCCTTTTCATCCAAAAACGCAAACTTTCCCTACACTACATATCCCTTTTGTCAACTAGAAGCTTTTAAAGCTGCTTCTGCTTGGGAATGTAACAATAAACCGTATTCCAATCCCTCTACCACCGCTTGATAGGAAGCCGCCAAAATATTGGTGGAAACCCCTACTGTCGTCCAGCGTTGACGACCATTGCCTGATTCTACCAACACACGGGTTTTCGCCGCAGTGCCCGTATGTCCGTTGAGAATCCGCACTTTGTAATCTGTCAAATCAAAAGTTGCAATTTGGGGATAAAAGTTCACCAAAGCCTTGCGTAAAGCTGCATCCAAAGCTGCCACAGGCCCGTTACCTTCTGCCGCTTCCAAAATATTTTTCCCATCAACAGCGACTTTGACTGTAGCTAGGGCATTGCTAGTTTCTTTCCCCTCAATCAAGTCACAGTGGACTTGAAAACCTTTGACTTCAAAAAACTTCTGGCGGCCTCCCAAAGCTTCGTGCATCAACAGCACAAAACTGGCCTCTGCTGCTTCAAATTGAAATCCCTCACTCTCCAAATCTTTGAGGCGCTGGAGAATTTCTCTAGCCTCTGCCTTTTGTTGATCCAATTCAATGCCAAAACTGCGGGCTTTGGCTAAAACATTGCTGAGTCCAGACTGTTCCGAAATCACGATGCGGCGACGATTCCCGACTTGTTCCGGCTGAATGTGTTCGTAAGTCAGGGGATTACGTTCTACCGCTGATACATGAATACCGCCCTTGTGGGCAAAAGCCGAACGTCCCACAAAAGGAGCGTGTTCATCTGGCGCAAGGTTGACCACCTCACTCACAAAACGACTAGCTTCTGTAAGTTGTGTGAGCTGGTCTTCTGTGATACAACTGTAACCCGCCTTCAGTTGTAAATTGGGAATTAACGAACAAAGGTTAGCATTACCGCAACGTTCACCATAACCGTTAATTGTACCCTGTACCATCTTTGCCCCTGCCATCACGGCGGCTATTGCGTTAGCAACCGCCATTTCCGAATCGTTATGAGTATGAATTCCAATTTTGGGAATTGTCCTTTGTCCTTTGTCCTCAGTCATTGGTTCTTGACAAATGACAAATGACAAATGACTAATGACATCTTGAACAATTTGGCTAATTTCATGGGGTAAAGTGCCACCATTAGTATCACAGAGGACTAGCCATTCCGCACCAGATGCGATCGCAGCCTCTAATGTCTGTAAAGCATAATCTCGATTGTGCTTATAGCCATCAAACCAATGTTCGGCATCGTAGATAATGCGACGACCTTGAGAACGGAGGTACTCAATGGTGTCACGAATCATCGCCAAATTTTCTTCTAATGTCGTCTTGAGTCCTGTTGTCACATGTAAATCCCAAGACTTGCCAAAAATCGTTACCCAGCGAGTTCCCGCAGCCAAAATATCCTGTAGCATCGGTTCGGTGGCGGCAGTGGAGTTGGGGCGTCTAGTCGAACAAAAAGCAACAATTTCAGCCTGTTTAAGCGGATCTTCTTGAAGTTGCCAGAAAAATTGTACATCCTTGGGATTGGCACCAGGCCAACCGCCTTCAATGAAGGGAATTCCCAGTTGATCGAGTCTACGGGCAATGCGTAACTTATCTTCTATCGATACTGATAGCCCCTCGCGCTGAGTGCCATCCCGTAATGTAGTGTCATAGAGCCAAAGTTGAGGTGAAGAATTTGTGGTCATAAAACTGGGACCGACGAGACAACTTTCGAGGCAATGTGTCAATATACAACAAAAAGCCAGTTTGGCAATTTAAAAATGCCTAAAGTACTAGCAGAAGGTAAAACAATTGATTGTGAGCATGGAAGCAATCTCCGCAAGATTTTGCTGCAAAATAGTATTGATCTCTACAATGACAGTGCTAAGGTAATAAACTGTCGGGGCATTGGCAGTTGCGGTACCTGTACGGTTAAGGTAGAGGGCAAAGTATCAGCAGCGAACTGGCGCGATCGAGCACGGCGTTCGCTTCCTCCCCATTCTCCTACAACAGACTTACGTTTAGCCTGTCAAACTCAGGTTTTAGGCGATGTGAAAGTGACAAAGTTTGATGGATTTTGGGGACAAAGTTCTCGAATAGTGTGGACACCAAAAGGTTAAAAAGGAGTTAAGACAACATGGGTAGATGGACACCCTTAATTTTAATGGCTGGAGGTTTGGCCATTCTGCTTGGTACATTACTAGGCATCAACTTTCCTATGGGCGTACAAACTGCTAACGCTCCCAGTGACAAGAAATCAGAAGTCTTGCCAGCTAATATCAATGTTAATAGCAGTGCTGGCAGCAAGAATGAAGAAACTGCAACAGAAGGAAACGAAACAACTCAAACAAACGAAAACAGACGCGGTATTGTCGCCCCTAGACCTGACAACAGAAGTAACGTTGCCCAGAATTCTGCCGATGACTCAACTGACAGTACAACAGACGGCAATACAGATTCTTCAGAAACAAACACGCCATCTAGCGATACAAATCAAGGCAACGAACCAATTCGCGCCTTGTGGTAAAGATAGATCCGTCTTTAGTTACGAGTTATAAGTTATAAGTTATGAGTTATTAGTTATGAGTTATTAGTTATGTACTAATGATAAATGGCTAATGATAGATGACTAATGACTAATGACTAATGACTAATGATTAGTGAGACTGTGATTATTGGTGGCGGCGTTATTGGTTTAGCGATCGCCATTGAACTAAAATTGCGCGGGACAAACGTCACCGTGTTTTGTCGTGACTTCCAGGCTGCCGCTACCCACGCCGCCGCCGGGATGTTGGCACCAGATGCGGAAAACATCGCTAATCAGGCAATGCGTTCCTTGTGTTGGCGATCGCGTGCCTTATATCCTGACTGGACGCGCAAATTAGAAGAACTAACCGGCTTAAATACTGGCTACCGTTCCTGCGGTATCCTTGCGCCCGTTTTTGAAGAGGCAGGGGGGCAGGGGGGCAGGGGAGCAGGGGAGCAGAGGAGCAGAGTGGAAAGTCTTTCCTTTTCATCTCCCTCATCCCCGGCTTACTGGTTAAACAAAGAGGCAATTCATCAATATCAGCCAGGATTGGGAGCAGAGGTAGTTGGTGGCTGGTGGTATCCTGAAGACGCCCAAGTTGATAATAAAGCTCTAGCTCACGTATTACAGACGGCAGCTGAGTCTGTTGGTGTTGAACTCAAAGACGGTATTACAGTAGAAGCATTTTTACAGCAGCAAGGACAAGTGGTTGGCGTGCAAACCAATGCTGGAATAATTCGCGCCGCACACTATGTTTTAGCTTCAGGTGCTTGGTCAAATGAATTGTTACCACTACCTGTGCTACCCAGAAAAGGACAAATGCTGAGTGTGCGGATACCAGAAGTTTCGCCGGAATTGCCCTTAAAGCGGGTTTTGTTTGGGCAGGATATTTACATCGTACCAAGACGCGATCGCCTGGTTATTGGCGCAACAAGTGAAGACGTTGGTTTTATCCCCAACAACACCCCAGAAGGTATTCAAAAATTATTACAAGGTGCTATCCGGCTGTATCCCCAATTAAAGCATTATCCCATTCAGGAATTTTGGTGGGGATTTCGCCCAACTACCCCTGATGAATTGCCCATCCTTGGCACTAGCCACTGTCAAAATTTAACTTTTGCTACGGGTCATTACCGCAACGGAATTCTACTTGCGCCCGTAACCGCCGCATTGATTGCCGATTTAATCTTAGAACAAAAGTCTGACCCCCTACTTGCTGATTTTCACTATTCGCGCTTCCAGTCCAAGTCATCTACCTCCACCCCAATGCTGACTCACTCTGCCAATTTCTCCAACGGACATCACTCTGCTATATCCCCACTCCCCACTCAAGACTCCCCACTGATTATCGCTGGCAAAATCTTCCAATCCCGCTTGATGACGGGAACTGGTAAGTATCGCAGCATTGAGGAAATGCAGCAAAGCATCGCCGCCAGCGATTGCCAGATTGTCACTGTGGCAGTACGACGGGTACAAACCAAGGCTCCTGGACATGAAGGTTTAGCTGAAGCCTTAGATTGGAAGAAAATCTGGATGTTACCCAACACCGCAGGTTGTCAAACTGCTGAAGAGGCGATTCGGGTGGCGCGTTTAGGGCGAGAAATGGCGAAATTGTTGGGGCAGGAAGATAATAACTTTGTCAAGTTAGAAGTAATACCCGACCTTAAGTATTTACTCCCAGACCCGATTGGGACACTGCAAGCCGCAGAACAACTAGTTAAAGAAGGCTTTGCAGTATTGCCCTATATCAACGCCGACCCCATGTTAGCCAAGCGCTTAGAAGAAGTAGGTTGTGCTACAGTCATGCCTTTGGCATCACCAATTGGTTCTGGACAAGGACTGAAAACAACTGCCAATATCCAAATAATCATCGAAAATGCAGGTGTGCCAGTGGTAGTAGATGCTGGTATTGGTTCACCCTCAGAAGCCGCCCAGGCAATGGAATTGGGAGCAGATGCCTTGTTAATTAATAGTGCGATCGCTCTTTCTCCAAACCCAGCAGCAATGGCTCGTGCCATGAATTTAGCAACAGTCGCCGGTCGTCTAGCATACCTTGCTGGCAGAATGCCTATTAAAGATTACGCCAGTCCTAGTTCACCTCTAACTGGGACGATTACTAGTTAGGGAATAGGGAATAGGGAATGGGGCATGGAAAATAGACAGACAAGGGAGACAAGGGGAATAACCAATGCCCAATCCCCAATCCCCAATGTAACGATTTATCTAGCAGTTTAAGACCAGATTTAGCATTTATGTAACATTAAATTAACGATAAAGATAAAGGAATTCATTCATGCCCTATACCAATGAAGAAGGCGGTCTTCTGAATAATTTTGCTCGGGAACCAAAGGTTTATCAAGCAGAACCTCCCACAGAAGGGCAAAAGCGAACTTATATCCTACTAGGAATTGCCGCTACAGCTTTGGTTGCCGGCTTGATTCTAGTCGCCTTCTTTGTTTCTAAGAGCAGTTGATCGTAAAACATTTTAAAAAAACTTCATCTTCTTTATAGTTTTTCAGGTTCCGATTTTAAGAGGGGCCTGCTTTTTTATTTTTTGTTAAAATTGAACTAAGACTGAAAGTATATAATTATACTTTATGCTTCTACTACAACTGGAGGCTCAATATATTCTGAGCAGCACAACATCTACTTGTTAAAAATCATTTTTATTATGACTTTAGCCACTTGAATGCAGCCAGAAAGGTGATATGTACTATGTTTTGGCTCTTTAGCCGCTATGAGCGTGAATGATACTGCACACAACAATAATTCTACTTGGAATCGGCAAGTATACCACCGCCTGAAACTTGCTCTAAGTCTTGGCTTACGACGACAAATTCTTTTAGCTATATGTGATGATTTATACTTAAGAAATCAGGTAGCAGCCCGTTTGCATTCTACATTGGCTTATCCTGTTGGACAGGTGCTATATAAATCATCAAATGCTCAGGAAAATAGCACTCCAGCTTATCCACGATTAGTCACGTTGCGTTTGAATTTAAACGATCCCAATCCCATAATCCAGATTAATCAATGGTTGACTAATTACCCACCGCCAATAGTTGGGGCATCAAAAGATACCCTTGGAAGACCTTTTCCAGTACCAGCATTTCAGATTGTCGGCGTGGAGCATCTCACTAAGCAACCAGTGGCGACACAACGTTTATTTTTGCACTATCTCCGCTTAAGCGAACAATATTTTTCTACACAAGAATCTAGTCGATTCCTAGAATCTAACTTGCTGTTGTGGATACCGCGTCCTTGGTTATCGGCTATCAAGCAATCAGCACCACAGTTTTGGCGTTGTCGTACTGGCGTATTTGTGTTTGCTGGAGAACCCACACCAGCAACTCAGAATTTGGCCTATCCAGAACGTTTTTCTAGTTCTAGAAGCTTGGATTTAGGGAATATTGAGCAGTCGATTCTAGATGAATCAGTTAACCAAGCAGAACTCAGAACCGCAGCCACCGAGTTCAACTTTGAGAATAATTCCGATTTCCCAGTAGAGATACAAGGGAATCGCGTACACAACGCTGAGGAAGTTTCACCATCCACAGCGGATTTATTGAAAGCTACGCCACAACAGCAGGAATCTACGAATAGGTCTGGTAGTGGGAGTAATAATCAATCGCTGTCATCTTTATCTTATATTAGCAGTGAGTTAACGGAGCTAGTAATAGCAACAATAAATACAAATATTGCTCAAAATACTGAGGATTCCTTACAACCACAGCAGATTTTATTGGAGATTGAAGAATTACACGAAAAGCAAGTTTCAGAGCAGATACTAGCAGAGGCTTATCATCGCTTAGGCACTTTATACCGTCTTCGCATTGAGCAAGGAGAGGCAACTTTAGAAAACCTGATGGTGGCAATTATTGCCTATCAGGAGGCAATTAGCTATGACGAAAGCTCACCACAACTCCCAGATATATTGAATGACTTGGGTACACTCTACTGGATGCTATACCGCACGCCACCCAATTCAGAGGAAGGACAAACTTATATAGAGCAGGCAATAGAATTTTATCAGTTGGCGTTAAAGATGATTTCGCCTCAGACACATTCGGAAACTTATGCTCGTGTGCAAAATAATTTGGGGACAGCTTATGGTGATTTAGCTCGTTTCTCTCACCCATCTGAAAATTGGCAGCAAGCAATTTTCGCTTACAGTGAAGCACTTAGCTACCGTACAGCGGATATGGATTCATTAAAGTATGCGGCTTGCCAAAATAATTTGGGTACTGCCTACTGGCATCTAGGGCAATATAATCAACCGATTGTGCATTTAAAGAAAGCGATCGCAGCTTACAATGAAGCGCTTGCACACTACAACCCTGAAGAGGAACCGCTAAAGTATGGGATGATTCAAAACAATATAGGTACTGCGTGTTGGAATCTGGCACAATACGAACAACCTGCCCAAAATCTCCAGCTAGCTATAGATGTTTATAGCGAAGCTCTCAAGTATCGCACTCCAGCTAATGTTCCCAGTGCCTGCGCCGCTACACAAAATAATCTAGGTACTGCCTACTGGCATCTAGCAAACCTATCTGAGACTACTCAGGAGGCACGGCAAAAATATCTGCAACTATGTATCAGCGCTTACGAAGAAGCTATAGCTTTAGCTCACTCACTTAGCAGTACTTCTTTAAGTTTTGATTTGCTTGCCTCTCACAATAACCTGGGACTAGCACATTATCAGCTAGTAATAGATAAGTCTTTTAATGGCGACAAAGCGACACGCTCTCAACACTTAGAAGTAGCATTAGACAACCATTTGCAAGCCTTAAACGGATTAAGTAAACAACCAGAGGCTTATCAGACAACCTTCACTTATGTGGTGAAAACTATTCGTGCTTTTCATAATGAGTTAGGGATACAGGGACAAAATCTGGCTTTATCTAAAGTTCCTAGCCAGTTGTTACCAGAGATTTTGTCAAAATTATGAATCATATTCCTCTCCATAGCGCGGGGAATGTCAAAAAAACGTAACTTGATATTAGCTTGACAATTTATCGGGAAGTCAAGTAAGGTAGCGATGTCTACGACGGGCTACGCCTACGCAATTACTAGACTTCTTGCATAAATCAAAAAAAGAACCCTACTCCGCCTTTGATTTACGTCAAAGTCTCCACTCTTGCTGGGAGGTGGCGTGTTAGGGAAATTTTGCAAGAGGTTTACTGTTTTACTAATTACAAATTAGTTAAATATATTTTAAAAATCCATAATCATAACTTAATAAATGTAAATTATTCATTAAATTATTTTGAAATACACATAAATTTTTTATAAAAAATACAATAAGACATTGGCGTATTTTCCGTAAATTTACTAAGGTAGACTGAAGACCTACTTGAAAGAAACTCCAGAATGATAATTAAAACCTAGAATCTATGAAACTAAGTTTTGTTTTGGCTACTGCATCTAGTTTTTTTGTGAGTTCGACCACAGGATTTAGTTTCTCTGGTCAAGCACAAGCTCTAACTTTTTCTGGCATCTCTAGTGGTACATGGGGAAATCCTACTCCAGGAAGCACCGATACTAATCCCATATATACAGGTGTGGGAAGCAACACATTTACTTGGGGTAAAGCTAATTTGTTGCCAGGACTTCCAAATAAACTAACCTTTAATGGAACTTCATTTGCTGGGGACATTAACTCTGTATTCAAAATAGCTGATTTAACTTACTTTAATGGAAAGATACTCCCCGATACAGGCGTTGAATTTGTACCTTTAAATGTCAATGTATCTTTCAGTCCTCCTGTGGGAACCAGCCAAGTTTTTGACTTCAAATTGCATTTAGTAAATACACTTAACGACCCAAAAGATCCTGAAAAGAGTGCAGACTTAGTATTTTTAGATACAAATTTGAGTAATCGCAGTTTCACCTTTGGAAGTAATAAATATACCCTTGAGTTAACCGGCTTTAATGAAGACGGTCGCCAGATAAGTCTTAAGGCTCTTGAAGAAGCTACAACTACAACAGCTATTTATGCCAAAATCAAAACTATACCCGAACCTGCGCCAGTGGCGGGTCTATCCTTGTTAGGAATATACCTGATATCTCGTAAAAATTCTTGGAAAAAAAATACTAAGAGCCTATAAATATGACTTATTCAGAACCCTTGTAGAAATGTAACAGTGCTACGTCTCTACATTATTTTTCACCAGATGTCTAATTTATAGAAATAGGCAATGGGGAATAGGGAACAGAAAAAAAGATAGATAGGTACTAAGTCTTGTTCAAAAATTAAATAGGAGTCCTAATATAGTAATCCGATTTAATTTTTGAACTTATACCAATTCAAAAAAAAATCAAAAATTTGGGCCATAAAAATGTAGAGACGCGATTTGTCGCGTCTCTACAAAGGTTTACGGTTTTTTGATAGACGCGATGAATTGCGTCTTTATGCAGGGTTAGGTTGGGTTCGGCTTTGAAGTAGCTGGATAATTGCAGCTTTTTCTAAGATTCCAACTAGGACGCCATTCTCACGAATCACGGGAAGCACAGATAGTTTTTGTTGTTCGAGTAACTGCATAACTTCCAGCAGAGGTTGATCTGATTGCACTGTGGTAGATTCGGTAATTGGTCGCATGACTTCTTTGACTTGAGTTTTTGACCACAATGCTGTAGGGATAGTTCTTAAATTATCAACTGCCAACGCACCTACCAATTGTCCATCATCATCAGTCACTAAGAACCGATGCCAGTTTTGCCCACTTATGACTCGCTCATCGGCAAACTCTCTTAGAGTAAGATTAGCAGATACAATCGGGCTGTCATGAGTTACAGCATCCTCGGCTGTCAAACCTGTGAGTTTTTCTTGCACTCTGGCAAATTGAGCCGAATTACCAGCATTTTGCAACAGGAAGAAGCCAATTAACAAATTCCAGAAGTTACCGGAGTTGCCAAATAATAATAGGGGAAGTACACCTGAAAGAATGGCTACCCAACCAAAGATTTGTCCAACTCGACTGGCAAAGGTTACACCTTTATAAGGATTACCTGTAATTTTCCAAACAATTGCTTTCAGTATATTACCGCCATCTAAGGGCAAACCAGGAATCAGGTTAAATAGCGCTAATGCCAAGTTAACAGAAGCTAGAACACCAAGAATTGCAGCTAACGGCCCTGATGCAGCAGTAGTAACACCAATAGCTGTAACGATACTGCACAATAGTAAGCTTACCATTGGTCCGGCGATCGCTACCCAAAAAGCTTCACCTGGGGTTTTCGACTCTTTTTCTAAGCTTGCTAAACCGCCGAATATAAACAGCGTGATTGATTTGACATCAATTCCCTGACGAATCGCAACAAAACTGTGGCCTAATTCATGGGCGACGACAGAGGCAAATAACATCAGCGCTGTCATCAATCCCAGTAGCAAAGCTAATCCCGCAGACAATTGGGGAAATTGCGCCGCCAGTCCACTGCTATAGCTCCAAGTTACTAAACCCAGAACTAAAAACCATGACGGATGGATATAGAAGGGAATTCCGAAGAGATTACCAACGCGAATTGTGCCATTCATGTCGCTCACCTTTGATTTCAGCTTCGAGAGGTTTGCTTTCGTCCTTCTCGATGTTTTTATTGTAACGAAAGGTTAAGAGATTTTAATCTTGATGGCGGTAGTGGTGTCCGTCTGTAAAGGTGTGGTTATTGGGAATATTGCAAGCAAGAATAATGACATCTCCAAACGGTTCCTAGAGGACTAGTACCGCAAGGCAGAAGTCAAAAGTCAAAAATCAAAAGTTAAAAAGCTTTCATTTTGGGCTTTCTGGCTGTAATGAAATGGCAAGTTTATTTCTGCCGCGTTGTGACTAGGGAATAAACAAGATAAACTCTAGTAATAACTAAGTACAGTTTTGCGTAAAAGCGTAGCGTTTTTAATGCAGGGGAACGCATTAACAATGCAAGCCGACGCATTGGCATTGCAGGGTATTGCCTTCTTTAATTGGCAGAGTTCTTTCGCTACGTTAATGATTTATCTCACTACCTCTTGATCGCTACATCAGGCAAGCGACTCCACTCATTCCAAGAGCCATCATAATTCCGAACATTCGGATAGCCCAATAAATACTTCAAGACAAACCAGGTATATCCAGAACGCCCACCGATAGCACAGTAGGGAAACACTTCCTTTTCAGGCGTAATGCCCTTACTGTCATAAAGATTTTTTAATTCGTTGAATGATTTAAAAGTTCCATCCTCATTGAGAGTTAAGATATGCTCCAGATGCACTGCACCGGGGATATGTCCAGTACGTTCGCCTGCTTGTGGTGGCCGATCAAAAAACCACTCACCGCAGTATTCTTGCAGTGTTCGGACATCCAACAACACGCGATTGCTTCTACCTATCGATGCCTGAACTTCATTATGTAATACTCGCAGATGAGCATCAATCCCTCTGGCATGGTAATCAGTAGAAGCAAACGTAGATAGCTCAGTTGCTAGTGGACGATCTTCTGATTTCCATTTTTGGTAGCCGCCATTGAGAACCCGTATATTCTCATGACCAAAGACTTTCAACAACCAGAAAATCCAGGCTCCCGTTCCCGGATAACTGCCATAAGCAATCACTGTGGTGTCATTGGTGATGCCTGAACGTGCCATCAGCTTCTCAAAAGCCATCGCATCCAAATTCATCTTCAAATCGGGCAAGAGTAAGTCTGTAAAGATGTTCCAGAAGACAGCACCAGGTAGGTGAGCATTTTTGTATGGCTCTGGACTCATATCCACTTCAATAATGCGGATGTTTGGATCGTTAAGATGATTTGCAAGCCACTGGGTATCAACGATAACAGATGGATCGGCGTACTGAGACACTTTTATTTCTCCTGTAATAGTGCGAAAAGAATTGAAACTTGTGTTTCCTCAACGATTTAGTCTTGGTTGTAGTTGGGAAATACGATGTGCGATGTCCGATGCACTAAGGTTGTGGAAATAGAGAATAAGGAAAAGCCGATGAGTGGGTGAAATACTGCTAAAGGCAAAGAATGCAAGTGAATTGTGAGAAATTGCAGTCCCAGCAGCACTGGCATACTTGCTGTAAGGTTTCGGACTCTTCGAGGAAACGGAATTAAAAACACCCATATCAACAAAATTAGTGAGAGTCCGCCATATCCTCGCACTAGCCAAATATGTAGGTTCCACCAATCAGAGTTGTAAAAGTAAGCCAGTCCAACACTGAATATTTGAATTATTAAACAGAGATTGAAAAGCACTGCTGCGATCAAAAAACTGATTTGAATCCAGCGCTCGGATATCTGTGTGTCATCAATGCCAGAATTTACAGTCATGTAAAGTAATCCAAAAACCAAACAAATTAGTCATTGGTCATTGGTCATTAGTCATTAATAAAGAGTTTTTTGGTACATACCTCGCAACAGAGTGGGCGAAAAACTAAGGACTAATAACTAATGACTCCGCGAAGCGGTTTGATGTGACTAAAGCTAAGATAAGTCTGGTTGCGATACTGCGCCTAGACCTCGAACGAGTACACTTTGCAAATCATGGTTGCCTTACAAGCTCTATTTCATGGAATTGCTCAAGCTCAAGATGAACAAACTTTGCGATCGCACATATCCGCAGAAATGAGTGAGTATTTTTCAGCTACACGATGTGGGCTATTTTTCTTTGCCCAAATTTCTTTAGTTGACAGCAAGATTCAAAAAGCACTGCAAATTGCATTATCACCTCAACACAATCCAGTTGCACGCTACTTGCTAGAACGCCATGCCCCTGTTCATGAAGCTTTGGTAGTAGAACCTAAAACATGGAAATTGATTTGTCCTCGTGCCGATCACTGGCACGTCATGGCAGGGCCAATTGTCAGCAATGGTGAGTTAGTGGGTGTGGTAGGTTTGACGCGTCAGCAAGGAATGCCTGCATTTGATTCACAAAATCTTACAGATTTGAGTGCGGTTTGTCTGCACATTTCTACTTGGGTGGCAATAGCGCAATTGCAACAACCACTATTACAGACAAAGTGTTTAACGCCTCGTGAAATGCAAATTGCTTCCTTGGTGGCTCAAGGACAAACCAATGCAGAAATTAGTGCTGAACTTTGGATTACTGAAAACTCTGTCAAGCAAGCCTTAAAAAGGATGTTTCGCAAGCTTGAGGTTTCATCTCGTGCTCACATGGTTGCAAAGCTTTCCACAGTTTCAAAATAAATTACCTTTTATTCGCCTCATTAATCCTGGATTTCTCTGCTCATGTCACCGAAGAAAGGCAGGAGTTAGGAGGCAGGAGGCAGGGGGCAGGAGGCAGGAGGTTTTAGAAAAGAATTTTCTTTGGAGGCAAAATGCTCTCAGAGCAACTAAATTTATTTATGAAAAACAAAAAAAAATATGTATTTTATTAAGTAGGCGCAAGAAATACAGCGTCCTTGTTAAATCTCCGTTCGGCTGAGGCTCACGGCGTCAGTCTAAATTTATTTATGGGGATTCAGCATAGCTGCCTCCTTAACTTGCCCCCTGATAACCATTTCTAGCAAAATTCAAGTGAAACGTTATCAGGGGTGTATTTTCTGGCTTAGGCATCCCCTTATGCTGGAATTTTCTCCATCTGCTGAGAAGTTTTCTGCAACATCGGGGTAATTAGATCGGCGGGCACAGGACAACTGAAGTAGTAACCCTGACCTTCATCACATCCCAGCATTTTCAGGTAGTCAAGCTGTTCTTGGGTTTCCACACCCTCTGCCGTAATGTTCAACCGCAGGCTTTTTGCCAGGGCAATAATCGCATTAGTGACGGCGGCACTATCAGCATTGGACGTGACATCCTGTACAAAGGATCGATCGATCTTGAGCATATTCACGGGAAACCGCTTCAAGTAGTTAAGGGAGGAATAACCAGTACCGAAGTCATCTAGAGCCAAGCATATACCTAGTTCTCGTAATTGTTTTAAGGTTTTAACCGATCGCTCCATATCAGCCATCAAGAAGCTTTCTGTCACTTCTAATTCTAGGTGAGATACTTGGAGTCCAGTCTCCTCAAGAATTTGGCTAACGACCTCAACCAGATTCGGTAGTTCAAACTGTCGGGCTGACAGATTTACAGATATCCGAATTGGGTTAAATCCAGCAAGCTGCCAAGCACGGTTTTGAGCACAAGCAGTTCGCAAGACCCATTCACCAATCGGTAGGATCAAACCATTGGCTTCAGCAATGGGAATAAACTTTACTGGCGAAACCAAACCTAATGTAGGATGCTGCCAGCGAACCAAAGCTTCCATAGCTGTAATTTGTCCGCTGTGTAAATCAATCAGAGGTTGATAATAAACCAGCATTTCGTTGCGAGCAAGCGCTCCATGTAATTCATTTTCTAAGCTTATTCGCTCCTGCAACTGAGCATTTATTTCCGGTGAATAGAATTGGTATTTGCTACGCCCTTGTTGCTTTGCTTGGTACAGTGCTATATGAGCCTGCTGCAAAAGTTGATCTACGCTATTAGGCTCATTTATTCCATTAATTGTGATACCGATGCTGGCGGTGATATGAATCAAGTTCCCTTTTATAGAAAAGGCTTTGCTCAGGGTACTTAACAGCATCTGTGATAGCTTGATTACACTTTCAAAAGAAACAATGTCCATGCGGGCAATGGCAAATTCATCTCCACTCAAATGGGCAAGAATATCTGTTTGTGCCATGCAGAGTAATAACCTCTGAGCAACTGCTCTTAACAACAAATTTGTTGTTTCATGCTCCAAACCATGACTCATAGGAGTGAAATCATCAATACCCAGTAAAAAGACGGCTACAAAGCGCTGGTTATTTTCAGGTTGAGATAGAGTCTGATGGAGGCGATCGCGAAATAAATCACGATTGGGCAATCCAGTTAGATCGTCATAATTACTGATGTAATGAATTAACTCATCTAATTTGTAAAGAGTTTGTGAAGTATCCGCCATCAATGTACCGGCTTCATCAGCAAATTCTGTGGGCAATTCAGGTAAGGTTTTGGTGTTTAGATAATTTTGCAATGCCGCAGATGTCAAAATAACCGGTTTGAGGAGGTGGTGTAGTGCGTAGAGGGTGGCGGCTGTACCCGCTAAGGTAGCCAACAGAGCAATAAGCATAACTCGAATCGCCATCTCCAAGGAATAGGAGTTTGAGATAACGAAACTCAAGAGTAAGCTTAGAAGTGGTATGTGAGTACCCAAAAATGCCACCAACATGATTTTAGCGGTGTAACTTTTTTTGAGTAATGGAAAACTAGCTAGAAACGAGTATAGATTGAGCTTCATAAATTCTGTTCGATAGTTGGTAAATTAGTTCCGAGCTATTTCGGCAAAAGGGTATTTTTTGTTTCCAATTCGGTGGAATTAGCTCTCATGGAACCCAACCCTGATAAGGTTATATATTATGCTTCCCAATCTAGGTTTCTATTTATATGTTTAAAGATAAAGTTTATGTAAAACTTATCCAGAAACAATTTCATAATAAATACCTACATCAGGTTGAATTTTATTAGTTTGTCTTCAAATGATATAAGAGGAAAAAATATATACCAATTCGATTTTATTAGTGAGAAATCATTTTTTATAACTAACGGCAGAGACACAGAGAATGCAAATAGGGTAAAGATATATTTTCACAAATGATTTAGAATTGCTATATTTTGTAAGGGCACAGCTTTGCTATGCCCCCACTGCATAGCTGTTTATCTAAAAATTGCTATAAAGACACAACAGATTATTGATTTCTAGAGCCTGAAAAAAGCAGATTTGTAACTTGCTCTAACACCTTTAATGCTGTTAATGAACCTCGAATCAACCGAGTAGCGGCAAAAGGTTGTCGAAGCATTGCAATCGCTAACGGAAAAGGGTTTAGAGAGCCATCAGAGTTAATTGCTGGTGTGAGATCGGGGATATTATGCTGACAATCGTCGCTGACTACTCGCAGCATTGCCACAGACACCCCAGCCGCATTGAAAAATTCTAAAGCGGTAAATCCTTCCATATCAACAACATCAGCCGCCAAAGTCTCACCTAAACGACGTTTTTCGGGCGCAGACCAAATTACGCGATCGCTTGTCAGTGACTTGACCAAAGATACTTTTTCTGATATTGAAGAGTGCAATTGTGCTGTAAAAGTGCGATCGCATTCTTGGTGCTTCCCCTGATAGACACAATCTTGATAGAGCACAATATCACCAACTGTGTGGCGATCGCTCAAGCTGGCACATATACCCATAATCAGCACTCTGGATTTTGGAGTCAGAAATTGTCCTTGTTGCAGGTATTTGAGTAAAGGCTTCATCCCAACAGGTATGGCTACTACCGTTGGGATGGAGGCAGTAATACCGCTTAATCCACGACACACAGCTTTATATTCTGCTCCTTGAGGCACCAGAATTGTGTTGATGGGCAAAAAATTAGGCACTAGCTCTCTCGATAGTTTCAAGTTTTAACGGTCAATTAATGTTTAAAGTAGATAGGCGTGGCGCGATTCTTCTTTACCTTAGAGAGCGATGTCTACGACGGGCTGTTCGGCGTCGCAGTTTGTAAAATAGGATCGCTCACCGTCGCTGCCTAACCACTAATTACTGCTTGCATTAAAGATTGGGTCATATCTGAGTGACAATAAGTAATATTGCCATTTAGGAGGCAGGAAGAAAGAAGTATGATTGAAAACTTTAGTTCTGAGTATAGAGCCGCAGTTTAAAAAAAAGAATTGTATCAAGACGGACAGCACAAAATACAAAAGAAGCCAGTACGGTTTGTGTCTCCTGCCCTCTGCCTCCTGCCTCCTCTTGTAACCAAAATTCGCAAACCGAAGATGATTGCTGTAGCATGACTAAATAATTGTGTCATCCACACGATAATTTTCCAAGATGGTAAAGCTTCATAACTCCAAATCCGCACGAGAACTCTTCAATATTTCCAAATTGGCAATTCAATTTTCGTGGCTGACGGTGAGTTTTTGGATTGCCGTAACGGTAGCTGGTGTTCTAGCTTTCAGTTCCCTTAAGTATGCCTTGTTTCCAGATATTACCTTTCCAGTAGTGGTTGTGAATGCTACAGCTCCCCTGACAACTGCCCTGGATACAGAAATGAAGCTCACCAAACCCCTAGAAGAACGCCTCCGCTCTCTAGAAGGACTGGAGAATATTCGCTCATCAACCTATCCTAGTCAAACAGCTGTTGCCCTTTCTTTTGCCGTTGGGACGAATTTAGAAACATCGACCAAAAAGGTTGAAACTGCCCTCAAGCAGTTGACTCTACCTCAAGGAGGAACTTCTAAAATTATTCCTCTGAATCTAAACGAGTCAGCCGCCATTAGTTATGCCATAGAAAGTCCTACACGGAATCTCAAAGATTTGACGAAGTTAGCGCAAGATGAGATTGTCAGTGCGATCGCTAAATTACCAGGAGTTCTCAAAGTCTCACTACTTGGCGCTGCTACGGCGACTCCTCTGGTAAATCCAGCAAATGCGAGTGCAACGGCTCTCCCCCAAGGTGGGGCGACATTAGTCAGGTTTAACGGTCAAGATGCACTCGCATTTCAGGTAATCAAACGCGGTAGTGCTAATACTTTGGAAGTAGTGAGTAAAGTTGAGAAAGAAGTTCAAAGGCTACGCTCTACCCTCAAAGATGTCAAACTCACCTTAGCTGCCACTCAAGCAGAATATATCCGCCAAGCCACCCAGTCAACAATTGATGCTTTGCTGGAAGCAGTCTTGTTGTCTATCGTAGTGATTTTTCCTTTTTTATGGAATTGGCGGGCAACTCTGATCTCTGCCTTGGCGATTCCTACGTCCTTGTTGGCGACATTTATCGTCATGGCGATTTTTGGCTTCAACCTGGAAACAATCACCCTGCTGGCTTTAGCTTTGGTGATTGGTAGCATTGTTGATGATGCGATCGTGGATGTAGAAAACATCATGCGACACGTTGAAGATGGAGAAACTCCTCGTCAAGCAGCGCTTTTAGCGACAAATGAGATTGGGTTGACAGTCACCGCCGCCACTTTGACAGCAGTAGCAGTTTTTCTACCTATAGGTTTAATGGGTGGTGTGATAGGTCAGTTCTTCAAGCCTTTCGGTATCACTGTTTCAGCCGCGATGCTCGCTTCTATGCTAGTTGCTCGGACTTTATCTCCAGTTCTGGCTATCTACTGGCTGAAACCTAAATCCTCGCTCTCCCCGCGTCGAGAAGCAAAAATCTGGGTGGCATTTACCCAATCTTACAGAAATTTGTTGAGTTGGTCTTTAAATCACCGAAAGATAGTTATCGGGTTAGCTGTACTCAGCTTCATTGCAGGGATAGCACTGATTCCACTAATTCCCAAAGGGTTTATTCCCAAACTTGATCGCGGCGAATTTAATATTGCTTATACGGCTCCTTTGCCGAGTATTCCTAGTGGAGGAGAAGGGCAGAGGGGCAGAGGGGCAGGGGAGCAGGGGAGAAATCCTAGTCCCCAGTCTCAAATTCCCAACCCTTTAAATGATTCTCTAGAGATTGCGAAAAAACTAGAAAATGTAGTCAGAAAATCATCGGCAGTTGAAACGGTATTTACCACTGTTGGTTCTCGTGAGGGTGAACCAAATAAAGGGACACTATATGTAAAGTTAAAGGAAAACCGCACAATCACAACTGCGGAATTACAAGACCAATTGCGCTCCTCATTACCTACTCTTTCTGGGGTAACTACTAGTGTTGAAGATATTCAATTTGTCGATTCCGGCGGTCAAAAACCCCTGCAAATAGCATTGCAAGGTGATAACCTCCAAGCTTTGAGCAAAGCAGTCAAAGCTATTAAAGAAAGGATTCAAAGGCTACCGGGATTCGCTGATGTTACAGTTACAGGTGAAACGAATCCACAGGGTACGGTTTTTCAGATCGAGCGTTTGAATAATCAGCGGGTGGCCTACATCAGTGCTAATCTTGGCAAGGATCTGTCTTTGGGTGATGCCACTGACAAAGTGGTAGCTGAAGCAAACGCGGTGTTACCGTCTAATGTTTCTTTAAATTTAGGGGGAGACTCTGCTAACCAAAGTAAGGTTTTTAGCAGTTTCGGCAGTACTTTAGCTCTATCTGCGCTGTGTATTGTTGTGGTACTAATTTTGCTGTTCAAAAGCTGGGTAGACCCTTTAGTTATTGGTGTCTCTTTGCCTTTAGCACTAGTGGGGGCGATGTTAGCGCTACTGATTACCAAGAGCGACTTTGGCATGATCTCACTGATCGGTTTCGTCTTTTTGCTAGGGCTGGCAAATAAAAATGCCATTTTGCTTGTAGATTATATCAACCAGTTACGCAACGCTGGCTTAGACCGTACCGAGGCGATCCTTAATACCGGACTAGTGCGCCTCAGACCAATTATGATGACCACGGCCTCCACGATTTTAGGGATGCTGCCGATCGCTCTAGGTTTGGGTGCTGGTTCGGAATTGCGATCGCCTATGGCTGTAGCGATCGCAGGTGGACTAGTAACTTCAACTATTCTCAGTTTGATTGTTGTGCCAGTAGTTTACACCATTTTGGATGATTGGTTTCCCCGGTTTCAGAAGAGGGGGAGCAGGGAAGCAAGGGAGCAGGGGGCAAGTTGATGCAGGTTTTTGTCACGGGGGGTACGGGTTTTATTGGTGCTCATTTGGTACGGTTGCTCCTACAGCAAGGATATGCAGTCAAAGTACTGGTACGCCATAGCAGCAATTTGGAGAATCTACGCGGTTTAGAGGTGGAAATTGTCAAAGGCGATTTGAACGATCCAAATCTCTGGCAACAAATGGCAGGTTGTCAATACCTATTTCATGTAGCAGCCCATTATTCCCTGTGGCAAACAGACCGTGAATTACTCCACCGTCACAATGTCCTGGGTACGCGCAATGTATTGGCAGCAGGTCGCAAGGCTAACATTGAGCGCACTGTCTACACAAGTTCAGTGGCAGCGATTGGGGTAGGATCATCTGGGGAAGTTGTTGATGAAACACATCAGAGTCCCTTAGAAAAGTTGGTAGGTGACTACAAAAAGTCTAAGTTTCTGGCTGAACAAGAAGCCATCCAAGCCGTTGCTACAGGTCAGGAAGTAGTTATTGTCAATCCCAGCAGCCCCATTGGCTCGTTGGATATCAAACCTACCCCGACGGGTGATATAATATTGCGGTTTTTACGACGGCAAATGCCTTTTTACTTGGATACTGGTCTAAATTTTATCGACGTGCGGGATGTGGCATGGGGGCATTTACTGGCTTTGCAACGGGGTAAATCTGGCGATCGCTATATCTTAGGTCATCAAAATCTCACTCTCAAGCAACTACTCGAACAACTCGCCGATATCACAGGTCTGGGCGCACCTCAACGAACAGTACCCGCTTGGCTGCCCCTTAGTGTTGCTTGGGTAGATGAAAAGATTCTCGCACCACTGGGTAAATCGCCCTCAGTACCATTGGATGGCGTTCGGATGGCGAAACAACCTATGTATTACAATGCTTCAAAGGCTGTACGAGAGTTGGGTCTACCCCAATCTTCGCTAAAGGTCGCACTCAAAGATGCTGTGGATTGGTTTGTTGCTCAGGGATATGTCAAATGAAAAATATAGTGATTTACGTGTGGATGCAATAGACAGTAGGGGCACAAGGCCTTGCGCCCCTACGAAAGTTTTATGTTTTCCAGTGGTGTATTTATCTTTAAAAGAGGAGCGATCGCAACAATGGCAGTTAATCTACAACAAGCTCTGGATATTGGGAAGTATCTTGTTACACAGCGGTTGAAAGGACGTAAACGCTTCCCCTTAGTATTGATGTTGGAACCTCTTTTTCGATGTAATCTCGCTTGTACTGGTTGTGGTAAAATCCAACATCCAAAGGAAATATTAAAGCAAAATCTCACCCCAGAACAGTGTTTTGCCGCAGTGGAAGAGTGTGGCGCACCAGTTGTCTCCATTCCTGGTGGAGAACCTCTACTGCACCCCCAGATTGATGAGATTGTCCAGGGATTAATTGAGCGCAAGAAATATATTTACTTGTGTACCAATGGCTTGTTGTTAGAAAAGAGCCTGGATAAGTTTCAACCTTCCCCTTATCTAACTTTTAGTGTGCATTTAGATGGAATGCGGGAATTACACGATCGCTGCGTCGATCGCCAAGGTGTTTTTGATATTGCTGTCAAAGCCATTCGCGCCGCTAAAGCTAAAGGCTTTCGTGTCACCACTAACACCACTATCTTTGAAGGTACTGAACCTAAAGATATGCAAGAGTTCTTCAATTTTCTGGAAACACTAAATACTGACGGGATGATGATTTCTCCCGGCTACAGTTACGAGTGGGCACCAGATCAAGATCATTTTCTCCACCGAGAACAAACCCGCGCCCTCTTCCGAGAAATTCTGGCTCCATATAAAAGTGGTGAAAAAAACTGGAACTTCAATCACAATCCGCTGTTCCTAGATTTTCTCACTGGTGAGAAGGACTACGAATGCACACCTTGGGGTAGCCCTAGTTATAGCGTTCTCGGTTGGCAAAAACCTTGCTATCTGCTGAACGAAGGTTATTACTCTACCTTTAAGGAATTACTCGCACAAACTGACTGGAGTCAATACGGCCAGAAGAGTGGTAATCCTAAGTGTGCCGATTGTATGGTTCACTGCGGCTACGAACCCACCGCCGCAATGGATGCAATGCAGCCGCAAAATATGGCGCGTGCCCTTGGCAGTGTGTTTGGTAGGAACTAGTAAGTAGCAAATGCTACAGATTAAAGAGTGCTACGCCTACGCACTCTTTAAGCATTCTGATTGCACTGGAATATGCCTAACAACATACGATAGTTAAAGTAGTTAAAGGAGGATGCTTATTTAGAAATATTGCGATACTTTCCGCAGCTAAATTCACCGAAAATAATAAGGGAAAATACTCATGCCATTTGTATCTGTTCGTAACCTGCAAATGTATTATGAGATTCGTGGCACTGGTCAACGACTGCTCAGTATTAGTGGTACTGGAGGAGACTTGCAGCGATCGCCGACTATTTTTGACTCACCGCTAGCCCCACACTTTGAAATCCTGGCTTACGATCAGCGCGGTCTGGGTCAAACCTCAAAACCTGATATTCCTTACACCATAGCAGATTACGCCGCCGATGCAGACTCTTTGTTAAATGCAGTCGGGTGGGAGAGTGCTCATGTCATCGGAATTTCTTTTGGGGGTATGGTAGCCCAAGAGTTGGCACTGCGCTATCCACACCGCGTTGAACGTCTCGTTTTGGCTTGTACTAGCAGTGGCGGTGTTGGTGGGTCGTCATATCCACTACATGAACTCGTGAACCTACTTAGTGAAGAACTAGCTCATCGGCAAATCACAATTGCTGATACCCGTTGGCAAGAGGAAGCTTGGCTCTCTAGCCGAACTGCACAATTTCAGGAACTAGTGAAGCTGACACTGGCAGCTTCTCAAGAGGGTGCAGACGACGAACCAAGTCGTGAAATTGGGCGTCGTCGTCAGCTTGAGGCTCGTGCTGCTCACGATACATATAATCGACTTTCTCAACTACATATTCCTGTCTATATCTGCGGCGGTCATCACGATGGCATATCTCCTCCTGCAAATCTTAAGGCGATACACAAACAGATACCAGGTGCGTATTTAGAGTTCTTTAAGGGCGGTCATCGCTTTCTTTACCAAGATCCCCAAGCATTCAAGCGTGTTATTGCTTTTCTCCAAAATAAATTCGAGTAATTTTACATAAGACATAACTACAAAGTGACAGTAAATACTACACTGTTGCCCTCCTATGAGAGCAGCGCTCGGCTCGTAAACTAAACAGAGAGAGAAATATGAAGTTATGTAAATAAATTTCACAAACATAACAATAATTTGTAATAAATAATGATGCAGCAGCATTGTATAAAGAGAACTTGGAAGTAAAAAACAACATCTTAATCAGGTTTTCCAGTCGTTCATAGAAGTTTGAAGTTTTTTAACAAAAGTTTTAATCTGAAAGCCTGGAGATCGTAAACTTATTTCTTGGATGTCTGTTTTAAACCTTTCGTAACTCGTCAGGCAGTGCTGACATCAAAAATCAACTGAACCATTCAGTTTTTAGTCCAATTATTCTTAACCAAGCAAATTAGGAGATTTAACGCAATGGTTTTAGATGCATTTGCAAAAGTAGTTTCCCAAGCTGATACACGCGGCGAATATCTCTCTGATGCACAATTGGATGCATTGAGCGAACTAGTCAAAGATGGTAACAAGCGTGCAGATGCTGTTAACCGTATTACCAGCAATGCGTCAGCTCTTGTTGCTGCTGCGGCTCGTGATTTGTGGGCAGAACAACCCCAATTGATCACTCCCGGTGGTAATGCTTACACCAGCCGTCGTGCAGCTGCTTGTATCAGAGACTTGGACATCATTCTTCGCTATATCACCTACGCTATCTTTGCTGGCGATTCCAGCGTACTAGACGATCGTGCCCTCAATGGATTGCGGGAAACCTACTTAGCATTGGGAACTCCAGGAGCTTCAGTTGCTGTTGGTATTCAGAAACTGAAACAAGCTTCTTTGGCAATTGTCAACGATACAAACAATATCACCAGAGGCGATTGCAGTGCTTTGTCATCTGAAATAGCTAGCTATTTTGATCGTGCTGCTGCTGCTGTGGCTTAAGCAAAGCAAGATTTGCTGATGTTGACTAAATAATTGTCCATAGGACAAAACAAAATTTCAACCATAACGTTTGTAAAAGGGAAATACCAAAATGACAAAAACACCTCTAACTGAAGCAATTGCATCGGCTGATTCTCAAGGACGCTACCTCAGCAGCACCGAAATTCAAGTTGCTTTTGGTCGCTTCCGCCAAGCACCAGCTAGCTTACAAGCAGCAAAAGCATTGAGCGCCAATGCTCAACGCTTGACCGAAGGTGCTGCTCAAGCAGTATATAACAAGTTCCCTTACACCACTCAACAACAAGGCCCTAACTTCGCGTCAGATACACGCGGCAAAGGCAAGTGTGTACGTGATGTCGGCTACTACTTGCGGATTATCACATACGCTTTAGTTGTTGGTGGCACAGGCCCCTTGGATGATTTCTTGATTTCTGGCTTGGCTGAAATCAACCGGACTTTTGATCTGTCTCCTAGCTGGTACATTGAAGCTCTCAAGTACATCAAAGCTAACCATGGTCTTAGCGGCGACCCAGCTGTTGAAGCAAATTCCTACATCGACTACGTAATCAATACTCTAAGCTAGAGTGTTTCTTTAGCCCGGAGAGGAAATCAGCTCTTATGACAAGTAAGTTCTATGAGTTGTTTATCTCTCCGGGCAGTTTTTTAAGAAAAGCTAGCTGAAAACCCTGGAGAAATAGGAACGTAGTTCTGTATTTTTTGCTTTAGAGCAGGGATAAAAGCTGCCGACGTAGCACGGTATTTGCTACAACTTTGGGAAAGTTCACAACCCAGTGCCTCTTTTAAGCTACCGTCAATTGGCACAATATTTTTGTCAGTACAAGATTTAAAAACCTACCCTCAGACTGGGGGAAAGTATACGCCCGAAATAACGTAAGGAGATATCACTACGCCCTTATGGCAAATGTGGTGAGGCAGCGATCACAATCTTCTTCCTTATCTTACGAGACGCAATGTGTTCGCGGAGCGTCCCGTAGGGAAGAAAAGACCTAGGCAACGTTAGTGAGTCCGCATCCCCTACGGGGAAGCAAGCTACACGCAGTGTCTGGCAAAGAAGGTCTGGACGTTTCTCCCCCATGAGGGACTGCCAAACCGAATAAGGTGAGCCTGGGAACCTGTGGAAACAGGATATTAAGGCAGCTATGTCTTAAAAATCGCCTTACATTAGGTAAGGTAAGTGTCAATTTCAAAAAGACTGTTAAAAGACTAGAAAAAATTTTCTAAAAAGTTTTCAGTTTTGCAGTTAAAACTGAGGAGGTTTAAAGATGGCAGCTTTGGGACAAGCAGCAAGATTAGGGATTGGAGCGTTTGAAAATTCAGCACCAGTAGAACTACGCCCTGATAGAACAGAAGCGGATGTGGCAGTGGTTATCCGGGCGGCTTACCGTCAGGTTTTGGGTAATGCATATCTACTAGAAGGAGATCGTCTAGAGAGTGCAGAATCACTGTTGCAGCAAGGTGCAATCACCGTTAGGGGATTTGTGTTAGCCATTGCTCAATCAGAACTCTATCGGGATAAGTTTTTCTACTCCAACTCCCAAACTCGGTTTATCGAGTTGAATTATAAGCATTTATTGGGGCGTGCCCCGGAAGATGAGTCAGAGATTTCGTACCATGTTGAGCTTTACAACTCACAAGGTTACGAAGCTGAGATTAATTCCTACATTGACTCATTAGAATATCAAGAGGGTTTTGGCGAAAATATTGTCCCCTACTATAAAGGCTTTAAAAGTCAAGTAGGACAGAAAAACGTTGGCTATAGCCGACTGTTCCAACTGTATCGGGGTTATGCCAATAGCGATCGCGCTCAAGGACAAAAACAAGGACGGCTAACCTGGGAAGTGGCTAAGAATCTAGCTTCGCCCATTTACCCAGTCTCTGCCGGAGCCTTAACTGGCCTCTCTACAGGTGGTCGCGGTGAAACATACCGCATCAGAGTGCTACAAGCAGCTTCCCCAAACTCAACTGTAGTAAGGCGCGGTACTGCGGAGTTAATCGTACCTTACGAGCAACTTTCTAGTAAATTGCAGCAGTTGAATCGCAAGGGCAGTAGGGTTATTAGCATTACAGCCGTATAAATAGGGAATTGGGGAATTAAGTGAGGAGTTAAGAGTGAGGAGTTAGAAGTCAGGAGTGAGGAGTTAGAAGTTATGAGTTTTAAATTCCTAACTATATCCCTACCCTTAACTCCTAACTCTTAACTCCTAACTCCTAATTTTTCCAACTACTAATTACAAAAGGAAAATTACCAATGGCTATTACAACAGCAGCTTCCCGTCTGGGAACAGAACCTTTTAGCGATCAGTCTCCTGTGGAACTGCGTCCGAATGCAACCAAAGAAGACATTGAGAGAGTAATTGCTGCCGTCTATCGTCAAGTCTTGGGCAACAACTACATCTTGGCATCTGACCGCCTGACAAGTGCTGAATCTATCCTGCGCGATGGAAAAAATACAGTGCAAGAGTTTGTGCGTCAGGTAGCTAAATCGGAACTGTACAAATCCAAATTTTTCTACGACAACTTCCAAACTCGCGTCATTGAACTGAACTACAAACATTTGTTGGGTCGTGCCCCTTATGATGAGTCTGATGTCGTCTATCACTTAGACTTATATCAAACCAAGGGATATGAAGCCGACATTGATTCTTATATTGATTCGCCAGAGTATCAATCTAGCTTTGGTGAAAATATAGTGCCTTACTATCGTGGCTTTAATACCCAAACAGGACAGAAAACTGTCGGATTTAGCCGGATATTCCAACTTTATCGCGGTTATGCCAGTAGCGATACCTCCCAACTCAAAGGCAAATCTTCTCGCCTTGCTAGCGAACTAGGTCGCAATAGTGCATCCATCGTTGTTCCTCCCTCTGGTGGCCCCTCAGGCTTTTCATACGTTGCTTCTGAAAAAGGCGTTACCCCCAACAGCACTTTTGGTGGTGCGGGAACCTTTGGTAAAGAAGGCAGACTTTACCGCATTGAAGTAGCAGGTGTTTTTGGAGCTGGATATCCTAGCACACGCCGCGTCAATCAAGCGGTGGTTATACCTTATGAAGAACTATCTAGTTACTTCCAGAGAGTGGTAAAACAAGGTGGTAAAATAGCTAGTGTGAAACCCCTTTAGTGTCATTTGTCAATAGTCATTAGTCAATAGTCATTATTAAGGGCAAAAGACTAATGACAATTTAGAATTGGGAATTAATTTTATGGTTGGGCCAATTAGTAGTAGAACGGGTAGTCGCTACTTTCGCTATGAAGTAGTGGGTCTGCGCCAAAGCGAAGAAACTGAAAAAACCAACTATCCTATTCGTTCTAGTGCCACTGTGTTTTTCACAGTACCTGAGAACCGGATGAATCAAGAAATGCAGCGAATTACTCGCTTGGGTGGCAAAATAGTCAGCATTCAGCCATTGAACGCTGAAGCTAAAACAAATAGCGAACAAAGCGATCCTCCTTCTTCATAATGAATTCTAGTCCGCAGAAATTTGAAGATTTATCACCGACAGGTAACTCTGGTGATGGTGAATCTTTAACAGTAGAGCAAGCGATCGCTAATCTTGAAAGTGCAGATTTAGGTCTGCGATTTTATGCTGCCTGGTGGTTGGGTCGGTTTCGGATATGTGAAGCAGCTGCGGTTACAGGATTAATTAAAGCGTTAGAGGATGAAGCCGACAGAACACCAGAAGGCGGATATCCTCTGCGACGGAACGCAGCTAGGGCTTTAGGGAAACTAGGCGATCGCCAGGCAGTCTCACCTTTAATTGCGTGTTTAGACTGCTCAGATTTTTATGTCCGGGAAGCAGCGGCACAATCCTTAGAAATGCTGGGCGATCCGGTTTGCATTTCCGCCCTGATTGAGTTATTACAAGTAGGTTTGCAAGGAGAGCAGCTGATATCAAAGCAGCCTGATTTATCTCAACCCTACGAAGCCATTTTAGAAGCCTTGGGAGCCTTGAGGGCGACTGAGTGCATCCCTTTGGTAAAACCATTTTTAGAGCATCCAATTGAATTGGTGCAATATGCTGCCGCACGAGCGATGTATCAATTAACCCAAGAACCAGTTTATGGAGAACGGTTAGTAAAAGCTTTGGCAGGAGATAAATTGCAATTGCGTCGAGCAGTGTTAGCAGATTTGGGAGCGATTGGCTATCTAAGAGCAGCAGATGCGATCGCCGAAACTCTTGCTGAAAATAGTCTAAAGTTAATTTCTCTTAAAGGATTACTAGAACATCAAGTTAACCACACAGCAACAAGCACTTTGTCAGCAGGTGCGATTAAAGTGATAAATTTGATGGACTCACTGTTGTAGTCATAATTTTCCATAAATTAGTTCTTATTAATACGTTTAAAGCAAATGTTTACCACATATAAACCCCCAACCCAACTACAAAATCAGGGCTAGGGGGTTTATGTATGATGTCAACTACGGAGAAGTTAAGCTACAATTGGCAGATCCCTAATGACTCATGGCAAATTATTATGAATAACAGTGACCTTGCCCAAATATTAATTCGTGCTGTGGAAGAAGCAGACTCCTCGGATCGCTTATTAGACGCAGTTCAGGAGTTAGCGGCAGCTGGTATTGAGGAATCTGTTCCGACTCTGATTGCAGCTTTGGGCTACAACAATCCAGGGGCGGCAGTGGCGGCAGTAGATGGACTAATTGCGATCGGGGAAGTCGCAGTACCATCACTATTGGAACTAATTGATGACTACAACTACAGTGCTAGAGCCTGGGCTATTCGTGCCTTAGCGGGAATTGGCGATGTTCGGGCGCTGGATACCTTGTTAGAGGCAGCAAAAACTGATTTTTCCTTAAGTGTGCGGCGGGCAGCTGCTAGGGGATTAGGTACTTTGCGCTGGCATCAAATACCGCCTGAGAAAGTGGAATCTGTTCAGATTCAGGTATTAGAGGCGCTATTACTAATTTCTCAAGATCCAGAGTGGGTAGTGCGCTATGCAGCAGTTACAAGTTTAGAAACACTAGCAATGTCTGGCGACAACCCGCAAAGCGGCAACGCCATAGCAGTCACTTTACCCGATCAAACGTCGCGGATTACAAATCAACTTCAGCAAATACTCGATACCGATGCCGATCTGGGAGTTCGCACCCGCGTAAAGTTTGCACTACAAAAAATTCAACAGCAACAACATCAAGAAGTTTTTGCACCGAAAAGAAAGCTAGAAGATACTGAAGTGTCTGAAATACCTCATCGCGGTGCTGGCAGACGGTAAATCACCAGACACACCAACCGCCCTTGCGGTATGGTGTTATATCTCCCAATTCATCGGGGATAGCCTTCAGAACTCCGTAGGTTTCCAAGATCCAAATTTTTCTCGTGCAATGTGTACCTCTTAGCTTGGTTTTTGTAAAACTAACCAGGCGATAAAGACTGAATTTCTGCCTGGATATTGCCACGAGCAGATGGTTCGGCGAACTCTGACATTAAAGGCGTAAAGTAGATATGCGATCGCTTTAAAAATCGTTCTAAAACCTGCTGACGACCTGTGATATAATCTGCCTCTGCCACCCAGCCATATTCCTGACGAATAGCATGAGCGTATTCTTCATAATCAACTGGGTTAGTAGCCAAAATCGCTAAATCTGCATCAACTAGGACTTGGCTATCATAGTCATTTACCGCAGCTTGGTGGTCTTTAGTATTCAGAATCAGACGGGTGACAGTAGTTATGATACTTTCTGGAATACCCAAATTACTCAGCAACTCAAAAGCATAGTCTGCACTTCGTTCTTCGTTATCTTTGGCTTCAGTGTCATACACTACATCGTGAAACCACGCAGCTAGTTGAACAGCAGCTAGGTTATTGGTGTAGCCTTGCAAAATCTCAATTATGCTGAGGACGCGATCGATGTGTTTCAGTGTATGGTAATAGCGACCAGGGGTAGAGTAAGCTTCAACCAAGAGATTAAAGGTTTTCTCAGCTGCTACCTGGTCAACGCCAAAGGGTTGGAGTGTATGTTGCCAGTTATAAAATAAAATATCCATAAAGTTTTCTGTAGGCATAGAGGCAGTATACCCATTCTGAGTATTGGAAAAAATAAGTACATGCTGTTAAAACAGCAATAGAAGACTTCAATTAGAACCTCACCTTCTAACTGCGCTAGGAGAAAGAGGGGAAAATTTTCCTCCCCTTATTTGCAGCGAAGGGTTAGGAGTGAGTTCACGCGGATATATTTACAAGTTATAAATCAATCTATAAATCAATGAAACTTTGGACGCCCAATCAACATCTGGATAACGGAAGATTCATTATACAAAAAGTCCTTGGTGGCTGTGGCTTTTGTGTCACCTATAGCGCAATACGGTTCAGTTAAGGCTCAAATAGTTGTAAATTAGGTATTGTTTCCAAAAATCGAAATCAAGTACGGTGCATCTCAAAGAATTCTCCTTAGTGTCTCCCAGGATACAAAGTACTGAGATATTCAAAGCAATAGAGACAGCCATTCCAATAGAGGCAATTGAACAGGCGATCGCTAAAACTAGAGTCAAAGAGGAACGTTATCGTTCGTTACCAGCACAACTGGTAGTTTGTCTAATAGTAGCAATGAGCCTGTGGTCAAGAGACTCAATGCGGGATGTGCTAAAAAACCTAATTGATGGTCTTTCAGAGGCATGGGTTAAACTAGGCAAATATTGGCAATTTCCTTGTAAATCAGCCATTACCCAAGCCAGACAGCGATTAGGAGCAGGGGTAATGAGGGAATTGTTTCATCAGTTGGTGCGACCAATGGCCAATAGGGAAACAATAGGAGCTTTTCTAAACGGGTTAAGAATTGTAGTGATTGATGGAACCTGCTTAGATATCCCAGATAGTGATGAAAACGCAAGGGTTTTTGGTCGTCCTGGTAGTCGTCCTGGGACGCGAGCGGCATTTCCAAAAGTTAGATTAGTCATTTTGATAGAGGGTGGAACACATTTAATTTTTGACGCACTAATGTGCCCATATCGGATTGGAGAGCGAGTAAGGGCATTAAAGTTATTGCGCTCAGTCACATCGGGAATGTTATTGATGTGGGATAGGGGGTTACATTCTTATGCTATGGTGCAAAGAACAGTATGTAGGGGTTGTGATTATCTAGGAAGAATTCCTGGCAACGTTAAATTTTTAAGCGAAAAAACTTTAGACGATGGTTCGTATTTAAGTTGGATTCATCCATCTGGCAATTTCCGAAAGAAGGGTTTCGAGCCAATATTGGTAAGAGTTATCGAGTACACAATTGATCATCTTGATAACCCAGAAGAACAGATTAGATACCGCTTAATTACGAGCTTATTAGATATTGAGAAGTTTCCAGCCCAATTACTCGCTTGCCAATACCATGAGCGTTGGGAGGTCGAGAATACGATTGATGAACTCAAAGTACATCTTTTGGGACGAAAAACTCATATTCGTTCTCAAAAACCACGGGAGGTAGTGCAAGAGGTTTACGGTTTGTTATTGGGGCATTGGGCTGTAAGAACGTTAATTTTTCAAGCTGCAACCAGTGCAGACGTTGCACCTTTGCGTCTAAGTTTCACAGGAACGTTGCGAGTTCTTCGTCGTGCTATTCCTAAATTCCAACGTTTACAACCACAACAACTTCCCTTTTTTTGAATTGGTTAACTCTGGAGATTTTAGACCAAGTTTTACCTGAAAGGGTTCATAGAAGCAACCCTTGGGTTGTGAAAAAGCCTGTATCAAAATTTCGCTCGAAAAAAGTTAAACACAGAGGTACTGGCACAAAAACGATTCCTCCTGTGTTTGTTGTTTCAAGCACTGCATAGCCTTAACTGAACCGTATTGACCTATAGCGCCATAGAACAGCATACTTTAATTGCAAGTCCCTAAAACTAGCCCTTTCAAGGTGACTGGTAAAATCTCTTTTTTTCTCTCTGCGCCCTCCGCGTCTGTGCGGTTTAAAAGTATTTTATTTAACCACAGGGCACAGAGAATACAGAGTTAATAGGTTAAAGAGAGTTTATTGAGCAAAATTTTACCCACTTTGAAAGGGCTAGTCCCTAAAACTGCACAGCGTAAGTAAATCATCCATTTGAAATCAATGGAATCCTTGCGCTATAGGAATTACGAATTAGGTAGCTTGCTTCTCTCGTTCTCTACGAGACGCTACGCGAATGGCAAATATTCCTAATTACGAATTCCGCATAATGGTGACAGCTAAATGAAAGCGTCAAAATAGAAGACACAAGCTTTCGACAAAAAGCCTTGCCTTGATTAACGGAGTTATTATCAGTGGTATTACAAGTACAAACAAGCACCTACGAAGCTAAAACCCAAGAAATTGCTAAACAACTTCTAGCCGCAACGCAGGAAAATCGTTCGTTTTTTTCTTCCCTGCGGGATCAAATGCGTTGGGATGATAAATTACTAGCTTGGGCGATGAGTAATCCTGGGTTGCGGGTGCAACTATTTCGCTTTATAGATACGCTACCTGCTTTGCACAGTAAATCAGAAATTGCCTCACATTTACAAGAATATTTAGGCGATGAATCTGTAGAATTACCGGCAGCTTTGAAGGGAATGCTAAACTTTGCTAATCCCGACTCTATGCCAGGACAAGTTGCTGCTACAACCGTTGGTACAGCAGTTGAGACTCTTGCTCATAAATATATTTCTGGGGAAAATATTAAACAAGTCATCAAAACAGTTGAACGACTGCGAAAAGAAAAAATGGCTTTTACCATCGACTTACTTGGTGAAGCCGTAATTACCGAAGCGGAAGCGCAGTCTTATCTAGAACGCTATCTAGAATTAATCCAACAATTGGTGGAAGCATCAAAGAATTGGGCAGCTATCCCGGCTATTGATGAGGCTGATGGCGAAGCAATTCCAAAAGTTCAGGTTTCTGTGAAGTTAACGGCGTTTTATTCCCAATTTGACCCATTAGATGCTAAAGGTAGTGAGGAGCGAGTTAGCGATCGCATTCGGATTCTCTTACGTCGTGCCAAAGAATTAGGCGCAGCTGTGCATTTTGATATGGAACAGTATGCCTATAAGAATATAACTCTCAGCATCCTGAAAAAACTCTTACTAGAAGAAGAGTTTCGGCAACGTACAGATATTGGCATGACAATTCAAGCATATCTGCGTGATAGCGAACAAGATACCCTAGACCTAATTTCTTGGTTGAAACAGCGCGGTTATCCTTTAACAATTCGCTTGGTGAAAGGCGCATATTGGGATCAAGAAACTATTAAAGCAGCGCAAAAGCATTGGAAACAGCCAGTTTACAACGACAAAGTGGCAACTGATGCTAACTTTGAAACCATCACTCAGTTGTTGTTAGAAAATCATCAATATGTCTATTCTGCCATTGGTAGCCATAATGTGCGATCGCACTCTCGCGCCATTGCCATAGCTGAAAGTTTAAATGTCCCCCGCCGTCGCTTTGAATTGCAAGTCCTCTACGGTATGGGTGATAAAGTTGCCAAGGCGTTAGTTGACAAAGGTTACCGAGTCAGAGTTTACTGTCCCTACGGTGAATTATTACCTGGGATGGCGTATTTAATTCGCCGATTGTTGGAAAATACAGCTAATAGTTCTTTTCTACGGCAAAATCTCGAAAATCGTCCAATTGAGGAATTATTAGCAGCGCCGATTGTCAAAGAAGAAAAAAACTCTTTAACTCCTAACTCCTCACTCCTAACTCCTAACTCTCATTTCCTCGGTGCTGCTGATACCGATTACGCTGATGAAGAGGTAAGAATGAAGGCAACGCAAGCTTTCCAAAACGTTCGCCAACAGTTGGGTAAAACTTATTTACCACTGATTAATGGCGAGTATGTCAATACGCCGGAATTTGTTGATTCTCTCAATCCTTCTAATTTTAGTAAGGTAATTGGTAAAGTTGGGTTGATTAGCGTTGAACAGGCGGAACAGGCAATACAAGCTGCGAAAGCGGCGTTTCCTGGGTGGAAGAAAACACCAGCTAAACAACGCGCTGATATTTTGCGGAAAGCGGGTGATTTGATGGAAGAACGCCGCGCCGAACTTTCAGTTTGGATAGTTTTGGAAGTTGGGAAACCAGTTAAGGAAGCTGATGGAGAGGTTTCGGAAGCGATAGATTTCTGTCGGTACTACGCTGATGAGATAGAACGGTTAGATGAAGGTGTGAATTATGACATTCCAGGTGAAACTAATCATTATATTTACCAACCACGTGGTATTGCTGTAGTGATTTCTCCTTGGAATTTCCCGCTAGCGATCGCTTGTGGAATGACTGTTGCAGCTTTGGTTTCAGGCAATTGTACTCTCCTCAAACCTGCTGAAACGTCTTCTGTGATTGCAGCAAAACTCACAGAAATCTTGGTAGATGCTGGTTTTCCCAAAGGTGTATTTCAATACGTACCTGGCAAGGGTTCGCAAGTCGGCGCTTACTTGGTAAATCATCCAGATACTCATGTAATTGCTTTTACTGGTTCCCAGGAAGTAGGTTGTAGAATTTACGCAGAGGCGGCAACTTTGAAACCCGGACAGAAACACATGAAACGGGTGATTGCTGAAATGGGTGGCAAGAATGCAATTATTGTCGATGAAAGTGCTGATTTAGACCAAGCAGTTGTGGGGGTAGTGCAGTCGGCATTTGGTTACAGCGGCCAAAAATGTTCTGCCGCCTCTAGGGTGATTGTGCTGCAACCGATTTATGATGCCTTTGTGCAACGGTTGGTAGAAGCGACAAAATCCTTGAACATTGGGGAAGCAGAGTTACCGAGTACACAAGTTGGGCCAGTAATTGATGCTAATGCCCGCGATCGCATCCGCGAGTATATTGAGAAGGGTAAGGCAGAAGCACAATTAGCCTTGGAATTACCAGCACCCGAACAAGGATATTTTATCGGCCCAGTCATCTTTAGTGAAGTATCGCCAAATGCGGTAATTTCCCAGGAAGAAATTTTTGGCCCTGTGCTAGCGGTAATTCGGGTGAAAGATTTCCAAGAAGCCTTAGCAGTCGCCAACGGTACAAACTATGCTTTGACTGGCGGACTTTATTCTAGAACGCCTTCACACATTCAGCAGGCGCAGACAGAATTTGAAGTCGGGAATTTGTACATCAACCGCAATATTACCGGAGCGATCGTTGGACGGCAACCCTTTGGTGGATTCAAACTTTCTGGAGTAGGTTCTAAAGCAGGCGGCCCTGATTACTTACTGCAATTTTTAGAACCACGCGCGGTGACAGAAAATATTCAACGTCAAGGTTTTGCACCAATTGAAGGAGCAGATTAAACTAACGTGAATTCTACGGCTAATATAGTGTCCGTCTAATTAGCCCAATCAAAACACCTCTCCCTGATTTTACTACGTCAAATCTTCCCTCTCCGACTCAAAGAGGGACAGACTTCAACTTTAGTTCAAAGCACGGAGAGGTGTATCAAACTCACGTTAAACTACAATAGGTAGTAACCTCAAAGAGAGTTTCATGAGTAATTTAGTTATAAAAGTTGCTGAATTACCTAAAGATTTTCCGGCAATTAAAGCAATTAGAAAATCAGTTTTTCAAGAAGAACAAGGGGTAGATCCCACTTTAGAATTTGATGGCAAAGATGAAATATCCGATCATCTAATTGCTTATTTAAATGTGGAAGTTGTGGGTACTGCCAGAATCAGATATTTAGATCATAAAACTGCCAAGATAGAAAGGTTAGCTGTTTTATCGACAGTTAGAGGGCAAGGTATTGGTAAGAAAATTATGGAAAATGCCCTACAGGTGATAGCTAACCAAAATATTCCAGAAGTAGTGATTCATGCTCAAGAATATGTGAAAGATTTATACAAAAAACTCGATTTTGTAGAAGAAGGAGAAATATTTGAAGAAGCCAGTATTCTCCATGTGAAAATGAGAAAAATATTTTCACAGTCAAAGTAAAAATATATAGTATGTTTTTTTCACTAATTGTTCATACAAAAATGCATTTTTATGAGTAATTAAGTAAAGTATTTCATCAGGATTGACTCTAGCTGGACTATGCAAATTGGCTTGATAAGGTAGTCATTAACACTACCTGGCAGCATGGCAATATCCTCCTCTAAAGGTTCGCTAAAGGTCATCATTACAATCGGTAAATGTTTCCGATAAGGCTCTTGTCTAAGGATATTCAGCAAATTCCAGATATGAATATCTTTTACTAACTGGAAATCAAAAAAAACTAAATCTGGTTGAAAGCTTTGTACCTGTTTCAAAAAGTCGTTACTATTATCTATCCACTTGACTTGGTAGCCAATTGTGTAGAGATAATCTTGCAACAGTGTTGCTGTATTTTCCTCTTCTTCTACAAGCAAAATAGTTTTATTTGTGGGGATGACTGAAGAAGAAGAGGACGAGGTAAAATTTGCTTCCTCTTCTGTTTCATCTATCTCATTTGTCTCATTTTCCCCATTTCCCGGATGCTCTGGATTTGGTAGAAACAGAGTGAACTGACTGCCCTTTCCTAAAGTTGATGTCACGGTAACATCTCCACCATGTAAACGCGCTAATTTACGCGTCAAGGCTAAACCCAAACCAGTGCCTTCATACTGCCGATTTAATCGACTGTCAAGCTGTTTAAACGGTTCAAATAGAAATTGAAACTGGCTTGAATCTATACCAATACCAGTATCTGAAACTGTAAACGTTATCCCTTGTGGCACTTTTTTGACTACCAGCGATACTTCACCTGCTGGGGTAAATTTAATGGCATTGGTCAGCAAGTTGAGTAGCATTTGCTTGATGCGCCGCTCATCAGCAATACAAATATCAGCTTCTTGGTCAATTTCATATGTGAGTTGCAATCCCTTTTCTGAGGCGCGATCGCGCACTGTCCAGATGGCATAATTACATATATCTGCCACCGACAAAGATGATAGTAACAGTTCCTCTTTACCTGCTTCTACCTTAGATAAGTCAAGGATATCGTTAATCACTGCCAGCAGATGTTCACCACTACTATATATACAACTTACATATTCGTTCTGCTTTTCATTCAGAGAGCCAACTATTTCTTGTTGCAGTAACTGTGACAAACCCATAATCGCATTCAGAGGCGTCCGCAACTCATGGCTCATGGTTGCCAAAAATTCACTTTTTGCCCGACTGGCAGCTTCTGCTGCTTCTTGAGAGGCACGTAGTTTCAACTCTGTTTGCTTACGTTCAGTAATATCCTCAATCATCGCTAGAAAAAACTCAGGTTCACCATTGCTGCCTGGTATAACAGAAACAGAGAGATGAGTCCAAACTAAGCTACCATTTTGATGCTGGCAGCGTCTTTCTATCTCAATCCGATGTCTTTCGACAAGCTGTTTCTGATGTTTGGAGGGTTGTAAACCGTCCCTCGAAGTTCTCTTTAAGTCTGTGCGAATTCCTGACATCAGTTGTTTGTAAAGTTTTAAATCCTCCCTTTCTATGGAAATGTAATCTGTAAAGCACTTGCCGTATAACTCTTCTCGGCTGTATCCGAAAATCTCGCACAATGCCAGATTAGTATCGACTATCTGCCCTTTCATATCTATAAGTCCAATGCCGATAGAGGAACGCTCAAAAATCGCCCGAAATTGTGCCTCACTCTGTCGCAGTGCTTCCTGTACGACGTTTCGCTCGCTCGCTTCTATAGCCAGCGTCACAAAATCTGCAATTGAGCCAGCAAAACTCTCTTCTTCTAAAGTCCATTGGCGACCTTCGCCTATGTGTTCGTGACACACTACGCCTACCAAATGGCCCTCTAGCCAAATTGGTGCATCTAGTATAGATGTGATGCCCAAAACTGAAAGATAAGACTCGGATAATTCTTGGGTTCTGGTGTCGTTTCTGGCATCATCTGCGGCAATGGTACGTTCCTCTTCTAAAGCCTGGAAATAAGCAGGAAAATTTGTTTTTAAAAGGGAGTTACCAAAGGTATGCTCTTTAGTCTTGACATCATACAAATTAATGCATTCAATTTTTGAACGTTCTTCATTATATAACCATACCCCCACTCGCTCTACTAACAGCGTCTGAGCAGCAGTTTCTGTGATTTCTCTCAACACCGCATTGAGATTACCTTGCTGAAATGTCTTGCTTCTTGCCAGTTGCACCAGTGTCTGACTTTGTTTTCGCCGACTATTTTCTCTGATTCGTAAAGCCTCTTGGGCCTGGTTGTGCTCTGTAATATCTCTAGCTGACACGACCTGCATTAGTTGCCCTCAAGAAGAAATAATTTGGACTTGCAGTTCTACGGAAAAAGTAGAACTGTCTTTGTATAACTACAATTACTTGATATGGTTTTTCATAACCGGAAAGTATAATTTTTCTAATTAAATTTTATAATTCTAGCTAATTAGCTATAAGCTAGATTTTGCTGATTACTTCTGTTACTTCATAACAGTGATTTTTGCCAGAGGATAATTAGCATTTCAAGTAATTTCACTATTAAGTAATTCTACTATCAAGTAGTACAAGTAGTATAGTATTTTTAAATTTATTTATGGGGATTGTAATGCGTGAATTTTGAATTTTGAATTTTGAATTCCCCGTTCGCGTAGCGTCTCGCAGAGAAGGGGTTGACCCCTCCCAACCTCCCCGATGCTTTGGGGAGGTGCTGTAGGCGGTGGGGTTATTTCTATGCGTCTTCATAAAAAATTGGTATTAGTTTATTTACGCTGTGCTGTACTAGTACGATTTCTTGCTTAGTACTGACTAGCAAAATACCCTTGATTCTCCTAGAGAAAGATACCTAATGGCTCAAATTCTGCCAAACTTAAGGTAAAGGCAGCTTTTGCGGAGGTGGAGCGATGACAGATAGTGATGTAAGAATTGTTTCCCTGATTCCCGGTGGAACAGAGATTTTAGCGACACTAGGGTTGGTTAATGCTATTGTGGGGCGATCGCACGAATGCGATTACCCTCCAGAAATCCTCAATCGCCCCATTTGTACCCAAGCACGTTTAAACAGTGATGCCTCCAGCAGCCAAATTCACGACGAAGTGAATAATTTATTGCAATCTGCTCTTAGTATTTATGAAATCAAAACAGATGTTTTAGAGCAATTGCAGCCTACCCATATTCTCACTCAAGACCAGTGTGATGTTTGTGCTGTTAGCTTACACGATGTTGAAAAGGCAGTTGCTACACTCATTGACAGTAAACCTCAGATTATTTCTTTACAACCCAATATTCTCCAAGATGTTTGGGCTGACATTGAGCGAGTCGGCAACACCTTTGGCGTAGACTCGGTAAAAGTCTTAGAAAATTTAGAAGCTCGCGTCAAAATTTGTCAGCAAAAAATCCAAGGGCTTTCTTTAGATGAACTACCTACTGTCGCCTGTATCGAGTGGACTGATCCTTTGATGGTCGCCGCTAATTGGATTCCTGAATTAGTTAACTTAGCAGGAGGACAGTCTCTATTTTGCACTACAGGTCAGCCTTCTCCGATCTTGCCGTGGGAAACATTATTAACAACGAATCCAGATGTAATTGTTTTTATGCCTTGTGGCTTTGATTTAAATCGCACTCGCCAAGAAGCCAAGTTATTAACTCAACGTCCAGAGTGGGAAAAACTACACGCTACCGAAGCTGGTAGAGTCTATATTACTGATGGCAATTCTTACTTCAATCGTCCAGGGCCGCGACTGGTAGATTCTCTAGAAATTTTGGCAGAAATTTTGCATCCAGAAATTTTTCAATACGGCTACAAAGGAACTGCTTGGGAAGGTTTGTAAAGAAGAATTCAGAACTCAGGAGCGGAGCCGGAGACGCTCCGCCAAGGCGTCAGGATTCAGTATTAATTCGACTTTGATGGTTACTGAGCTTGTCAAAGTACTGAATGATATTGGTTTAAAACTTTGGCGGGTTCCAATACCTCACGAAGAATAATTCTGATTCCTGGATTCTGAATTCTTCTCTAAGGTGTTTGTTCAGAATCTGCCGATGGTTCATTGTTAAATAACAGCAGGCGTGCAGCAAGAATAGCAAATCCTACAGCCGCGATCGCTTTTAAAACACGTGTAGGTAATAATTCAGCTACTGCACCCCCTGCTAACGATCCCAACAGGCTTGTCAACAGCAATGCGCCTGCTGCACCGAAAAATACTGCACGTGGAGAATTAGAACGTCCTGAAAGTGCGATCGCTGCTAGCTGACTTTTGTCACCCAATTCTGATAAAAAAACCGTAATAAAGCTCAGTCCTAATAAATGCCAATCCATACAATTAAGGGGGGTGGGGAATTTTTCTAATCACTAATGACTAATTACTAGTAAATACATCCCAAAACAGCATTAGAGAAATTACTAACAACATCACGCCGGCTGATTTTTCTACAGTTTTCGGGCTGAGTCGATTAGCTATCCAACTACCTAAAAGTACACCTAATAAGCTAGTGGTTATTAGCGCCGCCGCCGAGCCGATAAATACCACCCACGGCGAATGAGATTGTGCGCTCATTAACAGAGTGGATAGCTGAGTTTTATCTCCAATTTCTGCTAGAAAAATGGTTACAAAAGTCGTACCAAAAACTACTAGCGCTGATTGCTGCTTTTGAGGACTATCGACAACTACAGGCTGAACTAAAGGAGCGATCGCAGGAGTTAAGTTAAAATCATTGCTGTCTTCCATCTCTAGCTCAATCTCAGTCTGAGATATGCCAGAAATCTCCAAAGGTGCAGAATCAAGTTTCACAAGCAGTAGTTTTGGTTGCTAGGGTGTTTTCATATTTCTATCATTTTCTCAGATTTTTGTCATAAATTGCAACCCCACACAAAAAAAGGGGGTTGGGTGTCAAAGGCCAACAGCTTTGTCGAAGCGTAGTATTTCTAAACTGCGATCGCCATAAACTCCTTCTATTTGCTGGCGACAGCAGTCAATAGCAAAATCGTTGACTTCTTCTGGTTCAACCCCATACATATCTTGAAACACTTCTGATTCCACACGGCAGAAGCGCGGACGATTAGGGTAGATGCGACATTCTCGCGTGGTATGGTCGAAATTAACGCACCATCCCCCTTCGCCTACCATGCTGAGGTAGAGTTCTAGTTCTGGTGGTGAGAGATACTCTTCCAAGTCTGGACGCTCTGCTGGATCGAGATTACAGCAGGCTCCACATTGCTTTATACATTGCCAATTTGACATTTTGGATTAGCGAGTGGGGAATGGGGGACAAGGAGAGAATAACCTAATTTCCAATGCCCAATGCCCAATGCCCCATTCCCAATCCCCCTATTTTACGTTTTTATGTCTTTTCTTATAATTTTGTTAAGTAAATTAAATCTAACAGACCATAGCCAGATATGATCGATTGCGGGTTTTGTAATTAAGTTATTGAATTTTTTAAAACAATTAAGAGGAGAAAAGGGAAAATGTTTGACGCTGTGTCTGACTTGTTTAACGCTTTTATCAATATCAATTGGGAAGTTATATTCCAATTGCTGTCCGTGGCGCTAATCGTGATTGCTGGCCCAGCAGTAATATTTGTGCTGGCATTTCGCAACGGCAACTTATAAGAGTGCTGAGTGCTGACTAAGGAATTAACAGTTAGGAGTGAGAAGTGAATTAAGAATTCATAACTCATAACTCAGCACTCAGTACTGATAACGCCTGAAGTGCAGCTTGGATAATATTGTCATACTGTGGTTGAGAAATATCAACTTTTTTGGCGTTTTGACGATTAGTGCCCAGCAATCCAATTATATGTCCTGGCTGCATGGCTAATACTTTGCCTTGAGAATTTTTAATTCTTAATTCTGCTTCAATACCGTTTTTATAGAAACCACACGTATATTGTCGCTGGTTGTACTCAAAGGTGATGCTTGACTGGATAGGTGGCGAAACAAAAAATTGTTGAATCTGAATTGGCAGTCTGACTCCGATTAACTCTAGCTCAATGCTGGTGTTACCATTAAAGTAATTTTCTCGTAGTTTATAAGCAATATCCACTCGCGATGGTAGGTGGAAATAGTCGCCCCAACGCCAAGCGATCGCTTTGATTTTATACTGCTGATTATCTATAGTTTGGGCAACTGTCAGTTTGATGTGACCCTTGCCAACGATTTTTTGCTCAACCACTTGGACATTAGCTGTCCAAAAAATTGGATCGGGGTTGTCCATACCGCAGGGGTGCAGAGCATTAAGCTGTTGATAAAGCTGCTGATTGATATGATTGAGGTTGACTTTTGCATCAATTTTGAGTAAAGGCTTGAGATGTTGGGGTTCAAGACACTGGTTAGCAAACTCAATCAAACGCGATCGCAACACCTGTAAATTTTCTGCTGGTAGAGAGAATCCCCCGGCTGCTTTGTGTCCACCAAATTTGCCTAGTAAATCGTGACAAGATTCCAAAGCTTCAAATACATGAAACTCTGGAATTGAGCGTGCAGAACCGCGTATATGTCCCTCATCTTCATAAGTCCCGATAAACACGGGAACACCGTAGCGTTCCACCAGGCGGGAGGCGACTATGCCAATAACGCCATGATGCCAGTTGGGTTGAACAACAATTAATACACGGTCATCTTGTAGAGACGCAACAAATTCTGTCTCTACATAAGCGATCGCTTCTTGTTCAATTTGCTGACACATCTCCTGGCGAGAGGCGTTGACTTGTTCGCACTGCATTGCTCTTTCCAGCGCCACCCCCATATCATCTGTAGTCAGCAATTCAATCACAGTCTGGGGATTACCAATCCGACCAATAGCATTAATTCGCGGCCCCAAGCGAAACCCGATATCTTCAGGCTTGAGCGATTTTGGATTTTGAATTTTGGATTGGGGATTGGGGATTTTCTCCTCTGCTCCCCTGCTCCCCTGCCCCCCTGCTCCCTCATCTCCCCTCGCCTGCACTCCACCCACCTGAATTAACGCCTGCACTCCAGCTAAATTGGATTTGGGTAAATGCTGTAAACCGCGTTTCACCCAGCGGCGATTTACACCAGTTAAGGGGGCTAAATCTGCGATCGTTCCCAGTGTAAAAAGTGCTAGCATCGGCTGGATCAAGCCCTTAGTCTGGCCTAACTGTTGTGCTAGAGAAACTGCCAAGATGTAGGCAACACCAACACCAGCAACACCCCGATAAGGTGAGGATTCAGCTATTAGTTTGGGGTTGAGGATAGCGTTAGCTGGCGGTAATTTTTGGGGGATATCATGATGATCGGTGATAATCACTGCAAGACCAAGTTCTCTAGCTCTAGCAACTGGTTCAAACGCAGAGATACCATTATCTACAGTCAGAATTAATCTTACACCTTCGCTGTGAAATTCTTCAACTATGCGTTTATTAATACCGTAGCCTTCGTGCATCCGGCTGGGGATAGCATAATCTACTTGTGCGCCTAAAGTGCGGAGACTACGCAAAAGTAGAGCTGTGCTGGTCATCCCATCAGCATCGTAGTCACCACAGATAGCAATTTTTGTTTGAGAAGCGATCGCATTTTGCAACAACTCCAAACTAATCGCCAAATCTGGGAAATCTTCCAAAGGCGAAGGTAAAACTAGAGACTCTGGATCTAAAAATGCTTGTACCTGTTCTGGTGTTTCCAAACCACGATTAATCAACAACTGGCTGACAATGGGTGAAATATTTGTCAAAACCGCCAGATTTTGGGCAAATTCTGGTTTTTGTGGATAAATTTGCCAGCGCTGATCGGGTAAGCGTCGGTGAGGCTTTGATAGTTCAGATACAGGTCGGTCTAGCACAATACAAGTTAGGAGTTAGAAGTTAGGAGTTAGAAGTTATAGATTAGGAGTTTTGAATTAAAAGTTATTTCTTAACTCATAACTGCATAATTCCTAACTCCTAACATTTCTGTTAAAACACGTTTATCCTACCATCATCCGTAATATACAAAGAGCGATCGCCCGGAGAGCGCCAAGTCGGACGCAGTTCCAGCCGCAATGTACCAAAGTTAGGTTTTGAGACAATTGCTTGTAGTGATAAACCTTTTTCACTCCAAAATATCAGAGATGTATTTGGCTCCGTACCCTCTATTTCTTCTAAACTTAATTTCTGCCCTGGACTCAAGGATATTGCATCAGTCCCGGAGGGTTTTTGGATTTTAACCAGGTTAGGTGTGCTATTTATAACTTCAACTCGGATGTGTTGCCCAGGCGTAAACTGAATTGGGTGCGACCCACACTTAGAGGCACAAGTTCGAGCTAGGGTAGCACTAGGATTATTGATTGCTGCTACTAGAATGGTAGCTGCAACTAAAGCAAATGACAGAGGCTTAAACATAATACACAGTATAAGTACTAAACTGAAATATTACTTCAATTTAGTACTCTTAAGCCTCAGCATATTTTCCAGAATTAGAACTGTGATGTGTTTTTAACCAAAGCGTCCACTGATATAATCTTCAGCTTCTTTGGTTTGAGGAGAACTGAACATTTGCGCCGTAGGATTAAACTCAACTAATTTTCCACGACGTTTGCCATGCTCGTCAATTTCTGTATTGAAGAAAGCCGTGAAATCTGCGACTCTGGAAGCTTGCTGCATATTGTGTGTCACCATAATGATGGTATATTGCTCCTTGAGTTCTAAGCAGAGTTCTTCTACTTGGCGGCTAGAAATTGGGTCGAGAGCAGAACATGGTTCATCCATCAATAATACATCTGGCTTCATGGCGATCGCACGCGCAATGCAAAGCCGTTGTTGTTGTCCGCCAGATAATGCAGTTCCCTTCTCTTTGAGTTTATCTTTGACTTCATCCCAGATTGCAGCGCGTCTAAGGGAATCTTCCACCAATTCATCAATATTACCTTTGTAACCGTTAGCCCGCGGGCCAAAGGATATATTTTCGTATATTGACTTGGGGAATGGATTCGGCCTTTGAAAAACCATTCCGACTTGTCGTCGCAATTTTACAGAATTGATCTTCGGATCGTAAATGTTGCGATCGCGATAATTCAGTCTACCCTCAACCTTAGCTCCAGGGATTAAATCATTCATCCGGTTGAAGCAACGCAGTAAGGTACTTTTACCGCATCCTGAAGGCCCAATAAAAGCAATAATTTGTTTATCAGGAATCTTTATATAGACATCTAAAAGTGCCAAAAATCCTCCATAAAACACCTTCACCCCTTCAACATTGAATACGCCCTTGTCTTGGTCTATTGTGGCGCTATCTGATTGACTTCTACTATTGCTATAAGTCATTTGGCTGAACTCCTAATATCCGTGAATGTATCGAATTAGATATTTAATTACCTAATTTATTGAGAAGCGTTGTCGAATATAAATTGCTACACCATTCAAAACTAAAATCAAGATTAACAACGCAATAATTGTCGCTGCTGCTGCACTAGCAAAACCCGGTTCAGGACGAGTGATGTAACTATAAATTTGAATGGGTAATGCCATAAATCTCTGAAACAAACCAGGGTTAAAGGTGAGAAAACCCACAGCACCTACAACAATTAGAGAGGCTGCATCACCAATAGCGCGGGATACAGAGATAATCACCCCCGTCAGAATACCGGGAATAGCATAGGGTATGACATGATTGCTGATAGTTCGCCATTTTGTGACACCTAATCCGTAAGAAGCATTTCTCAGGGAATCTGGGACAGCGCGAATTGCTTCTCTAGCTGTCACAATAATTACTGGTAAAGACAACAAAGATAAAGTTAATGCACCGGAAATCAAAGCCGGGCCAAACCCAAGCAAATAATTGAAAACCCCTAAACCTAGCAATCCATAGACAATAGAAGGCACACCAGCCAGATTACTGATATTAATCTCAATAATCGCTGTCCACCAAGCTTTAGGTGCATACTCTTCTAGATATAAAGCTGCTCCTACACCAATTGGGACAGTCACTAAAATCACAACAGATCCTAAAAGGACACTACTGATAATCGCAGGACGAATACCACCTTGGTCAGGAAAACGAGAAGGAGTTTCCGTAAGAAAGCCGGGTGATAAAAATCTGCCTAATCCGTCTCGGAAAATATCAAAAAGTAGCAACGCTAGGATAAATAAACCAATCAGCAATCCTAACAAAAAAAGTACTTCAAATACTTTCCCTAATGTCTCCCTACTCTCAACATTATCGGTAAATTCTGCCGCAGAATCTAGAGAATCATCTTGTTGATAACTTGTAGCCATATATATCTATGTTAGTCGTATTTTTCTTTAAAGCGATTAGCAATCCAGTAACTAACAATATTCAAAGCAAGGGTAAGTAGAAACAGAACAGCGCCTACAGCATATAATGTCTTGAAATTGAGACTACCACGTGGACTATCTCCACCAGAAATTTGTGCCATGTAAGCTGTCATTGTTTCTATTGATTCAGCAAAATTAACAGTTAGTCTTGGTTGTTGTCCGGCGGCGATGAGGACAGTCATTGTTTCACCCACAGCTCGAGAAATACCCAAAATAATCGAGGCTATGATTCCAGAAAGCGCGGCTGGTAGAACTACTTTAAAAATGGTTTCAAGTTTAGTGATACCTAAAGCATAAGCTCCTTCTCGCAAAGAACGTGGAACTGCTCGAATAGCATCTAAGCTGATAGAACCAACAGTAGGAGTAATCATTACCCCCATCATTAACCCCGCACTCAAAGCGTTGAATATTTCTAAAGGGATAAAATTCCGCAGCAATGGTGTAAGGAACAACAGCGCAAAGTAACCATATACTACAGTAGGTATTCCCGCTAAAAGTTCCACTGCTGGACGTAAAATTGCTGCTACTTTGGGTTGAGCATATTCACTCAAATAAATAGCAGAAGACAAACCCAAAGGAATAGCAACTGCCATCGCAATAGCTGTAGTCAAGAAAGTGCCATTAATCAATGGCCAAACGCCAAAATGTTTATCGGCAAATAAAGGCGTCCATTTAGTATCAAGAAAGAATTGGGCAAAAGAAACTTCTTGGAAAAAACCGAATGTCTCCTGAAAGATAATTACGACAATCCCAAAGGTAGTTAAAACCGAAACTAAAGCACAAGCAAATAAAATGGCCGCAACAATCTTTTCTGAAATATCTTCAGATGCATTTTTCTCCAGTGATTGTCTGGATAGTAGATAAGGATCGTCTTGAGAATTGGTATTTTGCATAAACAATTAATTTCTCACTAAAATTAAACTACAATGACTGAGACTTTATTTAAATAAAGTTTGTAATCGGTTCACCTGGTTTTGCTTTTTTGAATTTTGTCCCAGTTTCACCAGTAGCAAATTTTTGTTTAACTTTGAGGTAAGCTTCATCAGGTAATGCTACATAACCAACACTATCTACCCACTTCCAAGAATTTTCTAGATAAAAATCTACAAATTGTTTTACTGCTGGCTTAGTATCTAAGGATTTTTTACTAACATAGATAAACAGAGGACGAGATAAAGGTGTGTAGATATTTTTGATCACATTATCTACCGGAACTGGTTTTTCACACTTGCCTGTGGGACTTTCTACAGCAACTAGATTGAGTTTATCTTGGTTTTGAATGTAGTAAGATATCCCTACATAACCCAAGGCTGATACATCACCTGACACTCCTTGTACGAGAAGGTTTTGATTCTGAGTGGCAGTGTAGTCTGTACGGCCATTCTTGGCTTTGCCAGTGACAGCTTGAGTCATATAATCGAATGTTCCCGTATCAGAAGATGGAGCATATAGCTTCAGCTTTTGATTAGGAAATTTGGGATTAACTTGATTCCATGTCAATATTTTGCCGTCTGATTTGCCGCCCCAAATCTTACCCAGTTCCTTAATAGTTAGACATTGAGCAAAGTTATTTTGGCGGTTGGCAATTACAGCGATGCCATCTAAAGCTATAGGCAACTCTACAAATTTAATATTCTTACTTTGACATTTTTTGATTTCTTCATCTCTAATGGTGCGAGAAGCACCAACAATATCAATATCTCCAGCACAAAATTTACTGATACCACCACCAGTACCACTTGAGGCAACGCTTACTTTAGCTTCAGGTTTGACTTTACCGTATTCTTCTGCAACTGCTAAAGAAATAGGAAAACCTACAGCTGCACCATCAATACTCACCTGACTTTTCTTTTCCTCATTACTGCTACAAGCAGTGATACTGCTGGCAATAATCATTAAAAATGTCAGGAAAAAGCTATCCTTAAATCTGCTACGAAAGCTCATAAATTATCAATTGAGTAAAGTGACTGAAGAATTCCTTATACTTGGCTATCGGCTAGTAGATAATCCTGCACGAAAAATATAGATATCATACTTTACTGGCAGCTTGAACTTTGTCAAAAATTGCCCCCTCTCCAAAAAACTTTTTCTGAATAATATCCCAACCACCTAAATCTTGAGATGTGAATAAAGTTTCAATTGGGGGATGTTGTGATGCTACTTCTTGGGTAACGGTGGGGTTAACAGGACGATATTGTAATTTTGCAAATTCCCGTTGAGCTTCTGTCGAGTAAAGGAAATCAACAAATGCTTGTGCAACTTCTCTTGTACCGTGCTTATCGGCGTTTTTATCGACTATAGCTACAGGATTATCAATGGAAATATTGATTTTTGGTATAATGTAAGGCAACTTCGTACCAGTTCTTTGTGCCAAAATTACCTCATTTTCGTAGTTAATTAAGACATCTCCCTGACCTTTTTGGAAAAATAAATCGCTTGCTTCACGGGCATCTTTCGTTAAGATAGGGGTATTTTTATAAACTTTGGTGACATAATCTAATGCTGTGGCTTCGTCACCTCCCGTTAGGCTCACCGAACCCCAAAAAGCCAAGAATTCCCAGATAGCAATACCAGAAGTTTTTGGGTTAGCTGCAATTACTTTCACGCCATCTTTTGCCAAGTCTGCCCAAGTCTGAATGCCTTTCGGGTTGCCTTCGCGAGTGACGATCGCAGCAACCGATTTGCTAACAATACCACTTCTCGGTGCTTTAGTTTCCCAACCTGATTTAATTAAACCTGCTTGTTGAATTTTGTTGACATCCAGGGGAAGTGCCAAATGTACTATATCTGCTTCTTGGGAACCGTTAATCACAGCAGCCGCTTGAGCGCCAGAACCACCATAACTTTGCTCAAATGTGACATTTTGGTTGTGTTCTTGCTTCCACTTTTCGATAAATTTGGGAATTATCTGGTCATGAGCGGCTTTGGTGACAGAGAATGAAACGAGTTTTAACTTAACATCATTTTTGCTAGCTGAACTGCTTCCAGAACAGGAGGTAACTGCTATACTCAAAAAAATACTTATAAGGAACAGACTTACAAAGCTTTGTACACTGTGTCCATTCAACCAACTTTTAATTGCGTGTTGATATGATTGTATGCTCTGCAAAGCCTTCATAACATAAGCCTGCATCCCCTCACTTAGGAATTTACTTAATTGTGTCGGTTGTTGCCACTTGCCCATCAGAATTCACCCCTAAATCTACGGTATTTGTAGACGGATACCGTAATAAAAATTATAGGGTATTATAGAATAATATTTATCATCTGACTTCAATTTTTTTACTAAGTGAGCAATAGTAGCAATAAATCTGATTTACCAAGGAATTTCAAAAAACGCCTTTTTTCTGCTAGAAAGCGAAAAACCCGATTGCATCAATACATAATTTTGCTAAATAATATGTGATGATTAATACCAAGCTGGATTAAAAAATCAGCTTTTTTTAGCTTGTAAAGCTGTTTTGAAAACAAAGTAGCTGCACTACAGCATCTTGAATATCAGAATTTAGCGATCGCACTCACTACTGAATCAAGGTATGCTGGGATTTAGCAATGTGATCGCCCTTATTGGTAGAACATATAATTAGGTGAGTGCGCTCATTACGACTCTCTATTATCTGTGTATAATGTCTAACTCTCAAAAGCAGATGATCTGTAAACATTATTAATGAAAGCATCGCTAGTTTTACACTCTGAGTGCTTCAAGCACTCTCCAAGCGAGTCAGATGCTTGAGTATGCGGATCACGTCGTACAATTCATTTTCAGGGTTTCGCATCAAAAAACCCTTTGATAAAGCATAACGCGGTAGATTTCCTTTCACTAATTTGACAAAAATAAACTCGCTTCCCGTGGCAATCATACCAAAACTGGGTTTATCAGTATACCGATTTCCTAACATATAAGCAAGAATTTGTGCTAGTCCTTGTTCCACTGAAAAGGAAGCTCTTTTAGACTCAATAATCATTACCCAAAATTGCTCTTTTAAAACTAAGGTATCTATTCTACCTTTGATGATTACATCTTCATCTGGCACAGCAATATCTATAGATTCTTCTGATTTTACATAAAACGGAGCTAGATAAAAACCCCCAATGAAAAGTAATGGGTCTACAACTGCCATTCTAACTATATCTTCTAGTAAAGGCGGGTAATTAAGAAGATTTAAATAACCCATTTTCACCTTGTCTAAAAGTTGTTTATCTAAATCATTAATTTCTGGTAAATCTTCTTGCCATTCACTGAAAAATGAGCCATCTAAAACTAACTGAATACCAAAGTTATCGATTAAGTAGCGTAAGTCTATGATCTTTGCTTGAATTGTTTGCGTCATAAGTTTTGGGAAGTGGAGTATAGCAAATTAATTGGCTTTATCCTACTCATTAGTTGCTGCTTCCAGCCAAACTTCCACTTCATCTGCTAGCAACTTCTGCGCTGCGTCCATCATTGATGCTGCGATGTCTTTCAGGTCTTCGCGGTTATTCAAGTAAGTTTTCAACGCTTCCATTGGGTCGATGCTACTACTTGCACTCAATTCAGGAATCCGGGGTCTGGCTAATTGACTCACTAATTCTGCTTGAATGGTGTAGGTATGAGCAGGACATAAAGCAGTATGTAGAGAGGAACTGTCAATCAAATCCATCTGTTCAGAGCGGAGTTTGTAAATTAGCCGCACTACAGCATCTTGAATATCATACTTGGCGATCGCTTTCATTAACAACACTTGCGGCTCATCTGCTTTTGAGATATCCACCTCAATGGTTTGGAAAGTCCGAACTGTTAAGGGACAAAATTCCCACTCAGCCCTTCCCCGCTCCAGTTCCAGCATTACATAGCCTTTGTCTTCTTTTTCTTCGCTAAAATCTACTCGTTCAATACTCCCTGGATAAATTACCGGTGGGTTGTTGAATTTATTCAGATTTTGGTGGCGGTGAACGTGTCCCAACGCTACATAATCAAAACAAGGTCGCGTCAGCAAAGATAGGGGTAGAGTAAAACCTTTACCTACTGCCAAAAATCGTTCTGCACCCAAGGTAGCATTGTCAGCCATCAAGTGAGCCAAAAGGATAGTAGGTACATCGGGGTCAAGACGGCGAACTTCCCCTTCTAAAACAACTCGCAGACGTTCCGTTAATAGTTGGTTGACTTCCGCCAAAGACAAACCTTCAGTCTCTTGACGAGTCATCAAAGTTGAACGAGTCAGCCAAGGCAGGGTAATTACTTGCACTTTGCCATTGCGGGTTTCGATACAGTGCGTAGTTAATGTATCACCAACAACAAACCCTGGCACTCCCAAAGTGCGGTAAATATTTAAACTCGCTCCTCCCTGTCCTTGGGAATGTTGGTCATGGTTGCCTACTAACAGCACTGTCGGAATATTGGCATCCATGAGACGGCGAAACTGGCTAGCAAAAGCTTGTTGTACATAAGGCGGTGGTGTAGCATCTGGGAAAGCATCACCACCAAATATCACCATATCAACAGTATCTGTAAGTGCTCGGTCAATACATATAGACAATGTATTGACAAAATCCTCCAATCGTGTATTTAATCCCGTTGCCGGATTAATTCGTCCGTGGGAGAAACCGCTTCCCATGTGGATGTCAGAGAGATGGAGGATTTTAATCATATTTGTCTTTAGTCATTTGTCTAAATACTAATGACTAATGATTAATGGAGCAACGCGATTTTGTGAGATCGGGCAAAAAACGTGCGTTCACGCAGTGTGCCGCAGGTATCGCTAAAAATTATATTTAAGTACAAGGTGAATTTCTTTGCAGCAAATATACTGATTTACAGGATTCCCCCAACCTATGAATCGCGATCGCAAAAAATTGATAATCATTCAAGAATCTCCAAGGATGTTTTTAATTGTGAATCTAACAACCGACTTGATGAGGGAAGCTCTCAAGGTGATTGCTTCCCTACTGTTGCTAAACTCAACGCTTAGTCTTCTTTACGAACTCCCTTAAACGGTTTTCCATCTTGTTTCACATCTATAAACCGTCCTGTATTGGTGTCACGCTTCACCCACTGATTAGTCACGGGATTGAAGACTTGACTACGGTTGTCTACTGCTCCACGACGGTAGCCATTATCTCTATTCTTCGCCATTCTGATCACCTCCTGGGCGAAATCGAAATAGTTAGTTGCTCTACATCTGAGTTTCTAAGACAATGCTGAATACTAGATGTAGTATGTTCAAGAATATCTTATCTGTTAAAATAAAATATGTCATTAAAATAAAATAACAAACTGTTAAATAATTGACAAAAGGTGATGTTTATGCATAATTTCTCTGACCGTGCATCACCTGAACTTGCTTTAGGTGAGCGGCTAAGACAGGCTCGTGAGTTAAGTAGCTTTTCCCAAGGGGAGGCTGCTCAAGCATTGGGGATTACCTCTGCTGCTCTCAGTCAGTACGAGACTGGTAAGCGCAGAATTGAAGCCTTAACGCTAGAGCGGATTGCTCGACTATATGGAGTGCCTGTCACTTACTTCTTTGCAGCACTCGATGCAACAAACCAGCAGGAGCAATCTGACTGGGAGACAGCCTTGCGGACAATGGCTCAAACTTTGGCATCTGTTAGCAAAGCAGGAATTACCAAATTAATTCGGCTTATTCACGTTTTGGAGGATCTATATCGACTAACAGCCATCCCTTTCCCCGGAATGCCGCATCATCCATTTGCTGCACTTCCTAACCAAAAATACAGCGATTACCAAATAGCAGAATTGGCTCAGAGAGTTCGCCGTTATTACAACTTAGGAATTGCGCCATTACTAAATGTCAAAAGTTTTCTAGACGCTCAAGGGTATCAAGTTTTTGCGATTCCTTTGGGAGAAGGGGACGAAGCTCTTTCAGGTCTTTTCTTTCTGCATCCATATCTCGGTGCCATTATTGTCTTCAATGAGACTCAAGCTTATACTCGTTATCCTTTTACTCTGAGTCATGAAATAGCTCATAGCTTGTTTCACTGGAACCGTCCGGCAGTTCTCTGTCGTGTTTCTGAACAAACATCTGAGCCATTAGAAGAGTTAGCGGATCGCTTTGCCTCTTACTTCCTGATTCCCCAAGAAGGTCTGCAAGAAAGGCTAGAAGCAATGACAATCAAAACTGTAAAGCACCCTGAAGAAGTGATTCATATTGCTCGTTATTTTGGGGTGAGTTATAAAGCGGCTGTTCATCGATTAGAGACAGGTCGCAAGTTAGGTGCTTCTAAGGATGTATTTAAGGGCGTAAAGCCAGTTACTCTAGCTAAATCATTAGGTTATAGCCCATTACCTTACGAGTTTGGTGTCCGTCCTCTAGCACCTGAAGATCGCTTACCTAGAATTTTTGTGGAGTTGAGCTATCAAGCACTTGAGAAAGGACTACTTTCTCTTAGAAAAGTAGCTGAGAACCTTGGAATCAGTGACCTCGAATTGGAGGATCGGCTCTATGGAGAGGTTGCCGAAGATTCTGAGGAAGTCTATGCCTAAATTTGTTCTGGATACAGTTGTCTTACGTGTCTTTGCATTCGCTCACCCTCAAGGAATTGACATTTTACTGTCAGCATTAAAAACCTCATTGGCTTGCTTTCCAACTGAAGTCTACAACCAAGATGAAAACAGCCTACCCCCTAATGTATCCGATGAGGATTTGAGTGAATTGGCTAGAGGACTACGCTACGCCCTACGCAAAGCTCAAACTCTGCCAGGACTTCAAGGGCAACGGTTCCAAGTTCGCCTTCAGAACGCAACACAGATTCCCCGCCATATCCAGGCGGGGAGTCTTTTTATTGAACCGTTGCAAATAGAAGAACTCCCCAGACGAGAAAGACTTGGGGAGTTGTATGGCATAGGTCGTGGTGAAGCAGCTTGCTTGGTACTCTCTGAGAGAACGCTACTCACATCTGTTTTCCTATCTAGCGATGAGAGAGCTTGCCAAGCAGCGCAAGCTTTGAGCATTTCCTTCCTAACGATTCCAGATATTCTCACTGATTGGGTTAGTGAAATGCAACCTCCAAGAGAACTGCTTCAGGATCTGGTAGATGGAATGCGTAATGCATCTTTTACTGTTCCAGAAAGCCTTTATCAGCGGTTGCAGGAGATGCTATGAAAACAACTTTAAAAGTAAGCTTATTTGTTAAAAGTAAATAAAATTTTTAGTAACGAAAATGTTTTAGCACTAGTGCAAAGGTTTTAACGCAGTCGGAGATACAGCTAATCTTCAGTAATGGACTCGACAATGATCGTGACTGCCTTTAGCACAGTTTTTTGGGCAATCGTCCCCTATTTAGCATTGAGCCAAGATAAACGTATTTATCAATTGATAACTGTTCGCAATAACTTGTTAGTGGCGTGTCTCTTGACGAAATAATGGGGCTTGTAGCGCGGTAGACTGTCCATAATAAGTCGCATACACCGGACACTACCCCAGAAAGTAAATGAGGTTGCCATCCCCAATCCGTTTACCTAACAAGCATTACAGGTCTAGAGAATACCTTACACCAAGTAAGTGCTTAAATTGGTGGAGGTTGTAAGCGCTTGTGAGGAATACTCCTGTATAATTTTTATTGCCCGTAAACTCAGCTATAACGATACTAGACAGGGTGTAACTACTTTATTTGGTTTTTCGGTGTGATTAATATTGTAGTTCTAGGAATCATATCTAGTAAAGCTTACCTGATTGAACTGGTTTTGGTTGTTGTGTTAGTTTGGCTGGATTTAATAGCAGTGCAACAAATGACCAATGACTATAGACATCTCCAGAAATTAATATAACCATTATTCGTTGCCTCAAACCCTTGTAGAGACGTAGTACTGCTACGTCTCTACACTCATTTTCAAAGATGACTAATAACTAAATATGAATTCCACATTCTGTTTTCTCACTTCCCCGCCAGCGTCCAGCGCGTTCGTCTTCGCCTTCGCCTACTTTGGTAGTAATGGGTTGGTCGCCTATGCTGGGATAACCTTGGTCGTGAAGGGGGTTGTAGATGACTCCATGTTCAGCTACATAAAGCCAGCTGTCTTGACGTGTCCAAGTAGCTATGGGATTTACTTTCAGCCGACCTTTAGCGTCTAATTCAAATATGGGCATATTCGCACGGGTTACTGCTTGGTCCCGGCGGCGTCCAGTGATCCAAGCGACACTGTTGAGTTCGTCTAGACCCCGTAGCAGTGGTTCAATTTTTGTAATGTGGTGGAATTGGGCAATATCTTTGTCCCAGAGTTTGTCGCCGTATTTGGCTTCAAAGGCTTCGCGGGTGTCTACATCTGGAGTTTTGTAAGTTTGCAAATCCAGGTTGTAGATTTGTATGGCTTTGGCTACTAATTCTAAGCTTTCAGGGAAGTGGTGCAAGGTATCGAGAAAGATCACAGGAACGGGATGCTTCAGTTCACTGTAAAGAATATGAGTAATTATCATGTCATCCACGTTAAAGGCGCTTGTTTGCACCAGTCCCGTTGGGATATTCTCTATAGACCATGCCAGTATTTCTTTGGGAGTGGCAGTTTCAAATTGCTCATTTAATTTTTCTAAGTCAAAAGCGATCGCTTGGTTTCTAGATGCAGTGGAGACTGTCATGATAATCTTCTATTCAAATATTTCTACCTTGATTAAGATCGATCTTACTCCATCAAGACACGTATTCCGCTCGGAGATAAGGTAATTATTTTGTGCGGAAATTACTACATTTTGAGAATGGGGAATGGGGAGCAGGGGGCAAGGGGGCAGGGGAGCAGGGGAGCAAGGGAGAAATTGCAGTAAGTTTATTCCCCTCTGCCCCTCCGCACCTCTGCCCCTCCGCACCTCTGCCCCTTCGCCTCTTGTGCCTAATGCCCAGTAAAAATTATTACATAAACATAAATGAGGTATTTATTAAGAAAAGTTACGGTAATTTAAGTTTTACAGTATTTCTATAGATATTTATACTGATTTTGATATGGTTAAGGAACTATTAATAAAAGGGATTTTTACTTAAATGAACAACGCAAAATTCAGCAATCCATTAGGCCAGTCTATAATTATGGGCGCTTTAATGATGTTAACCAGCGTTGGGGTTATTACAATCATGAACTTTTTCTAAGATCAAGATTTCTCATTTTAGCAATCAGACTTCATATAGTCCCGCTCAAAGCTGAGTGGGACTTTTACTTTTTTCATCCAAATAAATCCGTGTGTATTAACTTTCTGCTGTGACTTTCGGCATTTTTACGTAGTTTTGCAATCAAAGAATTTCAAATAAGGATGCGATCGCTATTTACCTTACTCCTAATGACCGACTGGCGCTTTCGCTCCTGCACCGCCTTTACCCAGAAATAGCAACAGAGGTAATGAGCAAAGGAACCCTACCCCTACCACTCGAAAGCAATCTGCGTAAGACAAAACCGCAGCTTGAGTATTTACTGTTTGACTTAATAAAGCTAGTGCTTGTTGTTGAGCCGTTGTCGCATCCATGCCTTGACCTTGAAGTGCCCCGTTGAGCGCATCGAGGCGCTGACTGGTTTCTGGGTCATAAGGACTAAGTTTTGCTAATAGGATGGCTCGATGAAAAGCTTCTCGTCGATCAAGCAAAGTGGTAAGTAGAGCAATACCTATACTACCACCCAGTTGTCGGGTGAGGTTGTAGAAACCAGAGCCGGCAGAAATATCCTGTTTGGGTAGCGGGCCTAAAACTGCCAAACTCAAAGGCAGAAACATCAACACAGTGAAAGCCCCACGCCATACCAATGGCCAAAATAAATCATCTATGCCAGTTTGTGGGGTAATTGCTGCGAGTTGAAACATGACTCCAGACGATCCGACAGCGCCCATTGCAATTAAAAATCGGGCATCAATTTTACTAGACAGTTTACCTAATAAAACCATCACGATCGCAGACGCTAAAGCACCAGGTGCTAACAATAGTCCTGTCTGCGTTGCCGTAAAGTGCAGCACACTCTGAGCAAATATCGGCACAGCAAAGAGTGTGCCATAAAGCCCCATACCCACCACTGCTGAGAGAACGCTTCCCGCAGCTAAAGAACGGTGGCGCAAAACTCTCAAATCCACAGCAGGGTGATCTGTTTTCACTTCTTGCCAAATAAACAACCCCAAGCCGATAATACTGGCGATCGCTAACGTGGTGATGAAACTGGAGGAAAACCAGTCCTCTTTCTCTCCTTCCTCTAACAAAGTTTGCATACAGCCAATAGCGATAACTAAAAACCCAATCCCGAACCAATCGACGGCTTGGCTTTGTGTCTTGCTTTTATCTTTGTCTTTGGGCAAAAATACCACTGACATCGCCACTGCAACGATCCCGAAGGGAATATTAACAAAGAAAATCCACCGCCAGCCTAAACCATCTACCAAAAATCCTCCTAAAGTTGGGCCGATGGCTGGGCCAGCAATTACACCTACCCCAAAAACTGCCTGTGCTAAACCTTGTTCAGCAGGTGGAAAAGTCTCGAACAAAATCGCTTGGGCTTTAGCTAGCAATCCGCCACCACATAAACCTTGAAGAATTCGAGAAAAAACTAGCATCGGGAGATTAAATGCCAACCCGCATAAAACCGAGGCCAGGGTAAAGCCAATCAACGAGAAGATAAAGTAGGTTTTGCGTCCAAAGTAATCTCCCAGCCATGCAGATAAGGGAATTAAGACGACATTTGCGATCGCATATCCAGTTACCACCCAGCCTACTTCACTGACAGTTGCACCCAAACTAGCCTGTATATCTGTCAGGGCAACGTTAACAATACTAGTATCAATTACTTCTAATATCGCACCAATAGAAGCCGTAAAAGCGATTGCCCACTTCAAGGGGCCGTGGACATAACCAAATTCGTCAAAACTAGAACTTTTAATGTTGGTAGCCATTATTTAGCACAAATAATATTTGGGAGATGTCAAGCAATGCCAAAGCTAAAATTAAGTATTGTATATATACGCTACGGTAGCGTATCATATAGGAACGGTCAAGAGGGTTTTTCCTGAAAAGTGGCAGAAATACCTATGCTAAAGATGGATGGTCATTGCTGCTGTTTTAGTGCATGAGAATTGGGTTATGAGGCTTATTTCGTTTCCCAGAAGTTATGTTCTATGCCCAAAAGTAGAAGCAGATGGCCAAGAAGATATTGCTTGGGGATGATATTTTTATGAGTAAGCAAATCAACAGCACCTCTGGACGCCCACGCAGCATCCACGCCGACCAAGCTATTCTGCAAGCAACTTTGGATCTGCTTGCAGAGGTAGGATATGAAAGCATGAGTATAGAAGCGATCGCTTCTCGTGCTGGAGTTGGGAAAACAACCATCTATCGGCGTTACACTTCCAAAGAAGAACTAGTTGCAGACGCGATAGAAAGTCTGAGAGATGATTTAGCGATCCCCGATATCGGCAGCTTTTGGGGAGACATGGATATCCTGATTAAGAATGCCGCCAAAAAAATAGATAGTCCCCTTGGTCGTCAGACACTTGCACTGATTATTAGTACAGCGTCTAGCAATCCTCAATTTGCCGAGGTTTATTGGACAAAATATACGAAACTCCGACGTGAAGCCTTTTCTGAAATACTTGAGCGTGCTAAGTCTAGAGACGAAATTCACAAGGATGCAGACGTAGACTTAATTATCGACCTTGTAAGCGGTTCACTATATTATGCACTGATCTTCAAACCCACAACCGAGCCAGTAGAAGCATACATGCGCCGCACTATGAATCTTCTCCTCAAAGGTATTGGGAATGCGGCATAGGGCATGGGGCATGGGGCATTGGGCATGGGGAATGGGAACAAGACTAAGATAAGGCTTTCTTAGATCAGAACTTTACTGGGACAACGAGAATAACCAATGCCCAATACAACTCTTGGAGAGGCTGCGCCAACGGCTTCTCTACGAGACGCACTTGCGTTCGCCCAATGCCCAATGCCCAATTCCAACTTGTTAGCAAAATAACTTTCCATCATAGGTCATAAATGAGATGATGGAGGGATTAGAGAAAAAGGTAAACAATTGTTATTTTTCTCCTTCCGCTTCTGGTTGCAGAATGGCATCACAATATTGAATGAGGGTTGTCAAGCGATCGCTAATCGTTTGAAGTCTCGTTTGTACAGTAGATGCTTGCCGCGCTCCTTGGAAAAACATCACATCTATTTCCAACAGGCGCAATTGCTTGCTCATCTCCGTTTGATAAGACTGTACTCGCCAGTTTTCATCAGCCAAAGGCACAATTTGTTGTCCGAAAAATTGCTGCAAGGTGGCTACACGCTGCCGCAGTTCTGGCGCAACGATTTGGGTAGTTGTGGCATCGGAGCGTAATTGCTCTAATAAAGTTACGAATGCCAGATATTTCTCACGGTTTAAAGACATCCAGTGCTAGTTAAGATAGTATTAATGTCAAGTAATTTTTCTTCTACAATAAACTTTCTTAAAGACTTATCAGCACTAAAAGCCTCAAATCTTGATTTGGGGCTTTGTTTGCCATCAATGGATTTTCTTTCTTTAACGATCCTTGAAATTCAAACTGGATGACTACCATTGGCAATTGGAGAATCGTCCTTACACTGCTTTTTCCAACCCGTCTTTGGGCAACAGCATCTTTTCAGGGTGATGCTGCTAGTTTTATTTATCATTCACTTATCTACCGATCCTCTCTAAACCCAAATTGTATGAGCAGTATAGCGATAAATTCATCAGTTGACCTTGCCATTCCCGAATGGTTAAAAAAATGTTTGAAGGAGTCATCGACAAGTAGCGGCGCAGCGGAAGATGACCGAAGGCATAATGATGCCGTCTTAATTGGTCGGGCATTTGAATTTGCTTACCAACTGCATGAAGGTCAATACCGCAAATCGGGAGAACCATACATCGCCCATCCCATTGCTGTGGCTGAATTGCTGCGTGACTTGGGAGGCAGTGCTGCTATGATAGCAGCTGGATTTCTCCATGATGTCGTTGAAGATACAGAAGTTACAAGTCAAGATATAGAAGAACGCTTTGGCCCAGAAGTGCGGCAATTGGTCGAAGGTGTCACCAAGCTTTCTAAAATCAATTTCACCAGCAAAACCGAAAGCCAAGCCGAAAACTTCCGGCGGATGTTTTTAGCAATGGCGCAAGATATTCGGGTAATTGTGGTGAAATTAGCAGATCGTTTGCATAATATGCGAACTTTACAATATATGTCAGAAGCCAGCCGCCGCCGCAGTGCCCAGGAAACGCGAGATATTTTCGCACCCTTAGCCAATCGCTTGGGGATTTGGCGGATTAAATGGGAACTCGAAGATTTGGCTTTTAAGTATTTGGAACCGGAAGCTTTTCGCGAAATGCAGGAGCATGTTTCCGAAAAACGGACGGCGCGAGAAGAGAAATTGGCCAAAGCTACAGACATTTTGCGAGAACGTTTGCAGCAAACCGGAATCCACTTTCAGGATATCAGTGGTCGTCCCAAACACCTTTATAGCATTTACCAAAAAATGCACCGCCAGCAAAAGGAATTTCATGAAATTTACGATTTGGCAGCGCTGCGGATTATTGTTCAAACCAATGAGGAATGCTATCGGGCGTTGGCGGTGGTTCATGATGCTTTTCGCCCAATTCCTGGCAGATTTAAGGACTATATTGGACTGCCTAAGCCTAACCGTTACCAGTCATTGCACACTGGGGTGATTGGATTAACTGGTCGTCCTTTAGAGGTGCAAATTCGGACAATCGAAATGCATCATATCGCCGAGTATGGGATTGCCGCCCATTGGAAGTATAAAGAAACAGGTGGTTCTAGCATTAGCCATTTAACAGGCCCAGATGACAAGTTTACTTGGCTGCGGCAACTGCTGGAATGGCAAACCGATCTCAAGGATGCACAAGAATATCTTGATAGCGTCAAAGATAATCTATTTGAAGATGATGTCTATGTCTTCACCCCTAAGGGGGATGTTGTTCCTTTAAGTCCTGGTGCTACGACTGTAGATTTTGCTTATCGCATTCATACAGAAGTCGGAAACCACTGTTCAGGGGCGCGCGTGAATGGGCGAATGGTGCCACTGTCAACGCGGCTGCAAAATGGCGATATTGTAGAAGTTCTCACCCAAAAGAACTGCCATCCGAGTTTGGATTGGTTGAACTTTGTCAGAACTTCGGCGGCGAAATATCGGATTAAACAATGGTACAAGCGATCGCGCCGGGAAGAAAATGTCGCGCGTGGACGGGAATTGTTAGAAAAGGAACTTGGTAAAACTGGTTTTGATAGTTTGCTGAAGTCGGATGCGATGCAGATTGTCGCCGAAAAGTGTAACTACCATAGCGTGGAAGATTTACTTGCCGGTTTGGGTTACGGAGAAATTACGTTGAACCTAGTGCTAAATCGCTGGCGAGAAGTAGCGAAGGGACAACAACCAGTTTCCACTGTGTCGCCATTTATCCCTAAAGAACCAGCGACATCAAAAACTTTACGAGATGCACCTCCAACTACCTCACGCTCCAGTGATTCGCCAATTTTTGGGGTGGAAGGTTTGGTATATTATTTAGCTGGGTGTTGTACCCCGATTCCTGGCGAGCCAATTATTGGTGTGGTAACGCGAGGTAGGGGGATTTCAATTCATCGCCAAGGCTGCCATAATCTGGAGACTGTGGAGTATGAACGCTTAGTACCAGTTAGATGGAACCCAGCCGCCGAAAATAGTGGTCGTCCGCACACGTATCCAGTAGATGTTCAAATTGAAGCTCTTGACCGCGTAGGGGTGCTAAAGGATATTTTGTCACGGTTAAGCGACCAAGGGATTAACGTCCGTCATGCCCAGGTGAAAACCTCTACTGGTCAACCTGCATTGATCGACTTAGGAATAGATATACGCGATCGCTCTCAACTAGAGCAAGTCTTCGTCCAAATTAAGAAAATGAGCGACATTTTGAATATCCGCCGCGTTGGTCAAATTGACGAGTAGGTATCTTAATTGGTAAGGTGCGTTACACTGCGTTAACGCACCAATTTTAGTTGCGATTTCACTTTAAAGTTTCGCTGAAATAGTCAGCCCTGGTCATACCTGGGCAATTGCTTCTAATGGCAAAATTACTGTAAATGTAGACCCTTTTCCTAGCTGTGAATCTACTTTAATTTCACCATCCATTAACTGAACCAATCGAGATACGATTGCTAAACCTAATCCTGTACCATCAGAACTTTGCACTTGGGGAGCAGTTACTTCCCGAAAATAGGGATTGAAGATTTGTGCTTGAGCATCTGGAGAAATACCAATACCACTATCAGTAACAGAGATAGCCCACTGTTGTTGAGATAACGTCCAGCACTGCAAATGAATTGAACCAGATTCTGTGTAGCGAATTGCGTTACTGAGCAGATTTGTCAGAATTTGTTGAAGCCGAAGAGGATCTGTGATAACTTGACTTGGGGCGCGTTCGCATTCAACAATCAAGGATAATTCTTTAGCACGCGCTAGTGGCTCTATGATCTCTAAAACAAAGTTGATTAAACTACGCACATCGGTTAAAGTAGGCTGCAATTTCATCTGTCCGGCATCACAGCGCGAAATTTCCAGAGTATCGTTAATTAAGCGGACAAGAAGTCTACCACTCTTGAGAACTCGCTCAATACTTTCAAGATTTGCATAGGTATCCTTGAGTTCTGGTTGTTGACGCTGCTGACGCAGAAATAAGTCTGCGTAACCGATGATTGAAGTCAGGGGCGTTTTCAGTTCATGAGCCAAATGAGAGAGATTATCTTTATTAGCACGAACCAAACGAGTTAGCTCTTGGTTAGTCAACCGCAACTGACTTTGGAGTTGTTTAAGCTCTTGTAATCGTCCTTGAGTATAACTGTTAAAGCAACGTGCGATCGCTTCATCAATTACTGTATCAATCAGGCGAACAGCCCTTAGCACATCTTGTGCAGATCCCTGTAATAAATCTTCTTCTAAAAACGAAAAAATTACAAACCGGAGTAAACGATACTCTCGCGCAATTTCCGCTGGTTCAAATCCCTGTTGGGCGCGAAGTGTGCCGTGTTCTAAACTTGCATCTACTACTGTCTGCAAATCGCTCGTTTCAGATTCAGAAAGTACTGTTGCTAATGCTTTCAAAACACTCGGTAAGCTATCCCGTACAGCATTGAAAGTCAGTTCATTAGTAGCTTCAATTTGTTGATCTTGGTAAACCGCTTCTACCCATTGATCGAGAATGGCATCACTTTTGGCAATTAGAGTCTGACTAAAATCCATTTTTTGCCCAACCAAAGACAGTCAGCGCGAAGCCCCTTGCGCTAGAGCTAGCTTAGTGCATTTAATGTCAAGTTTGCAAGTGACGAAAGATGGAGGTTAGTGAAAAGACGGCTGATTGCTGAACTAATCAGTTTAGCTTAGTCAGTTTATTGCAATTTAAATGCAAATTAGCTTATTTCATCATAGAGGTAAGAGCGATCGCTTAACCAAGTAGATTATGGTTACAGAGTAAAATAACTCAACATAATTAAGTTTTTTACTATCTTATTTATCTAACTTTATTAAGAGACGCAACAAACCAATATTTCTACTTTTTATATAATTCTAATTTGCAAATATTTGCATCAGTATACTTACAAGAGTGTAGATGTACTACCATATATAAAATCCGTGCTATCAGCAATCTGTAATTTTTTTACTGAGGCTACATTAAGCATGAGCTAAAAAATATAAAAGTTTGATAAAGTATGTCCAAACTTCTGGTTAGTCAATATCATACAGAAGTAGAAAGAATTATTTAATATGGCGGTTCACGTAAAGAAACATCGATTCAGGTTGCATTTCAAAACTTAGTTAATGAATATTGCAAACCTAGAGAATTTAGGCTTATTCCCGAACTAGATTATAAAACACCTAGCGGCAAACTTGTTTATCCAGATGGCACTGTTAAAGATGCTTTGCGTTTAGATTGGGGCTACTGGGAAAGCAAGGATCAATACGATAATCTCGACGATGAAATATCGAACAAATTGAAGAAAGGTTATCCTGATTGCAACATTTTGTTTGAAGATTCCCAAACAGTAGTTTTTGTCAAGTTAAGGCAGATGCCCAAATGTCAAGTGAGGTTGCAGCAGTGCGTCGGTGTCGTTGACGCACGGCTTTTACCAAGCCCATAGAGCGTTGATGCTCAACTAAGTCTAGTTAAAATATATTTTCCTTGCTCAGTTAGGGTATCAAACCACTCAAATCCATAGAAGCCCATATCTGTAATTAGTAA
>NZ_JABXKL010000042.1:4146-44928 GCF_017114995.1 Nostoc sp. NMS9 | reverse complement strand
AGAGTTAAGCTGTCAAAGATTTATCCAACCCATCAGAATTAATGGGACAGACCACCAGTAATGTCAAAGCTGTCTATGCTGGGTGTAAAATATGTTTCGGTTTTACTCTTCTTGTTCTTGTCAAATCCTGTTGACAACAACTACTTTACCGAAAGCTTTGATCCTAAAAACAGTCTTTCTTCTAATCCTATCAATGAAATGTATCAAAATCAGAAGATTGATTTTCGGCTATTTTGGAGGAGTGAACATCTAGCGTTATCGACCTGGTGGAGACATGCAATTCTATCAAAACAGTTTAATTTGCACTTCATGATAGCTTCGCCATCTCTAACCCAAGAAGGATAATTGAGACGAGCGATGCCTACGGCAGGCTGCGCCTACGGAGAGGGACAAAAAGTAAGCAGTTTATTCTATTATTGGGTAGACAAGTCTTAGCAATATTTTCAGGCGCAGGCGTGGGCATCACAGCATCTCTATACATAGCCCAAATTTCCAAGTTCACCTTTTGGAAATCATGCCACCCGTCGATAGTTAAATCTTGAATCAGCTGTAGTTTGTAGCGCCAGTCATTAAGTGTTGCTTCCCAATACTCAATCATGGCTTGTTTTATACCTTCCAAGTTTTCAGGCTCATCTACTAACAACCACGCGATCCGAACATCGGACATTGCCGCGAGATGACTGTATTGACTATTGGCAATCCACTTTTGATTTAGATTTAGTGTGGAATCTATATACAGTATTTTGTTGTCTGCCCCTATGCAGAAGTAGACTGCTGGCACTGCTGGAAGTGTCGCCCGATTTCCTAATGAGACAGATGGTAGTGAGAGAGGATCAATCCCACCTGGGGGTGGTAATGGTTGTGTTGTACTGTTCATCTCACAGTTGGTAGTAGACCAAATTATTCTAGTAAAGTTTACTAGAACATTATAGGCGGAAATTCCTTAATGCAATTGCTGCTTGCCTAGCTTCTGCTTCAGTTTATATTTTTAATAAGAAATGAAGTAGTTATACAAAAACATGAAATACTTAATGATTTATGATTTTCCCAAATGTTGTTTATTCTGAGTCATGTGAGAAAATTAGCTTGAGGATATTTGTTCATAAAACTGCGAACTGTCAACATTAGCCAACTGGACAACTTATAAATCGCCATTTGGTCTAGCTGTTTCCAGATAATGTCTTGTTAGGTTAACTCAATCGGCAATCAGCTTTGAGTACCTATGGCTACCAAAACACTGACCAAACCTAAGCAAAGACAAAATTCTCAAAATCGCTCATGGGAAAACCTGACAGATCGCCGCAAACTCCGCCATATTGAAAACACATTAGATAAAGCGATCGCATCCTCAATTCAGGATGATTCTATCCAGTCCCACGAAGACTCTAAAGCCTATGTAGAAAACTACAGCCAGGAATCGGGTAAAGCCCCCATCACAGTAGAACTCTGTGTTGGAGGTGGGGATGATGACGAGATTAGAGGCTATCGCTTCTACCTCACTAATGATCCCAACCACAGAACTAGTGGTAAGTACCTGATTAAAAACCTCGAAGGAATTACCAACAAAGATGAAAACTACTTCACCCCTTCTAACATTGCTGAAATTTGCGGTTTTGATGAAACAGAACTAGACGATCTCGATGATGAATTAGAAGATGATCTGCTCGATTTAGATGAAGAAAATGAAGGAATAGATGATACAAACGACGAACTAGACGACCTATTAAATGACGATTTCAACCCTAACCTAGACGACCTAGATGACTTAGGTGAAGAAGACGAGCCATCTGTTAGTCGTGTTAGCGCAGCCCAAACTAAAACTCAAGCCAAAACTTCAACTAAAACCCAAAATAATTCTCAGCCTAAAACACAAGCTAAAACTCAGGACAGAGCTAAGACCAATAAAACTGCTGCCAAAAACTCCAAATCCAGAGAGCCTCTAGACGAAGCTTCGCGTTTAAGTGCCACAGCTGCCACCAACGGACGAGAAGTGAATGGGGTGAATTTGGCAGGCTTAACAGGACAACTGGCATCTCTGGGAATTGCGGTGGGACAAGGTGTTTTGGAACAGCTAGCAGCCGAAGCTGATTCCAAGCGGCTTGAACGAATTATCAAAGAACTGCAACAGCAGAATGACCGCGTAGATAACATAGCCAGTCGCTTGCAAGAAGCAAAGCCGGACTCACCAGAGTCTCAAAAGTCTCAAGAAAACTGCCACAGTCGAAAGAAGAATACGCCCTTAAAGCCAGTACCCAAGCATTAATTCAAAAATTTCAAGAACAACTACCTAATCGATTTAACAGTGACGATGAACCGACATTCACCTGGACTGAAAAGGGCAAAGTCAAGTACGAGTTTGAAGTAGTAAAACTGCCCAATGGTACACGCCTACTTCAAGGATTTAACCCTAATCGTAACGATGAACAAGTGCTTGATGCCGTTTTAGTACCAGAGCAGCCCCCGAAGGTTTTGCAGTGTAGCATCCCCCTGCGTGAGATAGAAACGCGACTGGACAATCAGCAATCAACTCGCTCTACCCAAGCCCAGACTGATAAAGATACTGCAAGGCAACGCCAGAAACAAACTCAAAGAAAAGCCAGCAAACCAGAAATGCAAGTTTAATTCTACAAACAAGAACAGAAAAATGAACAACACAAAATCTCACATTTCTCAGTTAAAACTGCTGTCATCTCGGAAATTTTCAACCAACTTGAGAAACCTGAAAATCAACAGCACAGACTTACTTTTCATTTTCCTATGTCTTGCGATTGGAATTTATTTGTTGGCTACCAAACCCATATTCGTCACTATTTTGGGATGTGCCACCATTGTTTTCTTGAGTATTGGGTACGTAATTCGGACAGTACCAATTCTAGAAAAGTATTTAGGTAGAAAAATTCGCTTCTGGCATATTGTTGCCGCCATTATCACTGTTACCGCTTTTCTCGATACCTTTACAACTCCAGCCCAAGCTATTTTCTTAAGCGGGTTGGAAAGCTTCTTCAACAATTTAGCCCAACAAAGTTCCCAAGCAGGAGGCGGTTCCACTGGCACTTTGGATGCCAACGTTGTTGGTTTGATATTCAACCTCATCCGAGGTGCATTCTTGCTGCTGGTTGCTGCTGCTTCTCTATTTGCGACGCTAAAGGAAAGTTTAGTCTAAAGCAAGTTTACCAGCATCGTTTCTCCTGTTAAGTCGCTCGTCTCATCTTGCACGATTCTCCCGCACACAGCCAAGCCGCGCGCTGCTGCACAACGATCAAGCTCACCCGCCGCCGAAAGGGAGCGAGGAACGAGCGGACTGTAGGCGGTCGAGTGCAGCGCCTTGTTCTGTCGCGGGTGGTCAAGTTGAACTACAAGGGCGCAAGCGATTGAATCAAGCGCCCTTGCATCCTCATTTTGCTGCTCAACGACTGGTCACAGCTCAATGATCTGCCTATGCATTTCATTCAGTCGGCCACCATGCACTTTGATTTTGGCGAAAGCTGCTTCGAGTTCACGAATATCCGCAGGCGTCAGATCAACATTGATAGCTCCCATATTCTCTTCCAAGTGATTGAGGTTGCGTGTGCCTGGAATAGAAACAATAAAGGGTTTCTGCGCGAGGAGCCAAGCCAAGGCAATTTGCGCCGGTGTCGCGTATTTTTTATCCGCAAAGGTTCGGAGTACGTCCACAATCGGAGCATTGGCCGCCAAGTTTTCTGGAGAGAAGCGCTCCATCGCGAATCGAAGGTCGGCTTTCGGGTCGAACTTTTTGAGAGCGTCGATTTGCCCGGTCAAATAGCCCATGCCAACCGGCCCCCACGGAACAAAGCCAATTCCCAACTCCTCACAGGCTTTCAGGACGCCGTTTTTTTCGGGACTTCTTTCCATGAACGAGTACTCGCTTTGGGTGGCTGCGACCGGCTGAACCGCGTGTGCCCGACGGATTGTTTGTGCGCTCGCCTCAGAGAGACCGAAATGCAGAACTTTTCCCGCTTGAATGAGTTCTTTAATCACACCAGCCACATCTTCGATGGGCACTTTGGGATCGACTCGGTGCTGGTAATAAAGATCAATGCGGTCGGTTTGGAGCCGCTTGAGCGAGGCTTCAACCACTTTTTTGATGTGCTCCGGTCGACTATTCAGACCACCTGAACCATTTGCAACGTCAAAACCGAATTTGGTTGCGATAGCTACCTTGTCGCGGAAAGGCGCGAGCGCTTCTCCAACCAGTTCTTCGTTCGTAAAGGGGCCATAAACTTCGGCTGTATCGAAGAACCTGACGCCTTTTTCATAGGCTGTGCGAATGACTTTAATGCCCTGATTTCGGTCTGCGGCGGGGCCGTAGTTGGCACTAATGCTCATACAGCCGAAGCCTAATTCCGAGACTTCCAACTGCCCGAGTTTTCGTGCTTTCATTTTGTTTTCTCCTCCAACGCGCGGCTGTTGCGCTGATGCGGCTCGCGTCAATGGCGCGACGGCCAATCCTGCCCCGAAAAGGGCAGTAGTAGCCAAAAGGTCACGACGACCGATTACTAGGTGATCCCTAAGATTCGATCCGGTTTCCCGTTTGTTCTTGTTCACAAATATCTCCTTGCATTCCCTTGCGGTTGAATTGCTAGGTGCGTTAAACCGTCGAGAGTAACTTCTGCTTACAACAAATATTCTATGATTCATGAAACGGATGGCGATATGAAGATTCTGGAAAACGATAGGTAAATTCTCCAAACTTTTAGAAATTAATTGTGTAGCGTCGCGTCCAACAGATAAGATGAACTCTATGAACCAGAAAGAGTTACAAACACAACAGGAGCAGCACCAGCGAGCGGAACTGGCAGAGCGGATGGCGCGAGCCATTCCCGCAGATGGGGTAATCCAACCTCTTCAGGGTCTTCGTCTGGCCCGTTCCTCCAAAATGAGACAGAAGGTGTACGGAGTGTCAGACCCCACCTTCTGCGTGATTGCTCAGGGTCGCAAAGAGGTTTATCTCGGCGGGAATCCTTATCAGTACGACCCTCACAACTACCTTCTCGCCACAGCGGAACTTCCCATCGTGAGTTGGGTTCTCGAAGCGTCCGAGGAGCAGCCGTATCTGGGGCTGCAACTGTGTCTCGATGCCTCTGTGGTCGGCGCTGTCATGGTGGAAATCGGCCAAGTCCCGCCGCAAAATCAGAAGGCTGTGAAGGCCATCGAAGTTAGCCCGCTCGATTCCACCCTGCTGGACGCGACTGTGAGACTGGTCAGGCTGCTTGATTCTCAGGGCGAAGCACGAGTTCTCTTACCCCTTATCACGCGGGAGATCGTCTACCGACTCCTCGTCGGAGAACAAGGCCACCGGCTCCGCCAGATGACGATATTGGGCGGACACACCCATCGGATTGCTCAGGCCGTTGAGAAGATTTGCCGGGAGTTCAATCAGCCGCTTTATGTCGAGGAGATAGCACGCGGGATCGGCATGAGTGTTTCCGGCTTTCACCACCACTTCAAGGAAGTCACTGCCATGAGTCCCTTACAGTTTCAGAAGCAGTTGCGGCTCCAAGAAGCGCAGCGCCTGATGATTGGGGAAGCGTTGGACGCGGCGACGGCGGGTTATCGTGTCGGATATGATGACGCTTCGCAGTTCAATCGCGAGTACAAACGCCTCTTTGGTGTCACGCCGATGCGTGATGTGGAACGTCTCCGTGAAGCGGTTGAAATCGGCACAGATGTTCAGGGCAAACGCATCTAAATATTGACGAGCCTTTTTGCAGAGTGTAATTGAGCAAAACCCTAATCAAATAAGGCTTTGAGAAAATTAAATATTCACTTATATGGTAATGATAATCATTGTATAGGGGGGTAAAGGCAGCTGTCGGCTGCCTGTTAAAGAACCTAACTTTTTATTTTTGAATCAATTTTACAATTATCTATGTCATTTTGAAATTTCTCTTAGTTTTTAGTAGCAAATAAGATGCGTTTCCCCTAACCTTACCTGAGAGCGGTTAAATGGGATATATCAATAAACTTCCGTATGTCTCACAGAGTAAAAGCATCTGATTCAAAACTTCACATCCTTCATTTTCTGCTATCGCAGTCACCTTTCTAACAATGACGCAACCAGAAATAAATTATCATGACTCAAACAGCATCGAAACAAAGGGTAAAGCCTGCCAATCAGACCAAGAAAACAAGTGTAGCTACTCCTAAAGGCGAAAATGAAGTATCAGCAAATATCCCAGAAATATCCACAGGTAAAAAGAAAAAACCTACATCTCCAGATGCTGGTACTTCAACTGAGCCTATCTCAAATAAGCGTACTAATAAACGTTCTGCCAAATCAGAGTTAAACTCTCAACCACTTATAGAATCAGGAATGGAGGTAATCTGCTCACAAACTAAATTTCACGATGCACTCTCTCTAGTTAGTTGTGCTACCCCAGCTAAACCTACCCATCCTATTCTTGCTAATGCTCTAATCATTGCAGATATCGAAACACAACAGATACATTTAACTGTTACTGATTTAGCATTAACAATTCAGGCAAGTTTTGAAGCCCAGGTGTTGCTCAAGGGTGAAATCACTGTGCCAGTAGAAATGCTATTTGAAATAGTTAAGCATTGCCCTAATGGTAATATTACTCTCAGTAGTCAGACTCAGATTATACAGCTTATTGATGAAGAGAAGCAAACAAAAGTCTGCTCTCTCAGTTTATCTGATGCTGATGGAAAATATGAAATTAGAGGCATTAGTGCTGAAGAATTTCCACCTACTTCTACAATTGATGCTACTCCCATTCCTCTGCCAACAACAGTTTTCAAAGATGGTTTGAAAGGTGTAATTTATGCTGTAAGCACTGATGAAAATAAATATATCTTGACCGGAGTTCATATTCAAATTGCACAGGAGAGGTTAAAGTTTATTGGTACTGATGGGCATCGAGTCGCAACCACTGAACTTTCAACTCAAGGAATTGGTAGAAAACCCCGCAAACAAGTAGAATCTTCAGAGATACAATTTACTATTCCCGGTCGAGTCCTCAAGGAACTAGCGCGTAACTTGGATGATTCTGTCGAATTCATTAATTTGTTGTATGATGCCCAAAGTAATCGCTTGGGTTTTGCTTGGCAAGATATTATCCTTAGATGTCAATGTCTCGAAGGAACTTACCCTGACTGCGAACAGCTATTGGCAAGATTTAGCTTTGACCGAGAAGTAATCCTAGAAAAAGCATTCTTAGTCAAAGCATTAGAACGCTTATCTGTATTAACAGATAAAAAAGAGAAAGGTATTTACTTACAGTTTGATGGAAGTTTGCAGCAGTTACGATTATCAATTGAACGGGAGTTTGGCAAAGGCGATCAGGTTATTGCTGCTCATTTACCATCAGAAATGTCATTGAATATTCAGTTTAACCTCAAGTATTTAGTAGAAGCAGCCAAGGCAATTCCCAGTTCTGCTATCAAAATGCACTTGCAACAATCAGATCATCCTGCCATGTTGGTTCCTTATGGAGATAGACCAAATCCAGAACTGCAAATGTCCATGCGTCAATTCTTATTGCCACTATATACTCTAAATACTTAACTAAAGTAGGATTGGTTGCTGAAAATACAGCCAATTTCTGATACAAATTCTGTGTGAAGATGCGCCAAAAAGATAATCGGTTTTGAGGAAAGTGCCAAGCCTTATTTGACCGATTTATTTGGCGCAGCCTCATAAATAAACGGTATAAAAAGGACTTTATTGGATTTTACTTTTCACGTCAATCAAGTGGCTTTCATACATCCCGCTTAATTCTTGTAACGTGTTTTGCATAAGGTTGGTGTTCAATCCCCTTGATTTTCCGCTTCTGTAATTTGCAATTGTTGTACCACATCAAGCGTCAAACTAGTCACTTTCGCCACCATTTCTGGGGAAAGTCCTTCTTGGAGCATCTTAACAGCAATTTTCTGAGTAGTTTCCTGACTTCCTTCATCTTTGATTGATTGATAAGTTACTGACTCGCGCATAATATCTCTCCGTAGTCAACGCTGAATTTCCTCCTCTTCTAATACTAGCCCAGCCAGAATAAATGTAGATGCCGCAAGGTTACTTTGGGTTCTTTTGTCGCTAATATTATCTATCTGGGCTGCGACTTTCTGTAAGGTGTTGGTTTTATTACTAGTGTTACTTAAAACGGCAAATGGCAATAAGCCGGGAGTTTGCAAAAATATTTCCGTTGGTTGTTCCCACAAGCGAATTACTTGGAAACGGTGAAATGTTTCTTCCAGAGTAAATGTAGTTTGCTGAACCAGTTCTGAATCAGTCTTTTGTAAATAAACTACTACTTGACGCATTCGCTTGCCCGGAAAACGACGATACACCCGCAAACGATAATCTGTCATCCGAAAGGGAATATTCTTGTCTGGTTGAGTTTGAAACTCGATATGCAGGACTATTTCTTCGGACTGCCGTAGGATGAGAGCATCAGCACGAATTGATTCTATGGATAGTTCTTTGGGACTTAACTCTGTTAGGGCTATTGGTTCACCTAACAACCAAGTAGCGAAGTCGCTGGAAAAATTTTCTACAAGGAATTTACACAGATTATCGAACATTAAACAACTCTATCAAAAAATGCGAGAAATGAGAAAATGGTTTATACAAATAATTTACAGAAATTATTGAACATTAAACAACGTTATCAAAAAATGCGAGAAATGAGAAAAGTGTGTTTAGAATCTAAAAAGAGGAAATTCGGCAATGGATAAGCTAGAACAATACCGCAATGCTATCAAGAAGATATTGACTGAGTATTACGAAACTACTAATACTCAAGTTATAAAAGATACGGGAATTGAAGTAAGCGATCGCTTGGCTTTTGATGAAACAAGGGATCAATATCTTTGGTTTCGGTTTGGCTGGGATGACAAAAAGCAGATACAGTATATTATCATCTATCTCTGCATTAAAAACGGCAAAGTTTGGGTGGAAGAAGATGCAACTAATTTATGCGTTGTTGATGATTTGCTATCAGCCGGAATACCCCAAGCCGATATTGTTTTGGGTTTCCATCATCCCAGTAAACGAGGTTTAACAGAATTCGCTACTGCTTAAGGAGGCAAATGAAGAGTGCTGTTAGCGGTAGCGGGGCGTTTAGCCCGTTCCAAGTGCTGAGTTGAAAGACCGTTCACAATTCGGGAAGTATCAACCTTCTCCTGATAAAAAGATTCCGCCCACAAGGGGAGTTGCTCTTACCAAATACATAAGTCAGTCGTACTTTTTAATTCACTCAGGACTCAGCACTGAGTATGGTAAATCCTGCTACCCGACCACGGTGACTCCAATCAGCCTATTTTAGAGTCAAAATTACACCCCCTTAACAGGGGTAAGGGCGACAACTTAAGGTTAATGAATCCTATGTCTACAATCGCCCTACATCAAAAATATAGACCCCAGACAATAGCCGAATTAGTTGGACAGCCCTACATCAAAACTGCTCTGACTAATGCTGTCAAATACCTGCAAATTGCACCAGCTTATTTATTCACAGGTTCTAGAGGCACAGGTAAAACCTCAACTGCTCGGATATTTGCTAAATCCCTTAATTGCCTCAACACTAAAAAACCAACTGACCAACCTTGTGGTATTTGTCAATCCTGCCGTTCAATTGAAACCAGTAATAGCCTAGATGTCAGTGAAATTGATGCTGCTTCTAATAATGGTGTAGATGATGCCCGTGCTTTAATTGAGCGCAGTACCTTAGCACCTGTTGCAGGACGTTATCGAATTTTTATTCTCGATGAGTGCCATTGTCTAACTGGTAACGCCTTCAATGCCTTACTTAAGTGTATTGAAGAACCGCCACCTCATGTTGTTTTCATTCTCTGCACAACAGAACTGCACAAGGTGTTACCTACCATTGTCAGCCGTTGTCAGGTGTTTAATTTCCGCACTTTGTCTGTTCAGGCAATTGTGCAGCACCTCAGTATTGTAGCAGATGCAGAATCTATTTCTATTGATGATGAGGCACTGACCGCGATCGCACGACTCAGCGATGGTGGACTACGGGATGCACTGCAATTACTGGGTCAGGTGAGTCTTTTAGATGAAGATATCACTGCCAATCATGTCATGGAAATCGCTGGTGGTGTGACAGAAACAGAATTAATGTCAATTTTACAGGCAATATCCACTAACAACACCTTTAACTTGCTGCGAGTAGCAAAAGTTTTAGTAGATTCTGGAAAAACGCCCAAATTGATTCTCTCCAACTTACTGCAAACATACCGAGATTTACTGATTATCAAGTCTGCACCCCAAGAGCAATCCCTGCTAACTGGTTGTATTAACTATGCTCAACTCAAGGTTTTAGCAAATCACTGGAATTTCGAGACGCTGAATTTGTCTCTAGCAGAGTTACAAAAAGCAGAAAACTATCTGCGGTACACAGTAAATGCTGCTGTGTGGCTAGAAGTTTGCTTACTGAACTTGATACCCAGTTTATTGCCTGTCAGTGCAACCAAGACGCTAACTGCTAAACCTGTCCATGACGGCAAGTTGCTACCGACAGTTGGAGTATACACTACAAACAAGGTGACAGCTAAACCTGTAGATGACAAATTGTTACCAACAGTTGCACCCCAGACTACTAACCTGGCTCAAATTTGGCTTTCTGTGATGGATACAGCTAAACCCAGCAATCAAAAGCTGTTGGCTCATGCAAATCTCGTTAAATTGCAAGGTGACAAGGCAATTTTAGAGGTTACACCAGCTTACCTCAAGAAGTTTGAGAGTAGTAAAGAGGCGATCGCTAAAATGCTGCAACGAGCTACCCAAAGTCAACAACCAATGACTGTATTAATTAAAACTGCCAACAAGAGCAGTAATGGGAGGGTAAAAGCATGATTGTCTTGCTGACAGGCGACGACCAACACGCTATTCAGGAACGACTGAACCAATACAAAGCAGAGATTGATGCCCAATGGCTCACACTTTGCTATCACCGATTTCCAGCCGCTCACCTTGACCAAGCTATCAGTGTAGCTCGCACTCGTTCCCTGACAGGTGGTAAAAAACTGGTGATTGTGGAAAATTGCCACCTCAAGCAGTGGGGTGATACTGAGCTGGAAACTTTGCAGCAGCTTGTTCAAGTGCCTGAATTCACAATTCTGGTGTTTGTCGCCACTAATGTAGATAAGCGCCTGAAGATTTACAAACATCTTGTCAAGTATGCCAAGTTCTTTGAGTTTTCATTGATACCACCTTGGCGTACTGATTTGATTGAGAAGGCGATCGCTACTCAGGCTAAAAAAATCAAGCTGGTGCTGTCAAAGGATGCAGTGGAATATCTAGCAGAAGCAATTGGTAACGACATGACTCGTGCAGCCACAGAGTTACGCAAACTGTATATTTATGGTACTGGCAGACAACTTGAACTTGCAGAAGTAAAAGAGTTAGTGCCATGTCAGACTCAGAATAGCCTACAACTGGCATCTGCTATTCGCCAAGGAGAAAGCAATCAAGTTTTGCACCTGCTGGATGATTTACTGTCACGCTCGGAACCATTAATGGTGATTGTTGCTACTCTCTTAACACAGTTTAGAACTTGGCTGTGGGTTAAGTCTGCGATTGTTTCTGGGGTTAAGAAAGATAGTGAATTAGCTCAACTGTGCAGTATCAGCAATCCTAATCGCATTTACTACTTGCGTCAGGAGGTAGCAAATACAAGCATTAACGCTTTAGCTAAAGCAGTGATTATGGTGCTGGATTTAGAGATGTCTATCAAGAAAGGTGTTGATAGCGCAACCTCTTCAAGTAATCGAGCGTCAGGTAAAAATTTACTGCCAACAATTCTCAGTATTAGTAGAAACTTTCAGTCTTGAGTATAATTTATGTTACTAAACGCTTCTGTCAAATTGGATGGAAGCGTATTAGCAAATTTCAAAGAATAAACTAGATACGAAAGGTAATCACTCATGTCTGACGATTCCCACCCTAATTCTGCTGTCAACGCTGCTGCTACAACCAACATTCACCACGCTAATTTACAGGATTTACCTTTAAGTGCGGCGCGTAGATTATATAAAGGTGGGATTCGACCTGGTGAACCGACAAGAAGCAGGGTGCAAGCCCAAGAAATGTTAGAGAAAATTCCCCCATCTCAACGCGCAGGTGTTGACGGCAAATCTGCGGCTAGTAATGCCGAACAATATCTATCTGATAAACACGCTAGTCATATCAAACCCCACAGCAAAGGAGGGTCTAATAACCCCAACAATATCAAATGGGAGAATGCCAAAGACAACATCACTCGTGGTGATAAAACCATGAGTTGGCAGGAACAAATGAGACTGAATGCCAAATTGCAGTTTGACAACCTGGCAGGTGCTGTTAAAGCAGGTTTTCAAGCTGCACCTTTGGGGGCTGCTGTTGGTGCAGTGACAGCCGCACCTTTTTCGCTTCTAGCTAATGCACTGCGTGTAGTCCGAGGCGAAATTTCTGCACAGGAAGCGACTACAGCAACATTAAAAGATACCGTCATGGGTGGTGCAGTTGGGGGTGCAACGGCATTTGCAACTACAGCAGTAGTAGCAGCTTGTCCACCAATTGCGATCGCTTTAACCGCAGCAGCACCAGTTTTAGGTGTTGTTGGTGCTGTGGGTATGGTTTACGAGTTTTTCAAAATCCTTGATGACCATAAACAGGATGTAAGAGTATATTTCGAGTCTTTAACTCAGCAAGAACTAGCGAATTTGCAAGCAATTGAAAATGAACTGATTTATGAACATCAGAAAAATCTAGAATTTTTGTCCGAAGCAGAAGCAATTAATCAAGAAATTAGCAATCGTCCAATTGCACCGGGGATAGAAGGGGCTATGCAACGGTTACGTGAATCAGTGGCTATTGCTCAATCTTTAGGACTCACATCAGCAGATAGTAAGTTGTTGCCTAATTCTCAACTTCCTTGCCTTCCTCCTCATTCCTAGATAATTAGTCAAAAATTATATGATTTTTATAATTCCTCTTCTATTCGGTGCTTTAGGGGCGGCGGTTGGTGCTGTTGCAGGTGCTTTTACTGCTCATGCTACTGGCGAAAAAGACAGACAAGCAGCCAAGCATCATAGACAAGTTGCAAATGAATTAACGGATAAATACGCAAATTTAGAGAAGAAATATTATGAATTTGCTGATGAAAGCAAAAGGCATATTAATGATTTAACTCGTCAACACGCATTAAATGAAGTAGAAAAAGACTGTTTGCGTTTGGCAGTGCGATTGCAACAAAATCTCATTTCCTTAATGTGGGAGATTGATAGAGAATCAACAGCAGATGCTTTAAATAGATTTCAAACAGCAGTGGAACAAACTAACCAAGTTCTCTACCAATTAAAAGAGGAGTTAATTCTTGTTCCTGATGACTACTATGCACGTCTTTTAAAAGCAATAGAAGCAACTAAACAAATCAACACTGTAAAACCCAACGATGTTGAAAATAAAACTATTCTCAGTGTTCTCAGTGTTGATTTAGGCAGAACCAGCACAAAGACTTGTGTGAGCCGCGAACCTAATAATGTGGTGTTTATTCCTGCCAATGTGAAGCAAATCTCATTTGAACAAACTCGTGGGGGTCTTTTTGAACCTAAAGCTACTGACCCCTTAATGGATTTGTGGATGGAACATCAAGGTAGTGGTTATGCTGTTGGTCAATTAGCATCTGACTTTGGTGCAAATCTCTGTGTTGGACAATATAAGCTTGAATCTGCATTGATCAAAGTTTTGGCAAGTGCTGCCTATTTTAAACTTAAAGATGAAATATCCGTAGTGATAGGTTTACCTTTCTTCTCCTTAAAAGAATTTGAGCTAGATAAAGCACAGTTAATTAGTATGATTGCTGGTCCCCATTTAATAACCTTTCGTGGTGAATCCATATATTTGAATATTACTAAGGTATGCGTAATGCCAGAAGGTTATGGTAGTTTGCTCTGGACTGAAGCTCAACCAAAGAAAGCAAGAGTCAGTCCCGATTTTACAAAAATTCCCGTGGCTATTTTTGATATTGGTCATCAAAACATTAATATGGTCATGGTAGATAACTTCCGGTTTGTTAAAGATGCTTCTAAGAGCGAATACTTTGGTATGAACTTTTTTTATAAGCTTATTGCGGCAGAAATAGAAGACGCTGATAGTCAATCATTAGGACTGATTTCTGCTGTAAACAAACCCAGAGGTGAGCGTTTTTATCTTCCTAAAGGCGCAAGCAAACCCACTAACTTAGACGATTTTCTCCCCAATCTCACAGAGATGTTTTCTAGGGAAATTTGTCGTCGCGTACTAGCTTTGTTGCCAGAGCGAGTGACAGATGTAATTATTACAGGTGGGGGTGGTGAATTCTTCTGGGACGATGTTCAACGTCTGCTCAAGGAAGCTAGAATTAATTCCTATTTAGCTGCACCGTCTCGTCAAGCTAATGCTTTAGGGCAGTATATTTACGGGGAGGCGAAATTGTCTGCTGCTATTCGCGCTGCTGGGTAACAAAAGTGATGTTCCAACAGTCAAGATTGACAAACTTTGGTTTATTTACAGCAAAGGTCTTTTTGGCTTTAATGGTACAGGAGAACGAAAAAGTTTGGGAGAGATGGGCGTTAACCTTTCTTCATCTCGGCGTTGCGATAAACAATAAAATAAACCCTTAACTGTTGTATCCAACAGTTAAGGGCGTAACTACTTATTTAGACTTAGGTAAACCTCCTCTCAGTGTCAGGTCAACTCCTATCTTTATAGTCGTTGACCGTGAGTCAGAGTTGCTTGTATCGATTACATGGATGTAGAAACTAAAACCAGTAATCGAAGCCAGTAAAGCAGTGGTCGCGCCGGACGTTCTCAGTCTGGACTGACAGTGCTGCTTCCCAATGCTCTCAATCCCATAGACTGCTATGTAGCAGAACATCCAGAAATGCTGGTATCGCCAGAAGCTGAGGAAGTCTTCTTTAATGACGAATATCCCATCTTTGCTGCTAAACATTTGATGTGTGCAGCCGCAGAAACTGGTATTCCTACTAATAAAATCAAGCACTACTTTGGCACAGCAGCTTACGAGGTAGCAAAACTCCTGTTAGCCCAAGGGCATCTAAATAAAGGTCGTAATGGGCTGTGGGCAAAGGGTTATCCCCATAAAGATGTTAACTTTCGGGGTGGCTTATCCCAAACTACCATCAAGCTAGTAGATGCAGAATCTGGGGAAGAACTAGAGGAAATCTCAGAGGATATTGCTCACCGGGAAGTCCATCCCCAAGCCATCTATAAACGACAAGATGCCAATGGACGAATGCTGACTTATCAGTGCATCTCCCTTGACTTGAACAGCAAGCAAGCAATTTTAAAACAGACAGCAGATAGCCCACTGTTTACAGTTGCAGTTACAGAATCAGAAACCAGCAGCCTAACAGTGCTAACAGATCCGGTGAAGTTACCATTGCTGTTTTCTCAAGTCAGTGAAGTTGATGACTGTCAGGAATACTTAACCCTAGAACTTAGTTTTGGTGAAGTTAAACATATTACCAGTGGTTACAGTTTAATGACCCAAATCTATGAGCAGACTTGTTTGAACAAACGGTGTCTTAACTACAAAGAGCCGCTACCTAAAGAACGTCGTTGTCCACTTTGTAGCAAACTCACACGCAAAGCTGTAATTGTGAAAACCCTCTCAGAAGAAAAGTTTGAGCAGCCTTTCCGTACTCAATTTTCAGCACCAATGGTAAAAGTAGCGATTAACTCAAGTGCGCGGCAATACCTCCAGCACAATGCCTTGGAAACTAGAACCAATTTAACCCGCAGTGGAGAACCAATTCCACCAGGCTATCAACAGTTGTGGGAATATTCCAGTCCCTTGATTGCTATCCACAGTTTTGGGCATCAAATTATGAGAGCGTTACAGCTGGTGGCTAGAGTAGTTTGCTAACTCAAAAGCATTGTCAATATCTATATCTGGGCCTATCCACTCAATAAAATACATAGTCTCTCTAATCAGGCTTTTGACCACATCCTCATCCGTAGAGTCACTGAAAAGTTGACTTATCCGTGCTAAATTAGTTGCCAATTTTCCCAATCTAACAGGAATACTATCTTGCACAAAGGTTTCTTGCTCATAAGTTAAGCCACTATTCATCCCAGAAACTCCATAAGAATTTGGGACACAATTTGTTTAATCTTAACGTCTATAATTTTCATTGAACGATTAATGTTTTAATAAGAAGCAGTCCGCTTTACCCAATCTATGAGATGCCGCAGCTACGCCCGCCGCAGGCATCGCTATAATAAAACCAGTATCACGCTCGGAAAACTCACAATGTCCATTACACTTGATCTGCCACCGAAAGTTGAGGCACTGCTGCGACAGCGTGCTGAAAGTACTGGACAAGATATTTCGCAAATGGCGCTAGCGGTGCTGACTTTAGGACTGAGTTTGGACGATCAAGATTTTTTTGAGGCTTTAAAGGGAATCCAACGTGGGCTTGATGATTTTGAGCAAGGACAATTTTCGAGTTTAGAGGACTTCATTGCTGAACAAAATCAGAAATATGGGTTGTCTCTTGAAGCATGACGTACCGCATTGATTTCTCTAGCATTGCGAAAGCCGAAGCGGATGCTGCATTCTTAAGTTTTTCTCAGTTTACCACAGATGAACGCGCCCAACTCTGGTATCAAGGGCTGATTAAAGCAATCGTCTCTCTGCAAGAAATGCCTCGGCGCTGTCCAATCGCTCGAGAGGATGCCTTCTTTAGTCAAGAAATTCGTCAGCTTCTTTACGGGCAAGGAAAACAAACCTATCGTATTCTATTTACGGTTCTTGAAGATCAGCCTGTTCCAACGGTGAGAATTCTCCATATTCGTCATGGCGCACAGAAGACAATTGGTGAGCCGGAAGTAGAGGATTGATCATATTGACACTCCATCCACAATATCTTCCTCAAGATATGGAGTTGGCGATCGCCTTTCGCAGAAAAACAACATTTGTAACAAATAAAGAAGTAATGAGAGCAATAAAAATAAAACGGAGCGATGGCAACTCTTAGAGACGCTACGTGTAGCTTGCTTCCCTGTAAGGGTACGCCAAAGCCTTTGGCTAACGATAATTGTTGCTCTAATAGACTGAATAATATCCAAAGTGACAATACAATACTGCTTCAGATTTAGTGCAGTAATTTTACAGTTATTATTAGATGTGCTTTATTTACCTGATATTAGCCGTACTATCGCTGAGTGCATAGCAATCAACCGCCGAACAATCTGATCGATCTCTAAATATAATATACTGTAATCAATGACTGCCTGACGAATAGATGTATGTCCTTGATTGACAGCTAATTCTTGTATCTTGGCTGTACGTATAATTAATTTGCAGCTTACCGCTGCATGGGAGAGATGTTATATTCTCTCCACCATGCCAGTAATTAATCTTGCCGATATTCAACAAATTACTAAAACACAGCAACAACTCCTATTACCCAGTCAAAAATATCATCCAAATCGCTCTGGCTTTGACTCTATAGTTGCAGATAACTTCTCTTTGGTGATGAAACAACTATTTTTAGGACTGACTATAGAACCTTTATTAAATGCCTATCCTCAAATTGCTCAGTGGGTTGATCAAATACAGGAACTTGCACCGGAACTTTTTAAATCTCGGAAAAAGTTACTAGTCGATAATCCAGTTATTGCACCTCTTGCAATTAATGACAACAAGCACTTTATTCAAGTATTAACAAATATAGCATTTAAGCAAGGTATTCCCAGGCTTTATGAATGGGCTATACGCCATCCATATTTAAGCTGGCAAGACCGGGTAAAGTTGTGGACTACGGCTAGACAATACTCAGTTACTCCTAACCAAATACAACTCGTAGTTTTAGCATTACATCCTGTTAAACCAGCCCAAAGATTAAATGTACGCTGGAATAAAAAGGATCAGATGCAGACTGAAAAATGGTTAATTAAACTACTGACTAAACCTCAAGATGAAAAATCACAATCAAACATAGTCATTCCTGAGTTATCGTCAATGGTCAATTTAGAAGCTATTCCAGAAGTCAAGATTTAAGAGGCTAATGCCTCTGCCATTGGTAAATGCTTGTTACAGATAATCCCAATGGTACTAAAATCAAATTTTGAACATGGATGGCTATTATCAAAACTACTGAAATTAGATGATGAATATCAAGGTAGGTGGGAGCAATGGCGATGGACAATGGAAACTGGAGAGCTACCTAAAGAAATACCACAAACTGACTTTTTAGACTTAGGACATCCTCAAGTTTTACAGATGCTCTCAAGCTGTCTGCAATCTATTCCTACAGGTGGATGTGGCAGTCCTTCCAGATTTATTCCCTATTTCACTGACTGGTTACTTTATGCTCTAGGGCATCCCAGCATTGCTAAATTGCCTTATGAGCCAGAGGGATGTAACGGTGCGAGTAATCGTCTTATTCAAGAACTAGAACTGAAGCTTTTGATTTCTTGTCCCTTCGATTACTTTGGTCATTTGTTAGCTGCTAATCGTTACGGGCAAAGAGCTAAATTCTATCCTACTCCTACTTGGACAGCCAGGATAATGGCTATTGCAGTAGTTGAGAGTTCTGCTGCAATAGCACCATTTCATATATATGAACCAGCACTTGGTACAGGACGATTAGCATTGGAAATGTCCAATTATGCTATCAGTTTAACAGGCTGGGAGTGGGATTCACTACTAATAAAAATAGCAAGTTTAAACTTCATGCTTTACGCTCCCTACTTGGCATTGCCTATTCCTAGTTTGGGCGGAGATTTAGTCATCGGAGACACCCTGACTGGCAAGGGGATTTCTTTTATCCGACCAAATTTAAAGTATGAAACTCCCGCATCAACACCTAAACCGAAGCTAAATAATAGTTTGCTAATTAATGGTATCAAATACGAAAATACTAAAGCAGAAAATATGTTGCAAGGAAGTTTATTTTGATGAAAATTCAAATTGCTGAATGGCAACAACTATTTCAAAATTGTGTCAGTAATCCTCCTCTGCCAATTTCCTTGCCTACTGTAGCCATTGCCAATCCTCCCTATTGCAAAATTAATCTCACTTCCGATTCAGAACTAGCCCGATTTGAGATGGCTTATAAATGGATAAAACACGGAGATGGAAACTACGTGATTACATCCAAGTTGAAAACCCAAGTAGAACAAGAGTGCTTATTTGTAGAACAGTGTTTAAATCAATTGCAACCTGGTGAAATAGTCTGTATCTTGGTATCTAATGGAATTCTGTCTTCATCTAACCAAGCACACTTTCGCCAATGGCTATTAAAAGATATGGCTTTGCTAATTGCTTCCATTCAGTTACCTACAGAAAACTTTCAGGTAGAATGTGGGTTGGGAATTATCACCAGCTTTTTGATTCTTCAGCGCAAAGGTGGAGATTTACCAGTACCAGAAGATTACTCAATCTTTATGGCAGTTGCGAATAAAATTGGTTTTGATAGTCGAGGTCGTCGTCTGTTTCGTTCAATTACAAATGGGCAACAAACCCAAGAAATTGATAGTGATTTACCTCTGATTCTAGAAGAGTTCAAAAAGTTTATCAAAGAGGTATGGCAAAATAATGTCGATAAATAGCACTTGCTGTCTATTAGCGCCATCAAAGTTACCTATGCAAGTTGTATATAAGGAAATTCAGGACGTGTCTCATGAATTTGCAGACTTACTTTAACTACTATAGGATTCCTATTTAATTTTTGAAAAGCTGAGAAAATCGAAGCTTTACGTCATAGAGGTTAGAGCCTCAGTATACTGAGTAAGATTTAAGTCGGATTTCTCTAGCTATTTTCTAATCTAGAACTTAAAATAGTCGTTAATACTGTTTGCGGGACTTTGGTGCGACTTCCGAACCTAGCCTGTAACGCTATCCTAGCTTGTCGTGTCGTCATTCCCCGAACAGTACCCCCTTCAAAAAAGCCACTATGCCAACAATGGACATTAATCGGGCGAACCAGCATCAGCAAGTGGCAAGGGAAGATTTAGTCATGTTTATTAATGCCTGCCTCTCCTGCACAGGACAGCGTGAATTCTATGGTGATGGTTACGGGCAGCGCGTATCTATTGACTTTTTGCACGACTATATTTTAGGTAATTACCGCTTACTCTATACCCGGACATTGGCAGCAGGAATTAACCACTTCAACCAAGCGCAGATTATCCTCAAATTACTAGCAACAGGAAAACATACACCCCCTGAACATCGACAAGAAGAAGGTGCATTAATTGCCGCAGCATTAACAGCCTTACCACCACAACGGGGTTGGGAAGTATTGCAACAATTACGGAAAAGAAGTATTAATAATCGTCGTAGCAGAGCGATCGCTCGTGATTATCTCCAGCAAAAACGTGATATTAACTTTGATGCTGTGAAGTATCGCTCTAAATTTCGAGCTATAGCCTCCCATGCTCACCTCACCCTACCAGGGGAATTAGGTAATTTTCTCTTTGGTAAATGGAAACAGCAAGTTTATCAAACAGAGCTATTCGAGACATTTCGCCAAGCACACTATAGCGCTCAAGCAGTTTATCAGTTACCCTTTACAGTTGCCGAAGGTTTAGCAGCAAAACACGGAATTAAACGAGAGGTCTTTTTATCCCGTATTCAAGAACAAATGACCTTGAATGAAAAATTGCGATTTCAAAGTTCAGCCAACCGCACAGAAGTAGAAATCGACATTAATTTAGGTCGTCTCCCCCTAACTCGTTTGGCACTATATATCCTATCTTTGCCATTGGAGACTCGCAAACAGCAGTGGGATATTTTAAACCAAGCATTAGAGAAATCTGCTGCCTTCACATTAAGAAAATCACCTCTAAAACTAGGACGAGTAGCCGCAATCCTAGATTGCAGCTACTCCAGTTCCGGTTCAGCCGAAAAACATCGTCGTCCTTTAGGGGTAGCCTTAGCTACTCATTACTTACTAAAAGCAGCATCCCAGGAATACCAAGCTTTTTGGACAGCATCAACCAGCGATCCACTGCTGATTCTACCTCGTGGACAAACAGACCTAGCTACTCCCCTACTGGATGCTTTGGACTGGGGCGCAGATTTAGTAGTACTTGTCACCGATGGTTGGGAAAACGACCCCCCCTGTGGAGCATCGGAAATTCTACGTGTATATCGCGATCGTTTAGACCCGAAACAAAAAACTTCCATTATTCATTGCAATCCTGTTTACAACGCCGATGACTTTTCTTTACACCCCCTGAGTCCCGCAATTCCCACAGTAGGATTACGAGATGCAGAAGATTTACCTACGATGTTGGGCTTTGCCCGGTTTGCTGAAGGTTCTGCATCTTTAGCTGAACTGGAAGCATATTTAGCAGAGCGAGTCAAGCAAATGTTAAGGGTGTAGGCTGTAAGGTATAGGTGTACCTCATATAGTTGAAAACCGTTGTCAATATTCCACTATGGCCAAAGACCTATTCCACCAAGCCGTCAAGCAAGCCTTAATCAAAGACGGATGGACAATTACTAGCGATCCATTAATCATTCGCATCGAGCGCGTTAAACTAGAGATTGATCTTGCTGCTGAAAAAGTATTTGCTGCTGAAAAAGATGAGCAGAAAATTGCTGTAGAAGTTAAAAGCTTTATCAATCCCTCCGTCATTACTGACTTTCATAATGCACTAGGCCAGTTTCTCAACTATCGCCTTGCCTTAGAAATGACTGAACCCGATCGCATCCTCTATTTAGCTGTTCCTATTGATATTTTTAATACTTTTTTTCAGGAGCGTTTTACTCAAGCGGCAATATCACATTATGCCCTAAAAATAATAGCATATAAACCGAATACAGAGGAGATAATCGAATGGAAAAACTAGCCAAATATCGCCAAATTGTGCGCGAATTATTAATCGCCCACGCCACCCCAAACCCCCCAAACGAACCAAATATTGAATGTCAACTCATTTTTGATACAGAACACGATCACTATCAAATTCTAGATATTGGTTGGCAAGAGTTTAATCGTATTTATGCCTGTTACATTCATTTAGACATTAAAGATAATAAAATTTGGATTCAGCACAACATGACAGAAGCCGATATTGCTCAAGAGCTAGTGGAAAGAGGAGTTCCAGCTTCAGATATTGTTTTAGGCTTGCATCCCCCATACAAACGTCCTTATACCAAATACGGTGTTGCTTAAAGTTAATAAAAATAGACACACCATCTTATGGCATCCAAAAGCAATCTGTTAGCAGACATATCACTTAAAGGACTAGAAATTGCTCCTTCTCAAATACGGGGAGCAGTGCGGATTGTGCCATTATTGCGCCATCAAGTACGTAACGACTTGCGCTTGCTGCGTCGTAGCTACGATGAGGATTTAACAGTTGTTTCCTTAACAGGAGAAATGACAGCACCAGGAATGAAATATTTTTCCTATGTTCCTCACGGACTAGTGTTGTCTTGGACTAATGACGGCAGTCCTGTGGGGGCTTTTGGGGGACAGCTTTTTAAAACAGATGGTAAACAGCTAAACTATGGTTGCGCCAGTGTCCGCTTAATGCACCGGATGGTGAAGCGGGAATCTAGTAATCAACTGAGATTTTTGCCACTGCACTTGGCAATGGAAGGCTTTTTATCAATGTTTTTCTCTGGCCCTGATATCGCCTGGAGTGAATATTCTAAGTATGCCCTTTCTCATGGGCTGGGTAGCCGAATGGAAAGCTCTTTTAGTGGACGTTACATTGCTGGACTTGAAGATGCTTTGCGGGTATTTGAAATTCACTCTCGACAGGTTGGGGTATTGGTATTTGTTGCCGAAGCATTAGCATCAGCTTTTGTAGTACCGACACCAGAGGACTATCGACTTTTGCACAATAGCTTGTTAGAAGATTTCTATGGTGAGTTATTGTACCAATACGCTTTACTGCACGATACTACTTTGACTATGAGTGTATCTTTAGATGAGTCAAAAATTAATGATTTAACAGCTTTGAGAGCAGCAGTACAAAATATGCGTTCAGATTGGGCATCGTTTCAGGGTTTCATGGCAGAGGGACTGTTAGGACGCAAGTTAATTTCCCAAAAAGTCTATACTGCTGGTTCGTTCATGTTACAAAGATTTATTACTGACCTCAACCCCAACGAAGAAAATCATATTGGGGAAGCGATTATTCGAGAGAATGGTGAATTGGAGTATTTGAAGACTTATCGCTTATCAGGAATGCAGACTCGCCGAGTTTATTTGCTGAGTCAGTTAGCAGATCATAATTGGAATTTGGATGCTACAGCTAGGAAATTGGGCAATACACGAGAGGAATTTGTGCTGCGTTTAGAAAAGGTGGGTTTTGGTTATTTGCTCAATGCAGAAGTACGACAAGCGGCATTGAAAAAAGTTAAGGGTAAAAGGTGATATTGTCTTGCTAAGATTCAGCATTAATTTTTTACAAATTAATTTCAATACATTCGTCAATTTCCGAAGGAGTAAGCTGTTGCGCGTATAAATTACACTTTTTAGGCTCTGCAACATTGTAACTCTTTAATGCTCTAGAAAATTACAGCCGCGGCACTTTATAATACTTAGTTAAACGGGGTTAACACAACCTAAAAAAGCTAAGGAAGGCTGCCTAAATCTACCAGCAAACAACTGAAGATTATACGCAGTGAGCAACAAGATATCCAACAATATTTCGCTTATTAAAAGCTACCAGCCTCTTATCCTTGCAATCCGGGTGTTTGATAAACTCGTGTTGGGAAATTTTCTAAAACATCAGTTTCACTGCTACTAGACTCCTGTGCAGGTGCTACATCTTCCTCTGGTAATGGCAACATCCGCGCTGCTGACTCAATCCGTTCATGTAATGCTTGTGTTAGCGTTTTAATATCAGGAATTATCACCTGACTTTCTAAAGCAGGTTTAACTTGTGTATCCCAAAGAGCCTCACTATCATGCGCCCGTTTTTCATCGGCTTTGGACACGGGAATAATTAAAGGATAAGGAATAGAAGCTTGTCCCTCGGAACTATAACCAGGACTGGTAATTACGCACTTACCTTGAGGAAATTTCAAAATTTCGTCAGCACTGATTACGGGCATTTTTTGTAAATTCTCACTCCAGCTAATTGAACGGCTCATTTGTCCGCCAAGCGATCGCCCAGTGGTACGATTTTTAATCAGCACTTCCTTCTCACCGTAACGCTTTGAGTAATCCTCAGCCGTTTTGTAGTTACCAGGATTGAACAAAACATGAGTACTACACGCAGAAGCGATCGCACTCCCCATCTTATCCCCATAAATATCGTAAAGTTGCTCTAAACTTTGGATACCCAGAATAAAGCAGGCACCGTTGGAACGATATTCATTAATCCACTGCGGTAATCTGTCCAGCTTAATTGATGGCAATTCATCCAAAGAAATAATCAACGGGTCTTTGCGGGGACGGCTTAAATTACCGACAATCATCAAGTGCATTGCCGCCGCCAGCAGAGGCCCAACCACACTGCGGCGTTCATCATCTAGCTTGAACACCACCATCTCTCTACCTTCAAGCTTAGTGGGAATATCCGATTTCCCTATAAATGCCCTCAGCAAATCAGCTTGGATGAAAGATGAGAAAGTACCTGCTGTTGTGGTCAAAATCCCCGAAATAGTCTTCTCTGCATCCTTGGCACTCAAAAATTGAATAAATGAAGTCGCCACCCATTCATCCAACCTTTTGGACTGTACCGCATGGTCAAGGCGCTGTACAAGTTTTGGCAACCGCAGCACAGCATAAAGCATCACCATATCTGGGTAAGGTGAACCCTTGACTAACTGTAAAAGTGCTTTAGCTAACAAGTCCCCGGCTTTAGCAAAGAACTCATCACTTTTACCACCACTGGAAACATTGCGGTTAATCACTTGTCCAATTTCTCCTGCCATTACCCCATCGCGTGCATCACGCATATAATCCAAAGGATTGATCACACCGCTAAAGGATTCACCGGGGGCAAATACTCGTACTTTATAGCCATAACGTGCAGCTAGGGGTGCATGGAGTCGTAGTTGGTCGCCCTTCTTGTCGTAGAGTAAAATCGGAAAACCTTGCTGCATAGCACTTTCTAACATCCAGTCTATGGTTGAGTAGGTTTTACCAGACCCAGGCGCACCTATTTGAGAATTTTTACTATTAGTGAAAAGCTGACTATCAGCAAGTTGATAGCCGGTGCCATTGAAACAAAAATTCAATTGGCGTAGCTGCTCTTGCTCGGTTTGTAGTACCTTAATGCACGGTAATGCCTGACCTCGGTTCTCTCCCACTGACAACAAATGCTTATCTGGTGGCAGGTTGGGATTCAAGTAACTCAAGAATACCTGAGTAATTGGTTTGTCCTTTCTGAGCCAGTAACCAGTATACAGACATCCCAAAGCACCACAGACATCAGGCGTATTCAAGTTGAAAACTGCGAACCTACCGTCTTTGCCTTTCACACTCCAAGCCAGAGCAAAAAACCCAACCTCATCCAACATTTTGGGCACAGTCTCCATATCTATCAGATAGTCGCCGAAACGCTTGATATGACTCGTCATGTAAGGACTTAACGCCGCTACATCTTCACGAGTAATTAAATATCCAGTTTTCAGTAAATCTCGCAAAATCTCAGTTAAATGGCACAGTGATGCCATGATCGTCATAATATCTTTGAAGACAATTCAATACGATCTCAGTTGATGTATTAATAACAAAGTTCATTAAAATATTACTTAAAAATTAATGCTAAAAATACGCGGTTATTTATAAAGCCATTACTAATGTCTATCCAACTTGTAGCTGTTGTTAGTTAAAAAGAATCTCAAGAAATCGATCTAAAACATAGAGGCTATAGAGAGACTTAGCTCTTACTGCGTAAGACTTTGATACACTTTATTTGTGTTTATTTGGATTTTGAGGTCTACATTAGAAGTCATAGAACTTGATGTGATAAATTATCTATGACTTACGATAACCGCGCTGAAGTAAAAAAGGTTTTAATTATTACTCTATTGCTCAACCTGTTTGTAATGGGATTGAAAGCACTTGTGGGCTACTGGACAGGTTCTTTGAGTTTGCTAGCTGATGCCTTGCATAGTGTGACAGATAGCGCCAACAACGTTTTAGGATTAATTGCGAGTAAATTTTCTTCTCCACAACCCGATCGCGAGCATCCCTATGGACACAGCAAGTTTGAAGCTGTGGGCGCTCTAGGAATAGCCTCATTTTTAGGAATAGCCTGTTTTGAAATTCTGCAAGGAGCAATCGAACGAATTCTCAAAGGTGGTGGTGAACCGATAAAAATATCGCCACCTGAGTTGTGGTTATTACTAATTGTGCTGGGTGTGAATATTTTTGTGGCCTTTTATGAACGTGCTGTGGGTAAGCGGGTAGGTAGCTCAATTCTTATAGCTGATGCGACACATACCATGAGCGACATTTGGGTAACAATCTCTGTAATTGGTGGCTTGATAGGAGTTTGGCTAGGTTATCAATGGATGGATTTGGTGTTAGCTTTTCCTGTCGCCTTATTGGTATTTTGGAGTGGCTGGTCAGTTTTAAAAGAGAATTTGCCTTGGCTTGTGGATCAAATGGCGATCGCACCAGAAGCAATACATGCGATCGCTACTTCTGTTCCAGGCGTAATTAACTGTCATGCGATCGCTTCTCGCGGCGTTCTTGGTCGTCAAGTATTCATTGAAATGCATTTAATAGTGGATGCATCAGACGTAGAAACCGCCCACCACATCACCGAAGAAGTAGAAAGCCGATTAGAAGAACGATTTCGTCCAGTGAGAATTTTAATTCACGTCGAGCCACCAGCATATAAGTCTGAGCAAATTAGCTTTGAAACTGAAGCAAAGTAGTCTTATAAATTCTAAATCACGCCTTGTTTAAGTGTAAAACAGCCCCTTTTAGAGAATAAAAAAGACTTGCTCTAATTCGCTCATTAAAAAGAAGGATTAGGGGGGATCTAGCCTGAACCCAAGCATATTGTATTATTACTGACATTTTTTTCACAAACCAATACCTTGCCAAAAGTGATGTTTTATAACCTTGATTTCTTCGTTTAAAAAATACGATAATAAGAGATGAGGTAAATAACAAATAACGACCAACAAATAACTGCATCTTTGTGTTAATTCTTATAAGAAGCAACCAAATCTGCGATGATCGCAACTAGTTCTCCTGGATCGACTGGTTTAGCCACATGAGTCTGAAAACCCGCTTCCAAAGCGCGGCTACGATACTCGCTATCACCATAAGCAGTTAAGGCGATCGCTGGAAGTTTTCCATAAATATCAGGCTTTAGTGCCCGGATCTTGCGGATAAGGGTGTAGCCATCTTCATCAGGCATAGCAATATCACAAATCAAGACATCTGGTTGCAACTCAGCTAATACTTTCAATGCTACCGCTGCCGATTCAACTGCCATAATGGTGGCTCCATCAGCTTCCAACACAGTAGTAATGTAAAAGCGGCTATCATCATCATCATCAACTACGAGGATGTTTAAGCTAGCAAGGGGAAGGGCAGGTTCCATAACACCTCCATTAATGTTGATCGAATGAAATGTATTTCTAATTTTGAGCTGCTTGTTTTTTCTCTGTCACCATACCATTGGTAATTTTACTGCGATCGCGCCGATTTTCCTAGAAAATAACTCAATTTGTCTAGTCACCATCCAATTGATGCTTAATTATTCACTGGCATTTATAATTATTGACTGGATAAAATTATGTTAATGTTTAAATTCCTTTACATTAAAAAATGAACTTTAACGAATAGTTTAAGTTCAAAAATAATCTTGCTAACTACTGACTGCTTTATTACTAACAGGTTTGGATTTTGATGGAGCTTGAAAAAAGTAAAAAAAAATAGACAATGCCGAGTCTTAAAACGAGTCAGGTCAGCATTGTCATTTTTAAATGAATATAGTTCAGATAAGTTCAAAACCTAGATGTAGAGACGCGATCAAGCGCGTCTTGAAAGACCAATTATCTACACCAATAACCCTTAACGCAAGCTTATTGAAACGGAGACGAAGACGCTCCAGATCCAGTCAGGAATTATGAGTCAGAAGTAATACACCTAACTATTAACTTGCAAACTGCTGTATGTGAATCTAAACTCCTGCAAGTAATCCGAACCATAGCAAAAAGTAATGAGCTTTTAGTTAAGTCCAATCAAAACTTGATTACTCCCATTCAATGGTTCCAGGTGGCTTAGAGGTGATGTCATAAACCACCCGATTCACCCCTTTCACCTCATTCACAATTCGTGTGGAAATCACTTCCAGGACATCATAAGGCACTCTCGCCCAATCAGCAGTCATGCCATCTTCACTGGTAACAATCCGCAAAACAATGGGGTAAGCGTAAGTACGTTGATCCCCCATAACGCCAACACTACGAATTGGCAGCAATACAGCAAATGCTTGCCAGAAATCATGATACATACCGCGTTGGTTAATTTCTTGCCGCACAATCAAATCGGCATCACGCAAAATATTTAACCGCTCAGATGTAACTTCCCCCAGAATACGAATTGCTAAACCAGGCCCAGGAAAAGGCTGCCGTTGAACAATTTCTTCTGGTAAACCAATGGAACGCCCAAGTTTGCGGACTTCATCTTTAAATAGTTTCCGCAGAGGTTCCACTAATTTAAATCTTAAGTCTTTGGGCAAACCACCAACATTGTGATGACTCTTAATTTTCACCGCTACCCGCTCACCAGTTTGGGGATCAACATTGGTGTCCGCAGATTCGATCACATCTGGATAAAGAGTTCCTTGAGCTAGATAGTCAAAGTGACCGAGGCGCTTGGATGTTTCCTCAAATACACTGATAAATTCGTGTCCGATGCGGCGGCGTTTTTCTTCAGGATCTGTGATCCCAGCAACTTTAGCCAAAAAGCGATCGCGGGCGTTAACATATTCAACAGGAATGTGAAACTGCTCTTGAAACAGCTTTACTAATCGCTCTGGCTCATATTTTCGCATAAAGCCTTGATCTATAAACACGCAAGTCAGTTGCTCGCCAATTGCTTTGTATAGTAAGAAAGCCAGGGTAGAAGAATCCACTCCACCAGACAGCGCCAACAGCACCCGCTTTTCACCAACTCTGGCGCGAATTTCTCGAATTGCCTCTTCGACAAAAGCCGCTGTTGTCCAAGTGGGTTCGCAATCGCAGATATGGTAGACAAAATTACGGATTAATGCTATACCACCAACAGAATGTACCACCTCTGGATGGAACTGAACGCCGTAAAGTTTCCTTTTATGGTCAGCAATGGCAGCACAAGGAGTATTTTCTGTATGTGCCAGCAATTCAAACCCTGATGGCATTTGGATAACTGAGTCTCCATGACTCATCCACATGGTAGTGCCATCTTCAACATTAGTGAGCAAATCTGTGGGATCGTCGATATATAATGAGGCTTTGCCGTATTCACCTCGATCGGCCTTTGCCACTTCCCCACCGAGTTGGTTTACCATCAACTGCATCCCATAGCAAACACCCAAAACGGGTATTCCCAAATTCCAGATTTCTGGATCGCAATGGGGAGCTTTATCACCATAAACTGAACTTGGACCACCTGAGAGGATGATTCCTTTAGGATTGAGTTGGCGCAAATGTTCAGAAGTAGTGCGATAGGACAAAACTTCAGAGTATACTTGAGTTTCGCGGATGCGACGGGCAATCAGCTCAGAATATTGAGAGCCAAAATCCAGAATTACAATCAATTGGCGATCAAGCCGCCCAAAAGTTTCTAATGTTTGGGGCGCTTGTTCTGTTGGTAGAGTCACCGCTGTATTCATGACGGGAGTGTTATATCTGTTAAGGATAAATAGATGCTTTGTGGTCTATGGTGATGCTATTATCCAGCCTGGATAGGCTGACAATAGTATAGAAAGCGTTGACAAACGCTCGTTTACGTGCATTTGTCAAACCCCGAAGTTGGAGATGGTATTAAAACGATAAATCTACCCGAGAGTGGTTACTTAAAGGATTATTTTTTTGGATTGTTTACGATTATTCATAATAAATTAACATAATTTTCCCATCAACAGACCAGCAGTTTTACTCTTCACGATAATTTTGCGATCGCGATCAAAGAGAATAGAGCCACAGACTGTTACTCTTGTGCCGCTTTCGCTATGACTTTGGATGTATTCTTGGGAACGAACATCGATAGTTTCGGCGATCGCACTGTAAACTTTATTTACCCAATCACTACCAGTTGCAGCATCTAGGGATTTTAGGTGTGTTAGTGCTGCTTCAGCGGTTGCACTGTTAAACACAGCTTGGATATCTAGTGATTTTAAACCTGCGATCGCACAGTGGGCTGCTAAAATTTCCCGCCGTCCATCAGCTAAGTAATGATGGGTGTGAAAAATCCCCCCAGCTAGCTTCATCAGCTTACCGTGATAGCCAAATAATAAGATTTCTTTTACACCCAGCACATCAGCTTCTACTAACATTGGGCCAAGCCAGTTAGCAGTTTTGACTAATTGTTCAGGATTAATCCCTAGTTTACGCGCCAAATCTAGGCCATTCTCTCCGATACAAAATACTAAACTCTCAAAACGACTGGCTTTATTTTGTAATTCCGCCCGAAAAACTGCAAGCTGATCTGGTGTACTTAAAGGTTGAGAAATACCGGTTGTGCCTAAAAGAGAAAGTCCTTCAACCACACCAAAAGCAGAATTTGAAGTCCGAACAGCAAGCGATCGCCCTTCGGGTAAAATAATTGTCACCGTGATTTTTTCCCCAGGTGCTAGCATCCGTTGCAAATTCTCTTGCAAAAGCCTTTGAGCGTATGCATAAATAGCAGGCTTGTCGTCAGCATTCATTTGTCTGCCAATTCCTTCCCCACCTTTAATAATTACTGCATCATCACCCTGTTCTCGCCATTCCACCAATGCCCAAATCGGTGTATCTTTAGTTAAATCGAGATTATCACCAGGATCGCTGCGAGTGATCGCTAAAGCTGTATTCTCAGATAGTCCTGCTACCTGTTCAATGGGGATTTCTGCGATTTGAGCGGGTTCAATCAAATCTATAGATGCTAAAGTTAGGGGTTGGCGATCGCGTAACCAATGTAAAGCTGCAACGGCCGCAGCGCAGGCAAATACTGGGAGTGTGTATCCAGAACGGGACATTTTGTAAATTTAAAAGTCAAAATAATTATTTAAAATTGTTCGCGCAGCGTCTCGTAGAGAAGATAGTTTCAGATAGCTTGCTTTCTTCAGAATAACGGCTAAGATGATCGGCAGCAGATATTCTTTGCATCCACACCAACGGCTTTTGGTGTCCGCTTCATCGCTTTGTTAGACCGCTTTACCAGGGTAGATACTGAACTTGACCTTCTAGTTCTCCCTCCTGGCTACACTCTACAAGTACAAGAATATCTTCAATGACCCGTCCGACCGGTGTATCTAGGCTGACTTCGATAACTCCTGGCATGGTCTGACCTTGCCTAACTCGCTCGTATGCATAGCGAGTAATTGTAGAAACGTCATGGGTAAGCAGGATACGTCCTTCTTGGGCTGCCCAATCCAGGATAGTTGGATCATCTTTGCCTGATAACCCAAGGTCTTGTACACGAACGACGTCGATTTCCGGGCTACGGCGGAATAATCCTCTAACAACCGTATTATCGAAATTTTCATCCGCAAGGAATTTTAACATGCTTCCTGTGCTGCTTTGCGCGCAAGCAAGCGATCGCGTAAGCCTTGTGGGTCAAAATTCGCTTGATTTATTGCCCGAATCTCTTGTGATTGCTGCCATCGCTGTTGCAAGTAGGCTTCTACTTCCGGTTGATGATTGAGGTAGAAGGCGATCGTAGCGTAAATGTCAGCTAAATTGAGCGACGGATAGCGATAAACAATTTCCTCTGCTGTCGCGCCTTGCTTAAAGACAGCAACCACAGTGTCCAATGTGACGCGGGTTTTGCCGACAAGAACTACACCATCCTCATTCGATTTTAGAGGAGCAGGTTCGGCAATAATTGATAGTGTCATGAACGCCTTTCAATTCATTGCTTTGATAGTAGCAAACCTTGGTCTGCTGATCCCAAGGTTTCGAGGGGATAAGCACGATTTAGGCATTGCAACTTACAGATAACCTCTCACTACGCCCCAACAGAAGAGTTACTGGGCTAACGTTCCCAATCAGCGGCGACAAATAGTCTTGAAGTCAGCATCAACAAGTTTCGTCAGTCCGCCGCATTGAGGTTGTTATGCCGCGCTTGCACTCTCAACAGATACTCCATCTGCATTTTCGGGATCTTCAAGCGTAGCCTCAGACGTTTGCTCTGCGTATTGCTGCCATGCTGATAGTAACCAAGAAGGAAGTTGATCATGGCGTTTGACAGCTACACGAGCTTTTGCATATGCCATGTGTGGCTCTAGCACAGTCCGAACTAATAGACTATTGGCATTGATTTGTATCGGCGCAATTGCATCAGGGGCATGGGTTATGTCTTCGCGGGTCTGTAGATAGAGCGGTACTAGATAGTGCATCTTGCCGTAGTACCAGTATGAAAACTGCAAGTTGCGATTGATAGACCATTGTATAGATCCTGCAATAGCACACATCTGAGCAACCCTGGGTGTTTTAGCAAGAAACGGAATGCGATCTGGATGATCAGTAAGGATATGATCATGCATCATCACAATTTCCGCGCCTGGTTTAATCATCAAAGGTTCTGGAATTTCAGGGGGAACTGGCAATTCAGACGCAGAAATTTGAGAACCAGCAGTCACTAAATACCAAGGTGGTTGGTTGACTTTATTTTGCTCAAAAACTAAATAAATCGGAGTGCCGTACCTTGTTTGTAAATGACCTGCCGTTACATATAGTTGATTAGCACTATGGGTAAAATTACCTTGTTCGATGCTCCAGAGAACGTGAACCGCAAGGTAGAACTTCAACACAAAATTGTTATTGCCCCAAGTCTCATTGAGCGCGCTGGCTCCTATCTTCTCAAGTAACTCATCACGAATGTATGCAAAACGAGTAAAGCGGGAAACTACCTGGTTAGTGTACGGATCGCCCAGTTGTGCCACTAGTGCATCACGCTCAAACATTGATACTATACCCAACTACTTGGTGTAAAGAAGACTTAACCGAAACCACTTTAACTGATAAATTCAGTGGTGTGGCTAGTGATTATACACAATCTTTTCGTATAAATTACTTTTCATTGGAGAAGATTATTACGAATTACGAATTAGTAATTAGTTAAACACCTACTTCTGATAATAGAGCTTCCATAGCTTCCCAAGAGAGTCCTTGTTGAATATAAAGGGGTGCTTCAGGATTGTAAGGACTGGCTACTCGGTCAATGTTGAGGATGTTTGCCCCATCTGGTAGAACTGGTACATCTGCATCAAATGCCGTTGGGCGCATCAAAGAACTGGAAAAGCCTTTGAAAATAGCAATTGTATCTTGCTCATCGACAATTTCCACCGTTACAATTAGGACTTCTTGGGGGCGTTTAGCGGTGTATTGTTCTAGTCGCTTGCCAATGGAATCCATTTTTTTAAGAGTAGGGCGTATGGTGGTGCAACGACAGTTACTGTGGTGTGGCTGAACGTCCCTGCTTGCCCAGCTTAATCAGAACAAAATAGCTCAAGTAAAGCACATAAATTACTAAACTAGTTATGCCAAGAAAACCTAAGAACTCAGCCTTGCTGTTAGCATGAAAATATTCTTTGAATAGCAACGGAGCCTCGAACCAGACACGACAATAGGGAGTCTTCAGCATATTGCCAGAAAAAGCACAACCCAAAAAAGGGATAAAGGCGAGTGTGCCCAAAAAACAATAAACAGTTGTCGCCCAGCGCCAAGAGGTAAAAATAAATTTCAAAGATCCACTGGTTTGATACTCAATTTCATCGTTGATATCCACCCAGAACCACAGCGAAATCGGGATCAAAATCTGAGCTATCAACCCAGAGATAAAGCTAACTGGATACTGGGCAATCATTAAGTAAATCGTGATTGCCACCAAGCTTGATACTCGCCAGTATATAGCCAATAAGCGTTGTATGCCTTCTGCTTTTTGTACAAATGCCCAAATCAGAAGAATTAGCGGAATAATTACCAGGAATAATACTGCCAGTCGGTAATCAATCCAGACGAAAGGTCGAAACCAAATATCATAGTCCATATTTTTTCTCAAACAATAGATAAAAAGAAGTCAGGAGTCCGAATAAATAAAGTGGGATTTTATACCACTACTTGATTGTAGACTGCTAAATCAGGCAGGGGTATTAAACCCTTTTATTCAGGAGTCAGTCGGACTGCAATTCATCCTGAATTCTTCTTGATAATAGTTTATTGAACCTCGTATGACTAGAAGTCACGAGTATTACAAAAAATTTATAGGGGCGTACATCTGTACGCCCCTACTGCCAATTAATTGGTTGTTTAATTTATGAAAATCGCAACTTATCCCTTTGGAAGAAGCATATTGATTCAAATAAGGAATTTATTTTTTGTTTCCACGACTAAAATCGGTAGCTCTAAATAAAACGCTTGCGAGTTGAGGACATTGGTGAGTTTCCACGTCCTCCACTCTAGGCGTCTTCTTTAGTCAATGCTGGTTGTTTGCTGACCAAACAACAGAAAATCCAGTTGCCTCAATTCCTAGTCGTCGTAAACCCGGCATTCAATTGCATCTGGGTTGTCATCACAATACTGTTCTAAAGAATTTTTTGGCTTGCTTTGGCGCTTGTGCGAAGCTTCGGCTTGCAATTCTTCTACTGCATCCCAAGCAGCAGCACACTCTGGTGAGTTGCTACCGTTAATATCACAGACAGTACGCGCTTGTTCCACTTCTTCTTGGATTTTCTCTTGGATGTCGCCTTTTGCTGTTTCTTGGATGTTGGTCATTGCTTTAATCTCGTTGTGTGTTGTTAATACTAGTATAGAAAATGTTCAGAAATGGTAGTTTTTCGCTTGATTACTAACCATTCTAACCATTTAGCCGATGGTAAGTTAGTTTTTAGCCTATTGATTTATAACCAATACAGCAAGCTACCCTATCTATAATGGATTTACCTTTATTTTTTAAGATTTTGTGGAATTAGTAGCATAGATAAATAATCATACAATATATTTAGATGCCTATATTAGGGAATGACAACCCCAGCTTCTTGGGATGGAGGAGACAAAGGGCTGGCATCAATTCTTGTAAGATGCAATTCTTCCCAAAATAAAAAGTCAAAATCTACTAGCCTAAAAAGAGAAAGAAGCTCAAAACTCATGGCAGACCAAATGCAGTGGGCAAATGCCCTATCAACCCGCCATTCTCTGGAAGCCGCTGTTACAGATGTGGTAGAACGAGCTGTTTCATCGTTAACAGCACCTGCGGATCTAGGACTGGTATTCATTTCGTCTGCTTTTACGAGTGAGTATTCCCGACTGTTACCCTTGTTAGCTGAAAAACTTTCTGTGCCTGTGCTAATTGGCTGTAGTGGTGGTGGCGTAATTGGGACGACAGTTAGCGGAGAAACCCAAGAATTAGAAGCTGAACCAGCTATTAGCTTGACTTTAGCATACCTTCCAGGAGTGAAGATTCAAGTTTTTCATGTTGTTGCTGAAGAATTACCTGACTTAGACAGTTCACCAGATGCTTGGCTTGATTTGATCGGTGTGCCACCATCACCGACACCGCAGTTCATCTTGCTGTCTAGTTCCTTTGCCTCTGGAATCAACGATTTGTTGCAGGGGCTGGATTTTGCTTATCCAGGATCGGCGATCGTGGGGGGACAGGCTAGTGGTGGAGGTATGGGTGGTCGTGTTGCCCTTTTTTGTAACGATACTAACGGTGAGGAACAGCAAAACTTATATCGTGAGGGCACTGTTGGTATAGCTTTGACTGGCAATATTGTTTTGGAAACGATTGTCGCCCAAGGATGTCGACCGATTGGCAAGCCATTGCAAGTTACAAAAGCCGATCGCAATATTATTCTAGAGTTAGATGATAAAGTGCCTTTGGTGGTGTTGCGAGATTTGATTGCTAGTCTCAGCGAACAAGAACGGATTTTAGCACAGCACTCTCTGTTTGTTGGTGTGGCAATGGATGAATTTAAGCTAGCTTTGCAGCAAGGAGACTTTTTAATTCGTGGTATTCTTGGAGTCGATCCAAATGCTGGGGCGATCGCAATTGGCGATCGCGTCCGTCCTGGTCAAAGGCTGCAATTCCACCTCCGCGATGCCCAAGCCTCTGCTGAAGACCTCGAATTACTCCTCCAAAGTTATCAACACCAACGAGAATCTGAACCCTCTGCTGTAGCTGCTTTAATGTTTTCCTGTCTGGGACGAGGTGAAGGACTCTATGGTAAACCCAACTTCGATTCTGAATTATTTCAGCGCTACCTTAACGATATTCCTGTAGGTGGCTTTTTCTGTGGCGGTGAAATCGGCCCTGTCGGTGGCAGAACCTTTTTACACGCCTACACTTCAGCATTTGGAATTTGTCGCCAAAATCAGTAATCAGTGCTAAACCAATTTTAGATTTTGAATTTTGGATTTTGGATTGAACTAAAAATCTAAAATCTAAAATCTAAAATCCAAAATTGAATCACTCCTAACTCTTATTCAGCATAAGTGTGCTGTTATTATCAATCAGAGTCAAAGTTCCACCAGTGGCGATGCCTGGATGGGGCTGTGATGCACTATATGTCTGAATGTAGCGCCGCACTTCTGGGGGAAAATGAGGGTAATCTAACACCGCATCTCCATCGGCAATGGTTGCCCAGAAGTCGCGCAAACCAGGAGCTAATTTTTTTGCCTGTGATAATGGTAAGTTTAATGGAGACTGAGTTAGTAGCTTAATTAGGAAAGGGAAAGAGCGATCACCCATCCACTGTCGTGATAACTGTTGCAAGTCAGGGAACTCTGGCACTGACTCTACGCGATGGGATAAAATTTGCAACGATTCTTTACCTTGGTTATCCCGATGAAACTCTAGCACTCGGTAAGGGTGAGGATAGCTCACTAAAGAGCCAGTGGTAATATCATATACTCCATCTGAGTAAGCAATATCCTGAATGTGCAAATGTCCAGTAAACACTAGCTTGACTCCGTAGTGCCTCAGCAACTGCAACAGTTCTGCTGAATTCGACAACATATAACGATTTGCCAGTGGATGGTTCGATTGATTAGGCAAATGTTCCACTACATTATGATGCACCATCACCAAAACTAAGTCATCACCAGATGCCGCCAGCACCTCTTCTAACCACCGTAGCTGTTTGCCATCCAAACACCCCACTTGCTCTCCCTGGTCATTAAAGGAGTTAGAATTTAGTCCAATCAGCTTAACTCCAGGCAGTAATTGACGAATGTAGTAAATCTGGCGTGGATCTTCGTAGCCAAATTTCGTGTAATAGTAGGGAAAATCTGCAAAAGCAATTGATTGCTGATCAGCCAACAGCACAGGAACGTCATGATTACCAGGAATAACATAGACGGGAAAAGGTAGCTGGGCTAAACATTGTTGCAACCAGGCGTGGTTCTCTGGTTCGCCGTGCTGGGTTAAATCTCCTGGCAATAACAAGAAATCTAAATCGAGTTGTGTTAAATGTTCTAGTACACTTTTAAATGCTGAGATACTTACTTCTACCAGATGAAATCGGCTGGGATGATCCCAGATTGTGTGAGGAAGTGCCAGGTGTAAGTCGCTGACTACCGCAAAGCGAAAATTGAGAGTCATTGATTTATGAAAATGTTAAAAGCAGGGGTTAAAATAAGCCTTTTCCCAAAAGTATAACGCTTGCTTTGTTTCCCTGTGTAGGAGTGCCTATACTTAATATTTGTATACATTAAGCATTGATTACACACTATGGTGACGATTAACTTAAGGGCTAATCATAACCATTTAATCTCCAAAAATTATCGGAAATTTGATTGCTAAAAATTATTAATTAACCCTCGAATAACTGGGTGATGATTTCTATCTACACCTAAACAAACAATTAATGGGTAATAATTCAATAGTGTTAGTGGTACGAAATGCGATCGCATATCTCATCGTAGACATCGCTTTGTTTTCTGCTACTCCCCTTTTCGATAAAATAACTGAGCAGATCGGTAAAGAACAGGTTCAGAATCATGGCTCAAGCTAGTATTGGAATTATTGGTGGTAGCGGTCTTTACAAAATGGATGCCCTCAAAGATGTCGAAGAGGTGCGAGTCGAGACTCCTTTTGGTTCACCATCTGATGCTTTGATTCTGGGGACATTGGATGGTACACGGGTAGCTTTTTTGGCGCGTCATGGCCGCAATCACACGCTTCTACCCTCTGAGTTACCGTTTCGCGCTAATATCTATGCGATGAAGCAATTGGGTGTGAAGTATTTAATTTCAGCTAGTGCTGTGGGTTCCTTGAAGGAAGAGGCGAAACCACTGGATATGGTGGTGCCAGATCAGTTTATCGACAGAACGAAAAATCGAATTTCAACGTTTTTCGGTGAGGGAATTGTTGCTCACATTGCCTTTGGCGATCCAATTTGTAAGAACTTAGCTGCTGTATTGGCAGATGCGATCGCATCTCTCAATTTACCAGATGTTACTCTCCATCGCGGTGGTACTTATGTGTGCATGGAAGGGCCAGCTTTTTCCACAAAGGCAGAATCGCATCTTTACCGCAGTTGGGATGCAACAATCATTGGGATGACGAATTTACCTGAAGCGAAGTTGGCAAGGGAAGCGGAAATTGCATACTCAACTTTAGCGCTGGTGACAGATTACGATTGTTGGCATCCAGGCCATGACAGTGTGACGGTGGAGATGGTGATTGGCAATTTGCTGCGGAATGCTGTGAATGCTCAAAAGGTGATTCAAGAAACTGTGCGGCGCTTGAGTGAAAATCCACCGCCGAGTGAGGCGCATTCGGCGTTGCAACATGCGATTTTGACTCAGTTGGATAAAGCACCAGCAGCGACGAAGGAAAAGTTAGGGTTATTGTTGCAGAAGTATTTGTAGTCTTGGTAATGAATGAGTGATGTCTACGCCTACGCAGTTTCTTATTACAGGTTTGCGTAAAAGCGTAGCGTTTTTAATGCAGGGGAACGCATTGGCATTGTTAGGCGACACAATGGCATTGTCAGGCAACACAATGGCATTGTCAGGCAACACAATGGCATTGTCAGGCAACACAATGGCATTGTCAGGCAACACAATGGCATTGTCAGGCAACACAATGGCATTGTCAGGCAACACAATGGCATTGTCAGGCGACACAATGGCATTGCAGGGGATTGCAAAATTTAATTTGCTACAAATTAATGAAATGCTGTATTTAGATTAGAGCAAGAGCGATCGCAACGACGGGCTATTGGGTGACGCACCATAGGTTGCTGAAGCTATTGAGCAAATAAACGATACCCGAACACAAAGTAATATTGCTGCGTCAACGGCAGTATTAGCTGGGCTAGTATTAAACAAGGAACTGATTAAAAGGTTATTACCGAAAAATTGGGTTTAAAGCCCCGCCCATAAGCGAGCGGCTTTTGTGGTAGTATAACTCTAGTGGTAAAGCGCACAAATCAAAAACGAAGTAGGTCAAGCGGACAACTCCTGATCCGGAACCCTGGTAGTATAAATCCTAAATCTTGTACAAATGTGGGAGTAAAGTCAGAAATTAAAAACCTTTTCAAACGCGGTCGGGCAGTCCGTGTGCGCTTGTGGACGTATCTAAACGGGGAAATTTGAATACTTGTATTCAGGTTTCCAGGGAGGACGGATGAAGCAAGAATCCTCGTCTCTTTAGAGCGAGGAGTGTCAAGGAGTGATGCTATGCGCGAGTCTGTAATTTATCAGGATATTTTGCAGGAAGGAGCTTTATCGATTGTTATGCGACAACTTCGTCGTCAAGTCGGAACTGTCCCACCTGCACAGCTATTGAAAATTCAAGCTTTAGACTCAACACAGTTGGATGATTTAGCTGAGGCTTTACTTGATTTTTCGGGTTTAACCGATTTAGAAGCTTGGTTAGCGCAAAATCAAGGTTAGTGATGCTATGCGCAAGTCTGTAATTTATCAGGATATCCAGCAGGAAAAAGCTTTATCGATTGTTATGCGGCTACTTCGCCGTAAGGTCGGAACTGTTTCACCTGCACAGTTATTGAAAATTCAAGCTTTAGACTCAACACAGTTGGATGATTTAGCAGAGGCTTTACTTGATTTTTCGGGTTTAACCGATTTAGAAGCTTGGTTAGCGCAAAATCAAAGTTAGTATAGCAGAATTACTAATAAGCGATGTCTACGACGGGCTACGCCTACGCAACAATGGGCTAATCATACAAGCGATCGCACTTCCTCAGATTACAGCAAAAGCGATCGCTATGACGCACTATTCGGTGACGCACCAAGGTAATTCCCAATCCAAAATCTAAAATCCAAAATCTAAAATGGTATCACCTGCGTGTGCCAATATCATCACATAGATGGCGATCGTTCTGGCTCACATTGGGGTTGTTTTGCAAATAATCGCGCACCCAAGCACAACCCTTAATTATTAAATCATCCAAATTGAGATTCCACAGGATCACCGTCTTATCATTACTGGCAGAGACAATGATTTGACCGTCGGGGCTAAATGCCACGCTATTAACCGAACTGCTATGACCTTGGAGAGTTTGTAACAGTTGCCCATTGTGATTCCACAACTTCACCGTCTTGTCACTACTGGCAGAGGCAATGGTTTGACCGTTGGGGCTAAATGCCACGCTATTAACCGAACTGCTATGACCTTGGAGAGTTTGTAACAGTTGCCCATTGTGATTCC
>NZ_JABXKL010000042.1:0-4136 GCF_017114995.1 Nostoc sp. NMS9 | reverse complement strand
TTAACCGAACTGCTATGACCTTGGAGAGTTTGTAACAGTTGCCCATTGTGATTCCACAACTTCACCGTCTTGTCACTACTGGCAGAGGCAATGGTTTGACCGTCGGGGCTAAATGCCACGCTGTTAACCGAACTGCTATGACCTTGGAGAGTTTGTAACAGTTGCCCATTGTGATTCCACAACTTCACCGTCTTGTCACTACTGGCAGAGGCAATGGTTTGACCGTCGGGGCTAAATGCCACGCTGTTAACCGAACTGCTATGACCTTCTAACAGGTTACGTTCTTTGACTCCATAAACTACCTGCTGGAGTGTAGCTACTGCCAAAATGCGCGTATCTGGTTCTACATTTTTATTTTGTGTTTTAAGTTCTTTGCCTACCTTCAAGCCTGCTACTAAAGCATCAAGCTCCAAATTTGCTGCCATCAGGTTTTGTGACTGAAGACTTTGAATAAGGATTTTTGAATTTACTTGCTGTTTTTCTAGCTCATCGAGGGCATTTTGGGCAATGAGACGTTGTTGGTTAACATACACAGCCACCCCTGTCATTAAACCAGAAAATAATACTAGTGCTGCCACATAGGAGAGTGCAGGTTTTACACGCTCCCACCTATCCCGCAAGTTAAACGGCAAATGTTTATTAATCCATTTGTAATCGAATACTTGTTGATAGATTTGATTCCGCACCCGCAAAACATTATACTCTTGTCGCACCACCCCCGACAGTTTCAAGTGAGATTTAGCTAAGGACTGCTCGTCATCCACAACCGCCCGCTTACCCAAACGAATCTGGCGATAAATAGTCAAAACCTCTAGGTCTGGTGCGCGTTTAGTCAGCATATCGCGGACAAACTGCAAGTTATTGTCTTGCTCACTCATCGCACCAAAAAATGTGCTGTTAACTATTCTGTCTACATCCCTACTCTCTAAAGACGCGATGAATCGCGTCTCTACAAATTCCCTACTTGCTTCTGCTACCAAAGCACCACAGAGACGCTGCGTTAAATATGGGTGTCCCGCCGTCCACTTCAACACCCAGCGTAATATCTGGTTGACCTCATCGCTGGGTAATCCCAATCCCTCAGCCAAGGGTAAAGCTTCCTCAAAGGTAAAATCAGTTAAATCGACACGCTGTCCAATATTAAACGGCGTGCGCTTGGCATCACGAATTAAATCGCCAGGAGTCGCTACCCCCATTAAGACAAAAGAAAGCCGCCCAAATTCGGGATTAGTAGCACGGGCAACATAGAGATAACGAATCGCTATAAAAAAATCATCGGTAAAATCGAGGCTGAGGGTAGAGTCAATTTCATCGACAAAAATCACCACTTGCCCCTCAACCTCAGTCAACAAAACCCTTTCAAAAAACTGTGTAAGCCGTTGTGATACTCCCAGATGTTGGTGTTCTTGCCACCAACTCACCACATCTGTATCAAACATAAGTTGGTCTTCCAGTTTGACCAAAAAGCCAAAATACCACTGTTCGACTGTGACACTTGCCCCCAATTCCTGGAGGTCAACAATTACCGAGCGAATTCCCTCGTCCATTAGCGTTTGGGCCGTGCGTACCATCAGGCTAGACTTCCCCATTTGGCGCGGCGTGAGGACATAGGCGAAAGTTGCCGACCGACATAAACCGAGCAATTCTTCATCGGCTTGACGGGGAATGTAAATACCACCGCCAGCTTGCACAGTCCCGCCCACGGTGTAAATGGTTGGATTAGCCATCTAAGGGACTCCAGGGGGAAGGGGACAAGGGAGATAAGGGTGATGAGAAGACAAGGGGGATGAGGGAGATTTGCTTTACTCATGGATAATCCATTTATTAAGATTGTTAATCATCTTTACTAAACCACTTAAAACTTGATTGTAAGTACCGTATATTTCTCTTCCTTGTTCTATATCTAAATACTCACATTTGACGGCAAACTTTATCCAGACCTGAGTTTCAGCAGCCTCAGCCTCGCAGTCATTTAATTTAGCAATAAAAGCAGCTTTATATCTATCTACAGCTTTAGCTTTCTCCAAGCCTCCGCTATATTGGCACATACAGAGAGCGACGAACGCCGCATTTGGTCTGTCAAAGCGTATTTTTATTCTGTAGGAAACTTTTTTGAGAGTTGAAAGATTTTCATAGCTGTATCAAATGCCAATTTAAATATCGCTAAATCTTCATGGCTCTTAAATCTCTTGTTATCCACTCCCTTGTCCCCCTTTTCCCCCTCTCCCCTACCTAGCCATGCAAATGCTCTCGGAAATAATTAGTGTAAAGTTGACAACGGGGTAATACTACACGCCCTTCCCGACGCACTAAACCTGCACCCCGCAAGCGTAAGAAAATCCGCTGATCTTCACAGAGATTGTGCCGAATTATTTGAAACATTGCTTGAACCAACTCCTGTTCATTATGCAACTGGAAGAGGTGATTACGCAGATGATCGCCAAAGGGGCCATTATCAGCGATTGCATTGGCAAATAGTTCGGTAGGATGGAAGCGATCGCTAGCAACTAAGTAAAGTGCAAGCCTTACTAAATAAGGATGTCCAGCCAGCAATGCCATTAATTGCTTTTCTTCGCTGGGGTTGAAGGGTAAACCATGACGGCGGTTTAAATCAGCAACCTGTACTGCTGTAAAATCTTCTAAATCAATTACTAGCCCAACATTAAAGGAGGATTGGTTGAGATTATCAATTAGCTGGTGGGGTTCGGTGGAAGTAACCAGCGCTAAATCCAGTTGCTTCCAGATAGGAATATTGGCGCGGTTATTGTGCCAGCTTCGCAGCATTCCAAAGAAATCAGAGCGAAAATCAGCATCAAAGACCCTTTCAACTTCATCCATCGCTAAGACAAGGGGGTTGCCAAGCTCTTTCAGCAAATAGCGACCAAGGTAGCGAGTGCAACGCTGACTATTGCCCAAGGGCATATTCCAATACTGATCAACTTTATCTGTCATTTCCAGTTCATCGGTTAACCAAGTACAGAACTGGCGAAAGAAAAGTTCAGCATTGGTGAGGGCGGCTTTATCAAACAATTGGAAATCCAGCAAAGCAACCCGCTTCCCTGCATTCACAGCAGTATTAATTGTGCGGATTAACAACGAACTTTTGCCCATTTGCTGGGTGCCTTTAATTGTAATTGTCACACCCTGCCGCTCAATAGTCTGCAAGGCAAGTGCATCAGATGAGCGTTCCACGTAAAAATCAGATTGCGATTCCATTGTCCCTTCCGGCATTTCCAAGGAGACGGGCTGTGCCGAAGGAAAGGGACGAGGTAGGAGTGACGGCTGACTCATCTGAAGTAAATCTGCTTTCGATTTGTCTTCACTGATAGCCAATGCACCGCCAGAGACAGCCTGCAACAACTCTGCAATCAGGCGCGGCGTATCTTCTGCATCTTTCCAGAACGCCCAGTTAATCCCATTTAAGTAAGCACTCAAGGGATATAAGAACGGTTCTTGATACGCCAGACGCACTGGGAGAATTATCGGGCGTCCTGACTGTGATTTTGCCAAGTGGTGTGCTGTCTCTATTTCTGTTATCACCATCTCGCTGCTGGTTGACAAGGCTGAAAGGAAAGTAATCAGAAAATCAGCTTGGCGGATTTCTGCTTCAATACGTTCACCCCAGCGTGTACCAACGGACATCGTTTGGTCGATAAAGACTTTGTGCTGCTGCGATAGTGCCTGGAAGACTTGCAGCGCTACCGATTCATCGGGGCTAGCATTACGCTTGTAGCTGATGAAGATGCGTTTAGCCTGTGAGTTTAACATTACTATTAACCTTGTCTTCATTCAGCTTTTTGAGTGGAAAAGCTTGTCTAGTTGCGAGTCAGTTTTGTACAAAAGTTGGGTAATTCTGTGCTTCGTCATCCAAGGGCAGTTTTTCCCTATTTTGAGGATTAGCTGAAAAAATCAGGATTTTATTCACGGCGCTATCAATTAGTTACACTCTACTACAGCGCAGTTGCAGGCAATTACCGACAGCACAAAAAAATTGCTCACGGAGCTAAAAGACTCATTAATGGAGTTCAAAGACTCATTAATGGAGTTCAAAGACTCATTAACGGAGCTAAAAGACTCATTAACGGAGCTAAAAGACTCATTAATGGAGTTCAAAGACTCATTAATGGAGTTCAAAG
>NZ_JABXKL010000050.1:24724-117682 GCF_017114995.1 Nostoc sp. NMS9 | reverse complement strand
CTTTCCTGCGTATTTTCTCCTAGTTTTGTTCAAAAATCAAATAGGAGTCCTATATGTTAGTTTTACCTAAACAAAAATTTGTTTTAATGTTTAATTATGATAAGGATGAATAGGTGATATTTTGAATTTGTGATCGCGCCTGTATAAAATAACTTTGCTAGATTAAAGCTGTGTTTTTGGAGCTATCTTTCGACTAATGTCAGCCAAAGACATCTACGATGCCGCAGTCATTAAAGCACTTGTAGCAGATGGTTGGACAATAACCAACGATCCCTTGTACCTGGCATACGGGGGTAGAGAACTTTACGTAGATATTGGAGCAGAAAGAGTTACCATTGCTGCTCAGAGAGACGATCAAAAAATAGCTGTTTAAATCAAAAGTTTTCTGAGTCCTTCTCCCGTGAATGACCTCCAGGAAGCTGTAGGACAGTATGAAGTTTATCGTAGCGTGCTTAAAGAACTACAACCAAAACGCCAACTTTATTTAGCAGTTCCCAAGCGGGTTTACGAAGGTATATTTTCTGAACGCTTTGGTCAGCTAATTCTTAATAGTATAGGAATAAACCTAATTGTCTTTGACGAGCAACTAGAAAGGATTATCAGATGGATCAGCTAGCTCGGTATCGTGAAATTATTCGTCAGTTGATATTTGACTATGCTAGTCACAAGCCTGCTAACGGTCAAATAGAGACAGAAGCAGTCATTGATTTGGAGCGAGACCACTACGAAGTGTTACACATTGGTTGGGATGGAGTGCGCCGCGTACATGGTTCGGTGGTACATATAGATATTATTAATGATAAAGTGTGGATTCAATATGATGGTACTTCCCAGCCAGTAGCAGAGGCATTATTAGAAGCGGGTATTTTGCGCAAAGATATTGTCTTGGGTTTCCATCCTGCTGAACTACGGCAATACACGGATTTTGCTGTATCTTAATTATTTTGATGTCGTGTATTCCAAAAGAACAATACATCTAAGTAGCGATCGCTAAATCGCTTATTTACTCACTTGACTGCTCATAATTTCTCAAGTTTTACAACACCGCCTTCGATTGCCTCTACCGTTAATCTGTAACCTTCCATCATTGACATACCGACAAGTGGATCTGACTCAGCTTCATCAATCGGAATGGTTAGTAATTGCTCATCCCAGACAACAATAGCTTCATACACATCAAACACGCATTCACTACCATCTCCTAGAATTGCTCGTCCTCGCCTTTTCCAGGGTAGCTCTAATGCAGCAATGAAATCTGGCGGTAAGGATAACCAACCGTTAAAACCTGTATCAACAATGGCGGTTTGCTCATGTACTTTAGCATCAGCACCACAAATACGTAGAAGGATAATTGGCTCGTAGTCAGCATTCACACTTCCAATAATCATTTTGTTTTGTGGATGCGACCAGCCCCGAACCGACGGACATAGCGAGAACCAACACGCACAAACCAGATTTGTGCATTTGGGTAGCGAGTCTCAAGACGTTTCGAGGCATTGATTTCATCAGTATCCATTTCCCAGCCACCTGTCTCAATATCGATTGCAACAATTTTGCCATAATTATCTGCTTCGACTTGTGGGCGCACTTGAGAGTCATATATCTCATCACCGCGACGAGCAAATTCGTCTTTGCTGTAACGAGGTTGTCGTAATGGCATAATAAATCTTCCGTAGTCTTAGACCACTGGTTAGGAAAAAAAACTCCTCTAGCGTTTATTGTAAGCTGGACAGTTGAATGAGACTGGCTAAGGAATGCGATCGCTCATAGATTAAACCCATTAGCTTATCTTATCTGTACTAGAACCGTCATAAGCCACAATAGAAGTTGCCGATGTTTGAGGCGCTGATGATGGAAGAATTATTAACCCTGAAAGACTTACTTGTTAAGGGCGATGTTCAAGGAGCATTGATTATAGTTGAAGAATTAGAGGAAATGAGCCGAAATGACATCATTAAGACGATTCGTAGCTATGCAGTGATTTTATTGCATCTGATTAAACAACAAGCTGAAAATCGCACGACTCGCTCTTGGGAAGTCTCAATTCGGAATTCGGTTCGGGAAATTCAGCGGGAAAATAAGCGGCGCAAAGCTCGCGACTATTATCTTACGCCAGAAGAATTGTTAGAAATCTTAGCAGAAGCCTATTTAAATGCCATTGATGAGGCTTCTCTAGAAGTAGAAGAAGGTCGTTATGAAGCCCAAGAATTAGAAAAGCTGGTTAACCAAGAAGAAATGATTAATCGCGCTTTGGTTTTAATCTTACCAGGAGAGTCTAGTTAATTGGCGAAACAGCGACTCGATACACTATTAGTAGAGCTGAATTTATGTTCTTCTCGCGCCTTAGCACAACGTTTAATTCAGGCGGGGGAAGTTACTGTTAATCAGCAGTTAGTTGATAAACCTGGTACTGAAGTTGATATTTCGGCTCAAATAAATATTAAAGAGCGATCGCCTTTTGTTTCTAGAGGCGGTGAAAAACTCTCCAAAGCTTTGTCAGTATTTGCCATTCCCGTAGCAGAGCGCATTTGTTTAGATGGTGGGATTTCTACTGGTGGTTTTACTGATTGTCTCTTGCAAGCTGGAGCAAAACAAGTCTACGGTATTGATGTCGGTTACGGGCAAGTTGACTGGCGATTGCGAAATGATTCGCGGGTGATTTTGCGGGAACGCACCAATTTACGACAACTACGACCAGATGAGTTATATGGCGAAGATGACGCGATTCCTGATTTGGCGGTAGTTGATGTATCGTTTATTTCTTTAACTAAGATTCTGCCTGCTTTATGGCAACTAACTCAAGCTAACCGAGAAGCTGTGTTGTTAGTCAAGCCACAGTTTGAAGTTGGTAGATCCCGTGTGGGTAAAAAAGGTGTTGTGCGCGATCCAAACGACCAAGCTGATGCCATTTTCCAGGTGTTGCAAGGTGCCCACGAATTAGGGTGGAAATACAAAGGCTTAACTTGGTCGCCGATCACTGGCCCTGCTGGGAATATCGAATATCTTTTGTGGTTGGGAATGGAAAGTGAAACACCACCACTTGATTTAGAGGCAATTAAGCAAATAACGCAATCAGCAACAACTGATTTACGGAAGAGTTAAACGTCGTAGATTAGACATTCTACAGAATCTGGATGGCGATCGCAGTAGTTTTCCAAAGAGGTTTTCTTTGATTTTGCTTGGTGTTTATGAGCTTTCTCAGCTTGCAATTCTTCCACAATGTCCCAGGCTACGGCACAACCAGCAGAATTACTGCCATCTAGCTCACAAGTTGTACGAGCATCAGTAATGGCTTCAGTAATGGCTTCTTCAAGATTTGCCGCCCCAGTAGTTTCAAATGAGTTTAGGGTAGTTGTCATGATACTTTCAGTTTTAGTTTACAGGGATAGATATTAACTATGAGCTTTCAATGACCTCACAAAGCTCACATTTCCAGTTTAGATAGGCTTCCCACAAGAGGCGGTAGTAAACACCGTCATCTTTTTAGCAAAATGGAGTGGGAATTACCCTCTTGTCATCTTTGATTCAAAAAGGTACGGAAATTCCACTAGGTGAAGTCACTAGTAAAGATGGTCATGTTCTCAATCTTGCATCCCAAATTGGGAATGTCAGTCAATTGTCAGAAGAGCTTGATAGAAGTTGATAAACACTTATAAACAGTAACAAAGGCGAAATAATTCTTGTTTATTCTCAACATTTCTGTCTGTAGTAACTCAAAACTCCCTAAAGAACTAATCATCTGTACAACTAACTACCCAATTCATCAGGTTGTACTGTCTCTAAGCAGCTACCCTTACACAAGTACCAATACAAATATTTTTTAAACAAAGTATATTTTTTGAGCGTTTAAGTAGAGCAAATACTGATAAAAAATATAAAGGTAAAGTTTTAATAACAATATGCTGAAGTATACTCTGGGCGCTACTGGTATCGGGCTGATAGCCTTAATCATGGGAGAAGTTACAGTTCCCCAACAGGCTACTGCTGCATCTTTGTACTCTATTACCGATCTTGGTTCTTTAAACCCTACTGCTACTGGCTTTGATGCTTTTAGTGCAGCATACGGCATTAACAATGCTGGTCAAGTGGTTGGTAACTCAATTGTTCCTAGTACTGATGTTTTCCGCTCTGACGCTTTTCGCACGGCTCCTAACAGTGCAATTAATCCAGCAGACGACTTAGGCACTTTAGGTGGTAACTCAAGCACTGGCTACGCAATCAATGATTTTGGTCAAGTGGTCGGTGAGTCAAAAAAGTCTGTATATGGACGTGATTATGCTTTTCTCTGGAGTGATGCTACTGGAATGCAAAATCTCGGAACCCTTGGAGGAGAATCCAGCGTCGCTTCTGCTATCAATAACTTAGGACAGGTCGTTGGCTCGGCAGAAACGAAGCAAGGAAAATTCCACGCCTTTTTCTACAGTGGGAGTGGAGTATTACAAGACCTGACCACCCTTGGGGGATCAAGCTCTGCAAGGGATATTAACGACTCAAAACAAATAGTTGGCTATTATACACAAACTCAGTCAGGACAATATCACCCTTTCCTCTACAGCAGCAGTGGAGGATTACAAGACTTAGGCACACTTGGGGGTGAGGAAGGTGTAGCTTCTGCTATCAATAACTTAGGACAGGTGGTTGGTAGGGCAGACACCGGAGCAACTTTTGAACCAGACGATCCAAAACAATGCCCTTGTAATGTTAGCCACGCCTTCCTCTACAGTGGGAGTGGAACACTACAAGACTTAGGTACACTTGGGGGGCAAAACAGCGACGCTACTGATATTAATGACTTTGGGCAGGTAGTTGGTAATGCAGGCTATATCAAAGGGTCTAATGTCACCGTTCCCTTCTTCTATAGTGACGGTAAAATGAGTAATTTAAACGACCTCATTCCTGCTAATTCGAGTTGGTTTCTGGGAAGCGCAGATGGGATCAACAACTCTGGACAAATTGTAGGTACTGGTACTATTCAAGACCCTGAACGTAATTACCCTGTTCATGCTTTTCTTTTGACACCTGTTTTGGAACCAAATTCTGTTCCCGAACCCTCAATCATATTGGGTTCATTGACGGCTAGTGCTTTTGGTATATTCTTAGGCAAAAAATCTAAGCAGCAGGGCAAAGCTAAAGGCATAATCTAGGCGCACAATTTCGGCTAGTTTATAACTGCCGTGTTAGCGAGTTTGATACGGTAGTTTTTACTTACTGGTTAATTTGAGTCAACAGAAACTTTTCGGAACACAACTTAAAAATCTCAATATTTTATACCTAACTCTTGTCGCAGACGATACATAATTGTGTTTTGGTCAACTTGAGAGAGAATCTCTTGAATGACACTGCTAGCGCCCAATTGTCCCCAAGTGCAGCCTTTTTCGAGATAGACTTGGGCGGCTTTGCCAACGGAATATGCACCATAACCGGCGATACCAGCTTGAGCGATCGCACTGCCAGCAAAAGCAGTAATATTGCTGGGATTATCACCACTGGTTATTACAGCAGTACTCTTACCTAAACCCAAAAGAAAACTACTACCTAATTCCCCCAGTAGCAAGCCACCAGAACTAAATACAATCGTTTTTAAAATTTTCCCGGCTTCATAGTTAGTCATCGGCAAACCATACAATCTAGCGAGAGTGCGAATTAAAGCTAAATCAGCAACAGTTCCGCCAAGGATATCTAAGAAGGCAATGGGATTGAGCATTACTGCCAAAGCTTTGTATTTGGTAAATTGCCAAATAATTTCTTCGGCTTCCTTTTCGCGTAAATCGATCGTTTTTTGAGCGATCGCGGCTTCTGCATCCCGTGCTTGGATCAGTGCATTTAAAGCCAGAAGCGATCGCCCTTCCCGATTGAGAATATTTAGAATTGTCTCTTTGAGTTCGTCTACTTGCGGTGCTGGTGTTTCCCATTCATAACTGACACGCCCATCGGGCCACTCAACCCGCACTTCCATTGCTGCTGGTTCCGCCGCTACCATCACAATTTCATCCGGGAGTAGAGGCTTTGCTTGGGGATTCCCAGCACCCAGTTGTTGCAAATTTTGGTAAATCACTCCCCGATCGGTATCTGGGTATAAATCTATCTTGTTAAACACTAAAATCAGGGGTTTTTGTGATTGTCGCAATTCCAGCAGTGCTTGATACTCAGTACGTGTGATATCACCAGATACGACAAACAAAATCAAATCTGCCTGATGTACTACTTCTCGTGCCATATCCGCCCGTGACTCACCCGCAATTTCGTCTAATCCGGGAGTATCAATTAACTCTACTAGTACCTTACTACCGGGCTGCCACCGCACGGAACGCGGCCATTGGGTGACACCATTTAGAGGCCCAGTTTGGAGAATTTTGTCTCCCAGTAAGGCATTTAAAACTGCTGACTTTCCCCGACTCACCAAACCAAAGACGGCAATTCTAATGACGTTTGAATCTAGCTTGTTGAGTGTGGCTCTCAAAGCTTCCAATTCTGGTTTTACCAAACCTACCAATTCTGGGTTAGATGACAACTGTCCTGACTTGCGAAGATATCCATACCAAGAAAGCGCTTGTCTGAGACTGGCGCGGGCACGATTTAAGTGAGTTTCTTGCAGATTACGATAAACCGACATAATATCAACACTTCAGCCTTCACTCTCTCTAAAATGCTCATCCAATGCTCAAAACACTTACTTTCAGCATTTAATCGGAAATAATAGGTATGAATTCGTACTCATTAACCATGCTTAACTAATGCTCACTTTTTCAACCCCATTATCAGGGGAAAGAAAAGTTAAACATACCTCTCCTATCTTATATCCCTAAGTTGTTGGACTAATACTCTATCTATATACAGGACATCAAAAGTCCTAACTTTATGAGGTCGGAGATTAAGTGTTTTATAAATCTTAAGTAAATATGTGACTAATGGATAGCTAGCTCCCAAAGAGAAAGGCTAACAACAACGTCTACATTTAGCTCAAAGGCGGATTGGCTCCGACTTTGTTCAGTTTTAGTCGGGGTTGAAATTCCCTCATCTAACTCTCTTCTGTACAAGAGGCTCTAAGCGTAGCTATGCCGCAGGCTTTACGTGACGCTATGTGTAGCTTGCTTGCCTGTAAGGGTACAATTTTGAAATTTTAATTTTGAATTCTTAATCTGGGTATCCTAAGAAAGACAAGGTTAGATGATATAGACGAAGGAACAAAGTTTATAACTTATGTATGAGTAGAAAAAAAGCTATAATTTCTACCACAAAAACTGATTGAACAATTAGTCATCTCATTCCATAAAAAGAAGAGTGCTGAGTTCAGTTAGCGCTGAGTGCAGTCAATCAATGAAGATAAAGGCTGGTCTACACCCTCATATTTTGCGATGCCTGCGGCGGGCTACGCCTACGCAAATAGTCAGAACTTTGATTGAGCAAATTTTACCATAAGTGCAGCCTGAAATTCTGGACTTATAGGAGCAGTCTTTTTTAGACTAAGACATAAATATTAATTATATGAGAATTTGAGGAACAGCCATGCGAGGAAATGAGCGGGAGAAAATACGCCATCTGTTGGTCATCCAAGACCTAGAAGGGCGGCGAACTGTCCCCTTGCGAGAGACTACTTATTCTCTAGGGCGGCATCCTGCAAACACTATTGTCTTGGCTTCCCGATCAGTATCAATGCAACATGCAATTTTATTGCGAGTAACTGTTCCAGAAACTGACCAATACGGCTTCCAGATTATTGATGGCAACTATAAGGGTAAAGGAAGTACTAATGGCTTATTTGTGAATGGTAATAAATGCTTTTCTCATAATCTTAGGCATGGAGATGTCATTGCTTTTGGCAGTAATAAAGCTCAGGCTAAATATTATGCTATTTCCAACATTTCCGAACAAGCATTTTCTGAATCTTTTAATGTTGAAGACTTATCTGGTTTCTTATCAGAGCAAGCCAGTCCTGCCAATCCTTTTCAAACCTTAGCCATTGATCCCAGCTTTGAAGCAGCTAGTGAGTCTGCTCTAGCTCGCCTGGCATCCTTTCCCGAACTCATCCCCAATCCAATTATTGAGATGGATTTCGAGGGAAGAATTACTTATCTCAATCCAGCCGCAGCTATCAAGTTTCCCAATCTTAGAGAAGTTGGGACAGAACACCCGATCTTAACGGGACTCTTAATTGGAGTTAACAATCTAGAAAACAATTCTTTTGTGCGCGAGGTGGAAGTAGATACAGAAGTTTTTGAACAATCCGTTCTTTATCTTCCTGAAAGTGATTTAATTAGAACTTTTATTATTAGGGATATTACCGAGCAAAAGCGAGCTACAGCCGAACTGCGCCAGCGCGATCGCTTGCTACAAGCAGTTGCAGAAGCTGCCAATTATTTGCTAGGAGAAATGAATTACGAAACTGGTATCGATCGAGCTCTCGCTGTACTGGGCGAAGCTGCCAAGGCAGATCGTGCCTATCTCTTTGAGAACCATCCCCATCCTGTTACAGAGGAAATAGCAGTCAGCCTAAAGTTTGAATGGACACGATCTTGTATTAAATCTACCCACCATCATTGGCAGAATCAGCCTTATCAAGCTCCTAGATTAGCCCGTTGGTACACAGTTCTCTCTAGCGGCCAGTCCATTAGCGGAATTACCCAAAAATTTCCTGCCGCCGAACAAGAATTCCTGATTCGAGATGGCATTCAATCCCTTCTCTTAGTGCCTCTTCGCTTGGATAATGATTTTTGGGGGTATCTTGGCTTGGCAGACTGTACCTTTGAGCGTCATTGGTCAAAGCACGAAGAATCTACTCTTTTGACGATGGCCGCTAGTATCATTGGTGCGCGGCAGCGTCAGCAAGTAGAAGAAAAGATTCGCTATCAAGCCCTCCATGACTTGCTGACAGGGTTGCCCAATCGTCTACTATTTGATGAGCTGCTCAGTAAAACTCTGCCCAACGCCACTCGAAATGACGAAAGTTTAGCTGTAATCTTTCTCGATCTGGATAGCTTCAAGGTCATTAATGATACTCTGGGGCACACTCTGGGAGACCAATTGTTACAAAGCGTCTCTCAAAGATTAAAAGACTCACTCAGAGGCGGAGATACTGTAGCCCGTTGGGGAGGCGATGAATTTACGATTTTACTCCCACGAGTCAATGATATTGAAGAGGTAACTTTAGTGGCGCAGAGAATCTTACAAGCCTTTGAGGATGCTTTTCATCTCCAAGGGCATGAACTTTATGTGACTGCCAGCCTCGGTATTGCCTTACTTGATAACAACAGCCCTGACGCCGAAACACTAATCCAGCACGCAGATGCCGCTTTGTACTACGCCAAGGACAAAGGGCGGAATAACTACCAATTCTACAGTGTTTCCCTGAGTGCTAAAAATCCGGAACTCCTGACTTTAGAAAAGAGCTTGCGCTATGCCTTAGAACGCAATGAATTTACACTGTACTATCAGCCTCGTGTAAACATTGCCACAGGGGAAATTACTAGTATGGAGGCTCTGTTGCGTTGGCAGCACCCAGAGATGGGATTGGTCGCCCCCAGTGTGTTCATTCCCCTGGTCGAAGAAAGTGGATTAATTGTCCCCATCGGCGAATGGACTATACAGACAGCCTGTAGCCAAAATAAAGCATGGCAAGATGCTGGATTGCCACCGATTATGATCGCTGTCAATCTTTCTTTGAAGCAGTTCCGCCAACCCAAATTGGTAGAGACTATAGCTAAGGTTTTAGAACAAACAGGTCTGGAGCCGCGCTTTTTAGAATTAGAAATTATGGAAACCACAGCGATTGAGGACTTGGGTTTTACCACAAGGGTGTTAGAGGAGCTAAAGCAGATGGGTGTTTACATCTCCATTGATGACTTTGGTACGGGTCATTCCTCACTTTCGCGCCTCCAGCTTTTGCCACTCCACAATCTGAAAATAGATAAATCTTTCATTCAATATTTGACGCAGGATGCCAAAGTAGCTCATATTATCCAGGCCATAGTTACCTTGGGACACAGCTTGGGATTAAAGTTAACAGCCGAAGGCGTAGAGAAGGAAGAAGAATTGGAATTCTTGAAATCTATCAACTGCGAGGAGGTACAGGGCTTTTTATTCTACCGCCCACTTACTGGACAGAAAGCAACAGAAATCCTCGAAAGTAAACGACCAACGATCTAGTACAAGGAAAAACTGTTTGTACCAGTGAGGATACAATAACATTCAGTGTCCTGCTGCCGACCTTTTTCGTCCTATGCTGCCAGTCATTTATTCCGACGAATTTTTAGATCACAAGACTGGAAAATACCATCCCGAAAAACCAGAACGTTTAAGTGCGATCGCAAATGCCCTAAAAGCAGCTACATTCGCAGATAAAATTAGCTGGAGATCGCCTACACCAGCATCAGAACAGCCATCACTGATGTCTTCGTTGGTTAAAGCACATAGCCCAGCCTACATCAAAAAACTGTGGCAAATCGCCTCTAGTGGCGGTGGCCCTTTGGATGGAGATACGCCAGTTTCCCCGCGCAGTTATGATGTGGCATTGTTGGCAGTCAGCGCATGGTTAGATGGAGTTGAGGTTGTGTTAGGGTCAGCTAATCCAGCTTTTGTACTAGCGCGTCCCCCAGGACACCATGCTGAAAGTGATGCAGGGATGGGCTTTTGTCTATTTTCTAATGCCGCGATCGCCGCTTTATTTGCTCTAGAACAACCTGGAATTAACCGTGTCGCCATCCTTGATTGGGATGTGCATCATGGTAATGGTACTCAGGCGATCGTTGAAACAGAAGCACGCATCGCCTATTGTTCCCTACATCAGTATCCATGCTATCCCGGTACGGGAAGATCGACAGAACGGGGTTTTCACAATAATGTATTAAATTTACCAGTACCCCCCGGTAGTGATATTGCCATATATCAGCCACTATTTGAAAAACAGGTAGTACCGTTTTTAGTTAACTTTCAAGCGGATTTACTGATTGTGAGTGCTGGTTATGATGGCAATGCCGCAGATCCTTTGGCAAGTATTAATTTGCAGCCAGAAGACTACGCTTTATTTACTGATTATTGTCTAGGGATAACTCGTAAAATTCTGTTTGGCTTAGAAGGTGGTTACGACTTTGATACTCTTTCTCAATCAGTTGTAGCGACGATTGAACGCTGTTTACTTTAAGCTTGTCTTGTTGATCCCATTTCACGAAATACCTAGTTACCAAGGTAATAGCCTAAATTCTCTGCGAAGATTTGGGAACACTGAATACTGACGCGGTTATAGCTGACATACAGTTATGAAAATTTCTCACAAACTGGTTGCAAGCTTTGTTGGTGTTTTCTTATTAACGAGTGTAGTTGGTGCAGTTGCGATCGCTGACAATGGTTGTGGAATACCTGAAACAGTGCGATCGCGCATTTTTGATCCTTTTTTCACCACGAAACCCATCGGCAAAGGTACTGGTATGGGCTTATCCATCAGCTACAAAATAGTCATAGAAAAAGATCGTGGCAAGATATGGTGTGATTCCACATAGGGCGTGTCATTAGTTGAGCAAAATCACGGTAGCAGCAAGGTAAATTGCAGCGAGAAAGTTGTTTTGCCCAATGCCCAATGCCCAATGCTCTTTTTTATAAACTTCATAGAATCTTCAGAAAGAAAAATTTTCAGCAGGGTTCTGAAACAGCTAAAGTTTTGTTAAGATGCAATTGCTAGCAGTTTCTCAGCGAAATTCACCTATCAGGGTGTGGAGAAATAAAAAGCACAAGCCGCACAAAGTTCAAAAGGTGAAGCAATGACCACCTATATTTTTTTCGATGAAGCTTTACGAATGCTGACTAACGCCTATTTGATATCAGTAGTACTGTTAATGGCAGCTTCTGGTATAGGTTTGGCGGTAATTGAGACAATAGAAAAGACAGGAGAACGCTAAGTTTACAGCTGGCAATGTAGTTCCTGCCAAAAACCTTTGGGTACAAGTGTTCGCCGTGAATAAATCCTGGGAACACTAAAGGATGAAAGTCTTATAGCGTTATACTCCTACCTGTAAATCTACCAAACATACAGGTAACAGTAACGCTATTGGGACTGTAACCAAGGAGCTACTACAATGGGTCTATTCGACGCTGTGTTGGGTACAGAAAGCCAAACCCAAGCAGCACTCAGTCCAGCGGAAGCTTTTGCTGTCATTATATTGACGGCAACGGCTTCAGACGGTTATCTTTCTGTTGAGCAAGCAAATTCTATCATTTCTGTGCTGTCTCGGATGAAACTTTTTAAAAGTTATCCTAATGAAATGATGAACAGGCTGTTTGACAAAATTTTGGGCATTCTCCAGGGTGATGGCTTTAATGCTCTGTTTAATGCAGCAAAAGATTCTCTATCTCAAGACTTGCGGGAAGCAGCCTTTGCAGTAGCCACCGATTTAGTCCTAGCTGAAGGTATTATACCTGAAGAAGAAAAAAACTTCTTAAATGATTTATATCAAGCTTTAGGGGTTTCTAGTGAGATAGCAATACAAATTGTGGAAGTAATCTTGATTAAAAATCGCGCATAAGGTGATAGAACATAACTTGTTATGCCCATTGTCCTTAGCTGATTAAACTGTATAAGTAGCTTATAAACAAAGCGTGGCACGGAAGTTAAGCTTCTTTGCCACTATTTTTTGCTGTTCTTTGATTATTTCTTTGCGATAATTCAATATCGTTTAGAGATATTGGATTACAACGTCTCTATATTGATCGTATAAATTATCTCATCTCAACAATATTATGCCATAATTCGATTTTATGATTTTAAACTTTAAATTGTAAATTGCTTATGCGTTGTTCTGCCACCCTAACCCAACTGGTTGAAGTTATTTTGGCCCATTCTGTAAACTTATCTGAAACTGCTTTAACACAAGTAACTAGCGGTATCCAAACAGATAGCCGTACCTTGAAGTCGGGTGAAATATTTGTCGCTTTCCGAGGCGATAAGTTTGATGGACATGAATTTGTGCCAACTGCGATCGCAAAGGGGGCAATAGCTGCAATTGTAGATTTTGAATACGAAAATCCGGGATTCCCTGTATTACAGGTAAAAGACACTCTCAAGGCATATCAAAAACTTGGCCAATGGTGGCGCGATCGCTTTAATATTCCTGTAATTGGTGTAACAGGTTCTGTGGGTAAAACTACAACCAAAGAATTGATCGCCGCAGTTTTAGGAACAAAGGGACGAGTTCACAAAACTTATGGAAATTACAACAACGAAATCGGTGTCCCGAAAACTCTCCTAGAACTTGGCGCCGAAAATGACTACGCTGTGATTGAAATGGCAATGCGGGGTAGAGGACAAATTGCCGAATTGACGCAAATAGCGCGGCCAACAATTGGAGTAATTACCAATGTGGGGACGGCACATATTGAGTTACTGGGTTCGGAAGAAGCGATCGCTGAGGCAAAATGTGAGTTATTAACTGAAATGCCTGCTGATGGTGTGGCAATTCTCAACCACGACAATCCCCTATTAATAGCCACAGCGGCAAAAGTTTGGCACGGAAAAGTTTTGACTTACGGCTTTTCTGGTGGGGATATTCAAGGGCAATTAATTGATAACGAGACTGTGGAAGTCGCAGGAATCCAACTACCTCTACCTTTACCAGGTCGTCATAATGCCACTAATTTCTTAGCAGCTTTAGCGGTGGCAAAGGTGTTAGGGATTGATTGGGCAACCCTCAAATCAGGTGTGATCGTGGATATGCCTACAGGGCGATCGCAGCGGTTTACTTTACCCAATGATGTGGTAATCTTAGATGAAACTTATAATGCTGCACCAGAAGCTATGATTGCAGCGTTACAATTATTGGCAGATACACCCGGAAAGCGGAAGATTGCTGTATTGGGTGCAATGAAAGAATTGGGAGAGCGATCGCAGCAGTTGCACCAGCGAGTGGGAGAAACAGTAAGAAAGTTGAATTTAGACGGCTTGTTGGTTTTGGTAGATGGACAAGATGCCGAAGCGATCGCTCTTAGTGCCGAGGGTATTCCATCGGAGTGTTTTGCAACTCATGCCGAGTTGGTGGCTAGGTTGAAGACGTTTGTGCAAACAGGCGATCGTTTATTGTTCAAAGCTGCCCATTCTGTAGGACTAGATCGGGTAGTCAGTCAGTTACGTGCAGAATTTCCCAAATGATACCACTAGAAACCGAACGTCTTATACTGCGAGACTTTGTAGAATCAGATTGGCAAGCAATTCATCAATATGCTGCTGATGCTGAAGTTGTGCGTTACTTGACTTTTGGCCCTAATACCCAAGAAGATACCAAAAACTTTTTACAAAGAGAGATTTCATTGCAAGGCGAACAACCTCGTCAGCATTTTGCCTTGGCAGTAACTTTAAAACCCCAAAAGCAATTAATTGGTATTTGTCGCATATCAGTTCAGGATGCTGGTAACAAAACAGGCTCTATTGGATACTCTTTCACTAAGGAATTTTGGGGACAAGGATATGCAACTGAAGCTGTGAAAGCAGTTGTATCACTTGGTTTTCAGGAGTTAGACTTACATCGCATCTTTGCCACTTGTCACCCAGAAAACATTGCCTCTGCACGAGTTATGCAAAAAATTGGAATGCAGCAAGAAGGATATTTGCGAGAACACCATTGGATTAAGGGAGAATGGCGAGACTCTTGGCTATATGCCATCCTTGAGCATAAATGGAGAGGCGTCTATGGATGATTTTCTGAAAATATCACCCAGAGGCCTGATAAACTTCAGTTGGAAAGACTAGGGCTGTTACTGTAGCGTCTTTGAAAAATAATTGCTGCCAAATTAATCACTAAACAGGTGATTGCTAGCCACAGCAAAATATAAGTAGGAGCCATCACTACGCCAATCAGGAACCAAGTATATACGTGCAATATCATTACAGAAGCGAAAAAGCTAGCGATTCCAGCAGATTGCCACACTTGATGCGATGGACGACGTAACGCTACCAGGCTGATCGTTAAAATTGTGACAAGCAAGTTCGCTGGTACGAGAAATGCACAAATACTTATGCAGTTGCCACGAGAGAACTCAGCTAAGGTGTTAAAATCGAGCATTAATTTTGTTGGGATAGATGTTAACTTTTTAAGAATTTAGTTTATTGTATTTAAAATGACGAAATATATATTAAGGTATGAGTGAGTAATCACATTGTAAATATAACATAATTTAAACTATTGAGTTGGCTTTTGATACTATCAATAGTTAGTTAATTATAAAATTTTTGGATAACTAGGGTGGAAAACACCCACCCTAGCCGAATTAACCCGGTAAAATTACCGTATCGATAACGTGTACCACACCATTATCAGCTTCGATATCTGCTGCTAAAACTGTGGCATTTTTAACTTCAAAACCATCAGAAGAATCAATTTTAATGGATGAACCTTCCACAGAATTAACCGTACCAAGTTGTGCTAAATCAGCCTGTAGCAGCTTTCCTGGAACGACATGATACTTTAAAATCCGCGTTAGCTGGGGAATGTTTTGTAACAGAGTTTGGATAGTTCCCGCTGGTAACTTGGCAAAAGCATCGTCATTTGGTGCAAAGACAGTGAATGGGCCAGGACTTTTCAATGTTTCTACTAAACCAGCAGCTTGTACAGCTGCCACCAGTGTTTTAAACGACTCAGCCGTAACTGCAATATCAACAATATCAGCCATATATCTTACCTAAATCTCTGCAAAAGATTTTAAAGGATAATAAACCTATTTTAAGTTTTATTAAACAAAATAAATTTAAAATCAGGTGTTGAATAAACTACACCTAGACGCGTACTCCCGTCAGACATCATAAGATGATGTTTCTAGGAAAATTCCGTTATAAAAGAAATGTCCGATCGCACGTATGCCATTCTGGGAACTGGAGCATTAGGTGGATTTTATGGCGCTAGACTGCAAAAAGCTGGGTTGGATGTCCACTTTTTGCTCAAGAGTGATTACGAACAGGTAAAGAAATATGGTTTAGTGGTAGAGTCCAAAGACGGTGACTTTACCCTTCCCGAAGTCCACGCCTACAACGACGTAGAAAAGACGCCACAATGCGATGTGGTGGTGGTGGCACTGAAGACGACACAAAACCATTTACTACCAAAGATCTTGCCACCTGTAGTTAAAGATAATGGGGTGGTGTTGGTATTACAGAATGGACTTGGTGTAGAAGAGGAAGTTGCTGAAATTGTTGGTAATGTAACTGTTATCGGTGGATTGTGCTTTTTATGTTCTAACAAAGTGGGGCCAGGGCATATACACCACTTAGACTATGGGCAAATTGCCTTCAGTGAATATACCCCTAATTATCAGCCTAGTGGGATAACTGAGAGGATGCAGCAAATTGCTGATGACTTTGAAAGCGCTGGTATCTCAATTGAATTAGCTGAAGATTTACTACTAGCACGTTGGAAAAAGTTGGTGTGGAATATCCCTTACAATGGGCTTTCTGTGATTCTCAATGCCAGAACAGATGAATTAATGGCGTATGAGTACACTAGCAAGTTAGTTGAACAGTTGATGTATGAAGTAGCAGCGGGGGCGAAAAGCTATGGGCGGATGATTAGCGATCGCTTCATTCAAACAATGCTCGATTATACTGTCAAAATGACACCTTACCGCCCCAGCATGAAAATTGACTATGACGAACATCGTCCCTTGGAGATAGAAGCAATTTTCGGCAACCCATTACGAAAAGCCCAAGCAGTAGGTGTGGATTTAGTGCAGATTAGCTGTTTATACCACCAGTTGAAGTTTTTAGATGCCAGGGGAAAGTGAGGGAGATGGGGGAGACAAGGGGGATGAGGGAGACAAGAAAGGCAATTAATTCTTTACTCCAAACTCCTAACTCCTAACTCCTAACTCCTAACTCCTAACTTGCCACTCCCCCAATTTTTAACGCAGGGATTCAAAAATGACTGCTATTGTAATTAAACACAACAGGATAATTCCCAGTGGAAGCAAAAACTGTTGTAAAAGGTACAGCAGTATGGGTATGATTTGTAAGATACCCAAACCACTTGATAAAACGTAAGCGATCGCAATGCCGAATAGCACCAACAAAAAATATTTTAAGGATTTAGAGGCAAAGCGAAATAAAAGCGTATCCTGATTTGCGTCCATAGTTTTACTCACGAAAGTAGCTAAATTTTGAGCAATGGATATTCTTTTTGATTCCCCCACTCCTCATTAAAAAATCAGGCTGCGGGGAATCAACAGTATTAGTTTTAAAATTGGATAATTGCCTTGTTGGTTGAATTATTCAAAGACTGTTGCTGCCTTTGTGGATTGTCTTGCTTTTCATAATTAACTAATAGTTGAAATGAAATAAACAAGCCCAACAACAGGAGCAAAAACGAGCCAAACCCAGAGGAATACTTATTTATTTCTCGCTCAACACCACATTTTAGGCAGACATATCTATTGGGATTACGCGTATCTTGGGCAAAAGGGCACTGATTTTGATTGCAATCATGATGACAATCTTTGTCTAACATCATTGAACCTCCTGTTAAGTAAAGACTTACATACTTAGTTGTAAATACGCTCTACAGAATCTAGTTAGTTAATACCCACTGCCTGTTTAGTAGACACCACTTTCATGAGTAATTAAATGGCACAGTAATACCTGTGATTTACTAAGCTTGCAGTAGTAGCGCTCTCTAAATCTCTCCTCAACCACATTTTCTTGACGCTTAACTTAACTTTGCCTGTATTACTTACAAGAGTAATACAACCACAAACGCTTTGCAGTCATATAAAGTAAGTTTCCTACCGAGTAGGAAAAAGTATCTTGTAGTATGGCGGGTAGGAAGAAGTAGTAAAAATATCGTTATAATGAATTACAAATGATACATCAAGTTCGCAAATGGGTGTAGAAGAAGCCTTAGAGTTTGTAGATAACTTGGTTTTTCTCAAGACGGGAGAACACTTAGATAAAACTCAAAGGATTATCTTGCGTCATTTGTGGGAGGATGAAAGGCGGACTTACCAGGATATTGCCAACAGGCGTGGTTATACAGAAGCGCATTTAAAATCAGTTGGCGCAGAACTTTGGCATTTACTATCAAAAGTGCTGGGAGTTAAAGTCTCCAAATCTACCTTTCAAGGCGTGGTTCAGGGATTTAGAACAACTCAACAGTCGCTAAAAATCAGCCATATTCCCAATTTAAAGGGCAATGGCACTAAACCCCAAGATTTAGATTCTAACTTTGTAGGGCGCGATCGCCAAATAGCCGAACTCCACACCTTAGTCAGTCAGGGAGAAAAAGTCATCCTCATCCAGGGTGAAGGTGGTGTTGGCAAAACAAGATTAGCACGCAAATATTTTAAAAGTCAAAAATTTAATTTTGTCCTAGAACTGTGGATGGCTACAGAAATCCAAAACCTGACTCCTGTAGAGAGTGTGGTTGAAGAATGGCTACGGCGATACTTTAACGAAGAACCGGGAGGAGACTTTGGTATCAGCTTAGAACGACTACGGCGCAAACTCCGAGAACAAACTTCTAAAATTGGCGTATTTATCGACAATCTAGAAACTGCTCTCGATAAAAATGGCAAGTTTCTAGAATATCGTCGCCCTTATGTTGAGCTATTGAGAGTATTAGCAGATTCGGATGTGCATTCAGTTACTTTAGTAACAAGTCGTGAGCGTTTACGGGAGTCTAGTGTAGAGATTCATCTCTATCCACTTCAAGGTTTAGATGATGAAGCCTGGCGAAAGTTTTTCAGTAGTTGCCACATCAATTGTGATTGTACTATTCTCGGTGAAATGTGCAGAGCTTATGGAGGTAACGCCAAAGCAATGCAAATTCTCCGAGGAGCAATATTGACAGATTTTTCTGGTGACATACACGCTTATTGGCAGGAAAACTGTACAGATTTATTAATAGAAAGAGAGTTAAAAGATTTAGTTGCTAGTCAATTTACCCGTCTCCAAAAAAATGACTTAGAAGCCTATAGCCTCCTGTGTCGTTTAGGATGCTATCGTTATCAAGATATTCCTTCATTATCGATTGAGGGAGTTTTATGTTTACTTTGGGATGTACCAGAACAAAAATGTAGAAGCATAATTAAAGCTCTGCAAGATTTGTCTTTAATAGAAGCAAAAAAAGGACAATATTGGCTACATCCGGTAATTCGTGATGAAGCAATTAGTAGATTAAGATTAGCCAGTGAAGAATGGGAATTAGTAAACCGAAAAGCCGCCGAATGTTGGACGCAAAGAGTTACAGAAATCAAAAATATTACAGATGCATTAACAGCTTTAGAAGCTTATTATCATTATGTAGAAATTAGTGATTTTGAGCAAGCTGGTAATGTAATTTTACAAGGGCGAGGTAAACAGTGGAGTATAGGTTTGCCTTTGGGTTGCTCTTTTTACCAACTGGGACTGCTCCAGAAAAATTTCTCTGTCATTAAACGGATAATAGACGATATAAAATCGCAAGAAAGACTAATTAGACTTTACAATATCCTTGGCTATACATATCGAATTATCGGTTGCATTAGAGAAGCTATAGAATGCTATGAGAAATCAGAAGAAGTATTAGGCAAATTAGATGTCAAGCAAACAAAAATATCTATTTTGTTCAATACAGGACTTTGCAAGCTTGAATTATGGGAAATAGAAGCAGCCGAAGATTGTTTCAATTCTGTTTGTAGCCTTGCTGAACAGAGTAGCAACCTTGATGATTATATGACTTATAGTCAATGCTGTCTAGCTTTGATAAAATCACGCTCTGGTAGTGGAGAAGATGCCTTTCATCTTGCTGAAGTTGCCTTTTCTGCGATGTCATCATCAACTAGAGTAACTTTATGGGGAATCGGGCATAGTTTAGTAAGTCTCTGCTTAACTTATAAGAATTTAGGTAATCTTAAAAAATCCTTTGAGTTATGCCAACGAGCTATATTTCATGCTGAAGAAAACAACTTTACCCAAATCAAAGCTAAAGCTATAAGTTCTCTAGCAGAACTTTTTAGAGAACAGGGAGAATTTACCAGAGCAATTTTTTATCATTCACAAGCAATAGAAATTCTTGATAAAATCGGTGCAAAATCAGACTTAGCGGAGGCTTATTATCAGTTGGCATTGACTCAGAAAAAAATGAGTGAAATTGAGCAGAGTAGGAAAAGTTTTGTCCAAGCGATCGCACTCTTTAACGAAATGCAAGCACCCAGGCAAGTTGAGAAAGTACAAACAGCAATGGAGTATTTTGAAAAATAAGCAATACTATTTGATTTTAACTAACGACTTTTCGGCTAATAGCCTCTCCAATCTCCATCAGTGTCTCTTCTTGTTCGGGAGTAAATTCGTAGGGAACTGGCTTGGCAATGCCCAAGATACCATGCAATTGACCATTCAGCATCAGCGGCACTGCGATCGAGCCTTCTACCTTCGTTTCTTTTGCTGAGGGCCTCGCCACTCCTGATTCGTCGGTTTGCAGGTTGCAAATCTGTACGGGTCGCTTGCGTTCGGCGGCGACACCAGCCATTCCTTTGCCAATAGGAATTACCGTCATTTTAGGCAAAAGTAATTCTGGAATGCCTTGGTAAGCCTTTAGGTGCAATAACTGGCTGTGTTTATCTAGGGTATGGATGCTACCTGTAGAGCAGTCGAAAGCGGCCAGGATTTCGGTAAGCAGTTGGTTCCAGTCGATGCCAGACCTTTCATCTGTCAGGATATCAAAAATGGTTTTGGTATCTGAAGTCATAGTCGCAGGAAATAAAGTTTGATCGTAAACGCGGAAAGTAATTAGGAAAATTCACTTAGCAAAACCATCTCCCCTTTCCACATCCCGTGAAAAGTCAGGGGAATTCATGGGGCGATCGCACCTGGAGAGGTCTGTTGTCTCCATAATATTAAATACAAGGCGTGTGATAATTAGAGGTTTTATGTCCCTAACGCTTGAAGACTTGGAACAAATGCAGCAACAGCATCCTGACTTTCGCATGGAACTAGTCAAGGGTAATATTATTGTTATGAGTCCGTCAGGATACGAATCAGATGAAGTCGCAGCTGAAATGATAGCCCAGTTACGTAACTGGGTTAGACCGCGCAAACTGGGACGAACAGCAGCTTCTAGCGCCGGTTTCAGATTGCCCAATTCCGATTTGCGCGCACCAGATGCCTCATTTGTTTTAGCCGAACGCTTGCGTCGCAGTCCCAAGTCTTTTGCTCAATTGGCTCCCGATTTGACTGTAGAGGTGAAGTCCCCTAGCGATAATTTAGAGGATCTGAGAGCCAAAATTCAAGAATTTCTGAGTTTGGGAACTAAGGTAGGAATTTTGCTCAATCCAGATGAGCGGATTGTTGAAGTTTACAACTTTGGACAAGAGGCAATAATACTTCGTGATGGCGATATTTTAACAGTTCCCGAACTGCTCCCAGGATGGGAAGTACCAATCGCAGATTTGTGGCCTCTAGAGTTTGATTAGGATAATGGTAAAAAATCCTACAGACATAGATGGATGGAATTAGAAGTTTATGCGATCGCTTTCAGTACAGATGGCAAAACTTTGATTAGTGGCGGTAAGGATAAAATTATCAAAAAATTATCAATATTTGACAACTACCACAGTGATTTAGTCTCTGATCAACTGAGGAACGGTAGAATATACCTAATTTTCGTAGCTTCAAAAGCCAAACTATGACGATGCATTCCACACTCCAACGTGCATTTACTAACCGCCGCGTTCTAAAAGTGATCAGCGGTTTGAATAACTTCGATGCCGCTAGCGTCGCTGCTACTGTCAAAGCTGCTGAATTTGGCGGTGCTACTTTTGTCGATATTGCCGCCGATCCAGCTTTAGTCCAGCTAGCTAAAAGTTTGACAAATTTACCAATTTGTGTGTCAGCAGTAGAGCCAGATAAATTTGTGCAAGCAGTGGCAGCTGGTGCTGATTTAATTGAAATCGGGAATTTTGATTCCTTCTATGCTCAAGGACGCCGCTTTGAAGCTCCAGAAGTGCTAGCGCTGACTAAGCAAACCCGCGCTCTCTTCCCGGAAATTACCTTATCTGTCACCGTTCCCCACATCCTGGAACTAGATCAACAGGTACAGCTAGCAGAAGAATTGGTAAAAGCTGGAGCGGATATTATCCAAACCGAAGGCGGTACTAGCAGTAACCCAGTTCACCCCGGAACTCTAGGATTAATTGAAAAAGCTGCTCCCACCTTGGCAGCAGCTTTTGAGATTTCCCGTGTAGTTTCAGTGCCAGTGTTGTGTGCTTCCGGCATTTCTAACGTTACCGCACCATTAGCGATCGCGGCTGGTGCTGCTGGTGTTGGTGTTGGTTCCGCCATCAACCAACTCAATAGCGAAGTCGCAATGATTGCTGCTGTGCGTGGCTTAGTAGAAGCCTTAGCGACTGCAAATGCAGTAATGAGTTAAGAGTGATGAGTTAGGAGTGATGAGTTAGGAGTTGAAGAAACTTATTCATTCAAAACTCCTAACTTCTAATACCAATTCTGTATGAAGATGCGCTAAACCATACTTAAATACAAGAAAAAAAAACGAACCGCAAAGGACGCAAAGGACACAAAGAAAGAAAGAAAGAAAGAAAGAAAGAAAGAAAGAAAGAAGAAGTTAAGAGGGTTTGGCGCAGCCTCACAAATAAATGGTATAACTCCTAACTTCTAACTTCTAACTTTTAACTCCTAACTCCTAACTCCTAACTTCTAACTTCTAACTCATAACTTCTTTCAACGCATAAATCACCTGGTCTTGCTGCTGTTGTGTCAATTCTGGGAACATAGGCAATGATATAACCTCATGGCAAGCTTGCTCTGCTATTGGTAAGTCGCCAATTTCATAGCCCAGACTTTGATAAACTGGCTGCAAATGTAAAGGGTGGGGGTAGTAAATCATTGAACTCACGCCCTGTTCTTGCAATTGACTACGCACCCAATCTCGATATTTGGCGCTAGCACCATTTCGCCCTTCGCCTGATATGCGAATAGTGTATTGATTCCACACCCCAATACCCCCAGGTAATTCTTGGGGCGGGACAATTCCCGGAACTTGGCTAAGAAACTGGTAGTAATAGTTGGCGATATCTCGTCGGCGATCGTTCCAAATATCTAAATAACGTAGCTTAATCTGCAAAATAGCTGCTTGGAGAGCATCTAAGCGGCTATTTACACCGATTTCTTCGTGTAAATATCGAACTTTACTACCATGATCTCGTAGGATTCGCAGTTTAGTAGCGATCGCTGGGTCATTAGTCGTTATTGCTCCACCATCGCCGCAACCACCAAGATTTTTGGTAGGGTAGAAACTAAAGCAACCAATATGTCCAATACTTCCTACTTTTTCACCCGCCCAAATCGCGCCTGTAGACTGAGCGCAATCTTCAATTATTGACAAATTGTGAGACTGAGCGATCGCCATTAATGATGTCATATCCACAGGTTGTCCAAATAGGTGAACCGGGATAATCGCTTTTGTTTTGGGTGTAATGGCCGCTGCAACTTGCTCCACATCCAAATTAAACGTAGTCGCGTCAATATCAACGAAAACAGGCTTTGCACCCACGGCGCTAATCACTTCAGATGTCGCAATAAAGGTAAAAGGCGTTGTAATCACTTCATCGCCTGCACCAACGTCCAAGACTCGTAACGCTAAGTAGAGCGCATCAGTACCAGAATTACAAGCCACACATTCAGTAACAGTATTATAAGCGGCAAACTGTTGTTCAAAGCCTTCGACTAAGGGGCCGCCGATATAGCGGCCGGAAGCTAAAACCTCTAAGACGGCTGCACTTACTTCTGCTTCGATAGTGGTGTATTGCTGCTTGATATCAAAGGCAGGGATGGGATTTACACTTTGGATCATGAGTTCTCATTTTATCGGGAGATACAAAGGATGCACTTCGACAGTCAATTTTTGCTGATTGAATTGTTAATCAAAGAGGAGCTACTAAAAGACTATCGCCCAAGATACGCATCTATTAGGGTTTTTACTTAAATTGTGGTGCGGGAAACCACCGCACATTTAATTTACAGATAGTAGGCATACTAGTACCCCAAGGCGGAAGTTAAAAGGAGCCAGTGCGTTGGGCGGCTCTGCCGACTTGAAGCAACTGGCGTTCAAAAGTCAAAAGTCAAAAGAATTGTATTCCAAGCTCTTGCGGCATTTGAAATGGTATGTTTATTTCCGCGCCTGCCGTACTAAGTGTTTGCCATGTTAAGGTTGTACCATTTTGGAATTTTGAATTGATGAAAGTGATATATATCAACCAAGATCCAACACATCTGGTCAAAGTTCCTCTTGTGTGGGCTGCTTTGAGAAGAAAATACCAGGAGATAGAGAACCCATGCAGGATCTGATCAAGCTGGATTTCGTGGATTTAGCTATTGCTGTGGGATTGATGGCGATCGCCATTGGTTTATCTGCCTGGGAAAAATTAGGATTAGAGTTGAACCTAGCCCTTGCTACTGGGAGAACCATCTTACAACTTCTTGTATTGGGATACATTTTAGATTTCATCTTGGCTTTAGACAATGCTTGGGCAGTTTTGGCGCTATTAGCAATAATGCTGACAATTACGGCGATTGTCGCACGAAATCGCATCAGCCAAAAAATTCCTCATCTGTTGCCTTTGGTGTGGGGTGCAATTTTAATTAGTACCGCCGTGACAGTGTTTTACATCAACTTCTTGATTGTTCAACCAGAGAGATGGTACGAACCACAGTATATAATTCCCCTAGCAGGGATAGTCTTAGGTAATGCTACCAATGCAGCTGCGATCGCAGGCGATCGCCTTGTCAGCACCATTAATTCCACCCATCTCGAAATAGAAACCCATTTAAGCTTAGGTGCAACTCCAGAGCAAGCAATTAGCCAGTATCGCAAAGACGCCATCAAAGCCGGATTGATTCCTACTCTCAATCAAATGATACTCATAGGTATGGTCGCAATACCAGGAATTACCACCGGACAGTTATTAGCTGGTGTCAAACCTCTAGATGCTGTCTCCTACGAAATTTTGATTATGTTCATGGTTGCTTTTGCTAACTTGTTGACAACAGTTTTAGTCACGAGGGGGTTGTGTCGTCAATTTTTTAATTCTGCCGCGCAGTTGGTGAGATGAAGAGTGCTGTTAGCGGATAGCTAAGGTTCAGCCCGTGCTGAGTAGGGTGAAGGGATTAATCTACTCCAAAATAAGTATTTCATTTCCTTGTAGGGGTGCACAGCTAGCTCATTGGTGTCAACTTAACGTGAAAGCCAGCCTAGAACAAGCTTTTAGATATTGTCTCGTTCCCAGTCGGAGACTGGGAATGCCGTCAAGGAGGCTCCGCCTCCCTTGCTGGCGGCAGAGCCGCCAAGAGCAGCATTTCCAGCAAGAGGCTGGAAACGAGGTTTTAAAGGAGTTTCAGCTTAAGTTGACACCAATGACAGCTAGCTATGCGCCCCTTTGAAGTCTCTATACAATTAAAATATGAAAATATTTTGGAAACGCATCTATCCTATGAAGTATTTTATGCAAAGCATAAATAAATCTTTATATGGTTATTTAAAAATAATGTAATTTTCAGTATTCAAACCTGATGCTGTAAAGCTGAGAACTCAACGTATTGCTGTCTATCGGAGATAACAGAACCAAAAGAGGAATGTCATCATTAGGAGATGTACGTTTGGGTAGGGATGTCAAGTAGGTGAAATATTTATTAATATTATTAATAGATAGTAAATGTAAATTCAGCCTCAGGAATCCGAAAAAATTCCTAATGGCAGGTATTTAGCATCAATCACCAGATTCTTCACCAACGGAACAGAAGATTATGAAAGATCAAAAACGATCGGACTCTAAAGAATTCGTCGGAAATCTCAAGAATGGGATTTGGCTATTTGGCCTGTCATCCTGGGTATTTGGCATTACCGATCGCAGTATTGCTTCATTTGCAGATGGCTATCTATCTGCTTTGGATTTGACGCAACTATTCACAGCGGCTACGTTCTTTGTGGCGTGGCTATTTTTAAAACCGACATCCAGAGTTTAAGTTAACCAACTAATTAGTATCCAGTCACTCTTGACGCTAGTCTGATCAAGATTTAGAAAGTTATCTATTTGATCGCCATAGGGGGTGCGCCACAGAATGCATAGATTCTTTTGCATCGATCGCAATCAAGGTAATTCGTAAAATCTCCGAATTACCCTGATTTCAAGTTCTTATAGGAGAGAATCAGGATCGATACCAAGTTCGCGCAACCTCTGTGCCAGCATTTGGGCACGTTCTTCCGGCGTTAGTAAACGTCGTTCTTAGTCGTTATACCAGTACAGCCACTCTCGCGTGATACCGTGATATATTCCTCTTTCTATGCCAATTCCCAAACCTACCTCTGCTAGCCAAACAGGATTTCCTGACAGCAATTGATACTCGTTATTGACTAATTTATAGACCTCTAAGTGTTGCTTGCGGCGGCGAGTAGGATTATAAACGACATAGTACAAGACTTTGAGCTTTGCGTACTCGTTTTTTTTGGTAGTATATTCCCCGCGATAAGTCTGAGATACTACCTCCAGTGCCAATATAGGAAGTTTTTCTTCTTCCCAAATTGCATAACTTAGACGGAGGTTTTCATCAAAAAATCGCTCGACTCCCAGACTTAAAAATCCGTCTGGCACGTAGGCGTAGCCCGTCGTAGACATCGCTGGTAGATTGGGGTCATAGTAAACAGCCATATCAGCCCCGAAAAACCAGTCCATTCGATCTGCCCATGCCATCGCCAGTACGGCTTTAAGTAAACTAGGAATTAAGTCTTGTAGTTCATTATCCACAGGGGTATCGTCAGAGTCAGGCAGTTCCTCAGAGGAGGGCAAGCAAGCTAATGGATTGTACTCTAACATGATGGGTTCGGGGATTTTTTCACAATCCAGACTTCTTAAATTGTAGCTAGATTGTATCTTTTCTCTTGTGAAGTCAAAGTTATAGCTTTTTTGATTTTGGTGTATCTAAAAAAATTTTTCTAATTTTCCGGAATTGATTATGTTCAGGTGGTAGTCTCTATAAGATAAGCGATTTATACTGAAACTCTATAACGAACCTCCGGGGAATATAACCCCATTACGGATTAAAAGCCCGGTCTTCATGGCCGGGCTTTTGCCAATAAATGAAAAAAAATTGGGGTAACTCTGGAAAATCTCAGAATTACCCCAAATTTTAAAAGTTATGAATTGTTCTTAACTCCTAACTCCTAACTCCTAACTACTCATTAAATTAGGCAAACGCAGCAGTTGTCACATCGTTATTCGAGAGAATTTCTTGCAACTCTTCAGCGTCTACTGTTTCTTTATCAACCAGCATTTGCGCTATCTCATCTAAAATGTGGCGGTTACGTACCAACACTTCTTTAGCGCGTGTGTAGGCTACATCTACAAGTTTGCGAACTTCTTCATCAATGGCAGCAGCGGTTTCTTCAGAAAAATCGCGCTCTGACATAATATCTCGTCCGAGGAACATGTTACCTTGTTGACGACCAAGGGCAACAGGGCCTAAGCGATCGCTCATCCCAAATCGGGTAATCATCTGACGGGCAACCCGGGCTACTTGTTGTAAGTCGTTGGAAGCACCAGTGGTAACTTCTTCTTCACCAAAGATTAATTCTTCAGCAATTCGACCACCCAAAGCCACAGCCATCTGATTTTCTAGATAAGCGCGGCTGTATAAACCAGTGTCCATCCGGTCTTCGCTGGGGGTAAACCAAGTTAAACCACCTGCGCGACCACGAGGGATGATGCTAATCTTCTGCACTGGGTCATAGTCTGGCATCAAAGCACCAACCAAGGCGTGACCGGCTTCGTGATATGCCACCAAGGTTTTGCGCTTTTCGCTCATTACCCGGTCTTTCTTCTCTGGCCCAGCTAATACGCGATCGATCGCGTCGTTGATTTCATCCATCGAAATTTCAGTCAAATTCCGGCGTGCTGCCAGAATTGCGGCTTCATTCAACAGGTTGGATAAATCTGCGCCAGTAAATCCAGGGGTACGACGGGCAATTTTATCCAAGTCCACATCTTTCGCCAAGGTTTTGCCACGGGCGTGTACCTTGAGGATTTCGCTGCGTCCGGCATAGTCGGGACGGTCAACCACAACTTGACGGTCAAAGCGACCTGGACGCAACAGGGCTGCATCTAGAACATCAGGACGGTTGGTAGCAGCAATAATGATAATGCCAGTGTTGCCTTCAAAGCCATCCATTTCTGTGAGCAACTGGTTGAGGGTTTGTTCCCGCTCATCGTTACCACCACCTAAACCTGCACCCCGTTGACGACCTACAGCGTCAATTTCATCGATGAAGACGATACAAGGAGCATTGGTCTTAGCTTGTTCAAATAAATCGCGGACGCGGGATGCACCCACACCTACGAACATTTCCACAAATTCTGAACCGGAGATCGAGAAGAAGGGTACACCTGCTTCACCAGCTACGGCCCGAGCTAGGAGGGTTTTACCTGTACCAGGAGGGCCAACTAACAACACACCTTTAGGAATTTTTGCACCAACAGCGGTAAAGCGATCAGCGTTTTTCAGAAAGTCTACGACTTCGTTTAATTCCAACTTGGCTTGGTCAATACCAGCGACATCGCCAAATGTCACCTGAGTTTGTGGTTCCATTTGGACTCTGGCTTTGGATTTGCCAAAGTTCATCGCTTGGCTACCTGGGCCACTTTGAGCGCGACGTAGCAAGAAGAATAAGCCAACCAAAAGCAATACAGGGAAAAATAAGCTGCTCAGTGCCTTAAACCAAAATCCTTCGTCGGTTTGGGGCAAAACAGAAATATCAACGCCTTTAGAAGTCAGAGTATTAATCAAGTCTGGATCGTTGACTAAGGTAACAATCCGTTTAGCTGGGTCATATTTGGGTGTAACCAGTGCTGTAGAGCGATCTGCACTCAAACTGACTTTTTCTACTCTGCCTTGCTGAACTTCTTGAATAAAGCGACTGTATCGCCATGTCTCTCTGCTTTGGGGTTGTTTGTCAAAAAATGCTGTTCCCAGCGCAATTACGACAATAAACAGCAGCGCGTACAGCCCTGCATTTCTCCATCTTTTATTCACTAAGGTCTATCCTCCGGTATTTTTCGCGCAATCGCCTAGCTTCTCTGATCACAACGGTGATTATTAAGATTTATGTTAACTTATCTTAAGATATAACAAATTTGGCGTGGCTGTCATACTACAAAAAGCTCCCTTATTAGCTGAAAACTATGATGGTAGGGATTATATTGTAGCGACCCTGAAGGCAGATGAACGGTATGAATGGGAATAATTTCTACCACACTATTAGTGTAGGCGATCGCTTCAAATCTCTGGACTAACTCGACGCTCCAAGATTCCTCTCGCACTGGCTGCTGGTGGTTTTGCAACCAGTTTACAAGTTGTGATCGCACAATTCCCGGCAAAATTCTGGCCTTTATTGGTGGCGTGTACCAACTGCGATCGCACCATCCCCAAAGGTTGCCTGTACTGGTTTCTAGCCAATTTCCTTCAGTATCGACTAATATTGCTTCTTGAGCATCTAAGCTAGTTTTTGCCAACCAAGCACTCAAATAGTTTCCAGTTTTATGAGAGGGGAGAGAGCGAGAGAATTCAGGACTCGCAACGGCACACACAACACCAGTTTTTTGTTTTTCTGTCAAATTTTGTGGTAATGACCTACCAGTTATCCATTCCCGTCCATCGGGAAAGAGGGTAATTCTGAGAACGGGGAAGTGTGGGAGAAGAATTTGAGCGCCTTGACGCAGACGCTTCCAATCGGGTTGCTGCCAGCCAAAAGTTTGTAGTGAGAAGAGTAAGCGATCGCAGTGTGCTTGCCAATTAGTTAAATTACTATCTAGAGAGTTCTCATAAACCCGCAATGTTGTAAAAACAGTTGCGCCATAAAGTAAACCCGGATCGTTAATGTTTAATTCTAGGGTTTGAGAGTGAATTAATTTGCCGTCATACCAAAAAATATTATTTGTCACAACCAAATTGCTTGTTGCTACAACTCCATTGAAAAGTGATGACTTGTAATGCTCATACGCTGCATCAGATAAAACCTGTGGGCTGCAAATCGCTGAACACCAGAATCCAGACTCAGGTGTTTACACTCATGATTTCTGGCATATTCAATTAGCCACTGAAATAACTGTTGACCATAGCTGTATGACCGTTTCAACTCATCAACAACTAAATCATCAATGTATAAAAACTTACCTGATGCTAAACAATTAGAAATGCGAAATCCAGCGACTGCTACAGCTTGCTTTTCTACTTCCAAAAATGCCAGTTGATATCCTTCTGTCATTTGATATCGAACTTGTTCTACAAACTTAGTCTGCTCAAGGTTAGGGCGCAGTTGGGAAATAACAGGAAAACACCCTAATATTTGAAAGTCAGATTCTGCCAATTGTATTGACATCAGTATTACCTTACTCAATAGACTTCTTCCATGAATTAAAAGCCCTCACCCTAAATCCCTCTCCCAAGCTTGGGAGAGGGACTTTGAATTGGCTCCCCTTCTCCCAATATTGGGAGAAGGGGTTGGGGGATGAGGGAAAATTTTGCATTTGTACAAGAGGTCTAATCATGCGTGAGAAATTTGAAAAAATTGGGCGCATATAATTCTTTACTACACTTGTTGCAACTCGTGATAAATAATAATTTAATCTTTAGGAGGAAATATAATTTTATTAGTACCTTCAGGAGTTGTAACTATTTTTCCTCCCAAGGCTTCGATTTCCTTAATTGCGCGTTTTTGAGTTCTTTCATCAGGATGATTATTTAAAACCATTGACCATGTAGAAATTTGAGCATATTTACTGTTAGGATTTCGACTCAGAAATTCAGCAGTTCTTTGGGAAGTATTAGCTATACGCTGACTTTCTGGATCTGAAAATTTACTTGCCCAATTTGCCGCCGTTGCAAAAGACTGTTGGGCAGCTTGAGCGTTGCCTAAAAATAATAACTCATCAACTCCTTTAAAACGCCATATATAATAAGACTTTTCGGGAACTGAGGGAGATATTGATTTTAAGCCTTTCTCTGACAGTGCGATCGCACGTTCCGGCATACCAGCATATAATGAAGTACTGATCGACAGACTGCGATACGCTGCTAAAAATCGCGGGTCACGTTCTAGGATAACTTCAAAATATTCTGGACTTAAACTGTAACCTGTTTTATCCCGAATTTCATTATCTCCAAAATATTGGAGAAAATTAAGATACACCAAATCTGCGATGAAGTTATTATAACCAAAGCTAGGCGTTTTTTCGAGAAAATTCAGACGGATATTTTCAGATTTAATTTCTTTTTTTAGAGTTTCTAAAGAGGCAGATTGTTTTCTATTTATTAGTTTTTGCAATTGAGGGAATTGAATCAAGCCAACTCCTAAAATACACATACAAATTACAACAGGTGTAGCAAAAACCTGACGAGATAACAACATATTTCCTTTGTCTTTATCATCATAGTTATATTATTGTATACATAGTGGTATAAGAAAAGTCAGCCCCATTTGCGCGTCTGCGCTTTGCTAGACCAAATAAAAAACAGGTTGACTAAAATAAATTACCTTAATTGCTAGTATTATTTTATACCTAACTTTGATTTTTTTCTGAGATATAGTTTATGTTTCTTTGTTTATAAGTAATATCTAATTTCTACAGATTGGAACGAAACGTCCAAAAGCTAATTCATTAAATAAATCTTTCAGAATCAAAGCCACTTAAAATAGCTGATAAACCTTACCGCATTGCTAGACTCATTGCAAACCGCAACTCCAAAATCTAACATGGTATTATTCTTTTTATAAGATAAATTTGACTTTAGGAAAGCCATAACTTTTTTTAGTAAAAATTTCTGAAATTATTAAGTTTTTTTGACTTTGGTTACTTTTTTTGAGCAAAAGCCTTAAAAAATTTTATCTAACCTAGAATTGTGTTTTGTTTATATTTAAATATGTCTGTAACCTCTAAAATGTCATGGTAAATAATACTCTTAACGAAAACACAGAAAGTAATGGTCAAGCCATCGAAAACATGGAGAATAATAGTCATTTTAGTAAACCAAGTAGTGAATTTAAAAGAAAAGTTAAGAAACTGAATACTCAAGGAGAAGGATTCAATATTGATGACATTATTAATGCTATTCAAACAGCAATAGTTGAAGTTGTCGAGCTAGAAATTACCACTTGGGTTCCAGAATCATCTACTCAGTTAGAACAACCACAAGGGCAGCAAATTGCTCAAATAGGTAATCGAATGCACACTATAATCAATCTAATTGATGGTGATATAAATAATGAAGTTGGTAGTCAATTTGTTGGGAGTGGTCCATATACAGAACTTCGCGAATTTCATCTAACTCAAATCAAAGAAAGTCGGGAGATTATGCAAAAAAATATAGAAAGCTTGCAGAAGTTGTATGGATTTTTTATAGAAATTATGAAATCTCGTAAAACTTCACAACAATCGCTATCCCGTCCCCAGTAGTTGATATTTATTAATTTATATTAATCCAAAAATACCTACAGGATATGAGCTTATCCTACCTGTAGGTTAATTTGCTTTAGAGAAATCAAGGAAATTATAACTATGCCTAACAAAATTCAAGAACAAGCCAAAGATTTGCTAGAAAAAGTAGTCTCATCTGTACATGGATTAGTTGATGATATTACAGCTTTAGAAGTAAATACAATGGTTGTAGACCAAATTACTGGTGCAAAGTTTAATGCTTGGCAAGCGTATGAAGAGATTTATTCAATAAATGACAAAGACTACTTTGATAGCAAAGGAATTCCAAATCCAGAGGATTTAATAGAACCAGAAAAAACTCAAGCTCAAGAGCTACGCAAGCGTTATACAAGTCTATTTTCGCAACTTGAAAGAGAATATTTTTACATTCTCCTTGAACAAAGTAATGAGAATAGTGAGCCAGACTCCAGGATAATTCAATATCAGGAGCGCCTTAAATATCAGGTGGAACATAAAGCAAATATTGTTCCAACTGATGAGGTATACATAAAGTTGGCTCGACCAATATTGCCTGCTCCAACTCCTGTTGCAGATCGAGAAGAAAATAATCTAAAAAGTTTGCGGCAAAGGTGGCAAGAGATTGAAGAACTTTTGAATAATGATAAATTTATTCGTACACTGCGTAAAATGTCTGAGCTTAAAGCGGCACTTAATAGTGGTAACATTACCACCATAGATATTGATATTATTTATGCTCAAACTGTTATGCAGTTAGATGGAGATATTATCAGTCGTTACCATAAAAAGCTATTTCAATTACCTGAAGGGGATAGAGATTTAATTCTAAAAATACATAATGAAGGGGTAGTTGCTGGAGAGAAACAGTGGCGTGGAACACTAGATTTTCTGATTGGTATTGTACAAAATATCGCAAAATTATCCCGACAATGAACGCTGATAAAATACACACAGATCGTGAAGCTGATGTTCAACTCTCTTTCTTTGTGCAAATACCTCAAAGCACTCCTATTGAACTTAAAATTAAGGTTGAGCCAGGACAGTATGCTTTTTATCTAAATAAGGCAGTTTTAAAACAAATTGAGGAAGCGCAAAAAATAGGCTGCTCTCTGTACATCCCGCCAAAATTAATAGCTTATCTTTTGTACTACAACTGCTTTAGTGATAATAGTATGCAATACCAGAAATTAGTAGTTGCTAAAAAAAACTTTAAAACTTTAAAAATTTTTGATGACACTTTTATAGTAAGTTTTATCAAATTAGTTTGGAGTAAATTATTACAAAATAAATCGACGTTACAGTACGGACTTACTTTTAATTTGTATTATAGACAAGATACATCAGCTTTATATTTGTGGAAAGAAGAAGATATTGTTTTACAAAGTAATATCTTATTTTATGGCGACATAATTCACAAAGTCAGGAGTAATTTTATCCAAAATCCTGAGTGTTTAAATATTGTTTATGTACATTATTGGCTGATTGAAAAAATACTAAGCTATCTTCAGACTAAATTAAATTTATTAGCTTGGGAACTAGCTTCACTTTTCCCTGCTGCTTTTTTCACTTGGAAATTACATTTAGCACTTTCATTATCAATACTTGTTGGGCTATTAACATCTTTTGTATTTGCTACTATTCGCCATTGGCTTGTTAATCAACTTCCAAGATGGACTTCTATTAATTCTCAATATCGGAATTGGCTGGCATGGGGACTAAGTTGTGTCACTTCTGGTATTTTTATTTTTACTCCCACTGATTTCTTATTTTTGCTATTTTTATCACTAATTGGGCCGTTATTACAATCGGTTTTTAGCTTTATAGTATGGCAAATTGGTAAAGGTTTTATTCGTTGGTTACTAGCTTGAAAATCGGGTGTGAGGCATTGAAAAAGATATTTTTTCGTGAAAGACTATTTTCAGAAAAAGATTAGGTTAGCTGAAATATTAAAACAATCTTACCCAAATTAAATCAGACTTTCTAATTACGTTTCAACAACTGCCAACACTGCCCGGCGATCGCCCAATCTTCTTGAGTATGAATAACTAATACCCTTACTGCCGAATCGGGTGTAGCAATATCCTCATCCACTGGCTGCTGTTGATTTTTCTCAAGGTCTATTTTCAGTCCGATAAACCCAAAGGCTTCACAGGTGGCTTGGCGAATTTCCGCAGAGTGTTCACCCACACCTGCTGTAAACACTAAAGCATCTAATCCGCCCAAACTAGCGAGCATTGCGCCAATACCAGAATGCAAGCGATGTACGTAGATATCCCACGCCAGTTGAGCGCGGGAATTACCTTGAGCAATCGCTTCTCTCACTTCACGCATATCGCTAGATACACCCGAAATTCCCTTTAAGCCAGAAGCTTTATTTAATAACTCATCCAACTTTTCGATAGAGTAATTGCAGTGCCGCAACAAATAAATCAGAATCCCCGGATCGACTGAACCAGAACGACTACCCATCATCAATCCTTCTAAGGGCGTGAATCCCATAGTGGTATCAATACTGCGACCGTTTTTAATCGCCGCTAAAGAGCATCCATTCCCCAGATGGCAGATAATTAACCGCTCAGGTGCAACATCTCGACCGAGAATTTGGACAGCACGTTGAGAACAGTATTGATGACTTATACCATGAAACCCATAGCGACGAATACCTTGCTCTACCCACTGATATGGGCCGGGATAGATTGCTGCTGCATCGGGTAAAGTGGCATGAAATCCGGTATCAAAGACTGCTACTTGAGTGACATCTTTTAAGATGTTTTCAATTGCTTCTATGCCTTCCACAGCGGCTGGATTATGTTCGGGAGCAAGGTTAGACAGACCAGCGATCGCCTTTTTGACATCCTCCGTAATTACCACACTATCTCGATAATCTTTTCCACCATGTACTATCCTATGCCCCACCACATCGATTTCTGACAACCGCTCGATTACCTTAGTCGCCCCATGACTAAGTGTATTGAGTATATAGGTGAGGTGCGCCTGTGGAGAATTACCAGAGATTGATTCTTGCAGCGTTGCACCCGTAGCAGTTTTCACCTCAATTTCTGCCATACCCCGATCTTGAGTCCAGTTAATTTTCCCTTCCCAAAGGGGTTGGGGTGCTTGGGTGGGCAAAGCTGCATCTGCAATTTCATACAGACAAATCTTTTGGCTGCTCGATCCGGCATTCAGTACCAATATCTTCATAGTGACAACAGAAAAACTTGACATCCTTTGATCGTGCCACTAAATCTGGCTTCATGCTTAGTACAGTTTTGCGTAAAAGCGTAGCGTTTTTAATGCAGGGGAACGCATTAACAAGGCGGCCACTGCATTAACAATGTAGGCTGATGCATTAACAAGGCGGCCATTGCATGCGTATTACAAATATTGTTCGCAACCGCAACAACTTTGTGGATTCATATTTACATCAATCCACAAAAATGATTGTGGATGAATTTCTCTCTCTTGGAGTAACTCACGTTTCAATAGGTAAAAATCAACAATGGAAAACACATCTTAATTTAGGTAAGCGAACAAACCAAAATTTTACACAGATACCACACACTAAATTTATCGAGATGCTGACTTACAAGTTAGAACGAGTTGGCATCACTGTCAAGGTTACAGAAGAATCCTACACCAGTAGGGCTTCGTTTATTGATTGGGACATTATCCCAACTTATGAACCTCACACCAAGGTAAAACACGTTTTCTCAGGGCGACGCATTCAACGGGCATGGTATGTGAGTAAAAGTGGTTTTAAGATTCATGCCGACGTGAACGCAGGGTACAATATCGGCAGAAAAAGTAATCCTGAAGGGTTTGATTGTCTCAAATCTATTCTAAGGGATAGGGGATGCTTGGTAGTGCATCCAAGGCGAATAACTCCATTGTTCCGGCGCGAACGTGCTAAAAGTGGTGTTGCTTAAACCCAAGTTTTATCATGTCTGATTATATTTGACTATAAAATTTGGAACTATGCAAGAAAGGAAACCCCCTACTGAAATCGTTATACTAACTGTGGGAGGCTGTTTATCTATCCAGCCAGATTCCATAGTTGTGTTTTTTTATAGCTTGTTGCACTATGTCCTTCTTCAAAACCCCGCTGATTGGTTTAAAAGCTGACTCATTTCGTCATCCATTAGACCTGGAAGCTACCAGAGCGCTCAAGCAGATACCAGGCATAGATATGTTGGTGCGAAATTGGCTCGGGCCAATGGCAGAGCAGGTTTTCTATGTGGAAAATATTGCCTCTAGCATTCTGGTGGGTGAAAAGCAACTGCCTGATTTATACAAGCTGTTGTTAGACGCCTGTAAAATCCTGGATATAGATCCTCCCCAGTTGTACGTCAGGCAACATCCGGCTCCTAACGCCTATACTTTTGCTGTGCGGGGTAAGCAGCCTTTTGTTGTGCTACACACTTCCCTGATTGATATTCTTACACCAGAGGAAATACAGGCAGTAATCGCCCACGAGTTAGGGCATCTCAAGTGTGACCATAGCGTTTACTTGACACCTGTAAATTTACTAATATTAGCTGCGGCAATTGTGCCCAATGTCGGCACCTTTGTTGCCCAAGCCATACAGGCGCAACTTTTGGAATGGGTACGTTGTGCTGAGTTTACCTGCGATCGCGCTGCATTACTAGCAACCCAAGACCCGAAAGTTGTTATGTCCGTGTTGATGAAGTTGGCAGGTGGTTCTCCCACCTTAGCGCCCCAACTGAATCTTGATGCCTTTGTTGCCCAAGCCCGCGCTTACGATGATATTAGCAAGACAGAACTGGGTGAAATGGTCAAAGCTGCCCGTACAGCTCAATTAACCCATCCAGTACCAGTGCTACGGGCGCGAGAAATTGACCGTTGGGCAAGCAGCACCGAATATCAAACTCTGTTGCAAAGTCACGGGCTGAAGTCTACTAATAATGAACTTGCACCTAAAGGTGGATGGCGCAATTGGTAGAGTTACTATTTACAACCGCTTTTTCGCTACACATAGTGTATTTCAGGTAAATTAAGTACACGAGTAGAGGCACAACATGTTCATTGGTGTCAACTTAAGGTAAAAATTAGGTAAGAGAAAGCGTCTAGAGTTGCCCTCATTCCCTAACCCCTTCTCCCAACATGGGAGAAGGGGAATTGGAGAATTATGCTCCCCTGTCCCAAATTGGGCTACGGTGTACACACAAGTCGAAAAAAGCTTGATTTTCCATTGTTTTCTCGTTGATCTCGTTCCTATGCTCTGCATGGGAATGCCTGATTTAGAGGCTCTGCCTGCCTCCAGTCAGACATTGAGTCAGAGACTCAGTGAATGCATTCCCAGTTTTGGACTGGGAACGAGGAACAACTACGCTATAAACATGGGAACAGCCGGACGTTTTAGTTGCTGAACTAAATAATTTGATAACAATCCATGCTTAATTTGATAGATTGTAATACCTGTTTTATAAAAATCTCATAAACTATAGGATTTATTTTAGGTATCCTCAACTAATTTTCTCATGATTTGAAGAATACTTAACACAGCCAATTACTGTTACTAATTTTAGCAATTCCCTCTGAGTAAGCCACTTTTATATAGTACATAAATACTATTAAACTAATTCGCAATTCGCAATGACGCTCTCTTCGAGACGCTAAAAGCGTAGCTTGCTTCTCTGTAAGAGTACGCGGACTCGCTACCGCTACGCTAACGCAATTACGTTTTGTAACGGGGATTGAACCCCGACACAAAACCTGCTGCCCTTCTTAGCCAGGGGACTTAAACCCCCACCACTTGTTAAATAGCGATCGCACTGTGCCAGTTGCGTAAGTCCTGTCGTTGTATGAAACCACCCTGCCTCCCCGCAAGCTCTTAGGGGAGACAAAGCGTAGCTTTGGCGAGGTGGGGTGCAATGACTGTGGGAATCATAACTAATTACCCGGACTTGATATTACTCCTGAATTCTGAATTCTGCTGTAAGTACTTGAAAATTTCAACCAATCTTTGTTGTGTCTAGACTCAACTGAGCTTCCATTGCTGTTTGTATCACTCAATTAGCTCACCCTTTTGGGTGAGTCATAGATCAACCGATCAGATGACCTGACTGAAGGAAGCTGAGATTAATAATAAAGAGGACTCTATTAGTAAAGAACACCGATCGCATTTTACCTAAATATAACTTATGAAACTTGCTACCTTAATAAATTCTGCACTTATTTTTGCTTCTATTACTCTTGTACCTGGAATCGCTGCCGCTCAAACAGCTACTACCAACAACAGTGAAACAATAGCTGTTAACTCTAATAATTTATCCACTAACTCGACTTCTGCGAATTACCTCCAGCCTTTAAATCTAGTTACTTTTGCTTATCAAGGAGGTCTGCAACAACACGGTATTCCTAGCGGAGAAGCGCTAATACTTAAAACTCTCAATAGAAATATTCTTGCGAAAGATTTGGTTAAAGCTGCTGTTAATGCAGATAAATTACCATCACAAGTTTTAAACGATCAAAATTATCTAAGTGCTGTTAATTTAGAACTCAACGTATTGCCAGATTATGCTGCTGCTGATTAATTTGGTTTTTCTTATATCTTTTGAGAAAGCTAAGTTTTTCAGTATGGTATATTTGTATGCTTGATACTAAGGATAAATAAAAGAAAAGCCTTTTATACATAGCGATCGCTGTGTATGAAAAGTATATAAGAAAGCTTGATATTAAAGAATAATTTCTATATTTTGACAGAAGTTGCACTTATCCTGTGCTAAAGCCACAGAAAATTGTATAATCGACAGCTTATCGATCAAAAATTTCTATAGAGAATGACAGAAGTAATAAGATCCGAGGGCCTAAATAATATTGAGTCCATTGAGTTTGAAGAGCGGTGCTTAGAAAAAGCCAGAGAAACAGGCGATCGCAATCGGGAAGTCATTTCTTTGGCAAGTTTGGGCAATGCTTACCAGTCACTAGGCGAGTACCATCTAGCAATTGAGTTTTATCAGCAGTGGTTAGATATAGCTAGAGAAATAGGCGATCGCTTAGAAGAAGCCAAATCTTTATCTGGGTTAGGTAACGCTTACCAATCACTGGGAAAATACCAGCGAGCGATTGAATTTTATCACCAATGGTTGAGTATTACCAGGAAAATAGGCGATCGCACTGGAGAAGGCATTTGCTTGGGAAGTTTGGGTAATACTTATGAATACCTGGGTAAGTATGAGCAAGCGATAGAGCTTTACCAACAATGGTTGAGTATAACAAAGAAAACAGGCGATTGGACTGGGGAATGCATAAGCCTGGGAAGTTTGGGCAATACTTATGAATCATTGGGATCTTACCAACTAGCAATTGAGTTTTACCAACAATGGTTAGGGCTGGCAAAATTCATTAGCGATCGCAACGCTGAAGGCATGGCCTTGAGTGGATTGGGCGGTGCTTATAAAGCTTTGGGACAGTACCAAAGGGCGTTGGAATTTTATCAGCATTCATTAGAGATCAGAAGGGATCTTAATGACCGAAATGGGGAAGCAAACACCTGGTTTAATTTGGGTTTGGTGTTAGAAAAAATCAATCGAGAATCAGAAGCGATGGATGCCTTTTGCAATGCTCGTGAAATTTATTATGCAATGGGACTCGATGCCAGCCTACAAGATTGTAACCATGCCATTGAGCTTCTTTCTCAAAATGTTGCAAGCGCAGCATCTGCCTTCTGGTTTAGGAAATGGTTAAGTCATTTGTCGCAGTCGATCAAAACTGGTTCTAAATAAGAGTGCTGAGTTCCGAGTTAAAAGACCCTTTTAATTCACTCAGGACTTACCACGATACTTATTGAATAGTGCAACTGAGTTATTGTGATCAAAGGAAAACACAGAAAACGGGTCTTTTCGATTCCCCATCTCCATCCCAGGAGTGCCTACAGGCATTTGAGGAACAGATAAACCAACAACATTTGGCTTTTCTTGAAGTAGACGTTTGATGTCGTCAGCTGGGACGTGTCCTTCGATAATATATCCATTAACAATTGCTGTATGGCAAGATGACAAGTTATCCGGCACGTTGTACTTTTGTTTGACTGTTTCGATGTCAGGCGTAGAAAAATCTGTGATTTTAAAACCCTGTGCCTTTAAGTGCTCAATCCACCCGCCACAACAGTTACAATCGGGACTGTGATATACAGTGGCATTTAGCACTGTTGATTTTGATGGTGTCTGTTGCTCTTGGATGTGCCTACTGGTAAAAACAGCCTGAGCATGACTCATAGGAGCAGTGCTTCCTAAGATGCTCAACACCCCTAATGTTAGAACCACTATTTGCACAGTGGCAGGCATTAAGATGGGAAGTAACCATTTTTGCCAGCAATAAATCAATTGTTTGTGCAACATCTGATACTTCCTAAATACAACATTGCTTCCAAAACACTCTGCGCTTACTTTGCACCTCTGTGCGTTTAAAAACACTACAATTTTACATAAAAGAGATATGAGTAAAATTAAATATGTATTATCCATAACCTTTGGAGAAACATACAGCGTATTTCAGGTAAATGAAGTACACGGGTAGGAGCACAACATGTTGTGCCCCTACGATTATCTGTACCTCACCTTGGCGTAGCCTCTCGTAGAGAAGTTGCAATCTGCTGTAGCAGTGCTACGTCTCTACATTTTTGCTCATATCTCTAAAACTGTACTATATCCTATATAGCAAAAGCGATTCCTTATTAGTCATCATAACTACAAGGTTTTTTCAAATAAAAAATACCTTAAAAAGGATACACATCTATGTTGCAGCCTTTTTTCATGAAAACAAATGGAGCGATCGCTTTTTTTACGGCGAGCGCCCCATGATTCATATTTTGATTCAGGAATGCCTGCCATTTAGATTTGTTTCCCTATCTCTTTCCCAATCTAAAATCCAAAATGATATGACCTATTCTGGCTTTTTGTGCCAATGCCCATCATTGCCTTTTTCGTAATCGCGCTTTACCGCACTCCAAGCAACACGAAAGGCATGTTCTTCTCCCCCATATTCTTCTTGAGCACTGTTAAATGCAGCCCGAAAAATTTCTTGGGCGTGCTTAGGTAAATGCTCTTTGACTGAATCAGGTAAGTCTGCAATCTGTTTGTAAGGCATAAATTTCGTTTCCTTGATTGACGCCAGTAAGACACAGCGATCGCACAACGCCTACATTGGTTGAAAGCCAAGGGCGATGCCTGCGGTTTTTGCTAGCCTACACTAAATTTTGCCGCAGTACTTCCAGAGAATCAATACCGCTGATAGCTGTCGCGATCGGTAAACTGCATGGCATAGCAAATGGCTTCTTGGGTGCTAATTTTGTCCAACAATTACACGTCTTAAAATATTCGTAATTGAATTGTTAACTACAAATTACGAATTACTTAAAGGCGTGATGCATTCAAAAGACTAATTGTTTGTGGCTTGAAACTCGATACACTATCCCAATAATTAACTTGGTTAATATTCACCTTCAGCAAAGCAATATCTGGTTCGTCTAGTCCTTTAGGAAACCAGGTTTGAAGTTCTGGCTTCCATAGCTCTCGCATTTTGTTGCGCTCTTTCACAAGTTGTGCTGTACCTGAGATAGAAACGTATCGCTGCTGTTCGGGTGAAGAGAAACTAATATTGACCTGCTCATGGTGTTCAATTTCAGTCACCTTATGGGAACCAGCATAAGTAAAGAACCAGAGTATGCTATCAGAGTTAATCTCACCACTCTTTGACATGGGATAACTATGCAAAGTGCCTTCATCATCGACTGTGGTAAACATACCATAATCAATATCTTTGATTAGTTCACGCAGTTTTTGAATCTGTTGATCGCGGTCTGTAGAAGTTGTCATTGTTTGTACTTTTTTCTCTATTTGTTCTATTGGTTGTAATTTTTGATTACAACCAGATTTAATACTGATAAAGTTATTTTTCAGTATTAACCTTTTTAGTTTCAATTGCGTGAGCCTAAAGGTGTAATTATAATAAAATTAGCTTTTTTAGTTATATCTATAGAGATATTGTTTAAGATCCACTGGTTTGTTTTTACATACAGCATAATTCAGAATTCCGAATGGGCTACGCCCTGCTGCGCTAACAGGAGTAAAACATGCTTTCTACTTGGTTAACAGACTTAGCTTGTGTTGAATTCTGTTGTAGTTTGCAGGGATAGTAAACTTAATTCCGCATTATTTCTTTAGATATAAACTTTATCAGTTTCGTACCCAGCTAAATTTAAACTGTTCTATAACTTTAGGCTGATGAATCTATTTTAGAATTGCGAGCGGTTTTTTCAAGGCATAGCCCATCACCAAAGACTAGTGGTGCGATCGCACTTTAAAAATAAAAATAATTCCGCTTCTTTCACTACTGCATAATTTCAATGACTTTATTAATTTTTCAGATTTAATTTGACCTGCTTGGTATAATATAATGTGTTTAAACAAATTCTGCGACTGTGAAATTTTAGATGTCACAGCAATAGCGATCGCCACTAATGATTTGTTATTTGCGTATCAAGGTATTAAAATTTGCTCACTGAAGTATTCTTACTTTAATATGTTAAATTTATACCTTCTGAATGAACCTCCTCAACCCATAGCAGGAGTATCATTTTCCATTCAGCATCTACTATAAGCAACTAGGAAATCAAATTGCAGTATATCTGCCTTTCAAATTATGGACTGGAAGTACAGGTGGAAAAATGGTTATCGACCAAGCCGAGATGAAGCAGCAAAAAATCCTCATTTATTAGATGAGAGTCAGTTCGAGAACGAACAAGACCGAAAGCTTGCTGAAGAAACTGCAAGGAAGCATTTGGGCGTACCGGCACCAACCTTAGACGAAGATCAATCTATACTACCTCATGCAGCTTCGCCTAATGGCAAGGTTTAATCCTAAGACATAGGCATTTTTTGTCTATGTCTGCTCCATACCATTATCAAGTTTAACAAAATGCAGATTTCGCAACTTTTCAATCGATTAAACAATAAAAAATTTACCAAGTTACTCACTCAGACAGTAGCTTTAGGTGTAGGCGCTATTGTTCTATTCTCAACTACTAATGCTAATGCTGCCGAGCAAGTTGTTTTAAAGTATGGTACTTTTCAGGGGCAAATATCTGTTGAAGAATTAAGTCAGTTTACAGAAACTGGTAAGACTACTCCAACATTAACAGCTTATTTACAAGCGGCCCAACAAGACCCCGCAGTAGCTCGTAAGGCACTGAAAGCCCCAATAAAAGCTGATGCTGCCTTTTTAAATAGCTTACTAGCTAGTTGGGCAGGGCCAATTTTAGTTAACCAAATTGGTGAGGTAGTTCACCCTCCAGCAGGACAATTAGATCAACAGGCACTGCGAAGCGCTTTAAGTGCATCTATTAAACAAAATGGTGAAGTTACACTACTTGGAGCCATTCAGAATTATCCAAATACTTCTGTTGAACTTGAAGGAGATCGTCTCATCTCTGTTTATGAACGGCTAAGCAATCTTGCAGAACTCTTATAAGGGTCACTTAGAGACAATGCATTTGTCATCAGATGATTAATTTAGTATCTCAATAGTCGTGAATTTTAGTGACGATCGCGATGAAGTTAACACTGATGAGTCTATCTTAGGGTTCATACTCTGTTACTTAGAAATTCTCTAACCTAAATGTAGAGTTTAGTCTAAGAATAGGAAAAGGATTTTTATGACAACCGATGTTTCTACAGATATTAAGAAGGATGTTAATGGGTCGCTGATAAGTGGTGTTCTCCTGAGTATTTTAGGGGTTATTGCGATCGCAGCGCCTAATCTCTCGACCATATTCACTGAAACTTGGATTGCAGTGATTTTAATTTTCGCAGGATTTACAAAACTAGTTTATGCCACTCAAACCCGCCACCAAGGAGGTTTTATTTGGAAACTTCTATTGAGTGGACTCTATATTGCAACCGGTATCATGCTGTTTGTTTATCCTTTTACAGGTGTGCTCACACTAACTCTGTTGCTTGGCAGCTTTTTACTGGCTGAAGGTACATTCGAGTTAATTCTGGCATTCCGGTTACGTCCACAACAGAACTGGACGTGGATACTAGGTGATGGGATTATTACGCTGGTCTTAGGTGCAATGATTTGGTTCCAGTGGCCCTTCAATGCACCCTGGCTTCTGGGTACACTAATTGGTGTCAGCATTATTTTCACTGGCATTTCACGCGTGATGCTGGCGTTGAATGCGCGTTCTACCTCGAATCCTCCTGACCAAACTGCAAACGCTACTTAGTAGATAGGAGTGGGGAGTAGGGGAGCAGGGGAGCAGAGGATAATAATCAATGCCCAATGCCCAATGCCCCATTCCCAAACTTAAGTAGTCAAAGTTTACAAGATATTGCAGCAGCGATGCCTACGGCTGGCTATGCCTACACCAACAAAATTGCTAAATTAACTAAGGAAATCAAAATCAACGCCAGCTAGCTGCAATTAACAATGGTATCTATTGCTACTCCATTCTCGGATATTCAAAACCATTGGGCACGCTCATTTATTACAGCCTTAGCCCAACGCAGTATTGTCAATGGGTTGCCTAATGGCACTTATCGCCCCGATAATTCACTTACCCGTGCTGAATTTGCTGCTATTATCGCCAACGCATTTGGGACAGTTTCCAAGAAGCGGCAGTATGTTCCCTTTGTTGATGTACCCACAAATTATTGGGCAGCAGCCGCCATTAAAACAGCTTACGAAAAAGCATTTATTAGCGGGTTTCCTGATAAAACTTTCCGTTCTGCTAACCGAATTACTAGAATAGAAGTCTTGGTTTCCTTGGTAGGAGGCTTAGAAATTGCCACCAAGGTAAAACCTGACCTTCTCTCAAAACTCTCACAAATTTATCAGGATTCTGTTCAGATTCCTGAGTATGGTAGAAATCACGTAGCTATTGCCACCAGCGCTGGCTTGGTGGTTAGTTTCCCAAATATTAAATTACTCAATCCTAATCTTGCAGCTACTCGTGCAGATGTAGCAGTGATTATTTATCAAGCTTTGGTGTATTTAGGTCAGGCAGAAAAAATTGCCTCTAGTTACCTAGTGCAGCCGCCAATATTAACGCCTACGCCGATACCAACGCCGACGCCGACGCCGACACCAATACCCACACCCACACCAACTCCAACTCCGACACCCACACCTGTCGGTAGCGTTAGGGTAAATCATAGTCGGGAGTTCCGGGGAGCATGGGTAGTATCTGTGTGGAATGGTGATTGGCCTTCCAAACCGGGACTTTCTGTTGCTCAACAAAAAGTTGAACTTACAGAGATTATTACTAAATTACAAGCGCTAAACTTCAATGCTCTGATTTTCCAGGTGCGACCAGAGGGAGACGCTTTGTATGAATCTAGATTAGAGCCTTGGAGTGCTTGGATTACAGGAACTCAAGGGAAAGCACCAGAACCATTTTACGATCCTTTAGCGTTTGCGATCGCAGAATGTCATAAGCACAATATTGAACTCCATGCTTGGTTTAACCCTTACCGTGCTAGCACTTCCACCGACCCAGCTAAAACAGTCCGTCCCCACATAGCAGCTACCAATCCAGAAAGCGTTTATTTGTGGAAAACACAACGCTGGATGGACCCAGGACTAAAAATAGTTCAGGACAGGGCGTATAACGTAATTCTCGATGTAGTAAAGCGCTACGACGTTGATGGGATTCACTTAGATGATTATTTCTATCCATATCCCATTGAAGGACAACCTTTCCCCGATGATAAAACCTACGCTGTATATAAAGCAGCTGGTGGTACACTCAGCCTTGGCGACTGGCGACGGGACAATGTTAACAAAATGGTACAGCGCCTTTGGCAGGGAATTAAAACAACCAAACCCGACGTTAAATTTGGTATAAGTCCTTTTGGGATTTATCGCCCCGGACAACCCGCGGGTATTACTGGGTTGGATGCTTTCAACGTGCTGTATGCTGACTCAAAAAAATGGTTAGAAGAAGGCTGGATTGATTATATAGCTCCTCAACTTTACTGGCGCACAGACCAACCACAACAAAGTTATCCAGCGTTGCTAAAGTGGTGGACACAAGTAAACACAAAGCAAAGACACGTTTACGCTGGCAACAATCTGACAGAACCAAGCAACAAGAGTCGGGAGAGTGATGAGATTGAAAAGCAGGTGAAAATTAGTCGTAGCCAAGCTGGACAGTTGTCACTGGGGAATATTTTCTTTAATCTCAGTGTTTTGACAGAAAATAGTCAGGGCATTGCTGAGAAATTTCAAAGTCTGCTTTATAACAAACCTGCGCTACCGCCAACTTTGCCTTGGCAGGATACAACACCACCATCTCCACCCATTGGACTACAAGTCAATAACCGCAAACTGAGTTGGCAGCCTGGAGATAATCAGCCAGTTCGTTCTTGGACACTTTATCGGCTGAGTGGCGATACTTGGACAATTCAACGAATTTTGTCTGCTGGCACAACTTTCGCTACCGTCCAACAAGCGGGAAGCTATGCCGTGTGTGCAGTGGATAGATTAGCCAACGAGAGTGTGGGAACAGTTATTACAGTTAGTTGAACAAAAGTGCTGCCTAGATTCCCGATAACTTTATATGCATACAACTCACGAATAGGCGTCTGACTTTTCCAGATAAAACCAGTCTGACAATATATAGTGTAATATCATGTCCGGTTAAAGACTTATCATTAAGACCGCTCCAGGGGCAGAGGTGGAGAGGGGATGGGTTTTTGGGCTTTCTGCATAGAAAAAGGGAATTATAACTAATTAGCCGGACATGATATAACTGCGGCATTAAAACCATCATCACCCGCTCAAACAATGATGCTGGAAAATTTTTGAATAATTAACTCTTATAAGCAAAAAGCAATTTTTTAACCTTTTCATAACTTAAGATTAACCAAAATTTATCCGGTATCAGCTCTAGAATTTCTGAAGTAAACATTGTACAAAAAAGCTAGGACGTACAGGATGTAAATTACATGAGTCGAAAAGCCAGCAAAGTGTTTAAACAGTCTGGGGTGATTCCTTACAGAGTGAACAATGGTAAAGTTGAAATCTTGCTAATTACAACCCGTGACTTTCAACACTGGGTGATTCCGAAAGGAGATATTCCTAATGGCATGAGTCCGCCTGATTCAGCAGCAAAAGAGGCGTGGGAAGAAGCAGGGATAATTGGGCAAGTAGATGCAAATGAACTGGGAATTTACAAGTACCGCAAACAAGGCAAAATTTACTGCGTCAAAATGTATTTACTATCAGTCGATATGCTGAGTGAAGATTATCCAGAAGCAAGTAAAAGAAAACGGCAGTGGGTAGAAGTAAATAAAGCTATCAGGCGGGTTAAGTTTAATTCACTCAAACGAATCCTTAAAGGTTTTTTCCAGGTCGAATCTCAATTTTGTTCATTACGATGTTAAGTAGCAACCACAATAAATCAAACTATATTATACAATATAAAATTAATTAAAGGTTTGGAGTCGTTGACCACAAACCTTTGTTTATTCACACCTACTTACTTAAATCCATAGTAAAGCTATCCAAGTTTTTATACCGACAATTCCATCAGCTTGCAATTTTTTAGATGTTTGGAAACTAACAATTGCATTTTTAACTGACTCAGAAAAACGCCCATCAATGGCATCAGTATATAATCCAATATCTTTTAATTGCTGTTGTAATTGTTTTACTTTTAGCCCAGAATCTCCTAGCTGCAATCCATTAAATCTATTCAAATCGGCTCGACCACTAACACCAGTTACACCAGATATATCACCTTCATATTGATGGATTAAGTATTGTCCCTGCCAAGCATCAGGAATAGTTGGGTTCTTGGTTCCGTAGTGGGCAATCCATAAAGGATAACTAGCAAAATCAGATGGATTACCAAGTTCTGTCCAGAAATTGGGGAAGGTATAAATAATTGGTTTAATTGGTTTTTTTGTTTGTTGTAAAAGGGCTTTTTCCACCTCTGCCAACCACTGTTTGGCTGCATTAATTACAGCTTGGCTATTTACTTTGTCAGTTACCTCTACATCTAGGACTGGTGGTAGGTCTCCTGGTTCTAATTTGCCCAAAGTTTTTAAGAATTCGTTTGCTTGCTGAACCGGGTCAGATGTATGGGGGTGAAAGAAATGATAAGCACCCCGAATAAGACCAACAGCTTTCATGGTTTGCCAGTGATGAGCAAAAGCAGAATCTTTGATGCTTACTCCTTCTGTGGCTTTGACAAACGCAAAAGTTTTACCAGAGTTTTTTACTGCCGTCCAATCTACTCTGCCATCTTGATCGGCAACATCAATTCCTTCCATAAAATTTTTTAACCTTTTTGATTAGTACAATCCTGAACTTATCAGAGGCTTTGATTAAATTTATGCTTTTTCTGGGTCTTTGAGTAAATTACAGAAATTTACTTGGGTTGAGTGCTAACGGCTCGTACTGGAGTCACTCTAACTTTGCCTGTACAAGGCTTGATTTGTTCTGTAAGGGTAAAGTGCTGGTAAGCATTAGGAGGCGTGATTTGAATTTTACTAGATATTGGGCAGTTTTGATCTGGGGAACTAATGTGGTTGTATGCTATCTGAAATGAGGCTTGTTTTCCAGGAGCTAGAGTTACTTGTTGTCGAGGTTGCTTACTCGAAAAGTAAGTATCCTGGGAGCGAATAACTTTAATCCCCTGCAAAGGTTGATCTTTTGCATCCAGTAGTGCCAATCCCGGATAACCGTAGAGGTTGCAAGGGGATGAGGCATTATTGGTGAAGGCGTAGGTAAGTGCAACATTCCCAACGCCAGCATCTTCAGAGACTCGGCGCACTGACAATTGACTAGTTTCACAGCGCGTCGGATTCGTGGCAATAGTGGCTTCAGGGGTAGAATGCTCTATAGGTTTTGCAGTCGGTGTAGGTGTTGAGTTCAATACAGCTTCTTTCGTCGGCTGCTCAGTGCTTGCTGGCAAGGCTTGCGGCTGTTTTGTAACAGAGGAAGAACCGACACAGCCAGTTGTCATCGCAGTTAGGAGCAATAACATACTGCCTTCCATAATTAGAATTTGCATATCTTTTTTTTGTAGTGAACTACTTACACTGATGGTTTACATACAGTGTAAGTTTCCAAATTTACAATCGAAAATATTCAACCGAATTAAATATTATCTGTTGCTTCAATCAAAGCACTACGAATTCCTGGTTCACTCACCGAGTGTCCGGCATCAGGAACCACAATAAATTCTGCTTCTGGCCAAGCCCGATGTAATTCCCAAGCTGAGATCATTGGGCAGACTACATCATAGCGTCCCTGAACAATTACAGCCGGAATATGGCGTATACGGTCTACATTTAAGAGTAATTGATCTTCTGTTTCCAAAAATCCCTTATTCATAAAGTAATGGCATTCAATCCGAGCAAAAGCTGAAGCAAATTCACTCTCGCCAAACTTTTGCATAAGTTCTGGATCTAAGAACAGTCTACTGGTACTACCTTCCCAAATTGACCAAGCACGCGCTGCTGTTAATTGAATTTCTAAATCTGGATTGGTCAAGCGTTTGTAATATGCTGCGATCAGATCGTCACGTTCATCTATGGGAATTGGTTTGAGATATTCTTCCCAAGCATCAGGAAAAATATAGCTAGCACCCTCTTGGTAGAACCAGCGCAACTCTTTTTGTCTCAGCATGAAGATCCCACGCAGAATTAATCCTGTGCATCGAGAGGGATGGGTTTGACTGTAGGCTAATGATAAAGTGCTACCCCAACTACCACCGAAAACCGCCCACTTTTCTATACCTAAATGTTGACGTAGTTTTTCAATATCACTGACTAAATCCCAAGTAGTATTTTCTCGTAATTCAGCATGGGGAGTACTTTGACCACAACCGCGCTGGTCAAACATTACTAATCGCCATTTTTCTGGGTGGAAATATTGCCGATAAAAAGCTGGACATCCACCACCAGGGCCCCCATGCAGCAAAACGATGGGTTGACCTTGCGGGTTTCCTGACTCTTCAAAATGGATAGTATGAAGGTCGGAAACCTGTAAACTACCTTCTAAGTAAGGCTTGATCGCTGGATAAAGTTCTCGCATTTTGCATATTTTATCAGTAATGTTGTCATGGCGATCGCTATGTCTTGGTAAAACAACTTTGCTTCTGTAAAATGTGGATTCTAATACCAATTCTGTATAAAGATGCGCCAAATTATATAAGGAACGAACCGCATTTGCGCAGCATCTCGTAAGAGTTGGGCGCATTCGCGCAGCGTCTCGTAAGAGTTGGACACAAAGGAAGAAAGAAAATTTGGCGCAGCCTCACAAAGAAATGGTATAACCGCCTTTTCATCTAAAAATTGCTTCACTGACATTCTCGACTGAGTACCAAGCGTCCATCAGCAAGTCGATAAAGCCCTTGTGGTTCAACTATGCGATTGCCTTTTTTCCAAGTCTGCGATGTTGGTTCAACATTACGCACCTCACCAGTCGAATAGTTTGAAATTAATCCATCCCCCGGACTACTACGTAAAGCACCAGAACCAGTGATGAAGAATGTACCCTTTTGTTTGGAACTGCGAACAATGCAACTATTAGCGATTAGTGCATTAGTATCGATGACGTTTGGGAATAATCCGGTGAAGCTGTTTAGAATGTAACTGGTATCTGGTGCGTTAATATTTGTTATACCTGAAACGCCTAATTCGGAACTTGCAGTAATATCGCTTTTTTTGGTTGGCTTTGGACGCGCTTCGATACCGAAGATACCTTGCGCGTTGATTTGGACTCTTCCACCTGTACCAGTATATGCATTGGCGCTGATGTCGCTATTTTCTTCGGGGCTGGCGGCGATGATTTTAGAGTTGATATTAATGTTACCGCCATTGCCACCAGCTTGTGCGTTGCCTGCGGTGGTGGAAATTTGGCTACCGTGACGCATCAGCAAAAAGTCCCTGAGATTGAGTTTAATATTACCACCATTGGCATCAGCGATCGATTCAGAAGTTATAGAGCCTCGATTATCAAGGGTAAGCCGGGATGCATTGATATTAATGTTCCCAGCAGCATCTTGAATTTCCGTGTTAGCTGATAGCTTTGCCCCGTCAGTTACAAGTAGGGAATTTGTGGTGATGTTAATATCTCCACCTTTACCTGAAGTCCCTGTCAGCCGTTCGTCTTGACTAGCGCCACTGGTAATGAAGACATCGGAACCTGCAAGAGAGATAGAGTTTGCGTTTATAAAGATATTTCCCGCATCTCCTTGTCCCTGAGTTCTGGTGTTTATTTCATGGTCGCCAGAAACAGATAAATGAGGTGTATTGATTATGATGCTACCACCTTTTCCAACTGCTTCAGGTTCCACTTGGGTATAAGCACCACCTCCAAATGGTTTTAAATCGCCCCTGAATGTGACGCTATCTCGTGCATTGATGATAATATTGCCGCCATTACCAATAGCTTCAGTATCTGCACGCAAGTTAGCACCAACATCTAGTAGCAACGAACCTGTTGTAATCCTAATATCTCCGCCATTTCCGATTCCACCTACTCCTCCTACATTGTCTTCACAAGCACAGGCCACTTCAGAAAACATATCAGACCCTTGCAGTAGGGCTACTTGGTCTTGTGCCTCGATGAGGATGTTACCTGAATTACCTCGTCCTGCTGTGCTTGCATTGATTTGAGAACTATCTAAGCGTAAAGTGCCAGTTTTTATAACTACACCACCACTATTACCCACGCCTCCAAAATCAACGCTGCTGGCAAATATAGTTCCATCTGCATCAAAATTAGTTCTACCAAGATTAAGGTCGCCTACTCCCGTTAGGGAAACAGTATCACGGGCTTCAATGAGTATTCCTCCAGAATTTCCGCGTCCAGAAACACTCGAGAAAATTCTGGCTTCATCACTGGCAAATAGCGAGCCTGTACTGATGCTTATGCCTCCACTATTACCTACTCCTCCAAAACCAACGTCACTTCTAATCCAGCTTATACCTTGTCCAGATAGAGAAACCGTGTCACGGGCAGTGATGGAAATTTTACCTGCATCACCTTCACCAAAAGTACTAGAATTTATTTCCCCACCATTTTTAATAAAAACATTTCCAGCTTGAAGGTTAATGTCACCACCATTACCCACTGCACCAGGTAGTACATTACTAGATGAACTACTGTAATTTCCATCACTATCTACCCCATCAAAAGTAACTGCATCCCTGGCTTGAATCGTGATATTTCCCGCATTTCCTCGTCCGCGAGTAAAGGAATTAATTTCAGCACCATTCGTTACCGAAAGCGAACCAGTGGTGATGTCGATATTACCAGCATTACCTTCAGCATCACGACTCTGAACGTTGTTGTAAATACCTTTTTGATCTAGAAAAATTGCGTCACGGGCTGTTATAGAAATATTACCCGAATCACCTTTACCAAAAGTACTGGAAAGTATTTCCCCACCATCTATTACAAAAATATTTCCAGCTTCAACTTTGATATCTCCACCACGTCCGATTGCACCAGTACCCAAACTCCCAAAAATTCCGCTATTTGTTCCAGATATCGTGAATGCATCACGCACATTGATATCTACAGTACCACCTTTACCTTCACCAGCAGGAATTGTATCTAAAGCTTCGCCCACACCAATCTCTAATTGTCCATTGTTAGTCAGGGATAATGAACCAGCGGTGATATTAATTTTTCCACCATTACCTACTCCACCAGCTAGTACACTACTATATGAAGCACTAAAGTTTCCATCGCTATCTTTCCCATCAAAAGTGACTGCATCCCTGGCTTGAATCGTGATATTTCCTGCATTTCCTCGTCCGCGAGTAAAGGAATTAATTTCAGCACCATTCGTTACCGAAAGCGAACCAGTAGTAATGTCGATATTTCCAGCATTCCCTTCAGCATCAGTACTCTGAACATTGTTGGCGATATATGATGCAGCATCTAGAGAAGTTGCATCACGGGCTGTAATGAAAATATTACCTGAATCACCTTTACCAAAAGTGCTAGATCTGATTAACCCACCATCTGTTACAAAAATATTTCCAGCTTCAACTTGAATATTTCCGCCACTTCCTACAGCACCAGTATCAATATCTGCAAAGATTCCGCTATTTGTTCCAGATATTGTGAATGCATCACGCACATTGATATCTACTCTGCCACCAATACCTTTACCAGCAGGAATTGTATCAAAAGCTTCGCGCACACCAACCCCTAATTGCCCATTGTTAGTCAGGGATAATGAACTAGCAGTGATATTAATCTTCCCACCATTACCCACTCCACCAGCTAGTACATTGCTAAATGAACCACTATAATTTCCATCGCTATCTTTCCCATCAAAAGTGACTGCATCCCTTGCTTTAATCATGATATTTCCTGCATTTCCTCGTCCACGGGTAAAGGAATTAATTTCAGCACCATTAGTTGCAGTAAGCGAACCTGTCGTGATGTCGATATTTCTAGCATTCCCTTCAGCATCACGACTTTGAACATTGTTGAGAATATATGATGTTTTATCCAGAGAGATGGCATCACTGGCTGTGATAGAAATATTACCCGAATCACCTTTGCCAAAAATACTAGAAACTATTTGAGCGCCATCTGTTACTTCAAGGGAGCCAGTTTTAATTGTGATATTACCTGCATTTCCTACTGCTTGAGATTGAACTGAGTTGAAAATTAGGCTATTTGCCCCTGCAAGCTTGATTTCTCCTGTAGCATCAACTGTAATATCTCCTGCTTGAGTGTTAGCAGTCCCTAAACCTGACCCTATCCCGGCAAAAAATTGACTACCTGCTAAAATCTCTAGATTTCGAGTATTTGCCGCAATACTACCGCCACTACCAGCAATAACACCAACTATTGCCTTGTTATTGAGAGATATGTCTCCCCGTTGTACCCCATCGGGAAAACTTAAACTGAAATTATCCCCATTACTTTGAATTCCAATGCTTCCCCTTTCTACCAAACCTCCTAACTCGATGCGTCCACCATTCGCGATCGCCCATCCTCCATCCATGCTGACATTACCACCAACAAGCAACAAACTATTACCATCTGGAACACGCAAACCAAATACATCAACACCCCCAGGATCTTTGCCTGCGGGTGCAACAGAATTATTTTGAATCGATGCGTTTTGATTAATTTGATTAAACAACAACGCCGAAGGATTAATCGTTAACAATGGCGGCGCTTCGGGATTCGTCGCGCTAAAAACCCCCTGATTCCTAAACTGCACCCCGTTCGCTGTTGTGCCCATAAATGATCCCTGCATATCTAACTGAGCATTTTTACCAAATAAAATGCCATTGGGATTTAGGAAAAACAAATTCGCATTACCTAATACTCCTAAGCTCCCAAAAATATTCGATGAGTTACCACCAGTAACGCGAGAAAAGATATTTGTTATCCCCTCTGGATTAGCAAAATAAACACCTCGAGCAACACCGACGTTAAAATCTTGAAAACTGTGAAAGAGGTTAGTGCCACGAGCCGCACCGCCCACGATACCGTCATTATTTTGATTAAGAGGAATGACTTGTGATCGCTCTTTTCCTAGGCTATTATCGGGAGTTAACTGAGCAAAAGTAGGATGAATAGAAACTGCGATCGCTCCCACGCATCCCAGCCATCCTGTGACAGCAAACCGCAAAATTTTCACTATTTCTATTCTCCGTACTATTTCTATATTCTTTCGCTGGCAATTTTCTGGAGGTATTCAATTCGTTGCTGAATATTTTTTTGATCTACGCCATCCCCGATAAGCATTTCGGACTGTGCAAGTTCTTTAACTAAAGTTGCCCCAGTTTGCCCCAGTTTACCATTACCAGTTGCTTTTAATGCTTCTTCTAGGGCTTCATACCACAGATCATTTTCAGCATAATAATTTATGCTTTCTGGAATGCTAGTAAATCGATTTTTAGCAAGTGATTGAGGATTGATAACGGTAAATTCTGCACGTCTAATAATCGTGTCGTTTTCGCAGTCAATTGCAATTTGCCATAAATATGTTTTACCAACTGTGAGTTCGGGGTATTCGAGAGGAAGTTTTAGTTTGTTAATCCCGACTGTTGTGGGTATTTCTTTAACTTGCCCAATTTTTTTAACGGTTGTGGCTGAATCAAATTCATACAGTCGGAATCGCGCATTTTGGGAACTTGACATATACCAAGCTAACATTGGACGTGTGGAAGCGGTTTTACCGATAAATGTCTGAGGTGCAAGCTGCGTCAGTGGTATGCCGCTAGTTGAACATCCACGTGAACCACCCGGACGAGAATTTCCGCTGGCTGGTTTGCGATCGCGTGGTTTAAACTGAGCAAATGCCGGGACTGCGGTCATAAGAAAAACCACCCCGACAACCAAGCTTGTAAGTCTGCGCTTATTTTGCCAAAATACGAAATGTTGATGACTCATGGTAAATGCTGTTGATTGTATGGTTATCTAAAACTTTTGCAAAATTCCGAATTCTGGCGACTAATGCCTTTATTCTTTCTTAAAATTCCTTCGTAGGTGTCCAACTAAGTTCACATATAGTCCCACGTGGAGAAAGGGATTCACGGCGAAACTCTCCTCCTAATTGTTTAGCAAGCATTTTAAAATGTTTTGTGCCTTTATTTTCTAGTTTTGATTTAATGCCCAAACCGTTATCTTTCACAGATAAATTGTATTTATTTGCGCTATAAACACCTGATGCTTGAACGCGCTTAACTCCTTGAGCGTGTTTACCAACATTACATAGAGCTTCTTCCAAAAACAGACATATTCCCCGTTTGTGTTCTATACTTAAATATTTATCATTAATCGGTTCAAAATTGCGTATTTTTACTTTTAATGTTTTAAAATGTTCAAAATCTTTACGTTCTAATGTAGTTGAATAAACTTCATATAATAAATCGTGTAGAGGTCGTTTCAACTCAAGTGTTAATCCGCTACCTAAACGCAAACTCTCTTCTGTGGTTAATGCTTCGAGTTTGAGAAATTCGCCAAGTTCCCGAATTTCGCGATCGAGCTTTTCAAATTGCCCAACCAGTTGTTCGTAGGGGATATCTTTAGCACGCAGATGCTTTAATCCATAAGCAAGAGTTTGCAAAGGGCCATTATGAATTACGGTAAAAGTATGTTGAATTGTGTTTTGGCGTTCGTTAATTTGCGATCGCAAGAATTTATCATGCTGGTAAAACGCAAAAGCACTCAAGCCAAGCCCATTTACACTTAAGATCAGCAAACCAGGTGCTACCGGAATCCATATACCCCACACCCACAGCATCACATACCCGCAGCTAAATAGAGCAAATACAGCTACACTAACACTAAGTATATTTTTCCAAACAGATTGGGTAAGCCGTCCGATAACAATCGGCAGAAAACCCCAAACAAAGATCCATGCGTACTCTTCTATATCTCCCCAACTATACAACATTGTGCGACTGTCGATTACACTACTAAGAATTTGACTGATCGCATGAGCGTGATATTCAATGCCATAAATTTGACCGTTTAATTCTAAGTTTGACAATGCAGATGTATAAAAAATATCACCAGTACTCGTGTTGCGGTTGCCAACTAATACAATGCGATCGCGTAATAATTCTGCATCTACTTTTCCATTTAAAATGTCGCGTAGCGAGACAACATGAAAAGGCTTAGAAGTATTGCGGAAGTTCATCAAAATTGACAATCCGCCATCATTAACACCAACGTATCCGCCAAAATTCTGGGTGATTCGGGGTAATTCAATCCCCCGAAATCTGATTGTATTCGGGTCATTTTTTCCTGTTTCCAATTTAATTCCTTTCGCCTGGAAGTACTTGATAACTAACCGCAGTGCTAAAGAATATTTATCTTCGTTGATATTGTCAGGATTATTAGGGTTTGTTGTAAATAACAAATAGCGTCGATTTTTGCTATCCTCATCATTAGGTAAATCGACAAACCCAACTCGTTCCGGTGGCAAATTCTGGGGTGGAGAAGTTGCTTCGGGTGGTAATATTTTTTGAATACCGATAATATTAGTATTTTGCTGCAACACCTGCGCGAGTTGTTTACCGCCAGGTTCAACAGGAACATTTTTGAAGATATCTAGCCCAATAGCTAACGGTTTATAAGTTTCCAGCTTGGTGAGTAACTCTGCAATCTTCTCATCTGGAATGGGATATTGCTTAACCCACTTAATATCCTTTTCATCGATACCTACAATTACTACATGTTCATCAAGTTTTTCTACCGGCCGCAGACATAACATCCGATCGAAAAGCATCCATTCCCAAGATTGCATTCCTCCAGTTATACGTATCAATATCACCATAAATAGTACCACGATTCCAGGAGGTGCAGCCTGTAACCACAATCCAAATTCTTGGCGAATGCGATTCCAAATTCTCCTGCTCATATCATGTCCGAATAATTAGTTATAATTCTCACAGTCATTGCACCCCTACACGCTAGATGCTTCACTTGGTGAGACAAAGCTAGGCTTTGTCTGTTTAGGTTTATTCGAGTTTAATAAGTAATCAAACGGACATAATATCATCTCGTTTTTTCCCGAATTAAATTTTCCCGGATTAATCAATTAAACCTTCATCACGGGAACGAATTTCAGTTTGAATTCGCATATTCTTACCACTTTGCTTGCAGTCTTCAGGATACACTCCCAACACATCCTGAATCTTCGTCCAGTAAGTACGGACTGCTCGTTCTGATTTATACATTCGATCAGCGATCGCTCTATCTGTCAAACTCTCTTCAAAAGCCAACCGCAACACTTCCAACCATTCTGGTTTGAGTTCGATTCCTGTTTTGATGTCTTTCGTGTGAGTTGCACCATGAAGGGCCAAATTAACCCGCATTAGCATTTGATCTTCGGGTAATCCTTTATCTGCGATCGCAAATCCAGCTTGATGATTATCAATCTCGTGTTTGATCCGAATTAACGCCTTCACATAACTAGTTTGTACCATGAAATTCTGATGGGGATATTCTTGGAGCAAAGTTTGCAACAGCTTAATTCCGGTATCAATTTCTGCTGTCTCCCCTTGCTCATCGGGAATTGATAAATCCATCACAATCAGGTCAAAGTGGTGATATTGAAGTTGAGAAAGTGTCTCTTTTGCCGTCTGAGCCTTAATAATAGCAGCTTCGGGATACTGTCGACTTAAGACATCGAGGGTACCAGTTAAAATTAATTGGTGGTCATCTACAACAAGAATACCCAGCTTTTTTTCCACTGGTAAATATCCATAAACTTGATGTTCTTTTAAATTTATTTCTACCATATTTTCATCCAAATTGAAAGTTTCCTTAAGCTTTATGAAAATTTCCTTCGTCTTTGACGTTTAGCTTGATAGTCACGTCGCTTCTCTACGAGACGCTGCGCGTAGCTTGCTTCCCCAAAAGGGTACGCTCCGAATTCAAAATTCAAAATTCAAAATTCAAAATTAATAATCCCCATAAATAAATTCAGGGGCTTGTATCCTTTGCGTTTTCGGTCATATCTTTTATTTTTTAGCCCTAACTCATTGAAGTATGCGCTTATTTTAATTTGAGATGAATTTTGAAGCTATGCAGAAAAGTGCAAACCTAGAGGTGCGATCTGATTTTGGATTCGGAATCATAACTAGACCTCTTGCAAAAATCCTTGCATCACCCCTCCCCAACCCTCCCCGATGTATTGGGGAGGGGGCAAGATTTCAAGTTTCCCCCCAATATATCGGGGGGATTAAGGGGGGTCTATTCGACTTATGCAAGAGGTCTACTAATTAGCCCTCACCCTAAATCTCTCTGCCAAACTTGGGAGAGGGACTTTGAAATTCGCTCCCCTTCTCCCAACTTTGGGAGAAGGGGTTGGGGGATGAGGGCAAATTTTACATTTACGCCAGAGATTTAATTTTTTCTACCTCGGAACTGGTACTTGATTAATTACCGACGCAATTACCGCATCCATTTGTAAACCATCCAGCATCGCTTCTGGTTTCAATATGAGACGATGACGTAGCAACGGTGATGCAACTGCTTTTACATCATCTGGCGTTACAAAATTCCTTCCCGCTAACCACGCTAGGGCTTGAGATGTCTGCAACCAAGCACCCGTAGCGCGGGGTGATGCACCCAAAGTCAAATCAGGATATTGACGCGATATTCTCACCAACGCCAACAAATAATCAACGATCGCTTCTGATACTTTAACTTCTTTGACTGCTTGTCGTGCTTGCAAAATGTCGGCTACTGTTGCGATTGGTTTCAAACGGCTAATATCTAAACGTCGTGCTGCAAAACCCGCCTGACGATTGAGTAACATTTGCTTTTCAGCAGCTTGATCGGGGTAATCTACCACCAGCTTAAATAAAAATCTGTCTAACTGTGCCTCTGGTAAAGGATAAGTACCCTCAAATTCCAGGGGATTTTGTGTCGCAATTACCCAAAATAAATCTGGTAAAGGCAAACTTTCACCATCCAGTGTTACCTGCATCTCTTCCATCGCTTCTAGCAGCGCCGCTTGTGTCTTGGGCGGAGTACGGTTGATTTCGTCTGCTAGCAGTACCTCAGTAAATATTGGCCCTTTTTTCAAAGTGAAATTGCGGCTATTCAAGTCAAAAATATTTGTACCAGTAATATCTGAAGGTAAAACATCAGGTGTTAATTGAATCCGGCGAAACTCCCCTTGAATTAACTGCGCTAACACTTTTACTAGTAGGGTTTTACCAGTTCCCGGTACTCCTTCTAAAATTACGTGTCCACCCGCTAGCAGTGCTACTAAGAGTTGCTGTATTAAGCTAGATTGTCCGACAATTACTTGATTAAGACCTTGACCAAGACGAATTAAGATAGGATGGGTTTCGCTCATATTTTTATTGATAAATAACCAACTCAGAAATACTATGCATCATTACAAAAAATTAATTTTTAATTTTTAATTTTTAATTTCCCTAATGGTTCGCCATTTCCCCAACCAGCTTAACAGGTCTCGTTCACTGATGGGTTGTTTGCGAGATTGTAGCTTTAAAACTGCATCTAGTTCTGCTGCACTTGCACCTGTTTTTTGCATCCAGAAATCGATCAAGGCTTGACGTTCTAAAAGTACTTGCCCTAATCCCAAGGCTTTTTGGAGTTGTAGTTGTTCTTGTTTACCCACCATTTCAACAACAAAGTCGGTGGTATCAGCTTTCTGCAACACCCCGGCTAAAGCTTGGATGTATGCCTCGCTATTATCTACAACGGGTGTATCTAAAGCTACTGGCTTGCCAAAGCGGCGATTCTGCGCCCAAACTAGCACTAATAGCAGGATACCTACCTGTATCAATATTGGAAGTAAAGGAGTTTTGGCAAAAAAGCTAGATAAATCCCCTTCGCTTTCTTTTTTCCTGACATCGGCATCTTTATAGCCGTGGATGTATTCATCGACAAAAACTGTGTTACTTTTTTCAGTAACCAAACTAGCTAAATACTTGAAATTACTTAAGTAATCTTGGTAGGCGTTGGCAGCTAAATAAGGAGTGGTAGAAAAAATCACCTTTCCTTTTTTGTAATTTTCTTTCCAGACAACAGCACCAAAGCGATCGCCTAAATTAACTTGCTTAGAGTTAGCTTTTTTATATCGTCTACGTGTATCAATTTTAATATCACCTTCAGGAGATTTTTGCATAGTGCTAAACTCCGCTTCTGTAACCCGCGCCTTCGCACCCAAAATTACCAAAGTATTCCCTTTTTCTACCCATTCCTGCTCTTGACTATCCAGTGTCGTTTCCCTGGGATAGCCGCCTACCTGTAGCAAGGTAACTGGGCTGTTCTCTGGCTGAATATCACTAAAAGGCTTTTGCCAGCGCTTAATAGAAATTCCCTGTTGTTGCATAAAAGCATACCAAGCACCATAGCCATCAGAGTTGCGGTTATAGGTAGAGCCAGCGTTAATTTTAGTATTATTGGGAGCCGCGAACAAACTAAGTAAAACGATCGCAGCGAGTGCGATCGCTCCCATCCAAGCAAGGCGATTTGGACGTTTCATTTTCGACTTTCATTGCCTTTGAATATCACTAGTGTTAATACTTACTTATTTTTCAAATAAAGTCAAAATATACTGACTTTAGTTTCTTGCAGCGATCGCCTGTTTGATGAATGCTTCTAAATTTTGGGTAGCAGTGGGATTGTCAAACAGAACGTTGCTTGAGAGTTTTAGGGCTTCACGAACTGAGTATCGCCAATCAATATCTACGGCTAATCGCACTGCAATCTGAATATATTGGGAGGTATCATCTGCAATTGTCTGTCTTACAGCGATCGCTTGCAAAAAACCATAAGAATGACGCCCCCGCATAAACTCACCAGGACAAGTAACAATCGGTAAATGACAGGCGATCGCATCCAGTGTTGTGTTACCACCCGCCCAGTCGAAGGTATCTAAATAAATGTCTGCTAAAGAAAGCAAGTCAAAGTAATCATCACGTGGTAGGACAGGAGAGAATACACAATAGTCAAAACTATCTAATCCAACAGCTGCGAATGCCCGTTTCAGAGGTTTTGTAATTAAAATATTTCTCTTACTACACAAGGTTTTGATACTCATTTGTGGATAAGCCTAAAGGTTTTCTTAATATAGTCCTTTTATATTTTATTACTGCTAAAAAATTTCAATTGACTTTGTTGCAGTTAAAGAATATCAGTTACATCAGTTAAAAAGCTATTAACTACAATAAGCCAAACTGCTTAATCCAGGAGTATTTACTAAGTCAGTGTTGACTATCCAACCATTACCAGATAATTCTCCAGGGAAACTTCTGGAAAGGTCGATTTCTACCCAAATGTAATTTTCAGATTTGTATGACTTAACTATATTACCTGTAACCAAGTTCACAAACACAACTGTGTTTGGATAAAGTGTTGTAATAAAAGGTTCTTTTGTACTTGGTTGGCGACGTATAGTTTCCTGTCGGATAATTTGCCGACATACACTGCCAATAGTAGGTTTACTCCATAGGTTTTGAGCATTGTTATTCGGCTGACAAAATTTCAGCACAGCAGTTTGAATAAATCCTGAAGTCGGAGATTTAATTCTGACGAATCTATCTCCGCTAACTGGTATATATGCTAAAGTAATCCTTGTTTTTGCCGACAATATTCTGATAGCGTTGGATGATGTTGAAGGTTCTTTGAAAATTGGAGTATTTACTTTAGTTGCACGACAACTCGACTGTGAATAATTAAAGGGAGTCTGTGTGATTTGAGCAAATACAGGTACACTTAGAGCAAACGTAGCAATCTTTACTAAAGTAAAAATATACAATAACTTCTGAAATTCCACGTTTTTTCCTCAATATCCGTTATGAGAGACTGTACATTAGATTCGGAACTTATAAACTCTGATGTTAAAAGAGCCTGCCAAAATTATTTTTAACTATTAGACTATCATATAATGACTTATTACTACTAATTACCAACTACGCGCAATCTCTTAATTATGAATCAATCCAAGAATAGTGGAATAGTTGAACAGTTTGTCAATACAGTGATGGGGGTAAAACCTGGGAATCAACAACAGTCTCCAAGTACATTAATAGCTCCAATACAAGAACTAGATATTAAAGCAGTTTTAGTTTATACAATAGGAACTACTCTACAAATATTAGTGATGATTCTCGTGTTACTAGGAATGGAAAAATTAGTAATGTTCATTGATAATAATTCTTCTTTACCCAGTTGGTTTAGCACTTTATTGACTGGATTATTTTTTGCTCTATTAAGTATCCGTTCTCGAATTTTTTCTCTTTTAGATAATACCCGTTCTCGTCAGACCTATGACCAGGTAATCAGACCAAGATGGTCTCCTCCACCTTTGGTATTTCCCATAGTTTGGATGATAATTGCTGTTTTGCGGGTAATTTCTTCTGTATTAGTTTGGCAGCAAATGAATCACCAGTTTTTAGTGTTGCCTTTAATTTTGTTTGTGGTACATTTGGCTTTAGGGGATACTTGGAATACGATTTTTACTGTAGAACGGAGATTAGGTGCTGCTGTACCTGTAGTTATTTTAGGCCCTTGGTTATCTGCTGTAGTGGTGACGGCAGTTTATTGGCAAACTAATCCTATAGCAGGAATGACTTTATCATTTTCTTGTGTGTGGTTAACTGTAGCTGCTGTATTGGTATTTAGAATTTGGCAATTAAATGGATCTGAGCCATTGTATCCTTTAAAACTAATACCTGTGGATCAATAAATACCCAAAATTAACCTTGACATGAAAGCCAGGAAAAATATCACTTGAATTTTGAGTACCGCATTCAACATATATAAAAAACGGTAGAGCAATTAATAATAGACCTCTTGCAAAAATCCTTGAATCACCCCTCCCCAACCCTCCCCTATGTATTGGGGAGGGGGCAATATTTCAAGTTTCCCCCCTTTATATCGGGGGGATTAAGGGGGGTCTATTCGACTTATGCAAGAGGTCTAATCTACCGTTTTTTCAACTATTTCAGGGGGTTGGTTTATAAAGCAATTTTATCTAAATCTTTTTTTAATCATAATGAGAAGCATCGCCAAGTTTTAAATAGTACCGAAAGTAACACCCTGTTGTTTGAGCCACTTCCGGTATGCTATAGAATAGCGATCGCTCGGTAAATGTACTTCTGCTTGCAAATCCAAAGGTAAGCGTCGAGGTTGCTGGGACTCGACAATGGCGATATCTTGACTAGCAATTTGATTTTGAATATCTAAATACACTTCCACTTTTAGGTCGCGGACACTGTTTACCATTAACCAATATTGCACCACGCACTCATCTTCATCGACTGGTGTAATTGTATAGAAGATATTTAAACGACGATCTCCAGGCCCAAGTTTAAAGTATGCCACTAGCGGACGGAAAATTCGGTAATCGTAAGTGTTGAAAATCATTGGTGCTTGGTGAGGATTACCGGAATTAAAATCTAGTTCCCACAAACCACATTTGAAACTAATCCCATCTGGAAGAGACTCTAATTCATAGTGCGTCAACTCAGGATGACTGGCGTGGGCAAATAATCCCGAATGCATAATTGGGAAGTGTGCCGGATCGATGAAATTTTCCAGCACCCGCAGAGGGCTAGAGTGATAGTAGTAAGGGCCACAGAAAATCTTCTGATAGACCGGATCGTACCACTCAGAAAACGGAGCTATGTCTTGTTTTGGTGTCCCTAAACAAACCCAGAGCAGATCGTAACGCTCTTGAACTTGGTAAGTTTTAACACAAGCTTGGACGGGGGGCAATTGTTCAGGATTAGCCGGAACTAGTACACATTTTCCCTCGCTATTAAAGGCTAAACCGTGGTAAGGACAAACAAGAGTCTCTTTGTTGACATATCCTAGAGAAAGACGAGCACCACGATGAGGGCAAACGTCTTGCCAAGCTAAAACTTTGTCACCATTATGCCAAAGCACTATATTTGAGCCTAATAAGCGCTTGTGCAAGACTGTTCCAGGTTGGAGGTCTTGCGATCGCGCTATTACATGCCAATCATTCAGCAAAATCTGGTCTTGCACCATGAGTATCAACACCCATCAGGTCAAATACCTATATCTTAATCATCTTGTGGAAAAACTATCAAAGCACTTTTAGGATTTTTTAACAGATATGTGCCATCTCCATGTATGCAAAAACTCAAAGTGGCGGGAAATTCAAGTTAATGCATAAGTCCTAAAAGATATGCCAACCGAAAATTAGCTCGGAAAAACTTAGGCGATCGCAAGATATGATCGCAGATTTGCAAAGAAATTTTTATTCTACTTAAGAAATAAATTGTGTATTACTTTAGGTTCATTGCTGTTAATATTGGCAGCAGGTGCAAGTTGGTATTATGCCATCATTGTTAATTTGGAATAGGTTGCGATCGCCCGTGGAGTTAGCAAAGTCTATTTACCAGAGGGTTTAGTTCAATGCCTAATTTGCTCCCTATTTCCATAACATTTAAGTTAAATTTGGTCAATGTTGAAATAGGTTCTATTTTATTGCCTTTTCGACTTCTTCGCAAATTTTCACCCAAGCTTGGTTACGTTCTGCCTTATTTAGAGTGTCGAGGGGTTTATTTGGAGGGTGAGCAGCTTGGTATTTTTCGATGTCGGTTTTTCTGTATGAGCTTGCACTAATTGGAATCCAGATAATGGTTAATCCCTCTTGTTCGGCTGCGTTGAGTAAGGGGGGGAGCTCATGTCTGTCGATGAAATCAGAGCCTATAAAGTCAGGGCTGACTAGCAGGATAGCAACCTTAGCCGTGGCTAATGCTTTTTCAATCTCGGCTTTCCATTTTGCGCCAGGTTTGATTTTGGTGTCATCCCAAACGATGAAATCTTCTGCACGACGAATATAGGGTTTTAGTTGTTTTTGCAGTTCTGTTAACCATTTTGCATCTTGATGACTGTAGCTAACAAATACTTGGTTTCTGATGCTTTCTGACATAATTGGTTCCTTAATGGGGGCTGGTTCAATAATTCCTTTGTCTATTTCTTGTCTTTGTCGAGTTCTTATATCTTCATACCCATCAAGTAGTTGACGCAAATCGAGTTTTAATTTTAGTTTACCGATGGTGATTGTGCTTTCACCCATTGATTCGAGTCCGAGGAGTTCTTGGTAGTCGAGGGGTGGATGTTTAGGATGATTGGGAACGGGAACCGATTCGGTGATTTCGAGATTGGGGAGACTTTTGTGGATTTTTTTGAAGACATCGCGGAGGATGCCGAGAAATAAGCGGCGGGTTTCTTTGCGTCCGCTAATGGTGATGAAGATTTTTTTGTCTTCGGGATCGGCTTTGATCCGAGCGATGTTGTAGATTTCGTTGTTTTCTTGATATTGCAGCATTACGCCACTACGCCAATAGATTTGGTTATTAATTTTTTCGTGGGTGATGACGATGAAGCGGGAGACGATGCTTTCGGGGAGAACTTTGTAATGGTATTGAAATTCCAGGGTTTCGTCGTAGAGTTCTGTTTCGTCTGGTTGGTCTTTAGGCAGAAGTCCCGCAATCAGAAATTGTGGTGGGTAACATTCTAGTGCAAAGCCAAGCTCGAATTCCTTCATTAGTTCGATCAGATAGCCATGACGCTTAGTGGGGTAGCGCTCTGGATTAAGGATGCGGGTGAGATCGGCGAGGGTGAAAATGCCTTTGGTTTTAGTTTTGAGGTTTTCATCGCTCAGGAGCGCGTAAATGCCTTCTGTCACCCAGTTGGGTTTGAGGACATTGGTATCTTTGAGGATGGGATGCTCGCGGAAGTTGAGAACTAAGCCGAGCCGATGGAGGAGATCGATGAGTTGATCTTGGTTTTGTTCTTCAGGAATTTTGTTTTCGTGGCAGATGCTGATGTAGCGGTTGTAGCTGATAAAGTCTTCAGTCATGGATTCGAGTTGTTGTTTAACCTCAAACCATGTCAGGGGTAGAAGGTCGTAGACTTCTTTGAGGTTGGCGATTTGCTGCAAAATTGCAGTGCGAAGTTCATCAATGCCGATATTGTCTTGGCAAGAGGTTTCGATAATCGCTTGGATGTTGGGATATTTTTCGCGTAATGCCTTGCGGTTGATGTCGAGGGGTTGTTCGTCTTTTTTGTTGCCAACGATAATCACGGGGGATTGTCCGCCGAAGCTTTCGATTAGTTTCAGCCAATATTCGATGCGGTTTTCTTCTTCGCTGGTGCGACAATTACAGACTAGGAGATAGAGGCTGCGCTTAGTCAGAAAAAACTGATGGGTGGCATGATAAATTTCCTGTCCGCCAAAGTCCCAAACATTCAGGCGGATGTCTTTGCTATTAACCTGCACGTTCCAAGTTTCTACATTGAGTCCGTCGGTTTGGGATTGATTTTTGTCATATTTATCGCGGATTAGTCGCTCGATAAGGGATGTTTTACCGACGCTGCCTTGTCCGATGAGCAACAGTTTGGCTTCGTTGAGTGGACGCACTTCACCGCTACGGAGTAATCGCAAGTAATTGAAAATGTCTTCAACAGAACCAACACCATCAAAAGATCCTAAAATCTCTGGTGAAATAGGAAGCGGATTTCCCCGTAAATCTAGGGTTTCCAATTTCGGCAAACTTTCGATTGCCTCTGGAATCTGGGTTATTTGGTTGTCACTGAGGTGAAGCTGCGTCAGATTGGTTAAATTAGCGATCGCCTCTGGAATCTGGGTAATTTTGTTGGAACTGAGGTGAAGCTGCGTCAGATTGGTTAAATTAGCGATCGCCTCTGGAATCTCTGTAATTTTGTTGGAAAAGAGGTAAAGCGTAGTCAGATTGGTTAAATTAGCGATCGCCTCTGGAATCTGGGTTATTTGGTTGGAACGGAGGTCAAGCTGCGTCAGATTGGTTAAATTAGCGATCGCCTCTGGAATCTCTGTAATTTTGTTGCCATCGAGGTCAAGGTTTGTCAGATTGGTTAAATTAGTGATCGCCTCTGGAATCTCTGTAATTTTGTTGGAAAAGAGGTAAAGCGTAGTCAGATTGGTTAAATTAGTGATCGCCTCTGGAATCTTGGTAATTTGGTTTTGATAGAGGTAAAGCCCCGTCAGATTGGTTAAATTAGCGAGCGCCTCTGGGATCTCGGTAATTTGGTTAGAACCGAGGTCAAGCGTAGTTAGATCGGTTAAATTAACGAGCGCCTCTGGAATCTGGGTTATTTGGTTGGAATTGAGGTCAAGCTGTGTCAGATCGGTTAAATTAGCGAGCGCCTCTGGAATCTGGGTTATTTGGTTGGAATTGAGGTCAAGCCTAGTCAGATTGGTTAAATTAGCGAGCGCCTCTGGAATCTGGGTTATTTGGTTGGAATTGAGGTCAAGCCTAGTCAGATTGGTTAAATTAGCGAGCGCCTCTGGAATCTGGGTTATTTGGTTGGAATTGAGGTCAAGCCTAGTCAGATTGGTTAAATTAGCGAGCGCCTCTGGAATCTGGGTTATTTGGTTGCTACTGAGGACAAGCTGCGTCAGATTGGTTAATTTAGCGATCACCTCTGGAATCTGGGTTATTTCGTTGTCACTGAGGTCAAGCTGCGTCAGATTGGTTAATTTAGCGATCGCATCAAGTATTTCAGTTAGCTCTACTCGAATTAAGATAAGTTCCTCTAAATGTAGTATTTGCGTTACCACATCGGGAATGCTCTCTAAAGGATTGCCACTAATATCCAACTTACGCAAATTAGGCAAACCCAATAGTTCGAGTGGAAGCGTTTTTAAATTGTTGCCTGAAACTTTTTCGAGATGGCGGTTTCCTACCAATTCATAACCTTCAACCTTCTTTCCCAAAATCAAAGACTCAAGCTGCTGCAACTTACCAATTTCCACAGGTAACTCAGTCAACTCCTGCCCCGACAAGTCTAACTCTTGCCAACCCTCAGCCACGGCGCGATCTATCAGTACCAATAACTCATCCTGCGTCATAATTCCAAGGAGAAGGGTAAAAGGAAAGAAGATTGATGAAGATTATCTTAACTGATTAAAGAAAAATGCTAGACCATGATTTTTTGGCGATGGCGTTGACTTGTAAGTTCGCTGTTTGGGATATTGCGGATTTAGGCGATCGCACATATCTAAATTTGGTTTCTAGCTATCTCTGTCATGATACTTGCGATCAATTTTTGGCATTGTTGCAATCATGGCGATGCCTACGGTGGTCACTGAGCGGCTGGTGAGCGGAGTCGAACCAGGTCGAAGTGCTGGCTACGCATTTGTTAATTTGGCGTTCGCATTTGTTAATTTGGCGTTCGCATTTGTTGATTTAGCGTTCGCATTTGTTGATTTAGCGTTCGCATTTGTTAATTTGGCGTTCGCATTTGTTAATTTGGCGTTCGCATTTGTTAATTTGGCGTTCGCATTTGTTGTTTCAGGGTGGACATAACGCACCCTACTGGCGTTTCTCACAAGCTTGAGGGGAAAAACTTACTGCAACTTCTCCCCTGCTCCCCTGCACCCATGCTCCTCTGCTCTTGCTCCCCTGCACCCCAATAATTAGTCTTTTGTAGAGACGGCGATTTATCGCGTCTTTGTGATGATTTATCGCATCTGATAGAACAACATTGACCATGAGTTTATTAACATCACAGATATTCCGCCAACCCGTGAGATGATTCAAAACTGGGTAAAGTATTTGGGTTTTGCATTAGGATTTACGCATAAAGATTCTCTAGAAAAATTGAGTGTAAAGTTTACTATTAACGCTGCCAATCATACATTAATCGTCCATGACGATCGCGCACAAGTTCCCATTCTCCATGACGATATCGTTGTCCATGATAACGTATAGAGCGATAGTGTCGTCTATAATAATGTCGTCGATTCCGCTGGCGTTGATAATAATATTTTCCAGTTCGTTGCCGTCTATGATAACGTCGTCGAGTCCGTCTGTGAGCTAACAAAAACTCTTCACTTTGCTCTCCAACTAATTTTGTCTGTGCGTCAATACTCTGTTCATTGAGAACATTGTTGAGAGTGTTCTCTTTGGCTTCAACCAAAGTAGGTGGATAAATGAAGGCTAATAACAGGAACACAATTGAGGATAGCTTTTTGAAACGGTTCACGTCTTTGCTTTTCCTAAAGTATTGGTAATCATTTTATTTAATACTTAAGTTTAGTAATTATATAGTTCAAAATTCACAAAACTGAGGAACGCAAATGTAATTGAAAGTACATATAGCAGTTCCCATTTAGATGCATTACAACGTTATATCGCAAGGTGTAGAGGCACGTCGCGTCAACAAGAACTGCTATATATTAAATGTGAAGATACTTAACTACGTCGGTAAACCAGGACAAATGGACACAACAGCGCTCATAAATTTTTAGCTTTACCATCAACGTCTCTAGATTTTCTAGCTTGGCATTATATCGCTACAAGCTTTCAAAGCTGACTATGTGATATTGACTTTTTCCCAGATATCATACTCATCAATTGCCAGACTATGAGCTTCTTCCCCTCCTTGCTCGTTTTGAAAACTATAGTAGATTACAGGATATCCCCACCGATCAATTTCACTAATTCTCAAAATAGCACGCTCGGCAATAAGTCGCTGGTATAGTTGCTTTGTATTTTCAAGCATTTGTATTTGTGGTAATTGCAAGATACAAATATGATCACCGACATGTAGATCGTGCCAAGATTGATTTATTGTCATTTTTGAATTGTTTAGTGTATGTTGGTTTTCAGCCAGCATAACCTGTGAGATGAGTTTCAAAAATCCTTTCAAACAAAACCACTGAATAGTCAGTGATAGCATTATTGTTATAATTTTTGGGTTTTATAAGCAATGGCATACATTCCAAAGGATACAAACTGGTATATCGCTGAATTGGTGATCGAGTGTAACGTTGAGGGAAATCCACGCAATGTTGTTCATGTAAATATTGTTCTTGTCCATGCTTCTTCACCAGAAGAGGCTTTTGAGAAAGCCGAAGAACTTGGTTATGAGAGTAACGACACATATCTTAATCCCAAAAATCAAACCGTAACTTTTACTTATAGAGGCTTACGGCATCTCGATGTGATTCATGATGAATTAGAACATGGTGGTGAACTGATGTTTGAAGAAAAAATTGGTATACGTGAAAGCGAGTTACAACAAATGCTGACTCCAAAATGTCAGCTAGCTATTTTTCGTCCGTTAAAACCAATAGATCCATCTAAGCCAGACTATAGGAGTAAAGAAATTATGGATGAAGTCGCAAAAATGATGAGTGGCGATGGTGTTATTGAAAGACTTTAAATACTTCAGCCCAACAATGCATTCCCCATCCTAAACCTTTACAGAGCTAAGGTCATAAATACGCTGTTTGGGTCATCAATGTAGTCAGCAAAAGGGCCTCGGTACTCGAACCCATACCGTGTGTATAAGGCTCGTGCTGGGGCGAACTCTGGAATTGCCCCTGTTTCCAAATACAGGCGATCGTAAGCACGCCGTTCGGCTTCTTTTATGATGTGTTCAAGAATCTTTGAGGCGACACCTCTACGTCGGTGAGCCTTGGCGGTACGCATTGATTTGACTTCACCACTTCTTGAATCTAGTTCTTTTAGTGCCCCACATCCGAGTAATTCCGATCCCTCCCAAGCTGTCCAGAAAGTAATATCAGGCGATCGCAATGCTTCTAAATCAAGAGCATGAACGCTTCCAGGCGGTGTCATCTCATGCATATTTTCGATATGCTCCCGCAGAAGATCGGCAATCTTTTTACCTGTCAGGTCATCTGAGCGGATTTGCAATCGACTCATCTCTTTAATTTGCTAGGAAATTCTACTCTATAGAGCAAGCAAGATATGCTGAATCAATTAAGCACTGCTGTAGTAAAGAATGCTCTCGCTAGCCATAGTTAATTAGTTTTTTGCAGATTGCTAATTGTAAAAAATATTTCATCATCAGCGATCTGGCTATTATAATCAATGTTAATTTGAGTTGGATAACCAAGTATTGGATCGTATTCTACAGTCAAGTTTGCTGCTTTACGAATCAGCGCATCCCTGATGATATTAAAGAGTTTAGGAATTGTATTATATTGTTTAAACAATTCTGCCTCAGCTGGCTGTTTCGTTGCTTTATAAGTAATAGAACTTGTGACTCGATTACGTACTTTAATAATCACTGGTTCTGTAGCTTTAGGTAAACAATTGCAACTTCTAGTGAATTCATAGCGATAGTTAGAGATTTTTTGCCGTCTCCATAATCGGTAATTAATCTTAAATTGTTCCAAGGCTAAACTACTAGGTGCGGGCGTTTTGGCTACCTGTATAGGAGGAGGTTGAGATATTACAGGTGCACTAAAACCTAAAGATGCTACTAAAATAGCACTAATTGCAATTGGTAAGCGCATATAAATACATTCTTAACTGCAACTGTTTACTTTAACGTAGCTTCAAGATGATTGCCAAAACATTGAAATTATTTGTGACACTCAAAGCTGGCATGGGGATTTTCAGCTTCATTGGCGATCGCGATGTGGATAATCTGCTTGAAGGGATAAACCACCGCCCACAGCGAACATTCTAAAACTTTATTCCACAAAAAGAATCAACCAAACATTTGATATGTCGTGTTTGTTGTTACCTGGTTACAATTCATCTCCTGTTAAGTCTTTCCTGCGGAACGCTCTGCTAACCACTGTGACGGGAGTCCTCTGACTCCATTAAGATAGATTCAAGTTCCCAGGAGCAATATCTCCTGAACATGGGTTTAGATTTTGGAAAAACCCTTTGTTCTTCACATCGGGTTATCAGCTGTATATGTTTTCTGAAGTTAAAAAATGTCTTATGTTAGCCGTACCTTTGGCAGCGGCACAACTGGCTCAATCTGCAACTGGTTTTGTGGATACGGTTATGATGGGCTGGTTGGGAAGTAAAACCATTGCATCTGGAGGTTTGGGAGCTGTTCTCTTTAGTTTTTGTCTGTTGATTGTTGCTGGTATCGTTTCTGCTGTCAGTCCGTTAGCTGCCCAAGCATACGGAGCCGGAAATAGAGAAAAAGTTGGCACAATTGTCCGGCTTGGACTAGGGATATCTCTGGTACTAGGAATACCAATTACATTGCTGCTTTACAATGGAGGTGCTTTACTACTTTTACTAGGACAGGATGCTAACACAGTAGCACTAGCAGAGATTTTTTTAAGGGCGATCGCACTGGGTTTTATTCCTGCTTTAGGCTTTGCAGTACTTAAAAGCTTTCTTTCTGCTCTATTGCAACCGCAATTAGTGATGGTGACTGTGGTTTTGGGTACTCTGTTCAATATCACAGCTAACTATGTGCTGATGTTTGGCAAACTGGGATTTCCGGCGCTGGGTTTAGCTGGTATCGGTTGGGCAAGCACGCTTTCACTTTGGAGTATGTTTGTTGCTTTGGCAGTTTATATATATAATCAGCCTCGCTTTGCAGTTTACGGTATTTTTCGACCTTCGTCTCACGAAGGCTTTCCTCTAGAACATCGCCGGATCATTGGCGAGATTTTTCAGGTTGGATTGCCCATCGGGGGTCTAATTGCGGTTGAAGCCGGACTGTTCACTGTTGTCACTTTCTTGATCGGACAATTGGGAACAAATGCCCTCGCTGCCCATCAAATTGCTTTACAAACAATTTCGATATCATTCCAGATGGCACTAGGCATTTCTCTAGCGACAACAATTCGTGTTGGACAGTTAGCCGGACAGAATGACCTGGTTGGCGCTCGTCTAGCTGGATATGTAGGCATTGCCATTGCAGCTTTATCTATGGGTGTAGTAGCCATTGCATTTTGGCTAGTACCAAAGTCGATTATTTCTCTTTATATTGACATCAACAATCAGAACAATGCAGATGTGGTTGCCCTCGCGGTAAAATTGCTAGCAGTCGCGGCAATTTTTCAAATAGTTGACGGTGTGCAAGTTACTGCCGCAGGAGCATTACGCGGACTCAAAGACACTCGAATCCCTATGTTGATTGGAATTTTTGCTTATTGGTGTGTTGGTTTATTCACTGGTTATACTTTTGGGATCTCGTTGGGGTCTGGAGCTATTGGTCTTTGGTGGGGATTGGCTATTGGTTTAGCGATCGCTGCAATAATCCTAACTTGGCGGTTTAGCACCAGGAAAACTAATAACTGATAAACACAGATGAAGCTAAAGGGAAAAGTCCTCAAGCAACTAAATTATAGCGACTTAGGTTGAATGGAAAAACAAATCTCAGGTAACGGATTAACTAAAGTTCAGGTACTGATTATGGCGATCGCCATAACATCTGCGATTCAACACTCACATTTCACCTATACCAATTCTTTATGAAGACGCATAGAAATAACCGCACCTCCCCAAAGCATCCATCGGGGAGGTTGGGAGGGGTCAAAATAATGTACAACTTCACAGAGAATTGGTATAGCTTTGCTTTATGCTAACAACATAGATTACTGAGTCCCCTTGTTTGATCTTCACCACTTTACAGTGTCAACAAAAGTTGTGATTTTAGTCTACATAATCTGTTGGTATTTGCGAATCAACAGTGTTATCTGAAACTATTGGGCGGCTACCATCTATCTCTAGAGTATCCTGAACTTGAAAATTACTCTTGGCGATCGGACGTTGACCATCTATATCAAGAATTTCCTCAACCTCCAAATCACTAGGATCAATGGGACGCTTACCGTCTACACTTAGCATCTCATGTTCTTGAAAATTACTCTTAGTGATCGGGCGTTGACCATCTATATCAATTGTTTGATCGCTATGATTTTCATCTTTTGCAATTGGGCGTTGACCATCTATATCAATTGTTTCCTTAATCTGAATGTTACTTGGATCAACTGGACGCTGACCATCTATATTAATTGTTTTAGTTAACCGTTTAGGTTCGTTAGATAATGAATTTATATTAGTTTCAGCCACTTTTGTATCTCGATTTAAATTGCTTTTATTACTATCAAGTTTGTTTTTGTTATCCATGTTTATTATTGTTCTTATAGACTATTTATCTGCTGCAAATATCATTTGAATAATTGTTTATCTCTTAGCTAAAGTGACTAAGTTTGGGTAAATACCAGGAAAATTTCTTTATCTACCAAGATACTGAAGTGGAATCAAAAAATCCTCTACCACAGCACAGAATATATCTCTAACTTTAGAGGGATTTTTCATCTTTAAAAAAAAATACTTACAGCAGATTGCAACTTGGTGAGGTACAGTACATTTGTGCCCCTACCCGTGTACTTCATTTACCTGAAATACGCTGTAATTAAATTGTTGGAGGAATATGAGATTTTCTAACGTAGCCAAATCCGGTGACAACAGCACTGATTGTAAGTCGAGTACTGTTCGCGTAGCGTCTTTGTCAGCAGAAGGCAGGTCATCGCTAATTTAAAACACTGGTGGGGGTGGTTGATTTTGCGCGGTAAGTGAGATGATTTTTGTCCTCACGCAGAGATGCAGTTTGCCGTTAGGCGTTTCTGTAGGATAACGCGAAGAATCTAGAGATCAAGAGATTGAATTTTCATCTTCATATTCAGCAACTTACGGGTATTCAATACACCTCTTGCACGAATGTTGAATATTCTGAACAGATAACTGGCAAGAGCCATCTTTTAGGTCTTTTTTGCGCCTTTAGGCGAACTTCTAAATATTTTTATGCAAGTGGTCTAACTTCATTGTCATCCCAAATGAATATCGGTGCTGCAACAAGCAAGGAAACTTATTCTTGCAATGTCCGTGCAACAGTAGAGTTTATGGTAACAATTTCTGTTAATAAGTAACCCAAAAACTACTTGTGTCTACTTATAAAAGTCTTTAAGTAGTTATAACAAATTATACATAAATACTGTAAAAATCTTGACAAAGTATTTTTAATTTGCCAAAACATTTATATCAACTATTACCTATTGACAAGCATTCCGCTATCTTCCAACTCACGGGAGAATGCATCCGCATTTCTACTTAATTTTATACTGCTTAGTTTTATTTACTAAGTATTATCTCTGTCTTCATTCTTTTACCAATGAGACTATATGAGCATTCGCTTGTTTCATATTCCTTTAAGGAAAATAATTCGCTTTTCTATGCTCACTCTAGCTACGACCATAGCACTTACAATTGTTGAACCTAGTCGCAGCGCAACAACATCTGAGTATCAATGGAATCAAGTCTCTATAGGGGGAGGAGGCTATGTTACCAATATTTATCTGCATCCTCTAGAGCGGAATTTAGCCTACATTAGAACCGATATAGGTGGCTTCTATCGTTGGAATTCGCTAGAGAAGAGATGGATTCCATTAACAGATCAGTTTGGGTCTGATAAAAGTAACTACTACGGCGGAGAAGGATTAGCGCTTGACCCTAACAATCCAAATGTTGTCTATATCGCGGCAGGCAAATATACTAAGGCTGGCTTAGGAACAATCTTCAAATCGACCAATAAAGGTCAAACCTGGAGCAAACTGAACATAGATTTGCCAATGGGTGGCAACGAAACTAAGCGATGGACGGGGGAAAGGCTGGGAGTTAATCCATTTAATTCTAATATCATCTTCTTTGGTTCACGTTTGGATGGGCTATGGAAGTCGGTGAATGCTGGTCAAACATGGAAGAAAGTAAGTTCTTTCTCTGGAAAACCCAATGCATCCATTGGTATTACAGGAATTTTGTTTAGCAAAAAGAATTCTGGCTTGCTTTATGCAAATGCCTATGGAGACGGGATATATAAGTCTACCGATACAGGTGTTACCTGGATCAGAATAGCCGGAAGCCCATCAAAAGCAAATCGAATGGTGCTTAATAGCAATGGAGTACTGTATGTAACGCACACTTCAGGAGTTAGCAAATATGCAAATGGGGCTTGGAGCAATATTACGCCAACTAACATCAAAACTATTTCATTTAATGGGCTTTCTATAGATCCCAATAACTCTAATCACGTTTTAGTTACTTATGACCAATACCATGAAAGTACTAATTACTCTAGAGTCTTTCAATCTACCGATGGTGGCGCTACATGGCAACAGAAAAGCCATTCATTGAATCCTCAAGTACCTTGGTGGCCAAACTGGTATTTTGCTTCTGCGGCTTCAGCGATTGAATTTGACCCAAATATTGCTGGCAAAGTTTGGTTAACAGACTGGTTCGGAACTTGGCAGACAGACAATATCAATGCTAACAAGCCTATCTGGTCTAACTATGAAAAAGGACATGAGGAAACAGTTGCTTTTGAACTCATCTCACCTCCAAAAGGCCCACTATTGTTAAGCGGTGTGGCTGATGTAGAAGGCTTTAACCATGGCCAGAAATTAGATACTTACCCATCTACTCAATTGGGTGGTAGTAACGGCCCTTGGTATCAAGAAACATACAGCATTGCCTACAGTGAAAAAGATCCCTTACGTATGGTACGCGTTGGCGGACATCGAGGGTTCAATACCTTTACAGGAGGAACTTCCACAGATGGCGGACATACCTGGAAAAACTTTTCCTCCTTTCCGCAGAACACTATGCCACTACGGGTAGCTATGTCTGCAAGTAATCCAAATTTGTTTGTAGCGATCGCCAGCGAGAAACAACCTATACGTACAACTAACGGTGGAGCTTCTTGGAGTGGAGTATCAGGTTTACCCAACGGACCCAAGGGGCCGTGGTACTGGGGTCAACCATTGGCATCAGACAAAGTAAATGGCAATATTTTTTACTACTATAACGGTGGCAAAGTCTACCGCAGTAAGGATGGAGCTGCATACTTCAGTATTGTCAACTCATCACTTCCTAGCGAAGATTGGTCTATGCTCAAAACAGTTCCGGGGGTGAGTAACGAAGTTTGGATAAGTCTCAATTCGAATGGGCTTTATCGTTCAACAAACGGTGGTACGAAGTTTGCCAAAATAGCTGGTGTGGAGAAAGCTTATTTATTTGCCTTTGGCAAACCACAAACAGGAAGTACAATTCCAGCACTATATTTATATGGCAAAATCATTGGTATGGGAGGAGGAATTTTCCGTTCTTTGGATAGAGGGCAAACATGGACAAACATCTCTAATCCTCTATATCCCATCGGCAATGTCCCGAACGTGATGGAAGCTAGCAGACAGCAATTTGGGCTAGTTTTCATTGGCACCGATGGTAAAGGAATCTACTATGGAAAACCAAATTAATATAGAGACGTTGCATTCCCTACAGAATTGTATGTCACTACCTGGGTATCGCTGTTGTCGCAAGAAGTTATAAGTTTAAGATAACGTAGAGGCTTTGGCTTGCCGCAGGCTACCGCAAAGGCGCAAAGGAAGAGAGATGAGAAGAGAAGAGTTTGATGTGGGTGAGTATGTCGATCTGATGGGGTTGTTGTTGGATTTAGAGATCAGAGATGAGTATCGTGATGGTGTGGTGGCAAATTTTGAGAGAATTATGGCGATCGCTAATCTGGTAAATTCTTTCCCTTTACCAGAGGAAATTGAAGTTGCACCAGTTTTTGAACCATAATTGTTTCAAGAATAGCTATCTTGATGTTTTAGTGAAGCAAAAACTATTGCTGACTGCTATTACTCAAAAAGCTAAACGCGCTATCTCTTAATATTTCAGCATGAATTTTGATTCAGCCGATGCCATAACAATATCAACTGCTGTACGCGAAGGTAAAGTTAGCGCAGTGGAAGTTACGAAAGCTGCGTTAGCACGAATAGCAACGCGAAATCATCTATTCAACTGTTTTACGACTATAACTGCTGAGACAGCTTTAACAGATGCAGCACTGATTGATAGGGAAATTGCCCAAGGTAATCATTCTGGAGTGCTTGCTGGTGTGCCTTTTGCGGTGAAAAATCTCTTCGATATCGCTGGTTTTACGACTCTAGCGGGATCGAAAATCAATGCAGTAAACCCAGCAGCTACTCAAAATGCAACCGCAGTAGCGAAGTTGAAGCAAGCGGGTGCTGTGCTAGTTGGTGCTTTGAATATGGATGAGTACGCTTATGGGTTTGTAACAGAAAACTCCCATTACGGTGCTACTCACAACCCCCATGATTTACAGCGAGTTGCTGGTGGTTCATCGGGCGGTTCGGCGGCGGCGGTGGCGGCTGGGTTAGTACCGCTGACGTTGGGTTCTGATACTAATGGTTCAATTCGCGTTCCGGCGGCGTTGTGTGGCGTTTTTGGTTTCAAGCCAACTTATGGAAGGTTATCTCGTGCTGGGGTAGCTTTATTTTCTAGCAGTTTTGACCATATTGGCCCTTTTGCGCGTTCGGTGCAGGATATCGCTACGGTGTTTGATGTGCTTCAGGGAGAAGACGATCGCGATCCCATTTGTACAAAGCGTCCAGCTGAATTATGTTTACCACAGCTCAAACAAGATATTTCCGATATTAGAATTGCCATTGCAGCTGATTATTTCACTAAAGGTGCAGAACCGGAAGCTTTAGCAGCAGTGCAAAAGGTAGCTGATGCAATAGAAGTTACTAAATACGTAATCATACCAGAAGCACATCGCGCCCGTGCAGCAGCCTTTGTAATTACAGCTAGCGAGGGCGCAAATCTGCATTTGGATAAGTTGCGATCGCGTCCTGAAGATTTTGATCCAGCGACACGCGATCGCTTTTTAGCTGGAGCATTAATTCCTAGTAGTTGGTATCTTCAAGCACAACGGTTTAGAAGATGGTATCGCGATCGCATTCGGGAAGTGTTTCAAAATGTCGATGTAATTCTTGCCCCAACTACACCAATTTCTGCGCCGCTAATTGGTCAACAAACCATGATTTTGGATGGCGAAGAAATTCTTGTCCGTCCTCATTTAGGGCTATTTACTCAACCATTATCTTTTATTGGCTTACCCGTTTTATCAGTACCAATTTTGCGCCCAAATGCCTTACCTCTGGGTGTGCAATTAATAGCAGCACCATATAATGAAGCGTTAATTTTACGGGTTGCGGCTACCTTAGAGGCAAAGGGTATAATTACATCACCAATAGTAGTGTAACATCATACGTTACGGCTTCAGCCTAACATACCCTACTGAATCGACCGTTACCAAGCACTTGGAATTTCATAACCCGCAACTTGGGTTATTATTTTAATAGAAAATTCACCCAGGTTATAATGCTTTCTTGGATAAGAGAAATTCTTGGGGTTAGACAAGATCCTGCTGTTTTAAAGAAAGTATCGGTAAGACTTCCCTTTGGAATTGGTGCGGCTGAGTGGGAAGCAGATCCTACAGAATGCAGAGCAGCATGGTCACTTTACATTGAACTTGTGACACGCATTGCTGTGCAACCTTTGGAAGTTGATCAAGGACTGGTGCGTGAAGCTTTGAATTCTTTATATAGCTTATTTGGCACAACCCGTGAAATTCTCAAACAGGCGGGTCCAAATGTAGGTGCTTCTCGTGAGTCCGTTGGAGGAATCGCAATTATTGTATTGAACAATGGTTTGCGTCCCTTTCTCAGCAAATGGCATCCTTTCTTACAAGCGTGGGAAGCAAAGCGTCCTGCTGATTTAAGTCCCAAAGAACATGAACAGAATTGGTCTGAAGAACCTAAGTTGCGGGAGGAACTTGCACAGCTTAGAAGAGATTTGGAACAATATGCTAATGCCTTGGCAGTGATTGCGGGAGTAGAGCAGTAACTAAGAGAGTTAAATAGATGAGTAAACAGTTTGAGTATGACGTTTTCATTTCTTACAAAAGAGATGATGTAAAATTTGTTAAAAATATTATTGAAAAACTTCAACAAAATGAGTTGAAGGTGTGGTGGGATGAAGAAGGAATTCCACTTGGAACAGTTTTTGAAGAAAAAATTGGAACTGCTATCAGAAAATCTAAATCTGCTCTTATCTTTTTCGGTTCGAACGGAGTTGGTACTACACAAGATGAAGAAATACGCGTTATTAACAATGAAAATAGAGAAAGAAACAAAGTAGATGGAGAACTGCTACGAATTTCTATATTGTTACCAGATGTGAAAGAGGTTCCACAAAGTTACCCTTTTTTAAGAACAATAAATTGGATAAATTTTAATAATTTTAATGATGAGATAGCCTTTAACCGTCTGCTATCAGGTATTCCTAAAGACCATAACAACCAAACATATAAACAAACAGAACTTTACCAAGCTTTACAGCGCATAAATTCGTCTGAATCGAAATCAGTTGAAGATACTCTAACTCAAATTTTTACAAAACTTCAACAATTTCTCTCACCTCCTGAACCAAGTACAGCCGATACTTTTACTCTTTATGATCCTGAACGTGGAGACAGGGTAGCTCAAAGAATGGCAGATGTTATTTCTCCGTCACTGCTGCCTAAAGACGAGAAACCTGAATTATCAGCAGATGAATTGGAGTTATTACTTCTATCAGCCTATCTTCTCGATATTTGTCTAACGCCTAAATACGGTAAGGTGAGCCTTTATCATCACTATCTCCTTAGAAAACCTGAAGAACACGGACTATCTGATCAAGAAATTGAGGATTTTCAGAAATGGTTGGATGATGAACCTGAGGGAGTTGAAGCGCCTTTATGGCAAGGAGAAGGAGAGCCAGATGAAAAAACTAAACGACTGGCTGACAGGCTAATAACTTATTATTGTTACGATCGCCATAAAGATTGGAGCATAACTTGGATAGAAGAATCTCTCAATCAGGAGGTTCCTGATAAACGTGTTCGAGATAATTTAATGTTGTTGTGCAAAAGTCCTTATCTGAAAAACAAGGATAAGGAGATAGCTGACAATCCACTAGTTACAAACAGCAATCCAATTCAAGGGCTTCGTCTAAGGTACCTTATAGCAGTGGTGCAAGCAGCAAATATTCTTGCTTTTGACCCTGTACAAATTCCTGATGTAATTTTGCAAGACTACAATATAAATTCTACAGAATTAATTTATTGGTGGAAAAACGATAAATATGTAAAATATCCAGCTACTGTTTCTAAACTGAAAGATAAATCACAAATATCGCTTTTGATTTATCCGAAAAAAGCTATCATACATCGTGCCAGTGAGATACTAGCGAATGAAATGGATCATGTATTGACAGATTGCTACAAACTCTTAGAAGGAACAGATACTAAAAACCTTTGGGATTTGCAAATAGCCATTCAACGAAATATTATACCTGATAATTATGAGTACATTGATGGTGCTTTTCGACCAGATACAAATAAAATTTTGGAGTTACTCTCTGGTATATCACTTTACGGAGATCATTTATATGCAGTACGTGAACTTCTCCAGAATGCTTTTGATGCTGTTCGTGAGGAGATTGCCTACAAGCGCCTTAAAGAAATCAAAGATGTAGCTAATCGTCAGTTTTTAAATTTACAACACTCTGTGAACTTAAAAATTGAGAAAGATAGCGATGGTATTTGGCTGGTATGTACTGATGATGGCGTTGGTATGACCAAAGATATTATTCAGAACTATCTCTTGGTAAGCGGTTCTGCTAGACAGCGTAAGATAATTAATTTGGAACGTGAATGCCAAAAATATGGATTTTCTGTAGGACGTACAGGAAAATTTGGAATAGGTGTATTAAGCTACTTTATGTTAGCTGAAAGAGTAGTAATAAAGACACGACGTAGTTTGTCACCTGGTGATGATAACAACAACGGATGGAAGTTTGAAACTGAGGGAATAGGGTCATTTGGTGAACTAACAAACATCCAAAATAATTCTCCTGGTACAGAAATACGTCTTTTACTAAAACCCGAAGTTATATCTACAGTTATATCTAAAAAAGAAAACTCTCCTGTTCAGGAAAAAGAAATTTTTGATAAAAACTTGTCTCGCGAAAATTTATCTAAATTTGTTTCAAAGTTGAGAAGCTTTCTTCAAAATGTACTGGACTATATTCCCTGCAATTTTAACTTTATATCTGATTTTCCAGAACAAAAACTTGAATTTAAACCAGGATAGATTTGCAAGAAAGAAGCCTTTTCTAAAGAGGTAGAAGAGGATTTTACTGGGTTTTTGACAGAATGGCGAAAATGGCTAAATTCTATAAATAATAGCTCTGAAGAAGCTGAAAATTTATCTGCTGATGTTTCAAACTATAGAGAAAAGCTAAAAGAATGCTTGAAGTGGGAGACAAAGGAGGGTGAATTACCGAACAAGTTAGGAAAATATCGCGTTTATTTACCTTATTTTGAATTAAACAATCAAGTATCCTTTGCTTTCTTAGAAACCGCAGAGAGTACTGAGATTATACTAAAAGAACTTAACTATAATGATTCTTATTTTTATATACTTAATTGTAGAAGTCAGAGAATAAGCTGGAAAGGAATGAATTTCAATATTTCCTCCTTGGTGGGTAACAGAGAACTAGGAAAAAATATGTTTTCCACAAATATGTCGGTCACAATAGATTTAACACCAGATTCTACATCTCATCAAGGAATTAACCTAAAAGTCAATCGTAATAACGTAAAAATTGATGATTCAGTTGAGGAGAGTATAAGGATTTTTTTAAGAAAGGAATTTGATGATTTCATTCAAGAATTTTTGAATAATCATAAAATATCACCCTATGCTTTACTCAACTATCAAATTGCTCGTAAGCATGAAATTACTAATAGTCCAATTTCTGAGAATACTAGCTTATATTGGTTATTTCAAGAGAACAACCAGATAAAATGGCAAACTTTAAAAACTCCCTTAATCTCTGATAAAGCACATCGCCTGCTCAATGATCATGTTGACCAGTTGTTCTGTAGGTAACTGGCAGAGGCTTTCCTGGTCTTGCTTTTTAGGCATGTCTTTATCCATAATTGCGATATTCTACCCCAACCGTCCCGTTTGTCAATATGTCGCTACTTGAATCCTTACTGTTTTTACGCACCACTTATCCTGCTTAGACCCCATAAAGACTTAGTATCAGACATCCTCTAACTTAATTGATTGCGAAACTTGCTAAGACTAATAGTTAATAACACAACAGCAATACTAAGCAATGCCAGAATATGCATCCATAACACATCTAAACCAACCCCTTTAAGTAAAATCCCTCGAACAATGGCAATATAATGACGTAAGGGATTCAGTAGAGATAGGACTTGAAAAAAGGGAGGCATGGCTTCGATAGGGGCAAGCACCCCAGAAGTCTGCAATATCGGCATATTGACGAAAAATGACATCAATACCACCTGTTGTTGCGAGCTGGAAAACATCGCTAACATAATACCTATACTTATCCCAACCAGCAGATAGATAATTGACAGCCCAAAAAATAGTAGAAAATTTCCACGCAACGGTAAACCAAACACCAGTTGTCCTAAAGTCAAAGCTAGCAGAATATCTCCCATGAGCAAAAACGCTAAAGGCAAAATTTTGGAAAGCAAAATTTCCCAGTTTGCAGCTGGTGTCATAAGTAATTGCTCCAAAGTTCCGCTATCTTTCTCTCGCACGACAGCGACTGATGAAACTAGTGTTCCAACAAGCGTTAACACTAAACCCATGACTCCCGGCACAAAATACCAGCTACTTATTAGTCCCGGATTATACAAAAATACCACTTGGAGTGATACCGGAAAATTCAGCTGGGTTTGCCCAAGGTTACGATTATAATTTTGAATAATCTGAGTCATGTAACCACTAGCAATACCTGCTGCGTTTGCATCCACTCCATCAATGAATACTTGAATCTCAGCTTCTTTTGTTGCCAGCTTTCTAGGGAATTCTGGTGGAATAATCACCCCTAGATTGAGTTTGCCTTCTTCTACTTGACGGCTCAAATCTTTCTCAGTTGTTGGTACAGATTCTATGCTAAAAATGCTATTAGAGGTCATTGCCTGAACAAGTTCCCGACTAGCACCTATATTGGCATAATCAATAACACCCAATTTCAAATTATGTACATCGGGATTAAGTGCAAATCCATAAAGTAATAATTGCATTGTTGGTGGCACGATCAGCAGAATAATTAACTGCTTATCTCGCAAAATTTGATTGATTTCTTTGCGAAGTAATGCCCAAAATGAGCTATTAAATAGTCGTGAGAAAAACATATTGGTTAGTAGCTGCAACATCTGAGAATAATACAGTTTAATAAGGCAATTGCATCCTACCTAAAGCACGACGCGTTATATGAAAAAACACTAATCCAAAAACAATCAGTACGACTAGATCAAACCAAACTCCTGCCCATCCGGTACCCCTGACAAATGCATCACGAGTGATATCTATAAAATAGCGGGCGGGAACTATGTTAGGCATAAGTGATATGGGAAAGGGAATGTTGCTAATAGGATAAATAAAACCAGACAGTAATAGAGAGGTAACAAAACCAATCACAGAGACACTTTGTACAGCAGCATTTTGGTTACTGCTTCGTACCCCAAATAGCAAACCAAACAAAACACTGTCTGTAAGAAAAAGGAGGGTTCCTATTAACAAGGTGATAGAATCGCCTACTAAGCTAACCTGGAAAATTAGCGAACCTAGACCCATGACTACGAATGCTTGAAGGATAGCTATCAGCAGGTAAGCCAGTCCTTTACCAAGTAACAGTTCAGTTGCACTGATACTAGAAGCGTAAAGTTGTAAGATGGTGCCTTTCTCCTTTTCTCTCACCATTGAGATCGCTGTCAGTAAAGACGGAAAAATCCATAAAACCACAGCATAGACTCCCGGTACGATATACAGGGACTCTAATCGACCGGGGTTAAACCATAAACGAATTTGAGGTGTGACGCTGTTATTAAATGTTATCAGTCCTTGCTCCTGCATAAAAAAATTCGTCACTCTTTGAATGCTGTTTTTGATGACACGAGCATTATTGACATCCGTAGCATCAATTAGCACTTGCACCGTAGCATTTCTACCAGCTTGCACATCTCGACTAAATTGAGGAGGGATAATGACTGCTGCCTTAGCAATGCCACGGTCGATGGCATCCCGCACCGGGTCGTTTCCCGACCATTGAGTTGGCATAAACTGATTGGTGGCGTATAGTCGCTCAATATAGCTATTGCTAATGTTTGTGCGGTTAAAATCTTGCACGATTAAGGGAATATTTTTACTTTCTAACCGGATTGCAAACCCAAAAATGAGTAACGTCATAAATGGCAGTATAAATGCCAACCCTAATGTCAGGCGATCGCGCTGAAACTGTACTAGTTCTTTGGTAAACTGAGCGAAAATCCGTTTCATAAATATAAAAAATATAAAAAAATTCTAGTTTTGCGCTCGTTGTACTATACCGATGAAAGCGTCTTCTAAGGAAAAAGAAATGGGGCGGACACGGGAAATGGTGATTTTAGCAGATTTTATAAGTTTTAGTAGTTGAGGAAGTTCTCGATCGGGGTCGTCAAGGACAATGTGTAAACTATCGGCAAAGATAGAGATACGCCAGGGATCGAGGTGTTGTTTGAGTAAATCGGCAGCAGCTTGGTTTTGGTTGACGATAACCTCCATAAGTTGTCCTGGTTGACTGGCTTTAATCGAACTGGAAGAACCAGAGATAACGGTTTCTCCCGCAACCATAAAACTCATGCGGTTACACTGTTCAGCTTCTTCAAGGTAGTGCGTGGTTACTAAAATAGCTGTCCCGTTGCGGGCAAAGTCATTAATCAGCTTCCAAAACTGGCGGCGTGCAAGCGGATCGACCCCTGATGTTGGCTCATCAAGGAATAGAATATCTGGTTCGTGCATTACCGAAGCACCAAAAGCAACTCGCTGCTTCCAACCACCCGGTAGCTGTCCGGTAAGCATCTTTTCCTGTCCTTCTAACCCACAGATGGCAATCACCCAATCAATTTTCTCCTGGCGTAGCTTGCGGGGTACACCATAAACACCGCAATAAAACTCCAGATTTTCCAAAATTGTTAGGTCATCGTAAAGGGTGAATTTCTGGCTCATGTAGCCAATACGCCGCCGCAATTCAGTACTACGGAGGTTGCTTGTTTCGCCCCCAAGAGAAATGACACCACCACTGGCTTTAAGCAATCCACACAACATTTTAATTGTGGTGGTTTTCCCAGATCCATTGGCACCTAAGAGTCCGAAGATTTCACCGTAGCGTACTTCAAGATTGACACTTTTGACTGCTTGAAAATTGCCAAAAAAGCGGTTGAGGTTGTGAGCGTATATAGCAATCGATGAGGAACTAGGATTAATTTCTTTATCGCCTGCTACAGTTAACTTGTAGTTCTCCACTTTCCATTGCTGGTTTGTTGCTTTAGCTCTCGGAAATGGAAAAAATTGCGTTGCTAACCCCTGTTGCCGTAAATGGGTAACGAAGACGTTTTCTAATGTGGGGCTATTAGACTCAATACTAAAATCTGATAATTGTTGCTGTTGCAGCAGCTCGTACACCTGTCTACGACCTAAAGTTATATCTTTGACAAGAACATCAAGGCGATCGCCAAATGTTTGCACATCTACAATGTTTGCTTGTGCTGTCTGTAATAAGACTTGTTCGCTTAATTGCAGATTTGAGGTATGAACTTCTAGGCGATGTAAGGCTAAACTGGAGCGTAAAGAAGCAGGAGTACCAATTTTTTGAATTTGACCTTCATACATCAAAGCTACACGATGGCAGCGTTCTGCTTCATCCAAGTAAGGTGTAGCAACGACAATGGTCATACCTCCTGCTGATAGTTGCGCTAGCACATCCCAAAACTCTCGCCGTGAAACCGGGTCAACACCTGTGGTAGGTTCATCCAGTAACAAGACTTGGGGCTGTGAAATTAAAACACAGCAAAGTGCTAGTTTTTGTTTCATACCACCTGAGAGTTGTCCAGCCTGCCTCTTGGCAAACTGCTCTAAGTTCATCAAGCGTAGCAAGTGATTGCGACGTGTCCAAAATAAATCATCTGGCACTTGTCGCAAGCCAGCTGCATAACGTAAATTTTCATTAATGTTGAGATCCAAATACAGAGAAAACTGCTGCGTCAAATACCCCGTTATTGAGCGAGCATCCCGTGCAAGCTGACCAAATATCTGCACTTCTCCGGCGGTGGGTTCCATCACGCCACCGAGAATATGAAAGGTTGTGGTTTTCCCTGCACCATCAGGGCCAATCAGCCCAAACATCTCACCCTGCTGCACTGTCAAATCAATCCCCCGCACTGCGGCTAAACGGCCATAGTGCTTGTGCAAGCCTCGAATGTAAATGCTTTGGGTTGCAAGACTTGGGGTTTGGGGTAAAATTTGAGCGCCACTTGTGACTTTGCGATCCATTATTCACCCTTCAATAGAATCTCTGCATCAGCTGGCATCCCAATCTTGGCACAGGGTAAATCTGCACCAGTGTAGGGTTGTTTGGGGTTAAAGCAACTCGCAGGGTTTGCAACACTTATGCGAATACCGACAACTTGCTTGACCCGATCCTTCTGAAAATAGATATTCTCAGGTGTAAACGAGGCTTGGGCGTCGATAGCAATTACCTTACCTTGGAGGGGTTTATTAGGCGCAGAATCTAATAAGATTTTCGCTACCTGTCCTTGGCGCACTTTGCCAATATCTCCTTCAGGGATAAAACCCCTCAAATAAATTGTATAGGGGTCAATCACTGTCAGAATGTTCGTTTGACTATCCACCACTGCACCTGGTTCGACACTGCGGGCAGTTACAACACCGTTTAGAGGACTGAGAACATTTAGGTCTTTATTGGAATCTTGAATTTGGGTAATGAGTTGTTGTTTTGATGCCAACGCAACTTTGACCTTTGCCTGAGCAGATTTCACTTGCGCCCAAGCAGATTTCATTTGAGCAGATGTTTGAGCGCGCTTTCTCCTTAAGGCTTCTAACTGGGCGTTCCTAATACCGGGGTTGAAACCGGTTGATTGGGCTTGGGTGAGTGCCGCTTGGGTAGCACTTAACTGCTCAGAAGCCGCATTTACTGCTGCCTGTCGTGCCTGTAAAGTGGCGATCGCAGTGTCGAAGGTAGTTTGTGTTTGGTCAGATTGCTGTTGGGTAACTGCTCCATCATTGAGCAATTTTATATAGCGATCGCGATTTATTTTAGCTAGCTTAACTTCTGCTGCTGCCTGTTTGAGTACTGCCTGTGCTTGTACCACTTGCGCTTTAGCTGCTGCGGTGTTAGCTTGTGCTTGATTAACCTGACCTACCGTATCACCTCGCGACTGCTGTAAGTTAAGTTGGGCTTCAAGGATTTGGCTGTTGACTTCTTCTATCTCACCCTGTACCCGCTCTACATCTGAACGAGCCTGTTGTTCGTCAGATTGAGCAGACGCAACCTGTGCGTTTGCAGATTGCAGTTGTCCTTGTAGGAGTTGGTCGTTGCTATTATCTAACCTAATTAACTTCTCACCCTTTTTAACCGCAGATCCTTCGCGTACTGCAATCGACTCAATTCGTCCCGAATGCTTGACGCCAATTTTAGTCTCATAACCTTCAATGCGTCCACTTAACTTGAGTATGTCTGCTCTCGGTTGCGGCTGTAAGCTCCAAAATAAATAACCAATACCTGCGATCGTCACCGCTCCCAACATCAAAGGAACCGCTTTGGTGCGGTGCTGTTTTGTTGGTTCTACTGGAGCAGGAAGACTTTCTGTGTATTTAGAGACAGTCTGAGCCATGCCATTACCCTTGATTACTAATTTATGGATTGGATTCCCATCTTGCAGCAAGCCTTAAACGAAAGTTTGTACTCTATAGAGGCGCGAAATTAGCCCTAACTAAGACAATACAATCTGTGTTGCCAACAGAGCTAAGATAAATGCAAAATCAACTGCCGAACCAACTAAAGAGCCAAAAATCTTTGTAGGTAAAGCATTGCCAAACAACATTACCACTGTTCCCACAAACATCCAAGGCCATTGGATTTCACGCCAAATGTAGAATCCTGCCACACCAACTAGCAAAGCGATTAAAATTGTCAAAATTGGCGCTTGACTATTTTTCGGTTTATATCGCAAACTGCCAGCAAAAGTTATTGGTGCTAGTTCCATGTGCTTAAGATTAGTCACCAGTGCCAATCCAATCAAACCAAATGTAATCGTCCAGCAACCAGAAAGCAAAATCGGTTTACTTGCCCAGAACACCCCAGCAGCGCTAGCTAGTTGAACAGCCACTACCACTAACAATGGAATCAATAGATCATGTAATAAGAAGCGCAGACGATTAAGTAACTTTAAGAAACTACCTTCATTAATCAAACGACCCAGCGAAATAATCAGATTGTCATAGGTCATTCCAGCTACCACTAACAGCAGCAACAATATGTTGGCATGGTGTGAGTCTTGCCATAAACTTATGCTCCATGTAGCTAAGACCAAATTAGCTACTGTGTAGAGTGGATATAAGATAGCCCCCATAATTTAATCCCTAGTATTTTTAGAGAACGAAAACTTAGAGGATGTTTGAAAAGTGTCACATAACACATCAACTTTGACACTACCCCCCAACCCCCCTTGGAAAGGGGGGCTTTAAGAAGCTATTTGCCCACCCAATATATCGGGGGAAACAAGAAAAATCTGGTTCCCTCCCCTTTACAAGGGGAGGGTTAGGGTGGGGTAAAAAATATTTGATACATCAATCATGACTTTTCAAACATCCTCTTAGATTACAAAGTTAACTTCTATATATTCTTAAAAGCTTCAGCTAATCAACTGAAGCTTTTAAGAAATTAGGTATGAGCTAATGATTGCTTGATTGGAAAAGCAATGTTTTATACTTTATCATCACTCCATTTGAAATATTGTAAAGAAATAATTAGTTTTAATTTTTAATTTTTAATTTTTAAATAACTCTGTAGGAATTTTATTTAAATGTTTAAATTAGCATGAAAAAATAGATTAAATACCATTGATTTAACCTTAAATTCTGAGTTTTTCACTCTAAAAACGTAATTTTTCTAGTCAGGGTGAAATAATACAAAATATGAGTCAGGCTAAGGCAAACACATCTAAATAAAATTTCAAAGCCTTGACTGAAATGGACATATACTTGCATCCCTTCATTAACGACATTACAAATACGACGTGAAAAAATGAAAGGCTAGAGTTAAACTTTAACTCCAGCCCTAAATATACAGCTTTAGGTAATGCCTAAAGCATTAATTTGTCTAAGTGGGTGAAGTAATACCGAAGGTGGCTGATCCAACATCTAAGCGGAAAGCTTGTACCGTACCTTGAAGGACACTTTGACTGGTTGCATTGGCAAGCGAGCTTCCACCATTAGTAAAACCTATGAATGTTGCTGAGGTTGCTGCAGTAACTTGAACACCAGTTCCACCCCCATGAACAGCGTCCAAATCTATAACTGATACTTCTTCAAGCAAGCTAGATTGTAATTCAGCGATTTTGATATTAGCCATAATTTCCTCTTTGAGTTTTCTTGGTAGTACGTTGACGTATCTTATTTACTATGCTTCTAAAATTTTCCCTGATGATTCTTAAGAAGGGGAAGACTGTGAGAAAGCATTAGCATTAAAAGTAATAAGGAAAGATGGCGATCCAACCCCTCCTTGAACGGTACCAAATGATTGAGTATCGTTTTGAATCCTTCCCCCTCCAGCATTTACACCTGTGGCAAGAGAAGTTCCACCTGTAGTCACTTGGAATTGGGAATTACTACCTCCTCCATTAACTAACCGTAAATCAGCATCAGAAAGTTTCTCGAATTGGCTTTCTGGCTGCAATTCAGATATTTTTATCGTAGCCATAGACTCTATCTATTCAAAAGAGATTAATTGAAATTTGTGCTGTGTATGTTTGAATTTGCAAACATAACTCTAACGGTCAGAGTACTTCCGTTAAATTCTATTACAAAACTTGAAAAAGCTTTAGGTAATGTCTAAAGCATTAAGTTGTCTAAGTGGGTGAAGTAGTACCTTGGGCTGTTGTTCCAAACGCTACGAAGGCATTTCCTAGTTGACCACTAATGAAAGTAAAACTGTTTGAAGTGCTAGTCGTTGATCCACCACTAGCAAAACCTATGACACCTCCTGAGGTTCCTCCAACAGCTTGAATCGGAGGTGCAGTCCCACCATGAACAGCGTCCAAATCTATAACTGATACTTCTTCAAGCAAGCTAGATTGTAATTCAGCGATTTTGATATTAGCCATAATTTCCTCTTTGAGTTTTCTTGGTAGTACGTTGACGTATCTTATTTACTATGCTTCTAAAATTTTCCCTGATGATTCTTAAGAAGGGGAAGACTGTGAGAAAGCATTAGCATTAAAAGTAATAAGGAAAGATGGCGATCCAACCCCTCCTTGAACGGTACCAAATGATTGAGTATCGTTTTGAATCCTTCCCCCTCCAGCATTTACACCTGTGGCAAGAGAAGTTCCACCTGTAGTCACTTGGAATTGGGAATTACTACCTCCTCCATTAACTAACCGTAAATCAGCATCAGAAAGTTTCTCGAATTGGCTTTCTGGCTGCAATTCAGATATTTTTATCGTAGCCATAGATTCTATCTATTCAAAAAAGATTAATTGAAATTTGAACTGCTTTAGTTCAACACAATAACTATTAAACAATTCAGATAATTTTGCAACACTTTTTTCCTTAACTTTTGTAAATTTATTTTTGATATATTTACTAAAAAACAACAATTTAGGTGGCGTTATACCCCACCTAAATTGCTGCCTTAGTTTTTCATTTTCAGAATATTTAATATGCAAATTAGAACTGGGTTGATAATTCACTTTGAGAGTAATTATCTGGAACACCAGCACTTTTCACACCATTCTTTATCTAAAAGTGCTTTTGTTTTAAGCATTTGAAGCCAAAGTGGTAGACAAGCGAATTGTTGTTTTATTCGACTATAAAGTTAGCTCCACTTCATCCAATTTTTTAGCAAAGTGAACACTACCCTTGAAAGCTTTGTGCAACATTAATTTTACTTTTTTAACTTCATCGGTAATCTATGAAGTTAAAAAAGTATTTGCCAAAAAGCCAGGGTTTTTGCTGGATAAAGAAAACCGAGTTCTTAATTTTGGATAAAGTCGAGTTTAGAGTATGTTTGAATTTGCAAACATACTCTAACAGTCAGAGTACTTCCGTTAAATTGCGGAACTTGAAAAAAGCTATTTGAGACTAACGTCGTCTTCGTTTTATTGTAGCCATAGATTCTATCTATTCAAAAAAGATTAATTGAAATTTGAACTGCTTTAGTTCAACACAATAACTAT
>NZ_JABXKL010000050.1:0-24624 GCF_017114995.1 Nostoc sp. NMS9 | reverse complement strand
TATTCAAAAAAGATTAATTGAAATTTGAACTGCTTTAGTTCAACACAATAACTATAAACAATTTAGAAAATTTTGCAACACTTTTTTTCCTTAACTTTTGTAAATTTATTTTTGATATATTTGCTAAAAAACAACAATTTAGGTGGAGGATAACGCCACCTAAATTGTTGCCTTAGTTCTTAATTTTCAGAATAATTAATATGCAAATTAGAACTGGGTTGATAATTCACTTTTAGAGTAATTATCTGGAACACCAGCACTTTTCGCACCATTCTTTATCTAAAAGCGCTTAAAGCAAAAGCACTTGAAGTCAAAGTGGTAAGCAAGCGAATTGTTATTTTATTCGACTATAAAATTAGCTCGACCTTATCCAATTTTTTAGCAAGGTGAACACTACCCCTGAGAGGATGTTTGAAAAATCATGATTGATGATATTTTTTTACCCCTCCCTAACCCTCCCCTTGTAAAGGGGAGGGAACCGGATTTTTTTGTTTCCCCCCTTTACAAGGGGGGACTAAGGGAGGTAACAACGCAATTAAAATCACAGCCAATCACTTTTCAAACAACCTCTGAAATCTTTGTGCAACATTAGTTTTACTTTTTTAACTTCATCAAGAATCTGTGAAGTTGAAAAAGTATTTGCCAAAAAGCGAAGGTTTTTACTGGATAAAGAAAACCAAGTTCTTAATTTTGGATAAAGTCTAGTTTAGAGTATGTTTGAATTTGCAAACATACTCTAACGGTCAGAGTACTTCCGTTAAATTCTATTGCGGAACTTGAAAAAAGCTATTTGAGACTAACGTCGTCTTCGTATTATCTTGGCTTGGGTCGTGTTACTGTCGCTTTAATCAAAGTTCCACCCGTTACTGTTTTATTACCGAAAATGTCTGCTGTTATTGAAGCAGAACTAATAGTACTAGCGTCTATCTTAGCTCCTGTGTCGTCGATAACAGCCACGGTTCCACCTGTCAATACTAAAATCGTAGTACCAGCGCCTCCAATTAAGGTTTCAGCTTTCAGATCATTTAGAGATTCTAAGTAACTCTGCTGGCAGTCTAAATCACGAATTTTAAGCATACTTCTCCCTTGTTAACTTCCTGTTTACCTTTGATTAACTTCCTATTTAGGATTATTTTCTGAGTACAATCTACTGATTGTTTTTTCCGCCACAAAAAAGAATAGCACTATTAGAAATGAATAAATAGTAGTTTTACATAATTTTTTTTTCTTACGATCATAGAAAACCTCACACTGTCAAGCTATTTACCTCATTTTGGATTTATAGGTTGTTTGAAAAGCATTTCGCTGTAACTGATTTTAGGTATTTTTAGATCCTCTGTAATCCTAGTCCTAGAGCCGTTTTAGGCTACAGTGGCAAGAAGTTTATCAATATAATAATAGAAAAATCACTGAGAAGTTGCAATGGAAATATTACTATTTATGCGGAAAATATTTAGTCGCTTTTCAGGCGATTTTAAGAACAGTAGTGGTTCGCGAATGATATTCGCGAACCGTAAATAGATAAAATGATTTTTCGATTTCAGGTATTAACAAGCAAGTCTGCTATCACACATCAAAATACTGCCTCTATTCTCCGCTGGTATACATATCGTTGATAGAAGAGTATTATCAAATTCTGAAATGGGCTGCAAAGCAGAAAGCGATCGCTTGGTGGATGAGAGATATCTTTGATAATAGGTTTTTTGACTCTGATTGCCGTACAACTATTAAGAATGACTTATTTGTATCGGCAAAACTATTAAGAATGACTTATTTATAGCGAGCAACTATTAAGAATGACTTATTTGTATCAACAAAACTATTACGAATGACTTATTTGTACTGAACTAAACTACAAATTCTTGCATCATAGATGTTAACTAAATTACAGATGTATCTGCTCTTTGCTAGTACATTTCCAAAGCGAAAAATAATGTGGAATTCACTATTGATCGGACAATACGCACAATAGTGTGGCTAGGAGGATACTTAGAATATATAAAAAATAGTGTAATTGAGATACAAGTTTGGTGAAGAGGTTAGTTAGAGTTGGAAACCTTGTACCAAAATTGTTTGTTGTATTCTTTATTACATTTTGTTGTATTCTTTATTACATTTTGTTGTATTACTTATTACATTTTGAAATTAATGGTTTAATTTTAATTGTTTAAAAGCTTTGTAGAGCCAAGAATGGTTCGTATAAGTTATTCGCGAACCGTATATTTTTTGTTTTATGCCCAATAACTCAAAACCGTCACCCCAAGAAGATTTATATGCACGCATACATTGCGTAGTTCAAGCTAGAGAGCATCTTGAGAAAGAAATCCAAGCAATAAGTGCAAGTGCTTCGGGAGAAGTAGCTGCATCTTCCTGTTCAATTGTTCGCTATCTCGCTAAAGGCAGGAATTCAGCGTATTGGTATTATAAACTACAGGCTAGTATGGCAATATTTCCAACAAAGACTGATGGTAAGAGTTCTCGTTACAAGCATTTAGGTAAAGCTGGTAGTCAAGCATACCTGGATGCTGTAGAACAAATTTTTCTAAAAGCCAAAATCGAAGCATTAGATCGTTCAATTAAAATTTTAAACCAGGGTTTGAAAGATTTAATCGAAGAAACTTCTAAATACAACAAAGATTAGTAGTGGGTTCGCGAATAATGTGCCCGCGAACTATTCCCGCTTCTCCACATCCTGTGAAAAGTCAGGAGTAATAACGAATCGCGTACTGCTACCCAGAAGCAAGCTACGCGCAGTGTCTCGTTGGCGCAGCCTCTCGTAGAGAAGAGAAGGAAAAAATGCTTAACTGAACTGTATTGTACTATACTTCATTAAAAGTATCTGGATAAACAACCTTGCCTTTATACTGCTTTTGATAACTTTGTAGTGCTTTCACCATGAAAAATTCCTCTGGTACTGGAAAGGAAGACTCGATTTCATAAACAACAGCAGTTTTAAAGCCAAAGCGAGTATAAAATTGAGGATGACCTAGTACAATTACTATGGCTTCTTTCTTTACCTCTGCTATTTCTAACCCTGCTTTTATTAGTGCACTGCCAATTCCTTGTCTTTGAAACTGTGGATGAACTGCCAAAGGTGCTAAACCAAGTACCTGGAGTGTTTCTTCACCTACTAGGTCAATATAGCTGAATAAAATATGACCGACTACAACATTTTCAACCTCTGCAACTAGAGAAAGTTCGGAAATATAACGGTCAGAATAGCGAATTTTCTCCACAAGTTGAGCTTCGTTTTCTTGCCCAAAGGCTAATGTATTCACCTCAGCTATTGCTGTGTAGTCTAGCAGAGTTTCACAACGGATATCGATCATTTTAAAACTAATTCCATAACAACCCAGTTGGCTCGATGTTCTAGAGGAATCTCTGTTTTTTCCAAATACGGCTCGATATCTTGAAAGCCAAATATATGATAAAGTGCCTGTGCTTCCTTTGCAAAAGGGGCGCTGTCTAAACGTATCCTAGAGTAACCAATGTAGGCAGCTTCATTGATGATAGCTTCTAATAAAGACTGACCGATTCCTTTTCTGCGAAATTCTGATTTTACATACATTCTTTTAATTTCGCCAATATCTTCACCAATCTTTCGCAAGCAAGCGCAACCAGCTATTTTTTCCTCATATTGTCCCAAAAGCAAGCGCCCTGAAGGGGGTAGAAATTCGTGGACTTGAGTTATATATTGCTCAAAGAATGTATTAACATTTAAATTGATACCGAATTGATTGCTGAATATTAACTTAGTCTCATTAAAATATTCCCAAAACACTTCCTAGATATGAGAGTTATGTTCATCAGTCTCTACCTGGATAATTTTAAGCAAAGTTTATGCCTCCGCTAAATAATTGAATAAAAATACACAAGTTAGAATAACAATTACTAAAGTTGATTTCGCGCTTTGAGTTGCAGATATCGCTCAACTAACTGATCGGCAATTTGATTTGCTGGTGCATCTAGCACCAATACACCTTTTTGTTTCAGTTGGGCATAAGCTACTTGTCGTTGCATTAATAAATCTAGTGCTACTGCACGGGTATAAACACCTGCGACATCATCTGTAAAGGTGTGTGCTAGACGATCAACTTGTGGATCTCGCAAAGTAACGCAAAATGGAAGGTAGCGGGGTGCTAACTTGGAGAGTGCGGCTAGGAGTTCTGTAGAGGCAGTAATATCAACTAAGTCGGTAATCACCACCACCAACGCCCTCCGAGTTTGTCGCTGCAAAACATTTGTCACCGCCCCCAAATAATCAGATTCAAATAACACTGGTTGAATTGGAGTTAAGCGATCAATTAGCTGATTCAAATGATGTTGACCGCGTTCTGGGGGAATCCACGTATGCATCTGGCGGTCAAATACACCAACACCCACGCGATCGCCTCGATGTAAACCTGCCAAAGCTAAAGATAAAGTTGCATTCAATCCCCAGTCAAATCGCTGCAAATTCTGCACTTTTGCCGTCATCAGGCGTCCGCGATCGAGTAATATCAGTAATGTTTGTTCCTGTTCTGGTTCTAGAACCCTCACCAGTGGCATGGCATTACCATAAACGCCAACTCGACGGGCGGTAGCTTTCCAATCAATAAACCGCAAATCATCACCAGTGCGATAGTTTCGCAATTCGGCAAACTCTGTGCCAATACCAGTTTTGCGAGATTGGCGCATTGATCCCGATGATTGCAGTGTCAGACGAATTGTCAGCGATCGCAATCCCACTAAATCAGGATAAACTTTCACTGGTAGACTTTGGGGAATTTGCCAATCATCCCAAGCTAATCCCCAAAGTCCCAACTGTCGGACTTGAATATTTCCCCAAGGAAACTCTCCCCGCTGTGTCGGGTGGACGGTATACGTTAATTCCTCAGTGCTGTTACTGGGAACAATGGCGCTGAGTGCAGGTGCAGACACGCCAAATCCTGTTGGGTAATAGTCGCAGATTTCAATTTGGGCGTCGGTATTTGGTGATGTCACCTTTAGCATTACGGGATTATCTCGCCCAATGGATAATCGTGACGGTAATTCTCGGCTAATTTGCACGCGAGAACGCCGCACCTGTAAACCATCTACAACCATCAGTCCGAGAATGATGGCATTAAATAGCACAGTGATAGCGATGGTTACTCTAACAATTAGAAATAAGGATAGGATCGGGGCGATCGCAATACCCAAAACCAATAATAAATAAACTCGTTTGGAAGGAACCATTTTTTAGAACGAGAAGTTAAATCTTAGGAGGCAGGAGGCAGGGGGCAGGAGGTAGAATTAATCTACGTTTACAAGCCTGGGACTTAGGTTGTGGAAGCTTCGTATCTGGCTGCACTCTACTCGATACAATTCTTCTTTTTAAACTGGGTAATGTCAGCAGCCAGAAAACTATCTATTCAACGAAAACGAGAACTTATGTAAAAATGGCGATCGCGTCTGGATAGTCTGGGCCAATAAACCCATTTTAGATGCAACTGCTTGAGAGGGGGAGTGAAAAGTTACTATAGAAGAGCTAAAAAGTAAGTATGGGGTTTCCATATGTCGGTAAGCGCCGCAGATTTTTATGAGTGATGAGCCAATTCTGCCATATCCATTGAATTAAACAGGGGCGAGGAAAATGAAAGCAATAGTAATCAAAGAATACGGCAATGATGACGTTCTAAATTATGCCGATGTCGAACGCCCAAAGCCGAAGGCGGACGAAGTTTTGGTGAAAGTTCACGCCGCGGGGGTTAATCCGGTTGACTGGAAAATCCGTAACGGTTTGGGCGAAAGGCTCGGTCTGAAACTACCCATCATGCTTGGCGGCGAGATTGCCGGAACAATCGAAAGAATTGGCTATGATGTCAGAGGTTTCAAAGAAGGCGATGCGGTTTACGGCATCATACGCTCTGGAGGTTTCGCCGAATACGCGGTTGCCAAAATGGAGGATATTGCGTCTAAACCCCAAAGTCTCGATTTCGAGAACGCGGCGGCGGTTCCACTCGGCGCGTTGACCGCATGGCAGGCGATTTTTGATTTAGCCCATCTCAGCAGTGGGCAAAGAATTTTGATAACCGGCGCGTCAGGGGGAGTCGGTTCGCTGGCTGTTCAACTTGCCAAAGCAAAAGGCGCATACGTCATCGGTACGGCTTCGGGACGCAATGAAGAGTTCATCAGAGATTTAGGCGCGGATGAATTCGTTGATTACACGAAGCAAAACTTTGAAGAAGTCGTCAAAGACGTTGATGTCGTCTTCGATGCGGTCGGCGGCGACACGTTTGAAAGAGCGTTCCAAACTTTGAAAAAAGGTGGCTTTCTGGTAACGTCAGTGGAGTTTCCGTCTGAAGAAAAAGCGCAGGAATTTGGCGTCAAGTCCGCACGGGTCTATTGCAAGCCAAATACGGAACAATTAGCTGCCATCAGCGCATTGGTTGACGAAGGCAGATTAAAAGCGCACGTCGCAACCGTTTTGCCGCTCGTAGAAGTGAAAAAGGCATTCCAACTTTCCGAAAGTGGGCGCACACGCGGCAAAATTGTTTTGCAAATTGGCACAGGAGCGGCTCAGGAAGGCTCACACGCCGCTGCTGTAACTGAGGAAAATACCCAATTATGAATAGCAAAACTAAATTCTTGACTTTTGTCACCGTAATGCTAACAGTTTCTTCTTTGACTGTCAGCACAGTTGTAGCAAAGGCGAAACTAACGAATCAGTCAAAACTTTTTATCAACGGCATCGGCGCAGTACAAGTTGGAATGACTGTCCCTCAAGCGGCAAAGGCTGCTGGTACTAAGCTAGTGGGCGATGCACCAAATAATAATTGCTATTATGTTAAGCCACAAAATGAACCCAAAAATCTTTCGTTCATGGTGACAAAAGGTCGGATTTCTAGAGTAGATGTGAGGCAAAATAATCAGATTACTACCCTCAAAGGTGCAAAAATTGGCGACACAGAAGCGCAAATCAAGTCCCTTTACCCAGGACAAATTCAAGTCACACCTCATAAATACGTCCAAAACGGACATTACCTAACTTTCATCCCGAAAGACCGTGGCGATCGCAACTATCGTCTAGTCTTCGAGACTGATGGTAAACTTGTCACTGAGTTCAGAGCGGGTAAATTGCCAGAAGTCGAATATGTTGAGGGCTGTTCTTAATTTAATCATTTTGCAAAAAAGTTTTGTAGTATATTGAAGCGTTTTTCAGCAAAAGGTTTTAGCGGTTCTAGTAAGTTATTCGTTTCCAGCTGACAATCCTCAATTTGCGTTAATCTGAATATTGTTGGCTTCAAAGGCTTGCCGTACCCGTAGACGAAACTCTCGCCCAACGCTCCATTGTTCCATAGGTGCGGTTTTAATCCAGACGCGCACTGACATACCCGTATGGGATAGGTCATCAATCCCCAACACTTGGGGCGATTCTGGCAGGCGATCGCGCCATTCTACTTCGCTATACAATTGTTTGCATACTTGCTTGAGAATCTCTAAAACCTGCTTGGGGTCGTTTTCATACGCCACTACAATAGAAAAGTCTACCCGCGACCAGAGACGGGTTAGATTGCTGACATTCATGATATTGCTATTGGGAATGGTAATTAATTTACCTTCGTTATTACGTAGTTGAGTCACCCGCAGGTTGAGATTTTCCACCAGTCCGCTTTTATCCCCGATCTCAATTACATCTCCCACAGCAAATTGATCCTCCATCAAAATCAAACAGCCATTGACCAAATCTTTAATCAGACTTTGGGAACCAAGAGAAATGGCGATACCGATGACAGCGCCCCCTGCCAAAATTGAACTGGTGGGCATATTAAATGCGTTTAGAGAATGCAAGATACCCAAGGTAATGAAAACAAAAGTGATTAATCCTTTGAGTGCCCCAGAAACTGTTGCAGCTCGTAGCGCAATCCGTTGAGTTTCACTCAAAGGGAGAGAGGAATGGGTTGTCCAGACATCAGTGAGGCGGTCAATTAAGGTTTTGCCGATCCGAATAACAAGACTGATGAAAAACCAAATAATCAGTAGCGCCAGGGGCCTGGCTAAAGCGTCCTTCGACCATCTCATGAGGTAGGGGACGCTATACATGATGACCACAATCCCGATGTACCACATCAGAATAAATGTCCAAAACAGTAGCCATGTGAGCAGAGAATAGATCCCCAGTTGGCGCTTGAGGCTGAACTGTCGCTGGATAATTTCTAGAAACTGCGATCGCTGATGGGCGATCGTGTCTGCATCTGTTTTCTTTTCGCTGGTCTCTATTGTGTGAATAGTTGTGGATGTTTCTCCCTCAGCTCGCTTGACCACACCCTGTTTTACCACAGCTATCTGCTCTTGATGGCGAACTTGCAATGCCGTCTGTTTGCGAATTAGAGTTCGCCGCAATAACCACAACACAACACTCCCTAACACTAAACCGATGCTGATTTGTAGTGCCTGTCCAATTCGTTGCCACAATACCTTATGCGAGAAGAGTCTATTAATGCGTTCTACTTCTGCTTGTAATATTTTTTGCCACTCCTGCGCCAATTCCTCCAGAGTTTTTCCGTGGTAGTCAGCATCTGGCTCTGTTACAGTCACCAGCCTTAAAGGACGGGTCGTTTGATCGTCACTGAGCTGGAGGATTAAATCCTGATTCAGAATGGCAATAGAAACCAGAGGAGTTTGTTTAGCTTTGTTAGTTCGGTTGAGCGCTCGCATGAGCCGTTGCGTTATTTCTTCGGCACGTACCTCTACTGGAAGAGATCCATCTGGCGGTTGGCTACGATTAAAAACAGTGGGAGAGACAATCTCAAACAATAGGCTTCTGTCTAAGGGTGAATACACAGACGCAATTTCATACATACCGAGGCGGGTAACACCACTAGGTGGCTTGTGCGGATCGTTGGAGGCTGCGGTAGGTAAGGAAGGTAGTTGACTGTGAGCGATCGCACTCCAACCAAGCACCATTGCGATCGTCATCATACTGACTAGCACAAACCGAATTATTGAATGGAGCAAGCGATTAAACAGGAACATATCTATGGTCAAGTGATTGAGTAACTGATATTAGTGTCGGTCATCGTCCGACTTTAATTCTTTATCATCAATTAATTTAGAGATTTTAGGACAAGTAAAATGGCGATTTTATCTCCATGTGGTCTTCAATTAGTAGAAGGTCTGAATCCCCCACGCTTTTAATTCTGACTTGCTTTTTTTGAATTCTTTTTCAAGAGAAAAATCTGGCGATGCCTGCGGCGGGCTACGCCTACGCTTCCTATACAAAAGCTCTAGAATTCAGAATTTGCAAAAGTTTTTGGAGAGTGACACAACGCCAGATAGTTTAAAAATTTTTGCAAGTGTCAACTAGCAAATTCACATTTAGGGGATGATATAAAATGTCATCTTCGTTGTCATAACTCAGGAGCTTTATGGCGATCAAATCTTCAAATTTATTTTTAGCAGTAGCATTGGCGATCGCTTCTTTAAGTTTTCCCGTATCCGTCAAAGCCGATACCGTGAATGCCCGTTGCGATGTGTTCCCAAAAGGAGAAGACCGTGCCACATCTTCTGGTCGGTGTACCTTTTCCCAACGACAGGGTGCGGTTAGCATTCAACTAGAAAATGGTTCTAGCTATGACTTGCTCCCTGAGGGTAATCGACCCGGCAATTATCGCGATCAAAATGGTGATGCTGCCTATCGACAAGCTGGACTGGGCGATCGGGGACAGATTTATCGCCTTGCCAACGAGTCGATTTTTGTCTATTGGGATACATCTGCTAATCGACAAAACTCAGGTAACAGAAATCGTAGGGCTGCTGCTAGGCGTCAGCCTGAGGCGGGTACTACTGTTTCTCGGTTAAGTGATTTAGTCGGGGCAAGGGCAGGACAGGCAGAAAACACAGTGAAAGAACGGGGCTATCGATGGGTCAAGAGTGATGATTCGGGCTACGGCTACTGGCTAGAAGGCAAAACTAACTACTGTGTAACGATCCGAACAGAGGAAGGACGCTACCAATCGATTGTTTACACAGGGGGTTCAGAGGATTGTAAGAAATAGTTGCTATCTGGACAAACAATCCAATTCAGAGGGTACTGAGAGGATGTATTAAAAGGTAGCTGAGAAAGCTGAAACCCGCATTTCTTGGTTAAGGCACAATGTCTGAGAAGTTCCTTGGACGATGCTTATTCACGAAATAATCAGCGTTTCATACATTGTGCCCTAAAAAGTGGATGTTCCCATGTCTTGATTGCAGGTCTGAGCGATTAGCATTGCAGGTTGCTACATCTAATACCATTTCACTAAAATTCTGATACAAATCCAAACCCCAAAAGCTTTGCCATATCAGGCTTTCATAATTGCGACTTGCGAATTGCGAATTGGTATAATACTAAACATCTTGCGCGAATATTAATAGACTCCCTTTAATCCCCCCTTATAAAGAGAAATTGAGTAAGTTTACTCCCTCCCCTTACTAAGGGCGAGGGTTGGGGTGGGGTTTTGAGGATTCATGCAAGAGGTTTACTCAACTTCTACATCGCACCGCTATATCTACGCCTATTTGTGAGCAGCCCGGAGAACCCTCTTTCGCCTTCAATAGAAGAATACAGTCAACTGTCCGGCAACGGCAAGGAAAAGAGTATAGGCGATCGCGACACCTGCCGTCAACGAGTAGTAGAATCGCCGTCCTCTGCCCCAGTAATGCTGTTTCCAGGACTGCACCGCCAAATATGCCATTGCCACCGAGAGCAGCGCCATCAGAATCGGGATGACATAAACCCAGGCAACGGCGCGATCGACGCCGACAAAGATGCGGGTGTAGCCCAATTCGCCATGTCCTCCCGTTAGTGCCGTCAGACCCACTTCGACAATCTGCAACACAATCCAACTCACACTCAATAGAGCTAACAACACCCCTAACCAAGGTGCCCAACGTGCGCCTGTTGGAGTTGGACGGTCGGGGCGCTGCTTGCGAATAAACCGCACAATCAACCAACTGAGGAACCAAACCACCGGAAATAGCATCAACCAACCGAGCAGGAGAAGTCGTTTGAGAATATCGTCCAGATTAAAATTCAGCAGCGATCGCGTCAGCCAGGTCGTGCCGGGAGCGATCAGGGTATTTTTGCGGGTGATGAAGATCACTTTTTGTTCGGTGGCACAACTTGTATTGGGTGATTGCTGGGGATTTTTGAGAAACTCCGCCATGATATTGATCGAACAAGCGCCGCTGACAATTGCTCCATGACCATTGGCGGAAAAAAGCACTGTTGTGCTGTTGCGTAGCCCTTTTGCCACCAACTTGCCATAGGGCGGCGGGGTAATCGGGTCAAAGTCACCGTTGAATAGCAATGCTGGGCGATCGCTAACCACGGGGTTGCGATTCGCCGAATCTAAGGCTGGCACGTTCCAGATTTTGCATTGATCAACAAGTTCCTGGAATTGTTTAGTGCCCCAGGCTTTGGCAACGGGAGAAACGCCATTCACAGCCAACGATCCAATATAGGCGACATCTTCCGAACATTTCACAGACAAGTAGGTGCCGTCAGCCGAATCATCGCCCGCTAAAGACACCAACTCCGTTAAGTCGGCATTCTGAGCGATCAGGGAAAAGTCACCAGCATGAGCCTGATGGATCAGAGCAGGCATGACAAAAGGCGCACCTGATGTGTACGCCATTTGGAATAGGGTATTAACCAGATCAAATCCGTTGAGCCGTTCTTGTTTGGGACTTGCCTTGGGCCGGAACACTTGAATCGCTGCCGGGGTTTGGTTGAGGCGATTAAAGGTTTCTTCAAAGGTAGCTTTGACCCTGGGATACTGGGAATTGCAGTCTGGATCGTTGGCGCAAGCGCTATCAATTTGGTTAATCAGTCGATTAATAATCACGGCATATTGCGAATCGATGCTAGGATTAGATGGCACGATCCCATCCATGATTACGCTGCGAATAATCTCAGGATGTTGCCGCATGATATCCTGCACCAACTCCGTCCCGTAGGATACACCGTAAAGATTTACCTGTTTGTACCCCAGCGCCTTGACCAGCGCCGCCACATCATGGGCACTTTCCACGCTATTAAAGGCGGCTAAATTCACCCTTGATTTGGTGAGGCGATCGCGACAGGTCTGGACGGCTTGGCGTTCAGCCTTGGCATCGACGTTTTCATTGCCGGTATTCTCAACGGCTTTGACTTCTGGGCAGGTTAACCACGGTTTGGAATAGCGGTTGCCCCGTTTCTCGAACACAATTAGGTTGCGATCGGCTCGCAGTCGCTGCCCATCTTGGTTATCGGGTGAGGCAAACAGAGAGGGAAAAATTCCAATGCTCGATCCTCCCGGACCGCCTTGAAACAACAGTAACGGTTCGGCGGGCTGGGGATTGGTGCTTTTGATAATCGCGATACCGACCTGAATGGTTTTGCCTTTGGGCTGGCGATGCAATTCGGGTACGGTTAAATAGCCACATTCATAGTCTGTTCCTTCTTTGGCATTTTTGGGAAATATAGAGCTGGAGAGAGCCGGCTTGGGACCCTGCAACGCTGTCAGAGTTGAACACGCCACTTTTTGATAGGTGCGGCTGTTGGCGAAACGTTGGTAGGTGTCTTAACAGTTGGCTTAGGAGTTTTGCTCCAGAGCAGCGTAGGGGTAGCAAAGGCAAGGGCGATCGCCACCAGAACGATCGACAACAATCGGGAAAAGCGTATCATTAAAACATCACGGTTTGGTTTAACGGCTGTTAGCTACTACTGCTTGTGTTAGTAGGCAGTTTGGGAATTAGCCAAAAGAGGAACTGCTCCTGCGATCGCGTCTGCACCAATACGAAGTCTTCACTGCTAAACAAGAAGGTCTTGATGCCACCGATGGAGCGAGATAAAAACTGCGAAGACATGGGTTTCGTTAAGACAAAGACGAAACCCAACAATACAGCAGACTAGAAACGAGTTCTACCACTACTCCAGTCGCCGGAATCGCAAGTACCACGGAAATCCTCAATCCCATTAATGGCAATCCGTCCACTGCGTCGATCAATCTCAACACGCGGATGATTCAGCCCATTCACCCGGTATTTTCCCGTGATTTGCTCCGGTGTGACACGGAGATCGTTGAGGTTCCACCATCCATCAGTACCGCCTGAATTAATTGGCGGGATGAGCCTTCCGCCCAGATGAATTTTTCCCTGCATATTACGAATCTCGACTTGAACCTCGGAATCGAACTCGTCTGTCGAAGACTCTACACGATTTTGCAGTTCATAGCGATGACGACGTGAGTTCCATTCATAACTGTTGCGGTTTTCAAAACTTGGTTTGCGACCTTCACCGTAGCAGATTAAGGTCAGTCTTTGGCGCATTGAGTTGTCACTGTTGCGCTCAGGTGCGCCTTGCTCCCGGAGATAGGTATCGATCGCAGCTTGAGCTTTACCAATTTCTCTTGAACTACAGGAACGACCATTTTGAACTAGCTCCCCTTGAGGGCTAAAAAGGACAGTGCAACCGCTTCCTCGTGTCATCCCCGTCACACTTAAATTACCATTGTCTACAGTATCGATTATCGCTTGAGCATTCACAGAACTTGCCACTGATAGTGTCAGTAAACCCAGCGCGATCGGCATTAAAGCTCGCAATGTTTTCATTATTATGTTGATTGTTGTTTTGAATAGATATGAATTAATGGGATCACTCTATCACCAAGAGGTTGAATGGTAAAGTCTAGTAGACCTAAAAGTTTTGCCAACGCCAAAAATAATAGCAATACCGTTTTTGGATAATTAAGTTATTAGCTTTACTTACAAAACGAGTTCCTGACAAAAAAATAAAAGACCATATTTTGAGATACAATTTTTGAATTAAAAATAAGCTTACTGAAGCCAATAATCCAGAGCGATACCTTCTCTGCGAGACGCTGCGTGTAGCTTGCTTCCTCGGAGGGGTACGCTAACGCAAAAGTTTTCAGTCTATTGAATGTGCCTAAACCCTAGCAATCGCAATCAGCAGCAGGAGAATTTTATTATTTCTGCGCTTTTTATTTTTCAATCTCAACTATTAATGTTTGACAATCTATTTTTGATGGTAAATCGTCTGATTGAGTTAAACCAAAAGTAGCAATCACTTGTTTCGTCGTCTCCTAGATAACTTTTTTGCTTTGCTCTGGTTTTAATCATCATCTTGCACAAATGCAAAATTTGCCCTCATCCCTCAACCCTTTCTCCCAATTTTGGGAGAAGGGGAGCCAATTTCAAAGTCCCTCTCCCAACCTTGGGAGAGGGATTTAGGGTGAGGGCTGATATTAATCCTCATTTATCAACTTTATTTCTTCAGGGAGTAAAGTAGTTTCATCTTTAGGACGTTCGCCATCTACGGATTTGGCTATAGTTGTATACGGTTTGATAATTAGACTGACACCAATTGTCCAACCTAATGTAACCATCCAACCTGCGATAATGTCACTGGGAAAATGAACCCCCAGATAGAGACGACACCACGCAATAGCCATGATGTATAAGCTGCCGAATATGAGAACTAACCAGCGCCAAGAGGTAGCCCAAGTTAAAAATAACAAAATTGCTACCAGTGTTATACTCGTCATCGCATGAGCGCTGGGAAATGCAAAACTAGACTCAGGTGCAATGGACTCCCACAATTGTGGACGCACTCGATGCATTAATTCCTTTGCTGTGCGGTTGATGATGATGCTTCCTGCTGAGGTGGTGAGTAAATAAGCTAGCGATCGCCAGCGTTTTTGAAGTAGTAAAATGAGTGCGATCGTACCCAAAATCAGCATCGCCGTCCAAGGCAACCCAATTGTAGCTAGGGTGACAGCTAAAACATCTAACTGTGGGTTGGTTGTAGAATGAACTGCTAACAAAATCGGTACATCCCACGGAAAGCCCGCTTGATTCTCCCATATCTTTACTGTCAGGATTTCAAAAACCTGCAAAGGTAAATAGACTCCGATCAAAAGAAGTAAGAGCGATCGCCAACGAGCAATCAACAGGTTTTTGAGAAAAGAAAGCGGCGACTGACTCTCTTTATTGATTGTTTTCTCTTTTTCCATATCTAAGTTAAAAAGGCCGATTGACGACTTCACTGATTACAAATTACTGGAAACTTGAGAAGTTCCACAATGTTTACAGTACGACAAATGCTTATAAGTAAGATTATGACAGTTATGGCATTCAATGTACTGATAATAACCGCAGTGTGGACAGTAAGTATCAAGATGTCGAATTTTCTTGGCACAATTGACACAGCGTGATTTTTGAACTCTGCTAGCTGCTTGGACTTTAGCGTTAAAGACAAATTTTTGAAAAAACTGGATGATTCCAAAACCAATAACTGGAATCAGTAAGATATAAACATAATTTATCAGGAAAAGTAAACCGCCAAAAATGGCACTGACTATATCAAATAAAAATTTAAATATTGCACCTACTTGGAGAAATTCAAATATTTTAACAATTAATGGGATAAAAAAGATAACTAGTAAATGCCAGCTAATTAGTGAAACGAGTCCATATCCTCTTCTTTGGGCAAATTTATGAACTGATAAGGCAATGATAATCAGTGGTAAAAGAAAGACAGACTGAAAACCAAGCTGAATACTTGGATACCAAAATGATGCCTGCTGATAGCCTTTATCGACTTCTTGAAATCGATTGTCATCTTTAAGAAAAGCTATAAAACTAATGTTTTCTGGTTTGGCAAGTAGTTCATTTTTAAGAGTAGAAGTTTCTTGTTTAAGAGTAGAAATTTGGCGATTATTTTCTTCTAATACCTGTTTAGCTTTTTCAGCACTGACTTGATTAATTGATTGTTCGCGACCCTGACCTGCAATTTTTTCTAATAGCGTTGAGTCATACTGAGATTTAATAGTGCTATTGGCTTGTTCAAGCCTACTAATTTTTGCTTGTTTTTGATCGATAGTTTTGATAGTTTGCTGCTTTTCAGAATTCTTAATCTTATCTTTGTAATCGGCATATTGCAAACACGTTTGAGAAACCTTACCCAGATGTCCTGCTTCGGCTTGTTGATAGTTTCCCCGAAAACTAAATTGATTATTCGTGTAAGATGACAATGAAAGTCTAACAATTTCATAGTCTTTATCTTTGGTAGTTTTTGTCCGGTAATTTTGCCACTCTGAATAACATGGATAAGCCTCAGTCGGACTGATATGCCACCTGCTAATATCATCGAGTCCAGTAAAAACATTAATCAAGATAAAAATATCAATGATAATAATGACAATTAAACTGACTTTATTCAGTGGCTCGTTGTTGATTGTCCTTGATTTACTAAAAAATTGACTCAAAATTTGGCGAATTCTGGCAAACATATTATATTTTAAATAAATGTAAATTCAATCCGAATCAATTTTATCCGATCGCTAGTAAATAGCTGGACAAAAATATATCTACCTATCTGAAGATTTGTTAACTGCTGACGAAAAACAAAATTCCCGACAACTTTTACGAAGTCGGGAATCTATGGCTTTCAATTCTCACAAATCAGGCTATGGTCAAAAATATCATGACTTTCACCTGAAGTGTACCCCAACTCAATACCGCTCGGTTAAGAATATTCGTAGGTTGGATTGAGCAATAGCGAAACCCAACAAACCCGCAAAATGTTGGGTTTCGTTCCTCAAACGCCACATGCTACCTTGCGGGAACGCTAAAAGCGAACAAATCGGGAAACCGCAAGGGTGCAGTAGCTCCCCAACCTACACATTTCTATTTTTTAGGCAAAAGCTACGCAGTATTGCAACCCTATTTAGCAGCAAAGTAGGCTTCTAATGCCTCAGAACCACCAATTAATTTACCATCGATAAATACTTGGGGAACTGTTGTCGCGCCTGCAACTGCTTTTAACGACCGTGTGGTGATATCCTTACCCAAGGTAATTTCTTCGTAGTTGATGCCATGTTCCTTGAGCATTGCCTTAGCACGGGCACAGAAAGGACAACCCACTTTCGCAAACAGGGAAACTACTTCGGGCTTCACTGCTTGGGGGTTGATGTATCTGAGCATTGTCTCAGCATCCGACACCTTAAAGGGATCTCCTGGCTCCTCTGGTTCAATAAACATCTGGTTAATTACACCATCTTTCACCAGCATAGAATAGCGCCACGATCGCTTCCCAAACCCCAAGTCTGACTTATCTACTAACAGACCCATGCCTTCAGTAAATTCGCCATTTCCATCAGGAATAAGTGTGATATTTTCTACTTCTTGATCCTTTGCCCATTCGTTCATCACAAAGGCATCATTGACAGAAATACAGATAATCTCATCGACACCATTTTCTTTGAAAACCGGAGCTAATTCGTTATAGCCAGGGAGATGAGTAGATGAACAAGTCGGAGTATAAGCACCCGGTAAAGAGAAGACAACTACTGTCTTATTAGCAAATAGCTCATCAGTTGTCACATCTACCCACTGGTTGTCCTTGCGAGTATGAAAAGTGACATTTGGTACTTTTTGTCCTCGATGATTGGGTAACATAATTTTGCTTGCCTTTAGTAATCAATTCCAGTCATAACCTATCATGGGAGAACTGGTACAATGTAACTATCAATCGGCTAAGAAACTTCATTAATGAATGGAGCGATCGCTGCTACAAATTCAGTGGTTGATTCATAAGGTAGAACATTACGCCCATTTATTTTTATACCTCGACTTTTAGGCAAACAAGCAAGATAGTGGGCCAAGCGTTCATCTGGCGTTTCTTTTTTATTGTCTTGGCTAATACTCGATGCAGTTTCCCCCACAACCGTTAATGTTGGTTGCTGAATCGAGTCAATAAAACTAGTATAATCATCTCGCCAAAACCCTGCTAAAAAAGAAAACACTGCATGGCGGCTAGCAGGATTTTCTGCACCTGCAAGCAATGTATTTAACCACTCTGCATCCACAGCATTTTCAGAAGCAAAGAGTTGACGAATCGAGAAAGAACGTAAAAATTTTGGGGTGCGTGCATAGCGATAAAAAGCACTGCCAAAAGGCGAATCTAACACATTCCAAAGGAATTTTTCCTGCCATTCTGGTGGTTTATTTGTCATCAAAGCCCACGCTGGTGGCCCAGAAAGTACCAGTCCGGCAATTAAATTTGATTCCTTTTGGACTAATTGGATGGCAACTGGCAATAAAGCGCCTTGCACTACAACAATAACAGGTTTTTGGATTACTGTTTGTAAAAAGCACTGCAACTGTTCTGCCCAATCACTAGGAGTGTAAGCTATACGGGGCATATCACTTTCACCACATCCTAGTAAATCAGGGTTGTAAATTGAATTATATTGACCTGTATTATACCACTCGCGACAAAATCGCTGCCAAAATCGCCGCGACAATCCCACGCCAATCGGATGAATTAATAGTAAGGGAATGCCCTCAGATGTTGTATTAATTGGTTGATGAACTTCGTAGGCACAACGATAATTCTGCCAACTGTAAAACTGGCTAGGAGATGCTGTCAAATTGGTTGTGTTAGCTACAGCAGATGGTTGCATAATTCCTAGTTTTTAATACTTGCTAAAAAATCATCTGTGGATGAATCAACTCGTATCCAGCTTCTTTGAGCTTTTCATTCGATACCCAAGCATTATATGGGCGAGTACTCTTAATAGATGTATCCCATTCTACTTTGGGTAAATTATGTTTTTCAAATAAGCTATCTAGCAAGTCTCGGCTGGTGAGATGTGCATCATTTACCAGATTGTAAATTCCTTGCAAACGATGGTAACGGGCAAATTCTATCGCACCAACAATATCATCTAGATGAACCCAATTTGTAGTATCCTCACCATTGCCCGGACGGGTTGTACCAGAATATCTACCAAATATTTTCAACAGTTCTCTACCAGTTCCATAAATCCCTCCTAACCGGAAAATACAAACACGGAGATTCTCGCTAGATACTGATAGCAACACATCTTCTGTTTTGCGGAGAATTTGTGCATTTAAATTAGCAGGTGCAAGCGGTGTTTCTTCATCTACCCATACACCATTCCTGTCACCATATACAGCATAACTACCTGTGTATATTAATTGTTTTACACTCTTAATCTGTTGTAAGCACGAAACTAAAGTTTGGGCAGTTTGTAGATAAGTTTCTTCATAAACTTCTCCACTTTTTGCCCCAACACTCAAAAGTACAACATCTTGATTGTACAAAACTGATTTTAGACTATCTATGTCATTACCACAGGTAACTACAACTCTTTGAGATACTGATTGTAGGGCAGAGACACGCTCAGGCGAAGTTGTGGTTACACTGACAACAAAATTCATATCTTGCTGCCAATATTGAGCAACTTTATAACCAACATAACCACAACCAATGATTGCAACGTTCATGACAAATTAGACACAAATAAATTAAACTACTCATTGAGAGAATATTCTCAATTAATTGTCTGGAAGTAAATAATTTTAACAGTCCAGAGCTAACAGTCAATAATTAATAGTACAGAAATTTTTACCTAATGACTATTTCGCTAATTCTTTCTCAATTGTGGCAATTATGTCTGGTGAACTTGGCTGGACACTACTATTAAATCGAGCTACCACTTCACCTTGCTTATTAACTAAAAATTTTTCAAAGTTCCAAGCAACAGTTCCTGTTGGCTCAACGGCTTTAGTAAGTCGCTCATAAAGTGGATGCTGCTGTGAGCCTTTGGCATGAACTTTATCAAATAGTTCAAAGGTAACACCATATTTACTCGTGCAGAATTGCACAATTTCTTCATTGCTTCCTGGTTCCTGCGCTCCAAAATCGTTACAAGGGAACCCCAAAATACGTAAACCTGCTTCTCCATACTTTTTGTTCAACTTTTCTAACCCCTCGTATTGAGAAGTATAACCGCAGAAGGAAGCCACATTTACAATTAAGAGTACCTGACCGGTGTAGTCGTTTAATTGCTTATCTTCACCGTTGATGGTCTTGACTGCAATATCCGAAATTGTGTTACTCATCTTAAATCTGATTTATAGGGAATATTGCCAAGTCTCCCATATTACAGGTACTCTAAACCCAGTTTCTTTAAGGAAATTAGGTTTGTTAGCCTTGTTGTAACAATTCTATGTGAGTCATGTAGTTGCAAAACGCTGTATTTTGTATAAATAGCTCGACCCAGCTGCTATCTCAGGATAAGTGTGGGAAATCTGCGTTGCTTTTAATACAAAATTTTGAGTGCAGTGATGAATTGATATACCTTATAAAGTCACAAAGAATTAACTCTTTGTATAAAAATTTAACAACATTCAAAATTGTCCAATTATGATATTGGAAAATACGTAGCTATAAAGGATATAGTTGCTTTTTTGTTGCATCATCAGTTATATTTCATCACAAAAACAAAAAACTGTATCATAAAATACAGTTTTTTGTTTTGAGTAAATAGACAATCAGTCAAATTTATCCGTTTAGGCATAAATTTACCAAAGTGAAATCAGGAACTAGTACCGCAAGGCGGAAGTCAAAAGTCAAAAGTCACGCATAATTGTATTCCAAGCTCTTGCGCCATTTGAAATGGGATGTTTATTTACGCCATCCTGTACTAGTCTCATAATTTCTGTGAAGGAGTATTTATATTTTTCTTTAATCAGAGTTTTTAATATTAGAAAAAGTGTGTTTCCAGACAAATAAATAACTGATACAGAGAATGAGATATTCCTTGCCACTTCCTACCAAATTTTTTATTGACATTATTCAAGACAATTTTGGGCAATTTATCAGCCATTTTTTTTAAAGATTAAAGATTAAGTGAAGAAGACTTGACTATTTCAGAAAATACATCGTAAATTTCTTACGAAGAACTATAAAAAATATTTACAGATGTGCCAATAATTTCTTAAACTCCTACTAGGGTTATTTGAGTTTCTGGTTTTTAAACAAGTGTCTAAAGCAACGGTTTAAGACCCTCACTAAATTAAAAATTTGGTGGCTCTCCCAGGTCTGAATCACTTGTGAATAAAACCTTCTGCCTGGTTGTTGAGCGTAGTCAAAACACTGCCCTCTGCCTCCTTCAATAATTTACCGATCGCATTTTACCTTGTGAAAATTTTATGCTTAAAGGCTTAAGAATTAGTATGCTGCTATTGGCAGTGATGGGAAATTTGGCATGGTCATTTAGTGCCAAGGCAAATTTTAACGGCAAACTCACCGTGGAAATTGATGGCTTGAAGAATCAAGAAGGACAAGTCTGTGCCAGTATATTTGCTAGCAGTAAAGGATTTCCTAGCGATCGCGATCGCGTCTTACAAAAGCAGTGTACCAAGATTACTGAAAATCCCTTACCAATTACCTTTGATAACTTGAAAGCAGGTAGTTACGCCGTTGCTGTCTTCCACGATCAAAATAATGACCGCACTCTCAATAGCAATATTTTTGGTATACCAAGCGAAGGTTTTGGATTTTCCAGCAACCCAGAAATTCGCACAAGAGCGCCCAAATTTAGCGAAGCAGCATTTTTAGTGGCAGGGCCAGATACCAATATCCAAATCCAGTTGAAATATTTTTAAGCTGACAGCAGATTCAGCTTGGTACACTGCCAATTTAAGATTTTTCCTTCAATCCAAAATCTAAAATCTAAAATCTAAAATCAAATGACCGAAAACGAAAAGGATACAAGCCCCTAAATTTATTTATGGGGATCATTAATTTTGAATTTTGAATTTTGAATTCGGAGCGTTCGCGCAGCGTCTCGTAGAGAAGCGACGTGACTCCTGCTCTATTATTGTGAATCATTATCAGAGTCTTCCTGTAGATTCTGTTGTTCCGGCAAGCCACGTATTCGATTCATCTGAGTTAAAGCATATCGTGCTGTTGCTTGCACATCGGCATCTGGGTCTTCTAGGGCATGGTGCAACATCTGACTCATTTGACCCATCATGTCATAAACGCGCGTCAGGTCACGGATCGCATTTTGCCGCACTTGTGGACTTTCATCTTGGATTGAAATTGCTAAAGCACGGTTCATCGGTTTGAGTGTGCGGATGCCAATTTCTGACAAAGCTGCCAAAATTAAGCTACTTTCTTGAGAATCAGCATCAATTATCAGGTCAACCAGATGCTGAATTGCCCGCGAATCTCCCTGCTGACCCAAATCCCAAATAGCCTTGCGCCGCTTCGTTGGGTCAGAACTGCGTAAATCTTGAATTAATTCGTCAACGATATTGAGTTTAGCAAGACGGGAAGTTTTTTCTGGTAGCAGTATTTGTGTGGAAAATGGTGGTGGAGGTGTTTGTAGACTAGTGACAGTCTCCAGTAAAGGTGGTGTAATCGGTTCTTTGTTAGCTTCATTCAAACTTTTAGGCTCTGATATTTCGGACTTTTGCACTTGCTTTACCTTCTGAAACGACCTCAGCAGATAAAAAAGTGCGCCAGTACATCCTAGAACCCCAATGGCAAATAGTAACCACCAGACAAAACCTCTCTCGGATGCTTTGGGATTTGCAGAAGTCGGAGCAATAGAGGTAACTTTTGGAGAGGTAACTTTTGGAGAGGTGACAAACTGCTTTTTAGCCTCCATTGCTGCTTGCAGTTTCTCCTGAGTCGCCGGGCCAGCAATCCCATCTAATTTTAAACCCTTTACTTTCTGGAATTTAGATACAGCGATTTCCGTATTGGTGTTGTACTGTCCATCTACCACGCCACTGTAGTATCCCAACTGCTTTAATTGGGTTTGTAGTCTCTGCACATCTAATTTTCGACTACCATATCTCAAAACGGCCGGACTAGCAGTAAGTGTCGAACTAGCTTGTGCAAGTTCTAAAATTTCAGGTGCTAGGTTAGGTGTGGCTGCGCTTGAGCGATTTGGGTAAAAACCCACACAAGAAAAACAGGTAAATATCAGAATTGAGGAACGGCATAGCCTCATATTGCAAGTTTCAGCCTGAAAGTGCTTTTCAAATCTTCGATACCACAATAGCTTCTAGACGACCAAATGTTAACTGTCATTTTTAATTGGGAATTGGGTAATGGGAATGGGCATTGGGAAAAAGAAGGCAGGAGGCAGGAGGCAGAAGTTCTTTAATTTTGAATTTTGAATTTTGAATTTTGAATTTTTAATTGATTTCTCCCTCATCTCTCTACCTAATTACTAATTACGAATTATTTTAACAAGTTAGGGTAATATTTCTGGTTCAGATTCTCTAACTGCTAGGCTTATGGGGTTCAATTTTTTAGCAGATGTTTCTAAAACTGGTTGCTGTATATTAGCTATCTCGCCGACAGTAACTGTGTCGTTTTGTCCTGCTAAAGTATCACGTTGGTTAATGAGATAGATGCTGATTAAAGTGAGAAATACTCCTACCCACTGCAACGGACTGAGGACTTCTGAGAGGAAAAGATTGCCGAATAGTAGCGCAAAGACGGGTGTCAGGAAGGTGAGAGAACTAAGACTTGTGAGACTGCCACTAGAGGCAAAGTAGAAGAATAACCCATAAGCGATCGCACTGCCAAATACGGTAGCATAACCCAAAGCCATGAAATCAGATCCTCCCAGATTCTCCCACTGCTGGGATTCAACAACTGATGAAATTTCCCATAGTGGCAATCCGCCCAAAATCATGTGCCATCCTGTAGCGCTTACAGGGTCAGCATGTCGGCACACAAACCGAATCAACACTGTTCCTACTGCCATTGATAGTGCTGCTAACAGCATTAACCACTCGCCACTAGCAAACAAATCTTGCCAGTTGCCGATTGTCATATTTGCGCCTGAGTCGAAAAAATGTAAAATCCACTCATCAGGTAAGCCAATTAAACTAATGCCTGTGACTCCCAAGCCTAGCCCCAGCCATCCCCAAAAACCAATGTGTTCTTGGAATAGCCACAACGACAGCAAGGCAACAGCCAAGGGTTGCGAGTCAATCATCACAGACCCTAATCCTGCACTAGTTCTGACTAATCCCTCTGCCAAAAAGCCTTGAAACAGCGTTCCATCTACTAGGGCAAATAAGGCAATCCACAGCCATGCAGCCCAACCCTTCGGCTGAGGTTTACCCATAAATGCTGCTGCAATCAGAATTAACATCCCTGCTGGTATCAGACGCACACCTGCCATGAATAGCGGTGTGGTATGGGGTATCACTCCTTTCATGGCTACCATTGCCGTCCCCCATAGGAAAAAGGGGGCGATTAACAAGAGGGGGGCGAAGGGAAGTCGAGATGCACTGAGTTTCAGTTGCATGGGTTTGCTGATGCCTTTGTTTAACAAGCGCAAAAATTGCTTTACCCAATTTTACCGAATTATGTAGTTTTGCGATCGTACCCGATCGCCCCTATTCACGAGAAGGTATCGCTTGCATGGTGCCAGAAAATAACTCCAAATTCTTGGATACAGTCAACTATTCTCTGGTAAAGTTCATGCAAGGATTCGTCAATGGAAATCAGCAATATGTCGCTATTTTTGACCGTTGGTTTGGATCTCAAGGCACTGTAGCGCTGAATCGAGATTTACGTGATTTGGTAGTGCAAACTATGCAATTGGTCACACCAATTCGCAATTTTAAATTCGCAATGACCCTCGCGGACTCGCTAACGCAATTATTACCCCACGCCTAAAGGCCTATCCATTAGACCCGTCCTAAAACTTGCAAGCCAGTATTTACAAGGCTTTGAGACCAATCCTTGCAAATTCTCTTTAAACGTAACAATTA
>NZ_JABXKL010000087.1 GCF_017114995.1 Nostoc sp. NMS9 | reverse complement strand
TTAGCGCAAGTAAATTGGCCGGATGTATGATATTCTTGATTTATAGGGAATCTAATACCAGAAAAAAAACTCCTTAGATTCCTTTGAAGTGAGTATCAGCCAGCCTCATCAGTTATTGGTGACGGCATAACGTTAATCGAAGTGGAGCAAAACCGCCTAAAAATCGGTTTTTCGTTTGGCGAAGCCATTGCCATAGCGTAGGCTGGACTGATTTTTTTATGTATCTTCTTTGCAGCCAAAATAATGCTTGTCTTGCTGTGATGAAGTAAAAGTTTCTCATGCACCTGCCGTATCTTTGGAAGTTTTTTTAATTTTTGGTGACAGGATTGGAACTAATTTTTAGCACCCTTGTTGTATCTCGCATCCCACTAATATTTACTGACATATCTGTAAAAAGCTGTTTAACTTCTAGTAGATAACTGCAAGATTTATAGTACTGAATAGACAGCTAATCTCCACTATCTAACAGCATCAATGCAGTCACAAACTGGGTAGTAAATACTTTCAAGAATTACAACTCCAATTGGATTCAATACTCTGCTTGATTACACCATAATCTTGAAGCCGGATCAATAAGTCTGCGCCATTATTGAGGTTTTTATGCGGAAAATCGCTATTTATGGAAGAGGGGGAGTTGGCAAATCCACAACGACTCAAAACGTCGTAGCTGGACTGACCGATATGAGTCGTAAGGTGATGGTTGTAGGGTGTGACTCGAAAGCAGACTCCACTCGGCTCCTCTTGGGGGGATTCCACCAGAAGATTGTACTCGATACGTTGCGTAAAGAAGAAGATGATGTGAATCTAGAAGATTTCCGCCAGGAGGGATGGGGGAAGACGCTGTGTGTGGAATCGGGTGGGCCGGAACCTGGTGTGGGATGTGCAGGTAGAGGCATTCTGACATCAATTGGGTTGCTGGAACAACTTGGTGCTTATGATGATGCAGTTAGACTTGATTATACATTTTATGATGGTCTGGGTGACGTAGTATGCGGTGGATTTGTCATGCCCATTCGTGAACGCAAAGCTCAAGAAGTTTACATTATGACTTCTGGGGAAATTATGGCAATGTATACCGTTAATAACATCTGCCGAAGCATTCAAAAGTATGCTCCGATAGGCGGTATACGTTTGGGAGGATTGATTTGCAACTCTCGCAAAGTCGATGAGGAAAATGATTTGATCGAGGCTCTGGCAGAGAAACTGGGGACTCAAATGATCTACTCCATACCCAGAGACAACATGGTGCAACGGGCAGAGTTCCACCGCAAGACAGTGATTGAGTATGCTCCTGAGTCTGAACAGGCGCAGCACTATCGCAACCTGGCAACGGCAATTGACCAAAACACAGATTTTGTGACTCCGAAATCTATGTCTAACGATCAGCTAGAGGAACTGCTGGTGAAGTTTGGGTTGTTTGACTAGGACGATGCAGTAGGGGTTACCCCTCATACAAAGTGTCTGGAGCAATGGCAATCTCTTACTCGAAACAGCAGAAAAAACTGCGTAAACTTCTTACCACATTTGAGAAATCGGCGTTCTGAACTACGCCAAAATTCGTCTACCTCATGGAAGGAGGAGAACTCATTATGTTGACTGAAGAGGTTTTAGTCCAAAAATTTACTACCGTAGTCAAGGGACGCTGTGCCAAAGTCGGCGAGTTGCTCCAGTACTGCCACGTCGAACTCGTAAACTCTTACTGGGGCTGTCCTCCAAAACTTATACAACATTTTGTTGTTTATTATCCTAATATGCTGTTTGCCTCAATTAATGCCTACAAAGACGTTTTTAGAGGCGTTGCCCAAGATTTGGGGATATGTGAGGCTGTTTGCATAAATGCCACACGCATTATCCGCGATCCTGCCTCAAGGTTGAAGGAAAAGAACCCAATCTTATGGTTGGAACTCCAGTGGGTAGCGGTACCAACTAAAAAAGGCAATTGGCATTTAGATCAGGATTTACCGCACTCGGACGAATGGCACTAAGAAAAGCCCAAAGGTTTGTGTAGCCTCGTTCCTAGTCTTAAGACTGGGAATGTATTCCGAGAGGGCTGCTGCCTCTCGTCAAGAAAGAGGAGGCGGAGCCTACCAGAATGGCTTCCCAGCCTGGAGGCTGGGAACCAGTTAGGGCAAGGGCTGTATCTTAATTTAGTGCCATTCCGCACTCGGAATAAGTTTTCTTTTGGTGATGTAGGCATCGCCTTAGTTAGCGATCGCTAAATTGCTAAATAGTATCTAAAATTGCAAGTATTTTAGCAAGATGCATGTTATGCTTGCATAAAATAAGCGAAATTGTCAAAACATCAACATGTCTTCCAACAAAAACGGCAAACACTAGAAAACTTTGCTATTGACCCAACAAATTTAAGTTTGTCCGCTGCGGCTTTTTCTAACGGAGAGATACAGCCTCATGAAACTGGATGTGAATCTTTGCAATAACCTGAAGTCAATTAGAACTCGCTTGGGCATGAGTCAACAAGAATTAGCTAATATAGCTGGCGTAACTCGTCAGAGTATTGGTGGTGTGGAATTGGGACAATATGCTCCTTCTGTTGCTATGTCACTACGTTTAGCTAAAGCGCTTGGTTGCCAAGTCGAGGACTTATTCTGGTTTGAGGAAGATTTACCAGAAGTTGAGGCAATTCTTGTGGGATCAGCCCCTAAGCAACAGCAATCACGAGTTAGTCTAGCGCGGGTTGGGGATCAATGGATAGCTTATCCCCTTGTTGGGAATGATGCTTTTCGGATCGAAATGATTCCAGCTGATGGTGAGACAGTTGCGGTGAGTCATCCCGTTGGGAGTGGGGAACCCGTTCATCCTTACGGGTTTCCCAGCATTAGCAAATTGCCATTAGCGTTAGAGGTAGCTAGTAACGAGCCTCACTCTGAAGGTGAAGCACAGAGCCAGAATGGTACAAATAAAGTCCAGGTTCGGCTTCTGGATGATATAGATAAACTGCACAATACAGTTGTGATTGCTGGTTGTACACCTGTGCTTTCCCTCTTGGCAAGAGCAACTGAACGTTGGCATCCAAAACTACGAATTCATTATCGTTTCGCCCATAGTGCGGCTGCATTGCGTAGTTTGTGCCGAGGTGAAGTTCACATTGCAGGTATGCACTTATACGATGCTGATACTGGGGAACATAACATTCCCTTTGTGCGGGAAGCTTTAACAGGTAAGAGTGCCGTTTTGATTACCCTTGGAGTTTGGGAAGAAGGTTTGTTAGTCGCACCAGGAAACCCGATGGGAGTTAAAACAGTTTCTGACTTAGTAGAATTTGGAGCAACTATTGTTACCCATGAAGTGGGTTCTGGTAGTCGGATGCTTTTAGAACGGAAACTCCAAGAAGAAGGAGTGCCATTGCACAAAGTTAAAGGATCTGACCATATCGTTCACAGCCATCAAGATGTTGCCTTATCTGTAGTCTCAGGAATCGCTGATGCAGGTATCAGTACGGCATCTATAGCTGCTGCCTTTGGGTTGGGATTTATCCCCCTTCATCGGGCGCGATATGACTTGGTGATTATTAAAGAATACTTGGAAGAAGTACCAGTAAAGCAGTTTCTCAGTATCTTGGGACATCAGCTAGTGCGATCGCAACTAGAGATTCTCGGTGGCTATGACACTAGCAATATTGGGGAAGTTGTAGCAAATATTTCATAATTCGTAATACTCGCCAAAGGCGAGAAGCAAGCTACGTAATTCGTAATTATTACCGCACGGCTAAGGAATATGTCTTTTACTTTCCACAACTCAAGTTAGCTGCTCTGTCTTTCAATTACTAATTAACGCGATGTGCAACTTATCCTTAGAATCCTACTTCCATTCCTCTTCCCCACTCCTGAGAGGCTTTGATTCTTAGTCCTCAACGCTACAAGGGTTGGGGTTAGGTCTGAAGGAAAGTTGCACACGGCGTCAATTATTCAAGTAAATCAAAATCACCCAACAAGTTAGCTGGTCATGAATCATCACTTCACTATGAACAAACATCCCGTTCAGATTAACGATACAACCTTGCGAGATGGTGAACAAGCTGCGGGTGTAGCCTTTAACGTTGAAGAAAAAATTGCGATCGCCACTTTTCTTGATGCCATTGGTGTTCCAGAATTGGAAATTGGCGTTCCGGCAATGGGACAAGAAGAAGCAGAATCGATCCGAGCGATCGCTAATCTGGGATTAAATGCCCAATTACTTGGCTGGAACCGTGCTAAATTGTCCGATATTCAGGCATCTATAGATTGTGGTTTGGAACGGGTGCATATTTCCGTTCCCGTCTCGGAAATTCAGATTGCCGCCAAGTTTGGGGGTAAGCAGCAGGTAATGCTGGATCTTCTGCGGGATGCGATTAATTTCGCTTGCGATCGCGGCTTATCTGTATCTGTTGGCGGAGAAGATTCTTCCAGAGCCGATCCATCTTTTCTATTGGATGTGGCGTATTATGCTCAAGAGTTGGGAGCTTTCCGGTTTCGCTTTTGTGACACTGTAGGAATTCTCGACCCTCTAAACACTTACAGCAAAGTTCGCTCCCTTGTGCATCATCTATTCATTCCCATAGAAATGCACACGCATAATGATTTTGGATTGGCAATGGCGAACTCGCTAGCTGGTATTGAAGCAGGGGCACGATCAGTCAACACTACAGTAAATGGGATTGGCGAACGCGCAGGTAATGCGGCGCTGGAAGAAATGGTGATGGCACTGAAACACCTCTACGGCATTCCAACGGGTATTAATACAAAACGATTGCTGGAACTGTCACGGTTAGTTGCTAAAGCTGCTAACTGGCCGATTCCTCCCTGGAAAGCGATCGTGGGTGAAAATACCTTTGCACACGAATCGGGCATTCATGCTCATGGTGTGTTGCAAAATCCCGGTACTTACGAACCGTTTGCGCCGGAAGATGTTGGTTGGGAACGTCGCTTGGTAGTAGGCAAACATTCCGGTCGGCATCTGATCATCAGTGTGCTGCAAGAACATGGAATCATACTCAGTCAGCCAGAAATTCAATCAGTGCTGGATGCTGTAAAGCATGAATCAGTAAAAGTTAAGCGCAGTCTAACGGTTGAAGAACTCCTGAGTTTTGTTCCCCAAAGGTAAATGCACAACACCTATCAAAACATTACAGGGAAATGGAGAGTAGGGAGTGGTGTAGTTAAATTACTTGAAAAACGCTGAAGTTAGATTGTCCTTTTACCAATTAAAACGTAAGTATATGAGCTTGTAAGCTTTCAGTCAGTTTGACCAGAAATCAAAAGTGAAGTTGGTTAAGAAAGCATCACAATTCTCTCCCAGGTTAGCGATCGCAATCATTGTACCAACTGCTAGAATATTACCAATTATGTTGGTAGCAACTATGCCAAGAAAAGAGCAAGGATGGATCACTTTTCAATTGTCTCCAGAAGAACGGCAACTTCTAGAGCAGTACTGCAAGCAGTTCCAACGCACTAAGACTGATGTTTTGCGCTCCCTGTTGCGTAGTCTCCAAGCACAATCACTCAAACAGGAGGGAAAGCAGTTTGATTCTGGGGAGGTTGATCTCGATCTACTTTGAGCAGTGTTGAAGAATCGCTATCGGTAAAGCCAGTTTTCTTGTAGTCAAACAAATTTGTAATGGGGTTGGTAATCCCTCTGGAATTGTAAAAAAGCGTTCAAGTTCAAAAGTTGACTATGACAAATCCTACAAAACTATTGCGATCGGGTGAAATTCCTTTCAATTCCGAAATTGATTGCAATGACTCTCTAAGCGTTCCGGTGTTGAAACTTCTGCGGCTTGAGCAAAGCTTCTTGATGCAGAGCTAAATCGATTGTTGATCGTCTAATGCCACTTGATATCCAGGGTAGTCAGGATTGGTTAATTCTACTAAAGCATTTTTTTCTACCATGCTTAATTTTGATTCCATTCGTGCCACAGCAATGCAAAAAGTCCCATATAATTGGGCTTTGATCAAAAACCTGCTTTCACCAGAAGCAAGCTTAGAACTAACTGCGAGTTTTCCCCACGAAGAGTTTCGCCTGTCGGAGGGAGAGGGATACGGATACTCTTGGGGAAAGATGCTTGCCACTAGCGAGGATATTTCCTTGATGCTCAAATCTAGCGATAATCGCTGGCGAGAGCGGATGGCACAAGGCAGACTTACTTATGACTTGAGACACCTGAGTAAAGTCTGGCGACAGTTGATAGAAGGACTGTGGACAGATTCTTACCGCGCAGCAATAGCTGAAATGTCTGGGTTGGAACTAAAAGACTGTGTAATGGATATTGGATTTCGCCGATATCAATTAGGACAGTTGCATCACCCTCATACAGACGAGCCGAGCAAAGTTTTAACTCATCTGCTATTTTTCAATCAACAATGGTCTGTAGACTGGGGAGGCTGTTTGCGAATTCTCAAAGATTCCCAGCCGGAATCTGCCTTCCAAGATATTCTACCCCTTAGTGATTCCTCAGTTGCGATCGCGCGTTCTGACAATTCTTGGCATATGGTAACTCCGCTTACTTCCCCTGTATCTGAGTCTCGGCTAGCTTTACGAGTTGCTTTTTTTCGGAATAATCGCCTAACTTCAGATTTTGGAGAAACCCAGCTAGCTGCGTAGCAGTCAAGTATTCTTCTATAGAGGCTTAATATGAATAAAGGGCGTTGCAGAACAGCGGGATGAATTGGGGTAAGCAGGGGGAAAGATTTTATCAGTTGCTAAATCATCCTGCTTTCTCTGCAACACCGAATAAATGATTCTATGATTTCACGAACATTCTGTCCGAATAGTTCTAAGTTAAACTGTATAGTAGCCTGTGTAAGGGTTGCTTCAAGGGCGGAGGGGCAAAGGGGCTTTAGCTTCAAATGATAGAGTATTATCCTCCTTTTGTTACTTCCGTCAGAGAAAATTCCAAAGTTCATATTTCAAAAGGCTTTTATCCATCAGATATCGATGGGCTTAACGAGTGAAACTTAACCAAGCTGAAATCCTTGATTAACAATGTCTTGCTTTTCTAAATTGACAGAATAAGGATCGTATCGATTTTTGTTAGTTAATCAACCTCCTTGTTTTTCGTCGTTGAGAGTCTCTTTGAAAACATAAAAAAGTGTTGGAGTTCAAAAGCTGACTATGACTAATCCTACAGAACTACTGCGATCGCGCTACGGTGAGATTCCCTTCAAGTACGAAATTGACTGGAACGACTCTCTACAAACGCTACTATCTCACCGTTCAGTTCGGTCTTATCTATCTGACCCTTTACCACCAGGAACCCTAGAATGGCTAGTTGCAGCTGCTCAATCTGCTGCTAGTTCAGCTAATTTGCAAACCTGGAGTGTGGTAGCGGTTGAAGATCCAGAGCGCAAAGCAGAATTATGCAAGCTGTCTAATAACCAAGCATGGGTTAACCAGGCTCCTGTCTTTTTGGTTTGGTTAGCAGATTTAGGTCGTATGGCTCATATTGCTGACAGTCGCGGACTACCTCATGTGGCTCTGGATTACATAGAACTGTTGTTTAAAGCAGTAATCGATGCCTCGGTAGCAGCGCAAAATGCGACTCTAGCTGCTGAATCTATTGGTTTGGGAACGGTATATATTGGCGCAATCCGCAATAACACGCAAGAGGTGGCAACACTATTAAATTTGCCACCTTATGTGTTCCCCGTATTTGGATTGTGTGTGGGTTATCCCAATCCTGAAGTACAACCTGCTATTAAGCCGCGTTTACCCCAGTCAGCTATACTGCACCGGGAAATCTATAAATTGGCAGAACAAGATGAAGCGATCGCTCACTACAACGATATCATGAAGGAATTCTATACTGAACAAAAGATGAATGCCGCTGTTGATTGGTCGCAAAACTCAGCCGAGCGGATCGCAACCTTAGACTATTTAAAAGGATGCAAAAACTTACGTGAAACTCTCAACAACTTTGGCTTAAAGTTGCTATAAAAGGATTCAGCAGCCAGAAGACACAGAGAACTCTGAGCATCTACCGTACCCCTAGTAGAGAGCAAGCTACGCGCAGTAGGGACTAAAGAATAACTTCTGATATCTGCACCAAAGCTTCTGACGCTTAAAGACTTGTTACCGCTTCACTAAAGACTCAAAACTCTACACCTGTCTTAAAAGATAATTTCAGTGCGTAAGTCCTAAAATAGACCTGCTAACTTGCCACATATAGCAATTCTGTTGCTTGAAACCTTTGTACGAATTTGGGGAATCTGAAGGCATTTAAGCAGTCAACAGGCGAACGATTTAATGTGTATTCCAGCAAGCTTTATCTTTCAAAAAAGGGCTGAACTGTAAGAATTGCTCTTGTCATCAGAATTGCTAACCAAAAATGTAGAATTAACCTGCAAAGCAGAAAGGAGCTTCAAACAATGAATAATTTGTCTACTAAAGACCTCAACAGACTACGCTCTCAAGCCAAAATAATTATGAATCGAGTAGAGATTTTCATAGAAACTTACTTATTAGAAGCTCCCCCTGATGAAAAACTGATTAACGAAACCTTACAAGAGATCATCAAGGCTACGAATAGCTTAACAACCGCAGCATCAAAGATGAAAACTGCAGAACCCGTACCTCATGACGCCAACAGAGCAAAATAGTTTAATAGGGTTGAGTGGAACCCCATAGCTAAATAATGGGGATTGAATACAGTTGCGAGTGCTGAGTAATCGACGATAGATACTCAGCACTATTTAAGTTATGGAGATAGATGAATCTAGACCGTTAGGAAGTACCATGCTAAAAGGGCTAAGTTCAAACTTAAAAAACTGGTTACAAAGAAATAAAATTGTGCGTAACCTAGAGTTTTTTCAAGACTTTATTATCATTTCTCTCTGTCTTGGTTTATTCTGTGTAATGCTTATTCGACTGGGAGATATGTTCTTCTCCTTTTTGCATCCCTTGGATTTGCGGCAAGTAACATCTGATATCCTGTTCATTTTGATTTTAGTAGAATTGTTCCGCCTGTTAATAGATCATCTACAACAACAGCGGACATCCGTAACCGCAGCAGTAGAAATTACTATTGTTTCTGCTTTAAGAGAGGTAATTTTACGCGGTGTACTCGAAATTCCCCGCGACCAAATTTGGGGAATAGCTGTATTTTTAGTAGTTTTAACAGGAATTATGGTGGCTTTACCTTGGATATCTCGTTTTTTAGAACAGGTCAAAATTGCTAATCCAGAAACAGCAGAAAAAGCGCACCTGTTGGATAAAAGCTCTCTAGCTTCTGATTAATTGTAACTACAAATACTGTTTGAAAATTAGTTGGCGATCGCAAGTACTTTTAACAAATGTATGATATTCTTTATATATGGAGAATCAAAAGTACAAAATTCTTCAAAAAAATAAAGTACACTCCAAGACCAGCAATTCTCATTATGAGCTTAGGGCATAATAATATCCGAAGCCTATTTAGTCATTGAAGAGGACAAGGGGCAGGGAGCAGGCAGGGCTGTTTCATTCCCTAAAACAGGTAAAATTGTAAGTGTTGAGTTTAATATAATCATGCCTGCTTCTCTGATTGAACATCTGCGGCAAGTAGAAGACTTCAGAACAAGTGATGGTCGAAGACATCCACTGTGGTTGGTGTTGCTGTTTGTAATAATGGGCACTATGAGTGGATATGTTGGATACCGCGCGTGGGGGGATTTCGTCAAACGGCATCGTCGAGTGTTGATCAAAACGTTTGAAATACAAAAACACGGTGTTCCCTCATACTCAACTATCAGGCGCATAGCGATGGGAGTCGATTTTGATAAACTGGTGACAAAATTTAATCACTGGGCGCAAAATTACGTTGAAATAGAAGAATCTGAGTGGTGTAGTATCGACGGTAAAAGCATTAAGGGAACAGTCCAAGACTACGAAAAATCATGTCAGAATTTTATCAGTATCGTATCAGTGTTTGCGAGTAAAAGAGGACTAGTTGTCAATATGGAAAAGCTCCAAAACAATGAAGAGAGCGAAATCGTAGTGGTGCAAAATTTAATTGCGGCTTTGGAGCTAAAAAATTCTGTATTTAGCTCTGATTCTTTGCACCGCCAAAAAAACTTGCCAGTTAATCCATAGACTGTGGAAATAATTACGTGATTGCGGTCAAAGACAATCAGCCAAGGATGATTCCAAAATACGTAAGGGTAATGCCGCTCCCAATCTCTCCATCATTGTTTGACTTCACAGATGGAAAGTAGTAACTCGTTCGTTAGCATTTACCAACTAGTAAAACCTTTTTCGATAACTTGCTATTCTATATTCATTCCAGTGAGCTTTTGCCTATCAGAATCAAGCTACTCTGTGAAAGAATTCTCCTCATCAGAATTGCTGTTGTTATTTAGAAGGATTTTAAGTGCAATCTAAATTGTTGTAGAAATTAAAAGATTGTGAAGTATTGATTGTTAAGCACTAAATACTAACTAACTAACATATCAGTAGAATACCATGCTTGAGAATCTTCTGAATAACCATAATTTACCGTATCCTGATACGATACATCCCATCATTGTCCATTTTGTGATTGCGATGGTGTTGTTTGCCTTCTTGTGTGATGTAGTTGGATACTTTACTAGCAACTACCGTCTTTTCGAGGTGAGTTGGTGGAATATGTTTTTCGCTACAATCTCCATCTTCGTCGCCGTTATTTTTGGTCAATTTGAAGCAGGTTTAGCAGAACCTTATAACGCAGCCGAACGAGTACTTAATTTACATATGATTCTTGGCTGGGCACTTGCAGGAATTCTGGCAGCCATTACAGCTTGGCGTTACGTGATTCATTGCCGCACTCCAGAAAAGATATCAGTTTATTACCTAGCAGCAAGTCTACTTTTGACTGTTTTGGTAGGCGTACAAGTGTATTTCGGAGATGAATTGGTTTGGGTATATGGGCTGCACACTGTACCAGTTGTTGAAGCCATAAAGGAGGGCTTACTGTAATGAACCCTGAAGTTATTGAGCAATTAAAGACTCAGATGGGAGCAAATGGGTTGCCCTACACTATACCCATTCATCCAAATTTAGTTCATCTTACTCTAGGTTTGTTCTTCCTTGGGATTACCTTTGATTTTATTGGTGTGTTCTTCCCCCTACAAGAACCAATCTTCAAGTTTTTAGCAGTTCCTGCCAATCGTTCCAGCTTCTTTGATGCTGGCTGGTACAATATGCTAGGTTCGGCACTCATCACAATTTTTACAGTAGCAGCAGGTTTTTACGAAATCATGTTGGCAGAACCACTCACTGGGATAAAGAGTGCCTGGGGATTGGAAGCAATGGAGACAATGCTTTGGCATGGAGTGGGTGGTGTTTTTCTACTAGCACTGATTCTTGGGATGGCTATTTGGAGAGGATTTCAGCGTTATATTTGGCGTCAGGATGACAGTCAACAAGTGCAGTGGACTTATTTACTTTCTGGAGTGTTCATTATGTTCATCATGTTCATCCACGGAACGCTAGGGGCGCACTTAGCTGCTGAGTTTGGAGTTCACAATACTGCTGATATGTTATTGCGCTTGGGCAAAAACCCCAACTTACTGCTGAAGTAATCGATGTTAGTCCTTTGTATGAGTATGACCATTGTAGAGACGCGATTAATCGCATCTCTACTGACCAATGACTTTTATGGCCATGAAAATCCGAAATATTTTGATCTTGAGTGCGATCGCGATCGCCTTAGCTGCTGTTAGTCTTTTGATAGGGCAGTGGACGTATTCCTGGATGCCTCCTCAAGCCGCAGCAGAATCGCAGCTGGTCGATAAGTTGTTTAGTTTTTTAATCACGTTGGGAGCATTTATCTTCCTTGGAGTCACAGGAACACTTATCTACTCAGCGATTTTCCATCGAGCAGAGCAATATGATACCAGCGATGGCCCTCCTATTGAAGGAAATATCACACTAGAAATTGTCTGGACTGCAATTCCTGTATTGCTAGTGTTTTGGATTGCCACTTACAGCTACCAAATCTACGAGCAAATGGGAATTCAAGGCCCAATGGAAGCTATGCATATACATATTCCAATAGGGATGCAATCGGCATCTGCTGCACCAATTAACGGAGATGCAGGGATAGTTTCCGCCTCCCCGACTTCTTCAACTGTATCAACTGATGTCACATCAAATGTAATCCCATTTGAAGACATTGAAGTGAATGCCAAACAGTGGGCTTGGGTTTTTCGCTATCCAAAAACAGGAATCACCAGCACCGAACTACATTTACCCGTTAATCATCGCATCCGTCTAGCAATGCAATCTGAGGATGTTCTCCACGGCTTTTATATTCCGGCTTTCCGAGTCAAGCAAGACATTATTCCCAACCGCAACATTGACTTTGAATTCACCCCCATCCGCATTGGCAAATATCCATTGACCGATTCCGAATTCAGCGGTACTTACTTTGCAACCATGCGGGCAAATGTTGTTGTCGAGTCTTCTGAAGATTATAAGAAGTGGCTTGCAGAAGCAGCAAATCGTAAACCATGTACTGCAAATAATCAAGCAGCTTCCGAATATGCCCAAGAATCAAAAGAATTAATCAAAGGCTGGGTTACGGTAGCACCCGCACAAGCCCCTGTAGTTAATTACAGCAATTAGTCGTAGAGACGCGATTAATCGCGTCTCTACAATGGTCATTAGTTTTGGACAAGTGACAAATGACAAAAAACAAAGGATAAAAGACAATGACAAATATTTCCGTTGAAGATATTGATGACGCACCTCAACAGGAACCGAGAGCAGACTGGAGGCAATACTTTAGCTTCAGCACAGACCACAAAGTTATCGGTATTCAGTATATTGTTACCGCTTTCATTCTCTTTTTAGTTGGTGGCATATTTGCAATGATCATTCGTGGGGAATTGATTACCCCAGAATCAGACCTCGTTGACCGTAGTGTTTATAATGCAATGTTCACCATGCACGGCACTGTGATGCTATTTGGATGGACATTCCCCATACTCACAGGTTTTGCTAACTATCTCGTACCTCTGATGATTGGGGCGCGAGATATGGCGTTTCCCAGACTCAATGCTGTTGCCTTCTGGATGATACCGATCGCTGCTATCCTACTGATGGCCAGTTTCTTTGTACCCGGTGGGCCAGCGCAAGCCGGTTGGTGGTCATACCCTCCCGTTAGTCTGCAAAACCCGACAGGCAACTTAATCAATGGTGAAGTAATCTGGCTTCTAGCAGTGGCAATATCAGGTGTTTCCTCAATTATGGGGGGGATTAACTTTGTCACCACGATTGTGAAGATGCGCGCACCTGGGATGACATTCTTCCGTATGCCCATCTTTGTTTGGAACGTATTTAGTGCCCAGATTATCCAACTGTTTGGACTACCTGTATTAACAGCAGGTGCAGTCATGCTTTTACTCGACTTAACAGTTGGAACTAGCTTTTTTGACCCCGCCAAGGGAGGCGACCCAGTTCTATTTCAGCACTTTTTCTGGTTCTACTCCCACCCTGCTGTTTACGTGATCATTCTGCCAGTCTTCGGAATCTTTTCAGAGATATTCCCTGTTTTTGCTCGTAAACCTCTGTTTGGCTATAAGATTGTCGCTATTTCATCACTCCTGATTGCTGGAGTTAGCGGTATAGTCTGGGTACACCATTTATACGTCAGTGGTACTCCAGGCTGGATGCGGCTGTTTTTCATGCTCACAACAATGTTTGTTTCTGTGCCCACTGGCATTAAGGTGTTTGCCTGGACTGCAACGATTTGGGGTGGCAAGCTACGATTTGATACACCAATGCTGTTTGCGTTTGGTGCATTAATAATGTTTGTGTTTGCAGGTATCACTGGCATCACCCTTTCCTCTGTTCCCATTGATGTCCATGTCAACAACACTTACTATGTGGTGGGTCACTTCCACTATGTTCTATATGGCACGGTAACAATGGGGATGTTTGCTGCTATTTACTTCTGGTTCCCCAAGATGACTGGACGTATGTATTACGAAGGCTTGGGCAAGTTGCACTTCTGGCTGGCGTTCATTGGCACTAACCTCAACTTCTTCCCAATGCACCCATTAGGATTACAAGGAATGTTGCGTCGAGTTTCTTCTTATGCCCCAGAGTATGAATTTTGGAATATTATCGCCAGTATCGGCGGATTTTTGCTAGGTGTATCCACTTTGCCCTTCATTCTGAATATTATTGGTTCTTGGATACATGACAAGCAAGCACCGAAGAATCCTTGGCGAGCAATTGGACTGGAGTGGTTAGTTTCTTCACCACCTCCTGTAGAGAACTTTGAGGAAATTCCAGTTGTTATAAGTGAACCCTACGGCTACGGTAAATCTGAACCATTGGTAGCCGAGCATTAGAGGGCAGGCCAAATGTTTGATTTGATTTTTAAACGCATAGGCGCTTCGCCTTCCCGCAGGGTAGGTACGCAGAGGGACGCAGAGAGTTTGAGGTGAGGTATTACGCGATCGCAAACTACTACTTTACTCTCTTTTCTTGCTCTGTGCCTCTGCGTGAGATAAATATATAGGAGTTTCAAGCAATGGACAGTTCTATCATTTCAGAAGAATCAGATCATCCCTCACACGAGCATACCCATGATGAAGAAGGCAGCAAGATGTTCGGCTTCATTGTCTTCTTGCTGTCAGAGACTTTCATTTTCCTCGGTTTTTTTACAGCATATATTGTCTATAAAACAGCAAATCCTGACTGGCTACCAGCTGGTGTTTCTGGACTGGAAGTCAGAGATCCGGCAATTAATACGGTAATTCTTGTTTCTAGTAGCTTTGTCATCTACTTGGCAGAACGCGCCCTTGCAAGCCACGACTTGTTGAAATTTCGCCAGTTTCTAATGCTTTCGATTGCAATGGGATCTTACTTTTTAGTCGGACAAGCGATCGAGTGGAGCCATCTTTCTTTTGGCTTTACCACAGGTGTCTTTGGTGGAATGTTCTACTTACTGACAGGCTTCCACGGTTTACACGTTCTTACTGGCATTTTGTTGCAGATACTTGTTTTTGGTCGCTCTTTCATTCCTGGTAACTACGACACAGGTCATTTTGGTGTCAATGCCACTTCTATTTTCTGGCACTTTGTTGATGTCATTTGGATTGTTTTGTTTGTCCTGATTTATATCTGGCAATGACACTCTGTGGTTTGAGGTTTTGGGTGGAACATAGATATTAGGACTTACACAACACTACTAAATTTCCTCTTACGATCGCTCCAGCATTAAATCATAAAACAGGAGCTGTTGCCAAAAGAAGGAAGAATCTCCGATAGCAGAGCATATTCACGAATCATGTCAGCATTCGTCCGCGCACAATTGATGAAGTTATGAGTGCCAAGCACCTGAGAAATTGGTTGCCTTGATTTGCTCAAAGTTGCCTAATTAATGACTTAATTAAAATACCAAAGGCGCATTATATGCCCTTGGAATAATGAAATCACGAACCTTATTAGGACATCCCAGGAGGGTTATATTTTGCAACTAAACTAACAGACTTGGAGCAACTATACGATTTATGCTCGACAATGTACTCTTGTACCTTAAAAACCAATGCCGATCGTATTTAATGTTGTAGACGTTGAGGATAAAGAGCATTACCTGAACTATGAAGACATAGAAGAAACAAAGGTAGCTGATGAAGGATTACACAACGAGGATTACCTTGATGCTCAATGCTTTTTTGTCCTCCTCAAAAATGGAGATATACTCCTTCTGGAAATGGCTAGACAAAACCAAGTAAGTAAAAACTTCCTTTACCGCCTACTTATGCCAGGAGAATAGCCTCCTTTAATATCTAGGGCTGCCTGGATGCCTCCGGTTGCTATTCTTAAATCTATCGTGGACACACGAACCTGTTGCGATCGCAGTCTTTGATGAACTGCGATCGCGTCCCTTTTAGCCACTTGTATATCAGGCTTGACGCATAGTAGAGATATATAAAAAGTTCCTCTAAAGTAACGCCACGCTATGTAAAAACTCAGATGTCAGCATTTTGTTAAGAATCTTTCTCATCATCATAATTGTTTGGAAAACAACATAAATGGTTGATTTCCTACTCAATCTTGCTTATACTTCCCAATGTAAGTTTTACTTGCGAAGGTAAAGAATATTGGCACGTAGATTGGTAGGAAAGTGGAATGAGCAATCATCGAGGTGTGTGCAATGGGTGTTTGCTAAGTTTGGTAGCGAGTGTTAGCGTCGGTTTTGGTAGTAACCTAGTCAAGCAAGAGCTAACTCTTGCACAGTCCCCAGTCAATAAAGAAGCGATGCCTGCGGCGGGCTACGCCTACGCATCGTTAGTCAGAAAAACCTCTGTTCAATCTGCTTTAGTCACCAAGTCGAAAGCGAAGCGGGAGCAAACACTCATATCAGAAGTTCGCCAACTCAATTCTATAGAACGTCCCCTCAGCGGCACATCATATGTATTGAAGGCTAACAGAGTAAAGAACTTTATCGTTCAAATAAGTCAAGCCACAACCGATGTCGTGTCAGTCACAGATGTGAAGGTGAATAACACAGATAAAGGCATAGATTTAATTTTAGTTACGCCCAATTCTGATAAATTGTCCGTTTCTGGGAAAACTGAAGGTAATTCCTACATTGTGAATATACCCAATGCTCAGTTGCAATTGGCGAATGGAGAGAGTTTTCAACAATCAAAGCCAGTAGCAGGAATTGAACGAATTACAGTAGCCAATGCAGATGCTAACACTCTGCGGGTGACAGTAGTTGGGGAAAAGGGTGCGCCTGCGGTGGAGTTATTTGATAGTCAGAGTGAAGGTTTAGTGTTTGGGGTAACTCCTGCTGTATCCACGGTACAGCAGCCAACACCAACACCAAAGCAACAACCACCCATTGAGTTACAGGTGATTGGGGAGGCTGAAGGAAGCTATAACGTTCCTGATGCGACTACAGCCACAAAAACACCAACACCACTACTCGACATTCCTCAGTCAATTCAAGTGGTTCCCCGGCAGAGTTGGGAGGCTCAAGGAGCCGTTAACGCTATTGATGCTTTAAGAAGCGTCGGTGTTATCCAGGCTTTCAATTCGCCGAGCAATGGTGATGTGTTCACAATTAGGGGTTTTCAGACTACTAACATCCTTCACAATGGTCTTAAGGACTATGTAGGAGGAGCTACAACGGGACAAACTCAACTCAACGACATTGAACAGATAGAGGTTTTGAGGGGGCCTGCCTCTGTCCTTTACGGCCAAGGCAATCCAGGTGGTACGATTAATTTTATCACCAAGCAGCCCCTGAGTGAGCCTTACTTCGCTGCCAGTATGACTGTCGGTAGTTATAGTTTGTATCAACCAACTTTAGATATTTCTGGGCCTCTTAATTCTGACAAAACGCTCCTTTATCGGTTAAATGTTTCTTACTTTAATACAGAAAGCTTTGTTGACTTTTTTAACTCCCAGCGTTATCTAATTGCGCCCGTTGTTAGTTGGCAAATAGATCCCAATACAAAAGTGACTTTTGAAACAGAGTTCCGATACCAGCACCAGTTTCCGAGAACAGGGCTACCTGCTGTAGGAACTGTTTTATCCAACCCAAACGGAAAGATTCCGCTCAGTCTTAACACATTGGATGTGAACGCCAAAAACGACACTAGCTCTGTTCTGTTGGGCTATAACTTTGAACATCGCTTTAATGATAACTGGTACTGGGTGAATGCTTTTAAGGTTAGGTTTGTCGGCTTTCTAAGAGATAGTGCCAATTCTGTCCCAATACTGCTCAATGATCGGACTCTGAGACGCTCAGAGCAAACCGATATAGGAGGACCAGGTGTGGATAACGAGTATGCTCTAGACAATCATGTGACAGGTAAATTTAAAATCGGCGGCCTTCAGAATGAATTAGTCGCAGGCTTTGACTTGTACAGAGAACTCAATATCTTCAATCGGACTATGAGTCAAATTGGTTCTATAGATGTATTTAACCCCGTCTATGGTCAGCCGATTGGTGCTGTTACTTCTAGACTTAATCAAAAAACGATCAATGATGATATCGGCCTTTACGTTCAAGATTTAGTAACCCTTGCTCCTAACCTGAAGTTGGTTCTCGGCGGACGAGGAGATTTTGTCCAGAGTAGCGTTACCAACTTTATAAATTCAAGTCTCAATAATACTCAACCTGACCAGGCATTTAGTCCTCGTGTAGGTCTTGTCTATCAACCTATCCAACCCATCTCACTCTATGCCAGCTACAGTCAATCCTTCTCGCAAAATATTGGAACCACGTTTGGGGGTAGTTTATTTAAACCCAGTACTGGCACTCAATACGAAGTGGGAGTCAAGGGTGATTTTCTTAGCGGCAGGCTATCTTCAACCCTTGCTTTGTATCAACTGACTTTATCCAATGTTTTGACGCCTGATCCTAATCGTCCCACCACAACATTTCAGATCCAAACGGGAGAACAACGCAGCCGAGGCATTGAACTCAATGTCACAGGGGAGATATTGCCAGGCTGGAATGTGATTGCCTCCTATGCTTACACGGATGCACAGGTGACAAAGGACAGCAACCTATCTACTATTGGCAATCGACTGCCGAATGTCCCTTTCAATAGCGCGAGTTTATGGACGACTTATACTTTTTCTAAGAGTAGCCTGCAAGGATTAGGGTTTGGCTTGGGTTTGTTTTATGTGGGCCAACGGCAGGGAGATTTGAACAATGCGTTCAGTGTACCCAGTTATTTACGTACTGATGCAGCTGTCTACTACCAAAGAGATCACCTTGGCATCGCTCTCAACTTCAAGAATCTGTTCAATGTTCAGTACTTCACCCCTCGAACTATCCAACTTGTTTATCCTGAAGATCCATTTACGGTGCAGGGGACAGTGAGTTGGAAATTTTGACAGGGCAATAGTAGAATGACACGCTTGAAAAATTTATTATTTCCAAATTTTGATGTTTGAGAGTATTTATGTCTAATGATACCGATGTTGTTTGGATCAGTTCTAGTCATGTATTGCAGCGTTTTGATCGACCATTATTACAATACATATCGCAGTATATGAATGTGGATCAGTGGGAATATCACCACGATAAAGATGAAGGTAGTTCCATAGATGAAGCTGTAAATTTATTGGATGAGTTTTTGTCACAATCTTCTCATCCAGTACATTTAGCAGGTCATGGTGCGGGTGGTGCGATCGCCTTAACTTTTGCTCGTCGCTATCCCCAAAAAGTGCGTAGTTTACCGCCGTAGGCATCGCTGGTCTTATTGGCTGTAGCTTCTCAACCTGCTAATACTTGGCATGTCCACTATTATTTTCAAAGAAAATTATTTACTATGAGTCGTGAGCAAGTTTTAGCAAGCTGTGTTCGTCATCTCTTTGGTGAGCAACCCCATAATACTAGTAAAATATTAATGGCAGTGTTAAATAGAGATTTAGAACAATCCCCTCTTTCACACTCTCTTTTCAAGTTAATTGAGTTACCTCAAGGCGGGGTTTCTATGCCCCTGATGGTATGTGGGAGCAGAAACGATACCATTGTTAATTCACCTGCATTAAAAGGCTGGTTAAAAAGGTTTAAGCCTGAAGATCATCTGTGGGAATATCCCAAAGGTCATCATTTTTTTCACTACTTTTATCCTCAAAAAGTATGTGAACAAATGTTGAGCTTTTGGCAACCATATCATCTACAATCAATGCTGATATCTCAACTAGTTTATCGAAATTTGACAAATTAACAAGTATTGTTTAGAGACATATATACTCCTTTTTGCTCTTGCACAACCAAGACGCGATCGCTCTACCATAACCTGTGTCTTCTTAACTGTATATGCCTAAGTTCTGGTTTGTTGTGCTGCTTACGCTCCTAGTGGTTTCTGCTTGCAGTTCCTTTGGTCATCTGTGAAATATCAAGATAAGCTTACTTTTGTCAATTAGTAATTATGCTTAAAAGTTAGGAAAAGTAGAGGTATGAAGTTAACTCTTGTCATAAATCCATGAACACAAATATTTCTCACCCTGAAAAATACTATATCCGCATTTTCAGCTTAGGCATAGGTATCTTAGTGATATTGTTAGGTATTTTCGCTAGCATTTCTTACGGTGCAGCTGACATTCCCATTGCCAAAATACTTACTGCATTCACTAACTATGATGACTCTACCGAACACATAATTATCCGGTCGATGCGCCTACCGCGTACACTGATTGCAAGTATGGTTGGTGCTAGTTTGGCTATAGCTGGGGCGTTAATGCAAGGACTGACTCAAAATCCCTTAGCCGCACCAGGAATCTTGGGGATCAATGCAGGTGCAGCCTTAGCAGTGGTGACAGTAGTTTTTGGCTTGGGTACATCTTCACCAGCCTTGATTCCCCTTGTAGCATTTCTCGGAGCCTTAATCGCAGCCTTAACAGTTTACTCCCTTGGTTCTCTTGGACAAGGAGGCTCAACACCATTGAACTTGACTATTGCTGGTGCAGTTCTAACTGCATTGCTATCTTCAATTACCACAGGTGTACTGATTTTGAGCGATCGCACTTTAGAAGAAGTTCGCTTCTGGCTAGCAGGTTCCCTCGCCGGACGAGACTTCAATCTATTCCTAACTGTGCTGCCCTGGATGGTAGTAGGATTATTAACAGCTTTTGCCTTGAGTAGACAAATCAACGCCCTCAGTTTAGGAGAATCGGTAGCCACAGGCTTAGGTCAGCAAACAGGTTGGATCAAGTTGGCAACAGCATCGAGCGTTGTAATATTGGCAGGGAGCGCTGTCGCACTAGCAGGGCCTGTAGGCTTTGTCGGTCTGGTAGTTCCCCATCTGGCGCGGGGAGTCATGGGTGTTGATTATCGTTGGGTATTGCCTGGTGCAGCTGTGTTTGGTGCAGGTTTACTGATATGGGCAGATTTAGCAGCCCGTTGGTTAATTAGACCCCAAGAATTGCCTGTTGGCGTGATGACAGCCCTTTTGGGTGCGCCCTTTTTGTTGTATTTAGTGCGTTGGCAGGTGAAGAGAGGATGATAACAATTCAAAATTCAAAATTCAAAATTCAAAATTTAATACTCGGTAACCAGTCTGTAACTAGAGTATTGTTACTACTGCTATTAATAACCCTCGCTGTCTTGGGGATGAGCCTCAGTTTGGGAAATTATCCTTTGCCACCAGTAGACATAGTGAAAGCTGTTCTTGGTTTACCAACTCAAGACCCAGAATCTGGCTTTGTTGTTGTTACCCTGCGTTTACCGAGAGTGTTAATCTCCTGGTTGGTAGGAGTCGGCTTGGCAACTGCGGGTGCAATTTTACAAGGATTGACACGTAATCCTTTAGCTGACCCTGGTATTGTTGGGGTAAATGCAGGTGCAGCCTTAGCGGCGGTGACTTTGATTGTACTATTTCCGGCTGTACCCACTATGTATTTGCCCTTTGCTGCCTTTGGTGGTGCTTTTATTGTGGGCTGTCTAATCTACTTGCTAGCTGGCACGGGAGAAAAATCACCTCTGCGTTTAGTTTTAGTGGGAGTTGCACTCGCAGCAATTATGGGAGCTTTCACGACTTTAATGTTGACTTTCGGTCAAATCACCGACGTTACTAGAGCATTAGTCTGGTTGGCGGGTAGTGTGGCTGGTAAAAGTTGGGAGCAAGTTTGGCAACTGCTACCTTGGATAGTTATCTTCGCTCCCTTGGCGTTACTACTGGCGCGAGAACTTGATACTTTGCAACTGGGTGACTTGGTAGCTAAAGGACTCGGTAGCCGAGTCACATGGCAAAGGAGCAAATTATTATTAGTGAGTGTGGCGCTGGCTGGGTCAAGTGTGGCGATCGCCGGTACAATTGGCTTCGTTGGATTAATGGCTCCCCATTTAGCACGTAGACTTGTGGGGTCAATACATCAAAATTTACTACCAGTTGCCGCCTTGATCGGGGGATTATTGGTAGCAGCAGCAGATTTTTTGGGTAGGACTTTATTTTCTCCAACACAATTACCTTGTGGTTTGCTAACTGCTGCCTTAGGAGCGCCTTATTTTATCTATTTACTGTATCAAAGGCGGCAAAGATAAGTAGGAGATGAGAATCTCATGTCAGGGTATTTTTACCAAGTGCAGAACTAAGTACCCAATATTATTGGTAATATCATCGTAATACGATCTAAATATCTATCCTGAAAGGCGATCGCTAACTTTAAAGAATGACCCATAAGATACTCTGCTCCGGGATTTTGACTAGCTTGAAAAATCGGATTTTGGTCATTACCCTGCCAACAATTATCAATTGGATTCAAAAGCGTTCGCAAGAAGCCACTAGGCTGCAATGCGATCTGCCAGCATCAGCCGCTTTGCAGCTACGCACTTTCAGACCACTTATTCTTGCAATCAGAAAGTCTTATGGACAACACAGTCCTTGAAACCCAACATCTGAGCCTAGCTTACGATGGCAAACCGATCATATCCGGTCTTAACCTGTTAATTCCCACTGCACAAATTACTGCTCTAGTTGGCCCGAATGGCTGCGGGAAATCTACTCTACTGCGAGGTTTAGCCAGATTACTCAAACCTCATATTGGTACTGTATATCTTAATGGTGCTGATATTTTTCGACAGTCAACGACCAAAGTTGCACAACAACTCGGTATTCTTCCTCAAGGACCAGTTGCACCAGAAGGATTGACTGTGCGAGATTTAGTAGCACAAGGTCGTTATCCATATCAAAAAAGTTGGCTGCAATCTTGGACAACTGAAGATGAACGTCAAGTCCGCAAAGCACTAACAACTACAGACCTCAACGAATTAGCCGATAGAGCCGTAGATACCCTTTCTGGTGGACAGAAGCAACGTGCTTGGATAGCCATGACTTTAGCGCAAGATACACAAATTTTACTATTGGATGAGCCGACAACTTTTTTAGATTTAGCTCATCAAGTGGAAGTGCTGGAGTTGCTGTGGGATTTGAATCAACTTGAGGAGCGAACAATTGTCATGGTGTTGCATGACCTGAATCAAGCGTGTCGTTATGCTCATAACCTAGTAGCCTTACGCGATGGCGCTGTTATGGCTTATGGAACTCCAGCAGATGTGATGACAGAAGAAATGGTGCAGGAGGTGTTTGGATTAGCTTGTCGAATTCTGCCAGACCCAGTAATGGGTACACCTTGGTGTGTACCTTTGAGACGACAACCTCATAAATATTCACAAGATTGAAGATTCAAAAGCGATTTGAATAATTTTTATTTAGCAGTAGAACATTAAAAAAGGGCCGTTTAATTGCCCCTCCCTTAATAGAATGCCAACAATCATTTGGTACACAATATTGACTCAACAATTGAAATCGTTGTAATGATAGGCTTTTGAGTCCATGTAGGTATATTTGCAGGGGGAAGTTCAGCTTAAATAGTTGATTTCCTACTCAATCTTGCTTATACTTCCCAATGTAAGTTTTACTTGCGTAAGTCAAGAATATTGGCACAAAGATTGGTAGGAAAGTGGAATGAGCAATTATCGGGGTGTGTGCAATGGGTGTTTGCCAAGTTTGGTAGTGAGTGTTTGCGTCAGTTTTGGTTGTAACCTAGTCAAGCAAGAGCTAACTCTTGTACAGTCCCCAGTCAATAAAGAAGCGATGCCTGCGGCGGGCTACGCCTACGCATCGTTAGTCAGAAAAACCTCTGTTCAATCTGCTTTAGTCACCAACTGGAAAGCGAAGCGGGAGCCGTTCGCGGAGCGTTCCGCAGGAAAGGCGGCTCTTAAAGGAGCATCGCAAACACCCATATCAGAAGTTCGCCAACTCAATTCTATAGAACGTCCCCTCAGCGGCACATCAGATGTATTGGGGGTCAACAGAGTAAAGAACTTGATCGCTCTAACATCACCTGTATCTTCTTGACTGTATATGCCTAAGTTCTGCTTTGTTGTGCTGCTGACGCTGTTGGTGATTTCTGCTTGCAGTTCCTTTGGTCGTCAATTACCGACCCGCGATATAGCTGTTGTTCCCTCAAGTCAAACATCACCTGTGCCCGTCCACTTAGTCCAACACGCAATGGGTCAGACTCTAGTTCCCGTCCATCCTCAACGAGTCGTCGTCATCCAACGATGGCTCGTGCAAATACCTCTAGTTCTGGGGGTCAAGCTGGTGGGCGCTCCAGGTCTGGCTTTAACTCTCCAGGGGCTAGGGTTAGAGAATAAGCACCTCGGTATTGAAGATATTGGCGCGGCTTTTACGCCGACGAACCTAGAGAAGGTTATGACCCTTAAACCCGACTTGATCTTGGGCACGATTGATGAGAACCGGGAAAATTACAGTTTATTGTCTCACATTGCACCCACCGTTCTGGTTAAGATGCCAAACAGTGGAGACTGGAAACAGTCGTTTATGCCGGCGGCAAAAGCTCTGGGTCAAACCGAGACAGCAAAACGTGTAATCGACAAATATAACGCACGCATAGCCGAGTTCAAAGAAAAGATGGGTTCCCAACTCAAAAAGACTCGAGTTTCCGTCGTGCGCCTCTCGCCAAAGCTAATTCACGCGACAACCAAGGGTTCATTCTCTGGAGTGATCTTAGAGGATGCCGGTTTAATCCGTCCTCCTTCGCAAAATCTGGATGCAATAGGAACTAAAAAGAAAGAAGGTAACCCTGTTGGCTACAGTATATCTCCAGAAGTACTCACCCAGATAGATGGAGATGTCCTATTTATCTTGCGCTATGGCTTCAAAGATCCAGCAGAGTCACAGAGCGTTCTCCATCAACTAATGGCAGAACCTCTGTGGTCAAAGCTTAATGTTGTCAGGCAGGGTAAAATTCATATAGTTGATGAATTTTGTTGGCTCGCTGGTAGCTATCTATCAGCCAATCGAGTTCTTGATGATTTATTTAGCTACATATTGGTACTCTGATGCAGGCAACTGATCACTGGGCTACTCAAATTGAGTATTGAAGCCGTTTTTTATTAAAATAAGCTGGGAAAATACTATTAAGTTGACTAATGTTGCTGATTGATCGGATGAATTTTGTTTTGTGCAGAGGCGCAAAGAATCTATCTTTAGCCTTGGTCAAAAATCTCAATTGATCCCGCAAATATGCAATGCCAGAAAGCTGTATGGTAAAGGAATTTGTTCAAAGCTTAGAGAGTTGACTCTGCCTCTTGCACAGCCTTTTTTGCGATTGCTCTAACATCACCTGTATCTTCTTGACTGTATATGCCTAAGTTCTGCTTTGTTGTGCTGCTTACGTTCTTGGTGATTTCTGCTTGCAGCTCCTTTGGTCGTCAATTACCGACCCGCGATATAGCCGTCGTTACCTCAAGCCAAACATCACCTGTGCCCGTCCACCTAGTCCAACACGCAATGGGTCAGACTCTAGTTCCCGTCCATCCTCAACGAGTTGTCGTCATAGATCCGTGGCTAGTGGAAATACCTCTAGCTCTGGGAGCCAATCTGGTAGGTGCTCCAGATCCAACTAAAACTCTCCAAGGGCTAGGTTTAGAGGATAAGCACCCAGGCGTTGAAAACATTGGTGCGGTTCTGACACCACCGAACATGGAGAAGGTTATAACTCTCAAGCCGGACTTGATTTTAGGCACGACGCGCAACCGGGATACTTACAGTTTATGGTCTCACATTGCACCCACCGTTCTGCTGAAGGTGCAAAGCAATGGAGATTGGAAAAAACCGTTTATGCCAGCAGCAAAAGCTTTGGGGAAAACTGAGACAGCAAAACGTTTAATGGATAACTATAACGCACGCTTAACTGAGTTTAAACAAAAGATAGGATCTCGACTCAAAAAGACTTTAGTTTCCGTCGTGCGCCTGATCCCAAAAACAATTAACCCGTTAACTAAGGGTGCATTCTCTGGAGTAATTTTAGAGGATGCTGGTTTAATCCGTCCTCCTTCGCAAAATCTGGATGCTAAAGCAACTAAAAAGAAAGCGGGCAACCCCGTTGGCTACAATATCTCTCCAGAAGCCCTTACCCAGATAGATGGTGATATCCTATTTATAGTGCGCTACGGCTTTAAAGACCCTGCACAGTCAAAGATTGCTGTCAATCAACTTATGGCAGAACCTCTGTGGTCAAAGCTTAATGTTGTTAGGCAGGGTAAAGTTTATGTAGTAGATGATTATTATTGGCTCACAGGTAGCTACATATCAGCTAATCGAGTTATTGATGATTTATTTACTTATATCTTGCAACCACTGAAAGAAACTAACAGTAAATGAATAAAGCGTGCAAAAGTGTAACCTCATTTTTATTGGTGGTTAATTTTCGAGTTGTCAATCTCAAATTCACATAAAAAAAGACAAACAGTATGTAATTATGTTCTTATGATGCATATTACTAAGCTGCTTTTATTTGCCAACATAATTATTATTCATACCGTATTAAAATAACCTACTTACACAAATTGCCATAAACCAACGGGTGAAAATGTAAGATTAGCAACTAAAAACAAGTCTATGAAACTCTATTAAATGATATTCAATCTAACTCTCAATAAGCAAACTCTGATTGAGCGCATTAGCCAACTTGCACGTGATAAGTTCGCCTCTCGCGCTGCTGGTTATGACCACAATGCTAGCTTTCCAAGAGAAGATTTTGAAGACCTTTTTCAAGCAGGTCTGAATGCACCAGTTGTGCCAACTGAATACGGTGGTCTAGGGTTAGGACATGATAGCGATATCTTTACCCTGTGGATGATGACTAAGGAACTGGCAAAAGTGGATTTATCCCTAGCCCGTTGCTGGGAAGGACACGCAAATGCCCAAGTTTTACTAGCGGCTATGGCTAATGAGTCCCAGAAAAAGCGCTGGTTTGAGGGTATTGTCCAGCGTGGAGAGAAATGGGCGGCTTGGAGTGGAGAACCCCAGTCTCCGATTCCAGGTCAAAAAGCCAGCCTTGGCACAAGTGTTCAAGTGGTAGATGAGGGATACATTATTGATGGCACAAAGGTATTCGCCACCAGTGCCCCAGAAGCACAGTGGGCAATTCTTTTGGTCAACACAGCAGGGCCTGGGGGAGCGCGTCATAACAATGGCTTACCGACATCAGTATTGTTACTAGCCTGCAACCTATCCGATCCCAGTATCAGCTTTGATGATAGTTGGTGGCAGCCAATTGGGATGAGAGGTACAGTGAGTTACTTAGTTCGCTTTGAACGCACTTTCATCCCTAACGAAAACTTGATTGGCTATCCAGGACAGTACATCCAACAGGAGTGGCAGACGCGGTTTACCCCTCTGTATGGCGCTGCTTTTCTCGGAGCTGCTGAAGGAGCCTATGATTATGCTTTAGCATACATCAACAAACAGGAAAAAGGACACGACCCCTACGTACAACACCGAATTGCTAAGGCAGCAATTAATATAGATACTATGCATTTATGGCTCCGACAGGTAGCCACTCTTTGGGAAACAGGCCAGGTCTTAGGGGCAAAACAAGCAGGCAATCGCGCCCGTTACATAACTGAACAACTGGCTTTGGAAACGGTGAACGACTGCATACATGCTTGTGGATCTCGCTCCTTGATTAAACCGAGTCCTGTGGAGCGAATATTGCGAGATTTATCCTTTTACGTATTGCATGATAATTGCGATCGCGTTTTGTCCTCAATTGGTCAGGAGATTTTGGGGCAATCCTTTGATCGTGCCTATTTCAACACCCAGCCAAATCGCCAGGAAAACCTTACGGAGTAAAAGTTTTATAATATAAAATACACCATAAAGATTGAGGCAACTTGTGGTAAAAAAGATGGTTCGTGCGATTCTGTTGCCTGACAAATAATTTTTCAAGTGATATCATCTTTGATTTATTCATCCCAAGGAGCAGGTTTGCTGACTTGCTCCCACACAGGACTATACAAGGCTTTATACAATTCTCGTGCCAGTTCCACCAGCCCGATATAACCAGCGTAGGCATGATGGCGTTCATGGTTAACATCCAAAAAAGGAATTTGTGCTTTGAGTGCTGTATATTTATTGCCAGTCCCAGTAATCAAAACATCGGCTTTTGTATCCTTTAGTACTTTTAATAATACTTGCGGGGTTGCTTCGGGCAAAAGAATGCCATCTTGACCAAGATATTGTTTAATTTTGGCTTTCTCCTCTTCTGTAGTCTTTGCGTTAGTGGTAGCAATCACTTCCATTCCTAAATGTTTGGCAGCTAAAATAATCGACCAAATTTTTACACCACCAGTAGAAAGAATAATCCGCTTGCCTTTCAACTGGGCACGGTAAGGAGCTAGGGCAATATCTAGGGATGCATTTTCTTCTCTTATCAACCATTCTGTACGTTCTTGAAGATATTTATCCCCTAATGTTGCTGCAATATTTCGCAAGCAATGGTTTAAGTTTTCTACACCGAAGAAAGATTCTTCAACATAAGGAATTCCATAAAGTTCTTTCATTGTTTGCGCCATTGGCAGCACTACATTTGAGCAAATGACTACATTCAACTTGGCACGATGAGCATAGCAAACTTCTTTATAACGAGCATCACCTGTAATTTTGGAGAGAACGCGTATACCCAATCTCTTGAACAGTGGTAAAACATTCCACAAATCACCAGCAACGTTGTACTCACCAACAATATTGATATCGAAAGGAGTGGTAAATTCCGGTTCTGCCGTTCCGATTACATATTTCAATAAAGTCTCATTGCCGATGCGATTACCTAAATTTTTACTACCAAGAAATCCAGGCGAATTTACATAGATAACTGGAATATCAATTTTCTGTGCAGCCATTTTACAGACACTATCGATATCATCACCAATCAAAGCAGTAATACAAGTAGCGTAGACAAAAATAGCCGCAGGATTATAGCGTTGAGCAACATCGAGAATAGCTTTGTACAGTTTCTTTTCACCACCAAAAACGACATTATTCTCACCAAAATCAGTAGTAAAAGCAGTTTGGTATAATTGAGAGCCTGATGAGAGGCTACCATGAGTCGCCCAAGGATTATGAGTACAAGCAACAGCACCATGTACTAAATGAACAACATCAGTAATAGCTCCGACAGAAACCATCGCTCCATCTAAAGGACAATTTCCTTGGTTTGCACCTGGTTGTGGTGGTTTTGTGCAAGTTAGTTTTTTCTTGTCACCCAATTTTTTTTGGTTATGTTTACAAGCTGTTTCGTTGATTGTTACTTGAGTATTTTTCATGCCTTTCCTCGTACTGAAGATTAATACAAAAGAATCAAGTTTTAGGATTTAGAAGGCGTAATGTCGTTTGCCAAATTATTTATTAGCCTAAAATATGCTCTAGATAAGCAATAGCCAAAATCTTTCATCTGAGTAGCGTGTATCTTAATAAATACAGTTTTTGCTACTAACAGCACGAATGCAAAGATGAATAAAACTCGTTCTCTGGTTCTAGATTGACACTAATTTTGCAAATAGCCATTTAATTTATCAAACGACAATAGCTGATATCAATAAATATTCTTCGATACTTTGTATTCTGTAAATATTTTTTGATTCTCTTGACTTAAAAATCATAACAAAACCTGTAGCTGATAATCGTAAAAATGATAACAATAGCATGAATAAAAAATGAATATTCAGGTATAAAACCAATTAAATTATAGACAGATCTGTCTATAATTTAAGGTATAGTTGTCTGATAAATATAACATTGTTATTAATAATATACAGAATATTCTAACTGTACATGACAAGAATAATGATTTAATATCTATATTAATAATGGATATTTTTTTGGAGAGAAATCAGCGATAAATGGCCAAAATTAAAACAATAAAAGAATGTATTTATTAGCTTATTAGACTCTCTAGCTAATGACTAATTGTAACCACAAACTATGTTGGTAAAGTTATTCTACGCTCTAATGCTCCTTCACCGAATAATTATCTACACAAGTAATGTCACTAGTTAATTCTTTAATTTCTTTATGGATAGTTTTTCTATCCCACTTCAATTATTTTGGAGCCAGCAGTTGTCCTCCGTAACTTAATCCCATTACAGTTTGCGTTGCACTTGGAAACGCTGTCTTGCTACACCAATAAATTGGGCGTTGCTGAATAATGGGATGATTGTGGCTGACACCGAGACGCGGTGATTATGTATTGATCGAAATTCTCAAATCATCCCGCAATTATGCAACACCCTAAATTGAGTTGCTGTTTCTTTAAGCAGACTTTTCCATGAGTCAGTTAATTCAATTGACATTCTTAGATACCCAAAAACTTGAACCACACATAGTTGAACTTACTACAAAAAGGGGAGTCAGGGCTGCGATCGCAGCCCTGACTCCTTACCCTCTACAATGATTATTATTCCTCTTTACTGAGGATTTTATTTTTTGGAAATCCCTTATCACCCAGTCCCTTAAAAAGTGTTGGTAATGACAAGGCCTTTAGTTCCAGCGTTTACATGGGTACACTGTAAACCCTAGACTGTTTTGTACAGCGAGCCTTATGAGCTTTTTTAGTACAAATGCAAGCAGGAACTTCATCTTAGTCCGGCCGATAGTAAAACTCCCGACACAGAAAATTAGGTTGGCTGCCATCCTTGAACTTGTGAAACGCAGCAATAACCCACAAGTCTTTGTTCATGTTCGCTGCTAACAAGGATTCCACTGAATCGTGATCGTATCTTGCACAGAAAGCCTTCTCATTGATATTATCTACAAACGGTGTTACCTCAGTCTCACCCCAATCTTTGAGGGACTGGGCACCATAAGCGTGCATAATAATTTGCTCATTATGCTTGGTTAGAGTAAATTTCTCGATCCATGTAGTCTTTGTGTTGGAATTTATCCAGCTTCCTAAATAAGGCGTGAAATCAATCACGGTGTCCTTGGGCTGGTTACCGTAAATTTCGTTTCTTTCCATCTTGAAATCTTCCTCTTCTTACTAGCGATGAAAAAACTCACGGGCAAAATGATCAGTTCGACCACTACCATCTACGTAGCGGGTATAGGACTGAATGACCAAGATTCCCAATTTTTGGTTTGCCACCAGATGTGTCTCAATCCCGTCTAGCTTGTAAAAAGCGTGGAATCCTCCTGCTATAAGTGAGGTTCCGACACCGTAAGCCACCGCCTCAACCTTACCCCAGTCAATTGGTGAGGGTTCGTTGGCTCCATAACCTTGAAACAGAAGGCGACCATCTTGTTCAGTCAGAACTACCCGCACCAAATAATTAGTATCTGATTTAGTATTGATCCAGTTACCGACTAAAGGTGAGAGTTCTATCGGCTCCTTAATACTAGGGCGTTGGTCAGCCTGCATATAGTGTGCGTATTGAGTTGTTTGTGTCACTAGTTAACTCTCTAATGAATAAATTGCAGCATTTTAATAATAAATATAAACGACTTATTAGCGTATATCTCATTAAGATAATATTTTATTAATAAATTATAAGTTGCTAGTTCCAGTAAAACACTAATGGCTGTAGTTGTTCCAAATACAATGTTGTTCATAATGAAGCAATGATTCATGACTCTAAATATTTGCTACATTTCCCCAATCTTTCTGATGTCATAGCCACTGATCACCTCTAATTGCGATCGCACTAATCGAGATCCCAAGATATTGAGAAACTACAAAAAGCCGTAGCCGACACATTTAATCTGACTGGAAAAAGGTTGTAGCCGAATAGCCTGCTGTAAGCATAGTTGCCTTAAAAACTGTGTTTGCGTCCTCGATTTTGACGAAATTTGAAGTACTATTAATTATTGACAAATGGTTGATGATCTTAGATTAGGTCAACAATTGTCAGTAAACCAAAAAGTTTTTCTCAAAGAGCGATGCCTAGGGAAGGCTGCGCCTACGCTAATCATATTTACGTAAAACAAAGTTCTATATAATACTGAGCAGAAAAGAATACTTATGTTGTTCTAAAACGATGATACATTTAATTATTGGTTCCCTAACTTGCTGTCTAATATATACATATGTCTGCTAATTAATAAATTACGTATTTGAGAGTATGGAATACTACTAGTTATTTAGCGTAGGCGCAGCCTGCGGTAGGCATCGCTCTTCGGAGAAAAATTTTTTGGTTTAATGTTAATATATCTTTACAGCGGACAATTGAGTTTTTGGAGTTGGATAAGTGCCAGCTCAATCAAAGCTTGAATTCAGATACTGGTAACTATCATTAACTCAATGACCATCATTGCTGTCCTACTTGAATAGTTGGCAATATTCTTCAGATGAATAACAGTGTGAACGTTTTCCCAAGTAATGTCTCAGATATTCTAAGAATTGCGAAAACTGCCGCATTGCTATTTGCTGCCAGCGTCGCTGGTTTCCTGTTGGACTGGCTGAATGCCCCCCTTGGCTGGCTGCTTGGTCCATTGGTTGTGGGGATTGTCTATGCCATGAGTCAAAAAAGCCCTCAACCGATGTCTCCAGCCTTTTCAATTATTGGCCAGGCAGTTCTTGGTATTTCGGTTGCCACCGAATTCTCCTGGGATAGCGTGACTATAATGTCAACCTATGCGATACCGTTACTTATTTGTATTGCGATCACAAGTAGTGCGAGTATCCTCAACGGTTACCTTCTCAGCCGCTTAGGTGGACTGGATTGGTCAACTGCACTTTTAGCGTCTATCCCCTGCATCATCCCTAGTCTGATTACATTGAGTGAGGAAGTCGGTGCTGATGCGATCGCCGTTGCGATTCTCCAGTACCTGCGTAGTATACTAATTATTGTGGTAGTTCCACTTGCAGTTGGTTTATTCGTTCCAGGTGTTTACTTAGATTCGCATTTGACTGCGATCGCAACACTGCCTGCAACGAGTAGTATGCCAATACAAATGTCTTTGAATTTACTCATTATAGTTGCGTGCGTCGGCTTGGGTGTCTGGTTGGGTAGCCAAATCCACTTTCCTGCTTCCACATTTTTCGCACCTTTGTTTGTAGGATTGCTCGCCTGTTGGACACTGCCGTACAATATACAGGTTCCCGATATAATCTTCGACAGCGCATTGCTATTTATCGGTTTCGCGACAGGTTTGCAGTTAAACTTGCAAGGTATTCGTCGCCTGGTGAAAGCAGTTTTGATTGAAGTTGTTTTGGCACTGTTGCTAATTGTAATTTGCTCGGTAGTCGGATACGAGTTTCATTTAGTTACGAACATCGATACGATAACCGCTATACTCGGCTCAATGCCTACAGGAACACAAGCGATGGTTGCCAGCACCGTTCATTTCGGTGGTGATACTGGCGTAGTTGTGTCGATGCATACGATCAGAATGTTCGTTATTCTGGGGCTACGTTCACTATTAGTTGCTCCCCTGCTTAAATATGGGCTATCTTCTAAAGATTCCCAGCTTGTTGGCAGCTTTATTGATAATGGGCGCACTGGAGAGAAGACTTTAGATGAGTTTTCTTAGCTCGACTTTATCCAAAATTGGGAAATCATAGAGCAATTGCTACAAAAGTATGAAATCCGGCTTTGCACAAGACTTGTAGACAGAAAAATAGGTACCAAATGGGTTCTATAAAGCCATGTTTAGCAGCCATTAGTAATAGTTTTGAGGCTATTAATGCCTATTTTTATGGGAACAAATATATATGTAACTTTAGATTGAAATCAATCGATAAAAATTTTTCACTCCAGATTTTCGCTATTGCTCGTAACTTTACTCTCAATTTGTATCGTGATCTAGGTTTTTAAAATATGGCTCAAGGTCAACGACTATGTTCGTTTTGACTAGACACACTCAAACAACTTTTTAGAGTGAAATAGCCCTGCTCTTAATGGTTCTGTGTATACGTATCTACAGCTTATGCCCTCAGAGCTTTTTTTACTCGCCACTCATTTTTACCATTATTAATACTGTTTATTTATTAACTAAAAAGTATTGCTAAGTAATACTCATAGCAAATACCAAATGCTAAGAATTTCTTAACGCTACGCCAACCCTAAAGCGCCCGAATTAATATTATTTATGGAGAAGATAATGCATTTGTTTTGTACTGCAAAAAAATCGAGATAATCTTTAATGAGCAACCGATTGCTGGACAATGATGTGAACATTTTAGTAATAGGGGCGGGAGTAAGTGGCCTAACAACCGCTATCTGTCTGAGAGAGGCAGGTTTTAGGGTTGTGATTGTTGCAGATCGTTTTGCCCCAGATTTAACCTCTATTGTGGCAGGTGCATTGTGGGAATGGCCACCGGCAGTCTGTGGTAGTCATGGTGCTCCCAGATCCCTGGAACGCTCTAAAGACTGGTGTATGACTACCTATAATAAATTCAAGAAAATACACGCAGAGTTTGGTTCAGAAGAAACAGGACTTTATTTGAGGGATGCGTATTTCTATTTCAAGGATGTTTTAGAAAATCGACCTACTGACCTTCGCAAAATGAATGAGTTGAAGGATAAGGTTGATGGATTTGAAAGAGGCTTACAGATTGTCAAAGAAACGATTGATTTGAGTTTTAAAGGAGGTATAAAAGATGCTTATAAACACATGGCACCGGCGACAAACACCGATGTTTACATGAAGTGGTTACTTCAATACGTAAAGAATATTGGATGTGAGATCATCCAAGAAAAAATCACTGTCAATGTGGTTCAAAATGAACAGGAACTACTTCGTCGTTTTAATGCAAGGGCAATTGTTAACTGTGCTGGACTAGGTTCAATAGCAACTACAGGCGATACTTCCATGTATCCCTTGAGAGGCGCACTTGTCAGGGTTAAGAATCTGGGTGGAGTGGTGACAGACGCTCATTGTATTTCCCACGAACAATCTTCTTCAAATGAGCAAGACATCGTTTACATAGTTCCTAAAGGGGATGATTTGGTGGTCTTGGGAGGATTAACGCAGCAAGACGAATGGAATACAAACCTATCTCTTGAAGTTCCAATTATCCGACAGATGTATGATGGCTGTTTGGAGTTTCTACAGGAATTAAGAGAACTCCCACTAGATGAGAAGGAGCCTGTTAGGGCTGGTTTACGACCATTAACAGAGGAAAATGTTTGTGTAGAAAGGGTTTTAAACACACACGTATTTTATAATTACGGACATGGAGGGTCAGGAGTAACTCTGTCATGGGGATGTTCACAGGAAATTCTCCAGTTGGTACAAGAAATGATCCGCGAGGAGGCAAATCCACTTGCCTTTTCTAGTAGTAAGATAGATAGCAATAAGCAGACTGTTTTTGTGCTGCATGATATGCTTCCCTACGAAACTGATTTTAAGCATATCCAATCAGATAATAGAAATCTGGTTTTACTCTGTAGTAGACGAGGACTCAGTAAGGTTATACCCTCGCAGTATCAGTACTTGGATCTTGTACGAATTGTAGAACCTTATAATTTGCAAAATCTGCTCCAAACCTATCAACAGATTCAGACTGATTATAAACTTTTGGATAACAATCGAATTGTTACCAATGATGAGTATTCGGTATTGTTAGCTGCACAGTTGCGTGAAGCTTTAAATTTAGTAGGCGATCGCCCAACCATGATCCGCCAGTTTACCGATAAGAGTTACCTCAAATCTGCCCTCAAAAATTCCCTAATTCGGGTGCCAAAGTATCTGATTTTTTCTCAAGACCAATACCGTAAAGAGCCAGTTTCATACTTAAATTTTGTTTTAGAAGAACTAGGTAATCACATCTTTATCAAACCAGTTACCGGAGCCGGAAGTGAAAAAACTAGAAGAATTCATACTGTTGATGATTTGAAAGCTTGGTGTGACAGCAATGTAGATTCAGATGAAGAATTTGAATTCAATGAATTTATTAAAGGTCAACTATACAACACAAGTGTTGTCATCAAAAATGGTCAACCTTGTTATTTTGCTGCTTGCAAGCACTATCGACCTAATGATGAGTTTATTTATGGTCATCAAATCGGCAATATTGTTGTTAGAGAAGAAGATCCAGAATTTCAGAAACTTTGGCAATTTTCAAGTGACACGTTACAAAGTTTAGAACACGGTTATCCCAAAAATGGTGTAATCAATATTGATTTCTTCCTACAAGAAGGTAGCGAAGAACCGATTCTGATGGAAGTAGCTGCACGCAGTCCTGGAGAGCTTGTATCGAGAATGTTTGACATATATCAGGGGGTACGTCTAAACGAGTTACATCTTCAATTACAGATTGGTGATTCCCCTGACATCATTCTCAAGGATAGATTCGAGTGGAAGTACAGTGCTTACTCGATTCATCCTAAGCAGGACGGTGTTGTTACAGCAATTGAGAAGCCAATTCTCGAAAGTGATGTGAAAGTTTATTGGCAGATTTATTTGGGAGAGAGACTGAAAAGATCACAAAGTATGATGGATGTTGCCATTGCCATTCTTTTAAGCCATCATGACTTTTCAACCCTTCAAGGGGATTATGAGGTAGCCAATTCTACCAATTTCTACAATACTAAGAAAATGTGAGTTCGATGAGTTAAAGTTCTTGACTGAGCTGATGCCGATCCAATTCCAGAAACTCAGCATTCCACTCCAGAGGTATGTCAAGGAACTTATTTCCGATTGTGATGCAACTGTCCAGAAATGGTGTTTCTACTCCAGCTAGGCGAGCTAAAACTTGTAAGGGAAAACAGCCATAAAGTAGATCCTCAACCAAATAGCGGTGATGAGGGTTATACAGCGTCGTACTGGAATAGGCTCCAACCTGCTGCATATGTTCATAAAGAGATGATCCGGTGGTTCCGTATGCGATTTGATAGTGGCTTTTGATATCAATTAAGTTGAAGACTCCCAGTGCTTCACCCACTGCTATGCGATCGCAATCCAGGTGGTCAATGAGTCCAACAGTACGCGAACTAAGATTATCATAGGGGTTGTAATCCTCACCAGATTCCCATCTAGCTAATGAAACTAGAATCAGGGGAAGGTGAATAATGTCATTAACTTTATTCAGATTAATTTCTAAAACCGAAGCAGCAGCCCATAAATTACTAAATACAGCTTGGTAAGCGCTCACAATCCGATTTGTCATGATTCGGTTCTGAGCCGCCACAAAAAATTTGTTGGTAAGTGTGCTAATCCTGATTTGATCCTCCATATTACCGCGACTCACGAACGGAATATTGTTGACATCAGCCACAGCAGGCAATTGTTCCTTAGCTATTCCCAGTCTCTGGAGTACCTTACAAAAAACCCGACCTGCAAAGCGGCTAGAACAGAAAACCAGAATGTTCATTTGAGGATTGACATATTCAGCTAAAATCCTGGCGTAGGGTTCGATGTCTTGACCGCGACAACAGATCAGCAGGTTGAGTGGTAGTTTCCCACCATTTAGTGCCGCCAACTCATAAATGTTATTGGAACAAGCTGCAACTAGATAATTTCCGGGAGAAACTGATCCAATTGAGTGAATGGTTCTTGTCTGAGCAACAATGGAAGAACGGCGAGAGAAAAGGTAAACAGTATGTCCTTGATTACTCAAATAGGCAGCTGTTGCTAAACCAATGTGTCCTTTACCTACAACCAGGTACTTAGTCTGTAGCATGTGCCAATTAGTTTATCCGAAAACCATAAACAAGGATATCTTAAATTCACCATTCGCATAAGAATTTTGTCTGAGCATTGCTGAATCCAAGTGTGAATTATGCACTCCCCTAAAAGTTGCAAGCGTTGTGCGCCTGCATCGGTACATAACCATATTTAAGATAATAACTACAAATTATTATTCCGATGGAACACATCAGCAATCAATTTTTCAAATGCGATGCCTGCGGCGGGCGGAGCCATTGCTAATAAAAATCTGATGGTTAACGTTAACATCTGGACAAAGGTACGTTGCACGTAAATATTTAAGCTTAAAATCGTTCATCATCGTTACAAAATCAGGAAAAATTCTGTAGCTATAAATACACTTTTCATAAAAAAATCCCAGGTGAAACTTTTTATTAGTTTAGCAATTATTTTGGACATGTGTATGATATGCTTGCTACAAAGGGATAAAAACAGTAATAAACTAACAAAAAGTCTAGAAATTACTTGACTTCCCGCAAAAACAAAAATCTGGCAAGTATTTTGACAATCAATATGTATGCAAAATTACAAAAGCATTAACAAAACTTTCAGTAGAAAAGGCACACGCTATAGCAATCCGATTTGATTCGGTGAATCACTCATAGATATAGGGAACAGGGAAGAAAGAATAAAGGTATACTGAGTTTTTTAAAAAATCAAATACAACAAATACAAATAGAAGACCTTGCTACTCTTAGGCAGTCAATCATGAAAAATTTCACAGTCAGTCATAAAAATCGACTTTCCCCTACAGACGCCAGTTGCTACAAGTCGGGAAACCGCAAGGGCGCACTGGCCTTTTTCAAGTCAGATTAAATGTGTCCGCTACGGCTTTTTGTAACCGAGAGATACAGCCTCAGAAAGCAGGATATGAATATTTACAATAACCTGAAGGCAATTAGGAATCGTCTGGGCATGAGTCAGCAAGAATTAGCTAATATAGCTGGCGTAACCCGTCAGAGTATTGGTGCTGTGGAAACGGGACAATGTGCGCCTTCTGTTACTATTTCCTTGCGTTTAGCTAAGGCACTTGGTTGCCAAGTTGAGGACTTATTCTGGCTAACAGAGGAGGATTTGCCCCAAATTGAGGCGATTCTTGCCGGTTCGATCCCTAACCTACAGCGATCGCAAGTGACTCTAGCGCGGATTGGGAATCGATGGATAGCTTATCCTTTATTAGGCAGAGATGCTTTTCGTATCGAAATGATTCCATCTGATGGTGAGGTAGTTGCAGTGAGCCACCCTATTGTAGGGAGTGGCGTTAGCGCAAGCGGTAGCGGCGTAGGAGCATCACCTGTAGGGGTGGACGGGTTGCCCAGCATAAGCAAACTGCCATTAGCTTCAACGGTAGCGAGAAACGAGCCTCACCCTCCGGGTGAAGCACAGAGCCAGATAGGTACAAATAAAGTTCTGGTTCGGGTTCTGGATGATATGGACAAATTGCACAACACAGTTGTGATTGCTGGTTGTACACCTGTGCTTTCACTCTTAGCAAAAGCAACTGAACGCTGGCATCCGCAACTGCGAGTTCATTATCGTTTCGCTCATAGCAAGGCTGCATTGCGTAGTTTATGCCGAGGTGAAGTTCACATTGCAGGGATGCACTTATATGATCCTCAAACTGGGGAACATAACATCCCTTTTGTGCGGGAAGCCTTAACAGGTAAGAGTGCCGTTTTGATTACCCTTGGAGTTTGGGAAGAGGGATTGTTAGTTCCACCAGGAAACCCAATGGGAGTTAAAAGAGTTTCCGACTTAGTAGAATTTGGAGCAACTGTTGTCACCCATGAGGTGGGTTCTGGCAATCGGATGCTTTTAGAACGGAAACTCCAAGAAGAAGGAGTGCCATTTGAGGTTGTGAAAAGATTTGACCATATCGTTCACAATCATCAAGATGTTGCCTTATCTGTAGTCTCAGGAATCGCCGATGCAGGTATCAGTACGGCATCTATAGCTGCTACCTTTGGCTTGGGATTTATTCCCCTTCATAGTGCGCGATATGACTTGGTAATTCTCAAGGAATACTTGGAAGAAGCATCAGTACAGCAGTTTATCAATATCTTGGGACATCAGCTAGTGCGATCGCAATTACAAATTCTCGGCGGTTATGACATCAGCAATACCGGGAAAGTTGTAGCAAATATTTAAAGTCATGAATCATTACTTCACTATAAACAACCATACCATTCAGATTAACAATACGACCTTACAAGATGGCGAACAAGCCGCAGGTATAGCTTTCAACGTTGAGGAAAAAATTGCGTTCCCTCTTAGGGTTGCCGTAGGCATCGCTCCTGTGCTGTCTCAATGTGCTTTTGTGTAACAGCTTATTACTCTGTCAATGCGTAAATCATATATTTCTAGAGGTTCTATGATTCGGAGAATTTTCATTGCATTTTTGGCATGTTCCTTGGCGATTTTGAGTGCTGAAGCTAGTGATATGCTGGTCAAGCAAAACCCAGCTATTGCACAGTCCCCAACGAATAAAAATGTGATTGTGGCGATGACAACCAGCATTGAGGACAGTGGACTACTAGATGATTTAGTTCCGGCGATTGAAAAGAAAACAGGATATACGCTAAAAAAGGTTGCAGTCGGCACCGGACAGGCTTTGGCTCTGGCTGAAAAAGGCGAAGTTGACGCGCTATTCGTCAACTCACCTAAAGCTGAACGCAAAGTTTTGGCAGGTGGTGCGGTAATTAATCGTCACTTGGTAATGCATAATGACTTTGTGATTGTTGGCCCAGATGCTGACAAGGCAAAGATCCGAGGGAAAAAGAATGCTGTAGAAGCATTCTCTCTGATTGCTAAAAATCAAGCATTGTTTGTATCGCGGGGTGATGACTCAGGTACTAACAAACTAGAAAAAGATTTATGGCAACAGGCAAAAATCACACCATCTGGTACTTGGTATCAGCAAACAGGTTCAGGAATGGCGCAAACTTTGCAAGTTGCTAATCAAAAACTAGGATATACCTTAGCAGATCGAGCAACCTATATATTTCAGAAGAAAAACCTGTCTTTGCCAGTACTGGTGCAAGGAGATAAAAAACTGTTAAATCTCTACCATGTCATGGAAGTAAATTCTCAGAAATTCCCCAGGGTGAATAGTGCAGGAGCTAAAGCGTTTATTAATTATGTCTTATCTCCTGAAGGACAGACACTGATTGCAGCCCACGGGAAAAAAGAGTTCAAACAACCGCTATTTTATGTTGATGGCGGTAAAACGGAGAAAGATTACGGCTTTTAGAAAAACTTGAGCATCAGATCATCAAGGGTTGCTCTACTGCATATTTCACCATTATTTTCCAATTTTTTATCCTTATTTGTATTTGTGAATACAATCATCGAAGGGGCTGTGAAAGCTCTTGAGCTATTAACCAGTGGCGATAGTGACGTTTTCCAAGTCATGACGATGACATTGTTCGTATCTGGAACAGCTACAGCTATTAGCGTTTTACTGGGACTACCATTAGGACTGTGGCTAGCATTAGTGGATTTCGTCGGTAAGCAGACTCTGACTAGTTTGATTAACTTCGGTATGGGATTACCGCCGGTTGTAGTCGGTTTATTTGTCAGTCTGTTTTTGTGGCGATCTGGCCCTTTAGGAAATTTTGATTTGATGTACACGCCCACAGCTATGATCATAGCCGAAGCCATCATTGCTTTTCCAATTGTAGCTGGCTTCAGTTTTGCGGCAATTATCAGTATTAATCCGAAACTACGCTGGCGACTGTTATCAATGGGGGCGACACAGTGGCAAGCCAACTGGTTGCTAATCAAAGAAGCACGGTTAGGGTTAATGGCTGCAATCATGGCTGGTTTTGGTCGCGTCATCTCGGAAGTTGGTGCATCCATGATGGTGGGTGGCAATATCAAGGGGCAGACAAGAGTCCTGACTACAGCGATTGTTTTGGAAGTAGGGAAAGGAAATTACGATGTTGCGATGGCGATCGCATACATTCTGCTGATCATTACATACACCGTTATCGTATTGCTGACTATCCTACAGCATGACAGGAAAATTCTATGAGTACTAACGAGTATGCCTTGAATATGCGGCAGGTGAGCGTCGATAGCAAAACACGTAAAAATATCCTGTCAATTGAAAATTTTGCAGTCCGTCCTGGAGAATTGGTTGCTGTACTTGGCCCCAATGGCGCTGGTAAAAGCACTTTGTTAAGAACAATCAATCTTTTGCAACCTTACCGTGGTGAGATGCAATTATTTGGAGAGGATGTCCGCAATACCAATAAAACATTGTTGCGTCGTCGTTCGGCTTTGGTATTTCAGGAAACATTACTACTGGATGACACTGTTTTTAATAATGTTGCCAAGGTATTAAAGTTTCGCGGAACACCAAAACACAAGATTAAGCAAACGGTACATACTGCACTTGCAACTTTTGGCTGTGAACACCTGGCAAATCAGTCAGCTCGTTCTCTGTCCGGTGGTGAAGCAAAGCGAGTTTGTATTGCCTGCGGTTTAGTTGCTGATTCAGAATTGCTGCTTTTGGATGAGCCTTCTGCGTCTTTAGATGTGGGAATACGTCCCCAGATGATCGAGAAAATTAGACAATGGGCGCAAGCGAGGGGATCAGCAGTCATATTAGTCAGTCATAATTTTACAGATATACTGCATTTTGCCGATCGAGCGATCGCTTTATTTGATGGTTGTATTATACAGGATGATAACTTGGAAACTATCATCCGCCGACCAGCTAACGAGCAGCTTGCCAGACTGGTAGGAATAGATAATATTATTCCGTGTCGGGTAGAACGGAGTAGCCGTGGAAGTTTTATCAAACTTGCAAACGGGATAGAGTTTTTATATCCTGGGGAAATCACAAAGCCAATTACTGCATGTTGTTTATCTGGCGATACTTTCAATCTTTACGATGCCAGTTCTTCAATGCGACACAATTCATGTTCGGTAATTATTGAAGGGCTAGTAGAACGGGTTTTAAATGGTATTGGGATTTCTAGTATTTGGGTTAAGGTGGGAGAACAAACTTTAATTGCCAGAGTGCCTCGAAATCATATATTCGGCAATGTATATCCCCATGAAATAATTAAGCTGGCATTCAATCCTAAAGATGCACATTTTGTTTAGAGAAAATGGTGTTATTGACCTACCGATAACCTCTCAATGGTCGGCTGCATGGGCGTTGTTGTGTTGCATGACTAAGGAAACAACCCCAATCTAATCCATAATTGCCGTGCTGCTACCTGAGCAGGACTGTTCATCGCCAAATACTCTACTGTAACTTCTCCAACTGGAGTCATTCCTCTAATTTTGCCAGATTCAACATCAACCTGAAAATGTTCACTCCACTGATTTTCTCTTGGATGGAATAACCAAACTTCAGTATTGGAATCAGGCAAAGTGCCATTGATACGAGTTCCTTTACACAGATTACAGGAGCGACATGCAAGGGCTAGATTTGCTTTATTATTTGCACCTTGCCGAGAAATTGGAATAATATGCTCCACCTCAAACGGAAAATTGAAAACGACTTCAGGAGCTTGGCAGTACTCACAACGATGGTTGGCTCGTTGGGCGATCGCAGTATAGTACGGATTCATCAATTCTCTGGCTGCATTAACGCAGCAGTGCGGGCTGTTGCCGCTCTCAATTCAGCCTCAACTAATTCATCCAGTTCTGCCTGTTGTTCTGGTAGCAATTCTTGCCCTTGATTTCGTGTTGAACGCCATAATCTCATCAATTCTGATAACCGTTCTTGTTGCTGGGCATTAAAGAATGTGTCAGGGCGAAAGCTTTGAATGACCAGTAGCGCACTAAACTCAGTCTCACCTAACTGGGCAGTTAACGCATCTAAAGCTTGCCCCGCAGTTTTGCCAACAGAATGTTTATCTCCTGCGATCGCACGATAGGATTTCTCACCGCTAGGGTCTCTTGTTGGTAAAATTGCTACTGTAGTCATGCTTCTAGCCTCAAGTTGCTGCCTCAAATTATAGCTTTACGCCACACTTTAACCCTAGTGTCTGACCAAGTAACCTTCAACCACATCCCTAACAGATAATGTGAAGCAGCGCTTGAGCGGCTGCAACTAATCTTATGCAACACACCAGGATCTTTCGTCAGTCCGCTCCAAGCGAATTGTTAGGCATCATCTAGCAATCAAGTAACTCGTCGTCACCATCTACATAAAAGTGGGTTAGAAAAGTCTTTAAAATAAGCTGTTAGAAAAGCAGGCATTCAAAAACGGGTTGGCTATCATACGTTTCGCCCCAGTTTCGCTACGCATTTGCTACAAAATAGCTATGATATCCGTACGGTACAAAAGATGGGCAGTTTTTGAGAGCCACTATTTTCCCAGACAACAAAACATTAACTGAACTGTGTTGCGCGAGCAATAATAATTTATTTTATAAAAGTAGCAAAATAATCTAAAATTTTACACATAACAGTGTTTATATTACTAAAATTATCATCAAGTGCTAGCATTTCTTCGGTTTTCTGAATATATTTACCTGTAACTAATTCCGAAGCACAATTTTCAATAATTTGCCGAACGCTGTCTTTAGTTGATTCTAGGTGAAATTGTAAACCTAATACTCTATCTCCATAAATGAAAGCTTGATTTGCACATACTTCACTATAGGCTAGTCCTACAGCACCCGGTGGTAAGTCAAAAGTATCACTATGCCAATGAAACACAGTAAAAGTTGCAGGTAATGAAGCAAAAACAGCAGAATTTTGTGCTTCTGTTGTCACTTTAATCGGATACCAACCGATTTCTTTTTCCTGACCTTTGTAAACCTTGGAACCTAAAACATCAGCGATTAGCTGCGAACCAAGACAAATGCCAATAACTATTTTGTGCTTTTTGATTGCTTCTTCAATAAAATATTTTTCCAACGTCAACCAAGGATACTTATCATCCTCGTAAATATTCATCGGACCACCCATTACTATCACCCAATCTAGGTCATCAACAGATGGTAAAGTGTCACCGTTATAAAACTTAGTTGCGGAGAGAGTATGATCTTTCTTTGTCAGCCACTGTTCAATACTAGCAAGTCCTTCAAATGGCACATGTTGTAAGTAATGAATTCTCATCCCTGACTGCTCCGAACTTAGTTGCAGTGTGATTTTTTACATTAAATCATATCATAGACTTTTTACTCAGCACTGTTTCGGTAACGCCGGATTTTGATGCAGTCTGGATTAAGATTGCCGCGACTTTTTTCGCCTGTGAAGCGGTTGACCAACTTCCTTCCATCATCGCAACCACGATCGCACCTTGCACGAGGAGAAGCAGTTGCCTGGCTAACTGTTCCGGTGATGAAACTTCTGCGGCTTGAGCTAGGCTCTTGATGTAGCGGTAAATCGATTGTTGATGCTCCAATGCCACTCGATGTCCAGGATGGTCAGCATTGGCTAGTTCCACTGAAGCATTAATGAATGCACAACCTCGAAAATCTGGGCCCTCAAACCATTCCCGCAGGGCATCAAATATTGCCAGTAGTTGTTGGGATGGGTTAGAAGCTTGTTGCTCAATCGTGGTTTTGAGCCATTCGCACCATTGTTCATCCTGTTGTCGCAGCCACGCTTCAATCAATGCATCTTTTGACTTGAAATGATTGTAGAGTGACATTTTTGCAACGCCAGATTCCGCAACGATTCTGTCAATACCTACGTTGCGAATTCCCTCTCGATAAAACAAGCCTGATGCTGTACTTAGGATGCGATCGTGAACAGATTTGCGGGTTGTTTTCGGTTTAGTCATTTAGATCGCATCCTTGAATAATGTATAAATCTTAAATACTTCATCAATAATACTGACAAAGATTTTCCTAACTTCACGATTATTTAAACCTGATGCTTTACTAGCTTTTTGAAGTTAGGCTGTAAACGTGTAAAATATTTGATATTTCTGTTAGATTTTTACGTCATAGTAATTGTATACACTGTAATTATCATAAATAAATACACCGTTATACCTTAATTTATAAAGTAGATTTTAACTCTATACAATAACGTGTATGAGCAGGATAAATTAACAAAGCTTGAAAATTTTAAAACACCCTTAACTATTCTTTTATTCCTTTGAAATACCAGGGTGTTTCATTGATATCGATATTAAATTAAGTTTGTTTTATCCAGTTGCTTAAATCGTAAACACTGTTATCGATTGCTTGTTCTATTCTTTCATTCGCCAAAACTTCGATTCTTTCTAAGGACTTAAGAAGAAACTATCTGTAAAGAATAAAGGGTTTATCCCAAAAGTGATTGATGAACTGCAAGCAGACCAAAGTCCCCCCGAACTCTGGAACTGCTACCGATCAAGTACTTCCACAATCCTCCAGAGACTTGTGGAGCAAGACCATCAGTTCATCAAACAATTGGTTAACTTATGGGATTTTGCTTCTTCACTAGAGCGCAAGTGCTTGGAGATCCTTTGTGCTTTAGCGATTTAGATTCCCTATAAATCAAGAATATCATACATCCGGCCAATTTACTTGCGCTAA